>NZ_JBXSOV010000013.1:0-181210 GCF_057784355.1 Martinezella sp. CNPSo 3959
AGACAAATTAAACTCCCCGGTGACAGGCCTGGACAAGGCTTGATCGGTCTCGCCGCCCACCCGTAGAGACCGGAACGGGAGCGAACCGAAGCGCAGGAAAAATTTATTCTATAGATTAAATAAACAAAGCAAGGCTTGTCCTTTTAATTGAATGCCAGTGGCTTACGAGTACCGCTGACAATCGGTGACCCCTTGCCCATGACCTTGCTGGATGCCCAAAATCTTTCTCTTGCCTTCGGCTCGACACAGGCTCTGGCTGGAGCGTCTCTGACCGTCGATCGCGGCGAGGTCGTCGCGCTGATGGGAGCGAACGGCGCGGGCAAGTCGACGCTGGTTAAAATCCTGTCGGGCATTCATCGCGCCGATTCAGGCCGTATTCTATGGAGTGGCGCGGATTATCGCCCCGAAAGCCCCGCCGAGGCAACGGCGCGGGGCATCGTTACCGTGCATCAATCGACCGACGTCGTCGGGATCGCCGGCCTTTCGGTCGCGGATGCCCTGCTGCTCAACCAGTATGTTGACGGACGCCAGTCCTTCTTTCTGTCGAAACGTTCAGTGCGGCGGAAGGCGGAAGCGATCCTATCGGAAGCCGGCTTCGACTTGCCACTCGACCGCGATTTTGGCGATCTGGGCACCGCCGACCGGCAGATGGTCGCCATAGCCCGCGCCCTTTCCAATCAAGCGCAGCTGCTGATCCTGGATGAGCCGACCGCAAGCCTCTCTACGCGCGAAACGGCCCGGCTTTACGATATCGTCCGCCGACTGAAGGCCCGCGGCCTGGGCATTCTCTATATCTCGCACCGTACGGCCGATCTCGATGCGCTCGCCGATCGCGTTGATGTCCTGCGGGGCGGCCGCAATGTCGGTGCCTTCTCGCAGCCGATCGACTTCGACGCCGCCATCGAAACCATGATTGGCCGCTCTATGAAGGCGGCTCGCCCACATCGCCGTGAACAATTCGACCGGGCCATACTGGAACTTCAGGGTGTCCGGCTGCTTGCCGACAGCCCGCCGATCGATCTGAGGCTCCATGCCGGCGAGGTCGTTGCCATTACCGGCGTTCTCGGCGCCGGCAAGAGCCGGCTTCTGTCGACACTTTTCGGCCTTGAGCGCTTTGCCTCCGGCACGGCACTCCTGGACGGCATTGCATTTCAGCCCGGCTCACCCGCGGATGCAATCGCCCGCGGCGTCGTCATGGCCGCCGCTGACCGCCATCGCTCTTCTCTCATGCCATCGGACTGGCCGGGAGAGAGTATTGCGGCAACGATCAGCCTGCCGCATCTGAAACATTGGTATCCGTCGGGCTTCCTGTTTTCCGGGCGGGAAAGTCGCGAGGGAGAAAAGGCCATCCGGCGCCTCGGCATCAAGGCCCTCGGTCCTGAGGCATCCGTCTGGTCGCTTTCCGGCGGCAATCAGCAAAAGGTCGTGCTCGCCCGCTGGGAGGCGGAGCCAAGCCGGCTCATGCTTCTCGACGAGCCCTTCCAGGGGGTCGACGTCGGCGCACGCCAGGACATTATCGCGGCCATACGCGCCCACACCGACCGCGCCACCCTGATCGCAACATCCGATCCGGAAGAGGCGCTCGAAGTCGCCGATCGGGTGCTGTTGATGGAACATCATGGTCTCACAGACGTCGCTGACGCGGCCGCAGGCGACCGACAGAACAAGGAATATGCCTGATGAGTGAAGGTACCGCAGAAATCCCCGAACAGGTCAGGCCAGTAAGTAATACGGTTTCACCGCGGGAATTCGTGCGGCGAGGAGCAGTATTTATTCTCCTCCTTGCCCTTGTCATCATCTTCAGCTTCGCTCAGCCGGCCTTCATCAACATCAACAATCTGATGAGCATCCTCCAGGCGGTTTCGGTGGTCGCCATTATCGGTGCCGGCGTCACGGTGACGCTCGCCATCGGCGGCTTCGATCTTTCCGTTGGCGCGGTGGCTGCCTCCAGTGTCATGGCCGCGAGCTATGCGATGATCGTATGGGGTCTCAACGCCTATGAAACCGTGCCGCTGGTGCTTGCCTTCGGCGCGATCGTCGGGCTCGCCAATGCTCTACTGATCGTCAGGCTCAAGGTACCGGATCTTCTGGCGACGTTGGCCACCATGTTTCTCCTGACGGGGCTGCAGCTGATCCCGACGGCGGGGCGCTCGATCTCGGTCGGCTTGATCCTTCCCGACGGGACGACGGCGTCAGGCAGGGTCGACCCCGCCTTTTTAACAATCGGACGTTCTAGCCTGTTCGGCATCATTCCCTTTCCCGTCATCCTCATGCTGATCGTCGCACTCGCGCTCTATGTGCTGACCGAGCGTACGCGTCTTGGTCGCCTTCTCTACGCCACCGGCGGCAATGAAGCGGCGACACGGTTGGCCGGCGCCAATGTCGCCCACCTGAAGACCTTTGCCTATGTGCTCTCTGGTGTTCTCGCCTCTCTGGGCGGCATCATCGTCGCTGCCCGCGTCGGTCGAGGAGACGTTTCCTCAGGCGCCTCGCTGCTGATGGATTCCGTCGCAGCCTCGCTCATCGGCTTTGCCGTCCTCGGATTGCGCCGTCCGAACGTTCTCGGCACGACAATCGGCGCCGTCTTCGTCGGCGTGCTTTTGAACGGCCTGACGATGCTGAACGCACCCTATTACACGCAGGACTTTATCAAGGGCGCCGTTCTCGTCGGTGCGCTCGCACTTACCTATGGGATCAGCCGCGGCAAAGCGTGATCCCGCCATCCGTCCCAATCAACACTCAATGGATTTTCAATGATCAAATTATTCAAAATCATCGCTTCGGCCGTTGTCGCCGGCTCGCTTTTCATGACTACGGCATCGGCGGCGGGACTTAGCGGCGCGCCCGCTCCTTTCGATAAAAGAACCGTCAATATCGCCGTCATCAGCTTCCTTGGCAGCGGCGACTGGCTGCAGGCCTTCGAGGCCGGCGTCAAGCGGCAGGCGGATGCGCTTGGTGTCAACCTCACCGTAT
Organism: Martinezella sp. CNPSo 3959; assembly: GCF_057784355.1. Taxonomy (NCBI): domain Bacteria; kingdom Pseudomonadati; phylum Pseudomonadota; class Alphaproteobacteria; order Hyphomicrobiales; family Rhizobiaceae; genus Martinezella; species Martinezella sp. CNPSo 3959. The sequence goes on from NZ_JBXSOV010000013.1 coordinate 2,974, forward strand.
CGCAGGCCCGCAATGACAATGATACCCAGCGAAACCTCGTCGAGCAGGCGATCAATCTTGGTGTCGACGGCATCGTCATCAACAATGGCCGTCCCGAGGTCCTGAAGGATGTCGCGCAGAAGGCGCTCGACAAAGGCATCAAGGTGGTCGCCTACGACGTCAACCTCGACAATCCGCAAATTCCGCAGATCGAACAGAGCGACAAGGATATGGCCAAGCTCGTGCTCGACCAGGCCGTGAAGGATAAGGGTGATGGCTTTACCGGCGGTGCCGTCTACGTTGCCGGTTTCGCGCCGCTCGACCGCCGCTATGCGGTGTGGAAGGATTTCATTGCCAAGCACAATCTCAAGGAAAAGGCCGTATGGGGCGTGGTCAATGATACCGTTCCCGCCTCCGTCGCCGATCAGACGAAGGCGGTGCTGCGCGCCAATCCGGATATTTCGGTGATCTTCACGCCATGGGATGAATTCGCCAAAGGCGTGAAGCTCGCCATCGACGAGCTCGGCCTTTCCGGTCAGGTAAAGATCTATGGCGTCGATACCTCGACCGCCGATATCCAGCTGATGGTCGAGCCGGACAGCGCCTGGGTCGCGACCGCCGCGACGAACGCTGCCGTCGTCGGGGAAGTTTCCGTTCGCGCCGTTTCGCTCGCCATTGCCGGCCAGTCTCCGGGCCGCTCCGTTCTCCTGCAGCCGACGCTGATTACGCGTGACGATCTCATCAACAACAAGATCGGCACGATCGAAGAGTTGCAGCAGAAATTCCCGGCCTTCCTGAAAAGCGATGCCGCGACGGCTGCCTGGATCCCGGCGGCCAAGAACTAAGGCTTACCAGCCGCTTTCACAGGGGCCGCCGTCAAAGGCGGCCCTCTTTACTCTGTTTATGCATGAGAAGACCCATGGTGTCGACCGAACTGCCCAAACCCGACTTTGCCCGCAACATGACACTGATCGGCCATAGCGATATCGGCGGCCGTGGCGATGGGCTGCAATTGATGGTTCATCGCGGCTACGCCTATGTCGCCCATCCCTGGTCTCAGGGCTTCTCGATCGTTGACGTTCGCGACCCGAAAAGCCCGAAGACGGTCAACTACGTGCCGGCGCCGGCCAATAGCTGGAACATCCATCTGCAGACACATGACGACCTGTTGCTGGTCATCAATGCGCTCGATCTCTTTGCCGACGTGGAAACCTTCACGGACGAGAAGGCCTACTACACGCAGTCCGTCGGTGAGACCGTCGCCTCCAGAAAGCGTGAGCGCGCCTGGACCGCCGGCATGAGCGTGTTCGATATTTCCGTTCCCGACAGGCCGCGCAAGATCGGCCAACTGGATGTCGAAGGCGTCGGCTTTCACAGGCTATGGTATGTCGGCGGCCGCTATGCCTATGCCTCGGCGCTGCTCGACGGCTTTACCGACTATATCTTCGTCACCATCGACATGGCCGATCCAACCAGGCCCGAACTTGTCGGCCAATGGTGGCTCCCCGGCATGAACAGGGCGGCGGGAGAAACGCCTGATTGGGGCGACGGCAAGCGTTATGCCCTGCACCATGCACTCGTTCATGGCGACACCGCCTATGCCTGCTGGCGAGATGGCGGACTGACACTCCTCGATATCAAAGATCATTCCGCCCCTCGGCTCATCAAGCACCATAACTGGTGCCCGCCCTATGGCGGCGGCACGCATTCGCCGCTGCCGCTTCCCGGCCGCGATCTTCTTGTTGTGGCGGATGAAGCCGTGCTGGACAATGAGGAAGACGGCCGGAAACATACCTGGATCTTCGACATCCGCGTGCCCAAAAATCCGATCAGCATCTCGACCTTTCCGATCCCGGCCGAAATCGACTACGCGAAGAAGGGCGGTCATTTCGGCCCGCACAATCTGCATGAAAACCGGCCCGGCTCGTTCGTCTCCGAGACCTTGATCTTTGCGACATGGCAGAATGCCGGTATCCGTGCCTTCGATATTTCCGCCCCCTATCGTCCGGTCGAAACGGGCGCTCTCGTGCCCGCAGGACCGACTGTCATGACCGACCGCCGTCCCAGCCGGCCGAAAGTCATCCAGTCCGCCGACGTCTTTGTGGACGCCAGGGGTCTGATCTATGCGACGGATTACAATGCTGGACTTGAGATCATCGAATATGGCGGCTGACGCGAGAGCTTAGCTCCCGCAAAAGAGATCTGCCCGTTGGTTCGGGCAGATCCTTCAATCGTATCAGACGGCCTCGTCATGCGAGGGCTTTTCCCAAAGATTGATACCGCCTTCGACGGCATAACGATCGATCTCCGCGAGTTCCTCGGGGCTGAATGTGAGGTCGTTCAGGGCGGCCACGTTTTCCTCGACCTGACGCGCCGAGCTTGCACCGATCAAGGCCGACGTCACGCGCGGATCTCTAAGAACCCAGGCGATGGCAAGCTGGGCGAGCGACTGCCCGCGACGTTTGGCGATCTCGTTGAGCGCCCGGGCGCGATCGATGTTTTCCTCTTTCAAATGCTCCGGACGCAGGAAGTCCCCGCCCGGCCGGTTGACACGGGCATCCTGCGGAACGCCGTTGAGATACTTGTTGGTGAGCAAGCCCTGGGCGAGCGGCGTGAAGGCAATGATACCGGCTCCGACTTCATCCGTCGCGGCAAGCAAATCCTTCTCGACCCAGCGATTGAAGAGATTATAGGCCGGCTGATTGATCAGAAGCGGCACCTGTCGCTCCCTCAGAAGTGCTGCGATTTCGCGCGTCTTGTTGCCGGAATAGGACGATACGCCGACATAGAGCGCCTTGCCCTGCCGGACCGCCTGGGCAAGCGCATCGGCCGTTTCTTCCAGCGGCGTCTCCGCATCGAAGCGATGGGAATAGAAGATATCGACATAATCGACGCCGAGCCGGGTGAGGCTCTGGTCAAGGCTGGAAAGCAGCGCCTTCTTCGATCCGCCGCCTCGGCCATAGGGACCCGGCCACATCTCCCAGCCGGCCTTGGACGAGATGATGAGCTCGTCGCGATAAGCTGCCAGATCCTGTTTCAGGATATGACCGAAATTGATCTCCGCGCTTCCCGCCGGCGGGCCGTAATTGTTGGCGAGATCGAAATGCGTGATGCCGAGATCGAAAGCCTTGAAAAGGATCGACCTTTGGACATCGAGGGGCGTCGTATCGCCGAAATTGTGCCAGAGGCCGAAAGAGATGGCGGGCAATTTGAGGCCGCTTCGACCGACACGGCGAAAATGCGCCGAGTCATAGCGTTCCGGATCGGGGCGGTAGGTCATGATTTTTGTCTTTCTGTCGATCAAATTGGTGCGGGTAGCGATACGGGCACAGAATGGCAGAGAGGCATTCGATGAGAAGCCAATCCATATTTTTTATCGACGAAAGAAGAGAAGTTTTTTCCAGCACAATGAGTTTGCTAACCGAGCGCTTCGAGAACCGCGCCGATCTCGTTTCGGCATTCTCGCGAACCGCACAAAAATCTGCGATCGCCCATTCCTTTCCACCGGAACTGGGGGAGCCTCGAAGCATTCGAGCCGCATGCTTTACGCAATGCGGCTCGAACCTGCCTGCCCTTAGAGCAGCTTTTCCAATGTGATCGGCAAGTCGCGAACGCGCTTGCCCGTGGCATGGAATACGGCGTTGGCAATCGCCGGCGCCACGCCGACGATACCGACCTCGCCGACCCCCTTGCCGCCAAGTGCCGAGGCATTGAAATCCGGCACACCGACGGAGATCACCTGGATATCCGGAATGTCGGAATTCGTCGGCACGAGGTAGTCGCCGACATTGTTGTTGACGGTTCGCCCGTTGCGCTGATCGATCAGGCCCTCTTCGAGAAGCGCCTGGCCGATGCCCATGATGATGCCGCCGCGCCACTGGCTTTCGACCAGCTTCGGATTGTAGAGGCGGCCGCAATCGAAGGCGGAGACCATGCGGGAGACACGCACCGTACCGAAATCCTCGTCGACCCGCACTTCGGCGAAATGGGCGCACCAGCTGTGCATGGAATAATCGCCCATGGTCGGCCCTTGAACTTTAGCCATCGTGGTCCAGGCCTGAAGCTGCTCCTGTGCGTTCGCACCGTCAGGCAGGGTGTTGCGCCGGACTTCGATCTCCTCACGTTTCAGCGCGGACATCAGCTCGGCCAGAGTCAGCGATGGCGTCTCGCCGCGCGGTGCCACGATGCGCCCCTCGGTGAAATTCAGCGTGTTCGCGCCCGTCTCGCGGAAAGGCGAGTTGGCATCGCTGAGGGCAAGGCCGGTGAGTTCGTCGCGGGCCGCGACCGCCGCCTTGTGGACGGCACCCATGATCGATCCAGCCAGCATCGAGCCGCCAGCGATCGCCGATCCCGGCAGGCGTGAATCACCGAGATGGACGTCCACCTGATCGACCGGAATGCCGAAGACTTCCGCGGCGCTCTGGGCGAGGATGGTATAGGTCCCCTGCCCCATGTCGATGGCGCCGCTGACGACTTCGACCCGGCCGTTCCCGAGAATGCGGATCATCGCCTCGCTCGGCGCCCGGATGACCGGGAAGGTGCCGCAGCCGATGCCCCAGCCGATCAACGTCTTGCCGTCGCGCATCGAGCGCGGCGCGTGGCTGCGCCGCGACCAGCCGAAGGCTTCCGCACCTTCCGTTAGCGCCTCTCGCAGCCGGCGTGTCGACCACGGTTTGCCGGACTGATAGTCGTGATCGGCATAGTTCTTCAACCGAAGCTCAAGCGGGTCCATGCCGAGCTTGTAGGCCAGTTCCTCGACGGCGCATTCGATGCCATAGGCGCTCGGATTCTTGCCGGGACCACGCAGGGCACCGGGCGTCACGCTGTTGACCGGCACGACCCGATGCTGCGAGGAGAAGTTCTCCACCTTGTAGAGGATCGACGTTGCCGCCCCCGTCTGCTCCGGCCAGTCGGCATCGAGCGAGGTTTCGCTGGCGCCGCGATGGACGATCGCCTGTAGGATGCCATCCTCCGTCGCGCCAAGCGCGATCTTCTGTCTGGTCCCTGCGCGTCCGCCGTAACTCGTGAAATTCTGCGGGCGGGTGACCGCAAGTTTCACCGGCCGACCGAGCTTTCTGGCGGCCGCGACAGCCACTGCGCCATAGGCAAGCGGCTGCCCCTTGGAGCCGAAACCACCGCCGATAAAGGGCGAGATGATCCGGACATTCTCATAGGGCATGTCGAACCATTCCGAATACATGCGCGCCATGCCATGCGACCATTGGCTCGGCTCCCAGATGGTCAGCTGGTCGCCATCCCATTTCGCCGTCAGCCCGTGTGGCTCCATCGCGACGTGATATTCGCGCGGAGTGGAATATTCCGCTTCGATCCGTACCGGGGAAGCGGCGAGTGCAGCCTCGGCATTACCCCAGGCAACCGAGAGCGGCTCCATGAGCTTGCCCTCGCCGGCATTCGGATCGTTGAGATCGGCGACGTGCTTGCTCTCTTCATAGCTGATGCGCACCAGCCTGGCGGCTTCCGTCGCCAATTCCCTGCTTTCGGCAATGACGGCGGCAATCGACTGGCCGTTAAACTGCACCTCCCGCGGCAGCGGATAATACGGGCCGTCGGCAGGCTTGTTGCCGCCCCAATCAGCCGAAAGCTTGAGACCGAGATCGTCCTCCGGCGTCAGCACCAGCAGCACGCCCTGGATCGCGAGTGCTGCCGAAGCATCAACCTTGATAACGCGGCCAGCCGGAATCGTGCTCTGGATGAGGACGGCGTAGGCGAGGTTTTCGACCGGATATTCCAGGGCATAGGTCGCCGTACCCGTCACCTTCATCTTGCCTTCGAAGCGCGACTGACGACCGCCGACCGTGCCGTCGGAAGCATCGCCATGTTTACGGGGTTCCATCATGGTCATGCGAGACCTCCCACTTTGAAAATGGCGCGGGCAATGACGCGCGGCGCAAGTTCGATCTTGTAACGGTTGCCGCCATGATCGACGGCCCCCTCCATGGCCAACCGGCTGGCTTTTTCGACGACTTCCGAGGTGAGCGTCTTACCGATCAGCGCTTGCTCCACATTGCGTGCCCGCCAGGGCTTGGTGGCGACCCCGCCGATGGCAACGCGAATATCGCGGACCGTCCTGCCGTCGGCTTCAAGCTCGAGGCCGACTGCGGCACTTGCGGCAGCAAATTCATAGGACTGCCGATCGCGGATTTTGAGGTAGGTGGAGTTCCGGGCAGCGGCGGAGGCTGGAATAGTGACAGCGGTGATGATCTCGCCGCGCTGCAGGACGGTTTCCTTGTCCGGCGCATCGCCCGGAAGGAGGAAGAAATCATCGACGACAACTTTGCGGCTATCCGTCTCCACCACGGCATCGAATGCGACCAGAGCAACCGCCAGGTCGCCGGGATAGGAGGCGATGCAGGCCTCGCTCGTTCCAAGCACGGCGTGATTGCGGGTTACGCCGCCGATCGCCGAACAGCCGGAACCGGGATTGCGCTTGTTGCAGGCGGGAAAGGCGCCGGGATCGCGGAAATAGGAACAGCGCGTGCGCTGCAGGAGATTGCCCCCGATCGTCGCCATGTTGCGGAGCTGCGCCGACGCCGCCAGAGACAAGGATTCGGAAACGGCCGGGAAAGCTGCGCGGATATCCTTGTGATCGGCGACTTCGCTCATCCTGGCAAGCGTGCCGATCGTTGCACCATCGGCGGTAACGGTGATGCCGCTCATGCCGGAGAGATGAGTAATGTCTATGACGGTATCGGGCTCGCCGACACCGCATTTGGCAAGATCGAGCAGCGTCGTTCCGCCTGCAAGCAGCAGGGCGCCGGCCTGTTGCGCCGCCTGGGCAGCCTCCGCCGTCGATGTGGCACGCAGATAGGAGAAGTTTCGCATCATGCCACCTCCGCGGCCTGGCGCACCGCCGCAACAATGCTGTTATAGGCCCCGCACCGACAGAGATTGCCGGACATATATTCGCGGATTTCCGAATCCGAGCCGGCATGCCCTTCGCGAATGCAGGCAACCGCCGACATGATCTGGCCCGGCGTGCAATAACCGCACTGGAAGGCGTCCTGCTCGATGAAAGCCGCCTGGACCGGATGCAGATCGCCGGCTTCGCCAGTGAGCCCCTCGATCGTCGTGATCTCGCGACCTTCGGCCTGTGCAGCCAGCGTCAGACAGGATAGCACGCGCTTACCGTCAACATGGCAGGTGCAGGCGCCGCATTGCCCCTGGTCGCAGCCCTTCTTGGTACCGGTGAGGGAAAGATGCTCACGCAGCGCATCGAGCAGCGTCACACGTGGCTCGATATCGAGTTCGTGGCGCTGCCCGTTAATGTCGAGCGCGATATGGATGGTTCGTGTCATGATAAGCTCCTGCCATCGTCACGAAGATGAGACCTACGAAATCTAGTAGAAACTCTTCGTCGGTCTACCGGTTGCTGAGGGTTTCTTTCAGGAAGACGGGGCCGATGGGATTGTGCTGCCACGGTCGGCTCTCATCTGAATTGGGAAGCAGAGGACACCACGAATAAACGGAGGCGCCTCCGTTTAAATTAATGCCTGGCTTGTTTTCGTCAAGCCCCGACAGAGGGGCAAATCTTGAACCGATCGGAGGATGAGAAGAGCCTCTGCTGCTTGTCCTACGTCGCCCACCACTGCATGCCGGCGGAATCAGGGGATCGATCAGCGCCCATTCCCGGCCCATAAAATCACTTGAAACATGAAGCCCGTTTCAGTTATGCTCAAATCGAGCAATAGTAGAGCACATCATCGAAAACGCCGTTTTGTTTCAGCACCACAAGGAATCACAACCCGCTGTTATCGCTCAACTAGTTTTAAGTCGGGCTCGCAGGGACATGCTCGGCCTGTTCTGAATTCACCCAAGGAGGATTTTTCATGATCCATGAAATGCGCATCTATACTTGCTTGCCCGGCAAGCTGCCAGCGCTCCAGGAGCGCTTCGAAACGGCGACACTGGCGATCTGGAGCCGGCTCGGCATCCGCCCCCTCGGTTTCTGGACGACGATGGTCGGGCCCTCCAGTAACGACCTCATCTATTTCCTCGAATGGCAATCGCTGGAGGAGCGCCAGCGGAAATGGGCGGAATTCGTGGCTGATCCGGCTTGGAAGGAGGCTCTGGCAAGGAGCGAGACGTCAGGGCCGATCATCGCCAATATCGCCAGTTCGATCCTGCAGCCGACTAGATTCTTTCGCCCCTTTGTCTCCGTCGAGGCCGATGGCTGAAGACGAGTAGAAAATTGATCGATGAGATCTACGTCAAGATCCGCGGTGCGATCGCCAGCTGTGGAGAGGATGCGGTAGCTATCGAGAGAATCAGAAAGCCGGGACATGCCCGGCTTTCAAAATCTTTTCGGCAGGCGTGCTTGCCGCTTCCTGTTAGCCGTTCTGGTCGCTGCTATTGTCGGCAGCCGGTTCCTGTTCTTTTTCCTTCAGCACGTCCGTCAGCTTGTTGACGCCTTCAAAGCCGGCGACGGCGGCGGCGGCCTTCGTCAGGAAACCGGCATTCGGGTCGACAGCCTCAACGGCCTCGTCGGCAGCCACGGCACCTGCAACTTCTTCAATCAGCTTTCCGATACCCATTTCAAGCTCCTGATCGTTTTGTGTCAGCCGCAAATTGCGGCGATCGAGCGTTGCGAACACCTCGCAGCGGATGTTCAAAGGCCATTGCGAACGACCTCATCCCCTCCGGGTGCGAGACTGGATTTCCCCGGCTTCCGCCATTTAGGCAACCAAACTGAAAGCGGCCTTAGCCCGAGATGAAGCGAAGCTGATATCACGCAATCTCTACGGCACGCGCCTGCCCGCATTTGACACTTGCCGCCGTCAAGCCGTCACATCAGCCTAATAGGCCTGTGCTAAATCCTCCGGAATTTCGGACAATGCCAAACCGTTTGAACCTGGGAAATTTCCTGCCATGACATTCTCGCGCCGCGTCACGGCTCTTGCCGCATCCTTCCTCCCCTTCCTTTTCGCGCCGGCCTTCGCCGACTCCGACGTGCTCTGGAAGATCGTTCATGACAAGTGCGTGGTACAGACTGCACCCTGCCTTTCGGTGAATACGGCCGAGCACTACGCGATGCTGAAGGATCTGCGGGGCGTTGCGCAAGTTCTGCTGATTCCGACCGATAAGATCACTGGCATGGAGAGCGCGGCACTCCTCGATCCTGCAACGCATAACTTCTTTGCCGATGCCTGGGCCGAGCGAGCCGATGTCGATGTCCGATTGCCGCATGCGCTCCCGCGCGACGGCCTCAGCCTGGCCATCAACGCGCAGCAGGCTCGCTCGCAGAACCAGCTGCATATCCACGTCGATTGCCTGAGCGCCGATGCACGGGCAGCCCTCAAGGCCGATGCCGACCAGATCGGCACCGACTGGGCACCCCTTCCCGATACCATCGCCGGCCACAAGTTCTTGGCGGTCCGGGTTAAGGGCGAGACACTGGGCGACTTCAATCCGTTCCTGGCGCTCGCCAAGACATTGAAGGACCCGGCGAAGGAAATGGGCGATCACAATCTCGTGGTTGTCGGCGCCAATTTCGCAGACGGCCCCGGTTTCATTGTCCTCACCGATGTCGCAGTGCCCGGCATGGGCGGCGAGGACGTGCAGGATCACAGTTGCGCGATTACGCATTAAAATCAACATATTATGGCTTAGTACCGGGGCCGCATCGATCACCTCTTCGATCCGGCGGCCTCCCTTCGCGCGAGCGAAATGAGCCTGGAAACCGGATTTATGAATCCGGTTTCTAACGTCTATCGCCTTTCACATACTAATCTTTTTGATGCGGTCGGTTCAGTGTTATAGTCCGGGTTGTGAGCCTGAGCTATGCGTCATCCGTTCGTTGAGCATCCAGATCATCGAGCAGCACCGGCAATGAAGGTTCGCGATCGAAAGCCTCAGGAGGCGCCCCATGAATCTTCAAATCAATAACCAATCCTACCAAGTCGATTCGGAGGGAGATACGCCGCTCCTCTGGATCATCCGCGACGAGCTGGGCATGACCGGCACGAAATATGGCTGCGGGCTGGCACAATGCGGTGCCTGTTCCGTTCTTGTCGATGGCGAAGTGGTGCGCTCCTGCGTGACGCCGCTCGACAGCGTCGCCGGCCGCCAGATTACGACGATCGAGGCGATCGAGGCGGACCCGGTTGGAAAGCGTGTTGTCGCTGCCTGGGTCAAGCATCAGGTTCCGCAATGCGGCTACTGCCAATCGGGACAGGTCGTGGCAGCGACCGCACTTCTCAAGCAGATACCCAATCCTTCCGATGATGAGATCGCTGCGGCGATGATCAATCTCTGTCGATGCGGCACCTACAACGCGATCAAGACGGCGGTCAAAGATCTCTCTTCCAAGGAAGGAGAAACGCTATGACCGAGACCAGCCGCAATCTCGTTCTCGAAGATGAGTTTCCCACAGGATCCCCGGTCAACATCTCACGCCGGCACTTTCTCCTGACATCAGCCGGTGCCGCCGCAGGTGCATTCGTGCTTGGTTTTGGCGTTCCGGTTGGCCGCGCGCGAGCCCAGCAGGCGGCAAGCCCAATGCCTCCAGGCACTCGCGTTCCCGCCTTTCTCGAAATTCGCCCGGACAGCACCATCCGCTTCATGAGCCCCTTCGTCGAAGGCGGGCAAGGCGTCTTCACTGCGATGGCCCAGATCGTCGGCGAGGAACTCGATGCAGATCCGAAAACCTTCGTCGTCGAAAACGCGCCCACGGGCAGCGACTATCTGGTCGTGCATGGCCAGATGCGCATCACCGGCGGCAGCATGTCGGTGCGCACCAGCTATGAGACCATGCGCCGGCTCGGCGCGCTCGCCCGCAACATGATCCTGCAAGCCGCCGCCAAGCGCCTGGATACGCCCATTACCGAACTGACCACAGAGCCGGGCCGCGTGATCCATGCCGCATCGGGGCGCAGCCTTGCCTATGGCGACATAGCGAGCGAAGCATTGGATCTGCCAGTTCCTGCCCCTGAGAGCGTGGCGCTTCGGGACCCAAGCAAATTCCGCTGGATCGGCAAACCGGTCGAACGGCTGGATATGCATGACAAATCAACTGGTAAGGCAGTCTACGCCATAGATTGCAAGGTTGACGGCATGTTGCATGCCGCCGTCCAGCACGCTCCTCGCCTCGGCCTAACCATCGGCAAGATCCGCAACGAAGAGCAGCTCAAGGCAATGCCGGGTGTTCATTCCGTCCACAGCCTGCCCGGCGCTGTTGCAGTCGTCTCCGAGCGCTGGTGGAATGCCAAGCGGGCAGCCGAGGCCGCTCAGGTCGATTGGCGGGAGCCCGGCTCGGACGCCAATCCTGAGCTCCGCTATATGCCCGCCGATTTCTCAACCGCAGCTTTCAACGACAAGCTCGCCAACGAACCGGGCAATGGCAAGGAAGCGGAGAATGTCGGCGATATCGCCAAGGCTTTCGACGGCGCCAAGACAGTCGTTTCCGCCACCTACAGGAGCCAGTATCTGCATCATGCGCAGCTGGAGCCTCCATCGACCCTGGCCCGCTTCAACCCGGACGGCAGTCTCGAACTCTGGATGCCCAACCAGGCGCCCGAGCAATTCCAGGCCGACATCGCCAAGCTGACCGGCCTCGATCCATCGAAGGTGATAATCCACAGCCCCATCCTGGGCGGCTTCTTCGGACGGCATTTCCTGTATCCGTCGGCCAATCCCTATCCGCAGGCCATCCAGCTTGCAAAGGAAGTCGGGCGGCCGGTCAAGCTCATCTGGAGCCGCGAGGAAGAGTTTCTGCGCGATCCGATGCGTCCGATGGCGGCAGTGCGCTTCCGTGGCGCACTCGACGCCAGCGGCATGCCGGTGGCACTCGAGGCCATCAGCGCTTGCGAGGGTCCGACGGAAGGCGTCTACGGTCATAAGGAGGATTCACTCGATCCGACGGCCCTGGAGGGCCTCGCCGGCAAATCCTATGCAATCCCAAACTACCGCATCGCGCAGATCTACGTCAAAAACCCGACGACGCTCGCCTATTGGCGCTCTGTCGGCAATTCCATGAACGACTTCTTCTACGAGACGTTCCTGGACGAGCTGGCGGACAAGGGTGGACAGGACCCCTATGAGCTGCGCCTCAAGCTGCTGCAAAAGAACGAGCGGCTGAGCAATCTCCTCAAAGCGGCCGGCGATCTCTCCGGCGGCTGGAAGCGGGGGCCCTTCACGGCAGACGACGGTGCGCGGCGCGCGCGCGGCGTGGCGATGGCCTCTCCGTTCGGTAGCCATACGGCTGCGATCGCCGAAGTGTCGATCCGCAACGGCCAGGTCGTCGTCCATGACGTCTGGGAAGCGATCGACCCCGGCAGCATCGTCAATCCGGCAATCATCGAAGCTCAGGTCAATTCGGCGACCGCACTCGGCATGTCGCAGGTGCTGATGGAGGAGGCCGTCTACAAGAACGGCGAGCCGGTGGCGCGCAATTACGACCTCTATCCGATCCTGCCGCCGGATCGCATGGCGCGCGTTCACGTCCGCATCGTCGAAAGCGGGGCGGAAATGGGCGGAATCGGCGAGCCGGGCCTGCCAGCCATCCCGCCTGCGGTCGCCAATGCGGTGTCCACCCTGACGGGCAAGCGGATACGCAGCATGCCTCTCTCCAACTACGCCTTTGAAAGCTGAGGCGCGGCACTCGCTGCGCCAAGCACATATCCGGCTCTCGGCTCATTTCTGGTCCGAGAGCCGGCTTGGTCGGCTTCCGCCTGACAGAATACGAAATCCCGAAGCAAAGACATGAGGGCACCCTCTTGAAGAAACTTCTTCTGGTTCTTCTCCTGATTATCGTGCTTGTGGCCGGCGGCGTCGCATGGTTCGTAACCCGCACGCCGGCATCTCCCTTCGACAATGTCGCCGCGATACAGGCGCCCTCGGAGGACCTGCTGCAGCATGGCGAATATGTCGCGCGCCTCGGCGACTGCGTCGCCTGCCATAGCACGCCGAAAAGCGCTCCCTTCGCCGGCGGGCTGGAAATGGGGACGCCGCTCGGCTCCATCTTCACGACCAACATCACTCCAGACAAAGAAACCGGGATCGGCAACTATACGCTTGCCGATTTCGACCGTGCCGTGCGGCAGGGTGTTGCACGCGACGGGCATCGCCTCTATCCGGCCATGCCCTATCCTTCCTATGTGAAGATGAGCGACGACGACATTCGTGCGCTCTACGCCTATTTCATGAATAGGGTCGAGCCTGTGAAGCAGGCGGACAAACCCTCCGACATCAAATGGCCGATGAACATGCGCTGGCCTCTGGCGCTCTGGAACGCGGTCTTCACCGAAGGCGGCACCTATCAGCCGAAAACGGCCGGCGATGACCAGTGGAACCGTGGCGCCTATCTCGTGCAGGGGCCTGGTCATTGCGGCAGCTGTCATACGCCGCGCGCCATCACCATGGCGGAAAAAGCGCTGGATGAGAGCAGTCCGCTCTATCTTTCCGGCGCCCTTCTCGACGGCTGGTATGCACCGAGCCTGCGTGGCGACCCCAATACCGGACTTGGGCGCTGGAGCGAGGACGATATCTATGCCTTCCTGAAGACCGGCAGGAACGGTCATGCCGTCGTCTTCGGCTCGATGGCGGATGCCTTCAACAATTCGACACAGTTCATGAGTGATGACGATCTGAAGGCGATAAGCCATTACCTGAAATCCCTGCCTGGCGATCCCGCCCGCGACGGCACCCCCTGGCAATATGACGAAGGTACCGCCCAGAACGTATCGCTTTCCAACCGCGAGAATATCCCGGGTGCCCAGACATTCGTCGCCAAATGCAGCTTCTGCCATGGTGTCGACGGCCGCGGAAAGCAGCAATGGATTCCGCCGCTCGCCGGCTCTGCCGCTTCGCTTGCGAAGGAAAACGCTTCCCAGATCAATGTAACGCTGAACGGTTCCAGCCGCGTCGTGGCGAACGGCATTCCGGACGCCTATCGCATGCCGCCGTTCCGTCAGCAGCTTTCGGACCAGCAGATTGCCGATGTCCTGACATTCGTGCGCTCATCCTGGGGAAATCATGGCGGAGCGGTTTCGGCGAACGATGTGAAGGCATTGCGCGAGCATACGGATCCGGTAAGCAGCAGCCCGATCATATTGCAGATGCGATAGTTTCCCACCGGGAGCTGGCCGTTACCGGCAACAAAGGACCACATCGCGCAACGTCACGAAGCGTTTATACGGTCCCTGCCGGCAGCAGGGACCGTATAACATTCAGTTGAATGCGACGGTGCGTATTCTGCGGAGCGAGAGCGCGATCAACAGGCCAGCGATCGCAGCGGCAGTGCCCGCCAGGAAGACGCTGCCATAGCCGGCCCGGTCGGCCAAAAGGCCGGCAAATGGCCCGGTCAGCCCGTAGGCGAGGTCCTGAAAGGCCGAGAAGCCGCCAAGCGCCGTGCCGCGCAGATGCGGCTCCACCCGCCGGACGACCTCGCGGCCCATGGAAGGATAGATCAGCGAGCATCCGAGACCGGTCAAAAAGGCACCCGCCAGGGCGAGCATGGGATCGGTGGCACTCCAGATCAACAATTGGCCTACCGCTTCGACGGCCAGTGACCCGAGCGCGACCGGTAAGCCACCGATACGATCAGGCAGATGGCCGAAGAACACGCGCACCAGAACGAAGCCGACGCCGAAGGCGGTCAAGCCCAGCCCAGCGTAGTTCCATCCCTGGTCGAGGAAATAGAGCGTGAAGAAGGCGCCGATGGCGCCAAAGCCTATCCCCTGAAGGCACACGATCGCCCCATACAGCCAGACCCTGCTGACGATATTCCAAAATGGCGGGCGCTGCTCACCGGGATGCGGCGCAACGCTGGGAACCCTCCAGATCGCCACCAGCCCGAGGAACGGCAGGACGGCGCTGATCGCCATCGTCCCGGCAAAGCCGAACCGGCTGAACAACATCAACCCGATTGGCCCGCCCACGGCAAGCGCTCCATAGATGGCAGCGCCGACCAGCGCTAGGACCCGGCCCGAACGCGCCGGGCCGACGAAACCAATGCCCCAGGCAATGACGCCAACGGCAACCAGACTTTCTCCCAGCCCCAGAGCCAAGCGTCCCAGGAGAAGGAGCAGGAAGGATGGCCATGGCATGTGCGCCAGCAGGCCGGCGGCCAGAGCCGTCAAAGCGCCGGCGACATAGAATGCAAGCCCCTGTGCCACCGCGATCTTGGCGCCACGATGGTCCGAGAGCCCACCGGCATAGCCGCGCGTGAGGATCGTCGCCAGAAAGGCGATGCCGACGCCAAGCCCCGCCCAGACATTGCCAAGCTGCAGTTGTCCGCTCACGTAAAGCGGTACGATCGGAAACGAGATGCCGATGCAAAGATAGGAAATGAAGAGAATGGCGCTGAGCAGCATCAGCCGGCCGCGCGCCGGATCAGGTGTCGATTGAAAAGCCATGATAATCTCCAGGCTTTTCCTCGATCGGCGAAGGCATAAAAAAACGCACTCCGACCGACGAGGATCGTTGAGTGCGTTGCTTGACGTCAAACGCTTACGGCCAGCACGGCTGGCTGCATCTGCAATATGCGCTTGCTGAATCAGAGTCAATCCGAGCTCGCGAAGCCGAGCGGTCGGCCAACGAAGCTTCAGGCTTGCGAGATCGGTTCAGAGTTATTCGGCGACCGGACCGCACCACCCGGGCAGGTAATCGGCATCCTTGTGCTTGGCAAGATCGTGCGCCTTTTCCAGCGCGGCCTTGAAATTCTTCTCTAGATCTTTGCGCTTGATGCGGCGGCGCAAGAAATCAGCCCAGAGAAATTCGCTGAACGGCGTCGTGTCCTTGGCATAGCCGCCGACATGCCGCAGTTCGCCAGCCAAAGAGCGATAGGGATCGTCGATCAGATCCTTGATGCTCTTCGGGATGTCTTCATAGCCACGACGCTTCCCCTCTTCGTCGAATGGATGCATCCAGTCATGACAGTCCATGACGAACCAGAAGGATTCCCGGTCAAGTCGCGAAAGATCGGCAACCGTCGTGACGAGAACATTCTTCACCCCTTCCTCATAAAGCGCGAGCGAAAGATGGTGATGATCGATGACATAGTATTGGCCGCGCGGTCCGCGAATGGTCGGCACCATGTGATTTCCGAGGAACTCACCGGCCTTGTCGCCCGCGGCTTCTGCCTTGAGGCGCCAAGCCTTGCGCTTGGCCTTGACCTCGCGCATGCCGACGGTGATCTGGGTGGGTCTCAATTCTTCGATGGGAACTGGATGCAGGATCGGTTCGCGCAGCGTAACCATTTGAAAGCTCTCCGCAAAGGCAGGACCATCCGAGCCTAGCATAACCGGCCGATCCGGCAAGGTCGGCGCTATATGCTCATCGGCAAACTGTATCGGCTGAAGGCGAACCTGCCGTGAGACGCACAGCTCATGTTCGGAGATTCATTGCCTGTCATGCGGCTTTCTTGATCACCGTAAACTGCGAACGCCTGTAGAAGGCCAGCATTTCCCGCTCGAAACTCTCGACGGCAAGTAGGACCCACGGCTCATAATGGTCTTTGCGGGACCGCATCCTGCGTCGGCCATCCATCTCGAGCATTCCCCGCAACGCCCAATCTACCAACCCCATCCCATCACTCTCACCCTGACCAGGTCCATTCGCCGTCCGCCTTACCGGCCTCGATAGCGTTCGGCGGCATGGCGAACGCTAAATAGGTAAACGCTGATCGAAGGAAAGGTGAAGAAACGTTGTGTTAAGGTTTGTAACATCCGTTTGCTTGGAACTGTCGCATTGCGGAGACACCCTGGCGATAGGGGTCACCTGAACATAAGACGCGTGACGTAGCGATCGATCGCCCGCGAATTCGCGCCGATCCAGCGCCAGATCATGGCCATGGCGAATATAGTCAAAAGCCACCCGAGCATGACATCCGACGGGAAATGGGCACCGAAGATCACGCGGTTGAATGCCACGAACAGCGAGCATGGCACCATGATCGCCGCGGCAATCCATCTGCGCCGTGCAGGCACGAGAATCAACAGGGACAACGCCGCCGCAGCCGCGGCGGCTTCACCGGAAGGAAAGGAACAATTCCGGCTGCATGCCCCAGAAAACTGCCATACCGGCGTAAAGTCGGCCTTGCCCCCGAATTCGATCAGGTCACGGGGGCGTACACGTCCGATTGCGACCTTCAGTGTCTGCACGATCAATAGCGGCCCGGCGGCAAAACTCAGAAGCACGAACAATGGCTTGTGGGGAGGGCAGAACCGCAGTCGCCGCGGCAGGAAGACATGCAGAACCACGGTGACAGCCATGGCGCCGACAATATAGGGCTGGCTTTGGCGAGCGATGTCCCTCACCGCTTTCAGCCAGGGATTCTCCGCCAGCCAGAAAGCATGCCCATGGGCAAACAAGCGCGCGACCGCCAGATCGAGCTTCGGAAAAACCACAAAGACGAAGCTGGTCCAGACGATCAGCATGCCGATAACTGCCAATTCGCTATCCGCAGTTGCCTGCAGCTGACGCGGCCGCATTTGACCGGAGCCGGCGCTCCATGAATTCGATGCAAATTTCCACATGCCATGTCTCCAGAGGCGGAACGGCGCCAAGCTGAAGCCCGATTGTCAAGAAATGGCGAAGATCGCATGAAGGCTCTGTTCAGAATCGGCCATCGGACGATCGGAAAACTGTTTGGAAATTGCGGAAGCGGGCTTAGTCCGCAATAGTAAGGTTCGGGCGACAAAGTCGAACGGAAAAACGGAAGAAGCACAGGGCGCTAGGGGTGGATAACAGTCTCGTTCTTATTGTCGAGGATGAACCAGCGATCGCGCAGATACTCGAGGGCTATCTGACGCGGGACGGCTTTCGCACGGTTCGCGCAGGCGACGGCGAAACCGCGTTGCAGCACCATGCGCTTTTGAAGCCGGATCTGGTGCTGCTGGACGTTCGTTTGCCAAAACTGGACGGCTTCGGCGTGCTCGGCCGCCTGCGCCAGGCCGGCTCGACGCCAGTCATCATGGTCACGGCCGTTGCTGACGACATAGACCGCCTGAGCGGGTTGCGCCTCGGTGCCGACGACTACATCGTCAAGCCGTTCAACCCGCAGGAAGTCGTCGCCCGCGTCAGAGCGGTCTTGCGCCGGACGCAGGGCGAGCGAGCAGAAGCCATCAAGCGCTTCGGCGCGCTGGAGGTCGACTTCGGCAGCTATACGGTCTTCATCAATAAGGATGAGCGCCGTATTGCATTGCCGCTGACGCTCAGCGAATTCCGCATCCTCGCCTATATGATCCGCCATCCGACCCAGGCTTTCGCGCGTGCCGATATTCTCGATGCCTGCCTGCCGGAAAGCGATGCTCTGGTGCGGACCGTCGACACGCACATTTCCAATCTCAGGCGCAAACTGGAGGAAATGGGGCAGATCGGCTTCTTTCCTGCCGTGCGCGGCATCGGCTATCGCTTTTCGGACCCGAGATGAAGAAACCGAGATTTCCCAGCGCGCCGCTTGCCACGCTTACGGCCGTCGTCATCACGATCATGCTGCTGCTCAGCGTCGGCCTGACCTATCTGGGGGTCAACTGGTACGCGACCTATCTGGAGCAGGGTATCAGCGATGCCCTGCCGCCGCGAGCCGCAACAGCCTACAAGATGCTGAGCGAAAACAAGATCCCCGATGGGGATTCGCTCAAGCTGCTTGTCGAACATCTTAATTCGCTGACGGAGCCGACGGATCTCAAGGTGCAGCTTTCCGTGCTCGTCTTCGGCCTCATGTCAGCGCTCCTCTGCGCCGTGATCGGCGTCTTCCTGGCGCGTCGGCTCACACATCCGCTCGAAGAGCTCACCTCTGCCGCCGAGGGCCTTAAATCAGGCGACTTCTCCGTCCGCGTCCCCGCCTCCTATCGAAGCGCCCGCGAAGTCGCGAGCCTTGTCGAAACCTTCAACGCTCTTGCGACCAGCCTGGAGACGATGGAGGAACGATTGCGTTTCAACAACATGGCGGTTGCACACGAGCTGCGCACGCCGTTGACCATCCTGCAAGGATCATTGCAAAGCATGCTCGACGGCGTATTTCCAATGGACCGGAAAATCATTTCCGATCTCCTCCTGCAGGTCGAAGGCCTGGGGCGGGTTGTCGAAGACCTGCGCACCCTGTCGCTCGCCATCGGCCAGAAGCTGGTGATCGAGCGCCAGCGCATCGACACATCGCGATTGGTCGAGACTGTCATCGCCGCGGCAAAGCCCATGCTGGAAGCCAGCAGGATGCAGGTGGAAACGGAGCTGAAACCCGCCTGGATTTCAGCCGACTCTCCCCGTATCCGCCAGGCTGTATTGGCGCTTTTCGAAAATGCATGCCGCTACGCTGCAGAGGGCGGCTCGCTGCGATGCGAAACCGAACAGGTCGCGGACGATAGCGTCATCATCCGCGTTCTCGATCGCGGCCCGGGATTTCCGCTGGATATGGATGCCGTCGCGGTTAACCCGTTCTGGCGTGGCGACCCCTCGCGTTCGCGCGTGACAGGCGGCACCGGACTGGGGCTATCCGTGGTGCAGGCAATCGCGCTTGCGCATGGGGGGCACCTGGAATTCGCAAACCGGCCGGAAGGCGGCGCGATGGTGTCAATCCATTTGACGGACAGCATGCCAGGAGAAACACATGGTTTCGATGAGCAGGAAACAGCCTCCCACCAAAGCGGGCTTTGTTGAGCAAAACCATCGCGGCAGAGCGAACCCTGAAAATCTCCCCGGATCGGCGCAATCGTCTGCGGTAGCGATCTAGCGCAACAGACCTCAGGCCGGATCTTCCCGGTGCAGATCGTGGATAGCGACGGCGTCGTCGGTAAACGGCGGCAACAGCCAGTCGGTGTGACGCAGCGTCCGCTTCGTATCCTCGAGGCCCATATCCCAGTGCTCTCGCATCGAGGTGCCAGAGAACTCGTAATCCTTGGCGTGACCTTCGTAGTTCTTGTGCTGATAGATCAGGTGCACAATGTTGACGACACCGGCATCGGAATAATCGGCGATCAGTTCTTCCTCTTCCGCGGTCAGCTGATCCCTGGGGACACGCTTCAGCGCACCCAGAAGCTTCATCTTCAGTCCATGGATGCGCTTGAAATTATCGGTGTTCTGCCGCGTGCGGCTCGAATACATGATGTCTTTATGGCGTGAAAGGACATCTGGCATGCTGCGCGGCAGGACGCCGCGCGCGCTGAACAGATCGACCTGGAAGACGAGCGAACTGCGGTCTTCTTCCTGATCGAGCAGATATTGCAATGGCGTGTTGGAGACGATGCCGCCGTCCCAGTAATATTCGCCCTCGATGCGGATGGACGGGAGTGCCGGCGGCAGCGCGCCACTTGCCATGATGTGCTCGGGGCCGATGCGCATATTGTCGGTGTCGAAATAGACAAAGTTGCCGGTGCGGACATTCACCGCACCGACGCTGAAGCGCTTCTTGCCATCGTTCAGCACGTCGAAATCGATCAGCATTTCCAGCGTCTTCTTGAGCTCTGCCGAGTCATAGAAGCTGGTGGCACCTTCCGCACCCGGCAGCTCCAGCCAGGGATTGGGAAAGCGCGGCTTGAAGAAGCCGGGCTGGCCCATGGTCATCGTCATCCACGAGCTGGTGCGGTTGCGGATATCGCGAAAGAAATCACCTTCGGGCGTATAGGCCCAGATCTTGCGGCCGGAGATGATCTGCCAGAATTGCTCCAGACGCTGCAGCCGCCGACCAGGCTCGTTGCCGGCGATGATCGCGGCATTGACCGCGCCGATCGAGACGCCGGAAAGCCAGGTCGGCTCGCATCCCGCTTCGGCAAGCGCTTCGTAAACGCCAGCCTGATAGGCGCCGAGCGCGCCGCCCCCCTGGAAAACCAGGGCGACGCGATCATATTGAGCGGCAATTTCCGGGATAGTCGGGGCTGCGGCCTTGGTGTTTCGTTCAAGCACGATCCGTCTCCAGCATGAAATAGCAATGAGGTTTGGTTATCTGCGCTCTGCGAGATAGTCGTGAACGACTTCGCCGAGGCCGAGCGTCAGATCGGCGGTGAAATGAACTGCGGAAACCACTTCCAGCACAGGCAGCCGTGCGACGTCGGCCATGACATGCGGCCGAAGATCGAGGGCAGCCGGCGAAGTCCAGGCTTCCTTGATGGCGATATCGGTCAAGTAGTAGCGCACAAGCTCGCAGATGCGCGGGGTGGCATCGACATGCGGCACGATCTTGATCAGGAAGTTAGGTTCCGAGAGAGCGGACAGAAGCGGTCCCTGGTCGATCGGCTTGTGCTTGTAACCCATCGTTCCCGTGGCGCAAAGGACGCTGCCATAATGCAGCGTGCCGACGATGACCTCGCCCTCGTTGACGATCTTCGGGCTGGCAAGCTTCTTCGGAAAACCCCAGATCTCGCGGCCGCCGGTGATCGGCGCATCGTCATCCAGATACATGGAGTGGACATAGCCGCCCTTTTGTCCACGATAGGTCACCGGGATCACCTGTCCGGTCTCGGTATAATCGCCGAAGCCGGTGGAATCGGGCATGCGGATGAATTCGTATTTCACCAGCGGCTCGTCGATTTCGAGCGGCGCGGGCACGACGGCCTCAAGCGCCTCGCGCGAGGTGCGGTAGGTGATGATGATATATTCGCGATCGAAGAACCGATAGGGCCCCGGAGGATAGGAGGGATTGGTCAGCGGCATCGCATAGGCATGCTTGAGAATGTCTTCGACCTTCATCGTATCTTCCGTCGTTGGAGGAAATCGCCGGCACCGGAGCGAAAACTTGCACGGTTGCATGACAGTGAAGTGTCAGGGGACGAAAGCCCGCGGCTCACTGCAAATTGCACTGTTATCAAAGCGACATATCGGGCTGGCAGTGTGCGTTCACGTTGAGCATTTCCCTTACCCAACCATGTCACAAAGATTGCAGGAGTAGCATCATGGGTTCGTTGACTTCGAAGAATGCGCTGGTCACCGGTTCGACGAGCGGTATCGGGCTTGCGATCGCCCGTGCCTTTGCCGCTGAAGGTGCGAATGTGACGATCAACGGCCTTGGCGATGCCGATGCAATCGAAAAGGAACGTGCCGCAATCGAAGCCGATTTCGGTGTGAAGTGCCGCTATTCAGGCGCCAATATGATGAATGGCGAAGAAGTGACATCCATGGTGCGCGAAGCCGAGGAAGCCTTCGGCAGCCTCGATATTCTCGTCAACAATGCCGGCATCCAGTTCGTTGCCCCGATCGAGGAATTTCCCGACGACAAGTGGGAAGCGATCATCCGCATCAACCTGCTTGCAGCCTTCTATGCCATCAAGGCTGCCATCCCCGGCATGAAGGCACGCAAATGGGGCCGCATCATCAACACGTCCTCGGCGCATGCCCTTGTCGCCTCGCCTTTCAAGTCTGCCTATGTTTCGGCCAAGCACGGCATTACCGGTCTCACCAAGACGATCGCACTGGAAGCCGCCCAGAACGGCGTGACCGTCAACTCCATCGCGCCCGGCTATGTCTGGACGCCGCTCGTCGAGAAGCAGATCCCCGAGACGATGAAGGCGCGCAACATGACGGAAGAGCAGGTCAAGCATGATGTGCTGCTCGCCGCCCAGCCGACGAAGGAATTCGTGACCGTCGATGAAGTCGCAGCCATCGCCGTCTTCCTCTGCGGCGATGCCGCCAAGCAGATTACCGGCACGACGCTTTCCGTCGACGGCGGCTGGACCGCTGAGTGATGCGAACCATAGCCGGTACGTGCTTGAGCAGCGTGCCGGCTTTCTGCGGCCCCTAGAGCCGGATGTCGTCCGAAAACTGTCAACACTTTTCGGCATCACGCTCTAAGCTGCAGCATCAACATGAAAACAGAGCAGGAGGCGCACAATGACCGATGAAACCCAGGACCCACTCAGCCGCATCAAGGATGAGATCGTCGACAGCTTTGACGAAGAGCTGGAGATGCAGCTCGAAGAGGACCGGCTGGACGAGTTGGTCGCAGAGGGCCTTATCGGCGAAGGCGAAGCGGCGCTCGATCGCCGCGTCTATTTCCGCGAACTCTTTCGCCTTCAGCACGAGTTGGTGCGCCTGCAGGATTGGGTGCAGTACAAGAAGCTGAAGGTCGTCGTACTGTTCGAGGGCCGAGATTCCGCCGGCAAGGGCGGCGCCATCAAGCGTGTCACCCAGCGCCTCAATCCGCGCGTCTGCCGCGTGGTCGCACTGCCGGCTCCGACCGAGCGCGAGCGGCATCAATGGTATTTCCAGCGCTACGCCGCCCACCTGCCGACAGCAGGCGAAATGGTGCTGTTCGATCGCAGCTGGTATAACCGCGCCGGTGTCGAACGCGTCATGGGCTTCTGCTCGCCTGAGGAGCTGGAAGAGTTCTTCCGCTCCGTGCCGGATTTCGAGCGCATGCTGGTTCGCTCTGGCATCATTCTCCTGAAATACTGGTTCTCGATCACCGACGAGGAGCAGGAATTCCGCTTCAACATGCGCATTCAGGACCCACTGAAGCAGTGGAAGCTTTCGCCGATGGACCTCCAGAGCCGCGTGCATTGGGAAGAATATACCAAGGCCAAGGAAGAGATGTTGGAGCGCACCCATATTCCGGAAGCGCCGTGGTGGGTCGTCCATGCCGTCGACAAGAAGAAAGCTCGCCTCAACTGCATCGCCCATCTTCTGGGCCAGATCCCCTACGAAAGCGTACCGAAGCCGGAAATCGTGCTGCCGGAGCGCATGCGCAATGCAGACTATCACCGTACGCCGGTGCCGCCGGAAATGTACGTGCCGGAAATCTACTGATCAAGACCGATGAGGGGTCCGCCTCTGGCGGCCCCTCTGAAGAATTACTTGAAAACGAAATCGCTCTCATTCCACCGCCGGCAAGCCTGACCGGCTCAAGGTCAGGCTGGGCGATAGGCCCATTCGGATATGGCGCCCAAGCCCAGCCGCCGCAAGAGCTCATAAGCAACCCTCCGGTTGATGGGATCGTGCAGCCTGAGGACTTTCGAGCCAAGAAAATCCATCTCCGCATGCTCAAACGGCAGGAGATGTCGTGCCCTGCCAAGCGCGGCCCGATAGAACTCATGAAAATCCCGCCGGCAGACGTAGGTCTTATACTTCGTCATGCAGAAGGCGGCAAAGGTATCGCTGTTCCTGCGCAGAAAATCGGAGACGCCGACCGTCACCTCCGGCCAGGCCGGATTGAAGGTGTCGTCGAAGGCGATGATGCCGTGATCGGCCAGTACGCTCTTCGCCAACCGGCTGTCGGCAACGATATGGCGAAGCAAATGTCCACCATCGATGCTGAAAAAACGAACCTGCCCAACCCTATCGATGATAGCCTGCGGATCGAGCCCGGTACTATCGCCTGTTATAACGAGGTCCTCATCAACGGGAATGCCCAGTGATCTTCCGTTGTCGAGAAAGCGTTGATATTGCGCCCCATCCGCTTCTATGTCGAAAAGATCGATCGCAAGCACATTGTCGTCGGGTGCACTGATCTTGCGAAGCAAAAAATAGGACCGCCCGTAATAAACCCCGATTTCGGCAAGGCCGCCGTAAAGTTTCTCCTGTCTTTGCTTTTCGATCAACGACAGGAAGACAAGCGCATCCGGTGGGTCGATGTAGCCATCGATTTTCTGAAGATCGCGAAATACAAATTTTCGAACGCCCGATTTCAAATGTAAACCTCATTGGTTTTCTTCATGCATTTCGCCTCCGAGCTGCTCATCGGTTAGGACCGGTCGATCAAGAAACGCCCCATTTCTGCGGGACCGCGACAGCGAAGCCGGAAGCTCTCGAAAATTGGGGTGGTACGGCGTCAAGGCGAGCGCCACTCACGGATATAGCGACCTTTCTGTCGTATTCCGGATAGTCATGCGCTGGTTGGATAGTTCCGACCCATATCAGGTTCAGAGCCAAAGCAGCATCGTAGATGATGACGAATAGCGAGCTGGCGCTCTAAGTGATGTATAATGTGAGTCTAAAATTCACATCATCGGCCGAGGAGACCGTCATGACTGCGCCGCATCCGTCCAAAACGCATATCGGCAACCACCCCCTCCATCCCGAAACACAGATGCTGAATTACGGCTATGACCCTGAGCTCTCCGAGGGCGCGGTCAAGCCACCGGTTTTCCTGACCTCCACCTTCGTCTTCAAATCGGCCGAGGACGGGCGTGATTTCTTCAACTATATCTCCGGCCGCACCGAGCCGCCGGCCGGCACGGGGGTCGGCCTCGTCTATTCCCGCTTCAATCACCCGAACAGCGAAATCGTCGAGGATCGTCTTGCCGTCTATGAAAAGGCGGAAAGCGGAGCACTGTTTTCCTCCGGCATGTCGGCTATCGCGACCGCCCTTCTCACCTTTACGCGCCCGGGCGATGCGATCCTGCATTCGCAGCCGCTCTATGGCGGCACGGAAACGCTGGTCGCCAAGACATTCCTCAATCTCGGTGTCGCGGCCGTCGGCTTCGCCGACGGTGTCAACGAAGGCTCGGTGACGGCAGCTGCCGAGGAGGCCATGGCCAAAGGCCGTGTCTCGGTCATTCTCGTGGAAACGCCTGCTAACCCCACGAACAGCCTCGTCGATATCGCGATGATCCGCCGCATTGCCGATGCGATCGGCAGAAAGCAGGGACACACGCCGATCATCGCCTGCGACAATACCCTGCTCGGCCCGGTCTTCCAGCGGCCGATCGAGCATGGCGCGGATATTTCCCTCTACTCGCTGACCAAATATGTCGGCGGCCATTCCGATCTGATTGCCGGCGCCGCACTCGGCTCCAGAGCAATCATCAAACAGGTGAAGGCATTGCGTGGAGCGATCGGCACCCAGCTCGATCCGCATTCCTGCTGGATGCTCGGCCGATCGCTGGAAACGCTGCAGATCCGCATGGAGCGGGCAAACGGCAACGCACGGGCGGTTGCCGATTTCCTGCGGGACCATCCGAAGGTCGAGCAGATCCACTACCTGCCCTACATCGACCCCTCTTCAGCGACCGGCCGCACATTCGCCGCCCAGTGCACCGGCGCGGGCTCCACCTTCTCCTTCGATATCAAGGGCGGCCAGCCGGCATCATTCAAATTCTTGAATGCGCTGCAGATCTTCAAGCTCGCCGTCAGCCTCGGCGGCACGGAATCGCTGGCCTCCCATCCTGCCACAACGACGCATTCGGGCGTACCTGTGGATGTACGCCACCGCATCGGCGTGCTGGAATCGACGATTCGCCTGTCGATCGGCATAGAGCATCCAGACGACCTGATCGCCGATCTGGCATCCGCGCTCGAAGCCGCGTGACGGAGATCTTACGGATTTACGACACGGATGAACGCTGCAACGATCAGCTATGCACGGTCAGAAGGTTCGCATCCCGCGCAAGGCGCCACCGACCATCGGCCTCCTTGCGCAGAAGAGTGAGTGTGTAACCCGATTGTTTGATGGCATCGGCGTCGGGCGATGTCATCGTGATGTCGATATGGTTGCGAATGAAGGCCCAGTCGCCCAGCACCCGCAATTCGACGATCTCGCTGGAGCCCTCCATCTTTATGCCGTCCTTGCCCTTGGAGGCTGCGGCGAAGGCTTGCTTGCCAAACGGCTCTCGGCCCGGCACCATGAAGACGACATCATCGGTCATCAGCCCCAAAACAGTTGCCGTATCGCCCGCT
The DNA here is from genome assembly GCF_057784355.1 of Martinezella sp. CNPSo 3959. Lineage (NCBI taxonomy): Bacteria > Pseudomonadati > Pseudomonadota > Alphaproteobacteria > Hyphomicrobiales > Rhizobiaceae > Martinezella > Martinezella sp. CNPSo 3959. The sequence continues at coordinate 29,512 of NZ_JBXSOV010000013.1, forward strand.
TTGCTTGCGGCGATCCAGGTTTCCACGACTTTGCGGATTGCCTTTTCATCCTCCGTCATTCCTAAATCTCCTCCATAGGCAGCGCCGCATTGCAACAGCGGCTGCGTTTCAACTCATGAGGCGAGGACTATTGGACGGAGAAAGTCTGCACCATCTATGCCCAATCATCCGCCCTGCTTTCAATATCCGGATTAATAATGTAGCGCGCTCCGTCATGCCGGACATAGCAGACAGCGGGCCTTCCTTGCCGCAGACGAACCGGCCTAATCCGACCCATCCTTGGGCTCGGCGGCGCGCAGGGCATCGCTAAGCTCGCGCTGCCGGCGCCGGCCCGCTCCAACAAGGCAAGCGCGGAATATCCTATCGCGACCTGAGCTGGGCAATCGAGAGCATGAGGTCCGCGCTCATGCCAACTCCGGAGCCACGTGTGAGAATGGCTGACGCGGGTGAGGCGGTGCTCCCGCCATTTGCCGCATCAAAAACGGCCGAGAAGCGCTTGAGCAGCTTGTCCACCTTCCCAGCATCGTGCAGATCCTTGACGGGGAATAGTTTTTCCAACATCGCTGCCTGGCGGGTCACATCCATGTTCGACATGGATGCGGGCAGCGAATACGTCGTCTTGATCACATTGTAGAGCGCAGGATCCGACATGATATCGTAGACGGAATTGACCTGCGGCGCCTTGCGCTGGAAATAGAGGGCGAGGCGGACGCCTTCGTTGGAGTCGCCCTGTTGCGATTCCAGGGTCTGATGAAGATAGAGATCGTTGGTTGCCAGACGCGCGCCCTTGTTCTGTCCCGCCTCGATCTTGGCCGTCGTCAGATTTCCCTTGGCATCGAAGTTGAAGACGTTCACCATCGCCTTGAAGCGCTGGCCTGCCTGCGTATTCAAAAAGCCTTTGGCATCCTCGGGATCCGCGGTGAAGGCCTTCTTCAAGGTAGCCTTGTCGACTGACTTGGGATCGATATTGTTCGCAACAAGGATAAACTCCGTCAGCTTCTTGTCGGCCAGGAGATCATCGACGGTCTTGATCTTGACGATCGATTCGCTGAATTCGGTCGCCGCGTCCTTGGCATCCTTGACCGCCTTGTCCCGCATCTCGCCGGTCAGCCCGAAGGTCTTCGACTTGGAATAGGCTGAGATCAAGCTGTTGATCGAAGCCTGCGACAGCGCCGTGACAGGCGCCCGCAGATTGCCTTTGCTGTCAAAATTATATGCCTTGGCAAGCTCGACGAACCTGCTGTCTTTCAGCGAGTTGACATAGCTCTTGCTGTCATAGGGATCGCTTTCCAGGATCTTGCGCAGCTGATCTCTGGAGACCTCATTCTTGCCGATGCCAAAGGCGCGAAGCGCCATATCTTCCACAGTGGGAAGATCCTTGCTCTTTATGTCGTTGGCGGCAAAGAAGTCCGCGATCGTCTTTATCTCGCCAACCGCGGTCTTGTAGTGTTTCTCGGCATCGGTGAACAGAGCCTGTTTCGCGCCCTTGGCCTGCTTCAAATATTTGATCGAGATATCGTCGATGGCCTGCGGCGTCTGTGCCGGCTGGCCGGCCGGCAGCGTTCCGTCGGATGCAAACTGGAAATGCGCGACCATATCCGCCATTCCGGTCAATGCGGCATAGTCGGAATTCGTGAAGGCTAGGTTGAACTGGACCGGGGCGAGCTTGGGATCGAGGTTGAATGCCGTCTTGATATAGGAAAACAGCCTGTTGTCGCCAGTGATCTCGCTGAGCGACTGAACTTTCGTGATTGCCTGGCGATAATAGTCGTCATTGCTGGTGGCCGCAGCCGGTGTCAGCAGATTCGGGACCATGCTGTCATAGCGCGAGATCATGGCTTCCTTTTGCTGCGTTGTCTGGGCAGTCGCGCCGGAAAGCGTTCCATCCGCATTGAAGCCGAACTGCGACGCAATCAGCTTATATGTCGCCTGGACCGATACGGAAGAGAAGTTGCTCGCCGTGTTAACGAAGCTGTTGGGGTCGTTGACATCGCTGGTCAGAACCGACTTCAGGAAGGTTTTCGATATATTGTCGGGGCTCAAGCCATGCGCTCGCAGAATATAGTCCGTCATCCTGCTGCTGTTGACGATATCGTCGACATTCGACACCTTGTCGATCCAGGTATCGTAGAACTTACTTTCCTTCTTGGCCAAGGTGGTTTCATTGGCGAAGGATTGCTCATAGAGCCCGATCGTATCGGTCTTCTGGGAATCGCTTTGGGCGGATTGATTTTTCGACGCGCCGCCAAAATTGAAAGCGGCGGCAAATTGCCGATAGCGGCTGTCCGTCAGCTTGTTTGCAAAGCTGCTCGTGTTGCTGAGATCACTCGTCAGAACCTTTTTCATGAAGGCTTTGGCGTAGGTCATATCCTCCAGGCCGTAGGCTTTCATCGCATAGCTATATAGCTTGTAGTCGTTCAGAAATTCGTCGACATTCTTAACTTTGCCGATATGCGTATCGTAATATTGCTGATCGCTTTTGACCGTCGCCTGTTTGGCGATGCCGGCCAGCGTCGATGCCATGTCCTTTGTCGCGGACACGTAGCCGAGATACGTCGAAATCATAGATCGCCCCCACAGCGCAGTTCACTAGTATTCGCCCCGCACGAACTATCGCAACCAGACCTTGCGCGAGGCTATATCGGCAATCAAAACGTCACATAAGCCTACGGGAAAAGAGCGGCCAACCGACGCGCTTTTGACCGCTGCCGTCAGGCGCGGAGCGCCGCAGCGGGACTGGAGCGCAAGGCACTGACCGCCGGGACGACAGAGATGATCGCCGCAACGGCCGCGAAACCTCCGACAAGCCATAGATCTTCGAAGACGAAGCCAACCGGCAAATGCACCGCCGTCGAAGCCGCAAGTCTCGCAGAGATCGTCAGTGCCGCGAGATAGCCAAACGCAATGCCGAGCGCGATGCCGGCGGCAAACAGAATGAAGAGCTCACCCCAGACAAGCGTGACGATCGAGCGGACCGGCGTTCCGAGCGCCCGCAAGGCACCGATCTGCCGCCGCCTGGATCCGACATGCATGATGGTGACAAGCACGATGGCGGCAATGACGATCGCTTGCGTCCCGAGCGCGATCGCCAGAAGCAGACTGCGGGCATCGCCGAGCGTCGCGTAGAGTCTGGTCAACACCTCCGCGGGAAAGACGCCAAGGGTCGTGCCGGTGCGGTATTCCTGCCTGAGGCGATAGGCATCGGCAATCGTCTTCGGCTTGACGAGAACGGCGGGCACGCCAGGCGTCTGCGCGTCGAAATGCTCATCCAACGGCGCATCAGCGTCGATATGCCCGTGTTCGTGGCCTTCAACACGATCTTGTTCCGGATTGGCCGCGCCGTGCGCATCTGCTTCATCGCCATCATGGTCGTGATGTTCCCCGCCATGCATGCCGTGCAACTGCCAGACAGCCCGGATCGGCACCAGGATCGCGCGGTCCCAAGCGGTTCCCGTCGGCGCCATGCGGCCGGTGATCTTGTAGGCGATGGCCGTATGGGTTTCGCCGCCTGCCTCAGCCGTGCCGTGCATCGGCTTGACTTCCGCACCGGTCGACAAGGCGACATCGGAGCCGACAACCGCTTCGCCGAGGTGTGCAAACATCGCACCTTGCGAGAGGGATGGCGAAAGGGACGTGATCAGGCCTGTGGTTGTGCCGACGATCGGATGCCCGTAGGCAGAATCGCCAAAGCCGACGGGTGCGGCCAATTCGACACGTGGATCGTTGGCAAGGCGGGAAAGAACGGCGCCGTCCATCAGCGGCAGCGGCGCGGGCTGCAGAAAGACGGCGGAAAGCGCCAGCTGCGTCTCGCTGCCTGCGGCTCCGACAAGCAGATCGAATTTCTCAGCGGCGCGGGCGCTACCGAGACGGACGGCCCGCTCCTGCAGCGTCACGGTCACGCTCAGCGCGACCGACAGGGCAATCAGCACGACGACAGCCAGCGCCCCACTCCAGAAACGCCTGAGATCGGCAAGGATGAAGGTGATCATTGCGCGGCCACCTCTTGGCTGTCTTCCTCGATGCGCCCGCTTGCCAGATTGATGCGACGACCAAGACTCTCGGCGAGCGCTGTGTCATGCGTGACCACGATGAGCGTCGTCCCTTCTTCTGCCGACAATTGCAGCAGCAGCTCTGCAACCTCGTTACCTGCCTGGCGATCCAGGCTGGCGGTCGGCTCGTCGGCGACGATGACGCCCGGACGCGACAGCAGCGCGCGGGCAACGGCAACGCGCTGCATCTCGCCGCGCGACAAAGTTTCGATCTTTTGCTGCGGCCGGGAGATACCGGTCACCGCCAGCAGATAAAGCGCTCGTTCCCGTTCGCTGGCCGCAAGGCGCCGGGTCAGCTTGATCGGCAACACGACGTTCTCCAAGGCGGACAGTCCGGGAAACAGATGAAAATCCTGCATGACAAGGCCGATATTGCGGGCGCGAAAGGCGTCGCGCCGGCCGGCGGAGAGGCGCGTGATTTCCGTTCCGCTCCAGGATACGCTGCCATCCCTGATGTCTTCCAGCCCGGTAATCGCATTGACGAAGGTGCTCTTGCCCGAGCCGGACGCACCCGTGATCGCAAGCCGACCGCCCGCTGGCAGATGGAAGCGGTCGATGGAGAGAACCGGCGCGGCAAGACCGGGGAACTGCATCCTCAGGCCGGAAACATCGAGAGCGAGCATGAGGATCAAACGGTCTTGAACGAGGCGTCCCTGAGACGCAGCTGGCTGATGAAGCCGGTTTCGGGGTCGGTCCACGAACCGAACTCCAGCACGCCGCGCGCCATGATCGGCGCGTTGTACTGCACGAATGTCTGCTTGGACGAGAGATAGACGACCACGATATTATCTGGCCAGTCGGCATCGGAAGAGCAGAAGGGGCAAAGCGACATCGGGATTTCCGTGAGCACGAAGAAAGCCGCCTCCGCCTTCAAGGGCGGTGCCATGAAGCCATTGATGGCGACGTCCTTGCCGCTCGACTGCTTGACCTTGTCGGAAAATTCGAGCCCCAGCGGACCGAAACTCTTGTAGAGCTCGCCGAAGCCTAGTTTCTCCGAGGCATTGGCACGTACCGCAATGCCCATGACAGGCAAGGCTGCGGCGGCGGCCAGAAAGTCTCGACGATTGATGGTGGCGATCTGATGCTTCGACATCGCGTACCCTCATAAAAATGGAGAAAACAGGCGGTTTCGACACCGCCTGCCCTATTCACATGGCCTGTCAGGACTTACATCTTTTCGGTGCCGAGCGCGAAAGTATCGGCCAGCACGCGGTAGACATCGCTCTGTTCCATGTAACCACGGAAGCCTTCGGCACCGGGGCCTGCCGCCTGCAGCACGACGTCGTCGACGGCGTGGACACCGCTGTCCTCGTCCTTCGGAAGATTGCCCTGCACGAAGACGGCACCGGGCACATCCTTGTAGGCTTCGTTGGCGACATATTCCTTCTTCTCGTTCTGGATCGCCGGAACGAAAGGACCATCGAGCTTCGGACGGAAGGTCTCGTAGTGATCAGGGCCGTTATTGGCGGCCATGAACAGGCGACGCGAAACGTCGACGCGGTCCGGATAGCCGTCGCCATCCTTGTCCTCATAGTTCGGGAAGCCGGCCGCCGCATAGGTGCCGACCTTCTCGCGCATTTCCGTGCCCGGCTTGTTATCGTCGACCGTGCCGATGATCGAGACGCCATGCGTGTGGTCGCCGGTGACGACAACAAGCGTATCCGGGTTCTTGGCCTGGAACTCGCGGGCGACGGCAACGGCCTTGTCGAACTCGATCGTATCGACCAGAGCGCGATCCCAATCCAGCGGATGGCTCATCTTGTCGATGGAGGCACCCTCGACCATCAGGAAGAAGCCGTCCGGGTTCTTGGAAAGCTTGTCGAGCGCGACCTTGGTCATATCGACAAGGCCAGGCTGGTTCGGGAACTTGTCGACAGTGCCCTTCTTCAGAAATTCGCGGTCGAGCGTGACGTCGAGATTGCCGGTGTGGAACAGGCCGAGCAGCCTGTCCTGGTTCGAGCCGGCAGCAGCCGCCAATTCGTTCTTGTCGGTCGCAACGGCATAGCCGGCATCCTTGAAGAGCGCGATATAATCCTTGTCGTCCTTGCGCTTGGAACCGGGCACGCTTTTCGCCAGGAAATAGGCCGAGCCACCGCCGAGCAGGACATCCGGCTTGACGTCATACATCATGCCGACGATATCGGCCTTGTCGCCACGCTTGCGGGTGTGGGAAACGAGCGCTGCCGGCGTCGCATCCTCGACTTCGGCCGTGGTCACAATGCCGAGCGACTTCTTGCCGGTGCGGCGCAGGGCCTCGCCGATGGTCTCGACCTTGGGATCGTCGAGGCTCGCCGGCGTGCGGTCGGCGTAGACGCCGAGGGCGTTCACGGCCGACTTGTGGCCGGTCATATAGGCCGACATGGTGTTGGCACTGTCGGTGGCAATCGCCGAGGTCGAAGAGGTGCCGATGAAGGCAACCGGCGGGATGTCGTCCATGGCGAGGCGGCCATTGGCCTTGCCTTCGGTCATGCCCTTGGACATGAGGCGGGCGCCGGTGCGATGCGCAACCGAGAGACCATCGCCGAGCAGGAAGATGATGTTCTTGGCTTTCGGCGTCGCCGAAGTGCCATAGACATCCCAATTGACGGATTTCTTCTCGTCGCCAGCAGCAACCTCGACCTTGTACTGGCCAGGCTTTGCGAGCTTGACGCCACGCAGGATCAGGGCAGATCCGAGAACCTTGTCCTCAGCACCCTTCTCCTCGGCGACAAAATCGGCCGCCTTGCCGAAAACCGCATCGTAGCTTTCGCCGTTGACCGTGACCTTCACGTCTTCCGGCTTCACGACCTTGCTGAATTCCACCTTGAAATCGAACGGAGAGCCGGCGAGTACCGTTGCCCGGTCCAACGGATAGACTGTCGCTGCATGGGCTGCGCCGGACATTACGGTCGCAGACATCATGGCGAGAAGAAGTTTACGCATTTATACCCCCTGCGTTTGGTTGCTTCCCGCTCCCCACATATAAAAGCCAGATGACAATCATGTAAAAGAAGGTCAACTTTCTCAACCGCTAATTCCACAACAGAAACCGATAAGCAATCCTGATTGTATGCGCCGCACCTAAAATGCTGCGCATACATGCAAACGGTCCTGTCAATTCGTCGTCATCCGCAATCCAGTGCCATGCAAGCTACGCCGATCGTAGTGAGTGAAAACTTGCCATCTTTACCGAAAGAGCAAATATTACGCACGTTTCGTGAGGATTTTGAGGATTTTTCGCAATGGAAGAACAGCTCGATAAACTGGATCTACGCCTGCTGGAGGAGCTTCAGAAAGACGGCAGACTGACGAACAACGAACTGGGTGAACGCATCGCACTATCCCCTTCGCAATGCTCGCGCCGCCGCACACGGCTGGAGGCGGAGGGCTATATTCGCAGCTACCAGGCCAACCTCGACCGACAGAAGCTGGGGCTGGACATGCTCGTGGTCATTTCGGTGACGCTCGCCACTCATAATCGCGATAATGCCCGCCGGTTTTCGCAGCTCATCAACGGTCTGCCCGAGGTGCTGGAAGCCTATGCGTTAACGGGCGAAATGGACTATCACCTGAAGGTCGCCACCCGCGGGCTCACCGATCTCTCCCGTTTCGTCAACGACGTGCTGCTTCCGCATGAATCGGTCCAGCATGTGAAGACGGCGATCGTGCTCGATACCCTCAAGACCTTCGAGGGATTTCCGGTTCATTTGCCACACGGCTGATATGGCGAAGGCGCTTGGCGGTCACCGCTACGCGGCTGTGCCCTGTGGAGCGTCAAGGGCTAGTTTTGAGGGGTTGCTTTCTGCGCATACAGCCCTTCCAATCATACCAGAGACAATCTCCTTGGCGAGGATCGGCTTGCATGACCACGGATGTACAGACGCGGCATTTCGAAGAATTTGCCGAAGTCCTGCTCAGATGCAATCATCTGTATCATCCAAGCAACGATTCCATCGCCTTGCGCAATGCCGTCGAAAGCAGGCGTCAGATAGAGATATTCGACTATAGCCGCGCCGCCGATGCCTTTATGCGTGCATTCGGGATGCGGAATTCCCTGAAATGCCTGCGGGCGCTCACCAGCCTTGAGGCAACTGTTCACAAATATAGGAGAGTATGTGACCTCGGCTGCGGCTCCGGTGCTTTCAGCCTTGCCTTTGCTTATCTCGCCGGCAATCCCGAGCTTCAGCTTCACGGTCTGGACATATCCGAACATCAGCTTTCTCTCGCCCGGGAACTGATATCGGCTGCAGGACTGCCTGGGCGTTTCCAGTTCGAGCAACGAAACCTGCCGGCACCGATCGGCTATATTCCCGACCTGACGATCTCCTCCTACTGGTTCTGCGAAAATGAGCACGTTATCGCCGACGCGGAGCTTTTCAGCCTCATGGCGGGACGGGAGATGCTTGTTGTCGATTATGAAAAGATAATCGACCGCATCGCAACCTGTCTTCCAAAAGGATTCCACATCCTCGGGCGGCACAGCGGTCACGTCGAAATTCCCCCCGCCCTGGCGGATTTCGTCGCACAGGAGAGGGCAAGCATTTACGGCATTCACATCGGTCGGGCCACGGATGAGACGGGCAAATGATGTTGCCGCTCTGCCGCAAAATGCGCGCAAGCCCCTTGAAAGGCAAACAGTCGTTTCCCAGCTATTGGCCAACCCGCTGGTCCGGGCCCCTCTGGTGAGAGCCGTCGGCGCTCTTGCGATGTCGGACCGTTTCCGACACCGCGCCGACAGGGGTTTTCTCTCATGGAAACGTCTTTGCTCTTCGTCGAGTGGCTGGGAAAGCCACTCTGGATGTGGATGAGCTTCCTGGCGCTCGTCATCGCCATTCTCTCTTTCGATCTTGGCGTCCTGCATAAGGAAAACAAGGAGATCGGCGTCGGCGAGAGCATCAAGCTCTCCGTGTTCTATATCACCCTTGGCCTCGCCTTCGGCGGCTGGGTATGGTGGTATCTCGGCGCCGATTCCGGCCTTGCCTATATGACGGGCTTCGTCGTCGAAAAAACGCTGGCTCTCGACAACGTCTTCGTTATTGCCCTTATCTTCGCCTTCTTCGCCGTGCCCCGCCTCTATCAGCACCGCGTGCTCTTCTGGGGCATTCTCGGCGTCATCGTGCTGCGCGCGATCATGATCGGCGTCGGCGCGACACTGGTGGCCGAATTCTCGTGGCTGCTCTATGTTTTCGCGGCCTTCCTTATCATCACCGGCATCAAGATGCTGGTCGTGAAGGATGCCGAGCCGGATGTGTCGAAGAACCCGCTGGTGCGATTCATGCGCAGCCGCTTCAACGTCACCGAAAATCATCACGACGAACGCTTCTTCATCAAGCAGCCGCATCCGCAGACCGGTAAGATGGTCTGGTTCATCACGCCGCTTTTCATGACGCTCGTGCTGATCGAAGTGGCAGACGTGATCTTTGCCGTGGATTCGGTTCCTGCGATCTTCGCGATCACCACCGACCCCTTCATCGTCTACACGTCGAATATCTTCGCGATCCTCGGCCTGCGCGCCCTCTATTTTGCGCTCGCCGCCATGATCCACCGCTTCCAATATCTGAAGCCGGCGCTCGCCATCGTGCTCGTCTTCATCGGTTCGAAGATCTTCGTCGCCGACATGCTGGGTCTCGAAAAATTCCCCGCCGCCCTCTCGCTCGGCATCACCTTCGCCATCATTGCAAGCGGCGTCGGCTGGAGCCTGCTGAAGACGCGCGACAAGGCCGAAAGCGCCTGATGCATGGGGTGCCCCTACTCCGGGGCACGTCCCTCCCCGCTTCGAACAGATCTCCGACAAGGTACAGACATGATCTCCAATCTCCTCGCAGCCCTTTTTGCAACTTTCGCCCTCGGTCCTCTGCAAGCCGAGATCGAGCGGCACGCCGTTGCCGCCGGTCAGCCGGCCGAGACCCTCAGGCAATCGCAAGCATGTCTTTCGTCCGAAGTCCCTGCCCTGGCGCGGCGCGCCTCCGAAGACACCTTCTGGACAGTTTCCACCGTCATCGGCCTCTCGACCGGCTGGAGCAGCCCTGCCGATCTGCTCGACAAAAGCAATCCGGACTGTGCGCCCGTCATCAAGCTCATCCAAGGAAAGGGGGAAGCTGCCGATGAAGCCTGAGGCTACACCTACATCAGCCACATCCGGTGACGTCGGATGACGCAACAGACGGCTGGCACCACGCGGCATGACGATACCGCATCGGCTCGGCTGCGCGACCTGGCCAGGCTCGCCCATGAGCAAGGCGGTATTTCGGTGGGTGAAGTGCTCTGCTGCCTCCGGCACACGAGCACGGCCTTCACCATTCTCTTTCTCGCCCTGCCCGCCCTGATCCCGATACCGGGACCGTTCGGCGTCGTATTCGGCAGTGCGCTTGCCCTGGTGGCGGCGCAGATTGCAATCGGTCGCCGGACCATATGGCTGCCGGCCTTCCTCGGCCGGCGCAGGCTTTCGCCATCAATCGTGGAACTCACCGTGCGTTACAGCGCGCCGATCCTCGCCAGGATCGAGACGGCCGTTCGTCCTGGACGGCTGGCCCTTTTTACGGGCGCAACCATGCAATGGCTGCTCTCGTTCCCGATCTTCCTGCTGGCGATCGCCATTGCCTTGCCGATCCCGCTCGGCAACTATCTGCCGGTCGTTGCCCTCGTGGCGATCGCGGTCGCCCTGATGGCACGGGATGGCCTGATGATCCTGGCAGCGCTGTTCGTCTCCGCTCTGGCTTTTGTCGCCACGGCCGGCCTTATTCGGATGGCCGTCACAGGTCTGAACGCAATCGGATCGTAGACGCGCCTTCCCAATATTTCGGGTCTTGCCAATGGCGGCGGGCCTGCCATTTATGCCAGCGACATATTAATCAGCCATAAGGCCTCGGCCGTAAAATCAAATCCGCCGGAGGATTTCAGCGCATGCCATCAAAGCCCCCGTCATTCGTCCGTATGATCGCTCTCGGCAGTTCCCTCGCCATTGCCCTTGGCGCGCAGACTGCGATCGCGCAGGAGATGGCAGTTGTTTCTCGGTGGCCCGACACGCCGACCTCGCGTCTGGAAGCGCTGGCAATCCTGCAGACACTGAATGCCGATCTCCTCAGCAATGCCAGCGCCACGCTGACGCTCGATCGCTGGTGCGCTGCGCATAAGCTTGCCCCGGAAGGCTCGAAAATCGTTGCACAGCGCGTGCGCGGCCAGGATAAGCCTGCCGGTGCTGAAATCCGGAAACTGTTGGCGGTCGGAGCTGACGAGCCTGTCGCCTATCGCCGCGTGCGCCTCGCATGCGGCGATCGCGTGCTGTCGGAGGCGGATAACTGGTATGTGCCGGCAAAGCTTACGGCAGATATGAACAAGGCCCTTGAAACGAGCGACGTCGCCTTCGGTCGGGCCGTTCAGGCCCTTAATTTCTCCCGCACGAATCTGTCGGCAAAGTTGCTTTGGCCGCCTCTCCCGCAAGGTTGGGACACCGGTGTCGATCTCCCGCCATCCGCCGGCGCGCCTCTCGCCCTACCTCCGTTTCTTCTCGAACATCACGCCGTATTGAAGCTGCCGGACGGCACGCCGTTCAGTGCGCTGATCGAAAGCTATACCAGCCGCGTGCTGGACTTTCCTGCCCCGCATTTGCCCGCGCAATAGGCACGGTCCGCGACTTAACAGCCTCACCGGAATTCAAAGCTCCGCCGCACGTCGATTATCGAAGCGGAAAACTTTTCTCGACTTTGCAACACAGGAAAAAGCCAGTTTCACACAAGTCACCCTCGCTATCGTGGCGGCATCAGCAACGTGCGAGGAACCAATGAGCATCTTTGGTAGCATGAAAACGTCCGTTTCAGGCATGAACGCGCAAGCAAATAAGCTTAGCACCGTGTCGGACAACATCGCGAACGTCAACACAACGGCCTACAAGTCGGCAACGGCCAGCTTTTCGTCGTTGATCCTGCCCTCGGGCGGCGGCAATTACAATTCCGGTAGCGTCGAGACGAATGTCAGCTATTCGGTGATGCAGCAGGGCGATGCCATATCCACCAATTCCGGCACCGATCTGTCGATCAGAGGCGCTGGCTTCTTCGTCGTGCAGGGCGCCGACGGCAAGACGGTTCTGACACGCGCGGGTGACTTCACCCCCGATGCCAATGGCAACCTCGTCAATTCCGCCGGCTACACCCTGATGGGTTATTCCTACGCCTCCGGCGCGCCCGCTGTTGTCGTCAACGGTTTCGATGGCCTCGTGCCGATCAACGTCAACCAGAGCGGCCTTGCCAACTCTCCTTCGACCTCCGGCAGCTTTACCGGTAACCTGAATTCGGGTGCTAAGGTTGTGGTGCCTAGCGCAACCGAGACGCTACCGAGCGCAAACTTGGCGACAACTACGTCGAACACTCAGAAAAGCTCGGTGGTTGCCTACGACAAACTCGGCAACACCGTCATGTATGACATCTATTATACGAAGACGCAGGCTGCCGACATCACCACAACGCCGCCGAAGACGGATCAATGGCAGGTCGCCGTTTACCGCAATGCCGACGCGGCGACGGGTACCGGCTCATCCTTCCCCTATTCATCTGGTCCTGTAGCAACGAGCACGCTGACCTTCGATACAAACGGAAACATGACGAGCGGCGGAAGCTTTACGATCACCGATCCGAAGACTGCTGGGTCGATCGCAATGGATCTGACCAAAATGACCCAGAAAGCCTCGGCTTTCGCTTCCACCGGGTCCACCAATGGGCAAGCAGCTGCACCCGTCACTGGTGTAACGATCGACAAGAACGGCGTCGTCTACGCCAACTATGCGAAAGGCGATCCGAAGGCGATCTACCAGATTCCGCTGGCAACCGTTGCAAGCCCGGACAAACTGACGCTCATGAGCGGCAACGTCTATCAGGCCAATGCCGATTCCGGCGTTACCGTCACGAGCTTCGCCAACAGCAACGGCCTCGGCTACATCCAGTCCAACTCGCTGGAAGCATCGAATGTCGACCTGGCCGGCCAGCTCACCGACATGATCCAGGCGCAGAAGAGCTACACGGCCAATTCCAAGGTGTTCCAGACGGGCGCCGACCTGCTGGACGTGCTGGTCAACCTCCAGCGCTAAGCTTCGCGCCGATCGATCACAAGGGCCCTTCGGGGCCCTTTTCTATTTCGCCTTGATGCGGCCGCGACCTGACGATGTTACCCTGGCTATGTGCAATGTTTTCTTCGCATCAGAGGGACCTGAGCTCCGCCATATTTGCGCCGCGATCGCTGAAGAATGCTGACGCAAACCGGCAGAGAAAATGAATCGCAGGCACAGAATTTTCCTAGTCAGCAGAGATTCCCGCGCCTGTTAGGGTCTCGTTCAGCAAAGCAGCGCACAAATATGATTTCTGGATTCGAGCGCATGACAGCCGGGCTTGTGGGGCAGGCTCGCTGTCAAACCCGCTTTAGCCGGCAGCGCCGGGTGTAGATCCAGGATATTTGATAGGAGAACCATTTCCGTGCGGTTGAGATATGCCCTTCGAAGCGTCGCCCAGATGCTCAGCCTTTGCTCCCTCGCCCTCGTCATCCCTGCCACATCGCAATCACTGGCAGCGACCCGGCAGCCGGATATTCCGGCATGGCTGGGCGCCTATGTCGGCGCGGGTGACGGGCAGATTGCCCTGCCGGTCTTGCAGAGAGCCCGTGCGCTCTATATGCGGAAAGTAAGCGAAGGCGCGGTCAAAAATCCCTGCTACTTCGCCATGGACGCCACTCGTCCGAACACGCCGAATGACGGCAAGTCGGCAGGCCGCTTCTATATCGTCTGCGAAGCGACTCAGACCTTTCGTGTCGTCTCATCGGGCCATGGCAGCGGTCGCGATCTCAAAGGTGTTGCCGATTTCGGTAATGGCCGCATGTGTGCGAAGAACTTCGGCAACGCGATGGATTCCAACCTGACGATGGGCGGCTCCTATGTGACGGAAGAGACGAAGACGACCTTCAAGGGTTACTACAAGCTCTCGCAAGCGAAGGAGGTCGCCTACCTTCGCACCTTCCTCCAGTTTGACGGTGAGGGCGAAACCGCCAATGCGCGGCAGCGGGCCATCGGCGGACATGCGGCCGCCAAGGTCGCCGGCATTTGCATGAAGAAAGACCCACAGAGCCCCTATGCCAACCGGGACGGATATGTTCCGCTCGGCAAGCTGGTCGAATATGCCGGTGGCCGCAGCGACGGCTGCACAAGCTGGTCAGCCTCGGATGCCAATCAGATCATCTCCATGGTGAAGGACAATCCGACGACGCTTTACATCTATCCCGAATCCTCGGACATCAAGGCGGTTGCCAAGGCCGTTGCGGCCGGACATTCCCCTGCCCAATCCGGATTGTACTGGAACGAATCCTGCCTGAAGGAAATCGGCACGCCCAAGTTCTGGCCCAAGGAGACCCTCGAGCCGATCATCGTCCAGTATAAGAAGGACCATCCCGCACCGCCTGCCCGGCCGATCCCGATCTGCGATCAGCAGTGAGTCTCGTGAAGGCAAAGTCCGGAAATTCGACAAGCGACGGTCGGTCGTCGCCGCAGTCTTCAAACGAGGCGAGAGCTCCTCGCCACACTGCAGGGAGTGACCACGAGAGATGCTAAGTGTTTTCCCGGTGCCGCAAGCGGATAAAAAGGGCAAGCCGCAAGCGCTAGCAGACGCTACATGGATCGACCTCCTGAGCCCCACCAGCGCCGAGCTGAGGGAGGTGGAAGAAGCCGTTGGTGCTCCCCTCCCTTCCCTGGGCGCTCTCAGTGAAATCGAAACGTCGAGCCGGCTGAGAAATCAGCATGGCGTGCTCTATATGAGCACGCCATCGGCCGCCCGACATCCGGAGGGAGCCGACACAACCCCTCCTATCGGCTTCGTTTTATCTGCGCATCGCCTCGTCACAGTCCGGTTTATGACATTGCCGGCGGTGGACGCGGTTGCGGCCAGCTTTGCCGCACAGGATGCGCCGACATCGAGCCTTGAAGTGTTCACCCTGCTCTGCGAGGACATCGTCGACCGCGTCGCCGATGCCCTTGAGCATCTGGCAGGAGAGCTCAACGGCCTTTCAACAAGCGCCTTTCGCGCGGAGGATCCTCGCGGCCACCATGCAGCCCGTGCCAACAAGCTGCTGCGAGCACAATTACGCCAGGTGGGGCGTCTGGGAGACCGCCTCTCCGAGATTCGAGACGGTCTGCAGGGTCTCGGACGTGTTGTGACCTATACGGAACAGCAAGCCAAGAGCTGGTCGGAAGATCTCGAGCCGCGTCTGCTAGGGCTATGCCGAGATATCCACTCGCTCGTGGATTATGAAGAGCAACTTTCCAACAAAGTCCAGTTCGTGCTGGACGCTCTGGTCGGATTGATCGGCATCGCTCAGAACGACATATTCAAGGTTCTGACCATCGTGTCGATCGCGGGCATTCCCCCAACCCTTATTGCCGGCATCTACGGCATGAACTTCAAGAACATACCCGAATATGATTGGGCTTGGGGATATCAATATGGTTGGGCGGTCATCATATTGAGCACCGTCATCCCACTGGTTTGGTTCAAGGTGAAGGGCTGGTTTTGACGCAGCGTTTGACGGCGAAGGCTGAATTACCTCGCGACCCAGGCCCATAATAGAAGCATGCCACCCACAAGACCCAGAGCCGCGGATCCCCACCACGCCGGGCGCCGGCGGGTCAGGGCTGCCACCGCACCCAATGCGATTGCCACCTGCAGCATGGCGACCGCGTAGGCGTAGTAGTGATGACGGTGAATAAGGAGATTGGCTTCCTCATCCTTCTCATCCCGCATTTTTTCAAGTTCATTGGCTGCAGCGCTGATTGATTTTTCTTCATCCGCATATCGCCGGCTCGTTTCATCGAGATCCGGCGCCACCGGCTTGCCTTGCGCGGCGAGCAGCTCCATCTGCGATTTCAGGATCGCGGCCTTGATGCCTTTCGCCTGATAATAAGCCCACTGATCGGAGGCTTGGGCCTGCTTTTGAGCCGCCTCGGTCTTCAAAGCCAGCGCCTCGTTGATCGAGCCTCCCGCCAGAAGGGAGCCGATTGCCGCGAGCGCGGCAAAGAACGCCGTCGTCAGCGCGATGAAACGCAGAAGCGAGGCGGATTTCCGCTCGATCTCCTCGTCGATAGCTTCGCGCAACTTATCGGTATCAACCTCGATCTCTTCAGGCATTGTGCAGCTCAAAAAGTAGAATAATCGGATGCGTATTCTTGCATGAATCTTTGCAACTGAAACGGGCTGAAAAGAGATTTCCCCTACATGGCCCAATTCTAGAGATAGAGAGCCTGACCGGAGTTCGATGGATGACCACTACTCTCGATCTGCTTTAGATTGCCTTATTAGATTACTTACCAGCCATAGCTGAAGGTAGCGCCAATACCGTTATCGCCATCCTGCACCACGTTGGTTTCCGTATTTCGCCCGTATTGGAAAATGCCATAGGCATTGTTATTGCCATTCTGCTGCAAGGTCGCGGAATGTCCATTGCCCCGTTGCTGGATGAAGCCGACGTTACCGCGGCCAGCCTGAGCGATGCCGGCCGCATTTCCCCGTCCCAGCTGCCGGATATCGGCGCCCTTCAGATCGCGGTAGAGCGAATAGACCCGCAATCCGGTGGAGAAAATATTGGCATCCTCGGCATTATCCGGCGCGAGGTTGAACGAGATCCGGCCGCCAGCATAGGCTGGGGCGTCCAATGCCACCTGCCCCAGGGTCCCGGCAAGAAGGGTGACGGTAAGGATCTTAAACACGTTGCGGGTCATCCTGATCTCCATGTGTCGGCTGCCTTGGCCGATGATCAACTCTCGCATTTCGCGGCTGAACCAATTTGGAATTACCCGTTCAGTTCTCGTTCAGTCATTTCAGGCTGATGGAAAACAAAAGGGCGCCGAAAGTCGGCGCCCTTTTGGGGAATTTGCGGGGTCTTGTAGGCCGATCAGTCGTCGCCGCTCTGCTTTGTGCAGCTGAAACTCTTATTTCCGATCACGACATCCAGCGTCGCCTTGTATTCCGTTCCTTTGGAGTCGAGCGAAACGGAACTGAGAATTGCTGCCTGTCCCGCCTTGGCGTCGAAATCGCCACTTTGGTTGATGGCGGAACTTCCACCGTTTCCGGCTTTTTCGACATGGAAAGTGTAGGTCCCGCCGACATGCTTGTCGGCGTGGACGAGCGCATCCAGTCTCACCATACCTGCTCCAGGCGTTGCCTTGATTTCGCAAAGCTGCGCCCCGTCGGATTGATTGGCCGCAGTCATGGCCGCTACGGCGCCGACGGGAAGCAGGACCAATGCTAGAATCGCCATCAGGTGGCGCGGATATTTGATGTTATTTGCCATGGGTCATCCTCCTAACGGCCTGCAGTTGGTATCCTGGTATCTTTGTCGTTGCGCAGTCGCGTCCGCGCCTTAAGGGCATGCCTGGACGAAGGCCGCGACATTGCCGTTACCGCCCTGGCTGACATTGGCGCTGCAACCATGACCGACCTGTACGCCGGCCGCGATATTGCCATTGCCGTCCTGGGTAAGGATGGTCGTATGGTTGGAGCCGAACTGACCGATGCCGGCTACGTTGCGGTTGCCGTTCTGATAAGTAGCGCCATAGTTGTCGTTGCCTTCCTGACCGACCGCCGAAAGATTGTGACGACCATATTGATGGCCGATGATCCGGTTGTAGCCACCGTTCTGATAGGTTCTGATCCGGTTTCCGTATCCTTCCTGAGCGCCGCCTGCGGAGTTCGACCAGCCATATTGTTCGATACGCACATCATTGGCCATGGCGGGGGCTGCGGCGGTGATGCCGACGAGTGCGACGAGTGCGGTTGCAATGATAGACGTGCGGATCATGACTATATCTCCTGAGGCGGATAGGACCGCGGTTGAACGTCTCTCTTCTAGAACCTGTCCCTGGAATGGAAGCTGAAGGCACCATTCAGACAGCATTCATTCGCAGAAATCCGCGCCCGGATCGTCGAGGAGCGAGCGCGCCATGCCATAGCGACACCGCTCCAACGATCGGACTCAGGCCTGTAAAACGTCTTCAACGGGCGGAGACTAATCAAGCATCGTTGCGATGCCTGACGTGGTCGTTCTCCTTGCGATCATGCCTTAGATCTGGGCTTGACCGCCGTCGATAAAGAGTTCGATACCGTTTATGAAGGAGGCCTCTTCGGATGCTAGGAAGAGGACTGCGTTGGCGATCTCCTCGGGCTGCCCGATGCGGCCGGCGGGAATGAGGCTCGCGAGGTAGTTCTTCGTGTTCTCGGCGCTCTCACCATTGCCGAAGAGTTCGTCGAGACCGGCTGTTTCGGTGACGCCGGGACTGACGGCATTGACGCGAATGTGGCGATCCTTGAGATCGAGGATCCAGTTGCGGGCGAAATTGCGCACGGCAGCCTTGGTTGCCGAGTAGACGCTGAAGGCAGGTGTGCCGGAGATGCTCGTGATCGACGAGGTGAGGACGATCGAGCCGCCATCGCGCAGGAGCGGCAGCGCCTTCTGAACGGTGAAGAGCGTGCCCTTCACGTTGGTGTCGAATGTCTTCTGATAGTGTTCTTCGGTAATCGCGCCGAGAGGCACCATCTCGCCGCCGCCGGCATTCGCAAAAACCACGTCGATGTGCGAATGCTCCTGCTGAACAGCATCATACAGGCGGTCGATATCGACAAGCTTGCTCATATCGGCCTGCACACCTTTGACACGGCCGCCGATCTGCCGAATGGCAGCATCGAGCGCTTCCCTGCGCCGGCCCGTGATGAAGACCGCAGCGCCTTCCTGGGAGAAAGCTTTTGCGGTGGCAAGGCCAATGCCGCTCGTGCCGCCGGTTACAATCACGACCTTGTTTTCGAATTTCCTGCTCACTGTCATGCTCCTTTGTTACGGCTCGTTGCCGTTGAAAAGAACATGCCAGCAGAACGATGCTGCAAATAGCAGGCAAATTTGATACTCATCGTTCCAAATGGAGAACGTCGATGCGATCTGACCTCAACGATCTATTCTACTTTGCCGAGGTCGTCGCCCACGGCGGGTTCGCTGCCGCGGGGCGAGCTCTGCGCGAGCCGAAGTCGAAGCTGAGCCGGCGGGTTGCGGGGCTGGAGGAACGGCTCGGGGTGCGGCTGATTGAAAGATCGAGCCGCCGCTTTCGGGTGACCGACATCGGCCAATCCTTCTATGAGCGCTGCAAGGCGATGCTGGCGGAAGCAGAGCGCGCCGAAGCCCTGGTGGCCGAAGCTCAATCGGAGCCACATGGCCTGATCCGTATGAGCTGCCCGACGGGACTGGTCGAGCCGATCTCCGCGCTTGTGATGCAATTCCTGGCTCGGCATCCGAAGGTGCGCCTGCAACTCGTCGCGATCGATCGGCCGGTCAACCTCATCGAGGAACGGATCGATGTCGCGCTCCGGGTCCGAACATCGCTCGATGGCGATGCGTCGCTGACCATGAGGTCGCTCGGAAATTCGGTCCGGATTCTCGTCGCAAACCCACAGGTCGCCGCCCGCATCCACAGCCTCAATGACCTGTCGACCCAACCGACGCTTTCGACGACGGATGACCAGGGTGAGGTCAATTGGTTTCTCGAGACGGAGGAGGGCCAGACGCACGTGTTTCGCCATG
This sequence comes from Martinezella sp. CNPSo 3959, assembly GCF_057784355.1. Taxonomy (NCBI): domain Bacteria; kingdom Pseudomonadati; phylum Pseudomonadota; class Alphaproteobacteria; order Hyphomicrobiales; family Rhizobiaceae; genus Martinezella; species Martinezella sp. CNPSo 3959. The sequence continues at coordinate 49,131 of NZ_JBXSOV010000013.1, forward strand.
AGCCGAGAATGGGCTGCGCCGACTTTACTGCCGTGAGGGCAGCCGCGCTCGCAGGGCTGGGCGTCGCATTGTTGCCCGATCACACTTGCCGGCAAGCGCTCGAGCAGGGCGAACTCGTGCGCGTATTGCCGAGCTGGCGCGGGGTGAAGGGATTGGTCCATATTGTGTTCACGACGCGCCGCGGTCTTCCGCCAGCGGTCCGCAGTTTCATCGATAGCCTCGCTGCCGGTTTTCCCAAGGATGCACTGGTACGTTGAGGCAATTCTCAGCCTTGTGCCAAGTCGGACATATGCGGGATTCGGTAACGGAGAGAGCGATACCCCGAGCCCAACATTTTCGAAATGAGCTGGATTTCGATCTCATCCAGCGGGCGCAACGCACCCTTAAATATGCACACCGTTCATGCAAATTTTTCTGTTGCTTAATTTTTCACCAGAACCGTGACATCCTCCCAGCAACGAAATCAATAGGTTACGATCTGGCACGCCGCTTGCTTCGGGTTTTGCTGAGTTGGTGGCTAGGGTTCCGGCGCTTCACATGGAGCGTGGCTGGTCCGAGAGCCACCACCGGTTGGGGGAGAAATCCCACCGGATGCACGGCGGGATAAAAGCCCGGGAGACCTCGTAAGCCAAGGGATTGGCGGCGCGATGGTCTTTGCCGATCCCTTTTTGACAAAAGCAAAAGGGGAATTTCAATGCAGACTTTTTCGAAAATCCTTTCCGTTACAGCCCTGTCCGTTTCGCTGGCCCTCGGGCTCGGTTCCGTCGCCAGTGCTGCGCCGAAGACCAGCTTCAAGGTCGCCTGGTCGATCTATGTCGGCTGGATGCCTTGGGGCTATGCGAGCGACCACGGCATCGTCAAGAAATGGGCCGATAAATACGGTATCAATATCGAGGTCACCCAGTTCAACGACTATGTCGAGTCGATGAACCAGTATACGGCCGGTGCCTTCGACGCGGTGACGCTGACCAACATGGACGGCCTGTCGATTCCCGCTGCCGGCGGTGTCGATACGACGGCCGTCATAGTCGGCGACTTCTCGAACGGCAATGATGCCGTCATCCTCAAGGACAAGACGAGCCTTGCCGACATCAAGGGCCAGAACGTCAACCTCGTCGAATATTCCGTTTCGCACTATCTGCTCGCCCGTGCCCTCGACAGCATCAAGCTCAGCGAACGCGACGTGAAGGTGGTCAACACCTCGGATGCCGATATGGTCGCAGCGTACAAGACGCCTGACGTCTCGGCTGTTGTCACCTGGAACCCGCTGGTTTCGACCATCCTCGAGGACCCGACAGCCAAGAAAGTCTTCGACAGTTCGCAGGTCCCCGGCGAGATCATCGATCTGATGGTCGCCAACAGCAATGTGCTCAAGGACAACCCGAATTTCGGCAAGGCACTCGCCGGCATCTGGTATGAAACGGCCGCGCTGACGAAGGCCGACACGCCGGAGGGCAAGGCTGCCCGCGAGGCCATGGGCAAGGCATCGGGCACCGACCTCAAGGGCTTCGAGGCGCAGCTCGCCGCAACCCGGCTTTTCGACAAGCCTGCCGACGCGCTTTCCTTCACCGCCTCGCCAAACCTGCCGAAGACCATGGATCTGGTGCGCAACTTCCTCTTCCAGAAGGGGCTTCTCGGCAATGGCGCGCCTTCCGCCGATGTCATCGGCATCGAAATGCCCGACGGCAAGGTCCTAGGCGACGGCAACAACGTCAAGCTTCGCTTCACCGAAGCCTACATGAAGTCGGCCACCGACGGGTCGCTCTGAGCTTCCTTGAACGGCGGCGCGCCAGCGCCGCCAGCCTTTCCGCGGAGCCTTTCATGCGCTGGATCAATACCAAGCCAAGTCCCGGTGCGCAGCTTGCCTTGACGCTTTTGCCGTTTGCGCTGCTCATCATTGCCTATGCGATCGGCTCTGCCTCAAGGCTTGCCGAAAACGCCAATGACAAGCTGCTTCCGAATTTCGCCGGCTTTGCCGACGCCATCAACCGCATGGCCTTCATCGCCGATCCGCGCACGGGAGATTACCTTCTGTGGTCCGATACCGGGGCAAGCCTCGTCCGGCTGCTTTCCGGCCTTGGCATCTCCACTGCGATCGCGCTTTGCCTGGGCATGCTGATCGGCATGCTGCCCTATTTAAGAGCGCTTCTTTCGCCTTTCGTCGCCGTCATTTCCATGGTCCCGCCGCTGGCATTGCTGCCCATCCTCTTCATCGTCATGGGCCTTGGGGAAACCTCCAAAATCGCCCTGATCGTCATCGGAGTCGCACCGACGATGGTCCGGGATCTGGCCCTGAAGGCGCTGGAACTGCCGCGCGAACAGATCGTCAAGGCCGAGACGCTTGGCGGCTCATCCTGGCAGATCGCCCTTCGTGTCGTGCTGCCGCAGATCCTCCCGCGGCTGATAACCTGCCTCAGACTTCAGCTCGGCCCGGCCTGGCTGTTCCTCATCGCCGCCGAAGCGATCTCATCCGATTCTGGCCTCGGCTACCGCATCTTCCTCGTTCGCCGCTACCTCTCAATGGACGTGATCTTTCCTTATGTCGTCTGGATCACGCTGCTTGCCGTGCTCATGAACTACCTGCTCGATCGCATCCGCATCGCCGTCTTCCCCTGGTCCGAACTGGAGAAGCAGGCATGAGCGAACTCAAAATCGAAAAAGTCTGGAAGGAATATGGCGACCAGATCGTGCTCGAGGATGTCTCGCTGACGGTCGACTCGCGTGCCTTCGTCGCGCTCGTCGGGCCCTCCGGCTGCGGCAAGTCCACCTTCCTGCGCATGCTTTTGGGGCAAGAGCAGCCGACACGCGGGACGATCTTGCTTGATGGCGCGGTCCTGCCTGCGGAACCCGGCGCCGATCGCGGCGTGGTCTTCCAGCGCTATTCGGTCTTTCCGCATCTGACAGCACTCGGCAACGTGCTGCTCGGCAAGGAGCTCGCCGCTTCGCGCTACAAGGCGAGGTTGTTCGGCTCGGCACGCCGGAACGCCATTGAGGAGGCGCGCGGGCTTCTTGCGGAAGTCGGTCTTGCCGGCGCCGAGAACAAATATCCGGCCCAGCTTTCCGGCGGCATGCAGCAGCGCCTGGCGCTTGCCCAGGCGCTCATCATGCGGCCGAAAGTGCTGCTGCTCGACGAACCCTTCGGTGCGCTCGATCCGGGCATCCGTGCCGAAATCCATACGCTGATGAAGCGCCTCTGGCACGAGACGCAGATGACCGTGGTCATGGTGACCCATGACATGCGCGAGGCCTTCACGCTTGCGACCCGCGTCGTCGCCTTCGAGCGCCGCCGCGACCGGCCGGAGGAGAAGGAGCGCTATGGCGCGACCATTACCAAGGACATTTCCATTTGGCCGCCGCGCATTGCCGGCGCAGCCTCGATCTTTGGCCCCGACCGGGACGGCCCGGTCTCTTCCCTGGGGCACCGCCCGGACGACCTGGCACCATCGGGAGATATTTAGCCATGCAGCACCTCAGACGTTCGCCGGAAGAAATCGCCACCAATCGAGCGCGGTATGAAAACCATCAAAGGAAGGGGCTGGAATTCGCGCCAAAGGCATTGCCGGCGCCAAGCCCGCTTCCCGCCCCGCCCATCGACCCGGCCCTTGTCCTCCACCGCGAGACGTTGCCCGGGGGCTGGTACTGGTCGACGCGTGTCAAGACGGGCGAGACGCTGCGCATTGCGCAGGAGCAGGGCTTTTCCGCCATATCGCTGATTGCCTGGAACGCGGCGGATCCGAGCGAGCGGCTGAACCTTGTCGATACGGTCAAGGTGCAATGGACGACGGCGCTGTCGAAGGGCCGCGTGATCTTTTCCGACATGGGCCGCGTCATGTTCTCGGTGACGGAAGATTCGTCCGGCGCCCATGATTGCCTGATGGGAGGCTCCACCGCCGCCTCCAACGAGGCAAAATATGGCCAAGGTCTGCGCAACAGCCGCGATAACTTCATCCTGCTCGCAACGAAAGCAGGCCTGGATCGGCGCGATATTCCCGCCGCCTTCACGCTTTTCGCGCCCGTCCGGGTCGATGCGGACGGCAAGTTCGCGTGGAAGCCGGAACTACTGCACGATGGCGACTATATCCATCTTCGCGCCGAAATGGACATGATCGTCGGCTTTTCCAACTGCCCTCATCCGCTCGATCCAAACCCGCATTACGCGCCGAAACCAGTGACGGTGACCCGCATTGCCGCCCAGCCGATCGCTGAAGACGATCTGTGCCGGACAGCTACCGCCGAAGCCGTGCGCGGCTTTGAAAACAACGCCTTCGCCAATCTTTGAGCCGGGAGAAACGATCATGAGCGATTTCATCCAGACCGCGCCTTCCCGCACGCTCGACAAGGCGGTGCAGGATCATTTCATCGCCGCCGAGGCTCCCTTCTCGACCATCGTGCGCAAGGGCCAGACGCTGCGCATCGAGGACAGCTACGGCCAGCAGGCGATCGACACGCTGTTCTACAATGCCGGGGATTATTCCGAGCGCTACTCCAACCAGGACACGATGCGCGAACAGGGCGCCGCCTATATCACCACGGGCACCCGGATCATCTCCAACGAGGGGCGCGTCATGCTGACGATGACTGCCGACAGCTGCGGCCGTCATGACACATCGGCGGGCGCCTGCTCCTGCGAGAGCAATACCGTTCGCTTCGGCCATGGCACGAAATATCTTCACGCCTGCCGAGACAATTTCGTGCTGGAAGTCTCAAAGCACGGCATGGGCAAGCGCGACGTCGTGCCCAACATCAATTTCTTCATGAACGTGCCGATCGAACCATCAGGTGAGATGACGATCGTCGACGGCATCTCCGCTCCTGGCGACTATGTCGAGCTCAAGGCCGAGATGGATGTGCTCCTCGTCATCTCGAATTGCCCGCAGATCAACAATCCCTGCAACGGCTTCGACCCGACGCCGATCCGGGTCCTCGTATGGGACGGTGAGGCCTGAGATGTTCAAGAAAATATTGATTGCCAATCGCGGCGAGATCGCCGTCCGGATCATCGGGACGCTGCGGCGCATGGGCATTGCCTCCGTCGCCGTCTATTCCGATGCAGACCGTTTCTCAAAGGCATCCCTGATGGCCGACGAAGCCGTCAGGCTCGGCCCGGCGCCGGCCTTGGAAAGCTATCTCAATATCGACGCCGTCATTGCCGCCTGCAAGGCAACCGGCGCCGAGGCGGTGCATCCCGGCTATGGATTTCTGTCGGAAAACATCGGTTTTGCCGAACGGCTGGCAAAGGAAGGCATCGTCTTCATCGGGCCGACGCCGGACAATATCGCCGCCTTCGGGCTCAAGCACACGGCGCGCGAATTGGCGCGCACAAGCGGGGTGCCGCTGCTTCCGGGTAGCGACCTCGTCGAAACCAGCGAAGCGGCGCTCGCTGCCGCGGCGGAGATTGGCTATCCGATTATGCTGAAGTCTACGGCCGGCGGCGGCGGCATCGGCATGCAGCTCTGCGACGATGCCATGAGCCTGAAGACCGCCTTCGACAGCGTGCAACGCACGGCAAAAGCAAGCTTTGATGATGCCCGTGTCTATCTGGAGCGCTTCGTTTCCAAGGCTCGGCATGTCGAGGTACAGATCTTCGGCGACGGCAAAGGCGGTGTGATCGCGCTTGGCGAGCGCGATTGCTCGTTGCAGCGCCGGAATCAGAAGGTGATCGAAGAGACGCCCGCGCCCGATCTTTCGCCTTCGGTGCGCAAAAATCTCCATGCAGCGGCGGTGGCACTCGGCACCTCCGCCCACTATCAGTCCGCCGGCACGGTCGAATTCATTTATGACCCCGCACGCGAGGAATTCTACTTTCTCGAGGTCAATACGAGGCTTCAGGTCGAACATCCGGTCACCGAGGCCGTCTACGGCATCGATCTCGTCGAGTGGATGATCCGCCAGGCGGCCGGCGAAGAGGTGATCACAGGCAACGATCGACTTGCTCCGAGGGGCGCGGCGATCGAGGCGCGCATCTATGCCGAGATGCCGCATGCGGGCTTCAGGCCAAGCGCCGGCCTTTTGACCGAAGTTACTTTTCCGGAGGGCACGCGCGTCGACGGCTGGATCGAGACGGGTACGGAGGTCACTCCCTATTACGACCCGATGCTTGCCAAGGTGATCGTTGCGGCCGAAGATCGACCGGCCGCGATCGAGAAACTCAAAACCGCACTTTCGCAAAGCTCCATCTCCGGCATCGAAACCAATCTCGATTATCTGAAGGCGATCGCAGGATCGGAACTGCTCGCCAGCGGCAAGGTGGCAACGACGGCGCTGAAGGATTTTCCCTTCGTGCCCGACGTCATCGAGGTGGTGGCGCCCGGCGCGCAATCGAGCATTCAGGAGCTTCCCGGCAGGCTGGGGCTCTGGCATGTCGGCGTGCCACCGAGCGGGCCGATGGACGAGCGCTCGTTCCGCCAGGCAAACAGGCTGGTCGGCAATGCCGATGAGACCGCGGCTCTGGAGCTGACCGTCTCGGGCCCGGTGCTCAAGATCTTCTCCGACGTGACGATCGCGCTTGCGGGCGCTCATATGCCGATGAGCCTCGATGGCGTTCCATTACCTCATGATGAGGCCGTCATCGCAAAAGCAGGGCAGACGCTTGCCATCGGCGCCATAGAAGGCCCGGGCCAGCGCTCCTATCTCGCCGTTGCGGGCGGCTTTGCCGCGCCGCTCATGCTCGGCTCCAGGGCAACCTTCGGCCTCGGCCAGTTCGGAGGCCATGCGACCGGTACTCTCCAGACCGGCCATGTGCTGCGACTGGCACGGACACGGCAGCCTCAGGCCAAGCCGGCGGACATGCCGGCAGCCCTCACGCGCGCCTGGGAGGTCGGCGTTGTCTACGGGCCGCATGGCGCGCCGGACTTCTTTCTGGACGACGATATCGAGACCCTGTTTTCGACGGATTATGAGGTGCACTTCAACAGCGCCCGCACCGGCGTGCGCCTGATCGGCCCTACCCCCAAATGGGCACGCAGCGACGGCGGCGAGGCTGGTCTTCACCCCTCCAATCTTCACGACAATGCGTATGCGATCGGCGCGATCGACTTCACCGGCGACATGCCAATCATTCTTGGTCCCGATGGACCGAGCCTTGGCGGCTTCGTCTGCCCGGCCGTCATTGCGCGCGACGAGCAATGGAAGATGGGCCAGTTCAAGCCGGGCGACAAAATCCGTTTTCACCCGGTGGCGCGCAGTCAGGACGCTATCGCCGGTCCGACAGTTCGCCGTGCACCCGAGGAAACCGGATCGGCGATCGTCGGCCGAAGCCAGGATGGGCCCGTGCCTGTCGTCTATCGCCGGCAGGGTGATGACAACCTGCTTATCGAATACGGGCCGATGACACTTGATATCGCCCTGCGTTTGCGCGTGCATCTGCTGATGCAGGCAGTCGTCGAGGCACGACTGCCTGGGATCATCGACCTGACGCCCGGCATCCGTTCGCTGCAGATCCATTATGACGGTACGACGCTGACGCGGAAACGCCTCGTTGGCCTTTTGACCGAGATCGAGGCAAAACTGCCGCCGGCGCAGGAGGTAAAAGTCCCAAGTCGGATCGTGCATCTGCCGCTTTCCTGGAACGATCCGCAGGCCGAGCTTGCTATGCGTAAGTATCAGGAGCTCGTGCGCCCGAATGCGCCATGGTGCCCTTCCAACATCGAGTTCATCCGCCGCATCAACGGCCTGCCCGATGAGCAGGCGGTGCGCGACATCGTCTTTGATGCCAGCTATCTCGTGCTCGGTCTTGGCGATGTCTATCTCGGTGCACCGGTTGCCACGCCGGTCGATCCACGCCATCGGCTGGTGACGACGAAATACAATCCGGCGCGGACATGGACACCGGAAAACGCCGTCGGCATCGGCGGTGCCTATATGTGCATCTATGGCATGGAGGGACCGGGCGGCTACCAGCTCTTCGGCCGCACGATCCAGGTCTGGAACAGCTGGCGGCAAACGCCGGTCTTTGCCAAGGACAAGCCATGGCTTCTCAACTTCTTCGACCAGATCCGCTTCTTCCCCGTCACGCATGAGGAACTGAATGAGGCGCGTGCGGCCTTCCCGCACGGTGGCTATCCGATCAGGATCGAGGAGACGGAATTCTCCTACGCTGCTTATGAGGCGGACCTCGCACGCGAGGCTGCGGCGATCGGTGCTTTCAAGTCCAGGCAGCAGGCAGCCTTCGAGGCCGAACGGCAACGCTGGAAGGAGCTAGGACTCGACAGCTTCTCGGTCGACGAAGGTGCCGGCCCTGGCCTTGCCGGAGATATACCGGAAGGTTGCTTCGGCATCGAAAGCGCGGTGCCCGGCAATGTTTGGAAGATACTTGTCGAGGAAGGCCAGCCGGTCGCAGCCGGCGATACTTTGGCCATCATCGAGTCGATGAAAATGGAAATCAACGTCACCGCCCACGCTGCGGGACGCGTCCGCGATCTGCGCGCAGCACCTGGGCGCAACGTCAAGGCCGGCGACGTGCTTGTCATTCTGGAGGAAATCTGATGCTGCCTACTATTCTCGACCTAACCTCGTTGAAAGAGGCTTATGGAGCAGGTCTATCGCCGCTCGACCTCGTGGAGGAGATTATCGCCCGATGCGGGGCGTCAGATGATCCCGCAATCTTCATCACGCCGACACCTCCAGAGGCGTTGCGAGCTGCAGCGACGGAATTGCTGGCGACGGCACCTGAGCCAAACAGCCTGCCGCTCTGGGGCATACCTTTTGCGGTCAAGGACAATATCGATGTCGCAGGCCTGCCAACGACGGCCGCCTGCCCAGCCTTTGCCTATCATCCTGAGGAGGACGCGGCGGTGATAGCGCGTCTGAGGGCCGCCGGCGCAATCGTCATCGGCAAGACCAACCTCGACCAGTTCGCAACCGGCCTCAACGGCACACGCTCGCCCCATGGCGCACCCCGCTCCGTTTTCGATCGCGCCTATGTCTCCGGCGGCTCCAGCTCCGGCTCCGCTGTAGCGGTCGCTGCTGGTCTCGCGAGCTTCTCGCTCGGAACCGATACTGCAGGCTCCGGCCGGGTGCCGGCTGCTTTCAATAATCTCGTGGGCATAAAGCCGACGCCGGGCCTCGTTCCCAATGTCGGCGTGGTGCCGGCTTGCCGCAGCGTCGATGTCGTCACAGTGTTCGCCGCAACCGTCGGTGATGGCATCGCCGTTCGCCGGATCATGGAAGGCTATGACGCACGAGATCCGTTCTCGCGGGAGGCAACACCAACGACCCTGCCATCAGCACGCCCTCGCGTCGGCGTGCTCGCGGGAGCCGAGCGCGAATTCTACGGCAACACGGATGTCGAAGCCCTCTACGATGCCGCAATCGACAGGGCGAGATCGCTCGGCGCGGAGATCGTGCCTTTCGACTACACCCCTTTCCGGCAGGCCGCCGAACTGCTCTACAGCGGCCCCTGGGTTGCCGAGCGCCTGGCGGCGGTCAAGGATTTCCTCGCAAGCAATGCCGACGATTTCGATCCGACGGTCAGAACCATCATCGAGGGCGCGAAAGGCTACGACGCGGTCGCCGCCTTCGAGGGCAAGTACAAGCTGGAAGCATTGCGGCAAAAGACGAAGGCGGAATGGGAGAAGGTCGATTTCCTGATGCTGCCGACATCGCCCACGACCTATACCGTCGAGGAAATGCAGGCCGATCCGATCGTCAGGAACAGCCATTTCGGCCGTTATACCAATTTCGCCAATCTGCTTGATTGCGCAGCGATCGCCATACCCGCGGGCTTCGACGGCGACGGCCATCTCCCAGCCGGTGTGATGCTCGTCGGGCCGGCCTTTACCGACGATGCTTTGGCGCCTTTTGCCGATGCCATGCATCGAGCGGTAAATAGCGGAATGGGTAGGGATCGCATGGCGGCACTGCCGGACAGAAGCCGCGTGACACCCGAAGCCGCTGACGTCGTTCCGATCGTCGTTGTCGGCGCGCATCTGACCGGTATGCCGCTCAACCACGAGCTTACCGGAAAAGGCGGATACAGAATGAAGACGGGTCGAACGGACGGCAGTTACCGACTTTTCGCCCTGCCGGGGACGATACCACCTAAGCCGGGTTTGGTGCGCGATCCGAACTTTGCCGGCAAGGGTATCGAAGTCGAGGTATGGGCGTTACCGCCGGCCGCATTTGCCCACTTCGTCCAGAATATTCCCGCCCCGCTGGGGATCGGCAAGATCCAGCTTGAGGACGGCAGCCATGTTTCCGGATTCCTCTGTGAAGCCCATGCCACAGCCGGTGCCAGGGATATCACCGGGTTTGGCGGCTGGCGAAATTTCATTCGCGACGCGAATGCCACGGCTTAAAGGAGATAGGAGATGAGAAAGATTCTCCTGCAGGCATTGCAGATCGTCCTTCATGGCCTGATCGCGAGAACCCAGGCAATTGGCAGCCATGAGCTGCCTCGCTCGCAGCAAAGCAGTCCCGGAGACCGATAAAATACTTTGTACTGGGCGGGTTCACCGATCCCGAAGGGAAAACGCCGACGAGTGAGTGCCGTCATACGGGATGATTGCACTCACTCCGGTCACCACATCAGCATCAGAGCAACATCGATGCACCACGGTCGAGATAGGTGTCGAGGAATTGCTCGAGACGAGGATTTCTCGGCTTCTTGAACACTTCTTGGGGCGGCCCGCTAAACAGCACCTTGCCGTGATCGAGAAAGATGATCTGCTGGCCGACGGTCGCAGCGAAACCGATTTCGTGCGAAACGACAACCATCGTCATGCCTTCGGCTGCCAGGTCGCGCATGACGTTCAAGACCTCGCCGGTCAGTTCCGGATCGAGCGATGATGTCGGCTCATCAAACAGCATGATCTTCGGCTTCAAAGCCAAAGCGCGGGCGATCGCAACGCGCTGCTGCTGCCCGCCGGAAAGCTGCGAGGGATAATGCCCCGCCCTCGCCTCGAGCCCGACCTTGACGAGTTGCACCATGGCCGCATCCTCAGCCTGCTTTCGGCTCATCTTGTGAACCGTCTTCAATGCCTCGCTGACATTGCCGAGCGCCGTCATATGCGGCCAAAGATTGAACTGCTGGAAAACCATGCCGATCTGGGCGCGGATCGAGCGATTGGTGGCTGCCGAGATACGCTCACGGCGCCCTTGAGAATCCTCGGCAAAGCCAAGGACCTCGCCATTGATGGAGATCGTCCCGCGCGTTGCCTCTTCAAGAAAAGCCATGCATCGCAAGAGCGTGCTCTTGCCGGAACCGGATGGACCGATGAGGCAGGAGACCTGCCCCGGCTCGATGGCAAGATCGATGCCGTGAAGGACGGTGGTCTCTCCGAACGTCTTGACGAGATTCCTGACTTCTATAGCGGGGACGCTCATGCGTTGAAAAACCTGAATCTGGAAAGTTTCGTTTCGGCAAGGTTGCCAAGCCAGCCGGTGACTTCGACCAGCACCCAGTAAAAGAGCGCCAGGGCCGAAAGCGCCTCGACGAAGGCATATTGCTGCGACCCGATCGCGCTCAGCGTCGCCGTCAATTCCGGCACGGTGATGATAGAGAGGACTGCCGTCTCCTTCATCAGGATGACGGTCATGTTCACGCAAGGCGGCAGCACCAACATCGTCATCTCCGGCAGGAGAATGCGCCTGATGATCTGCCCGCGCGTCAAGCCGACGCATTCGCCAGCTTCGATATGGCCTTTCGGCACGGCCCGAAATCCGGAACGAAAGATTTCGCTGAAATACGCTGCGCCATAGATCGAAATGCCGATCAGTCCGGCAGGCACTGGATCGAGCTCGAGGCCGACGAAAGGGCCGCCATAATAGACGAGGAAGATCTGGATAAGAAACGGCGTGCCGCGCAGCACCGCCACGATGGCACCCAGCACCTTGTCGACCACCAGGCCGCCATATTGCCGGGCAACCGCCATCAGGAAACCGATAACGGCCGCGGCAATGGTGCCTATAATCCAGATCATAATCGTTACGCCGGCGCCGCTGAGGATGGCGGGCCACTGCCCGATCAGGACGTTGATGTCGAAGGTCATCGCGGCACTCCGGGCAATCTGCTTTCGATCAAGCCGCCGGCAAGCGCCACCACCCAGTTGATCACGAGATAGATGAGGCCTGCCGAGGCGAAGATCTGCAGTGGCAGGAAGGTGCTACCGGCAAGATCCTGGGCCATACGGGTCAGTTCGACGATACCGACAACAGAGACCAGCGACGATGCCTTCAGAATGAGAATCGCCTCGTTGACAAGAGCCGGAAATGTCAGGCGCAGTGCAATGGGAACTTTGATGCGGCGGAAGATCTGGCGCGGCGTCAGGCCAACCATCTCCGCCGACTCCACAAGGCCGACAGGCACGCTGGCAAAGCCACCGCGCAGGTTCTCTGCCTGGTAGGCAGCCGTGCAGAGCGACAGGCCGATGACGGCGGCAACGATGCTCGGCACGTTGAGGCCGACAGCCGGGAGCAGATTGTAGATCAGCAGCAACTGCACCAGCAGCGGCACGCCGCGAAAAAAGCTGATGAAAAACTGGGCAGGTCGCACGAAAAGGCTACGCCCCGTCAGCAACATGCCCGAAATCAGGATCGCAATTGCAAAACCGATAAAGATCGACACAAAGCTGATCGTCACCGTGTAGATGGATGCCTGCACAAGCAATCCAAAGAGCTCGATGGACATTGTTGAGTGTTCGCCCGTGTGGTGACCAGGAAGCTGGGATCTCGGTCGTCAGCCGTGCCCGACAACAAAGTGGGCACGGCCGGTTTCCGAGGGCTGATCAGAATGCCGGGTCCTTGACGGCATCAGGCGTATCGAAGCTTGCGCCGAACCACTTCTTCTGCAGCGTCGCCATGCGGCCGTCAGCCTTGATCTTCAGCATGGCTGCGTCGATAGCGTCCATCAACGGTGCATGATCGGCGTCCTTCAACCCGATGAAGCCGAAATAGGACTTCTTGCCGAAGGGCGGCAGCACGACTTCGAACGTGCCTTCGCGCTGTTTGGCGACGAACGCAATATTCGGCAACGAGTTGGCAACGCCGGCGATACGGCCGGCTGCGAGGTCGGCGTAAGATTCCGTAAAGGCCGGATATTCGCGGATATCGGCCTTGGTCGGCAGGGTGTCAGAAAACTCCTTGAGCTGATCGAGCTGCGCCGTCGCCTTGCCGACGCCGATCTTCTTGCCGGCGATGTCTTCCGGCTTGCTGATCGTCTTGTCACCGGCCTTTTTCAGGATCGCGATGGTTGCTTCGGCCAAAGGCGGGGTAAAGCGATAGCGCTCCATGCGCTTCTTGGTGATCGTCGCCGGGCCGGCAACGACATCGAATTTTCCAGCTTCAAGCGCCGGGAACACGCCGTCCCATGGGAGCGTGACCCATTCGATCTTCACGCCCAACTCCTTGCCGATCTCATCGAAGAGGTCGACGTTCAAGCCGACATGCTTGCCTGCATCGATGAAATCGAACGGGGCGAAGGCCGTCTCAGTGCCGACCTTCAGGGTGCCGGCGGCCTTGACCGCGGCAAGCGTATCAGCCGCATGGGCCGAAATCGTCGCGCCAAACAAAAGTGCGGCGCCAACCAACCCCTTCAGAAGCGAATTCTTCGTCATGTCTTTCTCTCCAGTTTTGTACCCTTCCTTCGGAAGGTTCAGGTTCCCCAAGCATTGTCCCGTCAGGCCGATTTCTATGACCTTTTTTGTCTATACAAATAGATACAGCCTCGCCTACACTGTCAAATACAAAACATAACGAACGCAAGAATTATGCCGTATGATGCCCGATGGATCTGGCAAAAGCGGTTTTCACGGACATTGAATTCATTGCCGGAGCAAGGCGAGCGTTGGTCCCAATTCATCAGAAAATTCTGAAGGATATCGAAAGCAGGATCGTGAGCGGCATCTGGCCGCCGGGGTACCGAATACCTGTCGAACATGAGCTGCTGAAAGAGTATCGATGCTCCCGGATGACCGTGAACAAGGCGCTTTCGACCCTGGCTGAGCGTGGCATGATCATACGTCGTCGCAAGCTCGGCTCCTTTGTCGCTTCGCGGCAAATCGACCGCACGGTCATGGACATCCAGGACATTTCCACAGAAGCGGAGTTGGCGGGACATGAACATAGCCACACGATGCTGATGCGGAAAGTCGAAAGGCTCGATTCTGCCACGGCGATGCGGCTCGGCGAAACCATGGGGGCGGAAATCCTGCGGCTCCATTGCCTGCATGCAGTCGACGGCAAGGCGAATGCGCTGGAGCGGCGTATCATCATGCTGGACCTGGTGCCATCAGCAAGAGCCGAGAGTTTCGCGTCGGTACCACCAGGCAAATGGTTGCTGGACAGGGTGCCCTGGTCGAAGGCCCGGCATGTCATTCGAGCCGTCTCGGCCGATGCCGCGACGGCACGCCTGCTTGAGACCGAACGCGGCGAAGCCTGCCTGACGCTCATCCGTCAGACATGGCAGAGCAGCCGCACGGTCACCTATGTCGAATTCATCCATCCCGGCGATCGTTTCCAGTTCGCCGGCGACTTTCATCCCAATGAAAGAGGCGTCATCGATCAACCACCGCAAGGAAGCACTTCTTGAACGAAAAACGGATTAACAGGGCAGTTCCGCTCAAGGGCTTGCAAGCCTTTGAGGCCGTCGGCCGTTGCGGCAGCGTGAGCGCCGCAGCCTTGGAGCTGAAGGTTTCGCCCGGAGCGATCAGTCAGCAGATCCGCAAGATCGAAAGCTTTCTCGGCGTCACCTTGCTCGAACGCAATGGTCGAACGGTGGAGCTCACCCAATGGGGGCGGCTCTATCATCTTGAAATATCGAAAGGTTTCGAACAATTCGCAGCCGCGGAACAGATCCTGGAACGGGCTCGCAACGAGAATGCCCTGGTTCTCAGCGCGCTATCTTCCGTCGTCAACAAATGGATCGGGCGCCGGATCTTCGACTGGCAGGCCCTGCATCCAAACGCGCATGTCAGGATCGTCGGTCGCGACAAGGAACCGCGCATGGGCTTCGACGACATCGATTTCCGTATCAGCTACGGCTCGGACGTACTGCAGCATGAACATTATACCGAGCTGTTCCGCGATTGGGTGGTTCCCGTCTGCTCGCCGGCCCTGATCAAGGGCAAGGCGCCTTCCGCAGCACAACTTCTTCAATATCCGCTCTTGCATGTCGAATGGGAGCGGCATTTCACGCCCTATCCAAGCTGGCTTGAATTCGCCGCGAAGACGGGGGCGACGCTCGAGGAAACCGCCGCCGGCCTTTCCTTCACTCTGTCGAGTAGCGCAATTGATGCCGCCGTCAACAAGCGCGGCGTCGTTCTCGCGCAGATGTCGATGATCGCAGATGAGCTCGAGGCGCAAACGCTTGTCATTCCCGTCGACATACGTATTCCCCTGCGCGAAAGCTACTTTCTCGCCTGGGACAGGGCCGCCCTGGAAAAACCGCACGGGCGCCAATTCCGCGATTGGCTCGTCGCCATTTCCCGCCAGCAGGGTCTGGTATCGGCGCCCGCACCAATATTTTAGAAAAACTAAAACGGAACTCAGCTGCACGATATTGATGAAATTTTGCGCCTGGCGATAATTTGCGCATTCGCCTTCAAAGGAATGCGAGACCGACATAAAGGGAGAATTCGATGGCACGGACCGACAAGATGAAACTGGGAACTTTCGTCTACACGTTCGGCTTCCATCCGGCCTCCTGGCTGCATCCGGCAAGCAATGTCAACGGTGCCAACGACTTCGCGCATCTGCTCGATGTCGCCAAACGATCCGAGGCGGCGAAATTCGATTTCATGTTCATGGCCGATTCTCCGGCAGCGGCCGTGGGCGATCCGAACGCGCTCGCCCGCATTCCCACAAAGATGAATCGCTTCGAGCCCCTGTCGCTGCTCTCGGCACTCGCGGTGACGACCAACGATCTCGGTCTCGTGGCAACGGTCTCGACGAGCTACTATGAGCCTTACAATGTAGCCCGTCTGTTTGCCTCGATCGACCATCTGAGCAAGGGCCGCGCCTGCTGGAATGTCGTCACATCAGACCATGACGAAACCGGCTACAACTTCAATCGCGAGGGGCTGGATCCGCACGCGCTGCGCTACGAGCGCGGCAACGAGTTCGTCGATGTCGTCTTCGGCCTTTGGGACAGCTTCGAGGAAGGCGCACTTCTTCTCGATCGCGAATCCGGCGTCTACTATGACAAGGACAAGCACCACACGCTCAACCACAAGGGCAAGCACTTTCAGGTTCGCGGCCCCCTCAATATCGCGCGCACGCCGCAAGGCCGTCCTGTCATCGCCCAGGCGGGTGGTTCCGAGCCCGGAATGGATATGGCGGCACGCACCGCCGAGATCGTCTTCAGCCTCGCATCGAACATCGAGCGAAACCGGTCCTTCTACGACAATGTCAAAAGCCGGATGGCGGCCTATGGCCGCGATAGAGACGATCTGAAAATCATGCCGGGCATCGTCATCAATGTCGGTGAAACCGAGGCCGAGGCAAAGGCGAAGGTGGACTATCTGATCGACAAGATGCATCCCGATGTCGGGCGGTTGATGCTCTCCGAATTCCTGGAAGCGGACCTGCGTGGCGTGGCTCTCGATGCGCCTTTCCCGATGGAGCGGCTGCCGGCGGCGCCGAAAGGGTCGCGTGCCCTGTTCGACGAACTGGTCGATTTCGTCAAGAGCGGTCACACGGTCGGCGAACTGATCCGGCACTATGCAGAGAAGCACACCGGCAATGGCATAACGGGTACGCCGGCCCAGATCGCCGACTACATGGAAGAGTGGTTCGAGACACGTGCCGCCGACGGCTTTATCCTGATGTTTCCGACCTTGCCGTCCAGCCTCGACGATTTCGTGCGGCTCGTCCTGCCGGAGTTGCGCCGCCGCGGACTGTTCCGCGAGGAATATGAAGGCAAGACCCTGCGCGAAAACCTCGGCATTTCCATGCCGGCAAACCGCTTTGCCAAGAGCTGAGGGCCTGTCCGATGGGTGACGAAGCTCTGATCAGCGATGCGGAATTCAGATTATCGATGCGTCATCTGGCCGGTGCGGTCAGCGTGATAACGGTCGGTGATAGCCAAGACCGCACCGGCTTCACCGCAACATCGGTTTCCTCATTTTCGGCCGATCGGCCTTCCGTCATCGTCAGCATCAACAGGACCTCTTCCTCCTGGCCGACGCTGCAGCGGTATGGCTGTTTCTGCGTCAACGTGCTTGCGGCCGACCAACAGCACGTCGCGCAATCCTTTTCCGGCATTGGCGGACGCAAGGGCGCCGACCGCTACGAGGGTGCCGGGTGGTATCGCCTCGAGACAGGTGCCGCCGCACTTGAAAATGCCCTGACAGTCCTCGACTGCAAGCTCGAAACCGCATTCCATCACCATTCCCATGCCATTCTGATCGGGCATATCTGCGCGATGGAAATCCGGCAGGACATCGGACCGCTGCTCTACTGGCGAGGCGGCTATCATGACCTTCCGGCGGCGGTTGATGAGCGCTGTCTAGCGTAGACGATCCGGCAATAACCTGATCGAGGCAACATCGACATTGGCAAAGGCAAATCTAAGGTAGCGCTCCTGCCCCTCGCCGAAATATGCCCCTGGTATGCAGACCACGCCGCGTTCCCTCGCAAGTTCTTCGGCCACCTCGGACGACGATCGGCCCTCGAAAGGATGGCGAACAAAGGCGAAATAGGCGCCGATCGCTGCAATCTCCCAGCCAGCCAGCTCGGAAAACGCTCCCCTCAAGGCATCGGCACGACGGCTGATTTCCAGCCGGTTGCCGGCCCGCCAGTCGGCAAGGACAGGCAGAGCCGAGGCAACGGCGATCTGAGCCGAACGCGGGGCGCAGATCTGCATATTGTCCATGACCTTCGCGATCTCTGAAATGAGCCCAGGACCTGCCGTGACGGCACCGAGGCGATGACCGGGGATGCAGAAGGATTTCGAAAAGCTGTAGAGAAGAACGAGCGTATCCTCCCAACCCGGCTCCGACAGCAAGGCATGCGGCCGGCCGTAATCTTCGGCCAGGAAATCGCGGTAGGTTTCGTCAACGACCAGCCAGGCGCCATATTTTCGGCAGAGCCTGAAAAGCGCGTGAAGCAGCTCGGGCGGATAGACTGCTCCGGTAGGATTGTTGGGCGTAACCACGGCAAGCGTCTTCGCGCCGGCGGAAAGCGCGGCCTCTGCTGAACCGAGATCCGGAAGAAAGCCGGCTGCGGCATCGCAGTCGACCAGCATCCGCTCGATTCCCAGCATCGATAGCGTCGTATCATGATTGAAATAGAAAGGATTGGTGAGCGCGACCGTATCGCCGGCGCCGGCAAGAGCAATCGCCGTGCACATGAACGCCTGATTGCAGCCGGCCGTGATATGGATGTTGCCGGCAGATATGTCCGCGCCGTAGATTTCTGCGACATGGGCGGCGTAGGCCTGCCGCAGCAAAGGCTCGCCCTCGATCGGGCCGTATCCCGTCATCGCCTGTTGTGCAGCCGTCTCGCCGAGAAGACGCAGCATTTCAGGATGCGCTGGATAGCCGGGAACTGCCTGCGACAGATCAATGAGTGGACCCTTCAATCCCTTGTATTCGCGACCCCAGGCAACGACGGAAGGGATGGGTGGAGGGGAGAGGCGGGCAACGAGCGAATTGGATTTTGCAGCGGTCATATCGATTTCTCTTTGATACCGATTGCTACAACGATACCAATTGCTTTCTCAACCTCTTTGTTGAGTGATACGGATCTCAAGTGGAGACGCATGCGCATGGTGTGGGACAAGATGCGGCTCGAACAGCTGCGCGCGGAATTTGCAGATAGCAATGGCGGCGAGATATTCGACGAGAAGTTTCGCAAAGTCGCGGAGAAGATCATCTCCAAGAGCGGCACGAGACTGGCACCATACGCCGGTGTGCCGACTTTCCTCAGCGCGCCCTACATGCAGGTCGCAGCCGACGAGCCGGATTTCGGCAATCTCCAGGTCGCGATCACGGGAATTCCGATGGATCTCGGCGTCACCAACCGCCCCGGCTCCCGCTTCGGACCACGCGCCCTTCGCGCCATCGAGAGGATCGGTCCTTACAACCATGTTCTGGGAACGGCGCCGGTCTTCGATCTTCGCGTTGCCGATATTGGCGACGTGCCGTTCCAGAGCCGCTACCGGCTGGAACTCAGTCACGACGATATCGAAAAGCGTATCGGCCAGATCGTCGACGCCGGCGTCGTGCCGCTCTCGGTCGGAGGTGACCACTCTATTACCCATCCCATTTTGAAGGCGGTCGGACGGAAGGAGCCGGTAGGCCTCATTCATATCGATGCGCACTGCGACACCAGCGGCGCCTTCGATCAGACGAAGTTTCATCATGGCGGACCGTTTCGCAACGCCGTGCTGGACGGCGTGCTCGATCCGACAAGGACCATCCAGATCGGCATCCGTGGTTCGGCGGAATATCTATGGGAATTCTCCTATAAGTCGGGAATGACCGTGATCCACGCGGAAGACCTCAGCGGAATGGGGATGGAAGCCGTCATTGCCAAGGCCAAATCCATCGTCGGTGACGGCCCGACCTATCTCTCCTTCGACATCGATAGCCTCGATCCAAGTTTTGCGCCCGGTACGGGCACGCCCGAAGTCGGCGGGTTGACGACGCGCGAGGTTCTTGAACTGATACGCGGGCTGAAGGGTATAAATCTCGTCGGTGGCGACGTCGTCGAAGTCGCTCCCCAATATGACGCGACGACCAACACCGCACATGCCGGAGCTCAAGTGCTCTTCGAGATACTGAGCCTCATGGTGTTCAGTCCGTCGATCGGCAACCGCTGAGCATTGCGTTCAGCGAAAGACAATTTCGCTGCATAGGCTGGGTTTTCATGGCGATACGGAACAAACAACAGAGTGTCGCCATCGATCCTCTTGGAGCGCGTGTCGAATTCTGTTGTCGCGACGTCTTTGAGCCAGTGGACATTGGGGTGACGCGATGAGTGATACGTTGGTCTGCATCTCATGCGGACTAGACAAGACCGAATCGATCGTCCACGGAGGCTCATACATACTTCGATGCGCCGCTTGCGGCGAAGCAATCGTTGCCACGTCGTTCATGGCGATGCTCGATTCCGAACACGCCTGGGCCGCCTTTATCGATGCTGGTCCTGGAAAAGTCCCCCAACCTGAGGCGCTCGTCGCGCGTGGACCGCTTCGTGAGATATCGACGGCGATCAAGGTCTCGGCACGTGACGGAAATCAGATACGCCTGATCCCCGAAAGAAGGGGTTGACCACTATCGGCGTGATGCTGCCATGACAGAGATCCGCTCGAACTCGACATTATTGTGGCTGTCCACCAGGCACGGATTGACGCCTATTTCATTTCGTCGGCTGAGATCGCGCGGACAATTTATTGCCGTCAGGATCGCGAAGATATGCGACGAATGCTCCGTTCGGACGCTCGGAGGGCGGGCTTTCGATTGCCATGCCACCACGCGCGACACCGGCGGCATGCCACGCCAGAACGTGGCCGGGGCTCGCGGCGGCTATACCGATAGTCCCGCCGTTGGCCGCGGTCGCCGGCTTGCCATCGATCGGTTTCGTAATCATCAGCCGACCACCCTCGTGGATATAGACCAGCCTGCCTCGCTCATCCATCTCGCCGGGATTGCCCCCCAATGCAGCGAATGTGGCGTCGTAGAAACTTCTGGCTCGCTCCAAATCGTTGCTGCCGATCATGACGTGAGTGAACATGCTTCATCTCCGTAAATACCCAATAGGTCTCACCCAATGCCACCCCAACCTCGCTACGGGCCAGCCGCAAAGCTCCCGATTGAGGGCCATATCCTGCTCATTTTGCTTATCTCGACGATGAAGTCGAGGCCATTATGGCTGAGTTATTTCGGCTGCCGATTATGATGACGGGATAATCTGCAGTTGATGGAAATAGAACTCGCGCGCCCAGGTGGCGCCTCTAGGCGTAAAGTGCCTTATCCGCAAATCGGGGATGCGTTTGGATGTAGTGCCAGAGTTGGTTGGCGACGGGTCCGTGCGGGCGGTCGCGGCGGCGTGCCGCCACAAGGTCGATATCCATGCCCGGGAAATGCTGTCCCGTGATGGAGAGCAGACGTCCGTCACGCAACTCCTCCTCGATCATGAAGCGGGGCAGATGCCCCCATGCCATGCCGCGAAGGACGATCTCCTTCTTCATCGCGTGATCAGCAACCGTGCATTGCGGCGCACCCTCGACCACGTAGAAACTGGGTTTTGCAATATCGCGCGCCGTGTCTCGGATGATACATTGGGTCAGCCCACGCATTTGTTCGGGAGTGATCGATCGCGAGGGTGCGAATGGCAGGAAGCCGGGAGCTACCACCGGCACGAAGGAGATCGCGCCGAGATCGATCCATTCGAGCCGCGGATCGGATTTATCGATCCAATGGAGGATCAGGTCGGCTTCGTCTTCGAAAAGCCGCTCGGATGGTCCACCGATCGTCTCGAAATGCAGATCGAGCCGCGTATTCGCACAGCCGGCGAAGAAGCCGCCCAGCAATTGCAGGCCATCATGCAACGGGCAGGTGTCGCCAAGGATCACGCGCAGATGCGTCTCCTCTCCCATCGTGAGCTGACGGGCATGCACCCTTAGCGCTTCCATTTCGCCGAGCAGGGCCTGCGCCTTGCGATGAAAGGAGCGACCAGCTTCGGTGAGATCGACGCGATAGCCGGTACGATCGAGGAGGACTACGCCGAGATTGGCCTCGAGCTTGGCGATCGCTGCAAACACGGCCGTATGCGACCGGTTCAACACGAAGGCTGCCGCTTGAAAACCGCCTTCGCGGACCACCGCATCGAAACATTGGATTTCCTGGAGCGTGAATGGCTGCATTGTAGATTCTATTTACAATGACTTTCCAATCTTTTCAATTTTTTTGGAAGGAAGAGAGAATTAGCGTCGGACTGTTCTCGACCCCGCCCCGCTTTCCGGAACCAGGTTCTGCGGCGATGCGGCAGGTGCCCACAACAAGAGAAGGACCATATCGATGACGAATAATTCCGCGGAACTCGCCACGCTCAATCCCGAAGACCCGGCCGCCCTGTCGTTCTTCACCACCGGCGATGGCGTCCGGATCGCCTACAGGATCGATGGGCGGGACGACCGCCCGACATTAATCCTTGCCAATTCCATTGCGACCACTCTGCAGATGTGGGATCTCCAGATTCCCAAATTCGCCGAGCACTTTCAGGTCATCCGCTATGATTACCGCGGTCATGGCGGCTCGGACGTGCCGGCTGGCGCCTATTCCGACGGAAGGCTCGGCCGCGACGTGCTGGAGCTGATGGACTGGCTCGGGATTGAGAGAGCGCATTTTCTTGGCCTGTCCCTCGGCGGCTGGGTCGGCCAATGGCTTGCTATCCACGCACCGGAACGGATCGACCGCCTGATCCTCAGCAATACCTCTTCCTACCTCGGCCCCGCCGAAACCTTCGACAGGTCAATAGCCGCAACGCTTGCTGCGCCGGACATGAGGGAAGCCGCGGAGACCTTCCTCGGCAACTGGTTTCCGAAAGCGATGATCGCGGGGAACGGGCCGGTTGTTCGCCAGTTTCGAGAGATGTTGCTGAACATATCGCGCCAAGGCCTTGCCGGCCTGTTTGCCGCCGTACGCGATGCCGACATGCGCCGTACCAGCGCCCTCATCCAGAGCCCGACGCTTGTAATCGCCGGCGAATTCGACACCGTGACATCGCATGCCATGGGTGAAGCAGTCGCCAACACGATCCCCGGAGCAAAGCTGAAAACCTTTCCGTCCGTGCACTTCTCCAATATCGAGTTTGCGCAAGCCTTCAGCGAAGAGGTGGTGGCGTTTCTCAACCAAAAATCCGACTGAGGTCCTGGCAGAGCCGAGACAAGCATCGTCTGCGGAATCCGTGCAGGCGGCGCTTGTCCAGGCCAGCATCTCGCTGACTTCGTTGTCGCCTACAACTTCGGTCGCCGACCCAGGACAACCCAGCGCCTCACATTACCTCCAACCCATAGACCAGCCTCTGTCGGACTAAGAAATGTCGGTTCGCAAACATAGTTCGGGATTCACAGGCGATCGTTAGCCGGCCGCCTAATCATATTGTTCGCCATGACCGATCTGCTCGCGTACAACATCGCTGATGGCCGGATCTTCGGCAGGATCCGGATCGGCGGCGCTGGCTTTCTCGAGGAACCGTCCTGCCTCGAGGATCGCGACAACAATTTCGCGCGTGCTCCAGCCCGCTTCATTCGCCGATGCGACCAGACTGTCCAAAGCATCGCGCACGGCAGTCTGTGCTTCCTTGGCGCGGTCAGCCTCTATGTTATTGGTTGGTGAAGGAAATACACGATTTGCAGCGTCGTGACCGACCACGGGTTTTAACGTTTCACGGCCGCCGGTACCTGCGCCGCCATCCGAGGGGGAGACCACGACATCAAGATCATCCGAAAGTTTGGTCGCCTGGCTGGCGTTCATGATGCCCATCGGCACCGCTTCGCCCTTGTCAGTCCTCACCTTCACTTCAACGATCTTCTTTTTCTCGGTCATGGCAGTCTCCTTCAAGGGGAAACTTCCCGCGCTGTCGTCGGTTCCATTGGGCGGCACCCGATCATGTGCACAGAGCGATGACTATGGCGGTCCCAGCAGGGCTTCAAAGCGGTCGAACGACCTCCACAAGACGTTTCATATCGGTGGGTTTCCCGAGATTGGGCACCTTGGCGAAAACATCATGCCGGGCAAGTTCGGCCGGATCGCTCGCACTGGCGAGGACGAGCGGGACGCCCCATGATTTAAAAGGAGAGCGACAGGCGTGATCTTCTCGCCACTGACCATTGCCAACCGGCTCCGCCGCCGGATGGCGTAGGACGAGTTTTTGGGAATATGTGATACCGACGATCCACCTCTCGGCATATGTATGGACCGATCTACAAGCCGGCCAACGCGTGATCGATCGCCGCCATCACATCTGCACGCAAGGGTCCCCTTGCCAGGGCACCGGCGTTTTCCTCGACTTGGGCAACCGTACGGAAGCCGGGAATTGGCAGCGTGCGGGGCGAACGCGCCCATAACCAGGCAAGCGCACCCTGCGTAAGCGTGCGTCCGTCCTCGGTCAGCAGATTGCGGACCGCCTCTAAGCGAGCAGCAAATTCAGGCGCGATCCTGCCGTCTTTGAAGTAGACCATCCAGTCAAGGCTTGCACCGCGCACATCCTTCTCGCCGATAGCCTTGTCAGGCGTGAACTTGCCGCTAAGAAGCCCCATGGCAAGCGGACCGCGATTGATGGAAATCAAGCCGTTACGCTCGATGACATCGATCATCGCCGGAACCGGCTCGAAGACGTTCATCGTATGTTGAACCGAGACGAACCCTGCGCGATGCACATGACGTGCGGCGCGATCCGGGTGATCAGTGCTCCAGCCGAACGCGTCAATCTTGCCTTCAGCCTTGAGCGTTTCGAGTGTCTCAAATACCTCGTCAGACGCTTCAAGCGGAAAATCGTTGAGATGGAACTGCAGCAGATCCAGACGATCGCGGCGCAGACGGCGCAAGGATGTCTCGGCGGACCGCCGGATAAAGGCGGGATCGGAGAAAGCGCCTGTCGCTTGCTTGGTCTTCTCGTCCGTCGCGAAGCCGAATTTGGTGGCGATGATGACATCGTCGCGATTGCCGAGCGCTCTGCCGACCACCTCTTCAGAATGCCCGGCTCCGTAATTCGAAGCAGTGTCGAAGAAGCGAATGCCGAGAGCCACCGCCCGGTCGATAGCGCGGATCGATTCATCGTCATCGACTTCGCCCCAGCCGAGAGGCACGTCGCCAGCGTAAAATGGTCCACCGATTGCCCAGCATCCCATGCCAAGGCGTGGAATTTGCCGGTCATTCCAGAGCGTTATTGTGGTCGTCCTATCGGCTTTGGTCAGCATGTCATCCTCCACGATCATCCACCGTTGCAGGCAGACATAGGCAGAGATGCCGGAATGATAAACAGCCAAATCTGCAGGGTGTTTTTCATTCATGAAAAGCAATTGGCTCGATCGGTCCGAGGGGCGACACAACCAAAACGGACCGCAGGTGTTTAATGGTTATGTCGAACGAAGCCTTCGCCTTGTCTGGCAACGATATCGGAGCGATGGCCTGAAGCCAGAAGGCCCCGAGGAAGCGGACCGCTGCATCAGCGATCCGCTGCCGCGGCATTCGTCACTCCTTCACGGCACCGGTCATCGACGAAACGTAGTAATCGACGAAGAAAGAGTAGAGGATGACGACGGGCAGTGAACCGAATAATGCACCGGCCATGAGCGACCCCCACTCGAAAACATCGCCGCGAACCAATTCCGTCAGAACACCGACCGGGATCGTTTTGTTTTCCGAAGATTGAATGAAGGTGAGCGCATAGATGAACTCGTTCCAGGACAGCGTAAAGGCGAAGATGCCGGCCGAGATCAGCCCGGGTACCGCCAGCGGCAGAATAATTTTGACAAGGATCTGCCAGCGGCTGGCGCCATCGACCAGCGCGCTTTCTTCCAGCTCGAAGGGTATCGACCTGAAATAGCCCATCAGCAGCCAAGTGCAGAATGGAATGAGGAAGGTTGGATAGGTGAAGATGAGAGCAAGTCTGGAATCGTAAATTCCCAGCTTGAAGACGATGAAAGCCAAGGGGATGAATAGGATCGAAGGCGGAACGAGGTAGGCCAGAAAAATCAGCAGCCCGATCGAGCGGGAGCCGGTAAAGCGCACGCGCTCGATTGCGTAGGCGCCAAAAATTGACGCCAGCAGCGACAGCGCCGTCGATCCCACCGCCACCAATATCGTATTCCAGAGCCAGCCTGGATAGGAGGTCTCAAAGAACAGGTACTTGATGTGATCGAGCGTCGGCTGCACGACCCAGAAGGGGCTGTAGTTATTGTAGTCGGTCAACTGTGCGTTCGGCTTGATGGCCGTTATGGCCATCCAGTAGAAGGGAAACAGAAGAACGAAGACAAAGACCGCCATCGGCAGATAGAGCATGACGATCCGGCGAGGCAGCCGGTTCAGATAGCCCATGCCTTGGATGTCGTCGGTCAGAACGGGATTGGCCGTTTCGATTTTTATGGTCATGACATTCTCCCGATCTCAGTCCTGTCCGCCCTGCTGCCATTTGCGGCGCTGCAGACCGAAGAAGCTGAACATGATGGCGGCAAGCAGGAAGGGGATCATTGCCACAGCGATTGCCGCACCCTCACCGAGCTGACCGCCCGGAATGCCGCGCTGAAAAGAAAGCGTCGCCATCAGATGCGTCGCGTTGACCGGCCCGCCCTTGGTCAGCACATAGATCAACTGGAAATCCGTGAATGTAAACAGCACGGAGAACGTCATCACGACGGCAATGATCGGCGTCAACATCGGCAGCGTTACATACCGGAAGCGCTGCCAACTTGTGGCACCGTCAAGAGACGCCGCCTCCTGAAGCGAAACGGGAATCGTCTGCAGGCCGGCAAGCAGCGAGATCGCGACGAAAGGAATGCCGCGCCAGACATTGGCGATGATCACCGAGATCCGCGCATTGGTCGGATCGCCGAGGAAATTGATCGGACTATGGATCAGGCCAATTTTCATCAGGGACCACGAGATAATGGAAAACTGGGAGTCGTAGATCCACCAGAAAGCCAATCCCGAAAGCACCGTCGGCACGACCCAGGGTAGGAGCACGATTGCCCGGAAGAAGGATTTGAACGGGAGGTGCTGATTGAGAAGCAGTGCCAACCAAAGGCCCAGCACGAATTTCAGGACGGAAGCTACGAAAGTGTAGAGCAACGTATTGAAGACCGACAGCCAGAAGACGGAATCATTGGCCAGGTATTGATAATTCTCCAAGCCGATAAAACTGCCGGCGCGCCCGATCCGCGTGTCCGTGAAGCCAAGCCAGACCCCCAGTCCCAGTGGGTAGGTGAGAAAGCAAACCAGAAAGATGGCTGCCGGCAACATGAAGAGAAAGCCGAGCATGTTGTTGTTCTGCATGAGCGATCTGATGGGGCCGCGCGTCGTATCGCCGGATGTCACGGTCGACATGGCATTATCTCCTGATGAACGGTCGCAGCATGCCGGCACCGGCATGCTGCAGATCTTCTGGGGGATCAAACCTTGTAATAACGGTTTGCGCGCCGCTCAGCCTCTTTCATCGCATCCTCCGGCGTCATCTGGCCGGTTACGGCGGCCGCGAACATGTCGACGAGCACATAATCGGCCATCACACCTGCTGAAGCATAGCCCAGTGGACCGGCATAGCCGTTCGGGCGTAGCGTTTCCGAGGCGCGTGCATAGGGTGCGTGGACGGGATCGACGGTCCAGACAGGATTGTTGGCAAAGGCCTTCAACGGTTGGCAGCAATAGGCGCTCGATCCTTGGATCCAGGCGTTCATCTGGTCGCCTTCCATCATGAACTTGATGTAGGCCTTGGCTGCTTCCGGATATTTGGTATGGCTGAACAGAACCAGCGAGCTCGTCTGGTGCAGTTCGACACTCTTGCCGACCGGGCCGATCGGGAAGTTTGTGGTTCTGATATCGGCCGCGATTTCAGCAAGTTTAGGGTCTTTTTTAGCGGCATAGTAGACCGAAACGCCGTTTGCGATCAACGAGACCTGCCCGGCAAGGAAGGCCCGGTTGTTGTTGATGTCCTGCCAGCTCTCTGTGCCGGGGATGAAGGTTGCATAAAGAGCTTGCGCATAGTGGATAGCCGCCAGGGTTTCAGGGCTGTTGATGGTCACCTTGCCGCTTTCGTCCACCATCTTGCCGCCATGGCTCCAAAGCAGCCAATGGGCGTAATTATTGCCGTCGCCGACCGCCTTGCCATGCGGGAAGCCGGCGGGCGTGCCTTTTGCCTTCATGGCCTTGCAAAGCTCCAGGAATCCCGCGGTATCCTTGGGGAATTCGCTGAAACCGGCGGCCTTTACATGGCTGTCGCGATAAACGACGGCGTTGCCGATCGCCGTGAGCGGCATGGCGATGAACTTGTCGCCGCGGGTTGCATAACCGCGCACGCCGTCATACCAGCCGCCGTATTTATTGCCGAGATAGGTGGCGAGCTCCGTCAGGTCGACGAGTTTGTCAGGGTACTGATGAGCATCGTCGAACCAGCACATCACCATGTCAGGCCCGGAACCGACATTGGCGGCGACGGCGGCCTTTGGTCGGATGTCTTCCCAGCTTTCCTTGTCAACACGAACCTCGACACCCGTCGCCTCGGTGAACTTCTTGGTGTTGGCAAGCCAGGCATCCTCGTCTCCCTTGACGAAGGGTGTCCAGCGAAGCAGCCGGAGACTTGCGCCCTTTTCGGGCGTGTAGCCGGGTTCGGCTTGGGCGAAAGATGGGCGTATTCCGAGTGGCGAGAGGCCGGCGATACCGGCGGCGGCGGCCGATGCGGCTAGAAAGTCACGTCTCTTGAATGGCATGATACTCCTCCTTTGAAAAACGGGAGCAAATTCCCCCGACGCCCACCTTCCCGTTTGGTGAACGACGACTATCGCATTCGAACCGGCCGAATGCTTCCGCATCGATGGGTGAGCAGGAAGACTCCTCTTCTTCCGGCTCCGCACCGAAGCGGCATCAAATCGTCAATCTCTGACCGCTTTCGGCGTCGAAGAGATGGACATGCGGCACATCGATGGAAATGCGCAGCGTATCGCCGGGTTTGGCATTGATCCTCTCCCGGAAGATGCAGTTGACATCGCTGCCGCCGAACCGAACCGTCATCTGCGTTTCATAGCCTGTCGGTTCGATCACGATGATTTCCGCGGGCAGCCCCTCGGCATCGAGCGTGATGTATTCCGGACGCAACCCATAGACGAGGTCGCGCCCCCTGGCGCCAGCGGGCGGATTTGCGATGGGCAGGACAGTTCCGTCCGACGCGATGAACCGGCCATCGCTCTCCGTATCGAGGCGGCCTTTGATCATGTTCATCGCCGGCGAACCAATGAAGCCCGCGACGAAAAGATTGGCAGGCGTGTCGTAGAGATCCAGCGGCTTTCCCACCTGCTCCACGACGCCGTCATGCATGACGACGATCTTGTCGGCCATCGTCATGGCCTCGATCTGATCATGCGTGACGTAGACGGTCGTGGTGCCGAGACGTTGGTGAAGCTCCTTGATTTCGGCGCGCATGGCGACCCGGAGCTTGGCGTCAAGATTGGAAAGTGGTTCGTCGAAGAGGAAGACCTGGGGATCGCGCACGATCGCACGGCCCATGGCGACACGCTGGCGCTGACCGCCGGAAAGCTGGCGGGGATAGCGGTCGAGAAGTTTGGTCAGACCCAGGATTTCAGCCGCCCTCTTGACACGCTGGTCCATGTCCGCTTTCGGCGCGCGTTTGAGCATCAGCGAGAATGCCATGTTCTGGGCCACCGACATATGCGGATAGAGCGCATAATTCTGAAACACCATGGCTATGTCGCGGTCGCCCGGCGCCATTCCATTGACCACGCGATTGCCGATGCGGATCTCGCCGGCAGAAATATTCTCGAGCCCGGCAAGCATTCTGAGAAGCGTGGATTTTCCACACCCGGACGGTCCGACCAGGATCACGAATTCCCCGTCGGCAATATCGATATTCACACCTTTGATAACCGGGAACGCCCCGAATGATTTCCTGACATCGACAAACTCGACACCTGCCATAAAAGTCCCTCCCAGAACCTTTCACCTGCCTGATTTGCGGTCAGCCCTCCTCCGAGGCACGAACCGCCAGAATGCATTAATCCGACTTCGACGTCCTACCCCCGCCGCCGACCGGCATCTTTATCTCTCTCACGTGCATCTCAGCCATATCTCCTCATACTGGCCAGATCAGACCGGATTGCCGCTCGCCAGTTGAACCTTGGTCGTGTCGTAGATACGCGTCAGATGATGCTCGAACGCCGCGACGACGGCATCTTGGTCATGGCGAGTGAGCGCCTCAAAAATCGCCAGATGATCGCTATAGCTCGCCTCGACGGCACCCGGCTTGGCCATGGCGTGGCGGCGGTAATTCATCATGTAAGTGTATAAATCGGTGACGAAGGCAGCGAGGAGCGGGTTTCCGCAGGCCCGATAGATGGCCACATGGAATTCGCGGTCGCAGATCAGGAAACGCATCGCATCGTCGCCCCCAAGACGCTGGGCCTCCAGCAGCGCCTGCAACTTTGCCAGGGTGACGTCATCGATGCGCTCGGCGGCGTCGCGGACAACCTTGAGTTCGATATGAAGACGGGCAGCGTGGACGGATTCCAGATCATAGCCGTCGATCGCGTTGGGAGAGGCGATCGTCACCGTAATGTGGCTGAGATCGACCTCACAGACACGGCTGCGGCTGCCATGCGAAACTTCGATAATGCCCTGAGCGGCGAGCGCCTGAATAGCGCCACGCACGGTTTCGCGGCTGACATGAAGAACGTTGGCCAATTCACGCTCGCCCGGCAGCTCGTCGCCCGGTCGCAACATGTTGGTGGCGATCAGGACCATCAGCTTCTCGGCGATGACATCACGCGCCGTTCGGCGGGCGAGACTCCGCGCGATATTCGGCACCTCGGTCAAGATCGGACTTTCGTCCATAGCGCCCCCCGGTCCACTGGTTGGTCCAGCAGATCAGTTAATTAAAGATCGTTGAGGAAATCCGTCAAGACAATTTCGTTGCCGCAACCAACGGTACGACGGGCTAGGTCTTGATTCCACAATTAACCCGATTAAAAAGCGCTGCCGCCTCGGTCTTGCGTTAAGCCAATCGCAGGCGGTTTTGCGGAACTGCGTCGAGGTCAGCGTCGCATATGCGATTTCGTCCCGCAGCTTTCGCCAGATACAGTGCTCGGTCAGCCTCCCGACAAAGGCTCGCAAGTTCAGTCCCGTGGAAAGCTCTTGCAACCCCGCCACTTATCGTCACCGTAATCTCGGGACCAAGTGTAGGAAAGCGGAGTTCGGCCACGGTCTTGCGGATCCGCTCCGCATAAAATGACGCGTCCCCCGCCTTTGCCGGAAGGAAGACGATAAACTCTTCTCCCCCTTGGCGCGCTAGCAACGCCCCCTTCGGTAAGGTTGACTGCACCGCCTGCGCCATCGTTGAAAGAACCTCGTCGCCCGCTGCATGCCCCCAGCGATCGTTCAATTGCTTGAAATGATCTATGTCCAGAAAAAGAACCGCGTCTCCGGGATGTGGCTGGCTAGGCGCGTTTGCGTTAAAAAAGCGACGATTGTAGAGGCCTGTGAGGTGATCGCGGTCAGCAAGGTTTTTAATCTTGGCATGCTGACGCTCGCTAATGAAGATCACGATTGCAATCGCAAGCACGAACTTGGAAATGATCATCAGGAGGAAGCCGTTAGCCACATCGAGCACAGGAAAGGACCTGGAGGAGAATTCCAGCGCCATAATTAACGAAAGCAGACTGGCGGCGGCAAGCAGTCCTACAATCCACCTGCGGATCGGCAGCGGCTCACGATATGCATCCCGAAACACGACAACAGCAGTGGCAGCCATCGTCAAACAACCGAGAACCGTGAAAGTTGTCGCCCGGTAGGTATTAGTCAGATGGAATGCTGTGATCAATCCAGCCGCCAAAGTTCCGATTGCTGGCAGGAATACAAGCCATGGGTTGATTTTACGATCGGGATCGCTGATCAGGACAAAGGCCAAGGCAAGAAGGCAATACCCCAAAACCGCAAGCACGATATTGACGAGACTTAGAAGGCCATAAAGTGCTGGATAAAGCTCTGCATACCCCGCCAGTGTCGATCCCGCGGCAAGGACTATAAAGCTCGCTGCGAGAAGCCCGACCCCACGGCTTTCCGCCGAGGTGAGCCGCAAATAACCTAAAGTCAAAGCGCCAGCAATATAGGACGTTTTCTGCAAGAAGAGGACAGTCGGAAGATCAAGTTCGTTGGTCATTCAACACCAAGGGGTCATTCGTCAGCACCGCAATATCCAGTATTCTTGAATTTTTTGCGAATATCCCAAGAGGAACGGAATTTTGTTCTAATTCTGAGGGCTTTCTGGAATTACAATTGATGTGACGCGCGATCTCGTATCGCTCCTCGTCGGTTAGGCCGTGAACCCATCAATTTCAGCGCAATGAAGCTGCCGAGTTTGATGTTCGGAGGTCGACCAATCAGTTCAAATATTCCAAGTGGATGAGCGGATATGGCCTGCCCTGCCCGTCGATTGGCGAGCGGCCTGTCTGTCTGAATCCCATTCGTTCATAGAAGCCAACGGCTTGATCATTCTGCTCGTTGACATCGGTTGTCATTTTTGGATGAAGCGTTAGGCCGTGCTGCACAAGGGCAGCACCAATACCGGTTCCGCGTCGAGCGGGATCAACGAATAGAGCCTCCATGTGTCCATCGTCGATCAGCATAAAGGCCAGTGGGTAGTCATTTTCATCAACCGCTAGCCAGAGTGGAGCGTGCGGAAGGAAATTGCACACCATTTCTTCAATGGCGAGACGATCCTCAGGCGTCAGAAAATCATGAGTAGCGTCAACTGCGCCTCGCCAAATCTCGATAATGCGGGCGCCCTCGTTGGGGCGGGAACGTCGGATCATAGTCATGGTCGCCAGATACAATACTTTGATTAATTGAGTAAAGAGAACTGCTGAAAAGGCTTACATTTCGCCACCGGTTGCTAATCGGCGCTTCGACATCGCTGTGGCTGTGATTGGAGCGACCGAGGCAGGCAAGAGAAGGTCGATTTCCCTGATGGCTATCTCACTTACACGCCTTTTGCGGCGAGGAGCTATTATGGAACAGCTATGCGTTTTCTTGCCGCTTGCTTTCACTGCTGGCTAGAGGACGATGCGTCCTCCCATCGCGGCCGACCGCTTGACGGCCTCAATGACTTTCAATGTCTCCAAGCCTTCCCGGCCGCTGACTAAAGGAGCTTCCTCGCCCCGGATGACGCTGCAGAACTGACGGATCTGCATGACAAGCGGGTCCTCGTTTTCGAATGCGGCCCTGTCGCGCTCAAATGCCTCGGTCCAGCTTCGCTTCTCGGCATTGCTCCATATTTCCAGCGACGGCACGGCCAGAGATCCGTATGTTCCGCCGATCATGTAGCAAATCTCCTGAGTTTTCGGATAAGCGGGATTTTCTCCCGTCGTCATCTCCCAACTCCATGGCGCGACAACGGAATCGGACACGGAAGCAGTACCGAGAACACCGCTTTTGAACTCGATGAGGATAACAGCGGTTTCCTCGACGGCATTGCCTCGCACAGCGTTGGATTCACGCGCCTGCACGGCGTTTATGTCGCCGCAAAGGAAACGGAGGTTGTCGATGTCGTGAATTAGGTTGAGGAAGACCGGCCCCGCTCCACGCTCTCGCCGCCAGGGGATGTCAAAGTATTCGTCCGGCTTGAACAGCCAGAACATCGCATTCACGATCAGGATCCGACCGAGCGTCCCGCTATCGATAATCTCCTTCGCTTTCTGCATCATCGGATTATGCCGGCGGTGATGTCCCGTCAGCAGCGCCACGCCTTTGGCCTCAGCCATGTGCACAAGCTTCTCGCCGGCAGCGATATCGTCCGCGATCGGCTTTTCGATCAGCGCCGGGACGCCCGCCTCCACCGCTTCCAACCCATTTTGAACATGCACCTGGTTCGGCGTCGCGATGATGACTCCGTCGGGGCGCTCGGAAATCATCATGTCGGCAAAACTTGGGAACCATCTGACACCAGCCTCACTGGCGATCGCCTGACCGACTGGCGTGGGATCCACAACTGCCATCAGCTCTGCGGCTGGCTCTTCCATCACGTGCTTGATATGACGCTTGCCGATCAGCCCCGCCCCAAGGACTGCCAGCTTGACCCGGGTCGCCATCGCTATCAGTCCCTCTTCGCAGTCTTGAGCATGGTCGCAACTCTGCGGATGCCGAGTTGATAGCCTTCGGTGCCGAGACCGGCGATGACGCCGTCGGCCCGGTGGGACACGAAGGAATGGTGGCGAAAGCTCTCGCGCTTGTGGACGTTGGAGATATGGATCTCGATGACGGGGCCTTCAAAGGTATTCAGTGCGTCGAGGATAGCGAGCGAAGTGTGCGTGAACGCGGCCGGGTTGATGACAATGCCGGCGCCGTCCTCGCGTGCCTGGTGGATCCAGTCGATGATCTCGTATTCGCGGTTGCTTTGATGGAAACGGATCTCGTGCCCCAGTTCCGACGCCAACTTTCGGCAGTCCGCCTCGACGTCAGCCAATGTCTCGTGCCCGTAGATATGTGGTTGGCGCTTGCCGAGGAGGTTTAGGTTTGGGCCGTTGAGAACGTAGATGATGCTCATTGCATTTGTCCTTGTTGGGCGTTGCCTTGATCAAGCGAACGCTATGTCCTGAAATGCGAAATTTGGGTCGGATTCGTAGAGATCTGCGCGAAGCCCGAGCCGGCCGGTTTCCAGTGCGGAAGCCGCGACGTCACGCGCAGCTTCAAGCACCGATTTCAGCAGCTCTCGTTTGACCTCTGCGGGGCGGCCTGGGGCCATGCGTACAATTATCTGTACAAAGTGGTTGTCGGGATGCTCGTCCCCGACGCAGGAGACGGTGGCTTCTCTAGCGAAGGTGCGCACCACGGTTGGCTTAACCAGCCCTCCGTCGCGGACCCGGCGATGAACAGCGCGGGTCAGCTCTTCGATGGCGACGCGTTCCGCTGCGCCTCGGCTGTAGTCGATGATAATATGCGGCATGGAGTAGTCTCCCGATCAGGCTGTCACCCTGCATAGCTCGTCGAAATGGCGCGACATTCGTTCCGTATCGGGCGACAGGCCTGTGAAAAGCTCGAAGGCTGCGGCCGCCTGAAACACGGTCATTCCTCCGCCTGGGAGCGTTCGGCACCCCTTCTTCTTTGCCAACGCAAGGAGCTCCGTCACCAACGGCATATAGACGATATCCGCCACCCAGTGATGATGCTGTATCCAATCGGGATCGATCGGAAGCCCCGGATGGCTTCGCATACCGGTCGGCGTGGCGTGGATCAGGCCATTCGCGGTGGCGAGCGCAGCACCGACGTCCCGGACCGGCCTCGCAACCTCTCCTGAAAATCTCTCGTTGAGCTGGTCGGCGAGCGTGGAGGAGCGGCGCTCGTCCTGATCAAAGATCGAGAGCTTTTCTATGCCGAGTTTCACGGCAGCGTGCGCGACGGCCACCCCAGCGCCGCCAGCGCCAAGCAGAACAGCATGAGCCTTCGCGACGTCGGGCAAGCCGCGCTCGAAATTCTTGTAGAAGCCATACCAGTCGGTGTTGTGTCCGATCCGCTCGCCGTTGCGAAGCACGACCGTGTTTACGGCCCCAAGCATCTTAGCGTCCTCGGACAGGCGGGTCAGGTGAGGCAGCACGGTCTGTTTGCATGGATGGGTGATGTTGGTTCCGGCAAAGCCGCGACTTTCCAGTTCGCTCAAGAGATCTGGCAGCGCGGAAGCGGGCAATCCGCGCTCCGTCAGGTCCACGAGTTCGTACTCGTAATCAAGCCCCAGGTGGCGCCCTTCCGTTTCATGGAGCGCCGGCGACTTTGACATCTGGATGTCGGCGCCGATGAGGCCGACCAGGAATTTGTTGTTGTTCATGTCTCTGCCCGATCAGTGATGCGCAAGGATTTCGCCGAGAAATGCCTTCGTCCGGTCATGCTTGGGGTTCTTGAAGAAGGTTTCGGGCTCCGCCTCCTCGATGATCTCTCCGGAAGCCATGAAGATGACCCTGTCAGCGACTTGCCGGGCGAAGCCCATTTCATGGGTCACGCAGATCATCGTCATGCCGTCTCTTGCGAGGCCGATCATGGTGTCGAGAACCTCTTTGACCATTTCGGGATCCAAGGCGGATGTGGGTTCGTCGAAAAGCATCGCTTTCGGCTCCATGCACAGGGCACGCGCGATGGCGACGCGCTGCTGCTGTCCGCCGCTGAGTTGTGCCGGATACTTTTCCGCCTGATCGAGGATACGGACGCGCTCGAGATATTTTCGTGCCAACTTCTCCGCGTCGGCACGGCTTGCGCCCCGCACTCTCATGGGTGCAAGCGCGCAGTTTTGCAGGACGGTCATGTGCGGGAATAGATTGAAGTTCTGGAAAACCATTCCGACTTCACGTCGAATGGCGTCGACCGCCTTGGCGGTGCCGTCCAGCAGTTGACCTTCCACCACGATCTTGCCGCCCTGAATCAGTTCAAGAGCGTTGATACAGCGGATCAGGGTGGACTTGCCGGAACCGGACGGTCCGCAAAGGACGATCTTCTCTCCCTTGCGAACCGACAGATTGATGTTCTTCAGGGCATGGAAGGCGCCGTACCATTTCTCCACTTTATCAAGGGATATCAAGGTCGACTGATCGTTGGGGGAATTGAGCACGGCGCCCTCCATTTATGCTTTACTTGACCGTAAACGGGATGTTGGGGATGGATTCAGGGAACTTGGGAAGATCGATTGCCATCCACTTCTTGGTGATGGCTGCGAGTTCGCCATTGCCCTTGATCTTGTCGAGGAAGGCGTTGACGGTCTCGTTCCAGTCCTTCTCGCCGAGCCGCGTTCCCACGCCGTTGTAGGTCGTCAGGAAGTCGATCTTTCGTTCATACGTGCCGGCACTGGCTGCATCGAGCCTCTGCCCGTAAAACTGATTGCCGCCCACTGCCTTTACCTGTCCGGAGATCAGGGCCTGGATAGTGGCCGCGTCATCGTCGAAGCGGCGGATGGTGGCCTTCGATCCGACCGCGTCGGTTACGGCCTTGTCCTGCGAGCTGGACTTCGGCACGCCTATTTCCCAACCAGCCACATCGGCCGGCGATTTCACGGCGTCGGCTTTGGCAGCATAAAGCGAAATCGTGTTGGCCGCATAAGGCTTGCTGTACTGGATTGCCTTGGCGCGCTCTTCCGTCATCGCCATCGTGGCGAAGAGAATATCGACCTTGCCGGTCGTCAGCGCGGGAATACGGTTCGCTACCGCGAGCGGTTGGAACTGGACTTTCACACCGAGCTCCTTGGCGAACAGCGTCGCCACATCGGCGTCGAAGCCATCCTGTTTGCCGCTCGAGTTCACAAAGCCCCAAGGCGCATTGTCGCCTTGAATGCCCACGACGAGTGTTCCCTTCGACTTGATCTCCTCAACAGATGCCGCGGTCGCTGCCGCAGCGCCAATGGCGGCGAAGGTAGCGGTCGCCAGCGCTAGGCCGAGAAATTTCCGACGATTGGTATTCATTGCACTTTCCTCCTCTTGTGCTGTTTACTTCTCCCGAAGCGGGTTTAGCGGGCGGCTTTTGCCATCCGTTTCTCAAGGCCGCTTCCGACGTGGGAAAGAGGCCAGCAAATCATGAAGTAGATTATTCCGACGATCCCGAAGACGAGCAGCGGGCGGTAGGTCTGGTTCGATATGATCTGGCCAGCCCGGGTCAGCTCGATGAAGCCCACGATCGCAGCAAGCGACGTCCCCTTAATGAGCTGCACGAGAAAGCCGATGGTCGCAGGCATCGAAATCTTCAAAGCCTGTGGCAAAACCACGTCCTTCATTCGGGAGACGTAATGCAGGCCAAGAGCGTTCGCGGCTTCGGTCTGCCCTTTGGGAACGGCTTCAATCGAACCACGCCATATCTCGCCGAGGAAGGCGCTTGCGTGGAGAGTGAACGCGATCGCGACAGCGACCCAGGCGTTGACGTCGATGCCGAGCAAGGCAACGCCGTAGTAGACGACAAAGAGTTGCATCAGGAGCGGCGTGCCCTGGAAGAGCGCGATGTAGCCGGATGATGCAAGCCGGGCGAACTGATGCTTCGACGTGCGCGCAAGCGCGATCAAAATGCCGAACACGCCTCCGCCGATAAAACCGATAACCGCCAGCAATACGGTCCATTTCAGACCTTGCAGGATGAAGAACAGCTCATTTTCGCCGATGGGACCCATGAGCGCCTCCTATCGAGTCGGATAGTTGAAGTAGGAACGGGAGATCAGAGCGAAGATTCCCATCATCAGGCTTGAGATGACCAGGTAGATTGCGGTCACGGTGAAGTAGACTTCGAAGCTTCGGAACGTATCTGACTCGATGCGCTGCGCCGCGGAAGTCAGCTCATAGGCGGCGATCGAAGTGCACACCGACGTCGTCAATGTCAGCATCACGAACTGGCTCGTCAAAGAGGGGTAGATCGCTCGCAGTGCCGGCTTCAGAACGATGAGCCGGAAGACGTCGGCCTTGTGCAGCCCGAGCGCAAAACCGGCTTCGATCTGTCCCTTGTTGATGCTCTCAACGCCCCCGCGGATGATCTCGATAGCGTAGGCGCCTCCGTTGATCCCCAGCGCGATGATTGCAGTGACTGTCGGGTTCAGGCGGATGCCCATAAGCGGGAGGGCGAAGTAGATGAAGAAGATTTGCACCAGGAACGGCGTGTTGCGGACGACTTCGACGAACGCGATCACCGGAGCGCGAACCCACGCGGTCTTCGACGTTCTTGCTGCAACGCCCAGGATTCCGATCACGAGAGCGAGCAGCATCCCGGCGACGGCGAGACCCAACGTTCCGAGTGAACCCCAAAACAATTCCGGGGCGCGGTCGAAGACCGCGCCAAAATCAAACCTGTAACCCATCTGTTGGCTTCCTCCCTTCGGCGCGGCTCTCGCCTCGCCGGCGCCGCAATCACTGACCCGGCTTAAATATTCGTAAGGCCCCTTCGAACAGGCGTTTCAAATGCTCCTCCGCGTCTGCCGAGCCTGAAAGAGGTACTTCGACCGAGATCGATGCTGCTCCGTTGGCTATTGCGACCAGTTCGCCCAAGGGCAATTCGCCCTCGCCAGGGGCAAGACGCTTGCCTCGGGCTTCAGCGATCATGGCCTCCGCCGTGCTCGGAGCGGGTCCGATGACGTCGCACAACTGAATGTGCTTGACCCTGTCGATCTCGGCGCGCAGCGACGTCAACGTTCCGCCGTTCCTGAAGAAATGAACTCCATCAACGAGTGCGCCGGCATTGGACGCGCCGCTCGATTTCAGGAGATCGACGCTGTCAGCGAAGGTTCTGACCGTTCGCCAACCCATATTCTCGATATCAACAGCCAATCCGTAGCCGCTTGCAAGATTGCAGAATTCGGTGAAATTCGACTGCAGCCTGCTCCGCTCCGGATCGTCGCCGCACACGCTTAGACGCCTGGCCCCGATGTTGGCAGCTGCAGCCACTACGGACTCCAGAGACGAGGCGTTGAACGATGGGTCGATGACAAAGAATTCGATATCGAAGACCTCGAGCGCTTCGCCGCGTAATACGGCTTTCAATTCTTCCGCTGAGCGGCCGCCTACAGGCAGCTCGTAATATGGCGCTCCAGGAAATGCCGGATTCAGCCTCAGTCCAATTCTGGAAAAACCCGCCCCCGCCGCGGCCTTCGCAAAGTCGCTCGGCGCCAGGGAGATGGCGGAGAAGTGCGCTACGCCAATCCGTTGCTCTGATTTCGATCCAGGCGTCACCATCACACGATCCCTTTCGTCGCGAGATGATTTCGAAGGTTCGTCCCAGTGCGATGGATGTGCTGTCGCAGTTTCTCGGTGGCGTATTCGATATCCCGCGCGACCGCTCCTTGCGCGATCTCGCTGTGCTCCTGCCCGACGTTCCGGTCGCCGGAAGTCCTGATGAGGAAGACCCGGCGGTATCGGTCATTCAAGTTCAGCAAGAGGCCGCAGAAATGCAGCAGAAGCGGTTTGCCGCAACCGGAAATGAGCGTGAGATGGAATTCCCGGTGAAGAGTCTCCCATTGCTCGAGCGTCTCAGGCCGCGAGGCATCTCGCTCCGTGCGGTTCAGGCGATGGAGCGAGCGCATTATATTGCCCTCCCACTCGACATCGCCGATACGCATGGATTCCCGCAGCGCGAAGACTTCGAGCTCTTCGCGCAGCGTCGTGATTTCTTCCAGATTCGCCAGCGAGATCGGCGCTACGCGATAGCCGCGATTGTCCTGAAACTCCACCAGGCCGTCGGAGATCAAGCGGGCAAGCCCCTCCCTCAGAGGACTTAAGCTGACGTTGAACGTGCGGCGCGCCTTGTCGAGATTGATCTTGCTGCCGGCCTCCAGTTCGCCAGAGATGATCGCCTCGCGCAGACGCGACGCCAACTGGCTTCCGATCGTGTTCTTGCCATCATCGGAAAAACCCGCGGACGCCGTCTCCTCGTCTGTCATTGGCGCAGAGGCGCTGTCGTCGGTCGAGCTCATCCCTACTCCCTGACAATTCTGATCAACTGTCGATGATCGATATGATAAACGATTATTTATGTCAACGAGAAAGCGAAGAAGGGCCCGTTTTGTAGCTAAAACTCGATCGCCTCTAGGATTTAATATAATAGATTCAGCGCTTTAATACAGTATTGAGCAAATTTTCTTCCCGCCAACAGAAAAAGTCGTCGCAACATTCATTGACAGATAATCGATTATTTTTAATAGTCAGCGCCAGTGGGAGGTACCCTTATGGCCATAAAAACTGAAAGCGAGTTGACGCCTGCCGTCCTCGCGGTGATGAACAAAACCGAGGATCCACGTCTGCGAGAAATCCTCATGGCAATGGTGAAGCATCTCCATGCATTCGTGCGCGAGGTGAGATTGTCCGAACTCGAGTTCCGCGAAGCCACGGCGATACTCAACGAGATCGGACAACTGCAGACGGACAGCCACAACGAGTTTGTTCTCATGGCCGGATCTCTCGGCGTGTCCTCGCTGGTTTGCCTTTTGAACAACGGCGACGGCGGTCAGACGGAGACGTCGCAGTCTCTTCTTGGCCCATTCTGGCGGCTGAACTCTCCCCGTGTCGAAAACGGCGGCACGATCATCCGCTCCGACACGCCAGGCACGCCGCTCTATGTCCGCGCCAGGGTCGTAGACCGGGACGGCAGGCCGATCGCGGGTGCCGAGGTCGATGTTTGGCATGCTTCTCCTGTTGGGCTCTATGAAAATCAGGACCCCGATCAGGCTGAGATGAACCTTCGGGGCAAGTTCACCACGGACGCCGACGGCCGCTTCTGGTTCAGTACCGTGAAGATGGTCGGATACCCGATCCCGGTCGATGGCGTCGTCGGCCGACTGCTAAAGGCGCAGGGACGTCACCCGTACCGACCAGCGCATCTTCACGCCCTGATCTTCAAGCAGGGATACAAGACGCTGATTTCCCAGGTCTTCGATCCAAGCGATCCCAACATCGATTCCGACGTTCAGTTTGGAGTGACGGCAGCCCTGACCGGCGACTTCGTCCGCCATGACGAGCCGCATCCGTCCGAACCCGGCATCGAGGGGCCTTGGTTCTCGCTCGACTACACCTACGTCATGGAGCCCGGCAAAGCCGTGCTGCCGCGCCCGCCAATCAAATAACCAACGACAGAGCCGAACCGATGATCACAGAACAGGAACGCCGAGAGGCGGCCAACGCCCTTCTGAAGGCAGAAATCGACCGCAAGCCAATCGTTCAACCGAGCAAGACCTATCCCGGTCTGGAGCTTGAAGACGCCTACAAAATTCAAGCGCTCTGGGCGGAGGCTCGGACTGCTAGGGGTGCTCGGGTCGTAGGCCACAAGATCGGCCTTACGTCGCGCGCGATGCAGATGGCATCCAAGATGACCGAGCCCGACTATGGTGTCATCCTCGACGACGCTCTCTACAACGACGGAGCGCAGATCAAGGCGGAGCTCTTTATCAAGCCCCGCCTCGAAGTCGAACTCGCCTTCGTGATGGGCGAGGATCTCGAGGGGCCTGGTACGCGGATCTACGACGTGATGAGGGCGACCGAATTCGTAGTCCCGGCTCTCGAGATCATCGACTATCGCACCGAGGTTCCAAGGGCGATCACCGACACAATCGCCGACAATGCCGCTTTCGGGGCGATCGTTGTTGGCGGGCGCATCATTCGCCCAATGGACATCGACATCCGCTGGGTGGGCGCCACCCTCTCGAAGAACGGCATTATCGAGGAATCCGGTGTTTCTGCAGCGATCATGGGCCATCCGGCAGCCGGGATCGCCTGGTTGGTAAACAAGCTCCATGCCGTGGGCGGCGGCTTGAAAAAGGGGCAGATCGTGCTGGCCGGCTCTTTCACCCGCCCTGTGGACATAGCCCAGGGCGACGTGATCCAGGCCGACTACGGTCCCGTCGGCTCAATTGGCGTCTCATTCGTGTGAGGATCTAATGGAACTCCCCATCAACAGCTTCAAGCGAAAACTCCAGGCCGGTCAAAGTCAGATCGGATTGTGGTGCGGTCTTCCGGGCAGCTATACAGCGGAAATCGTCGCACCGTCCGGTTTCGACTGGCTGCTTTTCGATACCGAGCATTCTCCCAGCGACGTTCTTACTGTGCTCCCACAGTTGCAGGCGGTCGCGCCGTACGACGTCGCCGCCGTGGTGCGCCCAGCCTTCAACGACCCCGTATTGATCAAGCGTTTTCTCGATATCGGCGTCCAGACGCTTCTCATTCCCTATGTGCAGAATGAACAGGAGGCGGAGGCGGCCGTAGCGGCGGCGCGTTACGCACCGCGAGGTATCCGCGGCGTATCCGCCCTCACCCGCGCCACCCGTTTCGGGCGCGTGCCGAACTACGCGCAGACCGCCGAACAGGAAATCTGCCTCTTGCTGCAGATCGAGACACGAGAGGCGCTCGATCGGCTTGAAGCCATTGCGGGGGTCGACGGAGTCGACGGGATCTTCATCGGTCCGGCAGATCTTGCAGCCAGCCTCGGTTATCCCGGCCAACCGGGACATCCCGAGGTAATCTCGGCAATCGAGAATGCGATCGAGCGCTTGAAAGCCGTCGGTAAGCCTTCGGGCATCTTGACGCCTGACGAGAAGTTTGCGGCTCGCTGCATTGCGCAGGGAACGCTGTTTACGGCGGTTGGCGTCGATGTTGCTCTCCTTGCCAGAGGATCGGAAGCACTTGCGTCCAGGTTTTCGCACTAGAGCCGGATGATTTTGGGTCCGTTAGACCTAAAATCTGAATCCGCTCCAGACTCAAAGAAGCAGAGCCGGATGTCGTCCGAAAACCGTCTACACACTTCGGCGTCACGCTCTACGGAGACGTAGCATGTTCACTTTGGAGCAGGTCCGGTCGGAAATAGCGCCGGCTGGAACCATTAGGGCCGCCGTCAACATGTCGAACGCAGCATTGATTCGCTGGGACGAAAACGCGGGCGCCTTAGTGGGACCGAGCGCGGAAATTGCGGATGGGATCGCCCGCGAACTTGATCGGGGGCTTTCCCTCATACGATACGGATCCGCCGCGGATATTCTTTCCGCTGCGGACGGCGACGAGTGGGACATCGCCTTCATCGCGTCAGACCCATCAAGAACCGATCGCTTCAGCTTCTCGCCTCCCTACATCTCCGTCGAGGCCACCTACCTGGTTCCGGCAGCTTCACCCTACCGGACGGTGGATGAGCTGGATTCCACCGGAACTCGCATCGCTTCCGCGCGTAGCGCCGCCTATACGAAGCAGCTCGAACGAATACTCCAACGGGCGACGGTGCTGCATGTCGACAACCCCAAGGCGGCCCTCGACCTTCTCGCCAGCCGAGAATGCGACGCGGCGGCTGGACTGACCGAATTCCTCTTCAACGCCTCGGAGCGGATGGAAGGCTTCCGGGTGGTAGATGGAGTGTTTTCGCAAATTCCTCAGACGATCGCGGTGCATAAACGGGCCACTTATGCCTCGCTCTTCTTCGCGGACTTCGTGCGGCGGCTCGGTGGTGCGGATGCTGGGGAAGAAGAAAACGGAGTTCGGTGAAACCTGCCTCTATGCATAAACCCTGCGCGGGCAGAGTTTACCTCTAGATCAGCCGAACGCGCCGTGCCGCCACAACCCCATAAAGCGGATCGCCCCAGACCAGTTGTTCCTGTAATGCCGAAAAGACCAGGCTAATGTCGTGTTCATCGTTGGAGGCTACGGCCGCGGCCCTTATCTCTGGCCAGTCCGGTACCCGCATTTCTCGCATTGCCTGAAGCGTTTCGGCGGTCGGAAGCGCCGGGAAGCCGATTTTCGGAACGAGTGTGGCAATCACCTGCCAGAAGGCACGGTAGAGCGGCAGCGGATCATCCAGATGCGCCGCGACCAACCGGGCCCAATGCAAGCCGGTAACGGCGTGGAGCGCCGAAAAATCCATGGTCGAGGCGAATAGGGCGAGCGCCGTCTCCGCCATGCGCTTCGGCGTCGCTTCATCGATGCGCAAACGATCGATCACCGGCGGAAAGTCCGGCAAGGCGGCGACTTCGCGTATATTGTGCCAGAGAAGATCGGTCTCAGGCACATAGTCATGTGCGCCGGCAACATCATTCATGGCAGCAAGAATCGCTGCCGGATCGTCAGTGTCGGGCTTTATTCCAGTCGGATCCGGCAAGGGCAGATAACAGGTCGCCCAGTATCCGAGCGCCGTTCCCACTTCCTTCGTGTCGGCGTTGAGCACCGCATAAGCCAGCCGCATCAGCGGGTGCAGCGCACTGCCGGCCACACCCTGGATCAACTGAGGCAAATAATGGCGGATCGCGGCATCGGTTCCGAGCCGTTCGACTTCGGCGATGAAATAGGCGCGATAATCGGATTCCCGCGTCCGGTCACCCAGCGCCGCGTCCCAACGCGCACGCTCGATCGGAGCCACGGGCGGCGGCGCGTGAACAAGCTGGTTTGCCACGCGGTAAATCTCATACCATTCGTCGAGACGCTCAGGGGTCGCGCCCATGCGGTCGAGTGCCACGAGGACCATCGGAGCGTGATTGGCCAGCAGATAGGGAAATTCCACACTCTCACACCGGGCCTTTTCCAAAACCCGGTCGAGCTGAAACCTTGGTATGATTGTCATGATGACAGTTCCTTCATGCCTTCAAAGTCTCCGCCGTGGCCGCGCGGATCGAAATGATGCTCCTGATAGGCCGCAAGGTCACGGAGAAAATCGTCGGCCGCCTCGTGAAAGAGACCGCCCACCACCGCGTCGACGATACGCG
This sequence comes from Martinezella sp. CNPSo 3959, assembly GCF_057784355.1. Classification (NCBI taxonomy): domain Bacteria; kingdom Pseudomonadati; phylum Pseudomonadota; class Alphaproteobacteria; order Hyphomicrobiales; family Rhizobiaceae; genus Martinezella; species Martinezella sp. CNPSo 3959. The sequence continues at coordinate 93,963 of NZ_JBXSOV010000013.1, forward strand.
GCAGACCGTATTTCATGCCAGTCACACCGTTACTGATCGGGCCGAGGCTGGCAAGGGCCGAGCAGTTGAACAAATGGATATGCGACAGCCATCCATGGGTCGCGGCATTCTTCGGCGTCAACTCGAAGCCGCGCCCGAGATAGGGATGGGCCGCGATCTCGGCGGATGCCTCGCCATCCGGCGGCATGAAGCGATCGGACCAGAAAGCCATATGCGGTGCGATGCTCTTCAATTCCGTGCGTCGGGTGAAATCGATCGTATAACCGGTGCCAAGCAGAAGATGATCGGCGCTGAATATGCCGCTGTCGCTTTCGATCACAACCCGCCCGGCATCCAATGTCACGGACCGCACCTTATGGCCCAGCGCCATGGTGAAGCGCGGATCGGACACTGCACGATCGAATTGATCCTGTGTCGGCGGGATCTTGAAGCCATTGTAGAGCCGGATATAGCGCCATTTCTGTAGGTCCGACAGGTCACCGAAATGACCAAGGAAGCCCGGAAAATTGGTCCAGGCCAAGACTTCCGTCCGGCCGAAATTGCGCGAGCGGCCGATCATAACAACGCTTTTTGCGCCCTTTTCCAAAGCCGTTGCCGCCCAGTCGAAGCTGGAAGTCGCCGAACCCAGAATAGCGACATCTCGATCCTTGAGATGGCCATCGTCTGCGATCTCGGCACTATGGGTCCAGTATTGCTTGGGCAAAGTGCGAACGAAATCGGGAATCATCGGCGCGCCGCCGCCATCAATACCGGTGGCCAGCACAAGCCGACGGCATTCGATCAGTTGCGTTTCACCATCCGCTTCAAGCACAAGCCGCAACCAGCCATCGACTTGCGAGATCCCGACAAGGCTCGTGCCGTTGGAGACATCCGGCTCCGTCACCGCGCGATACCAGCCGAGATAGGCCATCCAGTCTTGCCGCGACATCTTGTCGAGGCTTTCATAGGCGTCCGTGCCATAGACGGCTTCGTACCAGGCGCGCGGCGTCAGCGACGGCAGGCCAAAATCCGGCCCGGCGAGATGTTTCGGCGAGCGCAGCGTCTTCATGCGCGCACAGCCGATCCAAGGCCCTTCCCGCCCCTCCCCGGCCCTGTCGATCACCTGAACGCCCACAACCCCGCGTCGTTTCAGGCCAAAGGCGATAGCAAGCCCCGACATGCCGGCCCCGCAGATCACGACATTATAGCGCGCCATACAAGCAGGCCCCGGCTCCGGTGCCGGAGCCCATACCCGTCCGAGCGCTTCCGTTGCCTCCATTTCGCCGACGAGCCGCTTTTCAAGCGCTTCAAGTCGCGATGTGCTGAGGCCGCCATTCATGTTCGATCCTGACACTTCTCTCTTCAACGCCGCCTCAGGCTAAGCCCCGCACGAGTGCAAGCCTTTTAAGCACCCCTATGAATGCGCAAAAACGAGGCATACTGCACAGCGATCAAGCAAAATATGCGCGATATTGTTCAATTTTGTTATATTCAGGCCATTGTTGCATTTTTGTCAAGTGCACTTGAGTGCGTTTTTGTTTGATGTATAGTGACGATCAATCATGAAAAGGAGAACACTAATGACATTCATGAAGGGGAATTTTCAGAAGTTTGCTACCGTTTGCATTATTGCCCTGACAGGGGGCATGGCGCAGGCCGCCGACAAGCCACTGGCCGGCGTCACTCTCAATCTGGCATCCATGAACGACCAATATTCGGCCGTGCTGGCGCAGATCGCGCCCGAGTTCAAGGAAGCGACCGGCGCAGAGATCAAGGTCGACATCATGGACTACGGCTCTCTGCTGACGAAGACGACCGCCGATTTCGTGGGGCACACCGCCGGTTATGATCTGATCACCATGGACATCGTCTGGGCAGGGCAGTTCGCCGCCAATGGCTATACGATCGATCTCAACGACCTGATGAAGCGCGACGCCAAGGAGCTGGATACCGCCGATATCTATCCCAAGCTCACGGAAGCGCTCGGCAATTACAAAGGCAAGCAGGTCGCCTATCCCTTTGCCGGCTATGCCAACGTCCTCGCCTATCGCAAGGATCTCTTCGACGCCGCCGGCTTGAAGGCGCCGGAAACGATGGAAGACCTAGTCGCGGCCGCCTATAAGCTGACCGACCCGGCCAAGAAGCAGTATGGCTTTGTCGCCAACGGCCAGAAAGGCCCGGCGGTCGCCCAGGACTGGATGCAGTATAACGCCGAAATGGGCGGCGCAATCCTCGACAAGGACGGCAAGCCAGCGCTCAATTCCGAAGCCAATATCAAGAGCCTGACTGTTTATCGCGACCTCTTCAAGAAGGCGGCCCCTCCCGGTGCCGCCGACTATGACTGGGGCGGCCGCGAGGAAAGCTTCCGGCAGGGCATCGCCGCCACGATGCAGACTTGGTCTGTCGGCGCGCCTGGCTATTACGATCCGAAGACATCCAAGATAGTCGGCAAGGTCGATGTCGCACTCGCCCCGCGCGGCAAGGGTTTACCGAAGATCTACGGAATCGGCGGCTGGGGCCTGGCCATCAATGCCGATGCGAAGGACAAGCAGAAAGAAGCCGCCTGGACCTTCATCAAGTGGGTCACCAGTCCGAAGATCCAGAAGGAAATGAACCTGCTCGGCGCTGGCAGTTATATCCGCAAGAGCACGGTCACGGACAAGGAACTGAACGCCAAGTACCCGTTCCTGCCTGTTCTCAACGAAGTCTTCGAGAACGGCGACGGCGACTACCGCCCACGCATTCCGGAATATCCGGAAATCCAGGACATGCTGGGCACAGCCGTTAACTCTGTCCTTGTCGGTACGGCTGAGCCCAAGGCCGCGCTTGATGCGGCACAGGAAGCAGCCGCCAAGCTGTTCTAAGAATAGGCCCGCTTCACGAAAGACCGTGAAGCGGGCCTTTCATTTCGAGGGCGATGGTCGGGCCGGCTTTAGCGGCACGCTGAAGGCAAGATTCCGTTTGCGCACCGGCCCGTTTTCCTCTCAGATCGAAACGCGAAGCAATTGGCCATTCGGTGATGACGAATTACGCGATGAACCTGACCAGTTCCGTTGACAGCAAGGCGGCCACGCGCCTCCCCTCCGTCTCTTTCGCCACGCGACGAAAATTCTTCCTGTTTGCCATGGCGCTCCCCGCCGTCGCCTACGTGATTGCGCTCGGCGTCTTCCCGCTCGCAAAGGGCATCTGGTACAGCCTCTACGAATACAATCTCCTGAAGCCGGCGCGGACGCATTTCGTCGGCATCGACAATTACCTCAACCTGCTAGCAGACGCCGATTTTCGCGGCGCTATTGCCAATACGGTCATCTTCACCGTTTTTTCTGTCGCCGTCGAACTCGTCTTCGGCTTTGTTGTCGCGCTGGCGCTCTGGCGCGACGACCGGTTCAATCGCGTCTGCCTGACGTTGATCCTTGTTCCCGTCACCATTACGCCGCTGGTCGTCGGCCTAATCTTCAAGGGCTTGCTGCTCGCCGACTACGGCATGGTCGGCTATTATCTTGCCCAATGGGGCATCACCGATCCGCGCGGCCTCTTCGCCACACCATCGACTGCGCTGGCCACGCTCATCTTCATAGACGTCTGGGAATGGACGCCGCTCGTCGCGCTCATTCTACTGGCCGGCCTAAAGGCGCTGCCCGGCGATCTCCTGGAGGCGGCCGCCGTCGACGGAGCAACCGCCTGGCGCACTTTCCGCTCTATCACCTTGCCACTCATGCTCCCCGCCGTCATGCTGGCGCTGACGCTACGCACCATCGACGCCTTCCGCGTCTTTGACAGCGTGTTCGTGACGACCGGTGGCGGACCGGGCAATTCCACCAACACGCTCATGGTCTATGCGGTGAAGGAGGGCCTGAGCTTCTTCAATATCGGCAAGGCATCGGCGATTTCCAACATCGCGCTTCTCTGCGTAGCGATCATCGCCGCCTGCTTCATCCTCATGATCCGCCATTTCGACAAGAAGGCCAACGGCCGATGATGACACGCTCCATAGCCTTCGATATGGCACGCCGCGGCTTCCTGCTGCTTACGCTCGCCTTCTTCCTGCTGCCCTTCCTGTGGCTCGCAATGACCGCCTACAAGCCGTCGAACGCGATCTTCTCCATTCCACCGCATCTCTTCTTCACGCCGACGCTGGACCAGTTCCGCAACGCGCTGCGTATCTTCGATGTCGGCAGCCTCGTCACTTCCAGTCTCCTGATTGCTGGCGGCTCTATGCTGCTTTCGCTGATACTCGGCGTTCCGGCCGGCTATGCGCTCGCCCGCTCGACACATCCTGCCGCCATGGGCGTTGCCTATTTCTTCATGACGATCCGCATGGTTCCCGCTGTTGCGGCGCTCATTCCGTTCTACCTGCTCATGCGCGATATCGGCCTCATCGGCAGCTGGTTCAGCGTCGTCCTGATCAATTGCGTGCTCAATACCGCCTTCGTGAGCTGGATGATGTTTTCCTACTTCCGTGGCCTGCCGAAGGAACTGGAAGAAGCGGCGCTGACGGATGGCTGCCGGCAGTTCGGTGCGTTCTGGAAAGTATCGCTGCCGGCGGTTCGCTCCGGCATCATCGCCTCCGCGCTTTTCTGCGTGCTCTTCTCGTGGAACGACTTCCTCTTCGCCATGTTCCTGACGCGGCTCGATTCCAAGCCGATCTCGGTGGCGTTGCTGTCGGCCTACGGCACAAAGGACATCACCTGGGGGACGCTCGGGGCGTTGGCGCATTTCTCGACCGTGCCAATCGTGCTCATCGTGCTCGTCCTCAACCGCTATTTCGTGCAGGGACTGACCAAAGGCATCAACTGAGCGAGCAAACCTTGGCGATTAAAAAGGCGTCACCTCGCGGAGCCGCCTTTCGTCATTTCGAACACGTCAAACAAAACGTAAAGAGCGCTTCAGCCGATTTCGTTTTCACCGGACACGCTCCCCGAGAACCTTTCTCAGGCCGCTTTCGAAGCCAGGTAATTCTTCCAGCCGGCATGAGCCGTAATATCGATCGCGCCGTCCAACGCCACGGTCTCGCAGAGAGAGCCGGATACCTGGCGACCGTTCTCAAGCGCGAGCTTACCGATTCCCAGCGGCTGCGGAATGCGCTCGACGAAATCGGCAAAGCCCGCAAGCGGCAACGACCAGATCTCGACGTCGATGCCCGGCCCCTTGGCGTTTGGATCGCGAACGAGGCCGGGCTTGGCCGGCGTCGTGCCGGCGAGTGCATAAAGCCGATAATCGCCTGTAGTGCGGGTCTTGCCGCGGAATACGCCACCGCGCTCCGTCAGTTCATGATTGAGCGGCATGCCGGACAGATGCGCGCCGACAACGGCAATCTCGCGGTGACCAGCGGGAATTTCCGTCGGTACGCCATAGGCCGGATAGGGATTGAGGTTCATGCCGAGCCCGATGCCGGCGCGGCGTTGGAATTCGGCCGCGATCGCCGCCGCTTTCGCTTCGGCCATGCCGGGGGCGAGGAAGGTGACGCCCGAGGGCAGGCCGTCGGCGCGGAAACCGTTCGGTACGGCGATCCCGCAAAGGCCCATCAGATTGACGAAATTGGTATAGATGCCGAGCCGCGCATTGAGAGCGATCGGATCGGCGAGAATCTCGCTTTTGCGATAGATCGTCGGCGTCGTCGGCACCAGAAGCACTTCGATATCGTCCCAGATCGGACGTGTCGCGCATTTCAACTCGGCAATGCGGTGAATGGCGCGGAAGGTATCAACGGAAGAATATTGTCCGCTGTTTTCGAGGATCTTCTTTGTCACCGGATGGATCGCGTCGCCATGTTGGGCCAGCACCTTGTCGAGGCTTAGTGCGCGCTCCGAAATCCAAGGGCCTTCATAGAGAATGCGCTGAGTTTCCTCGAACGCGGCGAAATCGACCTCGACCGTGACACCGCCCATGGCATTCAGTCGCTTGACGGCTTGCTCGAACAGCCGCTCCGCCTCACTGTCGCCGAAGAAGCGAAGCGAAGCACCTGCCGGAATGCCGAAGCGGAACTTCGGCGGGGCGGGCCGCATGTCGAGCGCGACATGATCAGCCTCGGGCTTGGAAAAGGGATAGGACGGATCATAGCCGGTGATGACGCGCATGACCGCCATGCCATCCTCCACCGTCAGCGCGAAGACCGATACGGTCTCAATCGTCTTCACGCAACCGCCGCCCGATACGCAGGCATTACTGACAATGCCCGGCGTCGGCTTGATTCCTACGATGTTGTTGAAACCCGCCGGTACGCGACCGGAGCCGGCAGCGTCATTGGCGATCGAGAAGCTGGAAAGCCCGGCCGCCACCGAAACGCCCGAGCCGGAACTGGAACCGCCGGAAATATAATCGTCGTTGAACACCGACGAGCATGCGCCATACGGCGTGCGCATGCCGACAAGGCCGATTCCGAACTGGTCCATATTGGTCTTGCCGATCAGGATCGCACCATTATCGAAAAGGCGCGTCACCACCTGTCCGGTACTTTCGGCGATATAGGCTCCCTCTTTCAGCGCATTGGTCGTCGGCAGGCCGATGACATCGTTGCAATCCTTGATCGAAAAGGGAATGCCCCAGAGAGGACGACCGTCATAGCCGGTATTCTCCAGCTTCTCGGCCACCCTCAGCGCATCGGCGCGGGAGATGAGATAGATCCAAACATGGTCGTCACCCCGCGCCTCAATCCGGTCATAGATGGCGTTGACGACCGTGGAGGGCTTAAGCTGGCCAGATGCATAGGCAGTGGTCAGCGTATGAAAGTCGAGGCTGCCGGTCTCGTCCGGCCAGTGGAAATCAGACATGTCGATCCTCTTCAGGTCGGGATGGGCGCCCTCAGCGCCGAGAACAGTTGATCCGAGCGCGCCACGGTGCCGAAAAGCCCGTTGCCGAAGACGGTGATGCGCAATTGCCCGGCATGACGGGCATCCGTCGTTCCCTTACACGCATCGGAAACGGCGATGCATTCGAAGCCCATGTCGTTGGCAGCACGCTGGGTCGCGTGCAGGAGGCCCTCGGTCGGAACACCTGCCAGCACCAGATTGCGGATGCCGCGCCGACGCAGCCAGGCATCGAGCCCGGTCGAATAGAAGGCATTGTCGCCCGGATGGTCGAAGATCGAAGCCTCCGCCGGCAGGCCAAGCGTGTCTGAAAGCTGCCATTCCGCTGTCTCGGGCGCAAAGACCGGATCGCCTAGGGCGGCGCGGCGGGCGGCAACCGGCGAAAGCGCCTCGCTGCGGCTACGCCGGCTCGCAATCACCGGCAGGCCGACTTCCTGAGCGCATGCGATTAACTTTGCCGCGACAGCGGCCTCCGGCTCCGCACCGAGTGCGGCGATCGTACCGTTCTGGAACCCCAGAATAAGAAGCGCGCTGTCAGCAGCGCTCCATTGCCCATCGAAAGGCCAGGAATAAGGAGTGGCGGCAACACCGGGGAAGTTGTCAGCCATGAAGCGCCTCCACGGCGGCGCGGAACCCCGCGAGATTGGACACCGTCCCCCAGCGCCCACCGAAGGCATTTAGGATATCCATCGTCGCTTCGTGATTGGTCGCTTCGACCGCTGCCGTGCAATCTTCGAGAATGACGCATTCATAGCCGCGCTCGAATCCATCGCGGAAGGTCGATTGCACGCAGCAATCGGAGGTGACGCCGATGACGATGAGATGGGTGATGCCTTGAGCCTTCAGCTGCGCATCGAAATCGGTCGCGTGGAAACTCGACTTGCCTGGCTTGTCGATCACCGTTTCGCCAGCAAGCGGTGCAAGTTCGGGAACAATTTCGAAGCCAGGCTCGCCGCGCACGAGGATACGCCCCCAAACACCTTCATCGCCGATGCCCAACCCATGAACGCGGGTACGCCATTGCTTGTTGGCGGGCAGATCCGATAGGTCCGGCTTGTGGCCCTCCCGAGTATGGAAGACGGCGAGGCCCGCGCCCCGTGCGATTGCCAGAGCCTCCGCAACGGCCGGAATGACGGAGCGCGTATTGTTGATATCCTCGCCCAATTGATCGACCCACCCGCCGGGCGCGCAGAAATCAACCTGCATGTCAATCACGACAAGCGCCGCCTTAGCGGCGCGTTCAGGCGGGTTGCATGGCCAGAAATTCATCATGCACGAAGCCTACGCTCTTCAACGAGGTGGAGGATTGCCGAGAAGTCGGTGAAATCCGCGCCATAGCGCAGCACCGGCATGCCCGCCGCTCGCGCCGACGCCGCGCCCACGACGCTATCCTCGACAGCTAGCACGTGGGAAGCATCGAGGCCGAGACGCTCACAGGCAAGCCGATAAGGCTCGGGATCAGGCTTACCATGCACCACATCCTCGCGCCCGATCGCAAAGGCCATCGTGCGGTCGAGCCCCATAGCCTTGAGATTGGCCTCGACAATGCGGCGAGACGAGTTGGAAACCGCGCATTGGACAAGCCCGGCTGCGGCAAGCGCAAGCACCGTCTCCGGCGCACCCGCAATTGGCTGCAATTCGGCGGTCCGCTCAATATAGGCCTCTACAATCTCGGAAAGCCAAGTATGGGGGCCAAGTCCGGGTGGATAGAACGGTGCGAGCACCGTCCAGACATCACTCATCGCCACCCCGATGAAACGCGTATCGTTGGCGGCAATATTGACGCCATAACGCTTCGAGACGGCCATCAGCGCCTTGTGGTGAACCGGTTCGCTGTCGATCAGCGTCCCGTCGACGTCCCAGGCGATTGCCTTGATCATGGCTGGCCTCCACGCGCGAAGAAGGGTTTCAGCGACTGGTAGAGATCGCGGTAGTCGGCATAGATCCGGTCGCCGGCGGCAACGCCTTCGGGCGAAGGCTGAAGCACCGCGCCAAAACGCACGGAAGCCGCGGCATCGTCCCACGCCGCAATGCCGGAGCCCGCCGCCGCCACCCAGGCCGCGCCAATCGACGAGCCGAAGGCGTCGGACAAGACATGAACCGGCTGGCTGCAGATATCGGCGACGATCTGCATCCAGACACGGCTTCGGCTTCCCCCGTCGGAGGCGATCAGCCGTGTTGCTGGGCGCCCCGTTTCCGAAAGCACATCGAGATGATGGCGGAAGCCGCAGGCAATCGCCTCCAGCACCGCGCGCCACATATGACCGCGCGTGTGACCGAGACTGAGGCCGGTGATCGTACCGCGCGCCAACGGGTCATGAATCGGCGTCTTCTCGCCCAGAAAATAGGGCAGCGCGCGCACACCGTCCGCGCCAGCGGGCACGGTCGCCGCTTCCTGATCGAGCTGCTTTAAAACATCGTCGCCTTCCGAGCCGCCGATGATGGCGGCAAGCCATCTGAGAAGCGAGCCTGAGGAAGCCATGCAGCCGTTCGGCGCATAAAGGCCGGGAACGAGATGGTAATCGAGGAAAAGCCGGCGGTCGGGCTCCGGCCTGCCGGCAATGGCGATGATGTCGCCTGCCCCACCAAATTTGAGGAGGACATCCCCGGCCTGCGTCAGGCCGGCCGCTAGTGCAGAGGCGATATGGTCGGCGGCTCCACCGAAGACAGGCAGGCCTTCCGGCAGGCCGGTCAGGCCCGCCGCTTCCGCCGTCACCGCGCCGATGACCTCATGCGAGGCGACCAGCTCCGGGAGGGCGCCTGAGCGAAGTCCCGACAGTGCCACAAGGTCGTCCGCAATCCGGTGATCGTCAAGATCGATGAAGCCCGCTTCAAGCGCCCAGTTGCGTTCGACCGTCAGGCGGCCGGTCAGATGCATATTGATGAAATCATAAGAGCCGAAGACATGGGCGATCCGGCCAAAGACATCCGGCTCATGCGTCCTCAGCCATTGCAGTTTCGGGGCAACCAATTGCTGGGTCAAGCCCTGGCCGGTACGGCTGAGGAAACGCTCCTCGGTCAACGCCGCTTTCATGGCTTCGACTTCCGGCCCGCAACGCGCATCGCTTTGCTGGATGCTCGGGCGAAGCACGCGGCGCTCGCGATCGAGCAGCACCACAGCCGGCAGCATTCCGGTGACGCAGACACCGGCAAGTTCGCATCCTTCAGGCAAGCGCGCGATCATGTCCCGCACCACGACCTGCGTGTTCGCCCACCATTGCCCGGGATCGGCCTCGGCAAAGCCGGGATGCGGCGAGGACAAGCGTGAGGGGCGCGAGGCCGAGGCCAGGGGTTCACCGGCCTCCGACATCGCTACCGCGATCGTCGAGGTCGTGCCGATATCGATGCCGATGAATACGGGCATGGCGGAAGAACCTTTCAGTCGCGGATCGAGTTTTCGGTCTCGGCGTCGAAGAAATGCAGTTCTGCGGGATTGACCGACAGGGATAGCGTCTCGCCGAGGCGAAGCGGATACGTCGCGGGAACAGAGGCGCGCAATCGAGGGCCGGAAAGCGAAACCTCGTCGGCTTCCGCCGTCACCTCCTCCAGCTCGCCGGCTCCGCCGATATCGAGATGGACAAGTTTCGTGGCACCGAAATCCTCAATGAAGGCGATCGTTCCTTCAATGCGTCCGAAACCGGGATCAACGGCGTCTGTGGCACTCAACGCCTCGGCACGCACACCGACAATGATCTCCTTGCCGACATGACGCGCAAGCGCCGGACGCACGGCAACGACAGGCTCGGGTACCGGCAGGCTGAACCCGCCGGCGGCAGCAGCCAGGCCGCCCTCGCTGCGCGCCAGGGTGGCTTTCAGGAAGTTCATCGACGGCGTGCCGATGAAACCGGCAACGAAGAGATTGGCGGGCGTGTCGTAAAGCGCGCGCGGCGTGCCGAGCTGCTGCAAGGCGCCGGCGCGCATCACGGCGACGCGATCACCCATGGTCATGGCCTCGATCTGGTCATGCGTGACATAGACGGTGGTAATACCGCTCAACTTCTGCAGCCGAGCGATTTCGGCCCGCATCTGGCCGCGCAGCCGTGCGTCGAGATTGCTTAAAGGTTCGTCCATCAGAAACGCCTTCGGCGCGCGCACCAGCGCCCGGCCCATCGCCACGCGCTGTCGCTGACCGCCGGAAAGCTGCCCCGGCTTGCGGCCGAGATAGGCATCGAGTTCGAGAAGCTTGGCCGTTTCCCTGACCTTGCGGTCGATCTCGGTCTTGTCGACGCCGCGTACGGACAGGCCGAAGCCGATATTCTCGGCGACCGTCATATGCGGATAAAGCGCGTAGGACTGGAAGACCATCGCAATGTCGCGATCGCGGGGGGCAAGGCCGTTGGCAACGGTATCGCCAACCAACAATCGGCCGCCGGTGATATCCTCAAGACCGGCAATCATTCGGAGTGCGGTGGACTTACCGCAGCCGCTCGGGCCGACTAGAACCAGAAACTCACCATCCTCGATGGTGAGATCGAGGTGCTGGATTGCCGCATATCCGTCCGGATAACGTTTTTCCACTCCCTCAAAGACGATGGATGCCATGATCTCTCCGATATGATGCGGCTTGGGCGGCCGGCTTGCCCGTCAGGTCATATAGACGCCGCCAGTGACATTGACGCCCTGGCCGGTCATGAAACGGGCGGAATCTGAGCAGAGGAAAACGACGACATCGGCGACGTCCTCGGGCGTCTCCAGCCGTCCGAGCGGCGTCTGGGCGATGTAGTCTTCAACGACACGTTCAGGACTGACGCCGCGCAGTTTGGCTTCCCAGTCGATCTCGCGCTCCTGCATGCCGGTCTTGACGAAACCCGGGCAGACGGCATTGACGCGGATGCCTTTCGAGGCCAATTCGCGGGCAAGCGCCTGTGTCCAGCCGAGAACGGCGAACTTGCTGGCAGAGTAATGGGCCAGAAGCGGCGCGCCGACTTTTGCGGCGAGCGAGGCCGTGTTGACAATCACCCCCTGGCCCTGCGCCACGAAGCGGCGCGCAGCGATCTGGTTCGTCAGGAAGATGCCGCGCGTATTGACGTCGAAGTTAAAGTCCCACTCCTCGTCGGTGATCTCCAGCGCATGCTGCATGGTGGAGACGCCCGCATTGGCAATCAGTATATCGTGGCCGCCCATGATATCGGCGGCTTGCTCGAATGTCTTTTCCACAGAGGAACGTGAACGAACATCGATCTCCAGAGCGTGGCCGGAAATCGATTGTGCGACTGTGTTCGCCGCGTCCAGATTGATGTCGCAAATGGTGATCTTGACGCCTTGTTTCGCCAATGCCTGCGCGATTGCGCGGCCTATTCCACTGCCCCCGCCGGTGACGATCGCCTTTAATCCCTCGAGCTCCGCGAATTTAGGATGTCCCACGAACCACATCTCCGACCTAAACAACATCGCGATCATATAGCAACAAAAACTTACAAATCAATCGAAATTTATGTTTGAATTTGTTCACTTTCTGAGTTAATCACTGATTATGTAATAGGAGGCCGGGCTTCAGAGGTATGCGTATGCAAACACCAACCGACCTTATCTAAATGAAAGACAGACCAATGATCACAGGCCATGACGCCGAAACGCTGACAATCGAAAAGACGAAAGTTCTCGCGCGCACGCGCCGAGCCTTCATCTTGGATGCGCTGGCCGAAACGGGCGCTGTATCCGTCTCGGAAATCGCTGCGCAACTCGGCGTGTCCGAAATGACTGTGCGGCGCGACCTGACGGAACTGGAAAAGGAAGGTCGGCTTGCCCGCACCCATGGCGGAGCAGTGAGCACCGATCTTACCGCAATTGCCGAACCCAGCCTTTCTGCAACCATCTCGCGCCTCAACGAGCCGACCTTTCAGGCTCGTCTTGCCAAGAACGCATTGCCGAAGCGGTTGATTGCGGAAGCGGCGGCACAGGTTGCCGCTGGGCTTCGCACCATTGCGCTCGATGTCGGCACGACAACATTCCTGCTTGCCCGGTTGCTCGCCGGCCAGCAGCATGTGAAATTCTTCACCAACAGCGTGCGCAACGCCACCCAGCTTGGGGAAGGCCTGGCGGAGGTTTACCTGCCGGGTGGACGTATGAGAAACGATGAGTTGTCGATCTCCAATGCGACGGCGATTTCCCAGTTCGAAGCACTTTGGTTTGATATCGCCTTTGTCGGTGTTTCCGGGCTGACGTCGGATGGCATTTATGACTATTCCTTCGATGATACGGAGATGAAGCGCGTCTATCTCCGCCGCTCGACAAAGAAGGTCGTTCTCTGCGACGCATCGAAATTCGATTGCATGTCGCTCGTGCACATCGCGCCGCTTTCACAATTCGACATGCTGATCACCAATGCATCGCCACCGCCCGAACTGGCCGAAGCGCTGGAGGCTGCCAAGGTCGAAGTGATGGTCGCGGGCTCGCCCTCCTGAAACATCCGGTTTGTGAAAACCCGCTTTCTCTAACGCCCAATTTCGGAGCTTTCGATGGTTTTTGAATTTTTTGGTGACAAGAAGAAGGTCATCATTGCCATGGCGCATATCGGCGCCCTCCCGGGTTCGCCGAATTATGATCCGAAAGGCGGCGTCTCGAAGCTCATCGACGACGTGATGGAAGATATTCGCGCGCTGCAGGAAGGCGGCGTCGATGCCATCATGTTCGGCAACGAGAATGACCGGCCTTACGAGTTGAAAGCGCCGCCGGAAGGTATTGCCGCGATGACGGCGATCGTCCAGGCTGCAAAGGCGGAACTCAAGATTCCCTTCGGCGTCAACTATCTCTGGGATCCGACAGCAAGCGTCGCCATCGGTGCCGCCACCGGCGCAAGCTTCGTGCGTGAGATCTTCACCGGCGTCTTCGCCTCCGACATGGGTATTTGGGCGCCGGATTGCGCGACGCCGGCACGGCTGCGCGCCAAGCTCGGCCGTACCGACATGAAGATGCTGTTCAACATCAATGCGGAATTCGCCCATTCGCTCGACCAGCGCCCGATCGAACTCCGCGCAAAGAGCGCCGTCTTCTCCTCGCTGGCCGATGCCATCCTTGTATCCGGCCCGCTGACCGGTCAGCCAGTCGACCAGTCCGGCCTGCGCAAGGTCTGCGAAGCCGTGACGGATGTTCCCGTTTTCGCCAATACAGGCGTTAACAAGGATAATGTCACCGACATCCTCTCCTGCGCCAGCGGCGTCGTCATCGGCACGCATTTCAAATACGAGGGCAATACCTGGAACAAGGTCGAGCCCGCCCGCGTCAAGCGCTTCATGGATGTCGTCAGCACTATCCGCTGACGACGCTCTGGCTCAAAAGTCTCCATCTCATAAAGTCATGAGTGGAGTGATGATGTGGACGCCTCCACACCAGCGACGGAGTCCACATAGGGGAGTACCCGAGGAGGAAGCTTGGAAATGATCATAGTTCCCATCTCTTCGCGGGCTAGGCGGTTTCTGAGAGGGGCGTCCGCGCGGATACACGGCCGACCCTATTTATCATCATGACGCAATCCTGATTTCCATCAGAGCCTGCCTCTTATTCGCCATGACCTGCTCGATCGCCGCTTCAGCGAACAGGCCGACAATCTCTATCAGCAGCCGTCCGGTCGCTGGCCGCGGCGGGTATCGAACGTCATTTCTCCTGCCGAAATACAAGCTCGCATGATACGGGGTATCATCTTTGAAACTCAGGAAAATCGGCGCTGCGGGTCACGTCGCTCCACTCGTCGAAATTCTTCCGAAGTGTTTCAAGGCGCTTGTAGGCCAGATCCAGAGCAGAGCCTCCCAAGAGGAGCCGCAGAGGAGGCTCTTTCGATTCAACCGCCATCTGGATAGCCGCTGCGGCGCGGGCGGGATCGCCCGGCTGATTGCCGGAAACCGCCTTCGTCGATATCCGACGCTTTCCTGCCGTCTCGGCATAATCATCAATAACGATGGGGGATTCCGCCATCGAGCTTCCAGCCCAGTTGGTGCGAAATGCGCCGGGTTCGACAATGGTTACCTTTATGCCGAGCGGAGCGACCTCCTGGGCGAGAGACTCTGAAACGGCCTCGACTGCAAATTTTGTGGCATGATAGTAACCGGTCGCCGCGAATGCCATGAGCCCGCCAAGCGAAGAGACGTTTACAATATGACCGCTTCTGCGCGCCCGCATGGCAGGCAGGGCTTCTTTCGTAACATCGATGAGCCCGAAGAGGTTGGTGTCGAACTGGCTGCGAACGCCTTCCTCGTCCCCCTCTTCGATCGCTGCGAGATAGCCGTAGCCGGCATTGTTGACGAGAACGTCGATCTGACCGAACGTCGAGAGCGTTTCGGCAACAGCGCTCCTGATCGTCGAGCGATCGGTGACATCGACTTTCAGCGCGAGCGCTTGCTCCTTGAACTGGTTGGCGAGCCCGGCCAGTTGCGCGGGATTCCTTGCCGTCAGGACCACCCGGTAACCGAGACCGAGCACGTGTTTTGCGATCTCGAAGCCGAGGCCATTCGAGGCGCCGGTAATGAACCATACGGGTTTATTCGTCATTTTTCGATCGTCCTTCTGATTTGCTAACGCTCATGGCTGCAGAGCCAGTGTCGGGACCTGCCGCCTTTAACGAAAGATACGAACTGGAAAACGGGCGCGTTATGGCGAAACACCCAATCTTTCGTACGATTCTACCAAATCTCCTGGCACTGCCTATATTGGAGGCTCTGCCGGGAAATCGTGGAGAAACGGGTTGAGTATCAAGGAAGAGCTTGTCGCGGTCATTGATCGACACGCTGCCGTGCCGAAACAAAAAACGCCAATTGCTGGTCTTTCGATCTTCAAGGTCGAAGCGCCGACCCTTCCTGTTGAGAGCATTTACACTCCCCGCCTCTGCGTTGTGATCCAGGGCCGAAAGGAAATTTTGCTGGGCGGTCGCGCGTTCGAAGTTGATGACACGCAATACTTCATCGCTTCAGTGAATTTGCCGGTTTCGGCCCGCATAACCGCCGCTTCCAGCGACCACCCGCATTATGCACTCTCATTTGAACTTAACCGGCAGGACCTGGCCGAACTGCTTCCGAATGTCTCGGTCCGCCCTGCTGCAGCGCACAGAGAGGGCCTGTCGCTAGGGCGGCAGACAGAAGACATCTTGGGCGCACTTCATCGCCTCATACTGCTTCTCAACCACCCGGAGGATCTGCCCGCGCTTCTCAAGCCAGCAACGACTGAACTCTATTACCGGCTTCTCCGGAGTGAGCATGGTGCAACATTAAGAGACTACGCCACAATGGACACGAAGATCGCCCAGATTGGGAGGGTCACCTCGTGGATAAAGGAGCATTACAATAAGCCTATGAAGATCGGCCTGCTTGCCGACCTCGCAGGCATGAGTGCGACATCACTTCATCGCCATTTCAAGGCGACAACACTGATGACCCCGCTTGAATATAGGACGCATGTCAGGCTTCAAGAGGCGCGCAAACGCTTGCTGACTGGCGGATCGAGTGCCCGAACGGTCGGCTTCGAGGTCGGCTATGACAGCCAGACGCAGTTCACGCGCGAGTACAGACGCTTGTTCGGCCGGCCACCCGTCCGGGACGCCGCCTATCTGAAGGGCACCGGACCGTCTAACCCTGCTCGACAAGTTGGCGTGACGGAAGCGCCAGTGGAGCGCCCGTTAAAGATCTGAGCGAGTGGAGTCTTTTAACGATGAGATCTAAGCTTCAATTGACGCGTTCTGCAGCTGGACTGACGCTTGACCGATGCTCCTCCGTTGGAATGGGCGGCGCGGCCCTGGCAAGCCATGAATGGGCGATGCCCCGCTCGCCTCTGAATTCGCGCACTCTGATCACGCCTCGTCAGACAACCCACTTCATCGAATGCGGACCTACGGAGGGTCCGCTGATGATCTTCCTCCACGGCTGGCCGAGCATCGGTTTGATGTGGCGCGCCCAGATGGATGCTTTCGCCGCCGAGGGATGGCACTGCGTTGCTCCTGACCTGCGCGGCTACGGCGGTTCTTTCGCACCTGCAGCCAACGACGCTTACACAATCAAGCAAGTCGCTTTGGACATGGCGGAACTCCATGATCATCTGGGCGGCAGGGCGGCGATCTGGGTTGGCCACGACTGGGGCAGCGTCGTGGCCGGCGCGTTGGTCGCCCATGAGCCCAATCGCAGTCGTGGCGTCGTGCTGACCTCGCTTGCCTATCAACCAAGCGGCCACGCCCTGCACACGATCGTTCCGTTGGTCGACAGGACAATTTATCCCGCCGACCAATATCCGGATGGCCAATGGGATTACCACCGCTACTACACAACTCATTTCGACGCCGCGGTGGCCGACCTCGATGCCGACAAACGGGCCTCGCTGGCATCGATCTTTCGCTCAGGCAGCCCGGAAGGCATGCGCAAGGTTTCGCCGAACGCTGTAATCACCCGAAACGGTGGCCGTTTCGGTGCTGCTCACAAGGCTCCGCCGATCCAACCCGACCCCGCTTTGTGGCCCGCCCCGGATTTCGAGGTCTTGGTGAGTGCGTTTAAGACTCACGGCTTCCGCCCCGCCTGCGCCTGGTACATGAACGACGACGCCAACATCGCCTATGCTCGCGAGGCCTCCAATGGCGGCCGCCTGTCGCAGCCGGTCCTGTTCATCAACGGTGACTTCGATCAGATCTGCACCATCAACGGAAATCACCAGGGCGATCCGATGCGCGGCGCTTGCCCTGACCTCACCGTGACGAGTGTGGCCGGCGGCCATTGGCTGCCACTGGAGCGCAAGACTGAACTCGTCGAGATCATCCGCACATGGCTGCAGAACGAAAAACTTTGATGGCGAGGGGACAAGCATGAGAACGGATTTGAAAGGCATGAGCAGCAAAGTGCGTAACACGCTCGTCGATGCGCCAAAGCAGTCCGTTACCAAAGGCCCTGCCTTTCAAACCGGCAGGGCGCAAGAGCATTTACCGAGGCAAGGCGCGAAAATGTGACCTGATATCCGCGACCAGCTCGCCGGGCTTTTCCATCGCCGCGAAATGGCCGCCCGCCGCATGCTCGCTCCAGCGGACAACGTTGTAGACCCGTTCAACCCAAGACCGAGGCGGCTGCGGCAGTTCCTTGGCAAAGTGCGAGATGGCGACAGGGGGAAGAATCCGCTGCCCTTTTTCGAATGACAGCGGATGCGCACGGCTCTCCTTGTAGAGCCTGAATGAGGCGTCGAGAGAGCCGCTGAACCAATAGAGGCTGATTTCGGTCAGCAGAGTATCCATGCTGAAGACGTCAAGGACATTGCCATCGCAATCGCTCCACGACCGGAATTTCTCAACGATCCAGGCAGCCAATCCGACGGGTGAATCGGACAACCCATAGGCCAGCGTCTGCGGCTTGGTGCCTTGGACATGTGCATAGGCGCCCTCTTTGTCCACCCATTCCGCTGCAACTTTCTTAAACTCCGCTTCCTGAGGGGTGAGAGGCGGCAGACCATCGCCGATGGGTGGGCGGAAGCTGCCGGGAATGTAGTTCAGGTGAATGCCGACTACGTCCTTGGGAAACCGGAAGGCAAGCCAGCTGGAAACCGCCGCGCCGATATCGCCGCCCTGAGCACCGAAATTTGTGTATCCTAATCCAAGCATGAGCTTGCGCCAGAGGCCTGCGATCTCAAATGGGCTGATGCCCGCTTTGGGTGGCGCCGACGAAAAGGCGTAGCCGGGAAGCGCAGGAACAATGAGGTCGAATGCATCCTCGGGATCGCCGCCATGTGCGCCAGGATCCGTCAAGAGCGGGATGACGCGCTCCATCTCCAGGAAAGACCCCGGCCAGCCATGTGTCATGATCAATGGGGTTGGTGACGGTCCCCGGCCTTTGACATGGATGTAATGGATTTTGAAACCATCGATCTCGGCAACGAAGTGCGGCAACAGGTTCAGGCGGCCTTCTTGAGCCCGCCAATCGAATTCGCCCTGCCAATAGTCAACGAGCTCACGCATGAAGCGCAGGCTGCTTCCGTCATCCCAACCCTCTGGGTCAATGGAGGCCGGCCATTTGGTTTGAGTGACGCGACGGCGCAAATCGTCAAGGGCATCATCGCCGATATCGATTTGAAACTCTATGGTTTGCATTCGGGCCTCCAAAATGCCGTCAGGCAATTGGGATTTGCAGTTGAAGGGATACGAACCAACGGCATGTTGACCAGTCTGGATAAGCCTCTGATTAGCATGCAATTTTTCGCGCGATCTTTATGGTCGACTTCGGACTCTGTAGGCGATCACACCGCACGCAAGAATGCCAGCTGAGGCCTGATCGCATAAGATCTTTCGGAGGATGGTCTAGCCTGAGGACTCGCGTAGCAGCAGGCGGGAGCCAACTTCCACGATGGACCTGATCGCGGGGAGGAGTTCCTTTCCCAATTCGGTCAATTCATAGTCCACTGTCGGCGGCGATGTCGGCATCACGTTGCGGGTGAGCACGCCGCGCTGTTCGAGATCACGTAGCCGGCTCGTCATCACCTTCGCCGAGATGAAGGGATTGTCACGCCGCAGTTCGGAGAACCGGCGCGGACCTTCGCTTAAGGACCAGAGCACCTCGGGTGTCCAGCAGCCGCCGAGCAGATCCATGCACTTCGACATGGGGCAGCCGGGGAGTGCCATCACCTTCTTTCGCACCTTGAGAACCATTGTACATCCTTGGGCCCATCCTTGGCGGGCAGTTTCCAGTTGGTTACCGGAAAATGGCGGTAACCGCAAGATACCTGGTTTCCGAAGGTAACGACGGCCGCTATGTAGAGGCTCTCGAAATCATCCCCAACCACGAAATGGACTGAACGATGTACGCAGTAACCGGAGCAACAGGACAACTCGGCCGCCTTGTGATCGAGGCGCTGCTGAAGACCATTCCCGCCAACAGGATCGTTGCGGCAGTTCGCAATCCCGCCAAGGCCGGCGATCTTGCCGAGCGCGGCGTGATCGTGCGCGAGGCTGACTATCGCCGCCCCGAGACGCTTGGCCCGGCGCTGGCCGACGTGGAGAAACTGCTGCTGATTTCCTCGACCGAAGTCAGCGGCCGCCTGCCGCGGCACAGGGCCGTGATCGACGCGGCCAAGCAAGCCGGGGTTTCGCTGATCGCCTATACGAGCATGCTGCATGCCGGCACCTCGCCCGCGACGCTCGCAGTCGAGCATCGCCAGACGGAGGAGGTCATCGCGGCTTCGGGCCTACCCGCCGTGATCCTGCGCAATGGCTGGTACGCCGAGAACCATCTCATGGCGCTACCGGCAGCGCTTGAGCACGGCGCCTTCGTCGGCGCTGCGAAAGACGGACGCTTTTCGTCCGCGGCGCGGCAGGACTATGCCGAGGCCGCAGCTGTGGTGCTGGCGACTGATGGGCATGCCGGGAAGACCTATGAGCTTGCAGCCGACCAGGCCTTTACCCTTGCCGAGCTTGCCGCGGAGGTCTCGCGGCAGTCGGGCAAGACGATCGTCTACAACGATCTTTCCGAGGCCGCCTATCGCGATGTGCTGACGGGCGCCGGCCTGCCGGCCGATCTCGCTGCCCTTCTGGCCGATGCCGACGCCGCAGCCTCGCATGGAGCGTTGTTCGACGACGGAGGCGCCCTTGGTCGGCTGATCGGTCGTCCAACCACATCGATGCAGAGCCTCGTCGCGACCGCCTTGCGCGGCTAACGACATCGGGACGTTGCTCGGTCACCTTGACCGGCCTCGGACCGATTGATCCGCAGGTTGTCAAGGTGATCGAGTCGGCCGCCGAGACACCACGAGCTCCAGGTTTCCGATCAAGTTGGTCCGCATTCCCGGCTCGAGAGAACCTTTGAAAGAGACGATGAAGCAGCCTTCGCGGAGAAGACAAGCCGATCCCAGGTCAGTTCCCAGCACAAATCAACGCGCCGGCCGATGGTCGGGAAGTCATGCATCACTTCGCACCCGATGACGGCGGCGGCTCGACAAGCATCGCGGCCTGCCGAAAACCTTCTCTTCCACAGCCTCTGTTGCCAATATTCCAATTCAACCTATATAAGGTCTATCGACCATTGCTTGCGACGTCGTCGAGGAGCCTCTGCGCCCTCGCCGGATTTCCTCTCAAATAATCGATCTAATCCCGCAAGGTATCGCGGGGCAAACAACGATTGCTATGAAAGGAAATCGTTATGAACACTGGTACAGTTAAGTGGTTTAACTCCACCAAGGGCTTCGGCTTCATTCAGCCTGATGATGGCAGCACGGACGTTTTCGTCCATATCTCCGCGGTAGAGCGCGCCGGCATGCGTTCGCTCAACGATGGTCAGAAGATCACTTACGACATCGTGCAGGATCGCAGATCCGGCAAGAGTTCGGCTGACAATCTTCGGGCCGCATAAGTTTGTCACGGCTTCGCGCGACCACGGATGTACTGGCGCGCTGAAACCATGACCGAGGAAGGTCGGGATACGTCCCGGCCTTTTGTTTTTCATTTCGAACGGAGAACGACATGGCAAATGGTCGTTACCGGCCAGGCGACAGCATCGTCCTGAAGTCTGGAATTTTCGGAAACGCCCAGCCGGCCGGCCGCATCGTGTCTGTGCTGCCTGTGTCACAGGGCGTTGTCCATTATCGCGTCCGCTTCCAAAGTGAGAGTTTCGAGCGGAGCGTCCGTCAGGACGATATCGATGCCGGGGCGTCACCATCGTCGCTTTCATCGGCGCAAGCCGAGATATCGCAAACATCGAAATCGAGCTGGATCAACTCGAATTCAATCCGCACCAAGAAATAAACCCAGCGCGAGCTGAGAAGGAGAAGTTTTGCAGGTTCTGGTCAGAGACAACAATGTCGATCAAGCGCTCCGCGTTCTGAAAAAGAAATTGCAGCGCGAAGGCGTATTTCGGGAAATGAAGGCACGCAGCGCCTATGAAAAGCCGTCCGAAAAGCGCGCTCGCGAAAAGGGCGAGGCGGTCCGCCGCGCGCGGAAGCTTGCCCGTAAGCAGGCACAGCGCGAAGGCTTGCTGCCGGCGCCGAAGAAGAAAGTCATTGCGCGAGCTCGCTGACGTCCAGCGTCTTTTGGAACGCACCTGCTGAAATGGAGGAAGCATGACAAAGACGAAAGACAACCTGTTCAAGCCTGAAAAGTTGTCAGCGCAAACCAAGTCCGAGCAGACAACGTCGATTGCCAAGGATATCCTGGCTGATGAGGCCTCTGCTCGGCAGAAAAAGACGGACAGGCTTCGTGCGCTTCGTTTGGCGCAGGAGCCTGCGCCTGCGCCAGCGCCGAAAGCAAAAAAGAAAGACAGGAAGGGATAGCGGATTGTCTGGCGGTTCTTCGCCAGACAATCGCTCGCTTTCCCGCGGCGGAGCACTAAGTGAGGATTGGGGGCAATGTCGCCGTCCGGCGGCACGAGGCCCGACAGTTGGGCCGGCCTCATCAGGTCTAGTCAGTCGTCGCGCTCGTACCAACCGCGCGACAACACGTAAGCAATGTCTCCAGTCCTCCAAGCATCATCACCTTTTGGACGGTGCACTTCGCTCGCACTGAGGCTGCGGTCACGAGCGCCTTGCCGGCCTGCTTCGATGTTGACGCCAGGTCCAGAGCGCTTTTGTCGTCAAAGGCAAGATGCACAGTCATGCCTTTCGACATTAAGATTTGGACCCGCTCTTACAAACGCCTCGACAGCCCGAACCGCCATGTTCGATTCCCGGGAATGGACTCATGCCTAGGCTGAAGTGCCGGATTTCGTGAAGTCTTTGCTAACCTGCGGCATTGCCTCAACTATCGCCGTGCAAAATTCTTCTCTCCATCTCTTCAATATTTTCATCATTGCATCGTGCACGGGAACAAAGCAGCGTATTATTCCCTGGTGCAGCAGACCAATAGATTTTTGTATTTCTTCGAACCGTTACTTATTGCCGGAGATGCAGGGCAAAGGGGCTGACACCATAATGGTGACGCGTGCGCAGCAAATTGGCGTCATTATCGGCCTGGCCTTCGTCACGGCATTGACGACCCTGCGGGCAAGCGATCCTCCGTTGCTAAGGCTCGCCCGCGATTTGACATTCGACCAGTATCAGCGCCTGGTGCCCCGGACGTTCGAGAACCAGCCTGTCCGGGTCGTCGACATAGACGAGGCGTCGCTGCGGGAGTTCGGTCAATGGCCTTGGCCAAGAAGCCGGATTGCCGCGCTCGTCGACAGGCTTTCCGATCTGGGCGCGGCCGTCATCGCTTTCGATATCCTCTTCGCCGAGCCGGACCGCCTGTCGCCACGCAACGTCGTTCGCGATGTCATTGGCATCGATCCGTCACTGCTTGGCAAACTGCCTGACAATGATGAGATTTTTTCCCAATCGCTGTCGGGAAGGCCGGTGGTTCTGGGCTTCGGCCTCTCCAACGAGGGAAACTATCTGCCGCCGGTCAAGGCAGGGTTTGCCTATACCGGCGAAACTCCCTTCGGTGCGCCGCCGGCGATCAAGGCCGCGACGCCGTTGCAGCCGCAATTGCAAGCCAATGCTGCGGGGCTCGGCCATATCAGCCTCAATCCGGGCGCCTCATCGGCGGTGGTGCGTGCGGTTCCGCTTTTTCTCAGCGACGGCAAGCAGCTTTATCCCAATCTCGCGCTTGAGGCGCTTCGCGTCGCACAGGGAGCCTCCACCTATGTGCTTGACGCTGCGCCGCACACACCCAATACGCTCACCCGGGTCAAGATCGGCAATTTCGTCGTGCCGGTAACGGCCGCGGGCGAGCTGTGGCTCTATGTCAGCCGCGATACCGCGGCGCGCTATATTTCGGCAAGCAAAGTACTCGCGACCGAAGACGTTTCCCCCGATATGAGAGCCGCCATCGAAGGCAGTATCGTTTTCGTCGGAACCTCCGCTTCCGGGCTCCAGGATGTTCGCACGACGGCCCTTGACGAGAATGTGCCGGGTGTCTCCATCCACGCGCAGATCGTCGAGCAGATCCTGTCAGGCCGCTTCCTTTCCCGACCGGATTGGGCAGACGGACTGGAAATTCTGTCCATCGCCGTCCTGGGCAGCCTTTTGGTGATCGTCACCACCTTCGTCAATCCGGCCGCGGCCCTCGCCTGCGGCCTGCTGATTACCTTTTTTGCCCTTGTGGCCTCCTGGGCTGCCTTTCTTTATGGGGGGCTTCTCTTCGACCCACTGGCACCGATCGTCTCGGGATCGATCACGCACTTCGCTGCAACGGCATTCCGCTTTCTCGTGACGGATCGGGAGCGGCGCGACGTGCGGCGGGCTTTCGGCCATTACCTCTCGCCATCGCTGCTCCATCGCATCGAGCATACACGCAATGCATTACGCCTCGGGGGAGATGAACGCGAGCTGACGGTCATGTTCGTCGACGTGCGAAACTTTACCCAGATTAGCGAGGAGATGAGCCCGAGCGCTGTCGTCGCGTTTTTGAACACGCTGCTCGATGCGCTCAGCCACCATGTCATCGCCAATGAAGGCACGCTCGACAAGTTCATCGGAGACTCGATCATGGCATTCTGGAATGCCCCCGTCGATGTCTCCGATCATGCCGGCAAGGCCGTGCGGGCGGCTCTCGGCATGCGCGAAACACTCGCCCGCCTCAATGGCGACGATGCCTTCGGTTTCGGAGACGCGCGACGGGTCGGGATAGGCATCGGCATCCATACGGGGCTTGCCTGCGTCGGCAATATGGGGGCCGAGACGCGTTTCAATTACACGGCAGTTGGCGATGCCGTTAACATTGCCGCGCGTATCGAATCCGCCTGCAAGGACATCAATTTCGACATTCTGGTATCCGAGCCGACGGCGGGCTTGCTGCCCGACTGCGCCCTGCTCGAAGCGGGAGCGCTGACGCTGAAGGGTAAGAGTATGCGAACCAAGCTCTTTGCGGTGGTCGGCGACGAACGCGTGGCGAGATCCGCTGGATTCGTCGAATTGCAGGCTACTCACAGGCAGCTTGTTAATGCCCTGCGAACTCGGTCAGCGAGCAGCCGCAAACTCATCAGCGCCGCCAAACTGAAGGCGCAAGCCGCGGCAACAGGACTGTTGCAGGACTTTTACAGCCACATTTCGCGACGAGGCGGACACTTCGCCGACGAGGCTGCGGAGAACAAGGCAGCCGACATCTAGAACAGTTCCAGCAAAAGTGCCGAGCGATTTTACGTCCGGAACTGCTTAAAAACAAGAAGATAGAGCGTTTTCGCGATTCGAAGAAAAGCGGAAATGCTCTATCTGATTTGGAAGCCATCCTGCGCAACTCACGGCGCTATCGCTGGTGATGCCCGCCACCGTGATCGCCACGGTTGCCGCCATCGCCCTGGCTATCCTGGTCGTCTCCTTGATGATCACCCGATGCGTGATCGCCTCTGCCATGATGGTCGTGATGTTCATGGTGATCGTGATGCTCGCCTTCGTCGCCATCACGCTCGTCCGGTTTGCCTGACTTGTCGGGCGCACTTGGCGGGCTTGAGACATCCGGCGTGCTGGGAGTTTCGTGTGGTGCGGCAGGCGCCTCGGCGTGTGGCGATTCCTGGGGGCTGGGTGCGCTCGGCGTATCGTGCGGTGCCGGTGCAGGACTATTCGCCGGAGCGCTGCGCGGAGAGATCCCGTTAGGCTGGTCCCTCATCGCCGTCGACAGACCGCAACCACCGCTCCCGACAAAACCCATTCGCCCTGAAAGTTGCTGGCTCCCGGACAGAAACGGCAGAGCCCGCTGATTGCCCAGCGTTTTGAGAACGTCGCGATTGACCCGGCGAGGTTCGCTGATCTGACCGTTGCGCTTCGCAACGACACAATCACATTGCTGTTTCAGTTGCCTGCAGCCGCCAGCGCCGCAGAATTGCGCAGCGCCGTTCAGCAGCACGACCGCTGTCGTGCCGTTCGCCCCGACATAAAAATCAAACGCGGTTCCGCGCACGCCGATCGTTCCGGCGGGCGTCACGATCTGATAGGCTGAGTGGTTCGAATTTCCGCTCATCCAGCGAAAGCTGCCCTTTGCTGCATTTATGGTCAGCTTTTTCACTGCGCCCGAGTCATCGAACACGAACTTGTCGATGGTAACGGACGATCCGGCTCCGACAGCCAGTCTCGTGCCGTCCCGAAATGTGAACTGTCCGAGGCCCGAAATCGAGGTGCGAATTTGCTCGTCCCGATGAACGGGATCGTCGACCGCGAGCGGACCACCAGCACCCGTAACTTCGGTTTTAATCAGCACCGCCTGGCCGACCTTCTCGGCGGCTTTCGAAGACAATGGTGCGAGCAGCATGCAGCCCAACACAACGGTCACGGCGTGACGCAAATAAAACACCGCACCCTCCCAATATTATTTATATATTATCATAATATTTTTATAAATACAAATTGTAATTCATGATTACAAATGTGTATATTTTTATACTTTCGAATTAAAATTCGCCAAGACGCGCGTATATTCCGCTGAATATGTTTTTAAACATATTATGGAAGAAAATTTATACAGTAATTACAATAATATGCCCAACGGCAGCGCTTGTGGATAGCTCGAAAAAGAGGTGCCTATTCAAGGCTACTGAGCTCGAAGAATTTGAGGCAGGCTCCTTGAACAACGCGTATGAATATCGGCTGGCAGAGGCCCTCGAAAGAGTTGGCTTTGGTCGCGCGCAATGTAGACTGGCGAACTGTTCCGGATGTTGTCATACAAGTATAGGCCGATACGGGGTTCATATCATGGCGATCAGCGATGCTCGGTGGGAGCAAACATACCCAACACTTTCAGCTCTTCAAATCGGTGCGGCGCGACGCTTCGCGAGCGGTGAGCCGCACCGCTTCGGCCCAGGTGATGTGCTCTACGAGATCGGCACTCGCAACGTCCCTGCCTGGCTAGTTCTGGAAGGCTCGGCCGATGCAATTCAGCGTGGCGCGACTGGGAGATCATCCGTGATCGGCACCTACGGTCCCGGCCAGTTCACCGGCGAGACCAATCAATTGTCTGGTCACGCAACCCTCGCATCGGTCGTCGCAGGCGATAAGGGCGTATTGGCTATACCTTTCGATGCGCCGCATCTGCGTGCACTGGTGATCGGGTCGGCGGATGTGGGTGAAGCGATCATGCGCGCCTTTATACTCCGTCGCGTTGCGCTGATCGAAGAAGGGCGGATCGGAGGTGCGGGGTCGATTCTGGTCGGACGCCGGGATGCTCCCGACATCGTGAGGTTATCTGGATTCCTCACCCGGAATGGCTATCCCCACGCCCTTATCGCCGCGTGCGAGGTCGAGGGGCGCGAGCTGGTCGAACGGCTCGGCATCGCACCGGAAGATCTGCCATTGATGATCTGCCCACACGGGACGCTGCTCAGAAATCCGAGCGACGCGGATGCGGCGTCTTGTCTCGGCATTATGCCGGATCTCGATCCGAAGAATGTCTATGACGTGGCAGTTGTCGGTGCAGGACCGGCTGGGCTGGCCACTGCCGTCTATGGGGCTTCCGAGGGGCTTTCTGTTCTCGTTGTCGATTCCCGGGCCTTCGGCGGCCAGGCGGGTGCATCCGCCCGGATCGAAAATTATCTTGGCTTTCCGACCGGTATCTCGGGGCAGGCTCTTGCAGGTCGGGCCTTTAATCAGGCGGCGAAATTCGGCGCCGAGCTTGCGATCCCGCTGACCGTCGGAAAGCTTTGCTGCCATGGAACCGATTCGGCGGCTCCATTCTCCCTTGAACTTAGCAACGGATATACTGCACGGGCGCGTTCCATCGTGATCGCGTCAGGAGCGCGCTACCGTCGGCCCGATATTGCCAATGTCGAAGAACTGGAGGGCGCCGGCGTCTCCTACTGGGCATCCCCGATCGAGGCTCGCCTTTGCGCCGGAGAGGAAATCACTCTGGTGGGCGGCGGAAACTCAGCCGGCCAGGCCGTTGCTTACCTCGCACCGCAGGTAAGCCGCCTGCACCTCGTGGTCCGGCGGCCGCTCGAGCAAACCATGTCCCAATATCTGATCGACCGGATAGCGGCATTGCCCAATGTCGAACTCCATGTGGGTATCGAGATTGTGGACTTGCATGGTGATCGAGAGACAGGTCTGACCGGTGCCACCTTCCGGAATGTTCGAACCGGAGAGACCGAGGAATGTGCTTCGCGCCACCTCTTTCTGTTCATCGGCGCAGATCCCTACACCGGATGGTTGGACGGCTGTGTTGCGACTGATGGAAAGGGCTTCGTTCTCACAGGAGACCGCATCAGTGATGGCGAGCGACTGCCGCTGGAGACGAGTTGCCCTGGCATTTTTGCCGTCGGAGACGTACGCGCCGGGTCCACCAAGCGGGTCGCCGCCGCCGTCGGTGAGGGTGCGGCCGTCATCGCTCAGATCCATTCTTTTCTTGCGCGAAATGTCGGAGGTCAAAATAGCCGCTAGCCGACCACGGGTCATCATCGGTTGGCTATTGTCGGCATCCCTACCTTTTTCACGCTTGGCTGCATGCCTAGAGCATTTCCGCTTTTCTTCGAATCGCGAAAACGTTCTATCTCCTTGTTTTTACGCAGTTCCGGACGCAAAATCGTTCGCACTTTTGCTGGAACTGCTCTCGGATCATTTTCTGGGGAGAACACGGAATGGACTCTACTGCCATCTGCCTTTAGACCCGCATGAGGATGCGGCCTGACGCGCAACGGATGACACATAAGCAGCTTTCCTATGAGACTTGATGCAATTGACCTTCGGATACTGGATGCGATTCAACGGGATGGTCGCATCACCAAGCTCGCGCTTGCCGAGAAAGTTGGTCTGTCGCCGACGCCATGCTGGCTACGCCTTCGCAAGCTTGAAAAGGCCGGGATCATTACGGGCTACCACGCCCGTCTGGCGCTGCGTCGTCTCGCGCCGGTCGCAAGCGTCATGGTGGAGCTGACACTGGCAAATCATCGGCAGAGCGACTTCGAGCGCTTCGAGCGGGCGGTGGCGGCCACTCCCGAAATCGTAGCCTGCTGGGCTGTCGGCGGCGGCGTCGATTATATCTTGAAGATCATGGCGGCCAATATCGATGCCTATCAGCGCCTGATCGACAATCTCCTCAATCGCGATCTCGGCATCGAACGCTATTTCACCTACATCGTGACCAAGACCGTGAAGGAGGAGACGGTGCTTCCCGTCATCGACCTGCTCTCTCCTGGCACACCAGGCGGTGAATAGAGAGTCTCTCTAGCGAGGCTAGTCACTTTAGATCCTTTCTCTCTTCCAACCGCCGGCAATGGACAATCTCTCGCGGCGTTCCGTGACAGCATCGGGTATCTGGAAAGAGAGGCCCGACCATGACCGCGCTCCACGCCCGTGCCACCTATCATGAAGCCCTTTCACGGCTGAACGACCGTCATCTGCTGCGAGACCTCTCCTATGTCGCAGGCCGTTGGGCCGCCGGCAAAGCCAATCAGAGTTTCGCGGTCACCGACCCCGCATCCTCTGCAACGCTTGCCTGGGTTGCCAGCCTCGACCAGCGAGAAGCCTTCGAGGCTATCGACGCTGCATCTGGCGCCTTTACCGCCTGGCGTTCACTGCTGCCGCAGCAGCGGTCATCGATCCTGCGCAGATGGCATGATTTGATGATCGAGGCGCGCGAGGATCTAGCGCTGATCATGACGCTGGAACAAGGTAAGCCCTTGGCCGAATCCCGTGGCGAGATCGATTATGCCGCAGGCTTCATCGAGTGGTATGCCGAGGAATCAAAGCGCATCAATGCGGAGAGTGTGACCAGCCACCTGGCCGATGCTGAAATGATCGTGCGCAGGGAAGCGCTTGGCGTCACCGCCATCGTCACGCCCTGGAACTTTCCTTCCGCCATGATCACGCGCAAGGCCGCTGCCGCACTTGCCGCCGGCTGCACCGTCGTCGCCCACCCGTCGTCCGAAACCCCGCTATCGGCACTGGCGCTCGCCGAACTCGGCGAACGCGCCGGGCTCCCCGCCGGGGTCTTCAACGTGGTGACCGGCGATGCCGCAACCATCGTCGGCGCCTTCTGCGACGATCCGCGGATCAGAGCATTGAGCTTCACCGGCTCGACGGAGATCGGCAAGCTGATCGCCGGCCAGTGTGCGGGGACAATGAAGCGTCTTGTGATGGAACTTGGCGGTCATGCGCCGCTTATCGTCTTCGACGATGCCGACCTCAATCGCGCCGTCGATATCGCCATCAATGCTAAATTCGCGACCTCCGGCCAGGATTGCCTCGCTGCCAACCGCATCTTCGTGCAGCGCCCGATCATGGACGCTTTCGTTGCGGCGTTCGCCAAGCGCATCGCCGCCTTGAAGGTTGGAAACGGACTGGACGGTGCCGTCGATATCGGACCTCTCATGCACGAACGCGCTATTGCCAAAGTCGAGGAGCATGTTGCCGACGCATTGAAACACGGCGCAAAGCTTGTCACCGGCGGCAAGCGCCATACGGCCGGCTCTCTCTTCTTCCAGCCGACCCTGCTCGTCGAGCCCTCGCCGGACGCATTGATCATGCACGAGGAAACCTTCGGACCGGTCGCAGCCGTCAGCGTCTTCGACAGCGAGGACGAGGTTGTCGCCAGGGCCAACGATACTGAGTATGGCCTGGTCGCCTACGTTGTCACGGCCAACGGTGCGCGCCAGATGCGGCTCGGCCGGGCGCTGGAATACGGCATGGTCGCCATCAATCGCGTGAAGATCACCGGCGGCCCGATCCCGTTTGGCGGCTGGAAGCAATCGGGCCTTGGACGCGAAGGCTCCCGTCACGGCATCGAAGCCTTCACCGAGCTCAAATATCTCTGCGTCGACACGACAGCCTGACGCGCCCGATACAAAAGAAGGAAGCATAATATGTTGGACAAGAGCAACGAACTGAACGCCTGGGACCGGGATCACTTTTTCCATCCTTCGACGCATATGGGCATGCACGCCCGCGGCGAGACGCCGACCCGCGTGATCTCGAGCGCCGAGGGCGTCTACATTACCGATACCGCCGGCAAGAAGAGCCTCGATGCCTTTGCCGGCCTTTACTGCGTCAATGTCGGCTATGGCAGGCAGAAGGTCGCCGATGCGATCGCCGAGCAGGCAAAGAACCTCGCCTATTATCACGCCTATGTCGGCCACGGCACGGAAGCCTCGA
The DNA here is from genome assembly GCF_057784355.1 of Martinezella sp. CNPSo 3959. Lineage (NCBI taxonomy): Bacteria > Pseudomonadati > Pseudomonadota > Alphaproteobacteria > Hyphomicrobiales > Rhizobiaceae > Martinezella > Martinezella sp. CNPSo 3959. Next base: position 124,733 of record NZ_JBXSOV010000013.1, read on the forward strand.
TCACGCTTTCGAAGATGATCATCGATCGCGCGCCGGAAGGCATGAGCCGCGTCTATTTCGGCCTTTCCGGCTCTGACGCCAACGAGACCAACATCAAGCTCATCTGGTACTACAACAATATTCTCGGTCGCCCGGAAAAGAAGAAGATCATTTCGCGCTGGCGCGGCTATCATGGCTCCGGCGTCATGACGGGCAGCCTGACCGGCCTCGAACTGTTCCATAAGGCCTTCGACCTGCCGCGCGCGCCCATCCTCCATACCGAAGCGCCCTATTTCTTCCGCCGCGCCGACCGTTCGATGAACGAGGAACAGTTCGCGCAGCATTGCGCCGACAGATTGGAGGAGATGATTCTGGCGGAAGGTCCGGAAACAGTTGCAGCCTTTATCGGCGAACCCATCCTCGGCACCGGCGGCATCGTTCCGCCGCCGAAGACCTACTGGCAGAAGATCCAGGCCGTTCTCGACAAATACGACGTCCTGCTCGTCGCCGACGAGGTCGTCACCGGCTTCGGCCGTCTCGGCACGATGTTCGGTTCCGATCATTACGGCATGAAGCCGGACCTGATCACCATCGCCAAGGGCCTGACATCTGCCTATGCGCCGCTTTCAGGCAGCATCGTTTCCGACAAGATGTGGCAGGTGCTCGTCCAGGGTTCCGATCAGATGGGCGCGATCGGCCACGGCTGGACCTATGCGGCCCACCCGATCTGCGCGGCCGCCGGCATCGCCAATCTCGAGCTGGTCGATGAACTCGGCATCGTCGAAAATGCGGGTTCCACCGGCGCCTATTTCCGCTCCGAACTTGCGAAAGCCGTCGGCGGCCACAAGCATGTCGGCGAGGTTCGTGGCGATGGGCTGATGGCTGCCATCGAATTCGTCGAGGACAAGGATGACCGCAAATTCTTCGATCCCGCGCAGAAGATCGGTCCACAGGTGGCGGCTGCTCTGCTGGAGCGCGGCGTCATCGGCCGTGCCATGCCGCAGGGAGATATCCTCGGCTTTGCACCGCCGCTGTGCCTGACCCGCGAGGAAGCCGATATCGTCGTCAAGGCAGCGGCCGGCTCGATCGAAAGCGTGCTTTCGAACCGCTGATCTGGCACCTGACGGGAAAAATTCCACTCCACTTTGCGAGATAATCACCCGGCCCGTTGTGAACAATGGGCCGGTCGGCCCCATTCGCTCATCGCCATCCAGCATAAGATAGTGTACATGGATCTCGACAATTGTACCGGATCAATCCATGTATCGTCATGATTCCAAAGACCAGGACAATGGCGCCTGGAAGCCCGTCCTTCAGCATCGCAAGGGTGCGACCAAGCACAAGCTGCTCACCGACAAGATTATATCCGACATCGATGAGGGCATCCTGCCGGTGCACGCGCAGATGCCGACGCATCGCGATCTCGCCCATGCACTCGGCATTTCGGTTCAGACCGTGAGCCTGAGCTACAAGGAAGCGGAGCGTCGCGGCTATCTGCGCGGGGAAGTCGGACGCGGTACCTTCGTGCGCAGCCGCGTCACCGAACGCGCAGACAGCTTCATGCTTGATCGCGATCCGAGCGGCAGCGCCGATCTTTCCATCATCCGTGCTGTTTATACCGAGGCGCATGAGCGATCGGCCCGTGAACTGATGCAGGCGCTTGCCGAAAGTGACAATAGCAGCTTCATGCGGCCCTGCCGTCCGATCGCCGGCCTCGACGCCCATCGCGCGGCGGCGCAGGTCTGGCTCGCCGGCTTATCGGTCACGACCGATCCGGATCGCATCCTCATCACAAATGGCGCCGCTCACGGCCTCTTTCTTGCCGTCGCCTCGGTCGTTCGGCCTGGCGAAGTGGTGCTGACGGAAAGTCTGACCGATCACGGCATCATCGGCCTTGCCAACGTTCTGGGCTTCACGCTGCGTGGCCTTCCGACCGATGGCGAGGGTATCCTGCCTGAGGCATTCGAGGCGGCCTGCGCCATCGGCGACGTGACGGCGCTTGTGATCGTTTCCTCGCTCGGCAATCCCACCAGTCACGTGATGGGGGCCGAGCGTCGGAGCGCAATCGCCGATATCGCCCGCCGGCATGGTATCTTCGTCATCGAGGATGAGGTCTACAAGCCGATGCTGCGGGATCCCCTTCCCTCGATGGCGGATCTCATACCCGAGCTCGGCTTCTTCGTGACCAGCTTCACCAAATCCGTGATGACGGGATTGCGCATCGGCTATCTTGTTGTACCGGCGCACTATTCGATCCGTGCCGCCTCTATCCTGCGTGTGACCGGATGGAGTGCGACCAACGTCGTTGCCGAAATGGCATCGCGCTGGGTGTTGGATGGGACGGCGCAAGCCCTGCTTGCCGTCCAGAGGGGCGAAGCCGAGGCGCGGCAGGCAATCGTTTCCGATGTGCTGGCGCCGTTCGTCGCCGGCAGCCATCCGCTGTCGCTTTGCGCCTGGCTGTCCGTTCCGGAACGTTGGACCGAGGAAGGCCTTGTGCGGGCACTTGCCCGCAAGGGTGTCGCGGTCACGCCATCCGACCCCTTCGTCGCCGGTGGAGAGCGGCCGGTCGGCGGCATCCGCATCTGTCTCGGTGGCCGCCTCTCCCATTCCGCCCTTCGCTCGGCGCTCGAAACGGTTCGCGGCACCTTCGAACAACTGCCGCCCGTTTTCGATGTGGGATCGATCGTTTAATCGCAACGGAAGGCGTCGATTTCAATCGCTGCACCCGATCAAAGAATGGAGCGCAGAAACTCCTTGGTGCGGTCTTCCTTTGGCGCGCTGAAGATCTCTTCCGGCTTGCCTTGCTCGCAGATACGGCCCTTATCGAAGAAGCAGACCCGGTCGGAGACTTCGCGGGCAAAGCGCATTTCGTGCGTAACCAGCAGCATGGTCAGATCGTGTTCATGGGCGAGATCGCGGATGACGCCCAGCACCTCGCCGACGAGCTGCGGATCGAGTGCGGATGTCGGCTCGTCAAACAGCAGCACGCGCGGACGCATGGCAAGCGCGCGGGCGATCGCGACGCGCTGCTGCTGACCGCCGGAAAGCTGACTCGGATAATGATCCTTCTTCTCAGAGAGGCCGACCATGCGCAAGAGCTCGATGGCGCGGCACTCGGCCTCCGCCCGCCCAAGCCCGAGCACGCGTGTCGGCGCTTCGACGACGTTGCGCAGCACGGTCATGTGCGGAAACAGATTGAAGCTCTGGAAGACCATGCCAACGTGGGTACGGATCTGGCGCAGATGCGCCTCGCTGGCGAGGAAGCGCCCCCGGCCGTTGTCCTGATGATAGGACATGCCGGCCAGATGCAGAGTTCCCTCCTGGAAGGGCTCTAGCGTCATCAGGATACGCAGGACCGTTGATTTTCCGGAGCCGGAAGGGCCGATCAGCGTCACCTTCTCGCCGGGCGTAACGTCGAAGCAGAAATTGTCGAGGACGGTCAGGTGGCCGTAGCGCTTGGTCACATCTTGAAAGCGGATCAATGGTTGCATCATTTGAGAGCGATTCCGTTTTTCGGCAACGCCTTTTCGAGCCAGTGAATGGCCGCCGAGCAGACGAGCGTGAGGATGAGAAAGATCAGGCCGACAAGGGAAAGCGGCACCAGATACTCGAATGTCCGATCCCCGATGAGATTGGCGAGATTGAGCATGTCCACCACCGTGACGACCGAAAGCACCGGCGTTTCCTTCAGCATGGAGACGAGATAATTGCCCATGGCCGGAACGATACGAGGAATGGCCTGCGGGATGATGATATCCCAATAGGCGCGGCCACGGCTGAGATTGAGCGCGGTCGCGGCTTCCCATTGCCCGAGCGGCACGGCATCCAAGCCGCCGCGATAGACCTCCGACGTATAGGCCGAATACTGCAGCCCCAGCGCCAGCGCGCCGGTCAGGAAGGCAGGCAGGACGATGCCGTAGATCGGCAGCACGTAATAGAGGAAGAAGAGCTGGACGAGCAGCGGCGTATCGCGCAGGAACTCAATGACGAAGGCCGTCGGCCAGGAGATCGCGACAAAGCGGCTGCGCCTGAGCAAGGCGAAGACCAGGCCGAGAACGAGCGCGATCGCAAAGCCGGCGGCTGCCGCCTCCAGCGTGACGATCAGGCCGATGCCGAGGATCGGCAGGATCGACAGTGCGAAGGACAGCGTCGTCGTCGTATCCCAGGTGAAGCCATACATCATGCCGGCGCCCTCCCCGGGAAAGCGGCACCACGGCGAAGGATCATCTCCAGCCAGCGCATGAAGGCAACCAGAACAAGCGCCATGATAAAATATCCAATCAGCGTCAGCGAGTAGATCGTCACGCTGTCGAGTGTGATGTTGCGCAATTGCTGCGCCTGGAAGGTCAGATCGCTGATCGAGATCAGCGAGACCAGTGCCGTATCCTTCAGGTTCTGGACGGCAAGATTGCCGAAAGTCGGCATCATTTCGACAACGGCCTGCGGCAGGACGATATGAAAGAGCGCCTGGCCCTGCTTGAAATTCAGGGCACGAGCCGCCTCATGTTGCGTGTCGGGAACCGCCTGCAGCGCGCCGCGCACCACCTCTGCGCCATAGGCGCCGATATTAAGTGCCAGACCGGCAATGCCCGTGGTGATGGGATCGAAGGAGATCCCGATCAGCGGCAGCGCGTAATAGAGCCAGAAGAGCTGCACCAGAAGCGACGTGCCGCGAAAGATCTCGATATAGACGATCGCGATTCCGGAGAGCAATCGCCCTCCGGCAAAGCGTGCAAGGCCGGCCGCAAAGGCGAAGATCGCCCCAAGAAACATGGAGGCGATGGCGATGAGCGCCGTCACCTCGGCGCCTTTCAGCAATGCGGGCAGATAATGTGTCCAACTCATTCTTGGGTCACCTCCGTTTCAGGATGGGAGGGGCCGAGCGACCTGGCGATTGTCCGCAGACCGCCGCCAGATCGTTCCCGATTATCACTAGGCTCACTTGCCCGCGCACAGGTCTTCGGTGCTCTTCGTGCGTGCGGCCTCGACGCTTTCGGCGCTCAGACCATAGGACATCAGGATCTTCTTGTAGTCGTCGGTCTTCTTGAAGGCTTCGAGAGCGGTATTGAAGGCCTTGTAGAGATCCTTGTCCTCGGGCCGGAAATCGAAGCCGCCATAGCTTCTCACGGACTTTCCGTTGATCACCGGATCGGTGAAGGGCTCGGCGTGCTCGACATTCGCGCTGCCCTGAACGAGCTTGGCGACTGTCAGCTCGGTTGCCGCATAAGCGTCGGCGCGGCCGGTCTGGATCGTGGACAGCGCATCCGCATTCGCCTGGATCATGACGATCTGGGATTCCGGAATGCCGAGACCATGAAAGAAGTCCAGTTGATCGGCACCGGACACGATCGCAACTTTCAGCGACGGATCCTTCTTGATGTCTTCATAGGAATGCAGCTTCTTCGGATTGCCCTTCGGCACCAATAGTCCCTCGCCATAGCTGGAGTTCGGCGTGGTGAACTGAACCTGCTTGCAGCGTTCGGGCAGGATGTTCTGCTCGGCGGCAACGAAGTCGAAGCGCTTGGCCTTCAGGCCGGGGATCAGCGAGCCGAAAGGCGTCACGGTCCAGTCGACTTCCTTGACACCCATCGACTTCAGAACGGCGGCGGCAACATCTGGGCCAATGCCCTTGGCGGCACCGCTCTCGTCCATATAGCTATAGGGAACCTCATTGGCGCTGGCGCCGCGGATGTAGCCATCCTTCTTGATCTGCTCGAGGCTGGCGGCATGGGCTGAAACGGCGAGACCAATGGTCAGGCCCATGGCGGCGAGGCTGCGGTAAAAATTCGATCTCATGGTTCACTCCTCTGTGGTTGAAATTCGTCATCGGCTGTCCGGTTTTCCGGATCTTTGCCCATAACGGGGTGGTGACCCGCGCCGCTCTGTCGCGGCACGGGAATTCAAGGCGCCTCCGTCAAAGTTGCGACGACGGCCAGGCAATCCCCAGTCTTGATGAGCCCGGGGAAATGACGTGCGGCGAGAACACCGTCCAGCGCCGCCCGATAATCAAAGGGCTCGGATCCGGTGCGGCCGATCGGATGGATGCGGGCGATGATCTCGCCCCGGATAATCGTGTCGCCAAGATCCTTCAGCGGCTCGAAAAGCCCCTCAGCCTCGGCAAAGACGAAGCAATCGGAAGACGGCATATCAAGCCATTGCGTCGCTTCGACCTCCGGCGCGCCTGCAACGATGCCCGCGTGCTTCAGCACATTCAGAACGCCGCGCTTGGCAATGGAAGCCGTACGCGCCGATATGGTTCCACCGCCCGAAAGCTCCGTGGTCACAAAGACCTTCCCCATCTCCTCGGCCGTTGTGTCGTACATGCTGACGGCATCGATCTCGATCATCCGCATGGAATAGGGCGCCGAAAACGCGGCAACGCCCTCGAAACAGGCCTTCTCCTGTCCCTTGTCCGGCAGAGCGTGCGCCGCGGCATAGGGGAGGAAATCGAGGGTGCGGCCGCCCGAATGAAAATCGAGCACGATATCGGCAAGCGGCAGCAGGTAACGGGTAAAATAGTCGGCGATCTTCTCGGTCACGCTGCCATCAGGCCGGCCGGGGAAACTCCGATTGAGGTTACCCTTGTCGATCGGCGAGGTACGAGTAGCCGCCCGGAAAGCGGGGTAATTCATCGCCGGAACGATGATGATCCTCCCCTTGACCTCCTCCAGCTTCAGCGTGCGGGCAAGGTCGAAGAGGGCAACAGGCCCCTCATATTCATCGCCATGGTTGGCCCCGGTCAAAAGCGCCGTCGGTCCCTTGCCGTTCCTGATGACGCAGATTGGGATCATGATCGAACCCCAGGCGGAATCGTCGCGCGACCAGGGAAGGCGCAGATGCCCGTGCTGGATGCCGTCGCGATCGAAATCGACTGTCGGCGTGATCGGCGATGGACGTTTGGATATGCTCATGCTGTTCATCTCACGCGATCACTTCACCACAAGCCGTCGGGGGACATTCGAGAGGCACTCGACGCCGCTCTCGGTGATGACGATGCTTTCGGTGATTTCCATGCCCATGTCCTCCAGCCAGAGGCCGGTCATGAAATGGAAGGTCATGCCCGGTAGCAATTCGGTGCGATCGCCGGGGCGCAGGCTCATGGTCCGCTCACCCCAATCCGGCGGATAGGAAAGGCCGATCGGATAGCCCGTGCGGTTGTCCTTGACGATCCCGTATTTCTTCAGAACCGCAAAAAAGGCGTTGGCGATATCCTCGCAGACGTTACCCGGCTTGGCGGCGGCAAGGCCGGCCTCCATGCCCTCGAGCGTCGCCTTCTCCGCGTCGAGAAAGGCCTGCGTCGGCTTGCCGAGAAAGACGGTACGCGACAGCGGGCAATGATAGCGGCGATAGCAGCCGGCGATCTCGAAGAAGGTACCCTCGCCGCTTTTCATCGGCTTGTCGTCCCAGGTCAGATGCGGGGCGGAGGCATCGGTACCCGACGGCAGCAGAGGAACGATCGCGGCATAGTCTCCACCAAAGCCATCGACGCCACGAATGCCGGCATCGTAGATTTCGGCGACCAGATCGGATTTGCGAATGCCCGGCTCGACTTTCTCGACGATCCGCTGGTGCATGGCTTCGACGATACGACCTGCCTTGCGCATATAGTCGAGCTCGGTCGGGCTTTTGAGCGCGCGCTGCCAATTGACGAGCCCCTGCGCATCCTTGAAGCGCGCATTCGGCAGGTGCTTGACGAGCGAGGCGTAGGCTGCGGCGGTGAACCAATAATTGTCCATCTCGACGGCGATCGAGGCATTGGCCCAGCCGCGCTCCTCGATGATCTTCGAGAGCAGGTCCATCGGATGGCGCTCATTGGACTGCACGTAGTGATCGGGATAGCCGATGATATTGTCATGGGCGAGATAGGCCGTGCGCTTGGCGCCATTGGCATCCTGGCCGCGGCCGTACCAGATCGGCTCGCCGGAGCCTGGCACCAGGACGCATTGATGCACGTAAAAGGACCAGCCGTCATAACCCGTAAGCCAGTGCATATTCGACGGATCCGTCACGATGACGAGATCGACACCGGCTTTTTCCATGGCGCGGCGCGTCTTTTCGAGCCGCGCGGCATATTCGGCGCGGGTGAAATTGAGGGTCGGTTCGCTCACGCTTAGTCTCCTGATGCTTTGGTCGTTTCGATCGCTTGGCCCGCGCCCGCCGAAACGGCGCGACGATGGGCAAGCGTGGCAATGGCGGTATCCTGGACGCCGGTCCCGGTGAGATCGCAAAGCGTGATCGCCTCGCGCGACCGGCGGCCGGTAATCTGACCCGAGACGATGGCCCCGAGTTCGGGAAAATCGTTGGTCTCGCTCACAAACCCAGCGGCGATAGCATGATGAAGTTCGCCCAGCCGCCGCGTTTGCTTCAGGCTGTCGGCTACATAAAGAGAGACCTTCAGAATAGCGGCTGGATCGATTTCGTTCTTGTGTTCGGCGTCGGAACCCATTGCGGTGACGTGCTGACCCGGCTGCAGCCAGGCGGCTTTGAGGATCGGCTTATCGGAGGGCGTCGTCGTCACGATGATGTCTGCGCCGCGACAAGCGGTTTCGGCATCGGCTTCCGCCGTTATGGGAAGGCCGAATTCGGCCGTCAATTCCGAAGCGAGCCTTTCGGCTTTTGCCAGATCGCGCGCCCAAATCCGTGCCGCCTCGATCGGCCGAACCAGCTTGAGCGCAAGCAATTGCAGACGGGCCTGCATGCCGGCTCCTAAAATTGCGGCAATCCGAGCGTCCGGACGGGCAAGATGCCGTGCTGCCACGGCGCCTGCCGCGGCGGTGCGCACATCCGTTAGATAGCCATTATCGAGCAAGAGCGCCTCGACCAGACCGGTGCGCGCCGACAGAAGCATCATCAATCCGTTTGTGCTGGGCAGCCCAAGCGAGGGATTGTCGAAAAAGCCGGGGCTCACCTTGATCGCGAAACTGTCGAGATTGGGAACATAGGCCGTCTTCACATCGACCTCGCCACGATGGGCGGGAATATCGAGCCGCATGATCGGCGGCATTTCCACCGCCTTCGTCGCCAGCGCTGCAAATGCCTGTTCGACGCAATCGACAGCATCCTTATCGAGCTGCACGATCTTGCGAAGATCTGTTTCCGTCAGGATCAGCACACGGGTCATGGCGCCACTCCCCTATCGAGACCGCTGACGATTGCCTGATGTGCCGCCGGATCGATATTGCCCCCGGACACGATGACGACGGTCGGACCATCGGGCTTGATCTTGCCGGCGAGCAGGGCCGCTATCCCGACAGCGCCCGCCCCTTCGACGGTCAATCCCTCAATCAAGGCCGCGTGGCGAATGCCGACGGCGATCTCGTCCTCAGTGAGGAGAATCACATCATCGAGAAGCGAACGGCACATCGGAAAAGTCAGCCGGTTGTTGAGCCCGATACCGCCGCCCAGCGAATCCGCCAGGGTCTCGACCTCTTGCACATCGATCGGCCGCCCTGCCGCAAGGCTCGCCGCCATCGCAGCCCCCTGTTCCATCGACACGCCGACGACCTTGGCGCCCGCCAGGCGCCCCTTGATCGCGGCTGCGACACCTGAGGCGAGCCCACCGCCAGAGAGCGGCACCAGAAGAAGTGCCGTTTCGGGCAAATCGTCAGCAATTTCGAGCCCTACCGTACCTTGGCCGGCAATGACGGCGGCATCATCGAAGGGCGGCACGAAACACATGCCCTCTTCACGGGTCAGACGTTCGACCTCTTGCATGGCATCATCCTGTGAATATCCGACAATGCGCACGTCCGCTCCAAGGCTTCGGATAGCTTCGACTTTGTTGGCGGGAACAAGTGCGGAAAGGCATATGGTCGCGCGGGCACCCATAGATTTAGCGGCATGGGCTACGGCCCGGCCGTGATTGCCGGTGGAGGCCGTCACCAGGCCGCGGGCACGAGCCTCCGCGGTCAGGCCAAGAAGCGCGTTGGTCGCACCGCGCAGCTTGAAACTGCCCGTTTGCTGATGATTTTCGAGCTTCAGATGGACCGGAACGTTCAGTCGTAGAGAGAGAGCTCGCGAGAGCCGCAACGGCGTACGCAACACATATGGCGCAATGCGCCGCCGCGCTGCCTCTACGTCCGGCATGGCCACCATCATTGCCATGACGCGCACCAGTGCCTTGCCGATGCCCCAGCCGGCGCCATCATGATTTCCATCCCCTTCTTGCGCTTGATGTTCATGACATCAGCGTGAAAGAGACAATGGATCATGTCAATCTGTATATTGTTCCATTACAATTATAGATATCCTTACCGCTATCAAGCGCGCACCGAACCCTGAAACTGTCAGGAAGACGCTTGATTATGGAATGTCAGTTCTTCGTGCGGCGGCAGCCAGTACGCTTGTCATTCCATTTCGGCGGCCGGTGGCGCCATTTCCCGCTGTCACAGATTTATCTAAGCAAGGCGCGAGCTTGGGTTGACTGGCATGGCTACGCGGAGGCTAGATGTCACTCGCCGCATCAGGCTTGGCTGGCGCTGGCTCGCGAATTTCATTCGTGAGAGAGACCTCGGAACATCAGGCCTCCTCTTCAGTCCTTATCGCCTTGCCACTGATACCAGAGAGCCCGAAGCCGAGAAGACGTTAGGATCTCCGTCTGGTTCGAGCGGCAGGATCACAACTTCGGCGTCAACATCTCGAACCGGTCCCGGATCGTGCAGCAGGTATCGCCACCGAGCCGGGCGATCGCGTCGATGCCGGCCGGATCCACATGAAGGTTATCATCGACAACGCCATCTTGATAATGCGCAAACAGGATTTCGCCCATGATGATCTGACGCGACTTTCCGAGTTCAAGCGTGATGTGGCGGCGGCATTCGAAAGCCGCCGGAGCTTCCTTGATGTAGGGAGCAGCGATCTTCGTTCCCGGCATGGCCGTCAGCCCGGCTTCCTTCAGCTCGTCGACCCCGCGCGGATATTTCGCAGCACATTGATGTATCGCCTCGGCGATGGCGAAGGACACGATATTGACCGTGAAGACTTCGGTCATGCGGATATTGTGGCTGGTGTCCTTAAACGACATGTCGGGATTGGTCTCGACGCCAAGAGCAAGAAACGGCGGGTCGGCAGACAGGCAGTTGAAGAAGCTGAACGGTGCTGCATTGATGCGGTCACCCTCATCGGGCCAGCCCAATCTCGTTGAGATCGTGATCGGAACATCCTGATAATGCGTAGCCAACCGAGGCATCATTCTACGCCAGCAACTAGCACTAATTTCTCGACGAAAGTTGACGATGAAGCCGACAAGCGCCCGGAAAACTATCTCGCACGTCTCAAACTCCTCGCGGCAAGCATCTGGTGCCAGAGTTTATGAGTCTATGGCCTAGCAGAGCCGATAACGGCATTACGTCCGGGCGGTAATGATAACGAATGATCGTGGCGACCGTGCATGAAAGATACCCAAAACGTTTTGGCTTGACTCCCAAAACGTTTTGGAGAATCCTTTGTGCCATTGGGGAGGACGATCTTGGCAAATCTCAAGCAGCTCGCGCAGTCGCTCGGACTGTCGATCACCACGGTTTCCCGCGCACTCGACGGTTACGACGATGTCTCTGCAGCAACCCGGAAGCGGGTGAGAGAGGCTGCAGACATGGTGGGCTACCGCCCGAACGCATCGGCGCGCAGGCTCAGAAAACAACGTGCGGAACTGGTTGCCATCACGCTGCCGAGCGACCCCGGCCATATCGGTCCGCCGCATTTCCTCGACATGCTCTCCAGCTGTGCTGAGCATCTTGCGAGTGCCGGCCTCAATCTGGTCATCGCGCCTGTGCCACGCGGTGAAAGCGAACTCGACATCTGCCGTCGTTTCGTTGATGGCCGCCGCGTCGATGCCATGCTTCTCGTGCGCACCAGGCGGCAGGACGAACGCGTCGAATTTCTCCAGTCGCGCGGCATTCCCTTCGTCACCAACGGACGCACCGAAAGCCTCGTCCCGCATCCTTATATCGACGGCGACGGTTTTGCCGGGTTCCACGCGGCAACGGTCCGTTTTCAGGCCGCCGGCCACCGCCGCATCGGCCATATTGCAGGGCCGCAGGACTATTACTTCGCGCATGTGCGCCGCACGGGCTGGAAGGCCGCGATGGACGAGGCAGGTCTGGATGCCGATCTCTGCGCCGAAGGCGCGCCCACGGAACAGGGCGGCTATCTCGCCGCACTGGAACTGCTCCGGCAGCGTTCACGTCCCACCGCGCTCGTCTGCTCCACGGACGAAATGGCGATCGGAGCGCTCAGAGCGCTACGCGAGATCGATGGCGGCGACGCGATCAGCATTGTCGGTCACGACGACCTGCCGACGGGCGCTTTTACCAGCCCTTCCCTCTCGACCATGCGCATGACCGGCGAAAATCTCGGCGCGAGCTTTGCCTCGCTACTGTTGCGGGCGATCGCCGGCGAGCCTGCGGAGGAACTGCAGGAGCTTCACGCGATCGAATTCATCGATCGCGACAGCCATCGCCGTCCGATGAAGGCGGCATGATCCGACACAGTGCATCACAGATAAAAACAATGAAGGAGGAGAGAATATGAAACGCATCACGTCATTCGGAATTCTGGCTTCCACCGTGCTGGCCTTTGCTTCGCCGGTGCTTGCCCAGACGGTTTTCGTATCCACCCAGCTTCGCCCGATCGAAGAGGCGACCGTCGTGCGGCAGGACCTGCTGAAGGATGCCGGCAAGGTGGATTATGTAGTCGAAGAACCGCCGCAGTTCGCCGTGCGCATGGAAGCAGAGGCCAAGGCCGGTAAGCACACCGTCAGCCTGATCGGCGCGTTGCACGGTGAGCTTTCGCCACTTGCCGACAAGGATCAGCTCGAACCGCTTGATGATCTCGCTAAGAAGCTCGCTGCCGGCGGCATGCCGCAATCGCTTCTCGACCTCGGCAAGCTCGGCAAATCCACCCAGCAATACATTCCGTGGATGCAGGCAACCTATGTCATGGCCGCCAAGAAGGAAGCCCTGCAATACCTGCCGAAGGGCGCCGATATCAACGCCATCACCTACGATCAGCTGATCGAATGGGGCAAGAACATGCAGCAGGCGACGGGCCAGCCGCAGATCGGCTTCCCGGCCGGCCCGAAGGGCCTGATGGCACGTTACTTCCAAGGTTATTTCTACCCGTCCTTCACCGGTGGCGTAGTGCGCACCTTCAAGAACGCCGATGCCGCGGCAGGCTGGGAGAAACTCAAGGCGCTCTGGGCCTATGTAAACCCCAATTCGACCAATTACGACTTCATGCAGGAGCCGCTGGCCGCGGGTGAAGTCATGGTCGCCTGGGACCATGTCGCCCGACTGAAGAATGCCATTTCCGCCTCGCCGGACGACTATGTCGTATTCCCGTCTCCGGCCGGCCCCAAGGGCCGCGGATACATGCCCGTTCTCGCGGGCCTTTCGATCCCGAAGGGTGCCCCGGATACGGCGGGCGCGATGAAGATCATCGAAACCCTGACGACCCAGAAGATCCAGCTGCTCACCGCGTCCAAGGTCGGCTTCTTCCCGACGCTGAACGTCCAGTTGCCACCGGATCTCGACAAGGGCGTCGCACTTCTCGCCGGTGCCGTCGCCAAGACCCAGGCGGCCAAGGATGCAGTGATCTCGCTTCTCCCAGTCGGCCTCGGCGACAAGGGCGGCGAGTTCAACAAGGTCTATATGGACAGCTTCCAGCTGATCGTGCTGCAAAACCAGCCCGTCAGCGACGTGCTGGCCAAGCAGGGCGCCGTCATGACCAAGCTGATGACCGATACCAAGGCTCCCTGCTGGGCACCGGATGCCAAGAGTGATGGCGCCTGTCCGGTTCAATAATCCCCCCTGGAGTGCCTGGGCGCGAATGTCCGGTCATTCTTTCCGCAACCCTGCTTTTCGAGGCGGGAGTCCATGACCCAAAACCGACCCTGGATCCCCTATCTCCTGATCCTGCCATCCGTCGTTTTCCTCGGCCTGCTTTTCATCGTGCCGCTGGTGCAGACGATCTGGCTGGCGGTCTCGGATGACGGCATGCCGTCGCTTGCAAACATGCAGCGCATGGTGACGGACATCAATTTCATGCAATCGGTGCGCAACACGTTCCTGCTGACGATCGTGGTCGTACCGGTCCAGATCGCCATCGCGCTCACCATGGGCACGATGGTCGCCAAGATCGGTCGCGGGCGGGAGACGATTCTGTGGATTTGGACGATCCCGCTCGGCATCTCGGATCTCGCCGCCGGCCTCGTCTGGCTGTCGATCCTTCAGAATACCGGTTATTTCAACTCGCTGCTCTTCAGCCTCGGCGTGATCAGCCGCCAGGCGAGTTGGCTCTCCTACCAGACGCCGGTTGCGCTTTTCATCGCCATCGCGGTGGCGGAGATCTGGCGCGGCACGGCGATCGTCATGGTCATCATCGTCGCCGGCCTCAACCAGGTGCCGAAGGAGTTCAAGGAAGCCGCCGAAATCTTCGGGGCCGGTCCCTGGACGCGCTTCTGGAAAATAACCCTGCCGTTGATCCGTCCGGCGCTGCAATCGGCCCTTATCCTGCGCACCGTGCTCGCCTTCGAGGTCTTCGCTGTCGTCTATGCACTGGGCGGCCGTAATTTTCCGGTTCTCGTGGGCGAAGCCTACAACTGGCAGAACCAGAACCAGAATTACAGCGTCGCGGCCGCCTATGCGGTTCTGATCATGGTCATCTCGCTCGCCGCAACCCTCGTCTATCTCAAGGCCTTCAAGGTCGATCCGGAGCGCCTGCCATGAACATGCAAGCCATCCGTTCCGAAGCAGCCGCCACCGCCAATCCCGCAAGCTTCGTTTCATCGCGCCGCTGGTTGCTCTGGAGCGGTATCGCCGCGCTCTGCGCCTGGGTTCTGGTGCCGATCTATCTCGTGGCGCTAGGCGCATTCGGCGGGCGACAGGGCGTCTACATCTGGCCGAAGACCGGCCTGCCGACCGGCATCTCGCTCGAACCCTTCATCCTCTTCCTGCAGACGGAAGGGGTCGTCCGCTCCTTCCTCAATTCGCTGGGCGCCGCAGGCATCACGGTAGCCCTCTCCATCCTGCTCGGGGCGCCCGCGGGCTATGCACTCGCCCGCTATAATTTTCCGGGCAAGGACAGCTACCGGCTGCTGGTCCTGCTGACGCGCGCCTTCCCGTTGGCGATCCTGGCGCTGCCGCTCACCGTCTCCTTCATCCGGCTCGGCCTTTACGATACGATCGTTGGCGTCGGCCTGATCCATACGGTCCTGGCGCTCCCCTTCGCGGCTCTAGTGACCCAGGGCATTTTCCTCGGCGTCCCGAAAGAGCTGGAAGAAGCCGCATGGGTTTTCGGCTGCACCCGCATCCAGGCCTTTTTCAAGGTCGTTGCGCCGCTCGCCTTGCCAGGCATCGTCGCAACGGCCGTTTTTGCGTTCGTCATCTCGTGGAACGAAGTCTTCGCCGCCTCGGTGCTGACGGTGCGCAACCGCACACTGACGGCCTATCTGCTGACGGTGCTTTCCGAAAGCCCGATGCATTATCGCTTCGCCGGCGGCCTGATGCTCATCCTTCCCTCGGTTGTCTTCATCTTCGCGGTCAGGCGCTACCTTTTCGCGATCTGGGGCATCTCCTCCAAATAACGGGACCAATTCCATGGCCAATATTGTCATCGACCGTGTCCGCAAGAGTTTCGGGGCATTCCAGGCCCTGAAAGAGGTCTCGCTGACGATCAACGACGGTGAATTCGTCTCGCTTCTCGGCCCGTCCGGCTGCGGCAAGACCACGCTCCTGCGTATCATCGCCGGTCTCGAAACCGCATCCGGCGGCGATGTCCGCATCGGCGACAAGTCGGTCCTCGGGCTCGCTCCCAAGGATCGCGGGCTCGCGATGGTCTTCCAAAACTATGCGATCTTCCCGCATATGACGGTCTACGAAAACGTCGCCTTCGGGCTGCGCATGCAGAAGGCAGACGAGGCGCGCATCAAGGCGCAGGTCGAAAAGGCCGCCGGCCTGCTGCATATCGAACAGTATCTCGACCGTTATCCGAACAAGCTTTCGGGTGGCCAGCGCCAGCGCGTCGCCGTTGCCCGCGCGCTTGCCGTCGAGCCCAAGGTCCTCCTCATGGACGAACCGCTCTCCAACCTCGATGCGCTGCTTCGCCTCGAAATGCGCACCGAACTCAAGACGGTGCTGCAATCGGCCGGCACGACGACGATCTACGTCACGCATGACCAGACGGAGGCGATGGGCCTTTCCGACCGCATCGCCGTCATGCACGGAGGGATCGTCGAGCAGGTCGGCTCGCCGGTCGATGTCTACAATCATCCCGCAACGCGCTTCGTCGGCGGGTTCATCGGCAATCCGCCGATGAACTTCATCAAAGTACCCGTCCTGAACGGCCAGGTCTCCGCCGGTATCGAGCAACTGAACGCACCGCAGGAAGCCGGCAAGGAGATCATCCTCGGCCTGCGCGGCGAGGCGGTCGAGCTTGCGGGCCTGCCCGAAGGCCTCGAAATGAAAGTGCGGGTCGCCGAACCGATGGGCTCGCATCTACTCCTGACCGGCTCGATCCACGATCAGCCCGTGCGCGTCATCCTGCCTGCCTCCGAAACCGTTGGGAGCGGCGATACGATCGGCCTGAAGCTCGATCGCAAGCGCATCACCTGGCTTTCGCCCGAAAGCGGCAAATCCTTTCCGGCCGTAACGGCCTAGGGGCGTCCCTTCCCGATACCGGAGTACCGACATGAACCTGCATATTGATCAAGCCAAGCGTATTCTCGTCGCCAACGACCGCGGCGGCTATACGGTGCCGACGGACCGGCTCTATCCCTTCCAGTGGAACTGGGATTCCGCCTTCGTCGCCATGGGTTTCGCGCTCTACGATACGGACCGCGCCTATCGCGAACTGGAGCGGCTGGTCGAGGGCCAGTGGGCGGACGGAATGATCCCGCATATCGTCTTCCACCAGCCGAGTGATACCTATTTTCCGGGCCCGAACGTCTGGCGCATCCGCCATACGATCCCGACCTCCGGCATCACCCAGCCGCCCGTTTTCGCCATCGCGCTCCGCAAGCTGCACGAAGCCACCGGCGACAAGACCCGCACCCTGCCGCTCTATGAAGCGGCCCTGAAATGGCATCGCTGGTGGTATGCGGCTCGCGACCCTGAAGGGACCGGCCTCGTTGCCCTGCTTCATCCCTGGGAAAGCGGCAGCGACAATTCTCCCGCATGGGACGTCGCGCTCGCCCGCGTTCCCACCACCACCGACACGCCGGTCGTGCGCAAGGATACCGGCCACGTGAACGCTTTGATGCGTCCCCGCAATGAGGACTATCAGCGCTTCATCCACCTGGTTGATACCTATGCCGCCTGCAACTGGGAGCCGGCCAGACAATGGGCGAAGGCCCCCTTCAAGGTCGCCGAGATCCAGACCACCGCGATCCTGCTCAAGGCCGGCGAAGACCTCGAAGCGCTCGCCCACGAATTCGGCCGCATGAAAGACGCATCCGAGATCGCCGCGCTCAATGAAAAAACTCGTAACGCGATCCTCGCCCAGTGGCGACCCGATCTATCGCGTTTCGTATCCCGCGATCTCGTTTCGGGCTGGGATATCGAGGCACCGACACAAGCGGGCTTCATCCCGCTTCTGTCGCTCGATCTCGACCAGGAGGTCGTCGGCGCTCTCGTCGATGAAATGAAGGCATGGTCCAAGGGGATGAAAGTCGCCTTCCCGACAGTAAAGCCCGGCGCCGCCAGCTGGGAGCCGAAACGCTACTGGCGCGGCCCCGCCTGGGCGATCATCAACTGGCTGCTGATCGACGGCCTGACGCGCAATGGCCGCGTGGACGATGCCGAGAAGCTGCGCAAGTCTACGATCGAGGCGATCGAGGCGGAGGGTTTTGCCGAATATTTCGACCCGGTCACCGGGGAAGGCTGCGGCGGCCTTGGCTTCTCCTGGACGGCTGCAGCTTATATGTGGCTCGTCGCATCATAAATTTAGGTGCCGGTCACGCGACGCATAAATCTTAGATTGTGCAAGCAAATCAAGGTAGTAGAAGCAGAGACGCTCGCCGGTAAGCGGAACTCAAGCCACCACCGGCAGACTTGGCGAAGCCCGCAAGCGGGCTATGTCGCGCGCCGGCGGTTCTCCAAAGTGGCGGCGATATTCGCGAGTGAACTGCGACGGGCTTTCGTAACCCACGCGGAAGGCGGCGGTCGTAGCGTCGATGTCCTGGACCAGCATCAGGCTGCGCGCGTCCTGGAGCCTTAGCTGCTTCTGGAATTGCAACGGCGTCATCGCCGTCACGGCACGAAAATGCTCGTGCAGGCTCGACGGGCTCATGCCAACTTCCGCGGCAAGCCGCTCGATGCTGAACGGTTCCCGGAAGTTCTGCCCGATCCACGCAATGGCGCGGCCGACTTGGGCCACCCGTCCCTGGCTGGAGGTGATCTGGCGCATCCTCGCGCCGTCCGGGCCGGCGAGCAGGCGATAGAGAATTTCCTGCTCAGTAAGCGGTCCGAGTATCGGCAACGCTGCCGGATCGTCGAGCAGCAGCAACAGGCGCAGCACCGGATCGAGCAGACTGGCGCCGGCGTCAGACACTGTCTTGCCTATGGGCCGAGAAGGCACCCCCGGCGACGGCGGCACGTGCAACGCCAACTGTCCCAACATGACCGGATCGAAATCGAGGTACAGGCATAGATAGGGCTTGTCAGGCGTCGCCTCGACCACCTGGCCCGTGACCGGCAGGTCGTAGGTCACGACCCCGTAACGGCCCGGTGCATATCTGAACACGCGGTCGCCCAGCGTAACCTCCTTTTGCCCTTGTGCGACAAGGCATAGTTGCGGCCGGTATACGTTCGGCATCGGCATCGTCACTGTGGAGGATCGAGCAAGCGTCACACGTTCGAGTGAGGTGGCGTGGAAGCCATCCTTCGAGACGTGCCGAGCAATTATCGCAGAGATTTCGGTCAGTATTTCCATGAAGCGGACCATCGCACGCGTGCGGGAGGGCAGCAAGGCGGATCGGCGCGGCTTCTGGAGGATTGGGCAGTAAATGCGGCGCATCGGGCTAACGGTTCGGCTTCGCCACCCATCATAGTGTCTGCAGCGCCTGAGTCACAGCGAACCTGGCCGCAGAACAAGTATGGAGCAAACATGACAATCGATAATCTGAAGACCCCCGCGGTCGCACTAGGCACCTGGGCCTGGGGCGACAGCGGCGAGGCTGGCGACGGCTACTTCGGCAGCCGCCCCACTCAGGCTGACCTGGAAGAGGTCGCGGAAAAGGCGCATGCGGCCGGCTTTACCCTGTGGGATACTGCCATGGTATACGGCATGGGCCGTTCAGAGACCACGCTCGGAAAGATACTGGAGCGCTACGCTCGCAGCGACTACCAGCTCTCCACGAAGTTCACCCCGCAAGCGGCAGGGACCAGTGATGATCCGGTGGCGGACATGCTGGAACAGAGCCTGGCGCGCCTCGGCACCGACTACATCGACCTCTACTGGATTCACAATCCAGCCGATGTGGCGCGGTGGACTCCGCGCCTGATACCGTTGCTGAAGAGTGGAAAGGTCAAACATGTCGGTGTTTCGAATCACAACCTGAGCGAAATCGAGCTCGCCAACCGGATCCTCGGGGAAGCCGGGTTCCAGGTCGATGCCATTCAGAATCACTACAGTCTCCTCTACCGCAGCTCCGAGCAAGCCGGCATTCTGGATTACTGCCGCAACCGAGGTATCCCGTTCTTCGCCTACATGGTGCTTGAGCAGGGCGCCCTGACAGGCAAGTACAGTCCGGAGAACCAGCTGCCTAAAGGAAGCCGACGGGCGGAGGCTTACAATGGCATGCTGCCTCAGTTAAAGGCGCTGACGGACAAGCTCGCATCGATCGGAGAGAAGCAGGGTGCGGCAGCGCCCGATGTCGCGACGGCATGGGCCATCTCCAAGGGCACGACGCCGATCATCGGCGTCACCAAACCCCATCATGTCGATGGTCTGGTCCGAGCCGGCAGCATCACTCTTACCGACGCCGACATCGCAGAGCTGGAGGCTCTCGCAGGCGCCACTGACGTGGACACCCGCGGCTGGTGGGAAAAAGAGATGTAAGCTCGTAGCTCCGCTATCCTAAGATCTCGGAGCCGTTCCGAAGGCGCACTTCGCTCGCGCTGAGGAAGCCTTGGTGCGAGCGGCTACATAGGCCGCTGCAATCGGTGGCAGCAAGATCTATTCAGCCGCCACCACATGCCTGCTCTTGAGCACCGCGATCGAAAGGAGAAGCACGATGGCCGAACAGATAGCGATGACGACCACCATCGGTCTCGCCGTCCCGTCCATAAACATACCGCCGATGCCAACCACCAGCGCCGATGTCATGAACTGGACCGTCCCCATCATCGCCGAGGCCGTGCCAGCGATGCGGCCATGGTGTTCAAGCGCCAGCACCGCCGCATTCGGCACGATCATTCCAAGGAAAGCGTATCCCGCAAACAGGAAGGCCGCCATAATGTCGAGGCGATCGACTCCACCTACCATCACGACAGCCAGCGCCAACATCGTCAGCGCATAACCCGAAACCGCACCGCGAATGACCTTGCGCAAACCGATCCGGCGGGCAAGCCAGCCGTTCATCTGCGACATGCCGATGAAGCCAACGGCATTCACCGAAAACACGACGCTGTAAAAGCTCGGAGAGAGCCCGTAATGGCCGATGAGCACGAAGGAGGAGTTGGCGACATAGATCATGTAGCTCGACATACCGAAGGAGGCCATCAGCACCAGACCGAGATAGTACGGGTCCTTAAGGAGTGTTCCGTAGGCCTTCAATGCCCCGCCGAGGCTGCTTTCACTGCGCGCCGCAACCGGCCGGGTTTCCTCAAGGAAAAAGCGGCCCGCGACGAAGCCGACAACGCCGGCGAAGACCATGACCCAAAAGATCAGTCGCCAGTTTCCGAACATTGTCACGATGCTGCCCGCGAGCGGCGCCAGAATGGGTGAGATACTGAAGACCAACATAAGCCGCGACATCAGTTGCGCGGCGGCCGCCCCGGTATGCAGGTCGCGCACGATGGCGCGGGCAATCACGACGCCGGCACAGGCGCCTGTGCCCTGAATGAAACGGAAGGCGACCAGCCAGCCAATATCGGTCGAAAGCGCGCAACCGATCGCGCCGATGACATAGAGCACCAGACCGACATAGAGAGGCCGCTTGCGGCCAAACATGTCCGACAGTGGACCATAGACAATCTGCGATACGGCCATGGCGGCGAAGAAGGAGATCAGGCTTGCCTGAACTGCATGGGTGTCAGCGCGAAGATCCAGGCTGATCGTCGGCAACGCGGGTAGATACATGTCGAGGGCAAAGAGACCCACGGCTGAAAGAATGCCAAGGACGATGGCATGGTGGGAGCCGCCGGCCCCGAGGGATGAAACGGAATCCTTGCTCTGCACGGAAGAAACCTTTCCCGCACACCATTCCCCGGACGAAACAAAGTCTCATACAAAAAGCATGTGACGGGGATTGAGTGGGCGATTATAGATGGGACAGCGAAAAGACGGAGATGGTTCCAACGCATGACCCGTCATTCCTGTAAAATATTTTGGACAGTATTGTCCAATTGGTCAAGTCCTATATGGTGGTGTCATGAAAACTTCGCCCGCAGCGGCTTCTTCTGAGACAGAGAGTCCGCCCGCCACTAGCAAACGTCAGGCAATCCTCAACGCGGCCGCAGACGTTTTTGCCGAGGACGGGTTTGCAGCGGCGAGCATCGATGCCATCGCAGCACGAGCCGGCGTGTCCCGTCAGACGGTGTACAATCAACTGGGCGACAAGGATAATCTGTTCAAGGTTGTGGTTGCGGAGATCACCGAGAAGTCGAGTGCCGGCTTCTTTCGGGTGTTGGACACATTTCCCGTTGCGCCTATCGATCTCGAAAAGGAACTGACCGAATTTTCAGCGCTGCTCCTGCGCAAGGCGGTCTGCGATCCGAATGGCCTCTGGCTACGCAAGCTCATCGAGACCGAGGGCGGCAGATTTCCCGAACTGTTCGAGACCTGGAAGGAATACGGACCGGGCAAGAAATACCCCGCCATCGCGGCTCGCCTGGCGCAGCTCGCGCTCGCTGGTCATCTCGACATAGAGGATCCAGCACTTGCCGCGCGCCAGTATATGGCGCTGCTCGCAACAGATCTGCGGATCAACCAACAGATCGGCCGTCAAACTCCAGAGGAAGAAGTCGACCGTATGGCAAGAGAGGCAACGAAGACCTTTTTGCGCGCATTCGCCAAGCGCTAAGCACCGGGTGTTGGCTCCGTCACTGTGACTAACGCCGAGTAGTTTTCGAAGGCTCTTGAAGGGAATAGACCGGCGACGCTTTTGTTGCAAAAGCCGTCCGCTCGCGTTTCCTCAATATCGGCGCATTGATACTGCCGACGGGTAACATGGTAGCGTCGGCTTTTGGGAAAGAGTCGCTGCAGGCTTTTCGGCCGAATGGGGACGCATTGCTGCCCTCGGATACCGATCTAATTTAAGTCATTCCCTTCTTGCCATCATCGCCAGGCCGACTTGTCAGGATGGCGCTTGTAATAAGGTTGACAAGATGGTCCGCTCGTGGCGCGAATGAAGGTTGGTCGGCCGCCCAGCCGAGAGCCGTTATCAGAGCGAACAGGTCGTCCCCATTCATATCGGCGCGCGCTGTTCCCTCGCCCTGAGCACGGAGCAATAGTCGCGCGCCTGCCGAGTGCACCGCTGCGCACGAAGCATAAAGAGCGGAGTCGGGGTTCGTGTGGGCGGCCGCCATCATGGCGACAACGCCCCTAGAGCTTTGGGTGAATTCCACCAATTCTCGAAACCAGGAGAGAAGCGCTTCGTCGGCCGAAGTCGACCGTTCGAGTTCGGCTGCCCTCCGCGTCAGTGCATCCAGATGGGTACACAGCAGCGCTTCGAACAACGCCTCTCGCGTCGGGAAATGACGGAGCAGCGTGGCCAACCCGACGCCGGCCCGGCGGGCAATGTCACGCATCGACGCGTCCACACCATGCTCGGCGACGACGTCGCGTGCGACGGTGAGAATTTGGCTGCGATTTTTTTCTGCGTCGGCTCGCATGGACTACCTTGTTAAATGGATCAGTGATCCATATATGTGGATCGGCGATCCGGTTATGAAGCGGATCAATGATCCACTGAGGTAGCGTCCGTCTGCGCAGATGGCAACAGGCGCTCTCCGACGCGACAAAGGAAAAGTCATGGGAAAGCTTGAGGGTAAGACCGCCGTGATCACAGGCGGGGCTACCGGCATCGGCCTTGCCGCCGCAAAGCGGTTCATCGAGGAAGGCGCCTTCGTGTTCATTTTCGGTCGCCGGCGGGAAGCGCTCGATGCCGCTGTGGCCGATCTCGGGCCGAATGCCCGCGCGGTGAAGGGCTCGGTTTCCGATGAAGCCGATCTGGATCGGCTCTACGCGGCGGTGAAAGCCGAGCGCGGAAGCCTCGACATCGTCTTCGCCAATGCCGGGGCGGGCAGCCCGCTTCCGCTCGGCAAGATCACTGCCGAACACATTGATGAAACTTTCGACACCAATGTGAAAGGCACGATCTTCACCGTCCAGAAGGCGCTACCGCTGATGAGTCAGGGCGGTTCGATCATCCTGACCGGATCGAGCGCCGGCACCACGGGCGCCCCGGCATTCAGCGCCTACAGCGCGAGCAAGGCAGCGGTGCGCAATCTCGCGCGGACCTGGGCCGAGGACCTAAAGGGCACCGGCATCCGGGTCAACGTGCTGTCGCCCGGGGCGACGGCGACCGAGCTTGCGAAAGAGGCGCTCGGAGAGGAGGGCCAGAAGGCCTTCGCCGCAATGACACCGCTCCAGCGCATGGCCGATCCGGCTGAAATCGGAGCGGTGGCTGCCTTTCTCGCTTCCTCGGACAGCAGCTTCATGACCGCCAGCGAGGTCGCCGTCGACGGCGGCCTCGCTCAACTCTGACCCCGGCGCAGTTCCGTGCCTAACTCATACAACGAAGGACAAAAGATTATGAAAGCACTCGAAGGTAAAATCGCAGTCATCACAGGCGGAAGCAGCGGGATCGGCCTGGCCACAGCCAAGCGTTTCGTGGAGGAAGGTGCACAGGTCGTGATTATTGGGCGGCGCGAGAAAGCCTTACAAGAGGCCGCCGCCCTTATCGGGAAAAACGTGACAACGGTCGTGGGCGACGTCTCGCGCTTGGAAGATCTGGACCGGCTCTACGCCACCGTGAAGGAGAAACATGGTCACATCGACATTCTCTTCGCAAACGCGGGCGCAGGTACGGTCGCGCCGCTCGCGGCAGCGACTGAGGCCCATTTTGACCAGACCTTCGATGTGAACGTGAAGGGGTTGTTCTTTACCGTACAAAAGGCCCTTCCCCTCTTCAAGGACGGCGGATCGATCATTCTGAACTCCTCCGTCTCGAACGTGATGGGACTGCCAGCGTTCAGCGCCTACGCAGCAAGCAAGGCGGCTGTTCGCAGCTTCTCACGGTCCTGGACCTTGGAGCTGAAGGATCGCAATATCCGCGTCAATACGATGAGCCCCGGCGCTATCGAGACTCCCGCCTTGGCGACAACGACCGGCCTCACCGCTGAGCAAGCCGAGGAGGCGGTCGCCCAGTTTGCGTCGCAGATCCCAATGGGTCGCAGGGGCAAGCCAGAGGAAATCGCGGCTGCGCTCACCTTCCTCGCCTCCGATGAAAGCTCCTACATCACCGGTATAGATCTCGCCGTCGATGGCGGTTGGGCCCAGGTCTGAGCCAACGTCAACACAGGATCGGAGAAGCATTATGAGCTACTCAATCATTGGCTTCGGCAATATCGGCCGAGCTCTGGCCAAAGCCTTTTCCCGCAAGGGCATCGAAGTATCTGTTGCAACTACGCGCGACCCGGAGAGCTTTGCAGCTGATGCGGCCGCGATCGGGCCTAAGGTCATGGCCAAAACACTGGCGGAAGCCGTCAAGGCGGACATCATCTTCTTGGCAGTCCGTTTCGAACAGCATCCAGATGTCGCGAAAGCGCTTCCCACCTGGCAGGGGAAGACGATCGTCGATGTGACCAATGCCTACGGCGTGCCCCCTGAGCAACTGGGTGGACAGCCGTCATCCAAATTCGTCGCGCAAGCCTTTCCTGATGGAAGACTGGTCAAGGGATTCAATCATCTGGCTGCCGCCGTCCTTGACCAAGATCCAGCTGTGCACGACGGCAGGAGAGTCGTATTCCTGGCGAGCGACGATGACGGCGCCGCAGACGAGATTGGCGCGCTTGCGGAAAGGCTCGGTTTCGCGCCGATCAAGCTTGGCGGCCTGTCGGAAGGCGGACTGCTTGTGCACGCGCGCGGAAATAGCTGGGGGCACTTGATCTTCAAGGACCTGGTCAAGTTCGAGTGATGCGGCCGCGAGACGCCGAATTGGCTTAACGAAAATGGCCCGCACAAAATGTACGGGCCAATCTTCGCTTCATGAGCCGCGGTAGAATTGCGGCATCCGTCTTCACATCAAACCAATCAGAACTCCGACCACTCTTGCTGGAGATGTTTAAGTGCAGCATTGCCCTGCGTAGCGGGAGCGGGGCGCGCAGCAAGCCGGCCTGTTGTCGGGGCGGAGGCAGGCCGGGCCACGGGCCTCGCCTGCGGCTCCATGCGCTCGGCTTCGCCTGTGCGGAATGCGCTCAGGAGCTCGCCAAGACGCTTGCTCTCTTCGGCCAAACCTGCGCCGGCCGCATTCATCTCCTCGACCATGGCGGCATTCTGCTGTGTCGCCTGGTCCATATGATTGACGGCGCTGTTGATCTCAGAAAGACCCATGGACTGCTCCTGAGCGGCGGTGGCGATCGCATCCATGTGCTGATTGATCTGCAGGACCAGGTCGGCGATAGCTGAGAGGCCCTCGCCGGTGTCGTTGACGAGCTTCACACCTTCGCTGACTGCGACTTCGGAGTTGCTGATCAGGGCCTTGATCTCTTTGGCGGCATTGGCCGAACGCTGGGCCAACTCCCGGACTTCCTGGGCGACAACGGCAAAGCCTTTGCCGGCTTCGCCCGCACGCGCCGCCTCGACGCCGGCGTTAAGCGCAAGCAGGTTGGTCTGGAAGGCGATCTCGTCGATCACGCTGATGATCTGGCTGATCTGCTTGGACGAATGCTCAATTCTTCCCATGGCGCTGACGGCATTACCGACGACCTGGCTGGAGTTTTCTGCCCGCGATCGGGCGCCACGCACCAGGTCACGTGCATCGCCAGCTCGTTTGGAGGTCGACTGAACATTGGCCGTTACCTCTTCGAGCGCTGCAGCGGTCTCTTCCAGCGAGGCGGCCTGCTGCTCCGTTCGCTTGGAAAGATTGTCGGAAGCCTGCGAGATCTCGTAACTGCCGCTGTTTACCAGCGACGCGGCCTGACCGACCTGGGACATGGCAGCGCGCAGCTGGCTGACCGATGAATTGAAGTCGTGACGCAGAGCTTCGAACTGCGCAGCCAGCGGCGTTTCGATCTCACAGCGCAGGTTGCCGGATGCCAAATGACGAAGTCCCGTCGCAAGCGAACCCGTTGCCTGCAGCAGCCTCTCTTCTGCCTCTGCCTCGGCACGGCGCTGGACTTCGACGCGTTCATTCTCCGATGTAATACGTGCCTCGGCGGCTTCGGCTTCCAGCGCCTTGTTGCGCAAGGCTGCCTGTTGGAAAATCTGTACGGAACGGGCCATGGCGCCGATCTCATCGCGCCGTTCGACACCACCGATTGAGACCGAGAGGTTGCCTTCGGCGAGTTCGGTCATGGAATGAGTTAGCACCCCGACGGGCTTGGTGACGCGATAGATGATGACGCAGATGCCCGTAATGCTCAGAGCGACGGCAACAAGGAAAGTCAACCCGTAGGCGATGAAACTGACGAATGCATCACTCTGGCTGACGGCTGAATTGGCGACCATGCCATCTGCTGCTGCCGCGGCCGTGTTCGTGATCGTCAGAAGGGCGGCATTGCCGACCGGGCGCCAGTCGTCGAGAGACATGGCTTTCTTCTCACCGGCTGCGAACTTCGCAAGCAATGCATTGTGTTTTGCTGCAAAGTCACCGCTGAAAAAGGTCGTGCTGCTGATTTTATAGGCGTCTTTGACCACCTGTGGTGTCGACGGATGATTGACCAGAGTGCCGATCTGCCCCCAGATGAAGTTCGCGGCGTAATCGAACTGTTGGATCTTGCTGACGTCCTCAGGCTTCATCGCCTCTCCAGAGGCGAGTGTGTTGACGTACAACAAGTTTGCAGCACCGGCCGTTGCGCGCGTGTACCATGTCAGCGCACGGATCTGAATGAGGGCCGTCATTGAAGGATCGCTCGCGCGAATCCGGTTTTCAACGGCGGTCGAACCTGTCTCCAAGGCGGTCAAGAACTGCTGACCGAGGTCCAGCGTCGTGGCCTGCAGTGTCGGGTCACGATCAGCAAGCTTCTTTGCGACTTCGTTGTCGAGCGTTGAGCGGAATGCGACCACGCGGTCATAGGCATTCATGACATCGGCAATCGGAGCTTTGAGCGTCGGGTCGTCGATGTTTGCAAAGACCGATTTTGCATCAGCCATATATTTGTCGACGATGCCCCTGTCCGTTTTCAACAAGGTAAGCGTTGCATCTTGCGCGCCAAGCTCAAGTTTGGCGAGCGACGACCCGTCACCTCGCTCGTTGCGAAAATTCGCAAGTGTTTGGAAGAGCGCGCGGTCTAGCATGGTGAACTTCGAGACGTCGGCATACTTGCCTGCATCGCGATAGGCATCAAGCGTTGAAGATCCCGTTAGCACGCATAGGGCGATGCTGAGAAAAAGGAAAATCCCGAGAAGTATATTGCGAAGAGAAAAAATCATAATTGCTCACCTACGTTCGGGGTGCCGTAACGCTAACCCGCTTCGCCAAAACACGTACTTCTGGAGCTCTTGAGGTGAAATTTTCTAAAAGAAAAGCAGTCCGTGAGCCATCGAGGCGTCGCCCGATCACAGGCGCATCATGCCCTGCCCAATCAAAGGAATAATTAGCCCAGCTTTGTTGAAACAGGATTAATGCCCCTAAAAATATATGGGCTGTTTCGCACCAACCAATCCGGCGGCGAGAATGAATCGTGAAATGCTTCAAGCCGAAGCGACATTTGCAACGCTTCGGCTCCATGCAGGACAGTGCCCCGACGTCACCTCAAGCCGGTATCGCGAACTGCGGCCTTGAGCCTGCGGACGCAAATCGCTGAGGCGCAAACCGCCTAGTCTATCGGCAAGAGCTTTGGGCTGAACTTACTTAGCGAATAGACATATGTCCGTCGTCCGGATCCGGGGACGGTCTGCGCTTCCTCCGGACCGAAGAAATTTCCGCATCGCACATGAGCACGAACGCGCCGTCTTCGCTTAAGACGTTCCCCCGATCTACAACCGCAGCCGCGCTGCAAGCCACGAGCCAGAAATCAGAGCCAGTTCAACGATAGGCAGATGGTGCAGGCAATCGTAAGCCACGCAACAATAATCGCTGCAAACAGAACAAATTCGACCCTCATATTTCCATGAGGGTCCTTAAATTCCAGGACAATGTCCCCCGTATCAGCGGAGCTTACTTTTTTCGCGGACCGGTTCACCCTGGCTGGTATTCTTCGAAGCAAACTAGACCTCTTGAAGTTTCCAAGTGCCCCAAGCCGGCATCGGTTAAATGTGTTGATCAGTAATTTCTGCAGGACGCGAGCCTGCTAGCAGTGACCATGCGTGTCACTGACAAGCCCGCTCAGATGCGCATTTGAGAGCGCCGCTCTTTCGGTCTTCAAGACGGAAAGAAGAGCATCTTGTGCCTCCTTTATCAGGAACACGGCCTGCGGTGTATCGAGCCCGCTGGCGATCTGACTGGCATACTGCATCATTTTGACAAGCGCCAAGATCTCGCAATGACGCTCATGACCCTCAAAATCAATCACTCTTAAAGCCCCCAACAAAATTTCCTGAGGCGAGATTGGCATATTTCAAGTGGTGAGGTGCGTTGCAAAAGCGTTGCACACGCAAAATCTGTATTTTTGAATCAATTACATACGGTAAAATTGTGGGAAAAGTTTACGCCACAACGGAGTCGCATTGAAAGACCAGTCCATCATGTGTGCCGGCAACGGGGCATCGGCAATGGCGCGTATAAGTTCTATGGCATCGTTGCGCTTTTGATCGGTCCATGCCTTTACGACGAGCGCCCTCACCTGTCCTATGTCCATCTCGGCAGCTTCGGCAAGACGTCTCCAGGTCCGATCCTTGAAGAATAGACGCCGTGCCGCACGGGAGAGCCGCAGAGCTTCTTCCTTGCCGAGAATGGCCTGATCAATCGCAGTCTCTATTGTCGCATCGACATTGACCAATGGCACCGACAAAGGAGGATAGCCCAATTCCGCTGGGCCATGAAGGAGAGCGACATCCGCATCTTCCTCCCGGAGCCCGGAGGCATAGTCATCGAATATCCTGCCGATGCCGACCATGCCGTAGGCCCGGCATTCCACCGCGCGGAGCGCTCCCATGCTGGCTGCTCCAAATACGGGAACGCCCTGGGATAGGGCAAAGAGCAACTCCTTGTGCCAGACCGGCGCGACGAACTCGAACTGACCGTCGATGAGGCCGATGGCAACGGCACCATCCTCAAGAGCTCTGACGACGTCACCTTGGCATGCCGGCGGTCGTATGACCATCGTATCGTCAATATGCGCTTTGGCATCGGGCAGGCTCGGCCCTACAAATATGACTTTCACAGGAAACTCTTTGACAATGCGCGGCTGCCGAAACGAATGCGGCGATCGCCGTCCGGATGTTCGAGTTGCGGCGCGAAAACCTTTGCGACCGATGCCGGCAGCCATTCGGGTGCCAGCTCGATAGCATAAAGCTGGTCAATACCGCCTTCCAGCAAAGCCTCGACAAGCTGGTCGAGCGCATCTTGCGCAGACCCGGCCGACATCGTCGGCAGTTCGTCCAGGTTCGTCATGCATCGAGCTTGGAACGACTGCAGATGAGTAGGATCAGCGCGGCGTGAGAACAGTTCCGGGACAAGATCATCTCTGGCACCGGCGATAAAGGTCATCCGCGACTGCACGGCCTCGGAAATTGCCCGGGCTGCGGCTACATAGGGGGACAAGGATGCGCCTGCCCCCATGGTCAAGTCGACATATCTGAGCGAACCGTCATCGCCTTTCGGCCGCAGCAACGCGACGACGGAGGCAACGGCCAGATCGCTCGTCACATCGAAAAGGGCGAGATCGAAATCGGCAGAGAAAATCTTCTCCAACATCTCGCGAACACCCTCATCGTCGATGCTTTGCGGATCTATCCGGCGTGCATACCGATACTCCGGCGCATCGACGTTCCAAAGGACGCAAGCATCCCGCTCTACCCGCTCCAGCAGCCCGTGCAGGACTGCCTCATGCCAGGTATTCCCCGACGCCAATCCGTCCGATGATACCCAAAAACGTGGGCCGACATGCGTCCTGTCAAGATGAACGGCCTCGAAAGGTACGAATATCGAGGCGTTCTTTGCCAGATCGTGGGCTTGAGACCATCTGATCTGTTCCGTCGTTTCTACCGGTTGCGCGCCGATCACCAGCAAATCCTCCAGGCAATCCGTGGCATGGCCGCTTGCGGCAAGATCATCCTGGCTTGCCATCAACGCTGAACAGAAAGGTTGGGTCGCGACAGATCGCTCGATTGCTTCCATCACCGCGGATGTCTTCGCGGAGACGTCGTCCAGACCTTTGCCCTGAGCGATGACGATCGCCCTGGAATTCGGGGCGTAGGCACACCAAACGGGAATGCCTATGCGATCGAGCTCGGTCTGGCGGCCGACACGGGTTATGCCAAGCCGCTCCAGATAGGGCGAAACCCGCGACAGAGTTTCTCCGGGTAGGCAGGCTCTAAAGTTGTTGGACACCAATCAACGAGAGCCTAACCCTCATAAAGGCCTGAGGCCACGGAGTCTGCCGACTTTAACGCCACAGCGAAATCGACATCTTTCTCCACTCTGACCCCTTTGGCCCGCCAGGAGGCCGCCTTCGCCAGATCACCCGACAGCCGCCGCGTGTATCGGACGACAGTCCCCTTTTCGAGGTCAACCAGCCAAAGCCCCTCTTGGCCCTTGATTCCAAGTAACACTGCGCCTGCCATAATATCTTCCTTTCAAAACCCGGCCTTCAGCAGGCCTTCCCTGTAATGCTCTGTTTGCCACTTTTCCTTGTTTGGAATCATGGACAGCCATGCCTCCAGATCGAAATTCGGGTTATCGCGCAATGCGCGCAGCCGATATGTTTTAGCCTTGGCCGCATCGCCAAGCATTGCCCAGCTTGCCGCCGCAAGCCTGCTTGCCGGTCCTGGCTCTCTCATCCTGTCAAGATAAGCCAATGCTTCGGTATACTCCCCAAGGAAATAGCTGGCTCCCGCTGCGGTCCAGTAATAATAGTCCGGAGCAAGCGGATTGAGATCGAGAGCCATTGCGACCTTTGCTAATGCCGCTTTCGGATTGGCGCCATGGGTAAGACTGTCGGCATGACTACAAATAACATCCGCGTAGTGCGGACTTAGATCCTCGGCATTTGACAAGGCCTCCAGGCTACCGTCGATATTTCCGCGATAAAGCCGAGCAACCCCAATTTCCTTGAAACCTCCGGCAAACCGACTGTCATCGCGGATCGCATCCGCCGCCATTTTTTCCGCCTGGTTCAAGAGGTCGCTATCGCCGCGGGCCGTCAAAACCCATTCCATGGTCAAGGTTCTGGCGATGCCCGCAAGTGCCGCCGCGAAACCGCGCTCGTGCTCAAGAGCCTCCCTGAAGTGCTTGCGCGCGCGGCGGACATTCTGAAGGCCTAGACGGGACAGGCATTGCACGCCCTCAAGATAAGCAAAATAGGCCTGAGGCTTGCAGCTGAAATCAGAAACTATGTGGTGGAAGGCGCCCACACGCTCGATGATGGAGTGCTGGATCGCAGTGGCGATCTCGTTGCGATGCTCCGTTATGGCCGCGCTATCCAAGTGAACGCGCGTTGCCCAGACAATCTCGTCGCGCGGCATGAAAATCAGCTGCGCAAAAAGACTGTCGCCAGTCCGCTTCGTATCGAGCGCGTAGACCACATTATGTTGCCTGAGAAGCCCCGCCTTGTCGTTGGAAGACCGGATCTGCTCGGCCGTGTAGGGAGCGACCACGGAGACGCTTCGATCGACGCAAAGGCTGATGGTGAGGTCTTCGATGACCGCATTGGCAACCGAGCCGGCTCGCTCTGCTGCCTCTAGCGTCTCGGGAGGAAGCAGAGCGATACGGGGCACTCTGCCGTCGGCGGAGAGCGGAACCGTGTCTTCAGCCGGGTGGCTTGAAGTCGGATCTTTCGTTTCGCCGATCACCTGAATGTAAGAGGTGATTTTCTCGCCAAGCGCTATCCTGACCTCGTCATCGGAGTGATCCCTGTCCAGCAGAAGCGTGGCTGCGCGCTTCAATTCACCGCGATATTGAGGCGACGAGGGTTCATTCAGCGTCTTGAAGAATTCGGTTCGCAGCTCTCCTGCAAGCCGTGCGCGAACGTCGCGTACCCAGACGGCCACAGCTGTAGAGCCGCTGCCGTAAACGGGTAGAAAATTCTTGGCAACCGCATCGCTGAGGGCGCCAAGCTTGGCAACGCCGGACGTATTTTCGATGGTATCCAGATCGCAGCGCAGCGCCTCGAAATTCAAAGCGATGTTCGCAGCGACGCCGCTGATCAGCGGCTTGGGGGATTTGGACGTCGCAGTCGCCAAACGCAGCAGGGTCGATCTCAAGTTGACGCCGGCCGCTTGAAGATTGCCGGACCAGAGAAATGCTGCCAACTCCTTGCGTGGTATCGATTGCCGGCAATCATAGAGATAGGCAAGCATGAGCAGCGCCTGTTTCGGCACATTCACACGATCGCCCTTCTCATCGTAAAGGGCGCAGCTACCGAGGGTCGTTAAATGAAATGTCATTTTATCAGATCAGCGCTCACTGCCAGCTTCGCTTGATTGCACAAAGGCGAGAATCTTCGCCCGCAACCGCTTGTCCACGATCCCCGATAAGGCTGTTCGCAGAACGGCTTTATGATGCTTCGCAAATCGAAAACCAGCTAGCGCCTCCTTGGAGGGAAGCGCCTCCTCCGATCCGCTTTCGAAGAAAAACATGATTGGGACATCGAGAATTTCGGAAATATGCAGAAGGCGACTGGCGCTGATTTTCTCGAAGCCGCATTCGTATTTCTCGAGCTCTTGGAGCCTTATGCGAAGCTTCTTGGCCAATAAATCCTGCGTAATTGACAATTCCTCGCGGCGCAGCCGGATGCGCAATCCAAGTTCAACGTCGATTACATCGGGCTTTTTGTCCATAAAGAAACCATCAGAAGAAAAACTGCCTTCATGTTCGCAGGTTTCCCTCGAATTCACAATCTTCCAGCAAGGCACCCAAGATCAATTTTACACAACGCCAGGAGTTTCCAATCCGCTATATTATGCGGCTGCAAATTCGGAGACCCGCCGCGACATCGCGCAGACGACATTCTTCTCGACGAGAACGAAATATCTCTCCGGAGACGCCTGTTTCCCAATGTCGTTTTTGCATTTAACCGGGCGCATCCCCACTCTGCGCGATTCAGCGGCAGCATTCTCGTGCGTGATGTCAGGTTAATTCCGCGGAGAGTATTTTGGACAGATGCGCTTGGATCAGGTGGCCACGCCTGCAGCGGCCTTCCAATGCGATATGGCGCTTAGGCGACCGTTGCAATTAGCCGAAAGACTGCGAGGCAAGTGCAAATACGATCGGAGAACCTGTGTTCGGGGCTCCATAGGAGGCCCTCTCAGAGGAAACCATGGTGGTCACGGTGTCAAAGACGGACATTCCGCTTTGCTGGATAAAACTGGCGAACAGTCCGGCACCAAAATGGGTGTCGAGGCGCAAAAAACTGCCGACATGCGCTACGACATGCGGATGAACGACGGCAGTTGCGTCTTCCTCGCAATACGCGACGACAGGACCGACGACGTGACCGCGGCCAAACCGGCGCCGCATGGAATAAGCCATTAGCTTGCCACCGTCATAAAGACCGTAGCAGATGGAGCTTTCAAACAATCGCTTGAGATGTTGGTAGCGCAGCGTACCGAAAGCCGGCTCGTCCAGGGCCGCAACCGCATCCAGATCGCTGCGTTCGAGCCGCCTGAGATCAAGCCCCGGCCTGATATCGCCCACGTGAGGTACGGATAGAATTTCCCCCTGACACTGAAAGACCGTCTGTTTCGGCATAAATCCAAAAGTTGCACACATCCGGCGTGCCGCTCTTGTCGCATTCAGCCGTATCCGTTCATGGTGGCATTCCTCCAGCATCCGCTTAACCAGCCACTCCGCCGTACCATTCGTCTGCAGGCGCGGTGCGGTGATCAGCATTCCGAATGTTGCGAAGCTCTGCTCGTGCGGGAACCACATCGTGGAACCGGAAACCCTGCCGATTTCGTCAAGCGCCACGAAGCCGCGGCCGACATCCCGCAGGTGCTGCCAGTCCTGCGATCGATGCGGCCAGCCGACCGACATCGAGAGCGCCTGAAGCTGCGACAAAGAGACCTCTGAGATGTCGGCAAAGCGCAGTTCGAATGCATCGACATGCAGTTTTTCGGGTATTTTTGTGTCCATTGGTGATCCAGACGCCATCCGATCCTCCCGGCTGCATATTCGCTCACGCCGGCATCATGCTTTGGCGAGCTTAGCCGAGACTCAACGAAACATTTCACTGCCTACGCAAACGGCGGCGCAAGAATTCACCGTATGATCCATACTTTCGGCAGGTATTCTACTGATTGAGGCTTAACCTTCCTTTGATCAAGACGTCGCTTGCACACACAAGGACGGCAATCGGAGATTGGCAACACCAATGCAGGCATCGGACATTCTGGCAAAACTAGTCGGCTTCGATTCCGTCGTTGGAACGCCCAATGCCGAGATTGTCGAGTGGATCGGCGCCTACCTGAAGTCCTTCGGCGCCACTGTTGATATTCTTGCTGGCCCCGAGGGCGACCGGTCGAACCTTTTTGCCACGATCGGTCCCCGCGATACACGCGGTTATGTCCTCTCCGGTCACATGGATGTCGTGCCGGCCAACGAGATGGGGTGGACGAGCAACCCCTTCGTGCTGCGGGCCGATGGAGATAGACTCTATGGCCGCGGCACCAGCGATATGAAGGGCTTTCTGGCTGCGTCTCTGGCGGCCTTACCAATGCTCGCCGCAAGCCCTCTGATGCGGCCGATCCACCTAGCCTTTTCCTATGACGAGGAAGCAGGTTGCCGTGGCGTGCCGCATCTCATTGCGCGCCTGCCGGAGCTTTGCGAGACGCCGCTCGGCGTCATCGTCGGAGAACCCAGCAACATGCGGGCCATCCTCGCACATAAGGGGAAGTCAGCCGCCCGCATCATCCTGAAAGGACGCTCCGGTCATTCGTCGCGGCCCGACCTCGGCCTCAACGCAATCCATGCCGCCGCCGAGGTTTTGCAGGCCGCCGTTTCGACCGCGCATTCTCTGGCCCAGGGGCCATTCGAAGCGGAGTTCGAGCCACCTTATTCATCGATCTCTGTCGGCACCATTTACGGGGGGCAGGCCCTCAATATCATTCCGGATCTCTGCACGCTCGAAGTCGAAGCGCGGGCAATTTCCGGCGCTGATCCGGCAGCACTGCTTCTACCGGTGCACGAGGCCGCTGCCGCACTTGAGCGTCGGGGCTTTCAGGTGCAATGGGAGGAGCTGAGTTCCTACCCCGCCCTCTCCCTTCCGCTGACAGCGCATCTTGCCGGTCTGCTGGCCGAGCTGACTGGCATCGAACCGCTGGCAGCGGTTAGCTATGGCACTGAAGCCGGGCTCTACCAGCGTGCCGGCCTTGAGGCGATCATTTGCGGTCCGGGCGATATCGCTCGCGCACACAAGCCGAACGAATTCATCCTCACGAACGAACTCGACGCCTGCCAGGCCATGATCGAGGCTCTCGGCCGTCGTTGCCTGGCGTGATGCCGGAAGACCGAAGGATAGAAGCCCATGACGTTCCTCTTCAATTCGGATGCCCGCCGCGGCCATATCTTTCAGCAAGCCTTCGCCCGCGAGCTGCCGGATCTTCCCTTCTCCATGGATCCGACGTCCGTCGACCCGAATGCCGTGCGCTATCTGATCACCTGGACGGTTCCGGACGACTTGCCGCGCTACCGCAATCTCGAAGTTCTGTTTTCAATCGGCGCCGGTATCGACCAGTTCGATACGGCACATGTCCCCGATCACGTAAAAGTCGTGCGTATGGTCGAAGACGGCATTACCCGCATGATGCAGGAATATGTGACGCTTGGCGTCCTCGCACTCCACCGCAATCTGCCCTCCTATCTCAGCCAGCAGCACCGTCAGGTCTGGAACGCCTTGCCACAGGTTCAGGCCGCCGAACGCCGCATCGGCGTACTGGGACTCGGGAACCTTGGTCAGGCCGTGCTCGAAAGACTGAAGCCGTTCGGCTTTGTGCTTTCCGGCTGGAGCCGCAATCAACGCGAACTCGAGGGCGTTACCTGTTTTGCCGGCGAAGCTGGACTCCACGCTATGCTTTCCACGACCGATATCGTGATCTGCCTCCTGCCGCTGACCGACGAAACTCGCGGTTTTCTCAACGCCGATCTCTTCGAAAAACTGCCGCAGGGTGCGAGCCTTGTGCATGTCGGCCGCGGACCGCAGCTCGTTTCGGAAGACCTCCTGGCCGCGCTCGATAGTGGTCGACTTGCCGGCGCCGTGATCGATGTCACCGATCCCGAACCCCTGCCGACCGGACATCCGTTCTGGAGCCACGACCGCATCCTGCTGACGCCGCATATTGCGAGCGTCACCCAGCCCCATAGCGCTGCACGCACCGTCATCGACAACATCAAGCGGATTCGGGCGGGCTTGGACCCGTTCGGCCTCGTCGACCGCCGCCGCGGCTACTGATCGCCAACCCGAAAGGAACTCCATGTCCCTCCTCAAGACGATTGACCCCAACCCTTCCTTCGCACCGCGCGAAAACGTCGTCGCTCCGGAGCGACTGATCTCGGGCGATCCGAAGCTTAAGACCTGGGCACAGGACGTTGCGCGCAACGAGACTGTGCACACCGGCGTATGGGAAGCCACCCCCGGCGTCAGCCGTTCGATCAAGGGCGAAACCTTCGAATTCTGCCATATCCTCTCCGGCGTCGTCGAATTGACACCGGAAGGCGGCGAGTCCGTCGTCTATAAGGCGGGCGACAGCTTCGTCATGAAACCGGGCTTCGTCGGAATCTGGAAGACGATCGAAACGGTCCGGAAGATCTACGTGACCGTCACCCCTTAAGCATTGCTACCTCGGCGCGGCCTCTGAGCCCGCGCCGCATCGGGCCTGACCAAAGAATACACTGCGGGACCTTCTCAAAACGGCTTTTTCCGCCGCGACAGCCGACGCGATCGGATCAAGCTACTTCGCCGATCCTATAGCATCTCGGTAAATTGACCGGAGGTATCATTATGGACCTGAGCTTCGATCCCGATAGTCTTTCGCTCCCCATCGGGCATTTCATCGGCGAGCATTTCAGCGCCGCGGACGGTGTCATTCCGATGCACCGCCCTTCCGATGGCAAGGCCTATGCCGGATGCCCGGTCGCGGACGCCTCCATTGTCGACCAGGCCGTTCAGACGGCCAAGGCCGCGCTGAAGCAAAGCAATTGGGGCGGCGTCCGCCCGCGCGAGCGCCTGAATGTTCTGCACCGTTGGGCCGACCTCATCGAGGAGGAAGCCGAAACGCTGGCAAGGCTAGAGGCCGTGGCTTCGACGCGCCCCGTCGGCCAGCTTGTCGAGGGCGATATCGCGATTTCGACAGAGCAGATCCGCTTCTTCGCCGAATTCGCCGACAAGGAAGGCAGCGACCTCGTGCCGACCGACGACGGCAATATCGGCATGATCATGACGGAGCCCTATGGGGTGGTGGGTGCCATCACGCCCTGGAACTTTCCGATCAACATGGCCGCCTGGAAACTTGGCCCGGCGTTGGCTGCCGGAAATGCTGTCATCCTGAAGCCATCCGAAATGACGCCGTTTTCATCCATCTATCTGGCAGAGCTCGCCGTGCGTGCCGGCCTTCCCGCCGGCCTGATCAAC
Organism: Martinezella sp. CNPSo 3959; assembly: GCF_057784355.1. Lineage (NCBI taxonomy): Bacteria > Pseudomonadati > Pseudomonadota > Alphaproteobacteria > Hyphomicrobiales > Rhizobiaceae > Martinezella > Martinezella sp. CNPSo 3959. The sequence goes on from NZ_JBXSOV010000013.1 coordinate 162,817, forward strand.
GTGGTACTGGGTGACGGCGCGACGACCGGCCAGGCGATCACCGGCCATCCCGACATCGCCAAGATCAGCTTTACCGGCTCGACCCGAGCTGGATCGGCGATCATGGAGAACATCGCCCGCACGGGAATAAAGCCGATGACGCTGGAGCTCGGCGGGAAGAGCCCCCAGATCGTCTTTGCCGATGCGGACCTCGACAAGGCGGCCGCGGCCGTTACGGCCAGTATCGTCGGCAATGCCGGCCAGGCCTGCGTCGCCGGATCACGGCTCATCGTCGAGAAAAAGATAGCGGCCAAACTGATCGACGCCATCCGAAATCGGATGAAGGGCGTTACTCCCGGCCCCACCTGGGATGCCGCAAGCCGCTACTCCCCCATCATATCGGAAAAGCAGAGACAGCGTATCGATGCGATCGTCTCCGCCACCGTCGCGGCCGGCGGAGAATGTCTTACCGGCGGCGCGATCATGGACGCACCGGGCTATTTCTACGCCCCGACACTGATGGCCGGAGTCGATCAGACTTCTCCAGCCATCATCGAAGAGATCTTCGGTCCGGTGCTGACGCTCCAGACATTCGAGGAGGAAGAGGAAGCCCTGCAGCTTGCCGACCATCCGAGCTACGGGCTCGCCGCAGGCCTCTTTACCCGCGACCTCTCCCGCGCCATCCGGCTGACCCGCCGTCTGCAGGCCGGTACCATCTGGGTCAACCGCTATAGCCGTTCGCGTGACCACATCCTGCCGACCGGCGGCTATAAGCAGTCCGGTATCGGCAAGGATCTCGGCCGCGAGGCATTCCAGGCCAATCGCAAGAGCAAGAGCGTTTTGATCAGTCTTTGAGGACAGTGAACATGAAAATCTACAAGATCGCATTGATCCCGGGTGATGGCATCGGTCGCGACATGACCGCCGCCGCCTGGTCGGTTCTGCAAAAGGCGGCGGGCACCCGCGGCTTTACGCTCGATGGCACCGAATTTCCCTGGTCCTGCGCCTTCTATAAGGAAACCGGCGCCATGATGCCCGCCGATGGCATCGCAACGCTGCGCGGTTTCAATCCCATCCTGCTCGGAGCCGTCGGCTGGCCGGCCGAAGTGCCGGATGCCGTATCCCTGCACGGGCTGCTGCTGCCGATCCGCAAGAACTTCGTGCAATATGCCAATATTCGCCCGCACCGGCTGCTGCCGGGTGTCCAGGGACCGCTCAAGGCATCGGCCTTCGACATTCTCTGCATTCGTGAAAATACCGAGGGCGAATATTCCGGCGCAGGCGGCCGCATCCATCAGGGCACATACGATGAAGTCGCGGTCGAGACGTCGATCTTCACCCGCAAAGGCGTCGAGCGCATCCTGCGTTTCGCCTTCGAGCAGGCAAAGGCCCGGCGCGGCAAGCTCGCCTCGGTGACGAAATCCAATGCGCAGAAGCATTCGATGGTCTTCTGGGACGAAATCACCCGGCAGCTCGCGCAGGATTACCCGGACGTCGAGGTCACGAGCTATCACATCGATGCCATGGCGGCCCGCATGGTGATGGCACCGGAAACCCTCGACGTCGTCGTCGCATCCAACCTCTTCGGCGACATCCTCACGGATCTCGGCGCAGCAATCCAGGGCGGCCTCGGTTTTGCGGCATCGGCCAATATCAACCCTGAACGGAACGCTCCCTCGATGTTCGAGCCTGTGCATGGGTCCGCGCCCGATATTGCCCATCTCGGCATCGCCAACCCGATCGCAACTGTGTGGTCCGGCGCCATGATGCTCGAACATCTGGGCGAGCAGGATGCGGCAAATGCCGTCATGGCGGCGATCGAGGCGACAACCGCAAGCGGCATCGGCACGGTTCCGGGCAAAGACCGGACCGACGCAATCACCACAGCGCTGCTCGCCGCAATCTGAAGTCTTATCGAGGTTTGAACATGCAAAATCTGAAAATGCCATCCCTGTTCCGCCAGCAGGCGCTGATCGGTGGCGACTGGCTTTCCGCCCGCTCGGGCAAGACCGTTGCCGTGATCGATCCGGCAACGCAGGCTGTCATCGGAACGGTGCCGGATATGGGCGGTGATGAAACCCGGGCAGCGATCGAGGCCGCCGAGGCGGCTTATGGCTCCTGGAAGAAGCAGACCCATGCCGAGCGTGCAGCGCGGCTGGAAGCCTGGCATGATCTGATGCTCGAGCATATCGATGATCTCGCGCTGACCCTGACGATCGAACAGGGCAAGCCGCTTGACGAGGCCCGTGGCGAAATCCGTTACGGCGCATCCTTCGTCAAATGGTTCGCCGAGGAAGCCCGCCGCATCGGCGGCCAGACCATTCCATCGCCGACGCCAGACCGCCGCATCCTTGTGCTGAAAGAGCCGGTCGGGGTTTGCGGCATCATCACGCCCTGGAATTTTCCGAATGCGATGATCACGCGCAAACTTGCGCCGGCACTTGCGGCCGGCTGTACGGTCGTGGTGAAGCCTTCCGAATTCACCCCCTACTCGGCGCTGGCGCTCGGCGTGCTTGCAGAAATGGCCGGCATTCCTGCCGGTGTCATCAATATCGTTACCGGCATGCCCTCCGAGATCGGCGCCGAGATCCTTGCCAACGCGACCGTGCGCAAGATTTCCTTCACCGGCTCCACCCCGGTCGGCTCGCTACTGATGCGCGGGGCAGCCAACAGCATCAAGCGGCTTTCGCTCGAGCTCGGCGGCAACGCACCCTTCATCGTCTTCGACGACGCCGATCTTGACCTTGCCGTGGAAGGTGCGATCATCTCCAAATTCCGTAACGGCGGACAGACCTGTGTCTGCGCCAACCGCATCCTGGTCCAGGCCGGCGTCTATGATGCTTTCGCCAAGAAGCTCGCTGCCCGCGTCGATGCCATGAAGGTCGGCCCGGGCACTGAAGCCGGCGTTGCGATCGGTCCGATGATCAATGAAGCGGCGATCGCCAAGATCAATCGTCATGTCGAAGACGCGCTCTCGAAGGGCGCGACAATCGTGACAGCCAAGCGGGACTTGCCGGCCAGCTCGCAATATACCGCGCCGATCGTCCTGACCGGGGCCACCACCGCCATGCAGCTCGCCGCCGAGGAGACCTTCGGACCGGTTGCGCCGCTCTTCCGCTTCGAGACGGAAGAAGAGGCCATCACGATTGCCAATGGTACGCCCTACGGGCTTGCGGCCTATTTCTATACCGAGAGCCTGAAGCGCGCATGGCGGGTGGGCGAAGCCCTCGAATTCGGCATGGTCGGCCTCAATACCGGCTTGATCTCCACGGAGGTCGCGCCGTTCGGCGGCGTCAAGCAATCGGGCCTCGGGCGCGAAGGTTCGCAGCTCGGAATCGAAGAATATCTGGAAACAAAGGCCTTCCATATCGGTGGCCTTAACTGAGTTGTCGCGTCTCAGGCTGGAAAAGGGGCCGCAAGCGCGGCCCCTCTTTTTATGCTGCTGAATTCGTTGAGGCCTGCCGCCGGCTTATATCACTGAAATCTATCGAGCGTTTTGTAATACAAGCCGACCAAGGGCAGGAACCACGGCTTGCCGAAATGGCCGGGAACGGCCGGCCAATCGAGCCCCTTGAGCGGGTTGCGGTCAGGCCTTCCCAGAATCGCATCGGCGATGGTCATGCCGAGATGCGTGGAAAGCTGCGCGCCATGGCCCGAATAGCCCATAGCGTACCAGATGCCGTCATGATAGCCGGCACGCGGATAGCGATCCTTGGTCATATCGACGAGACCGCCCCAGCAATAGTCGATCTCGACCTTGGCGAGCTGGGGAAATATGCGGGCGAGGCTTTCGCGAAGGATCGCGCCGCTCCTGGCGTCGGAGCGCTGGTCCGATGTTGCGGAGAAGCGGGCCCGCCCTCCGAAGATCAGCCGGTTATCCGGTGACAGCCGCCAGTAGTTGCCGATGTTCATCGTGTTCACGCAGGTGCGATTGCCGGGCATGGCCGAGGCAACTTCCGCATCCGTCAAGGGCCGGGTCGCGAGGATGAAACTGCCGACCGCCATGATACGGCGACGGAAGTAGCTGAAATTGGCTGTCGTATAGGCGCCGGTCGCGATCATGACCTGGTCTGCCGTAACTGTGCCCTTGGTGGTCGTGAGGACGTGCCTACCGCCAGCTTGGCTGCGCTCCGTCACGGCAGTGCCTTCCACGATGACCGCTCCGCGTCGCTTGGCCGCCTCGGCCAATCTGGCGACATAGCGGCCCATATGCATCATGGCGCTCTTCTTCGACAGCATCGCGCCATGAAACGGCGAGCCGATCTCATCCTTGAGATCGGCGGCGGACAGCAGCGCGGTATCGGGATCGACCTCGGCATGCACTGCCTCGAAATTCCTGGCCAAACCTTCGAAATGCTGCGGCTTGGAGGCAAGCTTCAGCTTGCCCGCGCGGCGGAAATTGCAGTCGATCCCCTCTTCCGCGATAATCGCTTCGAGTGTGTCGATCGAAGCGTCCAGCGCATGGTAGAGGGCGATTGCCCGCTCCTTGCCCAATTCCGCCTTGGCCGCGATGTAACTATGCGCCAGGCCATTGTTCAGATGACCGCCATTGCGACCGGACGCGCCGAAGCCGACGGTCTCAGCCTCCAGAACAAGGACCTTCGCCCCCGCCATGGCAAGCTGCCGGGCGGCGCCAAGCCCGGTGAAGCCGCCGCCCACGACGACGACGTCATAATGCCCTTCGACGGGGCCGGCGGCGGCACCCGCAAAGCGCGGCGCCGTATCGTGCCAATAAGAGGAATATTTCATCTGGCTGCCCTTTCTCAGAGCCCCACCACACCCGGTAGACCGGAAATATCGGCGATTTCGACATAGCCATAATAAGGATTGGCCGGCTCGTGACCACGGTTGACCCAGACCTTGTTCTTGATGCCGAGATCATGAGCCGACATAAGGTCGTAGCGGAAGGAGGACGAGCAGTGCAGGATGTCTTCCGGGCCGCAACCGAGCATGTCGAACATGTATTCAAAGGCCTGGAAGCGCGGCTTATAGGCATTGGCCTGCTCGGCCGTATAGACGGCATGGAAGGGTGCGCCGAGCTTTGCGACATTCGACATGATCTGGCTATTCATCGCATTCGAGAGGATGACGAGCGGAATTTCCTTCGCCACCTTGGCAAGGCCTGCCGGAACGTCGGCATGCGGCCCCCAGCTGGGGACGCGCTCATAAACCATCCTGGCATCTTCCTCTTTGAAGGCAACGCCGTTGCGCTTGCAGGTCCGCTCGAGCGAATTGTGCACCACCTCCGCATAGGGCTTCCAGTCCCCCATGATCTCGTCGAGCCGGTAGGCAGCGAAATTCTTGATGAACTCCTGCATGGCCGGCTCATCGAGACGATCGCCATAAAGATCACGGGCAGCTTCCGCCATCTGGAAATTGGTCAGCGTGCCGTAACAATCGAAGGTGATATATTTCGGGCGGAAGGTGGTCATGCGCTTCATCCTTACATTCTGCCCCTCGAGGCGATTGGTGGAGAACACGATAATAGGATTGCTTTCGGCGCGTGAGCCCACTGATTTTGCGAGGTTCGGAGCAGAAAGTTTCGTATAGCGGCGTTCGTTTGGCATTTGCTTGCAAGAACGGCCGATGAAGACGCCTTTCGCTTACACCTTCGCGACCGCTGTCTGCGGCGCGACGGCATAAGATGCGGCGAGGGCGAGCAGCTACGGCGAAAGATACCGTCAACGACATCGCCTTCAGATAATCTTCCGGCCCCGACGCTCCGACACTTGAACAAAGAAATGCGAGGAGTGCCATGCAGGAGCGACAGATAGAAATCAGGCCTTTCGGTCCCGACCATTTGGACGCCGCGGTCCGCCTGTCGCAGGAGGCCGCCTGGCCTCATCGCCTGGAGGACTGGAAAGTCGCTCTCGACCTCAGCAAAGGTGTCGTTGCGATCACCGCTGACGACGAGGTCGTCGGTACCACGCTCCTGACACCTTATAAGACCGACTGCGCGACGATCAACATGGTGATCGTGGCTGAAAGCATGCGCGGACGCGGACTGGGCCGCCGTCTCATGGAGGCCGCCTTGGCTCTCGCGGATGATCGACCCCTGCGCCTCACCGCGACCTCTGATGGCCTGCCCCTCTATGAAAAGCTGGGGTTTCGCCAGACCGGCACCGTCGTTCAGCACCAAGGCCTTGTGGCGGCGGTTGCGAAACCGGCAAACACCGAAGCGGCGACCAAGGCCGATATCTCGGCAATTGCAGCTCTCGACCGCGAGGCTTTCGGCGCCGACCGTTCCGCCCTGATTGAACGATTTGCGGATCTGGGTGAATTCGCGATCATCCGCCGTAACGGCAAGGTCGCCGCCTTCGCCTGCCTTCGGCCCTTCGGCCGAGGCGAGGTCGTGGGGCCGGTCGTCGCTCCAGACATAGAAGACGCGAAATCGCTTCTATCCCACTTCATGAGCCGGAAAACCGGCGCGTTCCTGCGCGTCGACACCGGTGCGGAAACCGGTCTCGGATCGTGGCTCGCCAGCCATTCGCTTATCCATGTCGGTGGCGGCATCACCATGGCAAACCCCGTTATCAAGCGCAGCAATTCCTCGACAGTCACTACCTTCGCCCTCGCCAACCAGGCGCTCGGCTGATCCGGAGAAGACCATGTACAGCAATTCCCTCATCGAGCTCGATCGCGCCCATCTGGTGCATCCGGTCGCCTCCTATCGCGGCCATGAGCAGCAAGGCGTGCGGGTGCTTACATCCGCCAAGGGAGCAACGATCACCGATGCTCAAGGCCGCCAGCTGATCGATGGCTTCGCGGGTCTTTGGTGCGTCAACGCCGGCTACGGTCACGAAACGATCGTGGAGGCAGCGGCTCGCCAGATGCGCGAGCTTCCCTATGCGACAGCCTATTTCGGCCTCGGCAGTGAATCGGCCATCCGCCTTGCCGCCGAGCTCGCCGAACGCGCGCCTGGCGACCTCAACCACATCTATTTCACGCTGGGCGGCTCGGACGCTATCGACAGTACCGTCCGCTTCATCCGGTACTACTGGTTTGCCCGCGGCCAACCGCAGCGCGATCAGTTCATCTCGATCGAGCAGGGCTATCATGGCTCTTCGACGGTCGGCGCCGGGCTGACCGCCCTCCCCAACTTCCATGCCGGCTTCGGCGTTCCCCTCGACTGGCAGCACAAAATTCCGTCGCCCTATCCTTATCGCAATCCCGTCGGGCAGGATGCGAATGCCATCATCCAAGCGTCTCTCGCGGCATTCAGGGCGAAGGTCGACGCGATTGGAGCCAACCGGGTCGCCGCCTTCTATGCCGAACCGATCCAAGGCTCAGGCGGGGTGATCGTCCCGCCGAAGGGATGGATGAAGGCCATGCGGGACCTCTGCAAGGAACTCGACATTCTCTTCGTCGCAGACGAAGTGATCACCGGCTTCGGCCGGACAGGCCCGCTTTTTGCCTGTTCCGAAGACGAGATCGTTCCCGATTTCATGACAACGGCGAAGGGGCTCACCTCCGGCTACGTTCCGATGGGTGCGGTCTTCATGGCGGATCACGTCTATCAGGTCATTGCCGATGGAGCGGGAGCCTCCGCGGTGGGTCACGGCTACACCTATTCCGCCCATCCCGTCAGCGCGGCCGTCGGGCTGGAAGTCTTGAAACTCTATGAAGGCGGACTGCTCGAAAACGGCAGAAAAGCCGGCGCGAGGCTGATGGCCGGCCTCGAGAGCCTGAGAGATCATCCCCTGGTGGGCGATGTCCGCGGCTGCGGCATGCTGGCTGCGATCGAGCTGGTCGTGGACAAGGCCGCAAAAACGCCGCTGCCGGCGGAGGCCCAACCATCACGCCGGATCTTCGACCGGGCTTGGGAAAACGGCCTCGTGGTCCGCGCCTTCGCCAATGGCGTGCTGGGGTATGCTCCGCCGCTTTGCTGCACGGAAGCCGATATCGACGCGATCATCGAACGAACGGAAAAGACGCTTGATCAGACGCTCGAAGATCCCGACGTCCGCCGGGCGCTCAAGGACTGAACCGGCCGAGGGCTAGGATCGATATACCGCGCGCAGGCGTTTTTCAGAATTTTGTGCCGCATCGCTAGTCCGATTCGGCGCAAACGGCGCGGTCGAAGTGCCAAACTTATCCTTAATGAAGGTCCATCCCGGCAAATTCGGGAGTGTCAGAAAACAAGTGGACCTGGGAACAGCATAATCTTCCGCAAGGCGGCCGCCCGGCGCCGCCAGTAAGCAGACTGGGGTAAGATATGACTAAGTCGTTGGCAGAATTCAAATATATGAGCTTCGACGTTGTCGGAACGCTGATCGACTTCGAAGGCGGCCTGAAAACCTGCCTCAACGAAATTGCAGCTGAAGCGAAGGTGACGATCGACGGCGAGGAGGCGCTGGCGCTCTATCGAACCGCGCGCTACGCCGACGATGCGGATCTGTTTCCCGACGATCTCGTACGTGTCTATCTCGCCATCGCCCCAAAACTCGGTTTGCCGGCCGAAGAGGCCTATGGCCGGCGCCTGCGCGATTCCGCCAGACAATGGAAAGCCTTTCCCGACAGTGCCGAAGCCCTGGCGCAGCTTACCTGCAAATATCGGTTGATCGCCATGACGAACGCCCGTCGCTGGGCCTTCGAACATTTCTCGGCGGAATTGGGGCATCCGTTCCATGCTGCCTTCACCGCCGACGATACCGGCACCGAAAAGCCCGATCCGGCCTTCTTTCATAAGGTCTTCGACTTCGTGGCCGGCGAGAATGCCAGCAAGGACGATATTCTCCACGTAGCGCAGAGCCAGTACCACGATATCGGCGTATCCCGGCAATTGGGGATGACGAATTGCTGGATCCAGCGCCGTCACGCGCAGGCCGGTTACGGCGGCACGATCGAACCGGCCGAATTCACCACGCCGGATTACCACTTCAAATCCATGGCCGAACTTGCCGAAGCCGTGAGGGCGCTGGAGGCGGCCTGACCAGTCGTCATCATAATCGCATGCAATAAAAAGCAGACTGCCAACCAGAAAAAAGGGGAATGACATGAACGACAAGATCATGAACTGGACTGCCTCGGATGACGCGATGGTCGAGAACGCCATTCGTCGAGGCGCCACCCGCCGCGAACTTCTCACCATGCTTCTGGCAGGCGGTGTCGCCATGTCGGCGGGCGGCCTGGTACTTGGCCGGGCATCGAATGCCGTCGCGGCCACGCCCAAATCCGGCGGCAATCTGAAAGCAGCCGGGTGGTCGTCCTCGACCGCCGATACGCTCGATCCTGCCAAGGCATCGCTGTCGACGGACTATGTGCGCTGTTGCTCGCTCTACAATCGCCTGACCTTCATCGACAAGGCCGGCGTGACGCAGATGGAGCTCGCCGAAAACATCGAAAGCAAGGACGCCAAGACCTGGACGGTCAAGCTGCGCAAGGGCGTGACATTCCATGACGGCAAGGAGCTGACGGCCGATGATGTCGTCTTTTCGCTCAAACGCCATCTCGATCCCGGTGTGGGCTCGAAAGTCGCCAAGATCGCTGCGCAGATGACCAGCTTCAAGGCTGTCGACAAGTCGACGGTCGAAATCACCCTGGCCGACCCCAATGCCGACCTGCCGACCATTCTCGCCCTGCATCACTTCATGATCGTCGCCAACGGCACGACGGACTTCTCGAAGGGCAATGGCACCGGAGCCTTCGTTCTGGAAACCTTCGACCCGGGCAATCGCTCGGTGGTGGTGAAGAACAAGAACTACTGGAAGTCCGGCCAGCCCTACCTCGACTCGTTTGAGTTCTTTGCGATCGGCGATGACAATGCCCGGGTCAATGCGCTGCTTTCGGGCGACATTCACTACGCCGCTTCGATCAATCCTCGCGCCATGAAGCTGATCGACGGGCAGTCGGGCTTTACGCTGTCGAAAACGACGAGCGGCAATTACACCAATCTGAACATGCGCCTCGACATGACGCCGGGCAACAAGAAGGACTTCATCGATGGCATGAAGTCGCTGGTCAATCGCGAGCAGATCGTCAAGTCGGCCCTGCGCGGCCTTGGCGAAGTTGCCAATGATCAGCCCGTTTCCCCCGCCAATATCTATCACAACAACGATCTGAAGCCGAAGGCCTTCGATCCGGACAAGGCAAAGTTCCACTTCCAGAAGGCCGGCGTGCTCGGCCAATCCATTCCGGTGATAGCCTCGGATGCTGCAACCTCGTCGATCGACATGGCGATGATCATCCAGGCGGCCGGCGCAAACATCGGCATGAAGCTCGATGTCCAACGCGTTCCTTCCGATGGTTATTGGGATAATTACTGGCTCAAGGCACCGATCCATTTCGGCAACATCAATCCGCGCCCGACGCCGGACATCCTGTTTTCGCTTCTCTACGCTTCGAATGCACCGTGGAACGAAAGCCAGTACAAGTCGGAAAAGTTCGACAAGATGCTGATCGAAGCCCGCGGCTCGCTCGATCAGGCCAAACGCAAGCAGATCTACGCTGAAATGCAGGTGATGGTCGCTGAAGAAGCCGGCACCATCATCCCGGCTTACATCTCGAATGTGGATGCACTTTCGAGCAAGGTGCACGGATTGGAAGCCAACCCGCTCGGTGGCATGATGGGTTATGCAATGGCGGAGTATCTGTGGCTCGATGCCTAACGGCAGCTGAGCCCCCCGGACGGCGCAAACCCGTCCGGGAACCTCCGTCTCGCGAACGCCGTTCGTGTCGTAGATCGCCGCAGGAGCATCGCCATTGAGATCCGAGGTCTCCATTCTTGTCCTAAACCGGCTCTTTATCACGATCATCACCTTGCTGATCGTGTCATTTGCCGTCTTTTTCGCAACCAGCATGCTGCCGGGAGATACGGCCTCCATCCTGCTCGGCCAGGCGGCGACGCCGGAAGCGGTTGCCGGCTTACGCAAGGCAATGCACCTCGACGAACCTGCGATCCTGCGGTTCCTGCAATGGCTTCTGGGCCTGATGAAGGGCGATCTCGGAACATCCTACGCAAACAACATGCCCGTTGCGGAACTGATCGGCCGCCGCCTGGTTGCGACGCTGGAGCTTGCCGCCATCACGACGCTCGTCTCGGTCCCGTTTGCGCTCCTGCTTGGCATTACTTCGGCCATGCTTCGCGGCTCCTACTACGATCGGATTGTCACAATCATTTCCATCGGCGTCATATCGGTGCCCGAATTCATGGTCGCAACGCTTGCGGTGCTGCTGTTCGCCGTCTATCTGCGCTGGCTGCCGGCGCTGTCCTCCATCAGCCAGGTGCATACGGTCTTCGACCTTCTGAAGATCTACGCCATGCCCGTCATCACGCTCACCTTTGTCATCTCAGCCCAGATGATCCGCATGACGCGGGCGGCCCTGATCGAGACGCTGAAGACGCCTTATGTGGAAATGGCCCTGCTCAAGGGCGCCTCGCGCGGCCGCATGGTGTTCAGGCACGCATTGCCCAATGCGCTGGGGCCGATCGTCAACGCGGTCGCGCTGTCGCTCTCCTATCTCGTCGGCGGCGTGATCATCGTCGAGACCATCTTCAACTATCCGGGTATCGCCAAATTGATGGTGGACGCTGTAGCGACCCGCGATCTCCCCCTCATCCAGAGCTGCGCGATGATCTTCTGCGTTGGTTATCTCCTGCTAATCACCACGGCCGATATCGTCGCAATCCTGTCAAATCCGAGGTTGCGATGACCACGAACGGCTTGGCTTCCCGCACCCCTTCCCTTCTCGGCTATAATGTCAGCTTTGTGGGCGTCGTGGCCTTTGCCATAATCCTTGGCTGGACGATCGTCGCATTGTTCGCACCCTACATGCTCCCCTATTCCGTCGGCGATATCGTCGATACCGATTATTTCGGCCCTATAAGCCGGCAATTGTGGCTCGGGTCGGACTATCTCGGCCGCGATATGTTCTCGCGCGTTTTGATGGGCGCGCGCTATACGGTCGGCATTTCATTGGCTGCGGTCGCGCTGTGCTGCTTCTGCGGCGTGACGCTCGGCATGACCGCCGCGGTTGTCGGTGGATGGTTCGACACGATCCTCAGCCGGTTTCTCGATGCTTTGAACTCCATTCCAAGCAAGCTTTTCGGCCTGGTCGTCGTTGCCGCCGTCGGCTCGTCCATTCCGGTGCTGATCATCACGCTCGCCGTCATCTACACGCCCGGCGCCTATCGCTTTGCCCGCGCGCTCGCGGTCAATATCAACACGATGGACTTCATCACGGTTGCACGCACCCGCGGCGAGCGGGTCGGCTACATTATCGGTTCGGAAATTCTGCCGAACATTATTCGCCCTGTTCTGGCGGATTTCGGCCTGCGCTTCGTCTTCGTCGTGCTCCTCTTGTCCGGTCTTTCCTTTCTCGGCCTCGGCCTCCAGCCGCCCTATGCCGACTGGGGAGCCCTGGTCCGCGAAAATATCGGCGGGCTGCCCTTTGCGGCCCCGGCCGTACTCGTGCCCTCTTTTGCCATTGCCAGCCTCACCATCAGCGTCAACCTGCTGATCGACAACCTGCCGCGCAGGATCAGAGACAGGAGCGCATGACGATGACCAGCCTCGTTGAAATCAAGAATCTGAAAGTCGAGGCGACGACCGATTCTGGGCGTATCGTCGAGATCATCAAGGGCGTCAGTTTCAATATCGCCAAGGGCGAGATTGTCGCGCTCATCGGCGAAAGCGGCTCGGGCAAGACGACGATCGCGCTGACGCTCATGGGGCATGCGCGCGAGGGCTGTCGCATCTCCGGCGGGGAGATCCAAGTCGATGGGCACGACATGGCCGCCCTTTCCGAAAGCGAGCGTTCGAAGGTCCGCGGTACCACGGTTGCGTATATTCCGCAAAGTGCGGCAGCCGCCTTCAACCCCGCTACGAAGATCATGGAGCAGGTGATCGAGGTCACTCGCATTCACCGGTTGATGCCGCCCGAACAAGCGCGCCGGCGCGCGATCGAGCTCTTCCGTGCGCTGTCGCTGCCGAACCCCGAAACAATCGGCGAACGATATCCGCATCAGGTCTCGGGAGGTCAGCTGCAGCGGTTAGCCGCCGCCATGGCTCTGATCGGCGAGCCCAAGCTCGTCATTTTTGACGAACCGACGACCGCACTCGATGTGACGACGCAGATCGATGTGCTGAAGGCGTTCAAGTCCGTCATCCGTGCCGGCGACATTGCCGGCGTCTATGTTTCACACGATCTGGCCGTCGTCGCCCAGATCGCCGATCGCATCGCCGTGCTCAAGGGCGGCGAAATCCAGGAAATCGCGGAGACGGAGACGATTCTAAGACGGCCGAGCCATCCCTATACGCGCGAGCTGCTGGCGGCGTTCGAGCCGAAACAGGCCATCCGCGACGGCAAAACAGGTGGGACGATTGCATCCGTGCTGAGGATCGACAATCTGGTGGCGGGCTATGGCGATATCCAGACTAATGGCCTACCCGCGGTCTGTGCGGTTCAATCCGTAAGCCTGGAGGTGGAAAAGGGGAGGAATCTCGGCATTATCGGTGAATCCGGATGCGGAAAATCTACGCTGGCGCGCGCAATTGCCGGCATATTGCCGGCCGTATCAGGCACTATCGGCTTCAATGGCAGCGACATGAATCGTGCTGCCAAATTGCGCTCGCGCGATCAATTGCGGGAGATGCAGATCGTCTTTCAATATGCCGACACCGCACTCAATCCGGCAAAGTCTATCGCCGATATTCTCGAGCGGCCCCTGGCCTTCTATCACGGGATGGACCGTAGGGCTCGAGCGGCCAGAGTCGACGAATTGCTTGACATGGTGCGATTGCCGCGCGCGCTTCGCTATCGCTATCCGTCGGAATTGTCAGGCGGACAGAAGCAGCGCGTGAATTTTGCGCGCGCGCTTGCGGCAGAGCCACGGCTGATCATTTGCGATGAGATCACATCCGCGCTCGACACGGTGGTTGCGGCGGCGATTATCGACCTGCTTAAGGAACTGCAGCGGGAGCTGCATCTGTCCTACATCTTCATCAGCCACGATCTGTCGGTGGTCGAAGCGATCTGCGACGAGATCGTTGTGATGTATGGCGGCAAGAAAGTTGAACAGATCACGCGCGAGGCCGCAGATGCACCGCGCCACCCCTATTCCCAGCTGCTGTTCGGGTCCGTTCCCAAGCTCGATCCGACTTGGCTCGACAATCTCGTCCAGGACCCGGAACTCAAGCGCGAGTATGGCCACGGCTAGCCGGACACAGCTCGGAAATACCATTGGACGCTACATGGGAAACAGGCTCGTCAAGGGCATGTGCGCCTTGACGATCGGCGACTTGAGCACCACGAAGCTGAAATATTTGTCGATGCCGATATCCAGGTCGGTCAGGCGTTCCATGATCGTCTGATATTCTCCGATGCCGGCCGTCACGAACTTCAGCATATAGTCGTAACCACCGGAGACGAGGTGGCACTCGATGACCTGATCGACCTTCTCCACCGCCGACAGGAAACGGGCGAAGTCGATCTGCCGATGGTTCTTGAGCGTGACTTCCGTAAAGACTGTCAGCGTCTGGCCGAGTTTCCCGATATTGATCTGGGCCGAATATCCCTCGATATAGCCTTCCTGCTGCAGTTTCTTGACCCGCATCAGACAGGGGCTCGGCGACAGGTTGACCAATTCCGCCAATTCGACATTGGTGATGCGGCCGTTCTTCTGAAGTTCGTACAGGATCTTGACGTCGATACGGTCGAGCTTCATCGGCAGATCTTTCCCATTTAAGGCGGCATTTTATGCTGCGAATTCTCGAAGATCGAGCATAACACCATGGTGCATCTTGTCTATTTCATTCTGCAGGAATCGAACCGGCACAATCAGCCGCTTGGTTCCCCATGAGCAGAATCTTATGCCGCATGGCGCGCTTGTGCGGCAGCTTCATGTCCGATCACTTCGCTATGCTGTCGGCGCGATAGGAGACCCGCATCCATGCCCGCGAAGCTCACCCTTGTTGATAACTCCCCCGAATTGCCGTCCTCTGCCGATGTCGTTGTTATCGGAGCCGGTATAGTCGGCGTCTTTGCGGCCTACTATCTGGCAAAGCGGGGCCTCTCGGTCGTCCTTCTCGAGAAGGGCCGCGTCGGCGCCGAGCAGTCCAGCCGCAACTGGGGCTGGTGCAGGCAGCAGAACCGCGACGCACGCGAGCTGCCGGTGGCGACGAAAAGCCTCGAGCTCTGGGACCAATTCACGGCGGAGACAGGAGAGGAAACCGGCTTTCGCCGCTGCGGCCTCTTCTATTTGAGCAATAGTGAGGAAGAGCTTGCAGGATGGGCCCGCTGGCGCGACTTTGCCCGCGGCGTGGGCGTGACCACGCATATGCTGGATAGCGCTCAGGCCAGCGAACGCGGCAAGGCGACCGGCCGCACCTGGAAGGGTGGGGTCTTTTCCCCAACCGATGGCATTGCCGATCCCGCCAACGCCGCCCCGGCGGTCGCTCGCGCCCTTATGAGATTGGGGGGCTGCCTGCGCCAGAATTGTGCGGCGCGCGGCATAGAAACCGAGGGCGGCAAGCTCTCCGCAGTCGTGACCGAGGAAGGCACGATCAAGACTAAGGTTGCCGTCCTGTCGGGCGGCGCCTGGGCTTCGTCCTTCTGCCGTCAGCTTGGCGTTCGCTTTCCGCAGGCGTCGATCCGCTCATCGATCCTTTCCGTCAGCCCCGGCGACGGCGAGCTCCCGGACGCTCTTCATACCGCATATGTTTCCATCACCCGCAGAGGCGACGGCGGCCATGCGCTCGCAATCAGCGGGCGGGGTCGCGTCGATCCTACGCCGCAGAACATACGGTTCGGAGCACAGTTTCTGCCGATGTTCGTTCGCCGTTGGCGCGCTCTCTCTCTCGGCGGCTTCGAGGGCTTTCGCAGCGGCCACGAAAGCCTGGCGCGCTGGCGTCTGGACCAGCCGACGCCGATGGAGCGGATGCGCATCCTCGATCCGGCCGTCGATAGAGGCACGATTCAGCTTACCTATGACCGTGCACGCGAATTGCTGCCTGCCATCGCAAACCGCCGCATCACCGCAAGTTGGGCCGGCTACATCGATTCGACCCCTGACGGCGTGCCCGGCATAGGCGAGATCGCATCCATACCGGGCTTCGTACTGGCGGCCGGTTTCAGCGGCCATGGCTTCGGAATCGGCCCGGGAGCCGGCCACCTGATCGCCGACATCGTCACCGGCGCCGCGCCGATAGTCGACCCCAAACCCTATCATCCAGACCGCTTCCTGCAATCCGCATGGGGCAAGGTAGCCGACTTCTGAAGTGGGTCACCCATGCTAGACTTCGCCGGCAACCGAACTAGACCAAATGGATTTTCCTGATGCAGGCCCGTCAGCTCGAAGTCTTCTGCATGCTCATGCGAGCCGGGACTGTGACCGGCGCTGCCGCCATGCTCAACATCACGCAGCCGGCACTGAGCCAGATATTGCTGCATGCCGAAGACCAGCTGGGGTTCAAACTCTTCAATCGCGTGCGGGGCAAGCTGGTCCCGACGAGAGAGGCTGAAGAGCTGTATCCGGAGGCCGAGCGCATCTTTTCCGAGCTCGGAGCGCTTCGGCGCCGAACGACCGATATGCGCTTCGGGCGGACCGGCTTGATCAGGATCGCGGCCACGACACCGCCGGCCATGTCGATCGTACCCAAGGCGCTTCTCGCCTTCAGAACGAGCTATCCGGATATCGTCGTCCGCTCGCTGATCGCGCCGCTGATCAATGTCGTGGATATGATCCGCAATGGTGATGCCCCGCTCGGCATCGTCATGAACAACATCGCGCGGCCTGGCATCGACGTCGAAACGCTCGGATATGCCGAACTCATCTGCATCGTGCCGGAAGGGCACCATCTTGCCGCGCGCGACTGCATCACCTTCGCCGATCTTCAGAACGAGACGCTGATCTCCTACCGCGCCGATACCTTCCCCGGCCAGCTGCTTGCCAATGCCGCAGCTTCGGAAAACCAGGCGTTTAATCCCGCGATCGAGATCGATATCTCCATTACCGCCTTGCCTTTTGTCCGCAATGGCTTTGGTGTCGCGATCGTGGATGGTCTGCTGCCGTGGGAGCAGTTTCCCGGCCTTGTGCGCCGGCCGCTGCTGCCGCGAAAGACAGTCCCGATCGCGCTGCTGACCAGCCGGGATCGCCCCTTGACGGGTAGCCACCTTATGATGCGCGACTATTTGCGCCAGGCCTGTGCCGGCGTACTGAAGGATGGCGAAGTCGCGCCGGAGTAAATCGCGTCGGCATAGCCAAAACGAACTTGGTCAGGTCTCGTTTATCCAGGCTCCGATCGGCAGCGGACGAACAGGCGCCTGCTCACGCAGGCGACCGACCTCGCAAACCGGGATTCCCGCACGCTCCGCAATCAGTTCGGCGCCGGCGAGCTGACAAAACCGTCCCTGGCATCGTCCCATACCCACGCGCACCATTGACTTCACCCGGTTTGCCTCACCTCCGGCATAATCGACGCTTCCACGCAGATCGCCAGCGCTGATGCCTTCGCAGCGGCAAACCATCGTTTCATCGGGAACGGATCGGACCATCCCGGTAGGCCAGGGAAAGGCGCGGGCGATTGCGCGAGCAAAGCGTTCGTAGCGGGCGAGCCGCCGAAGGTCCCGTGCTGGATTGGGATAAGGCAACCCCATATCGGCAAGGCAGGCGCTCGCGGCAAGCCGTCCGGCAACTTCCGCGCCATCGGCGCCAAGGATCCGCAAGCCATCGCCGGCAAGATAGACGCCATCTGTAGCTCGGCCCATTCGATCCGCCCGTGGCAGCCATTGAGCCCAACCCGGATCGTAATCGAACCTACATTGGGCCAGGCCCGCAAGCTGCGTTTCGGCTCTCAGGTGCCAGCCAATGCCGACCATATCGCATTCGGTATTATGGTCGCGCCCGCCGGCATCCCGCCAGCGAACGGCCGTCGGTCCGGTCTCGTCGCTGACGATATCCGTCAGCGTCACGCCTGCGCGATATATCAGGCCGAGTTTCAGTCGCATTGCCAGGCCCCGTAGGACCATAGCCGGCCTTGCCATCATGTCCGGAAGCGCGAGGATCTGGTTTCGAACGGAAGAGGTATCGAGAACGGCCGCAACATTCGCTCCGGCCTTCAGAAGCTGGGCCGCAACGAGGGTCAGCAGGGGGCCGGAACCCGCGAGAACGATCCTTCGCCCCAAGGCGACGCCCTGCGCCTTCAGGGCGATCTGCGCAGCTCCGAGGCTATAGACGCCGGGTGCCTGCCAGCCAGGCAGCGGCGCCAGCCGGTCGGTCGCGCCGGTCGCCAGTATCAGCCTGTTATAGGCGAATTCCCTGCGGCCGGCGGGCGTCAGCACCTGCAGCATATTGTCCGCGAGCGCCATCGCTGAACTTTGAGGATGGTATTCGACCTCCCCACGAGCCACCATGCGATCGAAGAGGGAATGAAGGGCAAGGGCTTTGCCAGCCTCCGAACCATAGAGCTGCTGGGCT
>NZ_JBXSOV010000014.1:0-154830 GCF_057784355.1 Martinezella sp. CNPSo 3959
CTTAAAATCTATGTTTTTTATAGACTATAGCGCTCCATGGTCGACATTGAGCGAAAACATGGATGAAACGGCATGTCTTATCTCCTTAGTCTTCTCGACAAAAGTCCGATTGAACAGGGGCTCAGTGCCACCGATGCGCTTGGCGCAACGACGAGGCTCGCCGTTAGGGCCGAAGAACTTGGCTATCATCGCTTTTGGGTCGCCGAGCACCATAATATGGCGAACCTCGCAAGTTCGGCGCCGGAAGTCCTGATCGCTCATCTTCTTGCCCGGACTTCTAGGATCCGCGTCGGCTCCGGCGGAGTCATGCTGCAGCATTACAGCGCCTACAAGGTTGCCGAGACTTTCAATCTCCTGGCTTCGTTGGCGCCGGGGCGCGTGGACCTCGGTGTCGGCAAGGCGCCGGGTGGGTTTCCGCTCTCGACGCGGGCATTGCAGCGGGCCTTCGATTCCGAGAAGAAGCCTGACTTCGCCGAACAGCTTTCCGATATCAACACCTATCTCGCGGCCGACCCTCATTCCGATGGCGCGCTGGCGACGCCGTTTCCGCCACGCGCGCCGGAGCGCTTCCTTCTTGGCGCCAGCGTCGAGAGTGCGAAGCTTGCCGCGGAGAAGGGCTGGAGGTTGGTGTTTGCCGGCCATCTGAACGGCGATCCGGAAAATCTGCGCAATACCTTCGAAGCCTACGCAAATGCGACGGGCGGCAAGGTGCCGATCCTGGCGCTCGCAGCCTTGGCTGCCGAAAGCGAAGCCCATGCCCGTGAGCGCGTCGGCCAGCTGCGCATCGTCAAGCTCTTCCTGCCCAACGGCCAGAGCGTCAATGTCGGCACCCAGGAGCAGGCAGCGGAATTTGCGCGTCAGGCCGGCTTCTCGGAGTTCCGGACCGAAGAGAAGGCGCCGAGCGTGCTGCATGGCACGGCAGCGCAGATCCGCGACGAGCTTGACGCACTCCACCGCCGTTACGGCGTCGAGGAATTCGTGCTCGACACGCCGGCGCTGACCGCGGCCGAACGGCTCAACTCCATAGAATTGCTCGCCAAAGAACGCCTTTCCCTCGTTGCCTGAGCGGCCTGTCCCAGGAGGATCATCATGGCTCAAAAACACGTCACTTTCGGTATCATGCTGCAAGGCCCCGGCGGCCACATGAATGCCTGGAAGCATCCGAGCGTCCCGGCTGATGCCAGCACCAATCTCAACTTCTTCGTCAAGACGGCCCGCAAAGCTGAAGAGGCAGGGATTGCCTTCGCCTTTGTTGCCGATGGCCTCTATATTAACGAGCAATCGATCCCGCATTTCCTCAATCGCTTCGAGCCACTGACGATCCTTTCGGCGCTTGCCGCCTTCACGACGAAGCTCGGTCTGGTGGGTACGGTCTCCACCTCTTATAGCGATCCCTTCACCATCGCCCGCCAATTCGCCTCGCTCGATCTCATCAGCGGGGGCCGCGCCGGCTGGAACGCAGTAACCTCACCGCTCGAAGGCTCCGGCCGCAACTATAGCCGCGAGCATCCCGAGCATGAATTGCGCTACGAGATCGCTGACGAGTATCTCGATGCGATCAAGGGGCTCTGGGACTCCTGGGACGACGATGCCTTCGTGCGCGACCGTGAGAGCGGCGTTTATGCCGACAAATCCAAGCTGCATCGCCTGAACCATAAAGGTCGGTTTTTCCGCATCGAAGGCCCCCTCAATATCGGTCGCTCAAAGCAGGGCCAGCCGGTGGTCTTCCAGGCCGGCGCCTCTGATTCCGGCATCCGGCTGGCCGGCAAACATGCCGATGCCGTCTTCACCAATGGCGGACCGCTGGAAGACGCGAAGACCTTCTACAAGCAGGTCAAGCAATCCGCGATTGCCCATGGCCGCAGTGCCGCCGATGTCGGCATCTTCCCGGGCATCGG
Source organism: Martinezella sp. CNPSo 3959 (assembly GCF_057784355.1). Classification (NCBI taxonomy): domain Bacteria; kingdom Pseudomonadati; phylum Pseudomonadota; class Alphaproteobacteria; order Hyphomicrobiales; family Rhizobiaceae; genus Martinezella; species Martinezella sp. CNPSo 3959. The sequence goes on from NZ_JBXSOV010000014.1 coordinate 1,899, forward strand.
GCCGATCGTCGGCGCGACGCAGGAGGAGGCGGAAGCCAAGTATCAGGCGATCCGCAATCTCGTCACCATCGAGGAGGCGCTCGCCTATCTCGGTCGCTTCTTCGATCATCACGATTTCAGCGCCTATCCGCTGGACGAGCCGTTTCCCGACCTCGGAGATATCGGCCGCAACAACTTCCGCGCCACGACCGATCGCATCAAGAAGACGGCGCGGGAGAAGGGGCTCTCCTTGCGCGAGGTGGCGCTCGACGCGGCAACGCCGCGAACCTCCTTCATCGGCACGGCCGAGCACATTGCTAATGAGATCATCCGCTGGGTGGACGAAGAGGGCGCCGACGGCTTCATTCTCGGCTTCCCCGTCATCGGTGAAGGCTTCGACGATTTCTCCAGGTATGTCCTGCCGATCCTGACCGAGCGCGGCTATTTCGATCCCGCTTTGAAAGGCGAGACGCTCCGCGATTATCTGGGACTGCCATATCGGGAAAGCCGTTATGCCGCAGAGGCTGCCGACATCGAACCCGCAAAAGCCGTAGGCGCTTGAGCCAGGACGATGACCATGAACGCCATCATCAAGACCGCTTCGATTACCGATCCAATCGAGACAGGGATCGCCGCCTATCTCGATGAAATCATCGCGCTTAGGCACGACCTGCATCAATATCCCGAACTCGCCTTTCAGGAGCATCGCACTGCCAAGAAGGTAGCCTCGCTGCTTGCCGATTGGGGCTATGAAGTCGCGACCGGCATAGCCGGGACCGGCGTGGTCGCGACCCTAAGACGGGGCATTGGTAACCGCAGTATCGGCATCCGTGCCGACATGGATGCCTTGCCGATCGAGGAAGCGACCGGACTTGATTACGAGAGTGCCAATCCCGGCGTCATGCACGCCTGCGGCCACGATGGACATACGTCGATCTTGCTGGCTGCTGCCCGCTATCTTGCCGAAAGCGGCAATTTCAGCGGCACGCTGCGGCTAATTTTCCAGCCGGCTGAAGAAATCGGCGCGGGTGCGCGCAAGATGTTGTCGGAGGGACTTTTCGATCGCTTCCCGGTCGATGCGGTGTTCGGCCTGCACAATTGGCCGGGCGTCCCGTCGGGGCAGTTCGGCTTCGTTGCCGGGCCGGCGATGGCCTCAGTCGACAAGGCGGTCATCACGATCGTTGGAAAGGGCGGGCATGGTGCCGAGCCGCATCGTGCGGTCGACCCGGTGCTGGCTTCGGCCTCGTTCATCACCGCCCTGCAAAGCGTCGTCTCGCGCAATATCGATCCTCAGGAAATGGCGGTTGCAACGGTCGGTTCCATTCATGCCGGTTCGGCTTCGAACGTCATCCCGGAAAGCGTGGAGATGAAGCTGACCGTGCGCGCCTACAATGAGACTGTTCGGGCGAGATTGCAGGACCGAATTTCCGCCCTGGCACGCGCGCAGGCGGAAAGCTTTGGCGCCGCAGCGGAAGTCGATTACCGCCTCGGTTTTCCCGCCCTCGTCAATCATGCCGAGGAAACGGAATTCGCCCGCAATGTCGCCTTGCAGGCGCTTGGAGGCGCTGCCGTCGAGGCGGATTTCCGGCCGCGGACGGCAAGCGAAGACTTTGCCTTCCTGCTGCAGGCAAAGCCTGGGAGCTACTTCTTCGTCGGCAATGGCGACAGCGCGCCGCTGCACAGCGCCCGCTACGATTTCAACGACGCGATTATCGCGCCAGCGGCTCGCTACTGGGTGCGGCTCGCCGAAACTTTCCTCGCGAATGACAACGGGTGACGAACGACATGAGCGACACGTTTCTTTATACGACCACGCTGGACCCGCGCGCCAAGCCGCTGATCGACGAACTGATCCACGAATATGACAGTCGCTACGGCAACTATTTCAATGCTGAAGGGGCGGCTGCCGAACTCAATCGCTATCCGCCGGAGGCCTTCGCGCCGCCGCATGGCAATTTCCTGCTCCTGCTCCGAAACGGGGAGACGATCGGCGGCGGCGCTTTCAAGCACTATGACGACCAAACTGCTGAATTCAAACGGATTTGGACGCGGCACGATCTCCGTCGCCAGGGATTGGCGCGTAGGCTGCTGGTCGAACTGGAGGCCCAGGCGGCGCGGCAGGGCTATCGCCGCATCTACCTGACGACAGGCTTTCGCCAACCCGAGGCGGTCGGTCTTTATCTCAACAACGGCTACACAGCCCTGTTCGATACCTCCGTCGATCCGGAGATCTACAAGAGCCTGCCCTTCGAGAAAGATATCAGCCATTTGGCTCTGGCCTATATCGCCGAAACCTCGGGCTCGCAGCAGCGCTTGGCAGCCGCCGGCCGGTAATGCGTAGCGGATCAACGACAATCAAAAAGGGGTAAAGATCATGGCGCTGACGACCGATTTTGCAGGTGTCGATCGAGGCACTGGAGCCGCCGAGACGAAGACAGATTATTCGCGTTATCGCATCGTGCCGGCGAGGCACCCTGGACGAACCGCCGGCACGATCTTTGCCGCAGTCGTCATGGCGGTCGTCCTCTACTCCACCTTCACCAATCCGCGCTGGGGCTGGGGTGTCTTCGCCGAGTGGTTCTTTGCCGAGCCGGTCCTGGTTGGCCTTGGCAGGACGTTGCTTCTGACAGCGCTTGCGGCGGTCTCGGGCTCTATCCTCGGAACGGCATTGGCTCTGGCGCGCGTATCGAAGTCGGCCCTGCTTGCGAGCCTCTCCTGGGGCTATATCTGGCTGCTGCGTTCGATCCCAATGATTGTGCTGCTGCTGGTTCTCAACAATCTCGGCTATCTCTATGAAACCATTAGCATTGGAGTCCCGTTCAGCGACAAGGTTCTCTTCGATTATCCGACCACGCAGCTCCTGACACCGTTTGCCGCGGCCTTTCTCGGACTGACGCTGAACCAGTCGGCCTTCTTTGCCGAAATCGTGCGCGGCGGCATTCTGTCAGTCGACCAGGGTCAGCTGGAAGCGGCCGCGTCCCTCGGCCTCTCGCGCCGCCGTCAGGCGTTCCGCATCGTTCTGCCGCAGGCGATGCGCTCCATCCTGCCCACGGGCTTCAACGAGATCATCGGCCTCGCCAAGAGCACCTCCATGGTCTACGTGCTGGCCCTGCCGGAACTCTTCTACACGGTGCAGGTCATCTACCGCCGCAATCTGGAAGTCATTCCACTGCTGATGGTGGCAACCGTCTGGTATCTCGTCATCATGACCGTGCTATCGATTGCCCAGCACTATATCGAGCGCTATTTCTCCAAGGGTGCGGTGCGCAATCCGACGCCGTTGCCGTTCCAGGCATTCTTCAAACGCTTCCAGCGGCCGCTGCCCGCTACTGTAGACGGTAGTTCGGACACCAGGGCATTCGCCGCTTTTCGGAGCGTGACAGATCTTCGTGCCAGGGGCGGTGCCGTGCGCATCCATGGTATTTCGAAGAGCTTCGGCACGCTGAAAGTTCTCGACGATGTCGAGCTCAACCTGCCAGCCGGCAGCGTCACGGCCATTATCGGCCCGTCGGGCTCGGGGAAATCGACGCTGCTGCGCGCCATCAACCATCTTGAACGCGTCGACAGCGGCTTCATCTCCGTCGATGGCGAACTCGTCGGTTACACGCAGAAGGGCGAGGTGCTCTATGAGCTCAAGGAAAAGGACATTCTGAAGCGCCGGACCGACATCGGCATGGTCTTTCAGAACTTTAACTTGTTCCCGCATCTTACTGTTTTGGAAAATATTATCGAGGCGCCGATCCAGGTTCGTGGGGTGAGCCGCGACGAAGCGACCGCCTATGCGCAAGAGCTTCTCGCGCGCGTCGGCCTCAGCGATAAGATCGATGCCTATCCCCGCCAGCTTTCCGGCGGCCAGCAGCAGCGTGTTGCCATCGCCCGCGCGCTGGCACTCCGGCCGAAGGTCCTTCTTTTCGACGAGCCGACATCGGCGCTTGATCCTGAACTCGTGGGCGAAGTGCTCGATGTCATCAAGGAGCTTGCGCGCACCGGCACGACGCTCGTCATCGTCACCCACGAGATCGGCTTTGCCCGCGAGGTCGCCGACAGCATCGTTTTCATGGAGGGCGGCCACGTTATCGAAGCCGGCACGCCCACACAGATCCTCAACGATGCGAGACATCCGCGCACGCGCGCTTTCCTCGCCAAGGTTCTCTAGCAGTCGCAGGCAAGCATTCGACGCTCTGACGCAGCAGGCGTCCGGGCCATTATAGCTGTATCAACAACTTAAAATTGAAAAAGGAGAAAGGGAAATGACATTCATTGAGAGAGCAAGATATATCGTTGCCGGTGTTCTTACGGCGGTAGCGATGAGTGGGACGCCGACCATTGCGGCCGAAAAATTCAACCTGAGCCCGGATACATCCAATCGCATCCGTGCCGAGAAGGACGAGGCAGCGATCAAGGCGATTGCGCGGGGCTTCAAATTCGTCAATCCCGGCAAGTTCACGGTTGCGATCAACCCGTGGGACCCGCCGATCGCTACTTATGCGACCGACGCGAAAACGGTCGTCGGCACCGATCCCGATATCGCACAGTTGCTCGCCGACTCCCTCGGCTTGCAGCTCGAGCTGGTGCCGGTGGCCTGGGAGGACTGGCCGCTCGGCGTCTCCTCAGGAAAGTATGACGCTGTCATTTCCAATGTGACGGTCACGGAAGAGCGTAAGCTGAAGTTCGATTTCTCCACCTATCGCAGGGACGTGCTCGGCTTCTACGTGAAGGCTGACAGCAAGATCACCGCGATCAAGGAGCCGAAGGATGTCGCAGGCCTCAAGGTGATCACCGGCGCTGGCACCAATCAGGAGAAGATCATTCTCGAATGGGACCGCCAGAATGTGGCAGCCGGCCTGAAGCCTATCGAGGTTCAGTACTACGACGACCGTGCCGCCGCCGATCTTGCCTTGCAGTCCGGTCGTGCCGATGTCGAATTCAATCCGAATGCGACACAGGCCTATAAGGCCGCCATCAACGGCACGAGGAAGCTTGTCGGCACCGTCTCCGGCGGTTGGCCGCTGACGGCCGAAATCGCCGTGACGACGAAAAAGGGCGCCGGCCTTGCCGATGCCATCACCCTCGCACTCAACGATCTGATCAAGAACGGCAAATATGGCGAAGTGCTGAAGCGCTGGAGCCTGACTGCTGAAGCGGTCGATCAATCCAAGACCAACCCTGCGGGCCTGCCGAAGAGCGGTTCGTAATGTTGGTCGGGCGGACCGGCGTCAGTGGGGCTCACGTCGGTCCGCTCCCATCCATCGCAAATGGAGATACAGGTTCCGTGACTATCCATATGAACTTGAAAACTATACTGGCAGGTGCAGTGGTGCTTGCCTTGACCGGTTTCGCGCCGGCAAGGGCGGCCGAAAATTTCGATCTGAGCCCGGAACAGCCAGGACGTCTTCACGCGGCGAAAAACGAAGCGGCGATTGCCGCCATCCCGAAGGATTTCAAGTTCGTCACATCAGGCACCTTCACCGTGGCGGTCGCGCCCGGCGGTCCGCCGCTTGCGACCTATGCGACAGATGCCAAGACGGTGGTTGGCGCCGATCCCGATTATGCCTATGCGGTTGCCGATGCGCTTGGCCTGAAGCTCGAGCTTGTCCCGGTCGCGTGGATCGACTGGCCGCTCGGACTGACCTCGGGCAAATATGATGCCGTCATTTCCAATGTCGGCGTCACCGAGCAGCGCAAGGAGAAGTTCGATTTCTCCACCTATCGGCAAGGCCTGCACGGTTTCTTCGTCAAGAGCGACAGCAAGATAGGGTCTATCAAGGAGCCGAAGGACGCAGCCGGCCTGCGCATCATCGTCGGCGCCGGTACAAATCAGGAGCGCATCCTGCTGAAATGGAGCGATGAGGATGTCAAAGCCGGCCTGAAGCCGATCGAGCTGCAATATTACGACGACGAGGCGGCGAGCCTTCTGGCTCTGCGTTCTAACCGCGCCGATGTCATCGTGCAGCCGCACGCCCAGCTTGTCTACATCGCCGCTCGCGACAAGAACATCAAGCGCGTGGGCACGCTGAGTGCTGGTTGGCCGGATCGCTCGGATGTCGCGATCACCACGCGAAAGGGCAGCGGTCTCGCGGCGGCGCTCACCATCGCAACGAATGGGCTGATCAAGGATGGTACCTACGCCAAGATCCTCGACCATTGGCATCTTGCCGAGGAAGCCTTGCCGACGTCGGAAACCAATCCGCCAGGCCTGCCCAAATTTTGAGGAGACAGCCCCATGAGCCGCCAAGCCGCATCGATCAGCCATATCGGCTTTCTCACGCCTGGAAACTATCCGGATGAAGATCCGCTAGCCGGTCTGGAACAGACCCTGCAATTGCTCGAATACGGAGAGGAGAGGGGTTTCAACAGCGCCTGGGTTCGCCAGCGACACTTGGAGCCCGGCATTTCCTCGGCGAGTGCCTTTCTAGCGGCAGCGACCCAGCGCACGCGCCATATCGAGCTCGGCACCGCCGTCATTCCCATCGGCTATGAAAGCCCCTATCGGCTGGCCGAGGATCTGGCGACGGTGGATGTGCTCTCGCGCGGACGGTTGAATATCGGATTGAGCGCCGGCCGGCCGCTGCATGCGGATCTGATCGGGCCGCTTGCTTTCGATGGGGACTGGGAAAGCCACGATTTCTCTCATCAGCGGGTGCTGCGCTTTGCCGATAATCTGCGGGGCGCCTATCTCGGCAATCAGGATACGCTCATCAAGACGCCGTTCGGCCCACAGCGTCCGCGGCTTCAGCCCTATGCGAAGGGGCTGATCGATCGCATCTGGTATGGCGGCGGCTCGTTGCGATCTGCCGGATGGGCCGGACGCAACGGCTTCAATCTGCTGATCGGCAACGTCACCACGGGCGAGCAGACCGACGATTTCTTCGTTGCTCAATCGCGTCAGCTGGAAACCTATCGCGCCTCTGGCGGCGATACGAGGCGGGTGGCGCTCGGACGAGTCATCGTGCCCTTCGACAGCGCCGATGCGATTACCCGCAAACGCTACACCGACTATGCCGCCGGCCGCTATGAGCGCACGCTTTCACCCCAAGGCGAACGCCGCACGCTTTTCGCCCGCGATATCGTCGGCTCCTCGGATGAAATTCTTGAGCGCCTGCGCAAAGATCCGATCTTGCCTCATGTCAACGAATTCCGGCTGGAGCTGCCTTATGAGTTCCATGATGAGGAATATCGGCAGATCATCCACGACTTCGTAACGCTGATCGCTCCGGAGCTTGGCTGGAAGGAGACCATGTTTCTGCGCCGATCGGCTTCCTGAGCTGCGCTTAGCCAAGAAACCGGGCAGGTTGCAAGCTACCCGGTCCGCATCACGTCGCGTGAGGGGATGCTTAGCCGATCTGCGCGGCCGCGGCTTCATTGCCTTCAAGAATCCGCGCCGCAAGGCGAAGCGCATCCTCATGCGTCGCGACGAGATCCATTCTAGTGCCGAACGCCTTCGTCGCCAGCGCCATCTGCACCTGCATCGCTGCCCGCTTGATGGGGTTTGCCTCGATGCCGATCACTGCCCGGCAAATTGCCGCAAGCGCCGTTTTGTTCTTCTTCAGCCATATGCCGCGGGCCTTGCGATCTTCGTGATCCTCGGCTGCCTGATCGCCGTCCATGATGACCACGAAGGGCGTGGAGATGGCGAGGATAGCGTCCATCTCCCTTTCCCATTGTATGGAATAGCCTGGCTGCACGGACCCGGCCGATTGGCGCACGATTGGCCATAGGGTGACGTCGTGAAACGTGAAGGTGGTTGCATCGATTGTCATGCTGTTGTCCTTAAGCGATTTTGTCTGTCATTGCTGCGAACAGCATCGCCGCACCGCGTTCCGACGTATCAATGGCGCGGGCCGCGCGTTCGCGCATGTCGGCCTCGTAATCCAGCAAGGCCGTATAGGCCGTCTTCGCTTCCTTGCCGGATTTGGCCAGGATCTGTGCGAGCATGCGAGCATCCTCGAGCGCTGTATTAGCGCCGAGTCCACCGGCAGGGCTCATCGCGTGAATGGCGTCGCCGAGCAGCGTCACTGCACCGAATGGCCAGAGAACGTCCGGGCGTCCGCTTCTGACGGGGAGTGCCGCCACGGTTGTCGATTTGCTGTGGCTGATGATCTGTTTCAGTTCAGGATGCCAGCCGCGCATTGCTGTCCTCAGCAATACAGGCAGATCCTGCGTGTGATCGTAGGTCTCCAATCCAAGTTTTTGACGAGGGCCGATTAGCGCCCAATATAGATAGTCCGTCACCGGCGTCAGCCTGCAATCGGGTACGAGACTGACGGCGAGGTTCGGAAGATCGTTGCGGAAGCGCATGAGATCGAAGATCCCCGTGCACCCATCGGCAAAGACTACCGTCGTTCCATTCCCAAGCAGGTCGGCGGCATCGTTCAGCGGCATTTCGCTCCTGCCGTAGACACATATGGAACCTGTATCCGCCGGTTCGGCATAGGGTGCCAGGTGGCGGCGCACTTGCGAGTTCACGCCGTCGGCGCCGACCAACAGATTGCAGGAAACCGGGCCGGCACCGTCGAACTGCACCTCGACGCGACCGTCATCCATGCAACGATAATGGGTGAAGGCATGTCCGAAATGAACATGATCTTCGATCCCCGACAGCAGGATTTCGCGAAGCGTGAGGCGATTGACGCTCAGATCGCCGTCGTCTTCATCCTCGCCGGTATCCCAGCTCGCCGGCGTGCGCCCTGTGACGGGCAAAAGCTGAGGTGTCAGGAAGCAGGAGGATCGAGGACTTATCGAGGCAGTCGCCCGAAAGAGGTCAAACAGAGTGGCCGGCAGGCATGACGTCAGCGCTTGCTGTCCGTTTGCGTCGATACGGATGCGGTAGCCTTGCAAGCGGCTATCGGCGGCCGTATCGCGCTCATACACGTCAAAACGGATGCCGGCGCGCTTCAATCCCTGTGCAAGGCACAGGCCACCGAGGCCTGCGCCGATGATGACGACATGAAAGTCCTGCATGGTCTTCTATTCCACTCACTGGTCGATTTCGATCTTGCGAGAGAAAGATAGCGCAGCACCGCCAGAGCATGATAACGACATTCGGACTATGAATATTGCAAAACGGCCAAACCAAAATGGGCATCGAAGATATCGGCGAACGCGTCGACGGGCCGCCGCTCATCGCCTTCTGGGGCTCGGATGAACCCGGCAGCACCTTCCGTCTCGGCACTCAGGAATATGATTGGCACGCGCATAGCCGTGGGCAGCTTTTCTGCATTGAGAGCGGGCTCGTCCGTGTCGATACCCCCGGCGGTTCATGGTTGCTACCGCCGCAGCGTGCGGGCTGGATTCCGCCCGGCGTCATGCACAAGGCAGGGATCAACGGCGTGCCGAGCGGCTGGGGCATCCTGTTGACGCCAGGCGCCAGCGCCGGTTTGCCGGTGACGCCGTGTGTTCTGAGCGTCAGTGACGTGTTGCGAGCATTGGTGCGCCGGGCAACCACATGGCATTGGGAGGAAAAGCTGTCGGCGCAGCAGCGTCGCCTCGCAGCGGTTCTACTCGATGAGGTTCGGGCCGCACCGCGTGAAAGCCTGCATCTGCCGATGCCGACAGACCGGCGTGTTCTGCGCATCACGGACGCCGTACTGCAGGACCCTGCCAGCGAGGAGACGTTTCAGTCACTGGCGCAGCGGGCGGGCATATCTGAGCGTTCGGCCAGGCGGCTGTTTCATGCAGAAACGGGCATGTCTTTCGCAAATTGGCGCCAGCAGGCTCGGCTGTTGCTGGCACTGGAGCATCTGAGCGCGGGAGCACCGATCGCTGAGGTGGCGGACAGCTTGGGCTATGCGAGCGCGAGCAGCTTCATCGCCATGTTCCGGAAGGCATTCGGACTGTCGCCGCGCCGTTATCTGTCCGTCCGGAGGTCCTGATCCGGCGGCAATTTTGGAAGCAGAAAAGATAGGCGCCGACATGTTCATCGGCGCCAGTCGACGATTCAGGCTGCCACCCGGCGAGGCCGCAGCGCGAGCAAGCGTAGAGCATTCATGGTGACCAGTACGGTTGCCCCGGTATCGGCGAGGATCGCCGGCCAGAGCCCCGTAATGCCGGCGATCGTGGTCACCAGGAACACACCTTTCAGGCCGAGCGCGATGGTGATGTTTTGGCCGATATTGCTCATCGTCCGCTTGGAAAGATCGATCATCTCGATGACATCGCCGACGCGGCCGTGCAGCACGGCGGCATCTGCCGTCTCCAGCGCAACGTCGGTGCCTCCACCCATGGCAATTCCGATATCGGCGGCTGCCAGCGCTGGCGCATCGTTGATGCCGTCGCCGACTTTGGCGACGTGAAAGCCTTGCCGCTTCAGCTCGCCGACGATCCGCTGCTTGTCTTCGGGCAGCAATTGGGCGCGAACCTCTATGCCGAGCGTCTTGCCGATCGCCTGTGCCGTGCGCTGATTGTCGCCCGTCAGCATGATGGTCTTGATGCCCGCATCAGCAAGCGCTTTAAGACCAGCTGCCGTATCGGTGCGCGGTTCGTCGCGCATAGCGAGCAAGCCGGCGGCCGCACCTTTGGCAACCACGACGGAAACCGTTTTCCCTTCATCATTGAGCGCGGCGATCCGGGCCGATTGCTCCGAGGTCAATAATACGCGGTCGGTGGCTGCCTGCGGCGATCCGAGGAAAACGTCCACATCATCGACCGTGCCGCTGACGCCCTTTCCACCGATCGCTTTGGCATCGATGACCTGAGGGATATCAGTTCCGGCTTCAGCTGCGCGGTCGAGGATGGCACGGGCAAGGGGATGGCTGGAGCCGGTTTCGAGCGCGGCTGCCAGCCGCAACACGTCCGTTTCATTCATGCCGAGACCGACAATATCGGTGACCTTGGGCTTTCCTTCGGTCAAGGTGCCGGTCTTGTCGAAAGCAACAGCGGTGACCTTGCCGATATTTTCCAGCACGGCGCCACCCTTCAGCAGCAGGCCGCGGCGGGCGCCTGAAGACAGTGATGCCGCGATTGCCGCCGGAGTCGAGATGACCAGGGCGCATGGGCACCCGATCAGCAGGATCGCCAGACCCTTATAGACCCACTCGCTCCAACTGCCGCCCAGGAATAAAGGCGGGATGACGGCGACGAGTGCACCGACAACGACGACACCTGGCGTGTAATAACGCGAGAAGCGATCGATGAAACGCTCGGTCGGAGCCTTCGATTCCTGCGCCTCTTCGACCAGCTTGACGACGCGGGCGATGGTATTGTCCGATGCTGCCGCCGTTACCCGAACACGCAACGCGGCGTCACCATTGACCGTGCCGGCAAAGACGTTTGCATCCACGCCCTTGCGCACCGGCGTGCTTTCGCCTGTCACCGGCGCCTCGTCGATGGCGCTTTCGCCGGAGAGAATCACGCCGTCGGCCGGAACGCGGTCGCCGGGGCGCACCAGGATGATGGCGCCGACAGCGAGGCTTTCAGCCTGCACTTCGCGGGTCTTGCCATTCTCCTCGATGAGCGCGGTCTTGGGCACCAGATCCGTGAGGGACTGGATGCTGGCGCGCGCCTTGCCGGCCGCAACGCCTTCCAGCAGTTCGCCGATCAGGAAAAGGAAAACGACGGCAGCAGCTTCTTCGCCGGCACCGATGATAACGGCGCCGATGGCCGCGATCGTCATCAGCATCTCGATCGAGAACGGCGTTCCCATCCTTGCAGCCATGAGGGCGCGCCGGGCGATAGGTACCAAGCCGACAAGCATGGCCGCGCTGAAGATCCAGACGTCCAATGCCGGAACCAGCTTGCCGATACCCCAGGCGGCGGCGAGCGCCACGCCGCTTGCGATCGTCAGGCGGCCTTTGGCGGATTTCCACCATGGCCCGCTGGTCGGTCCATGATCGTGACCGTGGAGGCCGGCAACCGAGGCATCGCGCTCGTTCGAAGCGTGGTTGTGACCGGAATGATCATGCTCGTGATCGTGCCCCGCATGACCATGGTCGCGGCCATCGGACTCGTGCGTATGATGGTCGTGCCCGCAACCGCAGGCGTGATCGTCATGATTGGCTTTTTCTGTCGGAACGCTGCTTTGCGGCAGCGGAAAAACCTTGTAGCCCAGTCCCGTAACCCGCTTGGTTATGTTGGGTAACAGGTCCGGGGCGCTCTGATGCTTGATCGTCATCGTGCCTGCGGTGACCGAGACGGAAACATCCTCGACACCCTGCAGCCGGCGAACGGCCGTGTCGATTTTCGCGGCGCAGGAGGCGCAATCCATGCCCTCTACGCGATAGCGGCTCTGTTGTGTTGGCGACGTCATGTTTCGGTTCCAGATTTTGTCTTGGAACCATCGCTACATCCTCTAGTAACTAGAGGGACAAGAGCAATTCTGCGAATTTTTGTGTAATCGTTCGCAGGCGCTGCAATCGATCTAGCCGCGTGCCACGAAGCCGCCCCAGCTCTCTGCGGCGGCTACGTCAAGGCCCAGGAAAACCTATAGTAGTTTGAGCAGAACCTTGCCGGTCTTGCCGGGTGCCAACGAGGATTTCACAGCTTCTGAGATCTCGGTGATGTCGTAGGCTGCCTCCACGGGCAGCTTTACTTCGCCCGAGGCGACGCGTGTGATGAGTTCGCTAATCAGCCGCCGTCGCTCTTCCGCCGGCATGGCGGCGCTGATCTTGATGCCCCAGAAGCCCTTGATCGTGAGTTGCTTGAAGATGACGGCCCTCGAGGCGATCTGCATCGGCTTGCCGGCAGCAGTGCCGAAGGAAACCAGCAGGCCGTTTTCGCCCAGGAGGTCTGCTAGGTCGTTGCTCGCAACACCACCGACAGAATCGACTGCGGCACGGATCGGCGCGTCGCCGATCATGGCGCGCACCTTCGCCTTCCAATCGGGCGCCGCGGTCGAGACGGCATTGCCGATACCGAATGCGGATAGCTCATCGATGCCGCCATCTCGCCGAACGAGATTGATCATGTGTATGCCGCGGCTGTGTGCCAGCATGGCCAGAGTCTTGCCGACAGCACCATTCGCTGCGTTCTGGATGATCCAGTCGCCGCGCTCGACATTGAGGAATTCCAAAAGCGAGATAGCGCTGAACGGCATGGCGATCAGCTGCGCTGCGGCTTCGTCGGAGATCACATCAGGCACCGGAACAAGGCTTGCTGCCGGCGCCGTGAATTGCTCTGCCCAAGTGCCATGGACACCGGCCGCAACGACGCGCTTGCCGATCAGCGCCTTGTCGACGTCAGGTCCGACGGCATCGACGAAGCCGACCGCCTCGCTGCCGCCAATGGCAGGCAAAACAGGCTTGTAGCCATAGGCGCCGCGCACGGTCCAAAGGTCATGATTGTGGATGGGGGAGAGAATGGTGCGAATGCGCACGTCTCCGGCGGCAGGCTCCGGCAGCGGCATGTCGGCCAGATAAAGGACCGAAGCCGGGTCGCCAAAGACATCGTGGATGGCACTGCGCATTGTATTTTCCTTGTGTGTTGACATGCTGGTCCTGCTTTGGATCAAAGGCCGCCGGGTGCCAAAAGGGCTTGCTCAGTGGCAAGCATGGCCTGGTCGAGCGGTGTCTTGTCTTTTCCTAGCTTCGCCAGGATTGCCGCCCCGAGCCATAGGCTATAGAGCGAACGGGCCGTCTTTTCCGGGATGCACGATGGCGAAATCGAACCGTCCTCGCGTCCCTCGGTGATTGTGTTGGTGATGCGGCGAATGAGATCCTCGACACCGCCGAGCAGGATCACGCGCATATTGTCCGAGAGATCGGAGATCTCGGCGGCAAGCTTCACGACCAAGCACCGGTCGGCCAGGCTGGCCGTATTGCCGTCGGAAAGCCAGGCATTCCAATAGAGCATCAACCGCTGGCGGCCATTGCCTTTCCAGCCGAAGAGCGCGTCGAGCCGCTCCGCGTAGTCGGAACAATATTGCTTCAGCAGGGCGCAGCCGAAGGCCTCTTTGGATGCGAAATAGTAGTAGAATGAGCCTTTCGGCACGGCGCTCTGCTCGAGCAGCTCCTTCAGGCCCACGCCTCCGAAACCCTTGCGCAGCACCAGTTCCCGCCCGATTGCGAGAATATGGCTGCGAGTCAGCTCCGATTTCTTCTTCGTCATCATGAGCGGTCCGTAACAAATAATCGACCGGTCGTCTATAAACTCGATGTTGTTCGCAGTCAGATCAGTGCGAGGGCCGCAAGCGAGAGGATCAAAGCCGGAAACATCACGAGAGCACCGATCCTCAGAAAGGCCAGCGCTCCCATATGCAGCCCTTCGCGGCGAAGGGCAGCAAGCCAGAGGATCGTGGCAAGCGAGCCGGTGACGGAGAGGTTGGGGCCGAGATCGACGCCGATCAGCACTGCGCCGGCAATGGAATCAGGAACATGGGCTGCCTGTACGGCGCTGCCGGCGAAAAGACCGGCCGGCAAATTGTTGACCAGATTAGAGACGATTGCAACCGAAAGCCCGGCAGCGCCGACCGCCTGTGTCTGCGACTGAGCCGCCAGCAACGCCAGCTTTTCGGACAGGAGGGCGGTGAGCCCGGTGTGGTTGACCGCCTCGACGATCACGAAAAGGCCCGCAACCAGAGGTATTACGCTCCAGCTGATGCCGCGAACCGTCTCCAGCGGATTTTGCCGGGTAAGGACGAGAACGATGACGGTCGTGAGGAGGCCCGCGACAAATGTCGGGATGCCGAGATCGACATTCATGGCCGACGCCACGATCAGAATGAGGGCGGTGACTATCAGCCCCCATCCTGCCAGTTTGGCGCTATGGGAAAGGGCGGGCTGGCCAACCTCGCGGGCGATCGTGTCTTCCGCCAGTGCATGGCGCTGCGTCCAGTAGAGGCAGGCGAAGGTGACGATGATCGACACGATGGATGGCAGCAGAAAGGTCTGCATCCAGCGCGACAGGGATGGCATATCGCCGCCGGCGAAGATCACCAGGTTGGCCGGATTGGAGATCGGCAGCACGAAGCTCGCGGCATTGGCGATGAAGGCGCAGACCAGCAGATAAGGCATAGGGTCCTTCACCCGTGCCGCACGGCAGGCTGCGTAGACGGCCGGCGTGAGTACGACGGCGGTTGCGTCGTTCGACAGGAATACCGTCACGACCACGCCGACGACATAGACAAGCACGAACAGCCGGCGAGGAGAGCCCTTGGCATGCGCGGTGGCGATTGCCGCCACCCAGTCGAAGAGCCCTTCGCGCCGTGCGAGCTCCGACAAAAGCATCATGCCGATCAGGAAGAGATAGACATCGAACCCTTTGGATATGCCTGTCCATACCTCGGCTGGACCGATGAGCCGAAGCGCAACGAGAAGCGCTGCGCCGATAACAGCCCAGATTGCTTCCGGCCATCGGAATGGGCGTGTAACGACACCGAGGGCGGTCAGGCCCGCGATGCTCCAGGTGATGGCGGATTCAGTCATTCATCTCGTCTTGGATTTGAGGTCGGAGCGGCTATGTAGCATCACCACGGGGCAGCGCAAACCGTAACCGCGCTATATTCGCAGAGAACCCGGCATGAAAGGCCACTCCGAGGGAGCGTTATGCCTTCTTCGCCGTATCCGCTTTCCCGGCGATATCGTCATGCGATTTGTCGGCTCGCTCGACAAGGACGGAGCATTCCGCATGGCGGATGACGTATTCGACCGTCGAACCGAATATGCGATCGATGATATCGGACGTATGCGTTGCGAGGATAATCAGATCGGCCTTCCTCTCCTTGGCGATGGTCAGCAGCGTCGTCGATGCCGTGCCCATGCGCACATCGATGGTCGCGGTAATGCCGAGACGCCTGCACAAGGCATTGAGCTTTTCCTCGGCTTCCGTGATCGCTGAGACAGTCCATTCGTCCGGGCTTTCCCGTCCCGAGAGGAAGCGCTCGATGACGTGAGCGACCGTCAATTCGCCGTCTGGAGACAGAAGTGCGTGGGATGTACGCAACAGGCGCTCGGCGCGTTCGCGTGAGCCAAGCCCAATGGCACAAATGATATTGTCATACATTGCATTCTCCCAAAACGCCCTGGCCGCAGTCGTTCTTGGCGTCACTGGCATCTGTCTGGTTAAACTTACGACAAGCACGGCGAGCATACGAATATTCAGCACATCGACAATGGCGGGATTCGTCAAGTCTCGCCGCCACTATGATGCAAACCAAACCATGCATATCTGCGCGCTCCGTCGCCGTGGCATCGGTTTATCCCACTCTGCCGGGAAGCAGCTGCGTCATTCTGACAACTGGACTCGATCATTCCATTCATTATACATATATTGTATGCATGCAATTTCCTAATTGATTGCATTCGCTTGAGAGATTGAATCAGGAGTAATGTCATGGATATTGACTATCCCCCGATGAGCCCATTGCAGACTGGTCTCCGGTGCCGCTGCCCACGCTGTGGTCAGGGGCGCATGTTCGACGGATTTCTGACCCTGCGCAAACGATGCGAGGCGTGTGGGCTTGACTATTCCTTTGCCGATCCGGCCGACGGCCCGGCATTTTTCGTCATCTGTTTCGCCTGTATCCCGAGCGTTCTTCTCGGCGTCTGGCTGGAGGTGGCCTTCTCCGCTCCGGTCTGGGTGCAGTTTCTGTTGACTGGCCCCTTCATGCTGGCGACCTGCATCCCACCTCTACGCCCGCTGAAGGGCTGGCTTGTTGCCAGTCAGTACTTTTATAAGGCCGAGGAAGGTAAGCTCGTCCGCCTGCCGGCAACCGAAACGCTGCATTCCGCGAGCTAAGTCTGTGGGCTTCATTTCGAATTGATGACCGTCGCGGCGAGATGGACGATGGCGCCACTGTGCCGTGTGGGCGGGAATATTATGATCGAAGTTGGATTCGACGATGGTTTGAACAAAAAAGCGGCCAGAGCATCAGTTTCGAGGTGGTGCTCCTCACGATAAATAGTGTCAATTAGCCTGGAAATATCCGAAATGTGGGATTGGTTCCCTTTAGTCTTCATCTTGTTCAAGGTTCTCGTGTTAGGCACGGGCATGTTCTTCGCCATCAAGTGGCATCATGATCAAGGGAAGCAGAAATAACGAAACCAGCGGACCGCAAGCGCCCGCCGAACGCACCCTTGACGCCTCGGATCAAAGCGAAATTCTCGGCGCTCGATGCCGGATATCGACCTTCGGCATCGCAGCGCCTATGCCGCACTGCACATTTCGCCAAATAAGTCACCCTTCAAGTCAAAAAAGTATCAGTCGAGCGTACAAGGCGTAGTAGCGGCGGGCGCTTATGAGGGGTAGGTTTACCACATAGAAGACGTGATGGCCTCTGGGAGGAGGCGCCGCAACCGTTGCTATGCGGACGGATGAAAGGAGGCTTGCCGATGAACCCCGATTTGGAAGTGGTCGCGATCGGCAGCGGAGAATCCTTCAAGGCCTGGGAACACGGTTATCCCTACCGCACCGTTCGCTGGCATTTCCATCCCGAATATGAAATCCACCACGTCGTCGCGACGACGGGCCAATATTTCATCGGCGACTTCATCGGCGAGTTCGAGCCGGGCAATCTGGTGCTGACGGGGCCGAACCTGCCGCATAATTGGGTGAGCGACGTGCCCGCTGGCGTCACCTTACCGCTGCGCTGCCGCGTGCTGCAATTTTCCGAATCCTTCTTTGCCGATGCCAGTAAAGTCTTTCCGGAGCTGTCGGCCTGCGCAGGTATTCTTGAAACGA
The DNA here is from genome assembly GCF_057784355.1 of Martinezella sp. CNPSo 3959. NCBI lineage: Bacteria > Pseudomonadati > Pseudomonadota > Alphaproteobacteria > Hyphomicrobiales > Rhizobiaceae > Martinezella > Martinezella sp. CNPSo 3959. The sequence continues at coordinate 19,488 of NZ_JBXSOV010000014.1, forward strand.
GCCGCCGTGGTGCGCTCTTTACGCCTGAGACAGCTGCCATCGTCGGCCCGATCCTCGGCGAGCTGGTGGAAGCGACCGGTATCCGCCGCATCGAACTCTTCATGAATATTCTCGACGCCATGAGCCGGGCTGAAGGCACGCGCACGCTTGCCAGCGCCGGCTATCAGCCGGACCCATCCGGCTTCATGTCGGCGGGTGTCAACCAGGCGCTGGCTTACATCAACGCACATCTGACCGAGCCGTTCAGCGAGTGCGATCTGGCCGAATTGACCGGCCAGAGCCCGAGCGCCTTTTCGCGCAGCTTTCGTCGCCATACCGGCATGGCGCTTGTGCAATATGTCAATCGTCTGCGCATCAACTTCGCCTGCCATCTCTTGATGAGCAAGGCCGACATGACGATCACCGACATCTGCTTTGCAGCGGGCTTCAACAATATCTCGAACTTCAATCGGCGTTTTCTGGATCTGAAGGGCATGGCGCCCTCCCGGTTCAGATCGCTCTTGGCACAGCACGCACGCGCGGTGGAGGCCGCCTAACACAAGGGAGGACAGGGAGGAGAGACAAAATTCAGGGCAAGCGAACGGGCAGGCACCTTTGCCGTCCGAAGGAGAAGGCTTGTCCAAAATTACCGCCGCGTCGGCCGGATGGCCGTTGCGGGACAGCCAAACAAGAGCATCGCGTGCGAACAGCCGTGATGATCGAGGGAAACCATTACCATTTGGAACGGAGAAATTCCAATGAACCATTTCGCACTGAAAATCGCCGGCGCAGCCACGCTCGCGGTTGGTCTTTTGGCCAGTACGTCCGCCTTTGCGCAATCCGCCAAGGTGACGGATACGACCGTCGCTTTCCTGATGCCCGACCAGAGCTCGACGCGCTATGAAGAGCACGATTTCCCTGGCTTCCAGGCGGAAATGAAGAAGCTCTGCGCCGGCTGCAAGGTCATCTACCAGAACGCCAATGGCGATGCTTCCCGTCAGCAGCAGCAGTTCAATTCGGCAATTTCGCAAGGTGCGAAGGCCATCGTGCTCGATCCGGTCGATTCCACTGCCGCCGCTTCGCTGGTGAAGCTCGCGCAAAGCCAGGGTGTGAAGGTCATCGCCTACGACCGCCCGATCCCGTCGGCCGCTGCCGACTACTACGTCTCCTTCAACAATGAAGAGATCGGCAAGATGATCGCCAAGTCGCTGGTCGATCACCTCAAAGCCAAGGGCGTGAAGGCGGGCGATGGCGGCCTTCTCGAAATCAATGGCTCGCCCACCGATGCTGCCGCCGGCCTGATCAAGAAGGGCATCCATGCCGGTCTCGCCGATGGCGGCTATCCAGTGCTTGCGGAGTTCGACACGCCGGAATGGGCGCCGCCGAAGGCGCAGCAATGGGCAAGCGGCCAGATCACCCGCTTCGGCAAGAAGATCCTCGGCGTCGTTGCCGCTAATGACGGCACCGGTGGTGCCGCTGTCGCCGCCTTCAAGGCCGCGGGCTTCGATCCTGTTCCGCCGGTCACCGGCAACGACGCGACCATCGCCGGCCTGCAGCTCATCATTTCCGGCGATCAGTACAATACCATCTCCAAGCCGAGCGAGATCGTGGCTGCCGCCGCCGCCAATGTCGCGATCGAATTGCTCTCTGGCGAGACACCAAAGGCCGACACGAAGCTCTTCGACACGCCGACCAAGTTGTTCACACCGGCCCTGGTCACGTCCGAAAACCTGAAGGCCGAGATCATCGACAAGACCGTCAACGGCAAGCCGATCCAGACTCCGGAACAGCTCTGCAACGACCGCTATGCAGATGGCTGCAAGAAACTCGGTATCGGCAGCTGAGAGCTGCTCCTCCCAGTCTCCGGCCGCTTCGGCGGTCGGAGGCAAAACGCCTCCGATAGCATTTCAACCCGAGAAGGTGGCTGGTCATGAGTGACGCTTCCGATCATAGAGCCCCTGACGGCGAGCTTGTGCTCAGCCTCAAGGGGATCTCCAAACACTTCGGCGCCGTCTCAGCACTGACGGATATCAACCTCGATGTGCATGCCGGCGAAGTCGTGGCGCTTGTCGGCGACAATGGCGCGGGCAAATCGACGCTCGTCAAGGTTCTGGCCGGCGTCCATCAACCGAGTGCAGGCACGATCACATTCCGCGGCAAGCAGGTGACTCTCAGCGATCCCGCAACGGCGCTCGATCTTGGTATCGCCACGGTCTTTCAGGACCTGGCGCTTTGCGAGAACCTCGATGTCGTCGCCAACATTTTCCTCGGCCGGGAGCTGAGCCCGCTGAAGCTTGACGAAACCGTCATGGAGGTTCGCGCCTGGACGCTGCTCAACGAGCTTGCTGCACGCATTCCGAGCGTGCGCATCCCGATCGCATCGCTTTCCGGCGGCCAGCGGCAGACGGTGGCGATCGCCCGATCGCTGCTGCTTGAGCCGAAACTCATCATGCTCGACGAGCCGACCGCAGCGCTGGGCGTCGCACAAACCGCCGAAGTGCTGAACCTCATCGAACGCGTCCGCGACAAGGGCCTCGGCGTCATCATGATCAGTCACAATATGGAGGATGTGCGCGCCGTCGCCGACCGTATCGTCGTGCTGCGCCTCGGCCGCAATAACGGGATTTTCTATCCCGATACGTCAAATCAGGAACTCGTCAGCGCCATCACCGGTGCCACGGAAAACGCCGTATCGCGACGGGCAGGCCGGCGGCAGGCCCAACAGGAACTCAGAGAAGGGGGCCAGCCATGAGCGAGAATGGCAAGCAATCCACCCTGCTGCTCGACCGCAGCGACGTCCGCGTCAACCATGATACCGGGCTTGCGGCCACGATCCGCTCCTCCATCGGCAAGGTGCGCTCCGGCGATCTCGGATCGTTGCCCGTCGTCGTTGGGCTCGTCATCATCTGGACAGTGTTCGGCACACTCAACCCGACCTTCCTTTCGAGCAACAACCTGGCAAACCTGCTGTTCGACGCGTCGACCGTCGGCATCATCTCGCTCGGTATTGTCTGTGTGCTGATGGTCGGCGAGATCGATCTTTCGGTGGGTTCAATCAGCGGCTTCGCCTCGGCCATGGTCGGTATGCTCTGGGTGAATGAGGGCTGGCCGGTGGCCTTGGCGATCCTGGCGGCGCTCGTCGTCGGCGGCGTGATCGGCGCCATCTATGCCGTACTGTTCAACCGGCTGGGCATGCCGAGTTTCGTTGCCACATTGGCAGGCCTTCTCGCTGTACTCGGCATGCAACTCTATCTGCTTGGAGCGACGGGTTCGATTAATCTGCCCTATGGCTCGGCGATCGTGAATTTCGGCCAGCTTCTCGTCATTCCTCGACCGCTTGCGTATGCCTTCGCGCTTATTCCGGGTGCGGTCCTGCTGTTGACCGGCTTGGGCACCGTGCGGCGGCGCAAGCAGGCGAACCTCTCCGCGCCCTCCGTCGGTGGCCTGCTGGCGAAGGCGGCCGTCATTACCGTGGCGTTGGAATTCGTCGCCTTCTACCTCAATCAGGATCGTGGCATTCCCTGGATGTTCGCCCTGTTCGTGGTGCTCGCCATCGTCATGAATTATGCGCTGACGCGCACGCAATGGGGCCGGTCGATGTCCGCCGTCGGCGGCAATCGCGAAGCGGCACGCCGCGCGGGCATCAATGTACGCAGGATCTATACCAGCGCCTTCGTGCTTTGCGCGATGTTCGCAGCCCTTGGCGGTGTGCTCGCGGCAGCGCGCCTGGCCTCGGCCAGCCAGCAGGCAGGCACCGGCGACGTCAATCTGAATGCGATCGCGGCGGCTGTCATCGGCGGCACCAGCCTCTTCGGCGGCCGCGGCAGTGCCTATTCGGCACTGCTCGGCATCATCGTCATCCAGTCGATCGCCAGCGGCCTCACCATGCTCGATCTATCGTCGGCGCTTCGCTACATGATTACGGGCGCAGTTCTTGCCATTGCCGTCATCGTCGACTCGCTCGCCCGTCGTTCCCGCGCCTCGCATGGGCGCGGCTGATTTCTTTAAGAAGGTAAGGATTGTCATGAGACAGGATTTCGCCGGCAAGGTTGCCGCCATCACCGGGGCTGCGTCCGGAATTGGCCTGGAATGCGCCAAATCGCTATTGAACGAGGGCGCCAGCGTCGCCCTCGTCGACCGGGCCGAAGATAGCCTGAAAAGCCTTTGCGCCGAACTGGGGCCGAACGCCTTTCCCGTCGTCGTCGATCTCTTGAATCCCGAGAGTGTGGCAACGATGATGCCGCAGATTCTCGGCAAGTTCGGCAAGCTCGATATCTTCCATGCCAATGCCGGCGCCTATATCGGCGGCGAGGTTGCAGAAGGCGATCCCGATGCCTGGGACCGGATGCTGGATCTGAATATCAATGCGGCCTTCCGTTCGGTCCGCATGGTGTTACCGCACATGATCGAGCGCAAGACGGGCGATATCATCATGACGAGTTCGATCGCCGGCCTGGTGCCGGTGGTCTGGGAGCCGATCTACACGGCGTCCAAGCATGCCGTGCAGGCCTTTACGCACACGGTGCGGCGCCAGGTCGCCAAGCATGGCATTCGCGTTGGCGCCGTGGCGCCGGGGCCGGTGGTGACGGCGCTCATCAGCGATTGGCCGCAGGCAAAGCTCGATGAGGCGATCGCCGCAGGCGGCCTGATGGAGGCGACCGAAGTGGCGGAGGCGGTGGTCTTCATGCTATCGAGACCGCGTAACATCGTAATCCGGGATCTGGTGATCCTGCCCTTGAGTACGGATCTCTGATGACGGCACCTTATTTCATCGGCATCGATGTCGGCACGGGCAGCGCCCGGGCTGGAGTATTCGATGCGCGTGGCCATCTGCTCGCCGCGGCGAAGCGGCCGATCACCATCTGGCACGGGGCCGGCAGCATCGTCGAACAATCGAGCGAGCAGATATGGCAGGCCGTCTGCGACAGCGTCAAAGAGGCTGTCGCCACGGCAAAGATAGCGTCCGGTGATGTTTCGGGCATCGGCTTCGATGCAACCTGCTCGCTGGTCGCCGTCAAGGCGGATGGTCAGCCCGTGCCAGTCGGCCCCTCGGGCGACGCCGATCGCAACATCATCGTCTGGATGGATCATCGCGCGGCCGGCGAGGCGGCGGAGATCAATGCCGGAAACCATGCCGTGCTGCGCTATGTCGGCGGCCGCATCTCGCCGGAGATGGAGACGCCGAAGCTGTTGTGGCTGAAGCGAAATCTGCCGCGCTCCTTTGCGGCAACTGATCATTTCTTCGATCTTGCCGATTATCTGACCTGGCGCGCGACGGCTTCGCTGCAGAGATCGGTCTGCACGGTGACGTGCAAGTGGACCTATCTGGCCCACGAAAAGCGCTGGGACGCGCAATATTTCAAGGATATCGGCCTTGGCGAGCTGGCGGACGAAGGTTTTGTGCGGATCGGCACCGAGATCGTCGAGCCGGGTACGGCGCTTGGCGAGGGCTTGAACGAAAGCGCCGCCCGCGATCTTGGCCTTGCCGTTGGTACGCCCGTCGGCGCCTCGCTCATCGACGCGCATGCCGGCGGCGTTGGCACGCTGGGCGGGCAGGGACCGGATGGTAAAGCCGATGTCAGGAGCAGGCTCGCCTATATCTTCGGCACATCCGCCTGCTCGATGGCATCGAGCGAAGCGGCCATCTTCGTCGATGGCGTTTGGGGCCCCTATTATTCGGCCATGGTGCCCGGCCTCTGGCTGACCGAAGGCGGTCAATCCGCTGCCGGTGCCGCGATCGATCATCTCGTTACCATGCATCCGGCCGCCAGTGAGGCGCGTCAGAAGGCCGAGGCGGAGGGCTTGTCGCTGGTCGCCTGGCTTGATCGGCAGGCTATGCAGACGAGCGGCAACGCGTCCAACGCCGTGAAGCTCGCGCAATCCATCCAAGTGGTCCCCGAATTTCTCGGTAACCGCTCACCCTATGCTGATCCCGATGCACGCGCCGTCATCTCCGGCCTCGGGCTGGAAACCGGCATCGACGATCTCATCGCTCTGTACATCGCCGGCCTCTGCGGTATCGGCTATGGCCTCAAGCAATTGCTCGAAAAGCTGGCGAAGGACGGCATCGCCTGCGATCTCATCGTCGCCAGCGGCGGTGCTGCCCAGAGCGGATTGGTGCGTCAGCTTCTCGCGGATACGACCGGCAGACCTGTCGCCGTCGCCGATACGGAGGAGCCGGTGCTTCTCGGTGCGGCCATGCTCGGCGCGACGGCGGGCGGGCATTGCGGTTCGCTCTTGCAAGCTATGACAACCATGTCGCGACTGGCGAAGAAGTTCGAGCCGGCGGACGGTGCCGTCAAGGCGTTGCATGCACGGCGCTACGAAGCTTTCGAACTGCTGCAATCGGCAGATCGCAGCATCCGGGTCTTGATGGCGTCGTAAGTCCGGTGAGAAACGACTTATTGCTCCAATTCATAAGTCCATACGCGGATGGCCCCCTACCGCTTTGTCAATTGCGGGCTAGATTGCCCTCATGCAGCCGAGCCGTCACGGCTCATTGTAGGAAAGGATGGTCATCATGGATATCACGAGGAACGGTGCGCAGCCCTCCGGCAAAGGCCCTTCGGACTGGTTCACCGGTACAGTCCGCATCGACCCGGTCTTTGCGGCTAACGATGCGCGGCGAGCCGCGGCCAGCAGCGTCACGTTTGAACCCGGCGCAAGAACTGCATGGCATACCCACCCGCGCGGCCAGACCTTGATCGTCACCGCGGGCCTGGGTCTCGTTCAGCGCGAAGGCGGCCCGGTTGAGGAGATCCGCCCCGGGGATATCGTCTGGTTCGAGCCGGGCGAGAAGCACTGGCACGGCGCTTCGCCGGCGACAGCCATGACCCATATCGCCATCCATGAACACCTCGACGGCAAGGTGGTGGATTGGCTGGAGCAGGTGACGGACGAGCAATATCAGGCAAGGTAAAGGTCCAACCCCGCTGTCGGGCCAACACCGAGCGGATCTTTCGCGAGTACCTAACACTTGCCATGGCTTGGCCATAAGTCAGCCGCACGAGGTCAGTATAGACGGAACCCTGCCGCTTCCACGGCGTCGGCCTAACGATCGAATGCCCCGCGACGGAACTGACCTCGCGACGGCAGCAACACGGATGGGGAAATATCATGCTTCGGCTTGTGATTGGCGCGGCTCTCGCGCTTGCAATGCTCACATGGTCCAATGCGCAATGCATGCAGATGCCGACGGGTTTTTCCCTAATGTCGAGCAGCGTATTTGCGGCTGATTGAATTCGGCACAGTCCGGTAGATGTCGCCATCACGGCGGTGCTGGCCGTAGGCAGATAAGCGTTCGGTTGCATCGCCGCGTAGTGTCGATGTACCGGCTCGAATCGAGGATATCCGATGACCTCTGCTGAACGTCCTATGCCGAGCGAAGCCGGCATCTTGCAGTTCATGGAGATCTGCGATTCCTTCTATCCGCCGGATGCGGTAACGGCCTCCATTTTCCAGCAGCGGCAATGGTATGACGCGCTCTGCGCTCGTTTCGATCGCTCTTTGCCCGACGGCATGCAGACCGCGGATGATCTCGTATCAGGAACGATTCCCGTCAGGCATTACAAGCCCGCCAATATCCGCACGGCAACGAAGCTCCTCTATTTCCATGGCGGCGGCTTCGTCGTCGGTTCGCTCGAGAGCCATCATGCGATCTGCGCGGAGATCGCCGATCATGCCGGCGCTGAACTGATCTCGGTCGATTATCGGCTGGCACCGGAATATCGCTGGCCGGCACAGACGGATGACTGTTTCAGTGTCCTCAAACAACTGCTCGCCGAGAAGAAGTCGGTCGTGCTGATCGGCGACAGTGCCGGCGGTAATCTGGCGGCCGGATTGGCGGTGCGGGCGCAAGCCGAGGGGCTTTCGGGCATTGTCGGCCAGATCCTGATCTATCCCGCACTCGGCGGCGATCTCGTCTCCGGCTCCTATGAGGAGATGGCCGAGGCGCCGGGCCTGACGACGGCCGATGTCGCCTATTACCGCACTATTCTGCAGGCGCCGGAAGGCGATCCGGTCTCGGGGCCGCTTGCTTTGTCGTCCGTGGCCGGTCTTCCGCCCACTTTCATTACCGTCGCCCATTACGATCCTCTGCGCGACGACGGCCGCAACTATGCGGCCCGTCTGGCGCAGGCGGGTGTGGAGGTTTGGTTCCGTGAGGAGCCGCAGATGGTGCATGCCTGGCTGAGGGCACGGCATATGAGCGAAGGCGCGCAGGCCGGCTTTGCCGCAATCTGCGCAGCGGCAAGCCGGTTTGCGGGGTCGCGCTGACCTATATCAGGTCACGCGCGATGCGCTTCTCCTCGAATATCTTCCTGAAAATCTCGGTCTCCCCCTCATAGGCAACGACCGAGGCACTTATGACCCAATCCTTCGCCGTGCAGGATATCGAGGATGTTGCGACCGTGCGGACGAACCAGCCGGGGCGCCGCATGTCGCAAGTCCAAGTCGAGACGCCGGACATCGACAATGGATCGTTCGGCGCGATCGACCACGTTTCCTCGCGCAGCTGCCGGGTGGAAAGCCCTGTACCGGGATGTTCGGAAAGGCCGGTATCCTCATGGATTTCATAGCGGGTGACGCCGGCCGAAAGATCACGTACCACCTGCCGTTTCGTCGAACCAGGTGCATGTTCGATATACTTCGGCAGCGGATCGGGATTGTCGGGCTGCTTGATGTCGATGATCTCATGCGCGCCGAGCTTAGGCAACGCAAGGCCGATGGAGGCGATATCGATCGTCAGGCCAGGATCTTCCGGGGGCGGCAGCACCATGGGCCAATAGGCTGTCGACAGCGACAGGCGAATGCGGTGCCCCTTGCGGAAACGATAGCCGCAGGCATCGAGCGTCAGAGTCACCTGGACCTGCTGACTCTTAATCAGCGGCTCCGGCGCGGTATTGCCATCGCGATGAGCAAGGTTGAGCACGCCAAAGGATACGCGTGTTGCCGTGCCGTCCGGATGGATATCGACGAGCCTGGCGCAGAGATTGGCGGTTTCGGCGTCGCACCGCAGCGTCAAGGTGACGACGGGGCGGCCGAGATAGTCGTTGTCCTCGACCAGCGGCGCTGTCTGGAAGGTCAGCGACCCGGCATCGTCGATGCGCTGATCGATCGCCATTTCCGCGTCCGGCTTCAGGGTGAACCATTCGCCGGAGGCCGTACCCGTATCGAGCGGTGAGCGCAGATAGACGGGATGCTCCGGCGCATGCGGGATCGGCATGCCTTCCATCAGCGTACCGAACTGCTCGACATAGAAGCACTGCATCTCCGGCTGCTGCCATTCTTGCTTGGCGATCCAGAAGCCGGGATCGAAATCACGCCGCATGGCGGGTTTGGCGGCGTCAAGAATGTAGGCACGCACCGATGGCATGGTCTCGGCGCCGTTGCGCTCGCCGCGCAGCCAGCGGTTCCACCAGGCAATCGCTTCTCCATGGAAATCGACTCGCGGCTTCGGCCAGGCGAAATGCGGATATTTGTGAACCCATGGGCCAATCAGCGCCTTCGCCTTATCGCCCAGCCCTTCGACGGCCAGCAGAGGCGTGTTGCGATAACCGTCAGCCCAGCCGGCAATGACGATGGCGGGAATATCGAAGCTCGCGAAGTCTTCGCAGATCGACCCATGCCGCCAGAAGTCATCGCGGCGCTGATGCTGGAGCCATTCCTCCATGAAGAAAGGTTCCTGCTCAAGGCGCTCCAGCCACATATCCCGCCAATCATCACCAACGATGGCCGGATCGGGTGAGCGAGACTGATAGCCGAGCATGGTCGCCGCCCAGGAAAGCTGGGCGGAGAGATGGCAACCGTTCTTGTAGTGGATGTCGTCATTATAACGATCGACCGTAGAGGCGATCGAAATGACCGCCTTCAGCGCTGGGGGCTTCAAGGCCGCGACCTGCAGGCAGTTGAAGCCGCCCCAGGAAATGCCCATCATGCCGACCGAGCCGTTCGACCAAGGTTGTGCCGCGATCCATGCGATCAGCTCGCAAGCATTGGCGAGTTCCAGTTCGGTATATTCGCCATCGATAATGCCACTGGACTCCCCGGAGCCCCTGATGTCGACACGCACGCCGGCAATCCCGGCTGCAGCGAAGACCGGGTAGGTGGATTCGTCACGCGGGCTTGTCCCGTCGCGCTTGCGGTAGGGCAGGAACTCGAAAACGGCAGGCACGGGATCGCTCTCCGCGCCATCCGGCATCCAAATGCGCGCGGCAAGCCGCGTTCCGTCCTTCAGGGTGATCCACTGATTTTCGATGGTAGTGAAGCTGCGCTCAGCCATGATCATATATCCAGAAGAGAATTAGGCATTAAACCATACACGGCTGCCGATGTAGCCGTTGGACATATCGTTGCCGATGTCGTCGACATATCCCTTCAGCGTTTTTGCAGAGGCCATGATGTAGTCGTTGAAGACGGGCAGGATCAGGCCACCATCTTCTCGCACCGTCAGTGCCAGATGTCGATAAAGCACCTTGCGCTTGGCTTCATCGAGCTCGGACCGAGCCTGCAGCACCAACTTGTCGAAGTCGGGGTGCTTGAAGCGCGTATCGTTCCACTCGGCGGTTGAGAGATAGGAGGTGGAATAGCGCGAATCCTGGGTCGGACGGCCGCCCCAGAAGGAGGCGCAGAAAGGCTGCTTGTTCCAGACATTGGTCCAGTAGCCGTCTTCCGGTTCGCGCTTGACGTCGATCGTGATGCCGGCCTTGCGCGCGCTTTGCTGGAACAGGATCGCCGCATCCACCGCGCCCGGAAAGGCTGCGTCTGACGTGAGCAACTGAACGGGGCGGTCTAGGCCCGATTTCTTGAAGTGGAAGGCGGCCTTGTCCGGATCATATGGCCGCTGCTCGATATCGGTCGGCGCAAGCGCGTAGTTGGAATTGACCGGATAGTCGTTGCCGATCGTACCGTAGCCGCCCAGAACCTTGTCGAGGATCGACTGGCGATCGATGGCATATTTCAGTGCAAGCCGCAGATCGGCATTATCGAAAGGTGCTGTGTCGCAATGCATCAGGAAGCAGTAGAAGCCCTTGCCTGCATTGCGGACGATATCGACGGTCGGCGCCCGCTGCAGCATCGGGACGGTCTTCGGATCGACATTGTTGACAAAATGCACCTGGCCGGAGGCAAGCGCTGCAATGCGGGCGGTGTTGTCGTTGATGACGAGGATCTCGACACTGTCGACAAAGCCACGGTCGGAGCGCCAATCCCTAGGGTTCTTCTCGAAGCTTGCGCGAACGCCCGGTTCGAAGCTTTTCAGAATATAAGGGCCGGTGCCGATGGCCGCCGCCGGCTTGTCGACGCCACCCTTCGGCTGGATGATCAGGTGATAGTCGGTGAGAAGGAGCGGCAGGTCCGCATTGCCTTCCGAAAGCGTCAGAACAAGATCACCCGCTTTTTCTTCGATGCCGGTGATCGAGGCCATGAGCCCAAGAGCGCCCGACTGCGAGTTCTTGTCCGCGTGCCGCTTCAGTGTCGCGACGATATCAGCAACGGTCATCTTGCTGCCGTCGTGAAACTGCACGTCGTTCCTGATCTTGAAGGTCCAGACGGATGCATCCGCTGACGGCGTCCAGGAGGTTGCCAGCGACGGCAGCGGAGCGCCGGTTTTGGGATCGGATTCGACAAGTGTGTCGCCCCAGAGGCGGCCGATGACGAACAAGACGGAGGCGCTATAGGTCGCCGGATCGAGCGCATCGCCGGTGGCGCCGCCCTTGAGGCCAAGCTTCAGATGGCCGCCACGTTTTGCTTCCTGCGCGCGGGCATCGCGCGACATCAGGAGGCCGGAGGCGAGGGCAGGCAAAGCGCCCAGTGCGACGGCACCGCCCAGGAAGTGGCGGCGGCCGATGCTCAGAGGCGAAGATTGATCCTTTTCACGCGTCATTGCAGTTCCCTTTTTCAACGTTGTTGGGAGGAAACGTAGAGGTCAGGCTGCTTCACGCAATTTCGCGACTTGACGCATCTTTAAGCGAGTTTACGCTAGTTCATTCCAAGACGGAGTTACGGATGCCTCACCTGGTTGAGAACCTTAAAATTGCCTGCGCAACGCAGCGCTCCATTTCGCATCTGTGCCGTGCAATCGATATCAACCGGCAACAATTCAACCGATATATCAATGGTCAGACGCGGCCGTCTGCCCATAATCTCGCGCGTATCGCCAAGTACTTCGATCTCGACGCAGCCGACTTTGGTCTCGCTCCCAGGCTCTTTCGCGAGCGGCTTCGCAAACCAGCCCTGGACCTCAATCAAAGTTCCGAATTGTTAAAGGCGTTCCCCGGCGATCTAACCGCGCTCCGGCGCCATATCGGCTATTTCCAGACCTATCATCGCTCGCCGTCCTGGCCCGGAATGGTTGTCTGTTCGTGCAGCCGCCTTATCGAGCAGGGCGGGCTGGTGCATGTCAAATCGATGGAGCGCCTGCGTGACCCCGGAAACGGCATCCAGCAGTTTTCCAAATATGTGGGTTTGGCAGCTTTCTATCGAAACCGGATCTTCATTACCGAGCGTGTCGTCGGCCCGAATCCCATACTGTCACAGACGATCCTCCTGCCGTTCGACGAGTACCAGCGAGTCTATCTGCGGGGGACGACAATGGGAGTTTCCTGGCGAAAGGAAAACCTCCCCTATGCGTCGCGGATGATCTGGCGCCATGTCGGTACCGAGCCGGACCTTCGTGAACTTCTGTCGCGCTGCGGACCCCTGCCACTATCGTCACGCCGGCTGCCGCCGACGGTCCGCTCATTCCTCGCCGATCCATCCGCAGAGGTATATGCTGTGCCGGCAGAATATTGAGGAGCCGATTGCCCGGTTTGGTTAGTCTTCGGCCGTTCAAGGGCGAAAACTCTCAAATACAATAGAAAGTTGTGCTTTTACAGAATATATTAAGAGTCGATTTATAAGATTGTAGTCAATCTTGAGGTTGGCGGCACATGCTTTGATATTCAGGGGCGGTTAGATGCTTTTCTCTGCGAGAACGGATGCAGATCCCAGCCCTCATACCTACGTCAGCGACCTATTTCGCCAAGAAGCAAAGGTTGATTTGCGCCATGACGCAGACATTCCCGAAGCTGTCTCAGTCAACCGTGTCTTGAATTTCATCAAGCATTTGTGGAGCGAAACCGGCGAGGAGCTTGATGTCAATGTCTTCTATCGTCATCGCACCCTTGATGCCCTCAGCCTTGCAATTTCCAATCACGAAGACCTCTCAGTCTCGCCGAAAATCATAGAGCTCCGACGCGGCGAAGGTAGTGCACCCCTACTGCTATTTGCTGGCGGAGCAAGCTGCTTCCTGGAAATGCAGCAGCTCATCAGGGAAATCCGCTTTTCGGGGCCAATTCTCGGCGTGGCATTGACGGCCTTCAACCGCGATCGTCACCATTCGGCAAGAGTGGAAGACGAGGTTCAAAGCACGCTGAAAGCGTTGCGGGCAGCGGGAATTGAAGGACCCTATCGATTGCTCGGCTATTCTTTCGGCGGTGTTTTTGCCTTGGAACTTGCGCGTGCGTTGAGGGCACAAGGGCAAAAGATCGCGTTCCTCGGCATGCTCGATACCCCCTTGGGCGAGCAAGAATGGCCGCTGCTGACCTGGGGCAGCTTCATGTGGCAACGCTGGAGACGAGCTCGTACCCGAAAGAAGAATCTGAAGAAGACCGATCCTCAACCACGCCATCGAACATCAACTCAGGCCCATAGGCCGATGATCGAGCGGCGGGAATTCCTCGCGAAGAAATTGAAACCACTTTCTTTTCGCTACGCCGACCCCCGCACGGCCTATTATCCGGAACTGGCGCCGCAATGGATGGGCGATTATCCGCCACTTTATGATGCGGCTGCCAGACAACTTCTGCGCATGAAAGGTCTTTATAAACCAAACCGTTATGACGGCGATTTGACCTTCTACCGCAGCCTGCAAGGCTCACCGGTCGATTGCGATCCCAAGACCATATGGGGGCGCTTTCTCGCGCATGCCGACTGGGTCGATGTTGCCGGCAACCACCAGAGCATGATTATCGGCCGCAACGCCGGTACGCTTGCCCGCGAAATCAGCGCGCGCCTTACGCGCTGACGTCACGGGATTGAAATAATCTAGCTCTCAATTTCCGGCGCTCTCCATCTTCCGCGTCGTCAGCACGCGCTCCAGCCACCCGATCTCCATTTCCGGCACGGATTTCAGCAGCAAGTCGGTGTAATCGTCGAACGGCGGCGAAAGCGCTTGCGATTTCGGACCGAAGCGGACGAGTTTACCGCGATGCATCACCGCGACGCTGTCGGCGATCGCGCGCACGATGGCAATATCGTGGGTGATGAAGACGTAGGAGAGATGCGCCTCTTCCTGCAGCTTCAAGAGCAGTTTCAGAATGCCCTCGGCAACCAGCGGATCGAGTGCCGACGTCGGCTCGTCGCAAAGGATGAGTTCGGGCTTGGCCGCAAGCGCTCTGGCTATGGCGACGCGCTGTTTCTGGCCGCCGGAAAGCTCGGCCGGATAGCGGTCGATGAAGCCGTTGCCCATCTCGATCTGATCCAGCAGCTCTTTCACGCGTGCCGTCTTCGCCACGCCACGCAGGCCGTCATAGAAGGTCAGCGGGCGGCCGATGATTTCGCGCACAGTCTGGCGCGGGTTCATGGCGGTATCGGCCATCTGGTAGATCAGCTGAATGCGCCGCAGCTCCTGCCGCGAGCGGTCTTTCAATGCGGGCGTCAACGGCTTACCGTCGAAGGAAATCCGGCCATCGCTCGGCGGCAGGAGGCCGGTAATCACGCGCGCAAGCGTCGATTTTCCGGAGCCGGACTCGCCGACCACCGCCAATGTCTGGCCTTTAGGAACGTGTAGAGAAACATCGTGCAATACTCTGAAACCATTCGAATATTGTGCGCTGATATTCTCGACTTTCAGAAGCGCGCTCGTCTGCTCGGCGGCTTCCGCTCGGGCCTCCTGACGAACATTGACGAGGGCGCGGGTATAATCCTGCCGAGGCTCCTCGATGATCTGCTGGACGCTGCCATATTCCACCGTCTTGCCGTGCCTCAACACCATGATGTCGTCGGAAATCTGAGCGACGACGGCAAGGTCATGGGTGATGTAAAGCGCGGCTGTATGCGTTTCCTCTATCGCATGCTTGATCGCCGCGAGCACGTCGATCTGCGTAGTGACGTCGAGCGCGGTCGTCGGTTCGTCGAAGACGATCAGTTCCGGATTGGAGCAGAGCGCCATGGCGGTCATGGCGCGTTGCAACTGGCCGCCGGAGACCTGATGCGGATAGCGGTCCCCGAAGGTTTCCGGATTGGGCAAGCCAAGCACGCGGAAGAGATAGAGGGCGCGCTTTCTCGCTTCTTCCTTGGACATCAGGCGATGCTTGACAGTTGCTTCGATCACCTGATCGCCCAGCCGATGCGCCGGATTGAAGGCGGCCGCTGCCGATTGCGCGACATAGCAGACCCGCGCGCCGCGAATCCTGCGGATGCCGGATTTGCCGAGCGGCAGGATGTCTGCGCCATCGAGCAATACCTGGCCGCCGGTAATTTCCGCACCGCCTCGGCCATAGGCAAGCGCGGAAAGGCCGATGGTGGATTTGCCGGCGCCGGACTCGCCGATCAGCCCGAGCACCTTGCCTTTCTGGAGGTCGAAGGAGACGCCGTCGACGATGGTGACGCGCTTCGGCGGCTCGCCCGGTGGATAGCTGGTCGCCTCGATCTTGAGACCGCGAACGGAAAGAAGCTCAGGCATCGCCACGCCCTCCCTTGAGGCTGGAGGTGCGCCTTAAGAGCCAGTCGACCACCAGATTGACACAGATTGCCAGCGCCGCGATGGCGGAGCCGGGCACAAGCGCGGCGGAAATGCCGAAGATAATGCCGTCCTTGTTGTCCTTGACCATCCCGCCCCAGTCGGCCGCGGGCGGCTGAATGCCGAGGCCGAGGAAGGAGAGGGTGGAGAGAAACAGGATCGAGAAGGCGAAGCGCAGCCCGAACTCGGCCAGCAGCGGCGACAGCGTATTCGGCAGGATCTCGCGGAAGATGATCCAGATCCTGCCTTCGCCGCGCAGCTTGGCTGCTTCGACAAATTCCATGACCGCAACATCGAGCGCCACGGCGCGGCCGAGGCGGTAGACGCGGGTGGAATCGAGAATAGCCATGACAAGGATCAGCACGATCAGGCTCTGCGGTAGGACGGCGAGCACGACGAGCGCGAAGATCAGTGTCGGGATCGACATCATCAGATCGTTGAAGCGCGAAAAGACCGTGTCGATCCATCCACGGGAAACGGCGGCGGTGAAGCTGAGGATAATGCCGAGCGAGAAGGAGATGATCGTTGCCGCCAGCGCGACGAAGAGCGTCGTGCGGGTGCCGTAGATCAGACGCGACAGGATATCGCGGCCGAGATTGTCTAATCCGAAGAAATATTGCGCATCGGCCGGCTGCCAAACATTGCCCACGACTTCCGTCTCGCCGAAAGGGGCGATCCAGGGTGCGAAGATCGCGCAGATGAAGGCAATTAGAATACCGATGATGCCGATCCAGGCGGTGATGGGGATATCTCTCAATCTCATCGCGGATGCCTCAGACGGGGGTTGGCGACGATGGCGAGAATATCGGCCGTCATGTTGAGGAAGATGTAGACGGCGGCAAAGATCAGGCCGCAGGCCTGGACGACAGGCATGTCGCGCACCGTCACGGCGTCGACCATATACTGGCCCATGCCGGGATAGACGAAGACGACTTCGACAACGACGACGCCGACGATGAGATAGGCAAGGTTCAGCGCGATCACGTTGATGATCGGTGCCAGCGCATTGGGGGCGGCGTGCTTGACGATGGCGCGGAAGGCGGAGAGGCCCTTCAGCTCGGCCGTTTCCATATAGGCCGAGGACATCACGGAAAGGATGGCCGCACGCGTCATGCGCATCATGTGCGCAAGCACGACCAGAACAAGCGTTGCGGTTGGCAGCGCGATGGCCTTCAGCCGCTCGACGAAGCCCATGCCGTCGAAAACCGTCGCCGGAAAGGTCGCAACGCCGAATTTCACCGAGAAGAACATGATGAGGAGATAGCCGATGAAGAATTCCGGCAGCGAGATCGCGGCCAGCGAGATGACATTGATGATCTTGTCGGGCAATCGGTTCCTGAAATGGACCGCCAGCATGCCCAGGCAGACCGCCAGCGGCACTGAAATCAACGCGGCAAAGCCGGCGAGAAACAGGGAGTTGCCGAGCCGCTTGCCGATCTGCTCGCCGACGGAATTCTTGCTGGCCCAGGAGGTGCCGAAATCACCCTGGACGGCATTGCCGAGCCATTGCACATAGCGGGTAACCACGGGCCGGTTGAGGCCAAGCTCTTCGCGGATATTGGCGACGGCCTGCGGCGTTGCCGATTGGCCAAGATAAGTGGTTGCAAAATCGCCGGGCAGGGCTTCGAGCCCGCCGAAAATGAGGACCGAGACCGCAAACAGCAGAATGATACTGAGCACACAACGCTCGATAATGAGGGCCAGCAGCGGAAAGCGCTGCTTGAACCTCAGCCCCGGCAGAACGGTTCCGGGAGGTGAATTGGACATGGCCGATGCCTCGCACTGAGAGCGGTTCCATGTTTTACAGGAATCGCTGTGCCGCTCTCTCTTGTTGTTTTACGCAATTCCGAACGGAAAACAGCTGCGCATTTTCCTGAAATTGCTTGAAACGTCGGGAGGACCGCGAAAAGTTTTCGCGGTCCCGGCTGCGTTGGAGATGAGGGCGTTCTCGTCCGCTTCAGGCGTCGAGCCAGACGCGGGTCGCCACGTAGCCGTTCGACATGTCGTTGCCGATATCGTGAACGTAACCCTTCACCTGCTTGGTGGAGGCGTTCACGAAATCGTTGAACATCGGCAGGATGACGCCGCCTTCATCGCGCACCATCATTGCCATGGTGCGGTAGAGCTCCTTGCGCTTGGCTTCGTCCAGCTCGGAACGGGCCTGAAGCAGAAGCTTGTCGAAGTCGGGTCGCTTGAAGCGCGTGTCGTTCCAATCCGCTGTCGAGAGATAGGCGGTGGAATACATTTGGTCCTGTGTCGGCCGTCCGCCCCAATAGGAGGTGGAGAAGGGCTGGACGTTCCAGACGTTCGTCCAGTAGCCGTCGCCCGGCTCGCGCTTGACCTCGATGTTGATGCCGGCCTTCTTGCAGCTTTCCTGATAAAGAACGGCCGCATCGACGGCGCCGGGGAAGGCGACTTCGGAGGTGCGCAGCAATACCGAGCCGCTATGGCCGGACTTCTTGTAATGGAAGGCGGCCTTGTCGGGATCGTATTTGCGCTGCTCGATCCCTTCGGGGAAGAGCGCATAGGTGCTGTTGATCGGGAAGTCGTTACCGACCTTGCCGTAGCCGCCGAGGATCTTCTTGACCATGGTCTCGCGATCCATGGCGTATTTCAGCGCCAGACGCAGGTCGTTGTTGTCGAAGGGCGCCTTGTCACAATGCATGATGAAGACGTAGTGACCGCGGCCGGCGGTAGCCAGGATCTCGACGTTCGGCGCACGTTTCAGAAGATCCACAGTCTTCGGGTCGACGCGGTTGATGTAATGGACCTGACCGGACGAAAGCGCCGCGATGCGGGCTGTGGCATCGTTCATGCAGATGATTTCGATGCTGTCGACGAAACCGCGGTCGGTACGCCAGTCGTCCTTGTTACGCTCGAACGTGGCGCGCACGCCGGGCTCGAAGCTGACCTGCTTGTAGGGACCGGTGCCGATCGAGGCGAGGGGATCGTCATAGCCGCCATTCGGCTGGATAACGAGGTGATAGTCGGTCAGGAGCAACGGCAAGTCGGCGTTGCCCTCGGTCAGCGTCAGGACGAGGTTGTCGCCGTCGGCCTTGATCTCCTTGATCGACTTCACGACGCCGAGCGCGCCCGATTCCGATTTCGCATCGGTATGGCGCTTGAGCGTGGCGACCACGTCGTCGATCGTCAGTTCCTTGCCGTTGTGAAACTTGACGCCCTTGCGGATCTTGAAGGTCCAGGTGGCGGCATCTTTCGACGGCTCCCAGGATTCTGCGAGCGACGGAACGGCGGCACCCGTCAGCGGATGGGATTCCACCAGCATGTCACCCCAGCAGCGGCCGATGCAGAACATGACCTGCGACAGGAATTTTGCCGGGTCTTTTGAATCGGTTGCAGCACCGCCTTCAAGGCCAAGTTTCAGATGACCGCCGCGCTTCGGTTCGGCTGCCATCGCACTTTCGGTGAAGAGTTTGTCGGCGAGCGTCAAAGTCACGCCCGCTGCCATTGCGCGTCCCATGAATTCGCGGCGGCTGAGACCGCCCGCGGTGACGCGGCTTGCAAGATATTTCGTATAGTCGTTCATTCCCCTGTTCCTTCTTCTTGCCGTGTTGACAAAGCTATCGAGCAAGCCACTTCAGGTCACGGTTCCTCTTCCGCCTGAAGCCTGTCGCCCGCGAGCATGCGGGAAATTCAGCGGTTGCTGCCGCCTCCTACCTTCCTTTCCAGATGGGGGCTCGCTTCTCGGCAAAAGCCCTTGCGCCTTCCAATTGATCTTCGCTCGAATAGAGGAGGTCAACGGTTGCAAACTGCCGTTTGGTGATCTTATTCATGGCAGTCTGAAACGTCGAACCCTCCGCTTCGCGAACGATTTCCTTGATTGCTGCATAGACCAGCGGCGGCCCACTTGCGAGCAGGCGGGCGAGTTCCCAGGCCCTGTCCATCAGCTCGTCGGCCATGACGATCTCGTTGACGAAGCCCCAGCGATGCGCCTCTTCGACATTGAGCCAGCGGCCGGTCAGCAGCATATCCATGGCGATATGATAGGGAATGCGCTTCGGCAGCTTGATCGATGCCGCATCGGCGACGGTGCCGGAGCGGATCTCGGGCAACGCGAAGGTCGCATGCGGGGCGGCGATGATCAGATCGGTGGAGAGCGCAATCTCCAGCCCACCGCCGCAACAGATGCCGTTGACGGCGCAGATGATCGGCTTGTTGAGGTCGCGGAGTTCCTGCATGCCGCCGAATCCGCCGACGCCATAGTCGCCGTCAACAGCGTCGCCGGCGGCCGCGGCCTTCAAATCCCAGCCGGCGGAAAAGAATTTTTCGCCGGCGCCGGTGACGATGGCGACGCGCAGATCCGGGTTGTCGCGAAAGTCGCGAAAGATCAACCCCATCTTGCGGCTGGTCGCGAGATCGATGGAATTGGCCTTGGGCCGGTCGATGATGACCTCGAGGATGCCGTCTTCGGAGCGGGTTCGAATCGGGTCTTGCAACTTCCGCTACCTCCTTCGTCGGATAAGGGCATCCGCAGCAACAACGCCTCGGGATTCTGCTAGGACCATCAATGGATTAATGTCTAGTTCTTCAAGATGTGAGGCGTTCGTTACGACATATTCTGCCGCTGATAGGACGGCGTCGGCTACAATCTCCAGGTTGCTTGCCGCGCCACCGCGATAGCCTTCGATCAATTTGCGAACCTTCAGCCGCGAAATCCGCTCAAGAACCTCGGCTTTCGTCACGGGGAGCGGCAAAACGACGGAATCCTCAAGCAATTCCACAAGGATTCCGCCCGCGCCGACTGTCAGGGTCAAGCCGACGACCGGATCGCGGGCCGCGCCGACGATCAGCTCCGCGATAGGGCGATCGATCATCCGCTCGATGAGGAATCCGTGTGCGACATCAGCCATGCCGTCGGCCGCGTCTCCGACGGCGTTCTTATCCCATAGGTTGAGCTTGACCGCGCCAACTTCGGACTTGTGCTCGACACCGAGCGCCTTGAGCGCGACCGGGAATCCGAGTTGCTCCGCGCACTCGGCCGCCTCGCTTGGCGTGGATGCTGTCTCGCCGCGCGGCGTGGCGAGGCCAAAGGCCGCAAGTTCGGC
Organism: Martinezella sp. CNPSo 3959; assembly: GCF_057784355.1. NCBI lineage: Bacteria > Pseudomonadati > Pseudomonadota > Alphaproteobacteria > Hyphomicrobiales > Rhizobiaceae > Martinezella > Martinezella sp. CNPSo 3959. Next base: position 40,311 of record NZ_JBXSOV010000014.1, read on the forward strand.
CTTGGCCTCGGCCTCGCTCAAGGTCTCGATTTCACCTGTCTCCGTCCGTGTGCTGAGAAGCGGCAATGGTTGCGGCTTTCTCCAGGCATCGGCAATCCCGCTGGCAACATCCGCCGCCGCCAGCGCTTCGCTGATGCCGCAGAGCGGCACGATGCCGGCTTGGATCAACTGCTCAGCGATCGCTTCCGGCATGTTTTCCGGCAGCGTCGCCAGAATGCCGGCGCTGGCCCCCGTCTGCTTCGTGGCCGCGGCAACGGCCGAGACCGTAATCATCCAGTCGGCGCCATCACAGCGATCCTCACGCGGGAAATCAAGCACGAGCAGATTGAGGGCATAACCGCCCGCGAACATGGCGCTGAAAGCCTCCGTCTGTCGGGCCAGATCGCCCCAGACGAAGGTGTGGTAATCGAGGGGGTTGGAGAGCGTCACCATCGGGCCGAGGCTTGTGCGCAAGGCGGGCAGTTGTTCGGGTTTCAACGCACGGAACTCGATAGTCCGGCCGACGGCGGCATCGGCCATCAGCGATGCCTCGCCGCCCGAACAGCTCATAGAGGAGATGGCGTTGCTTTCGAGTGGGCCGGCAACATGCAGGAGTTTCAGCGTTTCGATGAGTTCCGGCAAAGCCGCGACGCGGCCGATGCCGAGACGTTCGAGAACGGCGTCAGCAACTGCGTCGCTGCCGGCAAGCGAGGCCGTATGCGAGACGGTGGCGCGCTGCGCCTGTTCGGATTTTCCGACCTTCAGCGCGACGACGGACTTCTTCAGTTCACGGGCGCGCATGGCGAGTGCTTCCAGCGCCCTTATATCGCCGAAGCCTTCGATATGCAGGCCGACCGCTGTGACGCGCGGGTCCTCGAGGACGGCTTGGGCAAGGTCCGACAGGCCGGTCTGCGCCTGATTGCCTGCAGTCATCAGGTAGCTGATCGGCAGGCCGCGCCTCTGCATGCTGAGATTGATGGCGATATTGGAGGATTGCGTGAGGATCGCGACGCCGCGCTCGGTTCTGACGATGCCGTGCTGATCGGGCCAGAGCAGGGCGCCGTCCAGGCCGTTGATCATGCCGTAGCAGTTCGGGCCGACGATCGGCATGCTACCTGCCGCTTCGACCAGCGCGCGCTGCAAGTCCGCGCCATCAGCCAGTTCCGCCACGGCCTCGCTGAAGCCGGAAGCGTAGCAGACGGCGCCGCCGGCGCCTCTGGCTGCGAGATCACGAACAATCTCGACGGTGAGCGTCCGGTTGACGCCGACGAAGGCGGCGTCCGGCGCATGAGGCAGCTCGGCAACTGACCGGTAGCAACGGCGGCCAAGCACACTTTCCTGTGTCGGATGCACCGGCCAGATTTCGCCGGCGAACCCCATGCGGTCGCATTGCTCGATGACGCGCCGCGCCTCTCTGCCGCCGAAGACGGCGATCGTTCTGGGGCGAATGAGGCGATCGAGCGAGCGCGGTGTCATGACTTCATGCTCCAAACGGCCGGAGCAGGTCGCGGCTGATGATGTGCCGCTGGATTTCCGAGGTGCCGTCCCAGATGCGCTCGACGCGGGCGTCGCGCCAGAAGCGAGCAAGCGGCAAGTCGTCCATCAGTCCCATGCCGCCGAAGATCTGGATCGCCTCGTCGGTGACGCGGGCGAGCATTTCCGAGGCATAGAGCTTGGCGGACGCGATCTCGCGATTGGCCGGGATGCCGGCATCGAGCTTCCAGGCGGCTGACAGCGTGAGTAGATCGGCCGCGTCGATCTCGGTGATCATGTCGGCAAGCTTGAACGAGACGCCTTGATTGGCGCCGATCGGCTTGCCGAATTGTTTGCGCTCGGCCGCATAGGGCAGGGCGAGATCGAAAACACGACGAGCCCTGCCCACACAGGTGGCGGCAACCGTCAGGCGCGTCCCGTAGAGCCATTGATTGGCAAGATCGAAACCGCGATGCACCTCGCCGAGCACCTGCGATTTCGGCAGGCGGCAGTCGGTGAAGTTCAGGATGGAGTTGTGATAGCCGCGATGGGAAACCGAGTCATAACCCCTAAGGATCTCAAAGCCCGGCGTGCCGCGGTCAACCAGGAAGGCTGTGATCTTCTTCTTGACGCCCCGATGCGTGTCCTCCTCGCCTGTGGCGGCAAAGACGATGACGAAATCGGCGACATCGGCGTGCGAAATGAAATGCTTCGTGCCGTTGAGCACGAAATCATCGCCATCCTGCCTTGCCGCGCATTTCATGCCGCGCATGTCTGAGCCGGCGTCCGGCTCGGTGATCGCGAGCGCATCGATTTTCTCGCCACGCACCGCAGGCCGAAGATAGCGCTCGCGCTGCTCACCCTCGCAGGCCATCAGGATGCCGGAAGGGCGTCCGAAGAAGACGGTGAGACCCATCGAGCCGCGGCCAAGTTCGCGCTCGACAAGCGTAAAGGTTAGATGATCGAGCCCGGCGCCGCCGATTTCCTCGGGAAAATTGCAGGCATAGAAGCCAAGTTCGATACATTTGCGCCGGATCTCGTCTCCGATTTCAGGCGGCACGATGCCGGTGCGCTCGACCTCGTTTTCATGCGGATAGATCTCCGTCTCGACGAAGTCCCTGACCGTCTTGACGATCATCTCCTGTTCTTCGCTGAGCCCGAAATTCACGATCGCTTCCTCCTAGCGTTTTTGTCCCACATGACGGCCGGCTCCTTCCGGCGTGGCCAAGGCTGCGTGCGCGGCAGAAAGCGGCCTGAGCTTCGCCAGCACCTCCTCAGGTGCGGCGACGGCTTTGCCTGCTTTCGCGTCGACATGCAGCAGCATTTGTTCTGCGGTGGCGATCACGTCGCCGTTCACGCTGTCGTGCAGCGCATGGAAGACATGCAGCCGCTTTTCGTCGGATGCGAGGATCTGCGCCGTCGAATGGATGGCCTGTCCGAGCTTGGCCTCGCCGAGATGGCGGATATGGGTCTCCACCGTGTAGTAGCTATGGCCGCGCTCAACATAATCTAGATCGACGCCGATTAGGCGCAAAAGTGCATCCGACGTATCGCCGAAGACTTGCAGATAGCGATGCTCGGTCATGTGGCCGTTATAGTCGACCCAGGCCGGACTGACCTTGGTGTCGATCAGGCGCAGCGGCTTTGAGATGTCCAGGCCTTGCTTCTCGCCGCCACCCGCCGCCCAAAGCTGCTGCTCGAAATCCTTCAGCAGCTTGCCGGCGCCCCAGCCCTTGCCGCCATGGCTTCCCTTCAGGCTTTGAAGGATGCCGACGAGATTTTCGTCACGGATGCGCTCGAGTTCGCGGATCGATAGACCATCCGCCTGTTCGTCCGACTGCTGGCCGATCTTTTCGACAAGGGCATCGTCGAGATCGACGACATCCATCAGTTTCGTCCAGTTCCACTGCAGGGCAGGGCCGAACTGCGCCAGGAAGTGGCGCATGCCCGCTTCGCCGCCGGCGATCCGATAGGTCTGGAACAGGCCCATCTGTGCCCAGCGCAGGCCGAAGGAGTAACGGATGACATCATCAAGCGTCTCGACGGTGCAGATGTCGTCCTTGATCAGCCACAGCGCCTCGCGCCACAGCGCCTCCAGCAGGCGATCGCCGACGAAGGCCTCGATCTCCTTAGCGATATGAACGCCCTTCATGCCGATGGGCGGCAAGCGCTCCATTGCCGCCTGGATCGTCGCCGCGCTGGTCTTTTCGCCGCCGACGATCTCTACGAGTGGCAGGAGATAGACGGGATTATAGGGATGGGCGACGAACAGGCGCTCGGGATGGCGCATGTCGCGTTGCAGGTCGGTCGGTAGCAGGCCAGAGGTGGAAGAACCGATCAGCGCATCTGGCTTTGCCGCGGCATCGATCTGCGTCAGCACGTTGCGTTTGAGGTCCAGCCGCTCGGGCACGCTTTCCTGGATCCAGTCGGCGCCATCAACGGCGGATTCCAACGTATCCCTGAATGTGAGCCTGCCGCGCGGCGGAAGCGGAGCGCCGGTCAGCATTGCATAGGCTTTTTCCGCATTCGCCAGAACTTCGCCGACAATGCGTTTCGCCTCCGGATGCGGGTCGTAGACATCGACATCGATGCCAGCCAGCAGGAAGCGGGCGATCCATCCGCCGCCGATGACGCCGCCGCCAATGCAGGCCGCCTTGTTGATCTTGGTCATCGGGGCCTCAGCGCTTCGTCAGTTTCAGCTTCTTGCGGACATCTTCGGGGCCGATGATGCGTGCGCCCATGCCTTCGACCACTTGCACCGCTTTTTCGACGAGCTGTGCGTTGGTCGCCAGCATGCCCTTGCCGGCATAGAGATTGTCTTCCAGCCCGACGCGGACATTGCCGCCGGCAAGGATCGCCGCCGCCGGATAGGCCATGGCGTTGCGACCGATGGAAAAGGCCGAGAAGGTCCAGCTTTTGGGAACGTTATTGACCATCGCCATAAAGGTGTTGAGGTCATCGGGTGCCCCCCAGGGGATACCCATGCAGAGCTGGATGAGGACCGGATCCTCGATCAAGCCCTCCTCGGCAAGCTGCTTGGCAAACCAGAGATGACCGGTATCGAAGGCCTCGATCTCCGGGCGCACGCCGAGATCGGTCATCTTCTTCGCCATGGCCCTCAGCATCGAAGGCGTGTTGGTCATGACGTAGTCGCCAAGATTGAAGTTCATTGTGCCGCAATCGAGCGTGCAGATTTCCGGCAGGCATTCGGCGACGTGGCTAACGCGCTCGGTGGCGCCGGCCATATCGGTGCCCTTGGCATTCAGGGGTAGGGGGCTCTCGACGTCGCCGAAAATCAAGTCGCCGCCCATGCCGGCGGTCAGGTTCAGCACGACATCGACGTCTGCCGAACGGATGCGGTCCGTGACTTCCCTGTAGAGCTCGTTGCGGCGGCTGGCAGCGCCCGTTTCCGGATCGCGGACATGGCAGTGAACCACGGCCGCCCCAGCCTTGGCGGCGTCGATCGCGGAGTCGGCGATCTGCTTGGGAGTGATCGGAACATGGCTGGATTTCGAAACCGTGTCGCCGGCGCCGGTTACGGCACAGGTGATGAAGACATCGCGATTCATCGCAAGAGGCATCTTTAGTTCTCCCTCGTATTGAGGACATTACGAGCCATGACGTGCCTTCATGCTTTGCATTATCGGAAGCATATAATACAGTTTCGGAATTCTCGAGGGATTGCTGAATGCTGACATCGGCCAATGAGACGCTCGACATCGACCTCCTGATCCTTCCGGAGACGAACCTGATTTTGATCGCGTCGGTGATCGAACCGTTGCGCGGGGCCAACCGCATTTCCGGAGCCGAGCTCTACCGCTGGCGCCTTTTCACTCCGGATGGCTCTCCCGCTGAGACGACGAGCCTTATCCCGGTGCCGGCCTGCGCCAGCTTTCGCCCGACATCGGATGCGACACCGCTTTTCGTGCTCGCCAGCTACAATTGGCGGCGCAGCGCGACGCAGGCATTGAAGATGCAGCTGTCGCAGACCGCACGCCATCGCTCGATGGTCGCTGGCGTCGAATCCGGCACGTGGCTGCTGGCCGAAGCAAGTTTGCTGGACAATGTCTCCGCTGCCGTCCACTGGGAGGACTATGACGATTTTGCGATCGCCTATCCGCAGGTGCGCGCGGTTAGGGATCGCTACGTGATCGACGGCAAGCGGATCACTACCGCCGGCTCGTTGCCGACGGTCGATCTCATGCTCGAAATCATCCGGCGGCGGCAGGGCTATTCACTGGCGCTCGAGGTTAGCCGGCTGTTCATCTACGAGCCGGCGAGCACGCAGAGTGTGGCAGAACTTTCGCCATCGACGGCTGGCCTGCGCATGCGCGATCCGCGAGTTGCTCAAGCCATCCGCCTGATGGAGGACCATATCGAGCAGCCGCTGGTTCTCACGCGTCTCGCCCGCCGCGTCGGTGTCAGCGCACGCCATCTGCAGGCGCTCTTTCAAGAGAGTATTGGGGCGCCGCCGCATGTGCATTATCTGGCGCTGAGGCTCAATGCGGCGCGGCGCAAGGTCATCGAGACGAAAGCCTCCTTTGCCGAGATTGCCGCCATGACAGGCTTCAATTCGGCATCAGCCTTTTCGCGCAGTTACCGTGCCAGCTTCTCGGAAAGCCCGTCCGGCACGCGCCGCAGGTTGCGCCGGCGCATTACGGCTGCAGCAGAGCCGACATAGGACGAAAGGCCTCGCGCACCATCTCTGCCAGTTCCCGGATCGCTTCGCTCGAATGATAGGGATTGCGTCGAAGCACGACGCGGGAGGAATCGACCGGCGGGAAACCGTCATCACCCGTCAGTTCACGACAGCCATGCGGAATGTTGCTGCGCGACAGCGTGGTCACGGCAAGCCCGGCGGAGACGGCGTTTTTCAGGCCCGAGCTTGTATCGGCTATGAAGGCGATACGATAACGCCGCCCGATTTGCTCCAATGATTTCAGAGCGAAATCGCGACACCATGTCGAATCCCGATAGACAGCGATTGGCATTGGGGTCGCCTCATGCACGCGATGCACCAACGACGTCACCCAGACTGTTGGATCGACACAGAGAACTTCGCCTTTGCTCTGGTTGTTCCAATCGAAAACGACGGCGAGGTCCAGTTCGTCTTTTTCCAGCGCGGCCAGATTATGTGCCGTGTAATCGCAGGAGACCGTGACTTCGACTGCCGGATGCCTGACTGCGAACGCGGCCAAGGCGGCCGGAAGAATGGTCTGGCTGTATTCCTCGGGAATCCCGATTCGGACCGGCCCATCCAGGGGCTTCGTGCGGATATTCGCCGCCGCCTCGTTCAGAAGTTCGATCACGCGTTGCGCGTAGGGAAGTAATTGAGTGCCGGCGCGGGTGAGAACGGCGCCCCGGGCACTTCTTTCGAAAAGCGTTTCGCCGATCGTATCCTCGAGCCGCTTGATCTGGGCGCTGACCGCCGATTGCGTGCGGCCGATCCTTTGAGCGGCCGTGGAAAAATTGGACGTCTCGGTGATGACGAGGAACGTCCGCAGAAGGTCGCTCTCAATGGGGTCGCGCATTGGGGTCACAAATATTTCTGATAGCTACTATCTCTACTATTCGTTTGCCTGATGTCAAATATCGGCGCACACAGGGTGCGTTCCTTCTGCTCATTTTTTGAGTCCATACATGACATTCCAGTTTCCGACCCGCTCCGCTTTTGCCAGCGATTATGAGAGGGGCGTGCTACTCGTGGCCACAGCAATGCTTGCGTGGAGCTGCAGCGGCATCTACGCGCGCCTGCTGACGACGGACATATGGACGGCGATCGCCTGGCGATCGCTGTTCGGCGGCCTGTTCCTGCTGGTTCCCAGCTTTTTCCTCGAAGGCGGGTTTTCGCGCAGGCAATGGGCATCGATCTTTCATCCTGCCGGGTTGGCGATGCTGGCCTGCCAGACCATCAGCCAGGCCTGCTTCATCGGCGCACTCTATACGACCACAGTCGCAAACGTGACCATGATCTATGCGACGGCACCGTTCATTGCTGCCTTCCTTAGCTGGACCATGTTGAAGGAGCGGGTAGCAAAACGTACGTTGGTGGCCGGGGCCATCTGCCTCATCGGCGTTGCTGTTATCGTTGCCTCCTCGATCGGCGGCGGTACGGGCGTCGGCGATCTGCTAGCGCTCGGCATGACAGTCACCTTCGCCCTCATCATCGTCATTCCGCGCATGGACCCCAGCATTCCGATCCTGCCGTCGAGCGTCGTCAGCGGGCTTTTGACATTCGTCGTCTTCGTGCCCTTTGCCTCGACAAGCTCGGTGAACATTCACAACTGGCTTCTGCTCGCCGCTTTCGGGGCGACGAATTTCGCGCTCGCTTTTGTCCTCTTCCTGTTCGGTTCGAGAAAGATGCCTGCCGCCGACGCGGCACTTATCAGTTCGATGGAAATCGTGCTGACGCCATTCTGGGTATGGCTCTTCTTCTCGGAGATGCCGCCGGTTGCCACCTTTATCGGTGGTGCGATCATTTTCGCAACGATCGTCTGGCACACCGCGATCGATCTCCGGCATAGCCGCCGCCGTCGTGCACCCGTCAATGGGCTATAGCCATAGCCTCTCGTCTCAGCAAAGATAGCGGCTTGAGCCTCGATTTCATAAAGCGATGAAAGTGATATGACCTCCAACGATCCCTTGCTCCAGCCCTATCAGCTCAAGCATCTGACGCTTAAGAACCGCATCATGTCGACGGCGCATGAGCCGGCCTACTCGGAAGGCGGCATGCCGACGGATCGCTACAGGCTCTATCATCGTGAGAAGGCAAAGGGTGGCATCGCGCTGACAATGACGGCGGGCTCGGCGATCGTCTCGGCAGATTCGCCGCCAGCCTTCGGGAATCTGCATGCCTATCGCGATGAGATTGTGCCCTGGCTGAAGAAGCTTGCCGACGACTGTCACGAGTTCGGGGCTGCTGTCATGATCCAGCTGACTCACCTCGGTCGTCGCACCGGCTGGAACAAAGGTGACTGGCTGCCCGTGCTGGCGCCATCGCCAATCCGCGAGCCGGCGCATCGCGCCTTTCCGAAGGCGGCTGAAGACTGGGATATCGAACGGATCATTGGCGACTTTGCCGCGGCGGCGCAACGCATGCAGGCAGCCGGCCTGGACGGTATCGAGATCGAGGCCTATGGCCATCTGACCGACGGCTTCTGGTCACCGGCAACGAACAGGCGTGACGACGAATTCGGCGGTTCGCTTGAAAACCGTATGCGGTTCTCGATGATGGTGACCGAGGCCATTCGCAAGGCGGTCGGCCCGGAGTTCATTGTCGGCATGCGCATGGTGGCAGACGAAGACTGGGAGAAGGGGCTTTCGCGGGAAGAAGGCGTCGAGATCGCCAGGCGGCTGGTTGCATCGGGGAACATCGATTTCCTCAATATCATCCGTGGCCATATCGACAGCGACGCGGCGCTCAACAATGTCATTCCGATCCAGGGCATGGCCTCGGCACCGCATCTCGATTTTGCCGGTGAGGTGAGGGCTGCGACGAAATTCCCCGTCTTCCACGCCGCCCGCATCAGCGATGTCGCCACGGCGCGTCATGCGATCGCGGAAGGCAAGCTCGATATGGTCGGCATGACGCGCGCCCACATCGCCGATCCGCATATCGTCAACAAGGTAATGTCCGGGCAGGAGGCTAATATCCGTCCCTGCGTCGGCGCAACCTACTGTCTCGACCGCATCTATGAGGGCGGAGAGGCGCTCTGTATTCACAACGCGGCGACCGGCCGCGAGGCCGAAATGCCGCATCGGATCGAGCGGGCAGCAACAGCACGCAAGGCCGTCGTCATCGGTGCTGGGCCTGCGGGCCTGGAGGCGGCGCGCGTGCTGGCCGAGCGCGGCCATAAGGTCGACGTGCTGGAGGCGAGCAGCAAGGCCGGCGGACAAGTGAATCTGCTCACCCGCAACCCGCGCCGCAAGGAGATGATCGGCATCATCGACTGGCGGCTGGCGGAGCTGGAGCGGTTGGGCGTCACGATCCACTACGACGTCTATGCGGGAGCTGACGATGTAATGGCGTTCGAGCCTGATCTCGTTGTCGTGGCGATGGGCGGTATCGCGCAATCTCCCGAGTTGGAGAGCGGCGACAGCCTCGTCACCTCATCCTGGGATATTCTGGCCGGCGCGGTTAAGGCCGAGGGCCAGGTGCTGCTTTACGACGACAATGGCGGACATCCGGGCATGTCGGCGGCAGAAGTCATTGCCAATGGCGGCGCAGAACTGGAACTCGTCTCGCCGGAGCGCTTCTTCGCCCCCGAGATGGGCGGCATGAATCATGTGCCCTATGCCAAGACCTTTGCCGAGAAGAATGTCCGGGTCACCATCAATACGCGCCTGAAATCGGTGCGCCGCGACGGCAATGCACTCGTTGCGGTTCTAGGGTCCGATTTCTCGGAGGAGACGCAATGGGAGCGCCGGGTGTCCCAGGTGGTCGTCGAGCATGGCACCGTGGCGAATGATGAACTTTACCTTGAGCTAAAGGCCTCGTCGCGCAATCTCGGTGCCGTCGATTATCCCGCATTGATCGCCAGGCGATCGCCGCTGCCCGTCAAGAACGAAGCCGGTTCGTTCGATCTGATCCGCATCGGTGATGCGATCGCAAGCCGCAATATCCATGCCGCGATTTACGACGCGCTGCGCTATTGCTCGCTTCTGTGAGATCATCGGGATTGTCGACTTTAGCCGCGTTATCACGCCAGACATTTTTGTGGTTTGCCAATAAAATTCATGATGTCAATGCAGTATCTTGGATGTCTTAAGTGATATGTGAGGTTCCGCCGCCGCGATATGGCTGTGGGAACTGCCTTAATTTTGAAACAAAATGTAACAACTTATAACACCCCGTTACCTGCCGAATCATTATATTCGGGCATGTGAGTGAACGAGAGGTTGTTTGATGCTGGCTAACCATGCGCCGTCCCCTTCGCAGACCGATGTGCTGATCTGTCTGGATAATCAGCAGATTGCCTCACGCATCAGTTCGCTTTTGTCGCAACAGGGATTAACGGTCGCAGCCATACCGACGACCGGTCTTCAGGAATGGTTCGATCCAACCGGCTGTCACCTGGTGGTGACGCATACCGCGATGATCGGGGACGTGCGGACGCGATTGAACTTGCCGATCGTCAACATCGAGACGTTCATATTCGATCGCCCTGATCATGTGACAGAGGGAGCTGCGCGGCAGTTCGACGGCGATGCCTTCGTCAAACGCGTTTTTTCGGTCATGAATGGTACCCAAAGGCGCGCAGCTGAGTGATTTAGGTCCGCCAGGCGCTGTCTCCTACAGTCGTTGCTGGCTGGTCTTGTCGAAGAAGTGCAGGTTTGGCGTCTTGAGCGATATCTGAATCGTTTGCCCCGGTGCGAGTTCGGCGCGCTCCCGCATCACCCACGTCAATTCCTTGCCTTCCAACTCAAGCGCCACGTGTGTTTCCGAGCCAGTGGGTTCGACGACGGTCACGGTTGCGGTAACGCCTGCCTCCGATGCGAAGGAAATATCTTCCGGACGTATGCCGAGAATAACCTCCCGACCCTCCGATTGAGCCGGAGCGTTGGCGAGTTGGATGCGTGTGCCGGTTGGCGATACCAATTCCGGTGAGGCACCGCCGGTAAGCTTGCCTTCGAGAAAATTCATGGCTGGTGAGCCGAGGAAGCCAGCGACAAAGACATTTCTCGGGCGGTCGTAAAGCTCGAGCGGCGAGCCGACCTGCTCCACCTTCCCGCTCTGCAGCACGACGATCTTGTCGGCCATGGTCATGGCCTCGATCTGATCATGCGTCACGTAAACGATCGTCGTCTTCAGGCGCTGATGCAGCGCCTTGATTTCGGCCCGCATCTTCACGCGCAGCTTGGCATCGAGATTGGAAAGCGGTTCATCGAAGAGAAAGACCTTGGGGTCGCGTACGATGGCGCGGCCCATGGCGACGCGCTGGCGCTGGCCGCCGGAAAGCTGAGCGGGCTTGCGATCCAATAATGGCTGGAGGCCCAAGATCTTGGCGGCTTCGCCGACCTTCTGATCGATTTCGGCGCGCTTCGCCCCGGCAAGCTGCAGCGCAAAGCCCATGTTCTGCGCTACCGTCATTTGCGGATAGAGCGCGTAGTTCTGGAACACCATGGCGATGTCGCGATCTTTCGGTGGCAGATCGTTGACGACCCGTCCGGCGATGGAGATCTCACCGCCGGTGATGTCTTCCAGCCCTGCAATCATCCGCAGCAGCGTTGACTTGCCGCAGCCAGATGGGCCGACGAGAATGACGAATTCGCCGTCCGAGATCTCCACATCGACGCCATGGATGATGTTTACTGCGCCGTAGGACTTCCTGACGTTCTTGATGGTCAATCCGGACATGACATTCTTCCCTTGGATCAATGCTTCTTGCGGATGCGCAACGCCTGGTATGGCTTGCCCGGCAGTTCCACGCCGAAGGCCGCATCCGCCTTGCCGCCGCGCACGATTGCGCCATGGCGCGTCGGATGCGGGATGGGCGCTTCCACCTTCTTTGCAGGTGTGATCGTCATCTCCCATGTGTCGATGATGTCGACGTCATAGTCGGTCCCGTCCTTCGGCAGACCGGTAGACCAGATGACCGGCTGGTGCTCGCCGAGATAGACGTAGCTGACATCACCGTCTCGCGCGCCGGAGACGCGCGTCCATGGCCATTCGCCATAAGAGGACATCGGTTCAAGGCCGTTGACGACATCCTGCTCCAGCAGGTCGCGCAGGAAGCCGATGCGCTTCCATGCTTCGCCGCGCAGCTCGCCGCCTTTTGCCCACCAGATCAGGTCTTCCGGATGCGAATAGGTTTCGCCGTGGCCAGCATAGCCGCCGCGCGTCACGGTGATCCAGAAGCGATGCACCAGTTCCTGCGCCGTCAGATTGCCCCAGGACTGGATGATGTTGCCTTCATATTCCGGCTCGTCGTTGACGACGGGCTTGCCATAGGCCTCGCGCCATTCCTGCGTGCGCTTCACGTCCCAGTTCTGGATGCAGGTATGGGTGACCCACGGCTTGCGATGATCGAAGTTCATCGTTGGCTCGCCGTTGTGGATCGACTTCAGACGGCCATAGGGATCGTTCTCTTCGAGAATGTGGAAATAGCGATCCCATTGCTGCAGCGGCTTGGTGTCGAGAAGAAAGTCATATTCGTTTGCAAGCGCCCACCAGACATTGCGATAGGCGGCAAGCCGTGCCGCGAGATAGGCGACATAGCGGAAATCCTGCTCGGCCGACATGTCAGCGTAACCCCAGCGATCATAGGGGTGAAACATGATGATATCGGCCTCGATGCCGAGAGCGCAAAGGGCTGCGACCTGCTTTTCGAAATGGCGGAAGAGGACGGGGTTCGGCCGATCGAAGTCTTCCTTGCCGTCCGCACCCTTTTCGAAACAAGCGTAGAGCGGCTCGTTGACATTATAGGGATAGTCCTTGGGGAAGACGCCCATGCGGATCTTGTTGAAGCGCGATTTCTTCAGCGTCTCGAGCGTCTGTGCCTGCATGTCGAGCGGCTGATGCGTCCAGGCATAGCAGGTCGTGCCGAACGACAGGAAAGGCTTGCCGTCGGCATAGGCAAAATGGAACTTGTTATGGACATGCACGGGGCCGTGGTTGCCCTCGGATGGCTTGGTGGCGACGAAAGAACCGGTCTTGCCGTCCAGTTCCGATGTCTTCGAGCGCGTGCGGAACGACCAATCGCCTTCATTGTCCGGCATGAAGCGAACGCGATAGACGCCGTCGCCATCGTAGAAGCCGGGTACGCGGATCTCGCGGCTGTTCTGGCTGAAGACGGCATCGAATGCCACATCGAGATAGGGATTGCCGCTCGAAGGACCGTTGAAGGCCGCTTCGAAGACGCCCCATTTTTCGACGGACGCGTTGGACATGATGTTCTCCTCGGAAGATGTATGGATGGAGCGACCGCTCAGCCCTTGACCGCGCCGGAAGTGAGGCCGGAGACGAAGTAGCGCTGGAAGATCAGATAAACGATGGTGGCCGGCAGCACGGTCATGACGATCGCCGCGTTCAATTGCCCGTAATCATTGGAAAACTGCCCCTGGAAGGACATGAGTCCCAGCGGCAGCGTCCACATGTGCTGATCCTGCAGCAGCACGAGCGCCATGGCGAACTCGTTCCATGTCGAGACGAAGTCCAGGATCAGCAGCGCGGCGAGCACCGGTAGGCAGACGGGCAGGAAAATCCGGCGGAAGATGGTGAAATGGCTAGCGCCGTCGATAAGGGCTGCCTCTGACAGCTCCTTCGGAATGCCTTTGAAGAAGCCGTGAAGAATGAAGACCTGATAGGGCACGCCGAAGGCGATATAGGGCAGGATCACGCCCGGGTAGGTGTCGATGAGCCCGAGTGAATTGACCAGCGTAAACAGCGGCGCCAGCATGACCTGAAACGGGATCATCGTGCCGAAAACGACGAGGAGCAGCAGCAACTTGCTGAACCGCAGCCGGATCTTGGCGAGCGCATAGGCGGCCATCGCCGAGAGGATGAGACCGAGCGGCACCTTGATCACAGTGATGATGGTGCTGTTCAGGAAGGCATTGGCGAAATTGCCGCGCCCCCAGGCGCTCGAATAATTTTCGAAGGCCGGATCGAGCGGCGGCATGAAGGCACCCGTCGATGTCACATCGGCCTGCGTTTTCAGCGAGGTGAAGACGATGAAGACGAAAGGTGCAAGCCAGATCGCGGCGACGACCAGCAGTGCGATCCATAGGCCGATCAGGACAGGATCGCGCTTGCGCTTTGCCGGTATGATGGTCTCGAAGTCGTCCGACATGGATGTGGCCGATGTTGCCGTCATTGTTCGGCCTCCTCATGCTTCTGCGTCCAGCGCAGATAGGGAATGACGATGGCGATGGTGATGAGCAGCAGGACGACGGAGATCGCAGCACCGCGGCCGAAATCGAAGATCTGCATGGCCTGCGTGAAGGCCCAGAGCGCCAGCATCTGCGTCGATTGCGCCGGCCCGCCTCCGGTCAGGCCATAGACGATGTCGAAGGCCTTCAGTGAGGAAATGACCGACAGCACCAGCACGATGGTCAGCGTCGTGCGCAGCGCGGGCAGAGTGACATAGCGGAAGATGTTCCAACGCCCGGCGCCATCGATGCGGGCGGCTTCCACCAGCGTCTGCGAGACATTCTGCAGGCCGGCGAGAAACAGCACCATGGAAAAGCCGACGGATTGCCAGAGAAAGGCGACGAAGACGGAATAGAGTGCGATATCCTTGTCGCCGAGCCAGTCCTGGATCCAGCCCTGCGGTCCTATCGATGTCAGGATTTCGGTGAAGAGGCCGAAGAACGGATCGTACATCCACTTCCACATGGTCGCGACAGCGATTGGGGCGATGATGACCGGGAGATAGAAGATGGCGCGAAAGGTATTGCGGGCAAAGAGCTTCTGATTGAGGCTCAGCGCCAGCAGCAGCCCGACCATGGGTGGAAAGATCACACACATGATCGTCCAGATCACCGTGTTGCGGAAGGCAACCCAGAAGACCGGATCCTGCGTGAAGATATACTGATAGTTCGCGAGGCCGACGAAGGGGCGCTGCGGGTCGAGGCCGTTCCATTTCTGGAAGCTCAGCACCACCACGTTCAGCATCGGATAGAGCGCGAAAATCACATAGATCAGCATGGCCGGGGCAAGCAGGATCGCTGCCTGAAAGCGGGGGTCATGAGTACGATTGCGGAATGACATTCTGCTTGCTCCCGGCGGCAGCTGGCACGTGGGCATGAAGGTGAGGGAGCCGTCGCCACAACTGGCATTGGCGGCCCCCTCGATAGATCAGGTACGACCGGCGATGAAGGTCTGCAGCTGCTTGGCAGCATCGGCCGGCTGGACGTTGCCGGAGGCGACATCGTTGATCACCCGGAAGTATTCGGTTGTCACGTCAAGCGGGAAGGCCTGGTCGCCATTCATGTAGACCTTGCTGTAGGTCTTGAAGATCTCAAGCCATTTCGCCTCGAGCGGCTTCTGGTCGGTGTACTGGACATTCTTGTTGACCGAGATCGAGCTGATCTGGCCAACGAGATCCTGCTGCACTTTCGTCGACAGGAAATAGTCGAGGAACTTGGCGGCAAGATCCGGGCTTTTGCTCTTGGTGCTGACGTAATTGTACTCGGCAAAGCCATAGAGGCGATTGGTGTTCGTCGGGAACGGCACGATGCCGTAATCGTCGAGATTGACCTTGCTGCCGCTCAGCTGGCTGACCAGCCAGTCGCCTTCGAGCATCATCGCGGCGCGGCCGGCGACGAACAGCGTATAGGACTGCTGGTTGCTGATCCCCATGAAGGGCTTCAGCGTGTAGTCCTTCGTCCATTTGGCGAATTCGGTGAAGGCGTCGGTCGCGCAGGGCTCCTTCGTCCAATCGGCCTTCATCGCCATCAGCGCGTCATGCTTGTCGGCGCCGCACTTGGTTTCGAGCAGCACGTCCATCAGGCGCATGACATGCCAGTTGACCGAGCCGCCGAAGGTGAAGGCCGGAATGCCGGCGGCCTTGAGCTTGTCGGCTGCAGCCAGAAGCTCCTCGTAGGTCTTCGGTTCCCCGGTGATACCAGCCTTCTGGAAGAGCTTCTTGTTGTAGTAGATCGCCTCACCCTTGAAGGTGAAGGGAACGCCATGCTTGCCGCCGGGATAGAGATCGGCAAAAGCGGCGGCGGACGGAAGCAGTTCGTCGTTCCACTTGTATTGAGTATAGTATTTGTCCAGCGGCAGCGAGAGGCCCGCCTTCACATATTCGCCCCCAAGGCCAAGTCCGGCCCAGCTGAAATAGATATCCGGGCCTTTGCTCGAACCCGCTGCAACACGAAGCGCGGTCTTGTGCTCATCGACGCCGCGCTGGACGATTTCGATATGGGTGCCGGGATTGGCGGCTTCGAAATCCTTCGCCACCTTCTTAAGCGCGCTGTTTGCCGCACCATTGTCGAAGTTCAATGTCCACAGCGTCAGGTCTTCCGCGGCGACATTGGTTGCCGAAAAAGCCGTCGCCGCTATCGCAGCAGCGCCGAACCAACGCGCATATTTGAAGTTGCCAGCCATTTCCCGTCCTCCTCTGAGCAAAGCTGAGGGCGGTTTTGACAAATCGTTGTCAACATGTCAACTGGTATGATGAGCTTATCAGCAGTATCATATGAAGTGGTCGCGAAAGCAGGCCATAACGACGACGGCCGACGCGGCGCCAGGATCCATGTGCCCCAGCGCTCGGTCGCCGAGGCGCGATGACCGGCCTTTTGCCGCGATCATATCTTTGGTGGCTTCGGCACCCGCTTCACCGGCTTCAAGAGCGGCGGCCAAACAGCTGGCAAGTGAAAGCCCTTGATCCCGGGCAGCGCGGCTGGCGGCGGCGGCGGGCGTCCAGGCATCGACCATGGTCTTTTCGCCGACCTCCGCCTTGCCTCGATCCTGGATGCCCTTGGCGAGGGCCGAAAACACCTCGACCATATCGTCGTCGTTCAGCGTGCTCTTCCCTTTGGCGACGGCACCCGCACGCATTAGGGCGGTCGCATAGAGCGGCCCGGACGAGGCACCCACGGCATTCAGGAAGGACTTCGCTGCCGTGTTGAAGACCAGCGTCGGATCGGATGTCGATGAATCCAGCTCCGAAACCGCTTTAGCTGCGGCGGCGAAGCCTAGCTCCATGGCGATGCCGTGGTCGGCATCGCCGATGACGCCATCCAGCTCGCAGAGATGGTCCTTCTCGCGTGCCATCGCCTCGGCGATGCGCACGAACAGCAACTTCAGGTCTTCCGTTGTAATCGTCGTCATGACAGCGCCTCGCCGGAGCGGAACATGGCGCAATCGCAGGGGTGATCGATGAGCCGCTGCAGCTCGTCGTCCAGATGCATGAGGGTGATCGAGGCACCGGCCATTTCCAGGGACGTGCAATAGTTGCCGACCAGCGATAGGTGAATGACGACGCCCGCATGGTCGAGCATCGACTTGACCTTGCGCATCATGATGTAGAGTTCCATCAGCGGCGTCGAGCCAAGCGAATTGACGAGCACTGCGACCCGGTCGCCCGGCGCCGGCTTCATCTCATCGAGGATTTTGCCGACAAGTTCGCTCGTTACTTCGTCTGCCGATCGCATTGGTCCGCGAGCGACACCGGGCTCGCCATGAATACCCATGCCGATTTCCATCTCGTCGGCGCCGATCTCGAAATTCGGCTTGCGTGTCTGTGGCAGCGAGCAGGGTGAAAGCGCAACACCCATCGTATAGGTGCGCTCATTCGCCCAGCGTGCCACCCGTTCCACATCGTCGAAACCGTACATCAGATCGCAGGCGGCACCGGCGGCCTTGAAGATGAAGACATTGCCCGCAACCCCGCGACGGCGTTCTTTCTGATCGATCGGCGCCGAGGCGATGTCATCCGTCGTCAGGACGGTACGCACCTCGATATCGTCCATGGCCAGCATTTCCGCCGCCATGTCGAAATTCATGACGTCGCCGGCATAATTGCCATACATGAACAGCACGCCGGCGCCGCCATCGACGGCCTTGGCGCATTCGATGATCGGATCGGGCGGCGGTGAGGCAAAGACATTCCCTATAGCGGCGGCATCGGCCAGCCCCTTGCCGACGAAGCCGAGAAATGTCGGCTCATGCCCGGAACCACCGCCGATGACCAGGCCGACCTTGCCGGCTCGCGGGCCATGGTTTGCCACGATCGAGCGTGGCGATCCTTCAACGGCGCGGAGATGGCGCGGATGTGCTGCCAAGATCCCAGCTAGCATTTCATCCACGGCGGCCGCGCCTTCGTTGATCAGCTTCTTCGTCTTCACGCAGTCCTCCAAATCATTGCGATTGTTGGGACTAACATGCGCGTCTACGATTGAAGGTCAATCCATCAACTCAGCCGAAAGAGTGCCGTAGGCATCAAGCATGAGCCTGTTGCTTCCGCTCTGTTCCTTAAGTCGGAACTCCCCCAACTCCACCAGTTGTGGGATGGGTGTGATACTGACCAGATGGAGCGACCGCGCTCCGTCGGATTGTACCGTGATGAAGCTGAGTATCGCGCTCGGATCGGACGACCGGCATTCTTGCCATTGCTTGCCGGCGAGGCGTGACAGCGTCGCAATCGTATTGAACAATGGCCGTTTGGCGCCTGCCGCCGACGGCTCGTTCGCTGCGGCGATTAGCCCAAAGGAGCCTGTCAGCGCCGAAAGCGTCAGGCATTCCAATCCGGCATCGAGGACACGGGCGGCGTAACCCAACGCAAAAGCTTCCCCGAAGCGGGCATTGTGACGCGGATCGATCTTAGCCATGGCGATACGGCCGCCGCGGGGATTGTCCATTGTCCGGCTGCCATAGGGATTCTGTCGCATCGGTATTGTGGATGGGCCGATACGGTAGGGTTTGTCGCCGTAGATGGCACGTATGGAACGTGTGATGAATGGCAGTGCTTCCAGCGTCTGCATGACGCTGAGATCGTCGGCTGCATGCACGATCGGATTCGTGCAATGAGTGATGAAATCCAGAGCGCCCGCGGGCACTCGTTTGCGATTGAGTTCGGTGAAGTAGCTCAGCATGCCGCCGCCGATACGCATATCGGGAAAGGCCGCATGCGCGGCGGCGTAGACCTCCTCGAGCGGCGGACATTCCGGCCATTTGCTGCCCGGCGGGGTCGATTGCCGGTCGACGGAAGGCGAGATCATGATTGCATCGGGTTTGAAGCCGGCCGCCTGCATCCAGTCTGCTATTTGCTGTGTCTCGACGAGAGGTGTCTGGCGGCAGGGCAATGCGATTTCGAGCGTCGATTTGCCTGGATGGAGTGCGGCAACGGCGGCGAAGCGTCTGAAGGCGTCGGCACCGTGGCCGGCATCGGGATCGAAGTGAAACAGCAGCTCCTGCGGTCCGATTTCAGCCAGCCGGTCGCGCGCAGCTAGCGTCGCATCCGCCTCCTCCGGCGTAATGACAAGGCCGATGGACGGCATGATTCCGGACCTTGCTCCAGCGCTAAGCCCGACCGCGGGCGTTTCTTCCGAACCATAGGTGGAGGCGGGAGGCAGGCGGCGCATATCCCCGATGGTCAGAACGATGCGCTGCCGCATCGGCTCTCCAGCCGGAATTCGATAAGGCCAGGGTAGGGCGAGTGGGCGAACGTAGGTCTTGTAGGAAGCATCGGACCAGTTGCGCTGATCTTCCATCTCGAAGGTGTCGCCTTCCATGCGGCATTCGGCTGTTACGTTCGCCACCACGCTATGTGTAATCGCCCGCATATCCTTGAAGGGCTGCCAGGGTTCGATGAGGTCGGGAAAATGCGTGCTCTCGTGGCTGCCGTCGACATGCTCAACCGAGACAGGCATCCCGGCAACGCCGACGATCGGGTGCAGGATACAGAAGCCGCAGCGGTTGGTTTCGAAGCCGGTCGTCGAGAGCGCCGTTGCTTCGAAGATCAGGGCCTCGTCGACTTGAGCCGTTATCCGAACGTCGACTGTAAGCTCGGTGGTCTCGGGGCCAGCGCAGTGCGCTAGATAGCTGACGAAAAAGCCATCGTGACGCTGCTCGATCCGTAGATCGTCGATATCGGGCGAATAGGTGCCCCAATCGCGATCGCGGATCAGATAGGAAACAGCCCGCAGAACCTCGATGCCATCATAGCGAATGGTCCGGAGATTGCCGTCCTTGAAATCGACATCCAGCCTGCCCGAAGTCAGTCGCATCGGCGGCGTTTCGAGCTCGCGCGTGCCGTAAAGCTGAAACGGATCGATCTCGGTCTTCATCGCAGCATCGCTCCGATATCGATCAGGCGCCCGCTGGCCGCACTCTCATAGGCGGCCTCAACAAGTGCCAGCGTCTTGAGATTGTCGGCGCCTGACGTGGAAGTCTCGCCGCCATAAGCAAGACGGTCGATCCAATGCTGCTGGATCGCCAGAACGCTTTCCTGGATATTATGCCAGGGGCGCGAGGCCCAGGACAGAAGTCGCGGCGATGCGTCCGTAACGCTCGCGCCATCGGGGCCATTGACCTCGAGGTGATAACCTCGCGAGAGGCGAATGCTACCCTTCGTGCCGTCGAGTTCGATCAGCGTCTCCGGAAAGGGTTCGGTCGCAAGCTTGGAGGCGTAGCTGACGTCGACGATCGAGGTCGCGCCGTTCCCATGGTCGAGCAGGATGGTTGCAACATCCTCGCCCTTGATCTTGGGATTGACCCGTTTGGTGCGGGCCGTCAACGAGGTGACGTCGCCGAGGATGAAGCGGGCGATATCGAGCGTGTGGATACCGAGATCCTCGATAATGAACCGTTCGCCTTCGGCCAGATAGGGTTGCCCCGAAAATACGTCGTAGCCGGAGCGGAAAGAGAAACGCCCCCAGAAGGGCTCGCCGATCGCGCCGGACTGGAGGGCATGCTTGACGGCCTGAATAGGCGTCTGCCAGCGAAAGTTCTCATGCACCATCAGCGGCACGCCGGCCGCAGCACAGGTCGCAACCATGGCTTTTGCATCGCTCAGCGTCTTTGCGAAAGGCTTCTGGCAGATCGCCGGGATATTGTGAGAGGCCGCCATCTCCACCAGGGCGCGATGGCTTTGCACCGTCGTTGCGATGTCGACGAAATCGAAGCCGCCGTCGATGAACATCGCTGCGGCATCCGCATAGCGACGCTCAATGCCGAACTGGTCGCCGACGATCTTCAGCCGCTCCGGGTCGCGATCGCAGATCGCAACGATGCTGGCGCCTTTGATGTCTCGCCACGCATGCATCTGATTGATCGCGAAAAAGCCGCAACCGATCAATGCGCCCTTGAGTTCTGCCATTTCAGCCTGCCTTTGCCATTTGCATGAGAGTTACGCGCTGCTGGAGGCGCCGTTGCGCCTGATCCACGACGACAGCGATGATGATGACCAGCCCCTTGATGACCATCTGCCAGAAGGATGAGACGCCCATCATCACGAGCCCGTCCGAAAGAATGCCGATGACGAAGGCGCCGATGATCGTCCCGCCGATGGTGCCGCGGCCGCCGGACATGGAAGTGCCGCCGAGCACGGCCGCCGCGATCGCGTTCAGCTCGAAGCTTTCGCCGGTTGCCGGATGTGCCGCCATCAGCTCCGACGATATGACGATGCCGACGATCGCGGCGCAGAGGCCTGAGAACATATAGACGAAGATCTTGACCACATCGACGCGGATGCCGGACATGCGCGCGGCGCGCTCGTTTCCGCCGACGGCGAAGATGTGCCGGCCAATCGGCGTCGAGCGGGCGACGTAAGCGGCGAGTAGCGCGAGCACGATCAGGATCCAGATGGAAACCGGAAGGCCGAGCAGGCGGCCGGCGCCAAAGACATCGAAGCCCGTCGTGTCATATTCCGGCCGCCCGACCAGGTTCGGGAAGGTCTGACCGTCGGAAGACAGAAGCGCCAGGCCGCGGGCGATGTAGAGCGTTCCAAGCGTGGCGATGAAGGGCGCGACGTTGAGCTTGGTGATGAGCAGTCCGTTGATGAGTCCAATCCCTAGGCCGACGGCCAGTGTGATGAGGATGATCTCGTAGATGTTGAAGTAGACCGTATATCCGATCGGCAGTTCGACGCCATTCAGGATGAGGGCACCGGCCACCATGCCGCAAAGGCCGACGATCGAACCGACCGATAGATCGATCCCGCCGGTGACGATCACGAAGGTCATGCCCATGGCGAGAAAGGCATTGAGCGCGACATGCTTCGACATCAGGATGATGTTGGCGGTCGAGGTGAAGTTCGGGGCGAAGATCGCAAAGAAGATGACGACAGCGAACAGCGCGATGAAGGTCCTGAGCTTCATCAGCGTCAAGAGAACGGAGCCGTTCGAGCGATTGGTCGCAAAGGCGGAGGACGTATCTGCGGTCATGACGCGAGTTTCCCTGTATGTCCGTGTCCCTTGGCGGATGCCGCGATGATGGCCTCTTCCGTCGCTTCGCTTCGGTCGAGAACGGTCACGAGCTTGCCGTTGCTGAGCACTGCGATGCGGTCCGAAAGTGCCATGACCTCTTCAAGGTCCGATGTTGAAAACAAGATTGCCAGGCCCTTGCTGGCGAGCCTGCGCATGGTGCGAAAAACGTCGGCCTTGGCGCCGACATCGATGCCGCGGCTCGGCTCGTCCATCAAAAGCACCTTCGGGTCGGTCATCAGCGCCTTGCCGATGACGACCTTCTGCTGGTTGCCGCCGGACATGGAGGTGACCTCGAAATCGGGATTGGGCGCCTTGATGGAGAGATCGCGGATCATGTCGCGAATGGCGTTCTTTTCGGCACCTGGATCGATATGGAAAAACAGCCGGGCGAAGCGGCCGAGGCTCGCAAGCGTCAAATTGCTGGCGATCGACAGCACCTGCACTAATCCTTCGCGCTGACGGTCCTCCGGAATCAAGGCGAGGCCATGCCGGATGCGCCGGGTGGTGTCGCGGGCGCGAACCTCCACGCCATCGATGTAGATCCGCCCGGTCGAATGCATATGCCGGCCCATTACGCATTCGAAGAATTCGCTGCGCCCGGCCCCCATCAGGCCGTAGATGCCGAGGATTTCGCCGGCACGCACCGACAGCGAGACATGATCGACGGCAAGGCCGCCGGTACGTCGCGGCAGGCTGATCTCTTCGGCGCGGAAGGCTTCCTTGCCGATCGTATGGCCTCCGTCCCTGGCAAAGTCCTTGGCATCCGATCCGATCATCGACCGGACGATCCATTTCGTATCGATATCGCGAACCATGGCCTGGCCGGTGATCTGCCCGTCGCGCAGCACGGTAATATAGTCGCCAATCCGCATCAGCTCGTCCAGCCGGTGCGAGATATAGACGATCGCCACGCCGTGAGCCTTCAGCTCCGCAATAACCTTGAACAGAATATCGACCTCCGCCGCGGATAGCGCCGATGTCGGCTCGTCCATGATGAGGATGCGGGCATCGAGCGAGATGGCCTTGGCAATCTCGACAAGCTGCTGCTGTCCGATCGGCAGGTCCTCAACCATGGTTTCGGCGCCTATTCCGGCATCGAGCCGATCCAGAAACTCGTTGGCCCTTGCGATCTGTGCCTTATGATCGATACCGAAAATGCCGCGGGTGATTTCGCGCGTGGCAAAGATGTTTTCGGCCACCGTCATATTGGCGAAGAGATTGAGCTCCTGGAAGATCATGCCGATTCCGCGCGCCTGCGCGTTGGCCGGGCTGCTGAAGGAGACTTCCTCGCCCTCAAGCAGGATGCGCCCCGAAGTCGGCCGTTCGACGCCGGCGATGATCTTCATCAGGGTAGATTTGCCGGCGCCGTTTTCGCCGACGAGCACGTTGACCGCGCCGCGGTGCAGCTCGAGGTTGGCGTGCTTGACGGCGACGATGCCGGAATAGACCTTGGAAACGTCCTCCAGGCGCAGGATGATGTCGTTGCTTGTCGTTTCGCTCATGGTCATTGCCCCAACGTCAGGGCCGAAGGGGTGATCAAAGGAAGCTGACCGGATGGGGGCAGCGGAAACGCACCCGTCACAGTGATCGTCTTCCCAACCAGCCCGTCGCGAGGCAGAGCTGCCAGAAAGGATGCGTTTGCCTTCTCATTGAAGGCCTTGCCGAACTGAGCCCATTCGATCTGGTTCCTGAATTCGTTGAAGTCCAGGAAATCCAGCGCGTCGCGCAGCGCCGTGCCGCGGACCGCCGGACCGATCTGCACCTTTACATCCGCCTTGCCGTCGCCATCCACATCGACATCGAGGGTTCCGGCGCGAGAGGCTGTGTCGGCAGCCACGATGTTGCCACTCAGCTTGACGGCGTAGGTCCAGGGCGATGAAGCCTGTTTTCGCGGATTTCCGTATTTCGCGCCGGCGTCATCGGGATTCGTTGCTATCGCCTGCAACACCGTCTTGAGTTCGCCCGCGCGTTTATCAATGGCGGGCAGCACCTGGGATTGCCAGATCGCCTCCACTTTGGTTGCAGGGTCGAAGGCACTCTTTGCCGCCGCTGCCGCTTTCTCCTCGGGCGTCGGCGTCTTGATAATCTTGCAGCCGGGCAATGCCGCGGCCAATACAAAGGCCACGAGCGCGCCTCTGATCCTCAACATGCAATGCACCTCGATTTTGCAGAAAAGCTCCGGAGAGCGCGGTTTTGCCGCGCCCTCCAACCCAGAGCGTGATGCCGAAAAGTGTAGGCGGTTTTCGGACGACATCACGCTCTACTTCTTTGATTCTAGGCCGGATTCAGATTTTAGGTCGAACAGACCTAAAATCATCCGGCTCTAGTGGTCCGCCATCAGTTCTTCAGTGCGAAGGTTTCAAGCTTGTCCGCGTTGTCGGCATTGATGAGGACGCAATCCATCAATTGCTTCTCATCCTTCGGCGCCGTCTTGTTCTTGATGTAGGCGTCGGCCTGTTCGACCGCTTTCTGAGCCTGGGCATAGGCCGGCTGCATGACCGTTGCCTTGATACCACCTGCCTTGATCGAATCGCGGACATCGTTGGAGCCGTCGAAGCCGACGACGATCACGTCCTTGCGACCGGCGGCCTGCAGGGCGGCAATCGCCCCCATCGCCATGGTGTCGTTGCCCGAGATCACGCCCTTGATGTCAGGATTTGCCTGCAGGATGGTTTCCATCTTGGCATAAGCCTCGGTCTGGCTCCAGTTCGCCGACTGCTTGGCGACCAGCTTCAGATCCGGATAGTCGTCGATGACGTCGTGGTAGCCCTGCGAGCGGATACCGGCATTGGTATCGGCTTCGCGGCCGACGAGTTCGGCATAGTTACCTTTCTCGCCCATTAGCTTGACGAATTCCTGGGCTCCGAGCTGTGCTCCCTGGTAATTGTTGGAAACGATCTGGGCGACGGCGATGCCGGTGACGTTGATTTCGCGGTCGATGAGAAAGGAGGGGATGCCTGCATCCTTGGCCTTCTTCAGGGCAGCGACCGTCGCATCCGCGCCGGCATTGTCGAGGATGATGGCTTTGGCGCCACGTCCGATGGCGGTGTCGATGACTTCCGATTGCTTGTTGGCATCGTCGTCATGCGTCATGACGAGTGTCTCGTAACCCAGCTCTTTTGCCTTGGCTTCGGCGCCGACGGCCTCTGCCTTGAAGAATGGATTGTCGAAGGCCGGCGTGATGATCGCGATCAAATCGGCCGCGAAGGCCGGCACTGCCGTGCCCAGCGCCAGTGCAGCGGTAAAGGCTGCAAGTGTCAGTCTGCGTCTCAGTTTCATGGTCTCCTCCCAGTTATGAAACAGGCCCTGTTCCCGGCAGGGCGGCAAAGGGAGGGCGACGCCCTCCCGGGAACGTCGATCAGGTGATGCGACGGATGCTGTCTGCGATTTCCTGCGGCTCGAACACCTTCTTCCAGTCGTCGCGCATCAAGGCAGGAATGCCGAATTCGATCGCCTTGTTGCAGGCGTCGGAGAAGACGCCATCGACTTCCTTGAAGATGACGGCGCCGAGCACGTTCATATGGCCGAGCAGGAAGTCGCGGGCAGCTTCCGATGGAACGCCGCGGGCGACGCACTCATCCATGGCCTGGCGCATGACGACGAGCAGCGAGGCGCAGACGGTCTCTGAAAGACCCGGCTCCAGCATCGCCATCTGCTCGACGGTGACGCGGTGCGAGCGCATGACGGGCGCCCAGATGACCTTGGCGATTTCCTCGCCGAGGGCATAGGCACTTTCCGGACCCTGCATCAGCGCGGAGACGATATGCTGTTTGGCAAAGAGGCCGCCGAAATGATCCTTCTTCGCCTGCATGTCGGTCTCGTCATTGAAGATCGGTGGATGGCAGGGGTGGGTGACGAAATAGGTGAGGTCTTCGCGCTGCGGCAGATGGCCTGCAAAGGGGGCTGCGGCATCGAGAGCGACGACCATCGTACCGGGCTTCAGCTTGTCGACGATGCCGGCGGCGACCTTGCCGATCGCCGTGTCAGGTACAGCAAGGATTACGACGTCTGCGCCATCCAGCGCGGTATCGACGGGGACGCAATCGATGGAAAGGTCATTCTTCAGGCGGGCTTTACCGGCATCGCTGACCTCGACATGGCGCACATCGAAGCGCGAGCCTTTCAGGTTCTTGGCGAGCCGGTAGCCCATTTTGCCGCCGGCGCCGAAAAGAGCAATTGCAGTCATGTTAGTACCTCGTTCACTTTCAGAATGTGGTATCGCAAGTGGTATGATGAGTCAATGAGTATGCCAATATCATGCTGAAGAACGACGCAGCTATGATCCCCTGCCGTCGCGGATCTGCGCGAAGTAATCGTCTGTGCCGACCTGCCCGCCTTTCAGCGCGATCTGCAGGCCGTTGGTGGGCGCGTAGCTGCCATGGGCGGTGCAAAGCGGCGATCCCGGCGTTTGCGGTAATGGGAGAAGTGTCGTCAGGGCTTCGACACGCAATTCCTTGAGCGCATGGCTCGACGTATCACCGCCGGCGATGACGGCGCGGCCGAGATTTTCCGCTTCGATCAACCGTCGCAGGATCGTGCCGAGAGCTTGCCCCAGGCGATGGCGAGCGCCGGGAATACGGTCGATATCGCCGCCGCGGTCGGCGGAAGGGCCGAGCGCCGTATGAAGGATGACACTGCGTCCGGCCTTTAGGCTGGCTACGCCCGAGGCCACTGCCGCATCCAGCGTCTGCCCGGCATCTTCGCCGACAAGCGCCAAGGGGTCGAGATCGATGCCGTCAAAACCATTGGCCGTCGCGCAGCGGATCTGCCGTTCAGTCGTCGGCGATACACTGCCGGAGACCACAGCCAGACGATCGACCTTGCCGGGAGGAGCGAACTCCGGCTTCTCTCCGATCAGACTTTCGCTGCGCCAGGCATCGAGAAGGGCATATTCGACACCGGATGAGCCCGCGACGAAGGCGTTGCCCTTGCTTGCCAGACGCCATAGCTGCCGTCCTGCGCCTGCCTGCGTTTCCGCACTATCGACGTCAAGCAGCAGGATACCCTCCTTGTCTCCCGTCAGCGCATCGATCCGCGCATCGGCGTCGGCTGCGCGGATCGTGACGAGATCGGCGAGGCTGACGGGGAGGGACGTCTGCCTGCTCAGATGCACGGCTAGATCGGCCTCATCCATCGGCGTGACGGGATGCCGGCTCATGACAGGATGCCGGTCGATGCGGAAGATTTTGCCCTGATAGGCCGCGAAAAGGTGGCCGAAAGCGGTGTAGCGCTTGAGCTGCGGCGCTCCGACCACGACCGGTACGACGGATTGCGCAAAGAGCGCTTTTCCGATCTCGATTGCCTTGCCGATGTTGCCGATCCTGGGGCTGGAATCGAAGGTCGAGCAGACCTTGTAATGGCATATCGCGGCATCGAGGCTCTTCAGCCATTCGAATGCTGATGTCAGATGCTCGTCCATCCATTGCGGCGTCTCGCTGCGGCTGGTGCCGGCAATGCCGATGGCGCGGCAATCCTTGAACCGCTCCAGCGTGGCTTCGCTCGGAACGCCGAGAAAGAGAGCCGTCGGCACGCCGTTCGAGGCAAGCGCCTCCATGACGTCGGTGGAGCCAGTGAAATCATCGCCGTAATAGTTGAGAAGAAGATTGGACATTGCTCTCAGGCGTCCTTGCCGTCACTGAATTTTGCGATCGAGGCGGCAAGTTCCGGGTGGTCCTTGGCATATTGTTCAAGCGGAATGTCCGAAACCGCCGCCTGCCAGGCCTGCTGGATCGCACGAACGCCGGCCGCCGGTCCGAAGGGGTGGCTGACAATGCCGCCGCCGCAGAGATAGAGAAGGTCCGTCGTCCGGCCGGTGCGCTGATAGGTTTCGGGCGCCTGGCCGCCCCATTGACCGGAACCGGCAACGGGGAGCGGACAGTCTGTGGGGTCGAAGAGCGGCGTGCGGATCGCCTTGAAGGATTCGACGAAACTGTCGTCCGGTTCCCAATATTTGATCCTGATGCCATTGATCTGGAACTGGTCGACGCCGAGCAGGCGCCAGAACTGCTGATACACCTTGAAATCCATGCCGGCGCCGGGATGGCGGGTCAGGATATCCCAGCCATTGCGATGCGCATGCAACACCAGCCCGGAGCGCTTGCGCAGGAAGCTCATGCCGCCGAAGCCGATGGAATTGATGTTGACGACGGCGCAATTGCCGCCTGCCTTCAACACGAGATCGTGGTTGCGCATCATCTCATCGGGATCCGCATGCGAAATGCCGAAGGCATACATGACCTTCTTGCCGGTCTTCTGCTCGTGATCGAGGATCAGCGGCATAATGGCCTCGACGCGCTCTTTGAGCGGCGAATAGGCCGGGCTCATCAGCTTCTCGTCGTCCTTGATGAAGTCAACACCGGAGCCGATCAGCTCGCCGACCAGTGCCGCCGTTTCTTCCGGCCGAAGGCCGAGCGCCGGCTTGACGATGGTGCCAATGATCGGGCGGCCGTTGACGCCGGTCAGGCGCAAGCTGCCGGCAACGCCGAATTGCGGGCCGGGATGCACGTTGCGGAAGGCCTCCGGCAGCTTCATGTCGACGATGCGGATGCCGGTCATGCCCTTGATCGAGAAGACGCCGCCGATCGCGATCGTCATCAGTGCCGAAAGATCGGTGCCGATCGCATCCAGCGGAAAGGCGATGTCGACATCGGCCCGATGGATCGGACCGTGGCCCTCGGCCACCTCCGGCCAAGTCGGACGCTCCGCGTCAGCAAGGGGATGGATCGCGACGACACGCGCGGCCACGCGCGCCTTGAGTTCTTCCGTCTCGCCCGGCACAGCGACGAAGGTGCCTGTCGACTGATCGCTGGCGATCTTGCGAGCCATCGCCTCGATACTGCCTGGCGTTTCGATACGGTAGGTGATGGTGATGGTCATGAGTGGGTGAATGCTCCTCTCGCCGACGATTTTCCGCGTGGCGCAAACTGGTGATCTGGTATAATGAGTATTCCAACTTCTGCAAACTATTTTTTGCCCGGTTGTCGGTAGGGTGGGGCTTCCGCCATGGCGGCCAAAAATGCATAAGGGAGTAAAGCTTTGGGAAAGCGGGATTCCATGGGCGAGCCAGTCGAACAAATTGTACGCCGAAAGCTATCCGATGAAGTATTCGACCGGCTGGAACGGTTGATCACGTCGGGAGAGCTCAAGCCGGGTGATGAGATGCCGTCAGAGCGTGTCCTCATGGAACGCTTCGGTGTCGGACGTCCGGCGATCCGGGAGGCCATGCAGGCCCTTGCCAATATGGGGCTGGTCAACATCTCCCATGGCGAACGTGCCAAGGTGCTTCAGCTCACGGCGAAGTCGATCTTTCGGCAGGTCGACCTGACCGCAAAGATCATGTTGTCGCAATCACCTGATTCCCTTGAACAGTTGAAGAGCGCCCGCATCTTCTTCGAGCGCGGCATGGCACGCGAGGCCGCACAGCGCGCGAGCAAGAAAGATGTTGCCGATCTCCGTGAGATCATCGACCGGCAGCGCAACTCACTCGGACATGCCGAGGACTTCATTTCTGCGGACATGCAGTTCCATACGCGCATCGCCCAGATTTCCGGCAATCCGATCTTTGCTGCCGTCAGCGAAGCGATGCTCGCATGGCTGAAAGCCTATCATACCGACATGCTGATCTGGACTGGCAAGGAAAAGTTCACGCTTGTCGAACATGAGGAAATTCTTGCGCGTCTGGCTGAAAACGATGCCGATGGCGCCGAGCAGGCGATGCTCAAGCATCTGGAAAGATCGCGCGCGCTCTATACGAAATGAGCCCCATCGGTGTTCGCCTGCCACGGCGCCGCGGCTCAGTGCCTTTGTCGTAATTCCTCCCCAATCCTTATGGAATCTGTTGGCACTCAAACGAGGTGTGCGTGATGATTGATTTCTTTCAGCGAAACATGGCGCTATTCCTGGCCGCTCTCATGACGGCGGTGGCCATAACCCTTTACAATCTGAGCTGCCTTCTGCTCAGGCATCACCATACGATGCTGCACAATCTGCATCATGCGGCAGGCGCGTTGGTCCTCCTCGCCGGCTTCTACACCATGATTCGCTACATGCAGGCGTTGCCGGAGGATGAAGGCTAGAAATACGCCAAACTCCGAAATTCGAGCCGGCAATTTCAGATAGAGTTCAGCCTGCGCGGCTATATCCTCAGCTTGTCCCGATATGAAATTGGCGACACCTTCGCCAGGTGTTGCCAAGTTCAATTTGGGAACCAGTTTCACAGCTAGTTCGTCGCACCACTCCGGTGCTAAGCCCCCTGAACAACTGAGGATATCAAAACGTGGCTGATGTTTGTACGCAAGGCGTGGATACGGGCTTTGTTGCCCTGGGTTATGCCAAGATCGCAATTCTGGGCATCGTGCAGGGATTGACCGAGCTACTGCCGGTCTCGTCCACTGCCCATATGCGCGTAGTGCCGGCCTTGCTGGGCTGGCAGGACCCTGGTTCTGCCTTCTCG
This sequence comes from Martinezella sp. CNPSo 3959, assembly GCF_057784355.1. Classification (NCBI taxonomy): domain Bacteria; kingdom Pseudomonadati; phylum Pseudomonadota; class Alphaproteobacteria; order Hyphomicrobiales; family Rhizobiaceae; genus Martinezella; species Martinezella sp. CNPSo 3959. The sequence goes on from NZ_JBXSOV010000014.1 coordinate 71,089, forward strand.
GCTACGATGCAGCTTGCTGCCCTTGCCGCGATCGTCTCCTATTTCTGGAGCGACGTCCGCTACGTCACCTTTGGATCGCTCGATGCGATCAGGCAAAGGGATTGGAGCTCTCCTTCCATCCGGCTTGCCATCGCCATCGTGATTGCCACCGTACCGATCGTGATCGCCGGCCTGCTGCTGTCATCCTCCCTGAACGCTTGCGGCACGTCTTTCCGCAGCCTCTGGGTCATCGGCATCGCCTGCGTGGTCATGGGCTTGCTCTTGGCGGTCGCTGAGCTTTACAGCCGCCATAGGAAGGATATCGGACAGATGACGCTGATGGATGCCCTTTTTGTCGGCATCACGCAGGTCGGTGCTCTTATCCCCGGTGTCTCGCGCTCGGGTTCGACCCTAACCGGCGCACTGTTCCTCGGCTTGAAAAGAGAGGAGGCGGCACGGTTCTCCTTCCTGCTCGGCTTACCGGCCATCGCTCTTGCCGGCTTGAAGGAGCTTTATGAGCTTCACAAGGCGCATATTCCGATGGAAGCCTGGTCGGTACTGCTCGTTGGCCTGATCGTCGGCAGCATAGCGTCCTTCATCACCATCTGGGGGCTGATGCGCTTCCTTGAGCGCTTTTCGACCTGGCCTTTCGTCATCTATCGTATCGTGCTCGGCGCCGTCATTCTCTTTGGCGTGCTGACCATGGGCTGGGCTTGAGCTGCCCGAACCAGCCGGCTGCAAAGCTTCAATATCGGCGTTGCCTTGGAGGCAGCGCCTTTTTCATACGGGCCGTTACTTGAGGACGAGGCCACCATGGCAAAGCGCGCCACGTCCTTTTCCGTTCTGAGCAAGGAACTCAGCATTGAGCGCGTCACCCGCTATCGATATGTCATCCGAAGGGCGAACTTAGGGACTATGGAAAGCGGGTTCTTGAATTGGCGTAGAGCCGCTAATCCGGTTGACTTCGATGCCCAATAACCTAGGATTTTTGAATAGCCTTCATTCGGAGATGAAAGCGTGCGCAATCAGGTCCTAAGAGATTATCTTTTCCACCTTTCGCCTGCAGTTCTCATCCCAATGTTTCTTTATCTTCTCGATGACCACATAACAGTGGTGAACCTCTTTAAGATTGGCTTGCTTTTCCCGCTCCTTATGCTGGCTATGAAGGGGCTAACGGTCTTCTTCCCTGCAGAGAATTTGAGGGAAAGATCTTTAGGGCGAGTGGCCGAATACGCTATTTTGCAAGCTTTGGTTTTTGCAGCTTTTATGGTGCTATTTGGCGGGTTCATGCAGCCGCACTTGCAATCAACTCTCTCGTCCGCCTTAAAGCCGTTCGCAATAGCCTTGCTCATCATGGGCTCTTTCAATTTTTTCACCGCAGTCCAGGCTCAGAAAAAACTTCGCGCAACTGAACCGTGAGATTCCCCGGTAGAGCTTAGCGTAGGTTTCCGTCCCTCCCGCAAACGACCCCTTGATGGCAACCTTTGCGCCCTCCCGAGCAAAGGCCGTTGCGATGGCAGCGCCGAGACCGCGCCCGGCGCCTGAGATGATGACGATCCGCTCCTTGAGCGACACTTATTTCTCTACTCCTTGCTTATGTGCCAGAGCGCATGGAAATGCTGCACAGGCCCATGGCCGCTGCCGACGGAAAGCTGGCCTGCAGCAGCAACTGCGGCGGCGAGATAGGCCTTGCCGACGGCGACAGCATCGGCAAGCGACAGGCCTTTGGCAATCTCCGCGGCTATAGCGCTGGAGAGCGTGCAGCCCGTTCCATGCGTATTCTTGGTCGGCAGCCGTTCAGCTTCGAACCAGGTCACATGGTCTCCGCTTGCGAGCACATCCGGGCTTTCATCTCCTTCGAGATGACCACCCTTGACGAGGACAGCCGAAGGCCCGAGCGCTGCCAGCGCACGCGCCTGGCGCGCCATGTCTTCGCGGCTTTTCGCCTCCGCGTCATGCAACAGCGCAGCCGCTTCGGGCAGGTTCGGGGTAATGACGGTCGCAAGCGGCAGCAATCGTGTGGTCAGCACGTCAACGGCATCGGCAGCGAGCAGGGCGGCACCACCCTTGGCGATCATGACCGGGTCGAGAACGACGGGTATATCGCGATGTCGCGCCAGAATATCCGCAACGGCATTGGCGATGGCGGCATTGGCGATCATGCCGATCTTGACAGCATCCACACGGATGTCGGCAAAGATCGCATTGATCTGGTCTGCCACGAAATGAGGGGGCACGGGATGGACGCCGGAGACGCCCTGCGTGTTCTGCGCCGTCAAAGCAGTCAGAGCCGCCATTCCATAAACGCCGCGGGCCGAGAAAGCCTTCAGGTCGGCCTGGATGCCAGCGCCGCCGGAGGGATCGGAGCCAGCGATGGATAAGACATTGCGGATCATTGGCGAGCCTCCTTGATGGCTTTCGCGATGATGGTTGTCGCGGCTTGCGGGTCCGGTTGGCCGCATATGGCCGAGACGACCGCAAGACCATCGGCGCCGGCTAAGTAAACGCTCGCGGCATGCTCTGCCTTCACGCCGCCGATCGCGACTGATGGAACGGGGCAAAGCCTGACGATGCGGGCAAGCCCGTCGAAGCCGATCGGCTGCTTGTGGTCGGGCTTGGTGGGCGTGGCAAAGATCGGGCCGATCCCGGCATAGTCGACAATCCGGGCATCGATGGCGGAGGCGAGGGCCTCCGTCTCCACCGAGAGGCCGAGGATCATGTCCGGGCCGATCACGCGGCGAGCGTCGGCGGCATTCATATCTTCCTGGCCGATGTGAAGGCCATCGGCGCCGATGGCGATGGCGGCCTCGACATTGTCGTTAACGATCAGCCGGACATTCGTTCCGTGCAGGATTTGCTTGAGGGCGCGGCCGGTCTCGATCATGGCGGCGGTCGAAGCCTCCTTGTCGCGAAGCTGGATGATGGTAGCGCCACCGGCCACCGCCGCCCGCGTCGTCTCCACCATGCCGAGATCACGGCATAGCAGCGGATCGAGGACGAGATAGAGCGATAGATCGAAGTCTTGTTTCATGCTGCCGATATCCTTGCGTCGCGATCCAGCGTTTCCGGGGTGAGGGCGGCAAGGGCATCGAGGAAGCGCCAGGAGAAAGAGCCTGGGCCATCTGCAATTGCTCCCGCCTGTTCACCGGCAACGGCAAAGACGGCAAGCGCCGCTATGGTCGCATCGAAAGGATCATCTGGAGCTGCCGCCGCAAACGCACCGACAAGGCAAGTAAGGGAGCAGCCGAGTGCCGTCACCTGCGGCATGAGCGGCGATCCTCCGGCAATGCGCCGCGCTTTCCCTCCATCCGTCACGAAATCCGTAACGCCGGTGACTGCCACTACGCAGCCGTGCCTTTCGGCGAGCAGTCGGGCGGAATCTTCGGCTTGTTCGACGGCATCCCTGCTATCGACGCCCTGGCCGCGGCTCGTGCCGCCGGCAAGCGCGATGATTTCGGATGCGTTGCCGCGAATGATTGCCGGCTTTAGTTCCAGCAAGCGCGCGATGGCATCGCGACGGAATGCGGTCGCATAATGGGCGACGGGATCGAGGACCCAGGGCTTGCCGGCATTGCTTGCCGACCTCGCAGCCGTCAGCATGCCCGCAAGCCAGCCGGACGAGAGTGTACCGATATTGACCGTCAGTGCGCCGGAGATAGCGGCAAACTCGCCGGCTTCCTCTTCGGCATGTACCATTGCCGGCGATGCCCCGGCGGCAAGCATCACATTGGCCGCGATATTCATGGCGACGAAATTGGTGATGCATTGCACCAGGAGAGGGCTTTCCCGCATGGTGCGAAGTAGATTGCCCGGTGTGATTTGGTCTTGCATATCGCCCCTTTCAGGCGGCGAGACGCGTAGGGACGACGTGCTTCAGCTTCGCGAGGTCCCGAGCGACTCCCTCCGCCAGCATGATCTGGTTCAGGTTCGAAGGGTGCTTCTCAGCCCGCCGGATGGCGGACGCCCCTGTCTCTCATCTCTCTTCTTTTCGCAGACAAAGGAGGCGCTGTCATCAGCAAATCGCAAAGGCAGGCGTGATCGACAGGATGACGACCGCCTGCTTTTCGGGCGACATATGCAGTATGTGCATAGGTGCAGTGATTCCTTAGCTCTGCAAAAAGCCGAGGGTTTCGACTATATATTTCTCATCGAAGCGACGGGAGCGCCAAGCACGGCAGCTCAGCTTCGAAAGCCCAAGGAAAGGGGATCATCATGAACGTAGCACGCTCTTTCAATAACTGGCGCAAGTATCGTCAGACGGTCGCCGAACTGGGCCGTATGTCCACGCGCGAACTGCACGACCTGGGTATCGATCGCGGCGAAATCCGCAACGTTGCCCGCGCAGCGATCGCTCGCTAACGGCCGCACCGGCTCCTTATAAAGCATGCATTATGCCAGCGCCTGTTCCTCCGAGCAGGCGCTTTTGCTTTATGGGTATCCCGCTCATTCTTCGCCGCGCTGGCTGAAGATTGCGATTGACTCAGCTGCCCGGTTTTCGCATGGCGCATAACTGCCTTGCAAAGAAATGCCTATGAACTGAGCAAAAGACTGGTATGTTCGTCTTCATCGAAGCGATGCATCTCCTCCCGCATCCCTTCGCTTGGCAGACGTCCTTATCCTCCTCCCAGGGACGGCTGCAGGAATAGCGGAACTCCTCCTCCCATCCGCTGTTCGGTTCTTGTAAAAAGCCTGCCGCTCCTCCTCCCGCGGCAGGCTTTTTCGTTTCATGAACCTCCAGACATTTGCCAATGGCCTAACGCGGTCGAAGAGTCGCGCCCTAACCCAGGCGGCAAGAGCGCTTCCGCGTTAAAGAGTGCGCATTCTCCTCTCGCAAAAATGAAGAGCGGCCCCTATGTGCGATCTATGTAGCGCGCTACATCGAAGATCGCCCAAATTCGATTCCCGAAAAAGGAGGATGCCCATGACCGGCCCTGCCGAATATACCCCGCCGAAAATCTGGACCTGGAACAAGGCCAATGGCGGCCAGTTCGCCAATATCAATCGCCCGATTGCCGGCCCGACTCACGAGAAGGAACTGCCGGTAGGACGCCATCCCCTTCAGCTCTATTCGCTTGGAACGCCAAACGGCGTGAAGGTCACCATCATGCTGGAAGAGCTGCTGGCGCTCGGTCATAGCGGCGCGGAATATGATGCCTGGCTGATCAAGATCGGTGAGGGCGACCAGTTCGGCAGCGGTTTCGTTGACGTCAATCCGAATTCGAAGATCCCGGCTTTGCTCGACCGCAGTGGCCCGAAGCCGGTTCGCGTTTTCGAATCGGCCTCGATTTTGATGTATCTCGCCGAAAAATTTGGCGCCTTCCTGCCGACCGAGCAGCCGGCGCGTGCCGAATGCATCTCCTGGCTGTTCTGGCAGATGGGCAGCGCTCCCTATCTCGGCGGCGGTTTCGGTCACTTCTACGCCTATGCGCCGACGAAGATCGAATATGCGATCGATCGCTTTGCCATGGAGGTGAAGCGCCAGCTCGACGTGCTAGACCGCCGTCTGGCTGAAAGCGAATATATCGCCGGCAGCGACTATACGATTGCCGATATCGCCATCTGGCCGTGGTACGGCGGTTTGGCCAAGGGGTGGCAGTACGGTGCGACCGAGTTCCTGCAGGTGCAGGACTACAAGAACGTGCAGCGCTGGGCCGAGCAAATCTACTCGCGTCCTGCCGTCAAGCGCGGCCGCATGGTCAACCGCATGTCGGGCGATCCATCCGAGCAGCTGCGCGAGCGCCACGATGCCAGCGACTTCGAGACGAAGACGCAGGATAAGCTGGAAGCTGCCGGCTGACCCGACAATTCGCCTTGCAGAAATGAGCTCGCGACCCTCCGGATCGCGAGCTTTTTTATTGCGCTTACTGCTGGCGCTGCCGGCCTGGCAAGTCAGCCTCGCTCCATCTTGTGAAGCGTAATGTTCGACTGCCGAGGCTCCCCCCGCTCGGCGTAGACCGCAGCGCGATTCTGCAAAGCGTGTCGACATTGGCGAAAGAGGAATGCTTCTCCATGCAGCAAGTTGCTGACGATTGTGCCCTGGATAAAAATGCGACTACGGGTGCGTTGTCGAGGCAACAGAGCGAGGCGAGGGATGCGCTGCTGAAACACTTGGTGTCGGGTGGCGATGAACGTCTGGATTGCGATCCGCTCACCGGGCTCAACATGTATGGCTATGGTCCGGCGCCCCGGCCCGAAGATCTTGCTTTCGGTTCGTCGACGGCATCGACCATATCCGCTGCCGCCTTTGCCGCGGTCGAATCCTTTTACGCGGATCTGAGGCGGGAGATGGAAACAAGCTCGCCGACGACTGTCTACGATCGCGAAATCGGGCGCGTGCGGGAGGATCTGTTGTGCTTGCTTGGCCTTAACCAAGCGTCGGCACCCCGGATCGATGCGATCCTGGCCACATCGGGCACGGACATTCATCTCTTTTCGGCAGCACTGCTGGCGGGCGAGGATCAACGTGCCCTGATGACCATCACGCTGATGGGGAACGAAACGGGCAGCGGCGTCATGATGGCGACGGCCGGGCGGCATTTCATGAGCCGCGTCAGCAGCGCACGGTCCGTCGCCAAGGGCGAAGAATTGCGGCCAGGGGACGCAACACGCAACGCCACCATTGCCGTGCGCAGCAAGGATGGTTCCCTTCGCGCCGATAGCGAGGTGGAAGAGGAGCTGCGCGGCCTCATCGAACTTGCCCGCGCAGCCGGCCTCAGATGCCTTCTCGTCGTAACAGACGTATCGAAGACCAGCCTGCTGGCCCCGAGCCTTGAGACCGTCATGCGTCTGAAGGAGCGTTTCGGCACCGTGCTGGATATCATGATCGATGCCTGCCAGTTTCGCCTGTCACCGGCAACGATCCGGGCCTATCTCGCCCATGGCTTCATGGTTGCGCTCACGGGTTCGAAATTCCTCGCCGGACCGATTTTCAGCGGCGCGCTTCTGTGCCCGCCAGAAATGTCGGAACGCTTCAAATCGCGCACTCTGCCTGCAGCCTTGGCGGATTATTGCGGGAGAGCGGAGTGGCCTGAAGGCTGGGCCGCTCGCAATATCTTGCCGGACCGCACCAATCTTGGCCTGCTGCTGCGCTGGAAAGCCGCGTTGTTCGAGCTCGAACGCCTCGTCGGCGTAGCCGAAGATCGCATGATTGCCGTCTTGTCCGCTTTTGCCGACGCCGTCTCTGATCGTCATGCGAACGATCCGGCTTTCGAGCCTTTGCAGAGCCGGCCATTGGACCGGCGTGCGCTGTGGGGCGCATCATCGGCTCTTCGCTGGGATGAAATTCCCTCCATCTTTTCGTTTTACCTGCGCAATTGCACAGATGGCGCCATGCTGACCGCAGCGGAAATGGCGGCGGTCTACAAGGAGCTGGCCGTCGAAGGCGATGGAGTTGCCTTGGTGCGTCTCGGCCAGCCCGTTCGCTGTGCCGATTTTGGTGATGTACCGGCAAGTGCCCTTAGAATTTGCCTGAGCGCGCCGCTGGTGGTGGCCGCTTCCAAGAGCGATGAAGCGCTTGCGGCGGTGGTCGCGCAAGCTATGCTGGTTCTGGATCGCACCGCCGAGGCAGCGACCCGACTAAGCGACGGTTCCAATGCCAAGGAAATGCGCCGCAGCGCCTGAAGCGCGTCGCGCCAACCCGCTTCGATTGGCATGATCCGCTGATCGGCAGCGGATCATGAGCCTCGGCGATCATCCCCGTCAAAGCCGGCAAAATCGCCTCTGACGATGCCGTGTCGCTGCAGCTTGTCGTAGAAGGTCTTTCTTGGAATGCCGAGCGCTTCGATGGTACGGCGCACATCTCCATTGTTCTGCGACAGGGTTTCGCGGATGAGTTCGGCTTCGTAGCGCTCTACTCGAGCAGGCAACGGCAGGCCTTCATCCGCTGCCGGCGCTTCGTCGGATTTTACGGTTGTTGTCGATTCGAGACCGAGCACGAAGCGCTCGGCAAAATGCGAGAGTTCGCGAACATTGCCCGGCCAGTCGTGCTCCCGCAGATGGCGGCGCACCGTTGTGGACATGGCCGGCACCTCGCGGTTGAAGCGATTGGCGGCACGATCGGCGAAATGGCCGAAGAGCAGGGGAATGTCATCGCGCCGTTCACGCAATGGCGGAATGGAAAGCGTGACAACGTTGAGGCGATAGTAGAGATCCTCGCGAAAATCGCCGCGCTGGCGGGGATCGCCGAGATCGACCTTCGCCGCCGCAACGACGCGAAGATCGACGGGGCGGACTTCATTGGTGCCGAGTGGCGTCACCTCGCGCATTTCCAGCACGCGCAGCATTTGCACCTGAATTGCCGGCGGCATGCTTTCGATCTCGTCGAGAAACAGGGTGCCGGCGCTTGAATGTTCGATGCGCCCAACGCGCTTCTTCTGGGCGCCAGTAAAAGCGCCCGGTTCGTGGCCGAAAAGCTCGCTCTCGATCACGGTTTCGGGCAGGGCACCGCAGTTCAGCGCGACGAAATTGCCCTTCGCTCGCCGGCTCCACCGATGCAGCAGGCTCGCCACCACTTCCTTGCCGCTGCCAGTCTCTCCCGTGACAAGCACATCGACATCCGTATCGGCGATCTGCCGCAGCGTATGCCGCAGCCGTTCAATTGCGGGGGTCTGGCCGATTAGCGGCAGATCGCTCTGGGCCTGCTCCGCCGCCTGCCGCAAAGCGCGGTTCTCCAGAACGAGCCGTCGTTTCTCGGCAGCTCGCCGCACGCTTTGCACCAGCCGGTCAGTGGCGAAGGGCTTCGCGATGAAATCATAAGCGCCATCCTGGATCGCCTGAACCGCCATCGGAATATCGCCATGACCCGTCACCAGAATGACCGGCAGATCGGCGTCGAGCGCCTTGATGCGGACAAAGAGCTGCTGTCCGTCCATCTGCGGCATGCGGATATCGGAGACGACCACACCCGCAAAATCGACATTGAGAGCATGGAGCGCTTCGCTTGCGGCAGAAAAGGCGGAGACGGCAAAGCCAGCCAGTTCAAGCGTCTGTTTCGTCGCTCTCAACAGATCCCTATCGTCGTCGATCAGGAAAACGGGGGAACTCTCACTCATGGTGTGGCCTTGCGCAAATGGACGGTGAAGCGTGTGCCGCTGTCATTGCTCTCGACATCGATCCGGCCGCCATAATCGACGACGATATCCTTTGAAATGACGAGACCAAGGCCGAGGCCTTTTTCCTTGGACGTGTTGAAGGGTGTAAACAGCGAGTCGAGGATCGCCGCGGGAATGCCGGGGCCGTTGTCAGAAACCACAATTTCGACTTCCTCTGAAGTCTCGTGCACTGACACCTCCACCTTGGCCTCGTCGCGACCTTCCAGGGCTTCCAGAGCATTCTGAAAGAGGTTGATCAGCACTTGTTCCAGCCGGATGCGAGTCCCGACAACGCCGAGGCCCGTTGGTGGCAACTCGATCTTCAGCGCATCCAGCCGACCGGCAAAACGGCTCCTCAGCAGGACCACGGCCCCTTCTATCACGCTTCTGAGATCAACCGGCTCCGGTGCAGTCCTTCCCTTGCGGGCAAAGGCCTTCAGTTCTTCGGTGATCGTGCCGATACGCTCCGTCAACGCCGCGATCGCCGAAAGATTTTCCTTCACCGGCTCCGTCTGCTGCCGATCAAGGAAGACATTGGCATTCTCAGCATAGGCACGGATCGTCGCCACCGGCTGATTGATTTCATGGGCTACGCCGGCGGCGACCTGACCCAGGATGGCAAGGCGATTGGCCTGCACGAGATCCTGCTGCACACCCTGCAGCTTGGCTTCCGTCGCACGGTGGTCTGCAATTTCCGCCTCCAGCCGATCGCGGGCCTGGCTTAAGTCCTCCGTGCGCTCAAGAACCCGGCGCTCCAATTCTTCACGCGCGATCCGGCTGACGGCGATCTGCATGGCCGATACGTCGCGGCGTCGCAGCAGGAAAGCGGCGAATGCGAGGATCGGCAGAAGGATGGTCAAAGCGAAGAAACGTGTCTCGCGCACGGACGAGGCGATCGCCTGATCGGTCGGGATCAGATAGCCGAGCTGCCAGGGCGTCGATGGAACCGCGACTGTCAGCTGCAAATATTCCGCAGCGCTGCTTCCGGGCAGAATGGCGCGCACGATGGTTGCATCCGGGCCAAGCTCTTCGGGATGGCTGACCGGAAGGGGCGAAAGCGGTGCAGCGCCGAATTGCAGGCTTTTTCGAATCGCGTCGGCTTCCCCGCGCGCAAGCGGAGCGGTCGTCATGAAGCGCCATGAGGGTAGGCTAGTGATGAGCACGACACCGCGTTCGTCGGTCACGTAAGCGGGGCGGCCGGTCTCGCTCCAGTCAGCCTCCAGCTGATCGAACTCCATCTTCACCACAACGACACCGAGCGCAGAGCCGACATCGCCGACACGGCGGGAAATGTAGAGGCCGGGGCGATTGCTGACCGTGCCGAGTGCATAATGTTCGGCGGTTCCCGTTTCCATGGCTTTGCGGAAGTAGTCACGAAAGGAATAGTCGTTGCCGACGAAGCTCAAGGGCTCGCGCCAGTTGCTGGAGGCCATGGCAACGCCGTCCTTGCCGGTGACGTAAAGGACGGATGCGCTGGTGCCCGAGACGAGACTTTCGAGCTTACGGTCCAGGGCGACAACATCGTCGATGTGCTTCTCGGCGAGCGCATCTCGCACCTGCTGATCGTCGGCCAGCAAGAGTGGCAGGGCGCGCGGACGTTCGAGGACTGCGCGCAGCAGGGCGACCTTGAGGTTCGCATCCGTGTGCCCCTGCCTCTGCAGCGTTTCTATTGCCGAGAGCCGACCATAGAAATTCGCGCCATAAAGACCAGCTGCAATGACAGCCGCACTTAGAAACGCAAACACGAGCCAGACCCGGCGGGAGCGCCGGCCCAGTTGCTCGGGCGTTAGAAATCGTTCGTTGGCCGGGCGCTGCAGCATTGCCGTATTGTGCATGATTTCGCGCGCGCCGCAATTCGATCTGTGCGAATAGTCGCACAGATCGAGGATCTTCGATCCGCGCCGGAAATTAAAACTCAACAAAAGCAATGTGTTAAAATCATGGCGCGCATTTGGCACGGTCATTGCAGAGGATGATGAAACAGTCGGAGGCTGTTGAATTCTAGTCGTCGCCCGGAGGGCCGAGAGATCGGTTGGGCTTAACGGAGGACATCATGATTGCTCCCATCGCTGCCGCGGAAACGCACGCCAAAGTTCCCTTCTACCGGCACCTCTACGTGCAGGTTCTCACCGCCATCGCCGCCGGCATCCTGCTTGGTCACTACTATCCGCAGCTCGGCACGTCGTTGCAGCCGCTGGGTGACGCCTTCATCAAGCTGGTGCGCATGGTCATCGCGCCCGTAATCTTCCTCACGGTCACGACCGGTATCGCCGGCATGTCGGACTTGAAGAAATTCGGTCGCGTCGTCGGCAAGTCATTCATCTACTTCCTGACCTTCTCGACGTTGGCGCTGATCGTCGGTCTCATCATTGCCAACGTCGTGCAGCCGGGTGCCGGCATGCACATCAATCCGGCGACGCTGGATACGAAGGCCGTCAACAACTATGCGGCACAGGCCCATGACGCGTCGGTCGTTGGCTTCCTGATGAACATCATTCCGGATACCATCGTCGGCGCTTTCGCCAAGGGCGATATTCTCCAGGTGCTGTTCTTCTCGGTCGTCTTCGGCATTGCGCTTGGCGCTGCCGGCGAACGCGGCCGCCCAGTGACGGATTTCCTGCAGGCACTGACCACGCCGATCTTCCGCATGGTTGCCCTGCTGATGAAGTTCGCCCCCATCGGTGCCTTTGGCGCCATGGCGTTTACCATCGGCAAATACGGTATCGGCACGATCGCCAATCTGGCCTTCCTGATCGGCACCTTCTACGCCACGTCGCTGCTGTTCGTGCTCGTCGTGCTCGGCGCCGTTGCCCGCTATAACGGCTTCTCGATCCTGGCGCTGATCCGCTACATCAAGGAAGAGCTGCTGCTGGTGCTCGGCACCTCGTCGTCCGAAGCTGCATTGCCAGGCCTGATGAACAAGATGGAGCGTGCCGGCTGCAAACGCTCCGTCGTCGGCCTCGTCATCCCCACGGGTTACTCCTTCAACCTGGACGGCACCAATATCTATATGACGCTGGCTGCGCTGTTCATCGCTCAGGCAACCGATACGCCGCTGACCTTCGGCGACCAGATCCTGCTGCTGCTCGTCGCCATGTTGAGCTCCAAGGGTGCTGCCGGCATCACCGGTGCAGGCTTCATCACGCTTGCTGCTACCCTTGCTGTCGTACCGTCGGTTCCGATCGCCGGCATGGCGCTGATCCTCGGCATCGACCGCTTCATGTCCGAATGCCGTGCACTGACGAACTTCGTCGGCAATGCGGTAGCCACGGTCGTCGTCGCCCGCTGGGAAAATGAACTCGACCAGACCAAGTTTGCCGCCGCCATGGCGGGGCAATTGAGCGAAGAGATCGAGGTGCCTGCCCTGCAGGCGGCCGAGTAAACTTCGCATCATCCTCCCAAGGATGAAACGGCCCTTTCGAGGGCCGTTTTCCACTTCCGTGCCGTTTGATCACAGTTTCGTGTAGCACCGCCAGATGGCTGCTGCCCCTCGCATCATCAACAGCCGCCTTCATAAAACTGTCACTGCAACAGCTCACAGCATCATACTGACAGTTGTGAATTTCGACGAAACCCAAGCGGACAGGAGGGCAGCGTGTCACAGACGATTTTTGTGAGCACAAGCCAGCCAGCTTCGAGGAACATGTGCGTCGATCGACCATGTCGCGAGTAGCGCACATGGCTTCCTCACTCTCAGCGCAGCAAAAAGCCTTGCGACGGTCGGAGAGCTTTCTGTCCGAACTTGCCTCTCATGCGGACGAGTTGCTGCACGGCCAGGTCCATGAGCAATATGCCGCCATCTGCTACAGGAAGACGCCCGACTGCGATGAAGCCGAGATGCTCGTCGTCACCAGCCGGGAAAGCGGCCGATGGGTCGTGCCCAAGGGCTGGCCGATCAAGGGCAAGAAGCCGCATGAAGTTGCTGCCATCGAGGCTTACGAAGAAGCCGGCGTACGCGGCAAGGTTAAGAAAAAGCCGTTCGGCTATTTCACCTATTTAAAGCAGCTTGCCGACGGTAATCGCGTTCCCTGCATTGTCGGATTGCATCTGCTTGAGGTTGAGCAGACCTTTCAGGACTTCCCGGAGCGAGGCCAGCGCCGTGTCGAGTGGGTTTCCTTCGTCGAAGCAGCCAACCGTGTGCGTGAACCGGAACTCAAGGGACTTTTACTTGCGGCTGAGCGCAAGGTGCGCAAGGCAAAAGGCCGGAAGTGATCGTCATCGTTGCAGGTGGCGTTCGCAGCCGGCCGGCGGCAACCGTCTCAAGACGACGCGCAGCAGAGTTCGTTCTTCTGTAACCCTGACGTGTCGTCGCCATCACAGAATATTAAATTTCGAAATGAGCTGAGAGCCAAGCGATTGGCTGCTATGCGCCTGCGTGCTTGCCCTCGCCGCATTGATGCCTATATTGACGCAGCGTTCGGCCGCTTTTGTTTGGGCCGATTTGCCTCATGGCTGCAATAGCTGCCTTCACCCGGCAACGATTTGGCCGGCGGACTTTGGAAGGAGAAATTTCATGTCCATTACTCCGAATAATATCGATAGTTCAAAGGTTTCTACCGTTCCTGATGGTGAGATCGCTGCTGCCGTGCGGCAGGCGCGTGAAGCCATCGGCTACACCGTTGACGACCTCTCGGAAACCTGCGGCCTCACCAGTGAGGAAATCATTGAAATCGAGGCTGGAGCCGAGGCCGATCCGGCAAAACTTCGCCGTATTGCCACCGCATTACAGGTTCCGCCATCGACTTTCTTCATCGTCTGAGCAGGCGGCGCACTTCGGTGCGCCCCTTCAACGTTCCGACGGCTTTTTTCGTCGCAAAACACCGCAGATCTTGACGCGACATGCACCGGGTCGGCGTGACGACTTCCGAAGAGCGCCTGTCGCGCTCACGCATGTCTATCGGCTTTTTAAGCGAAAACTCCCACAATTATACATCGAAAATAAGCCAATATTCGTATGATTTTATGAGTATTCGCTCTTTTTCCTGTCGCGATACTGGTCAAAATCGTTTCAAAGCTTTAACCTGTACCAATCAAATACGTTTTATTAGTCGTACTTTTATCGAAGCAGCATGATACGGCACGCCTGCCGTAAGTGAGATGTATTCGATGGCGCTCATTGGGACGTACAGCATGCGGCGGAATGATGAGAATGGCGGCGCCGACCTCGATCATGGTGAGCAGCTCGTTAATTCAATCCCTGTTGAAGTTCCCAGTCCTCAGACGAACGCGGATGACCGCCCGCCATTACCCCAGGAGCGAACGCAAGCTGAAGGGAGTAGTTTGGATGGGGCGCCAGCTAAAGAGGACAAACTAGCAGCCCTGGACCAGATCGCTCGGGACATGACATTGCTCGCCACGCTCGTGACGAGACGGCGACACGCGAAATCCGAAAACGCCGGGGATCAAGATCAGGCGCCGCCATTTGACGCCTCCAACGATCCAGAAGAGCTGGCATTCGCGCCTATCGGCATTGCACCGCCTGATGGCGGCGAGCTTCAATTCATCGCTTCAATTGGCCAGGCGATCGAGTATCTTACTACGCAATGGCCGATCCACAGCGGGGATGCCTTCGAAGAAGCGCTGCAAGCCTGTATCGACGGCGTCAAAGGCAGAGCCTCGCCTGAACAGGTTCGCTCTGCTTTCCTGAAGGCAGCGGATGCGGTGAGTATACGCGTTGTTACCTCCGGCGATTAAAGCCCGGTCTGTTAAACCTTTCCGTCCCCTGAAATCCCAAAGCGCTACAGCGTGTGCGAGAAAAGACGCAACTGCATGGTGAGCCACGCATGGTGCAAACGAGGAGGCCCGACCGGTGCTTGAAGCAAGGCGGCCGGGCCTCCCGTCCATCGCAAATTGGCGGTTGCGATAGCTCCAAAGATGTGGCTTTTCACCGTCCTGTCGTCCATACGCAAAGCGACAGCAGAGGTCCGATTGCGTCTGACGTTGGAAAGCCGGTTTTAAAGTAAGCCGATACCTAACGCCCGACACGCCACCTGTCTCGCAATGCTGCAGCCCGAGATGCCGCCAGTTCTTCTCCCGTTTGAATGCTATTGCGAGCACAGACCATATACGTCTGCTTTCGCGCATGCACTGCCGGCAGGTTCTTTCCGAAAGGGATGTTGGGGCAGGGCATTGCGCGCAGTTGGGAGGCCAGACGTTCCTTCAAAGGGTCCGCCCCGTCAGGCCTCCCGGCGCAGCAGATTGATATCTGCGGTAGCGCTCGAAACGTGCAGAACAGCGCGTGGACTGTCTATATCGAAAGCGACAGGCTGCATCCAATTACGTCACCGGAAATTGACGGCGACCTTTTGCCGACGAAACAAGTTATTCGCATGCAGCGACGCGAAGCCCGCCTTCCGATTCTAAACCGTGTTGATCCGCAACGGTAGATTCCGGAATATTTGGGTGCTCCCCAAGTATAGAATCACCGTTACCTCAATACATATTGCGACAGCGTTATACAAATAACGTATAGTTTATAAAGATATTTATTAGCAATTACGTATTTACAGCTATAATCACGTCGATATTATGGCTTCAACGTGAACTTTCACAGGTTACATGTTGAATCTCGTGAATTCCTTTAAGGAGAATTTTCGAATGCGCAAGTTTTTGGGATCCACCGTTTTTCTGATGGCGGCGGTTGCGGGGAGTACCGTTTATGCAGCAGACCTTGCGGTTTCCACGCCGCCTCAAGCCCCTGTCGAAGCGGCGCCGGTATTTTCGTGGACCGGCTTCTATGTGGGTCTGAACGCCGGCGGCGGTTTCGGCGGCAACGACACTGTCGGTTTCCATTCGTTCGGAGATTATCTTGGCAGGTATGGCAAGCTTGAGGGATCCGGTTTTCTCGGTGGTGGTCAAATCGGCTACAACTATCAGTTCGACCCGAACTGGGTAGTCGGCCTTGAAGCTGATTTCCAGGGTGCTGACATCAGCGATTCCTTCAGAAGCGATATCGCAAGCGCATCGTCCAAAATCGACTGGTACGGCACTGTCCGTCCTCGCATCGGTTACGCCTATGACAATACTTTGTTCTACGGCACCGGCGGTCTCGCCTATGGGCATGTCAACTATAAGGGTGCATTGGCTGGCGTCGGCTTCGACGATGACAAGACAAAGGCCGGCTGGACTGTCGGCGCCGGTGTCGAACACGCCTTCACCGATCATGTGACGGCAAAACTCGAATATCAGTATGTCGATTTTGGCAGCAGCAAATTTGGGGGAGATGCCCTCAACACGAAAGGCAGCCTTGATTTTCATGCCGTTCGAGTGGGTCTGAACTACAAGTTCTGACGGGAAATTTGGCTTGAAAACAACGTGTTAATCCAATGGAGAGGGTAATAACATGGCTTTGATTGACGTAAATCTAGTCAACGGCGGCACGACCACCATCAACAGCAGCAATGCCGGCGGCCCGTCAGACACGCTCCAGCTGAACCTGGTTTCCAATGGCACGGTCATAGTGGACGGTGTTAATGTCGATATCAGCAGCTTTGTCGGTACCGGCGCGCTGTCGAGCACGACGATCGAAGCGATCAACGGCGCAAACGTGACGATCAATGCCGGCCTTGCGAATATCGGAGCCGGTTCCACCTATACTTATGCGATCGGCGCTGGCTCCAGCATTAACGTCGAAGCCAGTCTGCTTAACGTCGGTTTGCTGAACGGCGTCACCGTGGATTTTGCCAGTGCTAATGGCACTGGTCTGTTCTCGTACAATCCCGGTCTCGTCAATTTGAACATTTCGACGCCACCGAACGTGACAAACGTTCAATCCGGCGACAAAATCGAGATCGTCGGTTCGAACTTTGTCGGCCAGTCGGGAAATACCGTCACCTTCTATACCGATGCGCTTCACCTCATCTCACTTGGCTCCTATACGATCCCGGCCGGCGTCACTTATACCTATGACGGAGGCACCGACACGCTGACGTTTACGAGCTGCTTCCTGCGCGGCACGCTGATCCATACACCGGAGGGAGATATTCCGGTTGAGGATTTGCGCGTCGGCGATCTTGTGGTCACTCACAAGGGCGTTGCGGAAATCAAATGGGTCGGTCGCCGGCGCCTCGATCCGAAGGCCGTCGATAAGCCGCGCGATACCCTTCCTATCCGTATCCAGGCCGGGGCATTTGCCGAAAACGTCCCCTCGCGGGATCTCTATGTCTCTCCGGATCACTGCATGTTCCTGGAGGCGTCTCTGATTCCCGCCAAGTTCCTCGTCAACGGAACCACCGTTACCCAGGAGGCGACGCTCGCACCTTTCGAATATTTCCATATCGAACTGGAGCAGCACTCGATCATTCTCGCCGAAGGCGCTCCAACGGAAACCTACCTGGATCTCGGTGGCCGTATGTCCTTCCTTGAGCCAGGCGTCCTGCGGTTCGGCGCGATGTCGGGCACGGCGACACGCGGTTGGAACGACTGGTGCTATCCTCCGGTCTATGCCGGCAAGGTGCTGGAGCAAGCCCGCGCGATCCTCGAGCAGCGAGCCGAGGAACTGGGTTACATCGTTCAGGATGCGCAAGCATCCTGATACTCGAATGCAAAACGAACTGCGGGCGGTTAAGACCGCCCGCAGGCGATTGAAGCAGGATGTTGAGGTGTCGGTCCCGTCTCGACTTTCGTATGACCGAGAAACTCTTAGCCTTAAAAATATCGTTCATTTTTTGTTTTCAGCGCTTGGGAGTACTGAATGCGCCATGACGATGCTGTCTCGCCCTACTTGCTCGATGCAGACCGCATCGATGAGCGATCGCTGATCGAAAAATTTGCCGGCAAGACAGTTTTCTTCGACGGAGTGTTCAAAGGCGATTACAGCCTGGCGATCGTCAATCGCCACCTTGCGCAAGCGCTCATCGATTTGGGCATCAATATCACTTGTCATTCGGCTGAAGAAGATTGGCAGAGCGATGTCAATCTGGCGACAGCACCGGATATCATCCGCCGAATGCGCGATGACTATCCTTTCAAAGAGACCTTTGACATCCATCTTCGCAATACCTGGCCCCCGGCTACCCATAACATGGTCGGACGGCAGAATGCCTATGTCGCCTTTGCCTGGGAGGAGCTCGAATTTCCGCAATATCTGGTGGATCGCTTCAACCGCGATCTCGACCTTGTGACCGTCATTTCGAATTTCGTTCGCGACAGTTTCGCGCGGTCCGGCGTCACAATACCAGTGGAAGTTACCGGAAATGGCTGTGATCATCTCTCGGCTTTTGCTGACGACGTGCCATCCCCATTGCCCGAAAGCGGGCGCAGACGCATTCTGCATGTCTCTTCCTGCTTTCCGCGCAAGGGTGTCGACGTCCTGATCGATGCATTTCTGGACAGCTTCCATGCGGATGATCCGGTCGAACTGGTAATCAAGACTTTTCCGAATCCGAATAATATCTCGGCATCTGTTCTAGCCGACAGGCGTGACAGACTCGCCGATGCTCCCCCCATCACCATCATCGACCAGCATTACAATCCCAGCCAGCTCCGCGCACTCTATCGTTCGGCCGCGATGTTGGTGGCGCCGAGCAGGGGGGAGGGGTTCGGCCTGCCGCTGGCGGAAGCCATGCTGCTCGATGTTCCCGTTGTCACCACGAATTACAGCGGCCAGCTCGATTTCTGCCGACCCGATACGGCTTGGCTGGTCGACTGCCATATGTCGGCATCTCAGGCTCATGTGGCTGGCTCTCATAGCCTTTGGGCCGAACCCTCTGTGCAGCATCTGGGAACGCAGATGCGCGCCGTGCTCGACCATCCCGATGAGGCTCAAAGCCGAACGGAAAAGGCGAAATCATTGTTGAAAGCGCATTTCAGCTGGAGATCGGTCGCTATCCGTACCCTGAGCGCTCTTGCAAGATCCACGCGGACAGCGGCCCAACCACGGCAGGATTGGACCATCGATCTCATCTCCTCCTGGCAACAGCAGTGCGGTATCGCCACCTATTCGCAGCACCTCTATAGCGCGCCCGCATTCGAGGGCAGGATCGAGCATATCTTTGCCCGGCGGATCATGGACGATGCGCTGCCCGAAGCGCCCGTTGATATGGTCGAGGCAACACCGCGCAGCATGTCGCGGCTGTGGGGCTATGATCTTGCTTCGCTCAAACGCCTGGCTGGACGGCTGGAGCAGGGACGCGGCGATGTCTTATGGATGCAACATCATCCGGGGCATTTCTCAACACCGGACATGGAATTACTGGCACAGCCGATCGCAGCAACCAGTCATCGGCTGCGCGTGCTGACTATGCATAGCGTAAAAGAGGCGCTGCGCGGTGGGTCACTCGACTGGACCCGCGCGTTCGACATCGTCTTCCTGCATTCGGCAGAGGATGCAGCAGCCGTTTCGGCTGCGGGTCACCCGAACCCGATCGTCATACCGCACGGTGTCCTCTTGGTGCCGGAAGATGCACCTGCACCGGACCCGTCGCATTTCACCATCGGTTCCTTCGGGTTCCTGATGCCACACAAGAACATCGACCGTCTAGTATTGGCTTTTGCGGAGGCATTGAACTACGAGCCGAGACTGCGCCTCAAGTTGTTCAACTGCATGGTGCCCGCCGATGAATCGCGCGCGGCACGCGCCATGATCGAAAATCTGATCGCCTATCTCGGACTATCCGACAAGATCATCACACGTTTCGACTTCATTCCGGAAAGAGAGCTACGTCGCGAACTTATGACCTGCGACCTGCTTTCCTTCCTGTATGGCCACTCGACCGAAACGGCGACCGGGGCAGCGCGTATCGCAATGAGCGTTGACCGCCCGCTGCTTTGCTCTCGCTCGCCGGTTCTGCGCGACTTGTGGCCGTTCAGTCACGTCGTGAGGAGTACCGAGATAGAGTGCATCGCGGAAGCGCTTCTCAGCCTTGCTCAAAATCCCTCGCTGCTCTCGATGCTGGATCGAGACCGCAGCCAGGCCGCCCATTGGTATTCCTATCCGCGCACTGCCGCGCGGCATGTCACAGCCATCGAGAAGATGTTGGGGGAAAATATTGACCATCGCCGAGTTGCATAGGCAGCCTTTGAGCTCGCTGCCGAAAGACGTGTTCTCCTTGCCCGCGGAATCCTTCATCGACGCCTGGGCAAAGGCATTGGACCTGACGGAGGTCGATCTGACAGCGGACGATCGTCTTTCGCTTGCAAACGCCATTCGCGGCGGCACCAATCGGCTGCGTGTGGTGGACGCGCTGAGGGCTCGCCGTCCCATTCCGCAATCATTGAACGGCCTGTCCGGCCTGCATGCATTGCGTCGGGAACCGGACCAGTTCGCCATGCTGGAGAATTTCGTTCGATTCGCGAAAGACGATGACCCGGCTTTCCTGCGCCATGCATTTTCGCGGATCTGCGGCCGCGATCCGACATCCGCCGAGCGATTGGGGATGGAGTTCGACCTTAGGCGCGGCGTCCTTAAGCGAAGAGACGTAGTGAAGCGGATTGTCGCTATTGCGCGCCGAGATGGCAAGACAGCGTATTGGGATACGCTGCTGCCTGAAGATGACGATGACACGCATGATCTGCCCGATGCCTCCAACGCAAACATCACGCCGTCGGGGCTGCTGGTCAATCCGGATGGTCAGGCGATGCTCGTCCTTGTGCGTGAGGTGGAAAACGTCGGCTGGATGATCGCTCCAGATCTCCTGTGCCAGCCGCTGCAGATCAATGACGGCAACTGGACAGTGCAGTCGGGCTGGCTGTTGACAGGTCCTAAGCGCAGCATGGCGGAAGGCGACTGGTTGCTGGATCTCGACATTATCCAACCGCAAACGGCCAGGCTCGATATCGAGATCGTCGCCAATTCAGGTCTCGATTTTCTACAGGTCATGACGCTGGTCGGTTCGTTCTCCGGAACCGTGTGTGTGGCCATCAAGCGGGAGCATCGTTTCATCGAATTGCGTGTTCGCATTCACGAGCGCTCTCCCGAAGACCGCTGGTTGCGTCCCCGAAACATTTCGATGCGGCGCGTATCATGAGACGAGAACTGAGATTTGCATCGACGCTCCTGCGCGTCGGCCAGACGGGAAAAGAGGCAGCCGAAGCCGATATGCCAGTCAATGCTCTCGCCGAGGCGGATGCCGCACGCGATCGGCGCGATTGGGCGACGGCCGCCTTCTATTATCAGCAGGCGCTGAAGCAAAATCCGGCGCGTGTATCGCTATTCGTTCAGCTGGGGCATGCTCACAAGGAGAATGGGGATTTCGATGCGGCGCTTGAGGCATATCAGCAGTTCCTCGCGGAAGAGCCCGACGATGTCGACATTCACCTCCAGCTCGGGCACCTCTACAATCGGATGAATGAGTGGGAATCCGCCCTTCAATGGTACGAGCAAGCCCATGTTCTCGAGCCCGATAATGTTGATATCGCCGCTCATCTGGAGTCGGCGCGTCTTCGATTTTCGCGCATCGATATAGAGCGCAAACGCCAGAACGCGATGGAATTGCTTCAATCGCGGCGCTGGCATCAGGCGCGGGTGCAATTGTACGATCTGGTGGAGACGAATGGCGAAATCGATCTGATTGCCGTTTACGCCAACGCGACCAAGGAAGCCGGCGATTTCGATGAGGCGCTGAGGCTCTATGATGTTTATCGTGAATATGCGCAAAACCTTGATGCAGCCTCAGTGATCGACGTCGAAATCCAGACTGCGCATCTGTATAAAGCCATGCGGGATATCGATGCTGCCTTGCGATATTACATTCGCGCACGCGATGCGGAATTCAGTCTCTATGGCCATGTTACGCCAGATTCGATCGCCAGCCGAGAGATCCGCGCCTGCATGGCGGAGATTTATACCTGCTTCTGGCATCCTGATTGATATCGGGATCAGCCGCTTTCGTGATCCCTGATGGCGGTGACCATGAGCCAGCCCAGCAGATAGCAAAGGCTCAAGGACAGAAAAACGACTGTAATGTTCTTGAGCTCATAAGGCATCTCTGCCTCGTCGGGCATCTGCGGTGGAACGACGACCTCGAGATACAGCTGCTGGCGGCGCGCATCAGCCCTGGCTGCTTCGAGTGCATCGAGTGAGGCAACGAGCGCCTTGTTGGCAAACTCCCGCATCAGGACGAGACTTTCGTAATCGGCAATTCTGGGCGCGACGGATTTATCCGATCCGACCATTTTGGCTCGTTCACTCTCGATTTGCTGCTCCAGTGCAGCAGCCTGACTCGTCAAAAATGGGATGGAGTTACTGTCCGGCGCAGTCTTGCGTGTTTCTGCAAGGCGTGCCCGCGTGTTGGCGAGAGCCGACGTCAGATTGCTGATGAGATCGATCATCGACGTGGAACTGGCATTCGGGTCGATCATCAGCTCCTTGTTTCTGAAGTTCGTTATGTTTCTCTGCGCGTCGATGACCCGCTGCTGCCCCTGCTGCACCTCGCCATCGGCAAAGCGAACCGCATCGCCACGGGCGCGGTTGTTGAGCCGGTCGAGAAGATCGCCGCCGAGCGCCAGCAATGATGTGTTCATGTCCGCGGCATCCTGCGCGTGAAAGGCTGTCGTCCGCAGGACGGTGATACCTGTGGTGTCGTTGTGAATGACCGACACTCGGTTCGAATAGTAATTATAGAGCTGTTCCTCGCTATTGGTTTCCCAGAAGCGGGGAAAACGCGTCAGCCAATCCGCCTGCGGGCTGCCGAAAATAGCTCGTATGGGAAGCCGCTCGGCAAGTTCCTTCAGCGCCTGACGGGAGCGGATATATTCCTGCACGGAAAAAGTATCGTCCTGCGAGCGCGTAATCCCGCTGTTCTGCAACAGAGAGCCAAAGACGCTGGATGATGGTGGCGCGGCCATACGAACGACGAAGGAGGATTCCGATACATAGATCGGGGCGGCGACAAACGCGTAATACGCGCTGACGGCAAGGGTAGGGGCGACAACTGTCAGCAGATAAATGCGCATACGGCCAAGGCGCTTGCGATGCCTGCGGGCTTTTGTCGGTCCGCTGATCGATCTTGCGACCATTTGACGTAAAGGTTGCGAGCGCTGCTCAGTATCCACTTTCTTATTTTCGTTCTCGGAGTTTATCAGAGCCATGGCCATGCCCTTTCTGATGATGATCGCCTGTCGTTGGATATCCGCAAGCGGACGCTCTGGACGGTAATTGTCCAAGTCCGGCGCAATGAAGGTTGAGCCGTCGCACTCCGCCGGTATCGTTGACCGACCGTCTGATGGAGACGGCGTAGCGACCAGGAGGGCTTCGAGTGCATCAGGTATCGGCAAGCGCGCGTGGGGGTTCGCAGTTCATTACCGGATTGAAGATTCAGGGGCGCGTCCTCGGTGCGCTGATCATGCGCGAAATGCTCATACGCTACGGGCGGGAAAACATCGGATTTCTCTGGCTTGCGCTGGAACCGATGATCCTGACTACGGGCGTCATGATCATGTGGACGGTGCTCAATCACGAGGCGCACGGATTGACGGTCGCAGCCTTCGTTTTGAGCGGCTACATGCCGCTGACGCTCTGGCGCCACATAAGTGGTCACGCGGTCTCGTGTCTTCGTCAGAATATGCCTCTGATGTATCATCGTCAGATCCGCTTCGCGGATGCGCTGATTGCTCGTGCGCTTCTGGAGATTGCCGGCACGACCGCGGCGCTCATTGTCGTCTATACGGTTGTACGTTTGGCAGGCATCATCCCGCCGTTCCAGGATCTCGGCCTGCTTTTGACGGGCTGGCTGTTCATGGCTTGGTTTTCGTTCGGGGTAGGGCTTATCTTTGCCGCGAGTTCGGAGCGGTTCGAGTTCGTCGAGAAGTTCATACCGCCGTTCCAATATCTGACGCTGCCGATCTGCGGCATGTTCTTCATGGTGGCCTGGCTTCCCAGTGGCGCCCAGAAGCTGGCGCTTTATGTCCCAACCGTTCACTGCTTTGAGCTTTTCCGCGCCGGCGTATTTGGCGACACGGTGCAGAGCTTCTACGACGTCAGCTATCTTTTGAAATGCTGCCTGTTCACCACAGCCGTCGGCCTCTTTCTGGTCAACATAGCACGCAGCCACATCAAGTTCGAATGATGCGATGATCGTCCGGTTTCCCGCCGCGCTACTGCTGCTTGGCATAGTGAGGTACCTGACTCTGGAATTCGAAGGAACGCAGCAGCGTTTCACGTAACTCGCCACGATTGGGTAGTGCGTAGTGATTGAGAAAGGTTTCTGCGGATTCCGGCTCACGCCCAAGAATCCAGCGGAAGGCGGCGACGACGTCGTGGGAATCGATCGGATCGCCGAAATGACTGTGAGCGGGACTGCTGATTTTGGCGAAAAGATAGGGTAGTGCCCCATGCAGAATATCGAGGCCGAACCGGTGAAGGTTCGGGTTCGACAACGCGGTCCTGGTGAAGGCGTCCATAAGGCCGGAATAGTTGGTCAGGATCGAAACCAGGTTACTGGAGCGCGGCAAGCCTTCAAAACCGCCATCCTCATGGAAGCGCCCCGCCATCTCCTTCCAGACCTCGGCAGAATAGTGCATCGGTGCAGGTCCGTAGAGCGCGGTGTCGTCGGAATAGAGCTCGACGGTTGGTGTCAGCACCCGACTGTTTTCGATGTGCTCCAGGCAGAAGTCGACGAGCATGCGCGACATCGGATAGCGCATCTGCCAGCGGCAGAAGTCGATCATGTAGGTATTATTGTCGATGAGCGTGCCGCGATAATCGGCAGTGGGCGGAACGTCGAGCAGAATCAGCCTCGTATCGGGAATTTCTGCGTTCACGAAATCGCAAAATGCCTTCATTGCTGTGATCACGTGCGTCCAAAATTCACGACAGCCGAAGGGGATGATCTTGAAGATACCGAAAGCTTCCCGCTGCAAATCCGGTCCCGCCTCCAGTAGCTCATAGGGTACTGTCAGCAAGGTGTTCCTGTAGCGCATGAGCGAGGCGCGCGTGATGCGGCTGAAATCGACGACAAGCATTTTCGGGGCTGCCTGTCTCAGTCGCTCCCGGAAGCCCTTACGTGCTTCGAAGTGCAGTCTTTTCTTGATCGGCTCCGGCCATGCCTCGATCGCTCTGAGGTTTGCTTTCCGCTCGTCCATGAAGCTGGCGACATTGATGCCGTAGCAGAAGAACGGGATTCTGCTATTCGGAAAGGCGTGGCGAACGAACTCCTCGCTCGGGCACGAGCCGTAGTAGGCGACCTCAACTATGTCATTGATCTGCTTGCGCAATCATGTCTCCGTATAGGATGCGGACATGCCGGTGTCTCGCACCGACATCGCACAATCGGGCACTGATGGGGCTAAAGCGCCGGTTCCCGCTGATGTTGTTTCTTTGCCTTCGTCGACCCAAGTGTCAGCCCAAGTCGCTGAAGACTTTCGCTGACGTTATCGGCGCGGTCGTCATGGACGGCCAGGATGTTCGCGACTGTGCCGACCTGAAAATTCAAGTCGAGTTCCTCAGGTGAGGTCATCCGGGTCAATTTATTTTGCGCGCTGTTCCAGATGCGATAGCCGCGTTCGGTAAGTTGCTGGTGGATCGCACCGGGCGTCGTTTTCGACAGGACGGAGAGCATGTCGCGGTTGATCTCCATCAAGAGCGAAGGCCTATGTGCAGAGAGCGTTTTTTGCGCGCCTTTCAGGAACAAGCCTTCTGCACCCTCGATATCGACCTTCATGACATCGGGCCGCAGGTCACCGACGACGCGGTCGAGTGTCTCGACCTTGGTCATGCGCCCGACCTTGGTGTCGGCCGAATTCGTGACTAGCCGCGTCGCCCCGGCATTGACGGTATCCTCGGCATTATTGAGTTGTAGCTCGCCTGGCACATCGGCAAGCGCGAGCTGGCGAACGCTAACGCGATCTTCAAAGCCGTTCTCCAGGATTGACCGGTTGAACAGATCCCAGAGCTTCGGCAACGGCTCGAAGGCAAGGACCGTTCCTTTGAACGTCGGATGGGCCGCAATGGAGAGTGAGTAGTATCCGACATTGCCGCCGACATCGATGAACTGCCCGGTCTCGGGCAGAATGGCCTTGACGAGATCGACATCGAATTTCTCATATTCGCCGCTCATGATGCCAAAAGATATGTGATACTGGCGCAGATCAAGATACAATTTAAAATTGTATTTGGTCTCGAACAGAACGAAAATCGATTTCGGTACGAAATTGTTGAAGAGAAGCTCGCTATGGCGGTGATGGAATTCGTATGAGCTGAGGAAACGCCGACGATGCTCATCAAGAGAAACGTCCGTCAGCTGCAATAGATTCTGTCCGATGACGTTACGTTCATCCTCGTTCATTGCGCGGCCGAGGATGAATTTGTAGCAGTTCTCGATGTCGTAAAAGCTTGTCACTTTGCTGCTCCCAGATCTTTGATCAACCGTATTTGTGTTGTTACTGTCTTTTGCCTGCACTGTTGCCTCTCACTGTAAAACCGGCGAGGTCGATATTCTCTCGATGCGCCGCGGAGCCCGTTGGGCAGCATGGCGTCGCGCAGAAAAATCGGCTTCGATCAGCGTCTCCAAATCATCGAAATGCGTGTCCCACCCGCTCGATGGAGCGGGTTTCATTCGGCGTTGTGGCGAGGCGGCGATCATGTCGAGCGCGGCTCTCCAACTCAGCCCATCAAGCGGATCGAGGAAGATGGCGGGCTGTCCGGCGGCCGCTTCACGATGGGCACTGATGTTGGAGGCGATGACAGGTGTACCGAGCGCGATCGCCTCGGCGACAGGCATGCCGTAACCCTCGGTAAAGGATGGGGCCAAAAGACCAGCTGCGCCAGCGACCAGCGGCGCCAAAGCCGCATCCTCGAGCCCCGGCACTTCGATGACGAGTCCAGGCAAGGCAGGGCATCGCTCCAGCATTGCTAGGATGTGACTGTTTTCCCACCCTCTCTTGCCGACAATTACCAGCCGCGGGGCCATCGCCCCATCACGTTCGGCCAGATATTGCCATAGCTGCAGCAATAGCATGTGGTTCTTGCGCGGTTCGATCGTTCCGAGTGTCACGAAGTAAGGCATTCGCGGACGCGGCATGTCGTTTGGCGGAGAGAGGAAGCAGCGCTCGATGCCTGGAGGCAGGACTGCGATCGAGGGGGGTGTCCTGTCGCTCTGCTGAGCAAACGTGCGCAGTGCACGTGCGGTTACCTGCGAATTGCAAAGCACCAGCGATGCATGTTTCAGCACCGTCTCCATCCTGCGGCGATGTCGCTCAGGCTCCTCCGGTCGGACGAATTCCGGATGCGATAGCGGGATAAGGTCGTGGACATAAAAGACGCCGTTGCGACCGGTCTCTCCAAGCCACGAGAAGGCGGATGTTCGATCCAGCCGGCTGTGCGACACGTGGACAAAGGAAGCCCTGGGCGGCAGCATCAGGCCATGCGTGAAACGGCTGGCGACAGCATGCGCGATCTTGCGCAGCTTTTGCGTATGAGCTTCGCCTGCCCTTACTTCCGCTGCGGCCTGCCACCTGATCTTGCCGTCGATAGCGGCGAAAATCCGTTCGAGAAGAGCAGTCTGCGTTGGCGATATATCTGTCGCTGACCAGCGACTATTGAGGATGGAGACCAGCTTGTCCGCCCGTTCGGACGGAATGGCAACGGCGCTGTTGCGACCGGTCTCGACAAACCAGGACGGCTGCGAAAACGCATCGAAATCTGTCAAGGCAGTCCGTTTGCGGCGTTCGTTCAGCCAGTTGGCGTAATGAAGCTCATAGCGATCGATACCGGTGGGCGTCGGGCAATGCGCCCGTTCCATCAATCGAGAAATATCCATGACGACGGGCTTGGTCATAATTTTCTAGCCTCGAGCATATGGATAGCCTGCGCCAGCCAGCGGCGCCGCGATGGATTTGGAGCAATGCCCTGGCGGGAGCGATAGAGTTCGGCGACGACGTCTTCCGCCTCGCATGGAAGATTGGTGATATTCGACCAGTATCGAGGATAGAGGATGAGCGTGCCTGCAACCAGTGCATCGAGCGTTAGCACCCGCTTTCGCCGCAAGGAGACGACCGCATCATGCGTAAGACCCCAGCCGGCGTAAAAGGGGAGACCATGGCACCATACCGGTCTTTCGCGCAGCAGCGCCTCGAATCCGATCTGCGAGGTTGCGACATGAACTTCGTCGACCACACTCAGAAGATTGCCCAGATCGACATTGCCGATCACCAGATCGGCGGCCTCCGCTGGCGGGGATGGAGTTGGGTGACGGCCGGTCGCCTTCGCTAGAAGATCCGGATGCTGCTTATAGACGATGAACGCCTTGGGCCTGGCGCGTCGGACAGCCCTCAGCAGTTCAATATCGGAGGAATGGCTTGCCATGCCGAAGCGCAATGAGGCGTCGTTCGGAACTTGGCCGGCCACCAAAACGATGGTGCGGCCTTCGGCCAGTGAACGATAATCCGGTGCAGGCTGCGGCGGCAGATTGTATTTGGTGATGCCCATGGAAACGATGGCTTGCCGCAAGCGTTGCGCCCGCTCGAGAAGCGCATCATCGAAATTCGTCCTGTTCAGGATTGTTTCCAGCTGGCTCGGCGCGGAGGCATCAAAATAGATACCTTCCTCATCGAAGCAGAGCGAGGATGGCGGCACGAGCGAGCTGCCAAGGCCGGAAGAGCGGATGAACCCGTCTTCAACCCGCATGACCGGCAATCTCTTGCCATGCTTCCATAAAACTCCTTCCTCGGGAGCGGGAGCATTGCCCCAAAGAACGATCGTGTCGGCGCTCTGGATTTCGGAAACGCTCGGATTGTTGGCGAAATGAACTTGCGACCGAGGGCTGCTCAGGTATCGGCGCATGACCGCGCGTTTATGAAGCGAGAAATTGACGCAAAGGTAACGGCCCGTGAGCGAGCGGGCGCGAGCGCGCCATTCAAGGAGCCGTTCCACCGCCTGCTCGGCCGTGATCGGACTGCGTGAGACGGGATCAACATAGCGCGAATATTGAAAAAATGAAGCCGCGGCAAACTCGTCTATGCTGACATGGCGCCCCCGACGGGAGCGTGCCGTAGCCGCTACCGTGCCCTCGGCACGGTCTGCGGTCAGTCCCCAGCCGGCATAGGCGGGCATGCCAAAGGTAACGACGGGTATTTCCCGCAGAAGTGCTTCGAGGCCGATCTGGCTCGATACCGTCCAGACCTCATCCACCATATCCAGAAGGGAGTGCGTTGAAATCGCCTTGTCCACGAATTGCACATCCGCGGTTTGCGCAAGAGGCTGAAGAAAACCTCGTGCGCGGCCAGCGACGACGTCGGGATGGCATTTTATGATGATGTCGGCATTTGCCTCCGCGAGAGCCGACGTCCACATTCTCGCGAAGGTCTCTGCATCGGCACCGGCGCTTTCGACGGCGGTATCTCCGACTACTTCATCGACGAGCAGGATGCGCCTGCGACGGCTTCGGCGAAGACGAAACGTTCCTTCGGAGACGTGGCCGTCTTGGGAAAGTCTCTCGTGGTTGATCCAACGCCGCAGGTCCCGCGCTCGCCGAACATCCGCACCGGAGGACGAGTCTTGAAGCAGTGCCTCGAGCCGTGAAGGTTGGCGTGCGGAAAAATGAATGCCGAGGTCGTCGGCGATAACGGAGATTGGTGAAGCAGCGTCCGGACCGGTCGACTGCAGGAAGCCACCTTCCACCGTCCAGAAAGGCAAGCGCAGCACCTGCGCATAGAGGCGTGCCAGGCGGGAAAGCGGACCGCTTCCCCAGCTGACGACGCCATCGGCAGCACCCATCGTCAATTCGATCGGCCTGAGGGACGCGGAAAAAGCGGGGCCAATAAGGGGAAAGCGCTGACGCGTCGGAAGGAAAGCAAGCAGCCGCGCGTTGATTGGCGGTAACCAGAACGGCTGCTCACTTGGTTTTGCGACCGAAGATTGCGCTCCCTCGGGAAAGACCATCGAATCCCTGTACATATAAATCCCCCAAGATTCCCGCTAGGAGCAATCACCCGTGCCTGAACGGCGGGGCCTGCGATATCCGACCACGGCCGGCCGCATGAGCGGAACCGCTTTCGGGGGCACGAAAAGCAGTTGCAGCCGGATGACATCCTCAAATATTCCGCTTGCTGGTTTGCGCCGCTGGCGGGCGAGAAATTTCAGGAGGCTTCGCTGAAGCCGGCCGAACAGCAGGTCTTCATGACCATCCGTCGCAACGTTACTGCCGACTTGCCTCAAGGTGCCTCCGAGCCTTCCCATTCCGAATTCCTTGAACCAGCAACGAGGGAAAAACAGCTAATCGAATGGCAGTTATTGCCGTCGCAATCTCCCCTCGCCATACGGATCGCGTCGTCAAAGTATTAATTGCGACAGCAGGGGAATTATTCTTACGCACTTATGTAAAAATTTTCAAACTTCGGAATTATATTTGACTTTTGAAGGATATATGGGAATCTCTTGCGAGTAAATTTCCGCCTAAATCGTCCCCGGGCATTGTCGCGGAAGGCGATGCTGAACGGTGCAAGCCGCGAGATTCACAAGAGCCGATGCAATATTTCGGAGAGGCAGCCAGTGGAATGGTCTTGGCAATTCCGAGAGAGATTTGATGGTCCCAGATGAGCCGCATCGAGAATAATAAGGAATTTACCGATTTCATTACACTGGTGGATGCTCGTTCGTCCGGCGTCGTCATAGGCCAACCGGTTTCCTGGCCCTATTCCCTTGTGCGGTGGGTTCGATCGCAGCTGCTGCTATTGCTGATCGTCGTCGTCCCCGGCGTGTTCGGGGCGATCTATTATGGTTTCATCTGCGCCGATCAATATGCCTCGGAAACGCAATTTGTCGTGCGCAGCCCCAATAGAAATGCTGCCGGCCTGCTCAGCGGGTTCCTTCAGAGCACCGGGTTCGTTCGCGCACAGGACGATAGCTACATCGTCACCGAGTTCATCAAGTCGCGCGCAGCCGTCGACGCGCTGGCGAGCAGGGACGATCTGAAAGCGATTCTTTCCCGCCCGGAAGGCGACGTCCTCAGCCGCTATCCGCTACCCTGGGCCGAAGCCAATAATGAGGAGCTGTATCAGCATTATCTTCGTTTCATCAATGTGCACACCGACAGCGGCAGCGGCGTGACAACGCTGGATGTGCGTGCATTTCGCGCCGACGATGCTTATCGCCTGGCCAATGCCCTGGTGCAGCATGCGGAAGAGCTCATCAACCGGCTCAACGATCGCGCCCGTGAGGATGCCATTCGCTATGCTCAGATCGAGGTAAATGACAGTCAAACGAGACTGTCCAAGATGCAGACAAGCCTGACCGATTTTCGCAATCGCGAGGCGCTCGTCGACCCGAACAAGCAATCAGCGGCCGCCCTGGATATGATCGCCAGGCTCTCGGACGGTCTCGCCGACAACAAGGCACGGCTTTCAGCGCTTGAGGAGCAAGCGCCGCAAAGCCCGCAGGGTGAGGCGCTGAGGGCGCGGGTGGCGGCGATGGAACGGCAGATCAGCGATGAACGGACAAGGATCGTCGGCAGCGACGGATCAATGGCGCCGCGCATCGCACAATATGAACAGTTGCTGCTGGAGCGGGAAATGGCTGCGAAGATGCTGACATCGGCGACCACCTCCCTGGAAAACGCCAGGATCGATGCGCAACGCCAGCAACTGTATCTCGAACGAATCGCCGACCCGAATTTGCCTGACCATGCATTGTACCCAAAACGGCTGATCTCGTTTCTGATTCTGGTTGCGGTTTGCTTTGCAACCTTCTGGATTGTGCGCTTTTTCGTGATCCAGGTCTACGAGCACGCGGCCCAGCAATGACCATTTCTCCTTCCAATCTCGCGCGAATCGCGCCGTCAGAGGCACCGGGGTCGAAGGCGGAAATTCCCTGGCATGAAGATGGCATCGTCGGGGTGTTCGATCTCGTCAAAGAGTATGAAGTGAATGGCCGGATGCGCCGCGTAGTTGACGGCGTGTCATTCAAGATCGGCCGAGGCGAGAAAATCGCCGTGCTTGGGCACAATGGCGCCGGCAAATCGACTCTGGTGCGCATGATTGCGGGGATAGAGGAGCCGACCTCGGGTAAGGTCGTGCGCAACATGTCGATGTCGTGGCCAATCGCCCTGAGCGGTGGCTTCGGTGGTTCGATGACCGGATTCGACTGCATGCGCTTCCTGTCACGCATCTATGATAAGCCATTCAACGAAATTCGTGATCTGGTAGAGGATTTCAGCGAACTTGGCCGCTATCTGCGCATGCCTCTCAGAACCTATTCCTCGGGCATGCGGGCCCGGCTGGCGTTTGGAATGTCGCTTGCCATCGATTTTGATTGCTATCTCATCGATGAGGTGCTGGCCGTTGGGGACAAACGCTTCCAAACGCGTAGCTTCGAGGAGCTTTTCGTCAAGCGCAAGGATCGCTCGATGATCATTGTGGGACATAATCTCAACGTGATCGGCGATTTATGCACGTCGGCGCTTGTGTTGAAGAACGGCCGCGGTCGCGTGTTCAACGATATTGAAGCGGCGTTTCGTATCTACTCCACATTGTAGGCCGCATCGGCGTCTTGGTTGTCTTGATCGGCAACAATAGTGCACGCGGCCATTGCAAATTGAAACAATAACGGACGGCAGCCGGCGACATTTCGCTACCTTTGCGCGCTCCGCCAAAGGAGGGGCGAGAGCTTCGCGTGTCGTCAGAGGCTTGCGCATCTAAACCCCCAGATAAATTAGGATAATTGAAAATGCCGTGGTCAAGCAATCGACCCATCGGCCACGGCACCATCAAGTTCCGTCGCCGCCTGCAATCCGAAGGATCGGGCCGGGTTAACTGCCTTCCGGCAAGTCTATTCGCAGAAACAGCTGGCTACCTCTGCAACCTAAACCCGTAGGGCTCCGATTATATTGTCCGGTAGGGCTGTATTTTGTCCGATCTCGTCGCTTTGGGAATTCAACGTTCAGTCGAGCTGTGAACTGGTAGGATTCTGTATAACATCGTCACTATCTGTACTGTTGTGCTAAAATTCATCGTGCTAATTTAAAGACAGATAATGCAACTTGCGCTAAACGATCCCGCAACTTCGTAGCCGCGGGAACGGGATGATGGAGTCGTCATAACGAACGCTGAAAAAAGTGTAGCCTAGATAGAAATCACGTGTTAGCAGTCGCTAATATACAACTTGGGATTTTGAGTGGGAATAGCGGATGGCGATGTTGGAAAGAGTTGTCGAGCAATGCGTGGGTACTTTCGAGGTGTATTCCCGTGATGCAATCATTCGTAATCTCGACATGCTTGAGCCAAACTGGAAGTGGTCTGTTCCCTCGGAAACTTCTGGCGACTATTCCTTCAAATTCAGCAAGCAACCCCTTCAGTCAGCATCGATCATAAGCGCCGAGCATTCGGCGGGCCTGGAAGGTATCGCCAAACAGGATTTGCCGCGCGTCAGCATCGTCTTCGTTCTCGCCGGAGAAATAGAGATCAATCATCGGCGAATGCAGAAATCCCTCCGGATTCCCGCCAACAATGTCGCCAGCATCAGTGATCGTGCCGGCAAGCGCATCGAAATCAAGCCGCGCAGCTCCTGGCTGCTGTTTCAGATCCCGGAAGCGGTTATTCGGCAGCACTTTGAAGAGCTGACCGGCAAGCCCTACGTGCAGGAATTCGCGCTAGCACCGGTAAGCTTCCGCCAAGGTGGTGCGCAGGGGCTCTATCAGACGTTACGCCAGGCCGAAAAGGATCTGACGACTGCGCGCCAGACGGAGCGAATGATGCTCGCCAAAGCCTACGGCGAGCTCCTGCTGGTGAAGCTGTTTGCCAAGCTGCCGCACAATCTGTCCGATGCCTTCAATCGCGGCACCTTGGATAACGCGCCGCGCCAGCTCCTGAGGGCAGAGGCGTTCATGCGCGACAATCTGCATAATGCCATCATGCTGGAGGATCTCGCGCACGCCGCGAGCTGCAGCCCGCGAGCGCTGCAACGCATGTTCAAGACCTATCGCGGCGATACGCCGATGGGAATCCTTTGCAATTACCGGCTGGCCGCGGCACATGGCGCCATCAAGGGCGGCCAGGCCGAAAGCATCACCGATCTTGCCATGAGCCTGCAATTCTCCAACCCCGGGCGTTTTTCCGTTCTCTACAAGCATGCCTACGGCTCCAGCCCATCGTCGATCCTTCGCTTTTCCCGGGAGCGCAGCGACAATGCCGGAACGGCCTAGCCTGCTTGGCACGATGTTGCCTCGTCAAAACTGCCTCCATGCCAATCAGGATCATCGATGCCGTTGAAGTTTGGATTATTGTGCGTTCTTGCCTGCGTTCTTACGGGCTGTGGATTACCGGAGGCCGGCCCCAAGGCCTCCCGCATATTGGAGGAGGCGGCTGCGCGCGCCATGCCACCATTCGCGGTGGTCGATGTGACTTCGACGGCGATGGTCAAGAGCGTTGCGCGACCTGAAGCCAGCTTTGCCACCTATTTCGGCCAGGGCGCACGTGATCCTGGCTTAAGGATCGCGGTGGGGGACGTTGTCTCCGTCAGCCTCTGGGAAGCACCACCTGGAAGCTTGTTCGGGATGGCCTCGAGCGCTTCGGGTCAGCAACAGGCGACCGGCAGTTCGGTGACGATCCCGCCGCAAACCATCAACAGCGATGGCACGATCAGTATTCCCTATGTGGGTCGGATCACGGCTGCCGGCCGCACGCCGGCTTCGGTGGAAAAGGCGGTGGTTTCCGGCCTGACGGGCAAGGCGGTGCAGCCACAGGCATTGGTGACCGTCCAGCAAAGCTCATCGAACACCGTCACGGTTACCGGCGAGGTGGCCGGCGGTGCACGCGTCGCACTTTCGCCCGCCGGCAGCCGGGTGCTCGATGCTATTGCCGCAGCGGGAGGATTGCGCGCCGGCGTCAACGACAGCGTCGTCTACTTGACGCGCGGCGGACGAACCATGCACCTGCCTTTTACCGCGATTGTTCAAAATCCGCGCGAAAACGTGAGATTGCGGCCCGAAGACGTCGTTACAGTGGTGCGCGAGCCGGTTACCTACACGATTCTCGGCGCATCAGGCCAGAATGGCGAAGTCCCCTTCAGCGTTCAGCATTTGACCATGGCAAACGCCGTTGCACGTGCAGGAGGCTTGCAGGACAGCCGCGCCGATGCTTCGGGCGTCTTCCTTTTCCGCTACGAGCCGCTTGAGGTTGCCCGCCGCATCGTTGCGCCGAGCAATCCGTTGCTGCGCCGTGGTGGACCTGTCCCGATCGTCTACCGGTTCAACCTGAAGAACGGCTCGACGCTGCTTGCAATGCAGAACTTCGAGGTTCAGCCGCGAGATATAATTTATATCTCCAATGCCTCGTCGGTCGATATTCAGAAGTTCATGGGCCTCTTCCAAGGGGTTACCGGGACGGCTCTGTCGGCGGCGTCGGTCGGGATCTCCGCGTCGGCAGCAAACTGAAGACGACGGAGCAAGTGCCTGGAACGGCCGGAGGCGGATGATCTCGCTGCGATCGAGGGAGTTTCCCGATGCTGGCTGGCCTGCGGAATGCGTTACGGGCATGCTGGAACGAGAGAGGTACGATGAGTTCTTCGGCACTGCTACATCTTCATGAATTGATGGCGTTCGATCGGCATCAGGCCGAAACGGCCATCTTGCAGCGCGTGAACAGCGCCTACCTTGGAAACCACACGGCTTTGGTGCGTGTACTCGGTCGCTACAAGCTTTATGTGGACACCCGAGACAGAGGCTTCGGATCCCATGTTCTTCTGGACGGCTTTTGGGAAATCTGGCTGACGCTGTTCTGCGCGCGCAACGTCAAGCGCGGCATGACCGCGATCGATGTCGGAGCGAATTTTGGCTATTACTCCCTTCTGCTAGCCGAACTCGTCGGCGCAAGGGGCGAATTGATCGCCGTCGAGCCCAATCCCCATGCCGCCGATTTCCTGCGTCGCAGCGTCGAGCTCAACGGGCTGCTTGGACGGACGCGGATCGAAATATCGGCGCTCGGTGCAACGATATCGGGAGACGCCTCTTTATATGTTCCCCATAGCGAGCCGAAGAATGCCCAGATCGTTTCGGAAATGTTTCAACCTCGCCCACAGGACGGCGTTGTCATCAAGGTCCCCGTGACAACCCTCGACGGGATGAGCGCCGCCTGCTCGCGCGTCGATTTCATCAAGATCGATGCGGAGGGAGCAGAGGAGGTGATACTCGAAGGAATGGCCGAGACCATTGCCCGCCATAAGCCGATGCTCGTGGTCGAATTCAATCCTGCCCGCTATGCCGACGCATCCGGTTTTCTCGAACGGCTTGCCGGCATCTACGGAGCAATGCGGCGTCTCGATTTCAGCGGCGAGGCAGTTCCCATCACCAGCGAAGACCTGCTTTCGAAATACGGGGCCGACGATTCGCTGCTCGTTCTTTCGCGCGATAAGCCAGCTTGATCGAGAGCGGTGAGAGTTCCCAAATACTGAGGGAGAGATAGGAATGAGCCAGACGATCCTTTACGACGGTCTCAATCTTTCCCTCAAGAAGGGCACCGGGGTTGCGACCTATACCCGCGGCCTGATGGCGACGGCCCAGTCCCTCGGCTATCGGACGGGCGTGGTCCATGGAATTCCCGGAAACGTTCCGAAGGATCCTGTTTTGCGGGAAGTGCTCCTCTTCGATGAAGCCAGCGCTCAAGTGCCCGGAGCGATTTCGGTCGCCAAGCGTTGGCTGCGGCGGCGCATCGCCGCGCCGTTCGGCATCGCTCCGGTTCCGATCTCATTGAGCGGCACCGTCATTGTGAAATCGCTTCAATCGCAACTTGGTGCGGCCGATGCGATTTATGCCGCCAACGATCTGTTTCAACTCGCGCGCCATCATTTCAAGCGTTACGGCAACAACCTGACCATGAAGTTCGAGACGCAGCCCGATCTTCTCCATTGCACCTATCCGATGCCGATCGCAGCAAAAAGGGCGTTGAATGTCTACACGATCCACGACTTGGTTCCCTTGCGGCTGCCTTATCTGACCGAGGACAACAAGCGCTATCACTACAAGATGCTGCGCTCTCTGGTTCGGCGAGCGGATCACATCGTAACGGTATCGGAAACGTCACGGGCCGATATCATCAAGGTTCTCGGCGTCGACGAGGCACGGGTCAGCAATACCTACCAGGCCGTTCAGGTGCCGGAGCGACTTCGCGAGAAACCGGACGATGTTGTCGCCGATGAGGTTGCCGGCATCTTCCATCTCGATTGGAAGGGCTATTTCCTTTTCTTCGGCGCTTTCGAGCCGAAAAAGAACATCTCCCGGCTGATCGAAGCTTACCTTGCTGCAAAGACAGACAAGCCGCTCATCATTGTCGGCGCTCCCGGATGGAAGGGGGCGGAGACGCAACAGCTGATCGATGACGACCGTTTCCGCTTCTATCTTCGCGCGGAGGATCGCATCCTGCCGCAGCGGCAAATCCGGCGCTTCGACTTCGTATCCTATCCCTTGCTGATCAGCCTGATCAGGGGAGCGCGCGCAGTGCTATTTCCGTCGCTCTACGAAGGCTTCGGCCTGCCCGTGCTGGAATCTATGCAGCTTGGGACACCTGTTCTGAGCTCCACGGAGGGATCGATTCCCGAGATAGCCGGGAATGCAGCGCTGCTGGTCGACCCCTATGATACGGAGGAGATGCGCAAGGCGATCGTCAGCCTGGACCAGGATGACGGGCTATGCGCCTCCTTTGCCAAGTCCGGCCCCAGACAGGCCGCGCGTTTTTCGCCGGATCGATATCAACAGAAGGTTGGCTCGCTTTATGACAGCCTCTTCAACGGATAATCAAAAGAGGAGTGCGTCGTGACCATCCTCTTTGCATTCGGAATGCCGGGGGTCATGTCTTCCTGGGGCGTTGCAGCGGTTCACGCCCTGGCCCGCGAAGCCTTCGGCGATTATGCGGTCATTGCCACCGATACTGTGGAGGATCTCAAGCAGCACGTCCTGGCGCGATCGGGCGCGCATGCCGTTCTCGTCTCGCAGTTTCCTGAAGCAGGGCTATCGGAACTGATCCTCAGGGTCAACGTGCCGTTTCTGTTATTTCTCGAAGATCCCCTCGACGCTGTTTCCTACCTCGCTCGTGCGACCGGGCAGCGGGATATCGCTTTGGTCAGGGCCGTTTCGGCGAGCCTTGCCTGCCTCGAGCCGCTTGCGGGCGCTTCCGGGGCGCTGGTCTTGCGTCGCGGCGATGTCGATCAAAAGGGCAGCATAGATCTGTTGCTGAGGACCATAGACCGGCATTTCAGCACCGATCTTAAACTGGAGCAGATAGCCAACGCGCTGCTGCATGTCGGCATGGCGCCTGCCGGACAACCACCGCATAAAGCGCCGAAACTGGAGGAAGCCGCCGCGGCTGTCATTGCGGGCTATCTGACACCGCAGGAGGCGGTTCCGGAGGTCAGCGAGGGACTGCGCGAGACGGCAAGGAAGGTTCTCCGTCCCCTCGAATTCGACCGCCGTAAAGCCCCGAGCACGGTCTTCTGGCCGCAAGAAGCGTTCCTATCAGGCGATAGTTTGGGGCAGGCTCTGGACGATCTTGTCGATCTCACCGGTGGCGCCCGCTGCCTCATCTATGGCCCCTATCTTCACCTGCCGACGGGGCGCTGGAATGCGAAATTCATTTTCGATGTCGACGAAGACTGCCAGGGGCAGATCTTCACCGTAGAGGTGCATGCCGCCGAATTGCTCGGCCGCCTGCGTGTGTGCCCGCAAGGCACCGGCTCATTCGAAGCGGCAGTGCCGATCGACGTTGTCGATCCGCGTGCGCCGATCGAAATTCGATTGATGATGGATAGCGGCGCCATCGAGGGACGTCTTTCCGCCTGGAGCGTCGAGTGGCTGCGAGCGGCCTGACAATCGGCTCTCGTCGTTGACAGCGGCGTGCGCGCAGGTCGACCAAGGGTAAGTGTTATCGCGTGGGAGCAGGGAGGCGAGGATGATCGAACTCGCCGACGGCATTCACGATTGGCGAAACCCGGCGTCGTAAAGGAACAACCCTTGTCACATAGGATATAAGGTAAACAACTAGAGCAGGCCTCTCACTTAACAGTGATATTGTTTATGGGGGACCTGTCTTGTCTGTAACTGCAAAACTTCGAGTATCGACGGCGCTTTGTCTGGTTTTCAGCGCATGCCCCGCCATAGCGCTGGCGCAAGAAGCCTATCTGAATAAGAATGTTCCGGCCTTCATGGATACCGGTGCAACGAACCAGCGCGGTGACGCGCGCTATGCCACGAAGGAAACCAACGCAGCCGTCCGGCTGCTCAGCGGTTTTCTCGATATCTGGCAGCCCCGCACGCCCTTTGTGGATGCCGGCACTTCGGCCCCCGCACGCGATGGTTTTCCCGCCGTCCCGACAACGGACTGGGATGGCATACCAGGCAGCGCCACGGATGGGACCATCCTCAATCGGGCGATACATGACTACAATATCCAATATGTCATCAATGCCACGCATAATCGTACCGCCCAGCAGGCTGTCGATGCCTATCTCGATGACCGGCGCGGCAAGGCGATCAGCATGCTGGATGGGCTCGGCCCGCTTCAGGATGCCTGGACCAAGGGGACCAAGCAGACCACAACCATCCTGAATGTCGCGCCCGATGCGACAACAGTCAAATATGACGACGGGGGCAACAACACAGGCATCGGCAGCAGCAGCAATCCCGATCTTGGCCTGGCTGTCGATCTTCTGGGGCGTGTTGGTCAGGATGCATCCACGGAACCCGCCAAGCGCTATTTCAAATATGCGCGACCGTGGCGGTGGTCGAGCGACGTCAAGGTCCTCCCGACGCTGGAACCGGCCAAGAGCGGCACCCCCGTCACCGATGGCGGTTTCCCGAGCGGTCATACCGCAGAGGCGTGGCGCGACGCGCTGACTATGGCCTATCTCGTGCCACAGCGCTTTCAGGAGCTGGTTACGCGCGCCGTGGTGATGGGCGACAACCGCATCATTGCCGGCATGCATTCGCCGCTCGACGTCATCGGCGGGCGCATGCTGGGCACGGCAGCGGTGGTCTACAATCTCAATCAGGCTAGCGCCCAGGACCTCAAGGCCCAAGCCTATGAGCAGACCCAGGCTTGGCTGAAAAAGGAAACAAACTCGACAACGGCAGCCGATCTTTATGTCGCGGCGCACGCTGCCGATCTCTCAACGGATCGTTTCGCAAACCACGATGCCAATGCAGCCTATGTCGCCGCCCGCATGACCTACGGCTTTGCGCCCATAGGCGCGACGGACAAGCCCGCCTATGTACCGAAGGGGGCGGAGGTGCTGCTGGAAACACGTATGCCTTACCTGACCGCGGATCAGCGCCGCGCGGTTCTTGCCACCACGGCTCTCCCTTCCGGCTATCCGGTCATGGACGACCCGGAAGGCTATGGCCGCCTCAACCTCTTCGCTGCGGCCGATGGTTATGGCGCATTCCGGGAGGATGTCACCGTCAATATGGACAAAAGCCTCGACGGCTTCAACGCCTTCGACGCCTGGCGCAACGATATCGGCGGAAGCGGCAAGCTGACGAAAGAAGGCACCGGCACGCTGATGCTCACCGGATTCAATACCTATTCCGGCGGAACCCGCGTGAGCGGTGGCATGCTCGCCGGTAGCAGCGGCAGTGCTTTCGGAACTGGCCCGGTCCAGATCGACACCGGTGGCCAATTGATGGTGAACACGCTTGTGACGAGTACGCTCGCCAACACCATCTCCGGGACCGGCGTGTTTGAAAAACGCGGAACGGGCAATCTGATTTACGCGGGCGACGGCTCGCAGTTCACCGGAACGACGCTCCTCAACGGCGGGCGCTTCTCGATCAATGGTTCGTGGGGCGGATCGTTGGACGTAGAAGCCGGTGCAATCCTAGGCGGCAATGGCACGATCGGAAGCGTAACGCTGAAAAGCGGCAGCCATCTGTCTCCTGGCAATTCCATCGGCACGCTCAACGTCAATGGCAATCTTACACTCTCGCCTGGTTCCGCCTATGATCTCGAAATCGCCAGTAACGGCAAATCCGACCGGGCGATCGTCAGCGGAACGGCTGCGGTCGAAGGGGCCAGCGTGAATGTGATCGCGCTCGACCCGACCGTCAGCTATGCAGCAGGCCAGTCCTACACATTCCTGACAGCCGGTAATGTGACCGGGCGGTTCGGCAATCTTCTGATCGACTCCGCCTTCATCGATTCGCAGCTCCTCTATACGGCCAACGACGTGACCTTGCGTCTCTCATCCTGGGGCGGCCATTCCTTTACCACCGCGGCGCAGACTGCGAACGAACGAGCTGTCGCCTCGGCTCTCGATGCGCTCGATCAATCTGTCGGCTCCGATAGCCTGCCGCTCTACAACGCGGTTCTCTTCATGAATGCAGAGAATGCGCGCAATGCATTCGATCAGCTTTCCGGTGAGGACCACGCCAGCGCCCAGTCTGCCCAGCTTACGAATTCGCAGATTGTCACCGAAACGATCCTCGACCGTTTGAGCTCCGGCGATACGGGGGCGTGGACGTCCGGCTACGGCATGCGCAGCCGCTTCGGCAGCGATGGCAATGCCGGCTCTTACGATCTGTCCGGAGGAGGAGTCTTCATCGGTGGCGATGGCTTCGTCGCGGACGACGTGCGTCTCGGCCTGATGGCCGGATGGGGTCACTCCACGCTCGAAAGCCGCCGCACGAGTGGTTCGACGGATATCGATAGCTATCATATCGGCGTTTATGGTGGAAAAGACATCGGCCATCTGTCGCTCAAGGCAGGCGCTGCCTATAGCTTCAACCAGATCGATACAAGCCGGTCGATCTTTATGAATGGCTTCAGGGACTCACTGAATGCCGACTACGATGCGGGTCTGGCGCAATTCTTCGGCGAGGCGAGCTACGCATTTCAACTCGGTCAGCAGGTCGAGTTGTCTCCCTTCGCAAATCTGTCGCATGCCATCCTCTCGACGGACGGCTTCAGCGAAAAAGGCGGCGCTGCGGCTCTTTCGGCAACGGATAGCGATGCCCGGGCGACCTTCACCACGGTTGGTCTGCGGGCTACGGGCAATTTCGATCTTGGCGGCAAGGTCATGACCTGGAACACGATGGCCGGCTGGCAGCATGCTTTCGGCGATGTCACGCCCGAAAGCCGGGTGTCCTTCGCCGGAGGTGACAGTTTCCTAGTTTCGGGAACACCGATCGGGCGTGACGCTGCCAAGGTTTCGCTCGGGATTGGCATGAAGATCAGCGAGAACGCGGATTTCGGAATCTCCTATCACGGTGAGTTTTCGAAGGATGTAACCGAAAACAAGGCCCGCGCAGACTTCAAGCTGCGCTTCTGATAGACAGGCGTTGCGGCGCTCCTGCCGCAACGCCTCCATTTCGATTAATCGCGGGGCCGGCCCGACAGCTTTGCTATTCCTTGCCGCTCGCAGCGGCTGACGTCGATTGCCCGGCTTCTTTCAAGGCAGCCGCACATTCCTCGCAGCATACCTCAACCGATTTGCCGCCAAGGTTGACCTTGATGGTCTCCGAGCCGAGTTCGCAATCGCAGGCGGCACATGTGGTTCTCTTCATCTCATGATCCTTTTCTGATTGATCCCCTTGCTGAGGCAGGCTCATGAGTGCATCGATGATGGTATCGGCGCTGTCGAAATCTTTAGCGAACCGCGTAGCGCTTCGGCTTCAGCTGCGCCGAACGCTGAAATTCCGCCGGTGTCTGCCCGTAAGTCTGTTTAAACGCAGCACTGAAATGGCTGTGGCTGGAAAAGCCGAGATCGAGGCCGAGCATGGTCAGGTCGTCATAGACGCCGAGGAGATCGAGCGCGCGTGCCAGCCGAAGCCGCAGCTGATAGCGATAAAGCGGAATGGCTTCCACCTGTTGGAAGACTTGCGTCAGATAGACGGGCGAGACGCCGACTTCTTTTGCGATCTCTGCAAGCGTCCAGCGGCGGGCAAGATCGGAGGACAGAACGAGCTTTGCCCGGTCGACGAGCTTCTGCCGGCCGGCACTTGCGCCGGCCGCATGCGACGTCCGTTCGCCGAGAGAGCGGCGTACCAGGGTCAACGCCAGCGTTTCACCCTCCAGGCTCTCGGCTATATTGCGGCTGAGCCCATGGCGAAGCATCGCCACGAGTGCCTGCGCGCGCGGATCTATGCGTCGGCGCTGCCGACGGAAGATGACGCTTTCGCCGGACTGAACCTGCTCTTTCGGCGCGAGCTCGTGAAGGACGCTCTCATCTATACTGAAATCGAGACAGGAATCGCCGCCGTCAATGGGATGACTGATCCGATATCCCTGTCCCTTATTGAAGAATAATACCTGGTTTGCTTCCGCAACGGTATCACTCTGGTCGACGTGGCGCTTGAAAACGCCACGATAGGGATAGACGAGGCTTGTCTTGTGGGCGCACTCCTCACCGCTCTTATGTCGGCATTCGCCATTGCAGACGATATCGCGGATGAGGACGGTTTTCGTCTTCAGCAGCAAGGCGGTCGTAATTTCTGACATGCCG
This sequence comes from Martinezella sp. CNPSo 3959, assembly GCF_057784355.1. Lineage (NCBI taxonomy): Bacteria > Pseudomonadati > Pseudomonadota > Alphaproteobacteria > Hyphomicrobiales > Rhizobiaceae > Martinezella > Martinezella sp. CNPSo 3959. The sequence goes on from NZ_JBXSOV010000014.1 coordinate 114,508, forward strand.
AACTTCCTCATCCCGGCGTTGACGCCCGCCACACCAGTGAAGCTTAACACATCCTGCGCCATCTTTTTAGTAGCGGCTATAAATATGGACATCGCTTCCATTTTGACCGCGGGAAAGGCCAATGTCTTTCAACTGATCGTCCGACAATCCCAGAAGCGCATTGCGGTTTCTGCGCTCGACCATTTTGCGTACGAGCGCACGTACAAGGTCCAGCAAGGTCGAGAAAGACGCGCCTCGAGTCTTATGGAAGGCGCGGGCCTGTTCGGAAGAAGTGATGATGTTTGTGGCTTGCATAGCGATACTCCATCGGTTGCTTCGATGAGAGCAGTGAACCACTGGAGCCGTATTCGCGCTGTCAAATAATTTAGCTATCGAATCCGGCAGCGACCTTCGTGAAAGCGGTGAATTTGTATTTTTCTTGTCGACATACGTGTTGCAGGAGCGATAGTGTCGGCACCGCTCCGCGTGGCGTGAGGATAAGCTATGCAGGGCGAAGAGTATTGAGGAGAGTAAGAATGTCGTGGCAACACCCAGTACCCCGGATTACCGCAGGGGAAAGACAACAGCGCCTTTCGAGCCTTCGAAAGCTGCTCGATGCAAAGGGATGGGCCGGTATGTTGCTCGGGCCGACCGAGAGCCTGCGTTATTTCACCGGGCTCGTCTGGCATGCAAGCGAGCGGTTTCTCGGCGCGCTGGTGACGCCGACAGACCTCTACTACATCGTACCGGGCTTCGAGCGCAGCAGGGTGGAAACCCTGCCGCATCTGCCGGCAGATATCCTGGAATGGCAGGAGGAAGAGAGCAGCGCGGCACTCGTAGCCCGCGTGCTGAGAGATAAGGGCATCTTGGCGTTCGACGACAACATGCCGCTTTACTTCTACAACGCGCTGGCCGTCGAGCTTGGAGCTGAAAGGCTTGTGAATGGCGGGCCGATCATCAATGGCCTGCGCCGGATCAAGTCCCCAGCCGAAATCGCGCTCATTCAATATGCTATGAACCTGACACTAGACGTGCATAAGCAGGCGCATGCCCTGCTCAAGCCGGGGACTCGCGCGTCGGAAGTGGTCGAATTCATCGACCGGCGTCATCGCGAGGCGGGCGCCGATGGCGGCTCGACCTTCTGCATCGTATCCTTCGGCGAAGCCACGTCCCTGCCGCACGGCGCCGATGGCGACCAGACGCTCGGCGAAGACGACGTCATCTTAGTGGATACGGGCGCCCGCATCGACGGCTATCATTCCGACCTGACGCGGACATACAAGCTGAAGAGCGGCGACAGCGCCTTCGAAGATGCCTGGGCGATCGAACGCGAGGCGCAGCAGGCCGTTTTCGAGGCGGCAAAGCTGAGCGCCGCCTGCTCGAGCCTGGACGATGCGGCTCGCGCGGTGCTTGCCAGACATTCGCTTGGCCCCGACTACAAGCTGCCGGGACTGCCGCATCGTGCCGGCCACGGCCTTGGCCTGGAAATTCATGAGGAGCCTTACATCGTGCGCGGCAACGCGACGGTGCTTGAGGCCGGCATGTGCTTCTCAAACGAGCCGATGATTGTCTTTCCGAAGAAATTCGGTATCCGGCTGGAGGACCACATCTACATAGCGTCGGATGGGCCGCACTGGTTCACGCAGCCGTCCAGCGGGCCGACCGAGCCATTTGCGAACTGAGAATTTTAATCGGGGCGACCGTCAAGTCGCCCTTTTTCCATCCTCATCGAAGACATGCAGATGCTGCGCCGGGAAGCCGACGTGGACTTGCGTCCCCGCGCCGAGGGCCGTGCGATCCAATGTGAATACCTTGAACGGCAGGCCGTGCAGCGAGAGATGCAGGATGATGCCGAAGCCGGTGGGCTCAATGAGTTCGACATTGGCGGCCATGTCGGAGGGGTAGGACGACAGCACGACATGCTCCGGCCGAATGCCGAGCGTCACTTTCGTGCCGGCGGCCAGTTGCAGCGGCTCGGGAAGCGGCACGAGCGTGCCGTCCTTGAGCTTGACGCCATTCCCTTCATAGGTTGCATCGAGAAAATTCATGCCGGGTGAACCAATGAAGCCGGCCACAAAGAGATTGGCGGGGCGGTCATAGAGTTCGAGCGGGCTGCCAACCTGCTGAACCACCCCGCCATGCATGGCGACGATGCGGTCCGCCAGCGTCATCGCCTCGATCTGATCGTGGGTGACATAGATCGAGGTCGCCTTCAGGTCGCCATGCAATTTCTTGATCTCGGCACGCATCTGCTCACGCAAGCGGGCGTCGAGATTCGACAACGGCTCATCGAACAGGAAGGCTTTCGGCTGCCGCACGATGGCGCGGCCCATGGCGACGCGCTGGCGTTGGCCACCGGAAAGGGCTTTCGGTCGACGTTCGAGCAGCGGATCGAGACCGAGCTTGGATGCCGCGCCGGCGACAGCCTTGGCGATGCCATCCTTGGCCACCTTCCGCAGCCGCAGGCTGTAGCTCATGTTGCCGGCCACATTCATATGCGGATAAAGCGCATAGGACTGGAAGACCATCGCGATGTCGCGGTCCTTCGGATGTAATTCGTTGACGCGATTGTCGGCGATGCGGATTTCGCCGCCGCTGATATCCTCAAGCCCGGCAATCATCCGGAGCAGGGTGGATTTTCCGCATCCGGAAGGGCCGACAAGAACGACGAATTCGCCGTCCTTGATCCTGAGATCGATGTCATGCAGCACCTGCACGTGGCCGTAGGCTTTCTTGACGTTTTGAATATCGATCGATGCCATATGACTAACCCTTGACCGCGCCGGCCGTCAGGCCCTGCACGAGATAGCGTTGGATAAGCAGGAAGAAGAGGGCTGCCGGAATGAGCGCCATGACGCCCGCCGCCATCATCTGCCCGAAATCCACGGAGAATTTTGAGACGAAAGTAAGAAGCCCGACCGGGAAGGTCGCTGCCTGATTGCCGTTGATGAGCATCAGCGCAAAGAGAAGCTCGCTCCATGCCGCCGTGAAGACGAAGCCGAGGGTGGCTGCGATACCGGGCAGCGTCAGCGGCAGGATGATCTGCCGGAAAGCCGTGAACTGCGTTGCGCCGTCGATCATGGCAGCCTCTTCCAGATCCTTCGGAATGCCGTCGAAGAAGGACTGCATTAGGAAGGTGGCGAAGGGCACGTTGAAGGCCGTGTAGACGATGACGAGGCCGGTCAGGCTGTTTGTCAGATGCAGCGGCGTCAGGATCTTGAAGATCGGTGCGACGAGCATGACCAGCGGAAACATCTGCGTCAGCAGCATCAGCGCCACGATCCAGTATTTGGCGCGGAAATTAAAGCGCGAGAGAGCATAGCCCGAGAGCGACGCGCAGATGGTCACGGCAATTGCCGTCGAGGCCGAGACGATCAGGCTGTTCTTGAAGAAGGTCGGGAAGTCGCTGTGCTGCAGCACGAAGGCATAGTGTTCCCAGGTCGTGCGCGACGGCCACATGCGCACGCCCTCGGTATAGAGCAGATCGTTCGGCGTCACCGACACTTTCAGCAGCCAGAAGAGCGGGAAGAGCGCGAAGACGACGTAGCAAAGAATTGCCAGGCGATGCGCGATGGTGGGAAGAACGGATCGTCTCATGGCTCAATCCTTGTTCAGCAGGGTCTGCCGCAGCAGGATGATCAGCATGGAATAGGTGAGAAGGAGAACCAGCAGTACCAGCGCGATGGCCGAGGCGTAGCCGAAATCCAGCCGTTTGAAGGCCTGCGTGAAGATGTAGCTGGCAACGATCTGCGTGCGGTCCGCGGGTCCGCCGCCGGTCATGACGACGATCAGATCGGCAAAATTCGAGACCCAGACCGTGCGCAGCAGCACGGTAATGGCGATGGTCGGAGCGAGGAAGGGAAGGGTAATCGAGCGAAAGCGCTCGAACCAGCCAGCGCCGTCGATCGAAGCGGCCTCATAGAGATCGCGCGGAATTGCCTGGAGAGCTGCCAGCAGCGTGATCGCGAAGAAGGGAATGCCCCACCAGACGTTGGCAACGATCGGCCCCCACATTGCATAATTCGGGTCCGATAGGATGTTGTTCGGCTCGTTCATCAGGCCCATGGCATAAAGCCAATGCGGGATCGGGCCGATGACCGGATTGAACAGCCAGGACCAGTTGAGACCGGCGAGGAAAGAGGGAACGGCCCAGGGTAGGAATACCAGCGCCTGAACGATCGATCTGCCGAAGAAGGGTTTGTCCAAAAGAAGTGCCAGGATCAGCCCAAAGATGAACTGCAGCACCACGGAAGCGCCCGTCCACCAAAGCGTATTCTTCAGTGCCCAGTAGAAGGCCTTATCCCTGGAGAGATCGCGAAAGTGCTCCAGGCCGATGAAGCCGCCGGAAAACGGATTGAGCAGCTGAATATCGCGGAAGGCGTAGGATATGCCGATTGCCAGCGGCACGAGCATCACGGCGATGATGAGGATCAGGGCAGGGGCGCTGTAAAGATACGGTTCCGAGGCGTCGGCGAGGCGCTTCAGCCACGGCCTGCGGTCGTGACGCCTGTCGAGCGTGTCGGTGATCGAAGTCATCTGCAAGAGTTCCCATTCGCGGCGTTCGAACGCCGTCTGTTTCAAGTGGGCAGAGACGGCGGCGGATCGCTCCGCCGCCGCATGTACGTTCTATTTCTTCGCGAGGAATTTCTGCTGGGCCTTGGTCAAGTAATCGGCCCATTGGTCGGCCAGATCCTTGGCCGAGATATCGCCGAGCAGTGCCTGCTGAGAGGTCTTGATCGCCAGCGAATCCTTGAAGAAGGCGAATTCCTCAAGATAGGTCGGCATCACTGTGGGAACGGTGTCCTTGTCGGCCAGTTCCTGGAACCAGCCCTTGAACTGATCGCCGGCGTAGAAGGGGTCCTTTTCCGCGGCCGTATAGGCTGGCAGAGCGCCGATCTTCTTGTTCCATTCCAGATTGCCTTCCTTGCCTTCAAGGGTTGCAATCAGCTTCCAGGACAGATCCTTGTTCTGGCTCGTCGAGAACATCGACCAGCCGGCATAGCCAATGGTCGGGAAGGACTTGCCATCCGGACCCTTCGGCAGCGGTGCAACGCCGAAATCATCCTTTTTCATGCGTTCCGCAACGGCGATCAGCGCATCCGGATCCTGGTCGAGGAAGGCGCAGGTGCCGGAATAGAAGCCGGCGACGACTTCGTTGAAACCCCAGTTGACGCTGTCCTTCGGCGCATAGCCCTTCTTGTAGAGATCGACCATCCACTCGATGCCCTTCGCCCAGCCCGGGCTGTTCATCGTCGAGGTGCCGTCGTCCTTGAAGTACTTGTTGTCGCCCGCCATGGAGGCGGCAAAGATCATCCAGCCGTTAAGACCGCCCGGACCGCCGCGCATGCAGTAACCGTATTTGCCCGGTAGCTTCGAGATGGCCTCGGATGCCTTGACGAACTCGTCCAACGTCTTCGGCGGCTCGGCGATGCCGGCATCCTTCAGAATCTTCTTGTTGTAGAACATGGCGCGCAGATAGAAGCCGTAAGGCAGCATATAGGCGGTGTTCTTGACATCGCGGCCGAGTTGAAGCGCGCGCGGCGTCAGTTCACTCGCATGTTCCCACTTGGCGAGGTAGGGCTCGAGGCTTTCGAGCATGCCGTTGTTGCCGTAGAGCGACAGCCAGGTATCAGGCATTTCCATCACGTCGGGCGTATCGCCGGCCGAAACCATGGTGGCGAATTTCTGGAAGGCCTCGTTCCAGGGCAGGGAGATGATATCGACCTTGGTGCCTGGGTTGGCGGCTTCGAACTTGGCGACGATCGACTTCAGCGTCTCGGTGCGCTCCGGGCTTGTGATGACTTCCACAAGCTTCAACGTCGTATCGGCAAAGGCGGTACCGCCCATCAAGGCGGTGAAGAGTGCTGCTGTTATCAGTCTTTTCATGTTGCTTCCCCTTTTTAGGTTTTCCTCTCAGATTGACGATGTCACGAGGCGGCGGCGATCGCCTCCTCGAGTTCCTTCCACAAGGCCTCGGTTCCTTCGAGGCCAACATGGAGACGTACGGAGCGCGGATTGATGCCGAAAGTATGCGCCGAATTGGGCTGCGCCTTCTGCTGCAGCACGACTTCGCCCGGCACGATCAGGCTCTCATGTCCGCCCCAGCTCACACCCAGCTTGAAGAGCGTGAGGCGATCCGCGAATGCACGCACGTCGACGCCTTCGCGGAAGATGAATGAAAACAGGCCCGAAGTGCCGTTCAGGCCCGCAGGCAACCGATTGGCGAGACCCGGATGACAGACCTGCTCGACGACATCGAGCTCCTGCAGCCGCTTGGCGATCGTCATCGCCGCCGCCTCATGCGCCTTCATGCGGATCGGCAGCGTGCGAAGCCCGCGGATCAGGAGCCATGCGTCGAAGGGCGAAAGCTTACCGCCGAGATAAGGATAGGCTTCGGCTTTCAGCCGCGCGATCATCTCCTTCGAACCGGCGACAACACCAGCGACCACGTCGCTGTGCCCACCGAGATATTTCGAGGCGGAATGAATGACGAGATCGACGCCGAGTTTCAAAGGCTGCTGGAAAAAGGGAGTTGCCCAGCTGTTGTCGATCATCGAGACGACGCCGTGCTGTTTGGCGAGTGCAGCAAGTGCACCCACATCATGCGCTTCCATGACCCAGCTCGTCGGGCTTTCCATGTAGAAAACCCTAGCGCCGGGAAGCGCCTTGGCGACAGCCTCCTCATCGCGGCCGTCGACATAGGTCACCTCGACCTTCATGCGTTTCAGAACCGTGCCGAAGAGGCGGAAGGCATCGGGATAGACGTGCTTGACTGCAACGATACGGTCGCCCGGCTCGACAAAGCTTAAAACGGCCGACGATATCGCCGCCATGCCGCTGGCAAAACCGAGCGCATCCTCGGCGCCCTCGAGCTTTGCCAGCATTTCCTCGAACAGACGCACCGTCGGGTTGAGGCCACGCGTATAGGTCGGCCGCACCTTTTCGCCGCGATAGGAGGCGATCATCTCGTCATAGCTGGAAAAGGTGAAAAGCGAGGTCTGGAAGATCGGCGGCACTACGGCATCGGCGAAGTTGCCGTCGTCATGGGCAGTGATGAGGGAGGCAAGTTCGAACGGCTCTAACCCGTCAGTCATTTGGACATTTCCTTGATGTCTTCCTCGACCACGTCGAGAATTTTCAATGTTTCGGCGCGCGCAGCCTCGGGATCCTGGTCGGCGATCGCGTTGAACAGCGTGCGATGATAGGGGAAGGACCGACGGGCAAAATCCTGTCGGTCGAAAGGATGCTCCCAGAAGCGCTCGAAGGTTTCGCGCATCTGTTCGAGAAGTTGCCGGAATAGCGGATTGTGGGTGGCATCATAGACGGCAAGATGGAAGGCGAGGTCCTCAGGCCCGGATGTGCCCTTGGCCATGTGCACGCGCTCCATCTCGTTGAGCTTTTCTTCGATGATAACGAGGTCTTCGTCGGTTCGCTTTCTCGCAGCTACCATGCCGGCTTCACATTCAATGCCGCGGCGGACCTCCAGCGTCTGCAACAGCGCATCGCGCAGGTGTGACGGGTTGAAGGAAAGCGGCATATGGATCGTCGCTTTCGAAACCGGCTTCAGCAGGTAGGTGCCGCTGCCTTTGCGCGTCTCCATGACGCCGAGCGCCTGGAAGTAGGTGATCACCTCGCGAATGGTGGAGCGTCCCACCGAAAGCGCGGCCATCAGCTCGCGCTCGGTCGGAAGCCGGTCGCCGGCCTGCAGCTTCGACGATTCGATGAAGGTCGACAGCGCCTCGATGACTTGCTGCGTCCGATCAATGGAAGGAAGAGGGGTAAGCATGGGTTTTGTCATGGATGGTAAATTGGTCTGACATCTGCCATCAGGTCAATCTCTTTTTGTTGGCCCGGTCATTTTTCCGGCCCTTAAATTTTTAAGGACGCAAAGCGAGCAGCAGCGAAGGTTGTTTGCGGCCTTCAAGAGCGCCGACAGCGCTGATAGAAGGAACGTGTTGTGAGTCCCGGGCTGGAAGAGAATGGCCGCTAGAGATCGATATTCACGGAAGCTGGAATGCGCGAAATGCGACCACACCGGCTTTGCCGAAGTTTCCGAAACTGACGATCGTCGGGCGATGAGCCGCGATTTCAAGATAGACGAGATGCCGCGCGGCTTTTCCACGGAACGGCCGTCGACCGATCCCCGCAAGCATATGGTCCGCTGCCGATGCGGCTCGGTATTTCCTTTCGAGCAGAATACGGTTTATGCACCGGGCGGCGAGCCGCGGCGCTGAGCAAGCGTATCCAGAAAAGAAAAAAGCCCCGCACAGGCGAGGCTAAGCTTGTGCCGCTCCGGGGAAATCGGAAGCGACGCGGCATTGTCTAACGGTCGCCTTCTCTCCCGACTAGGTCAGTTTTGGCGATAGCGGTACGCTCAAGTAAAAAAGCTCTTCATTCGTGAAATGAGATTGGTTTGCAGGCTTTCTCCCAGTGGCTGCAAAGATGCGAGGAAACTATCGTGCCGTGCAATATGTTCAGCCAGCGTTCATTTTCCCGCGGGCAAAAAGACAATCACCGCAACGCCTTGCGGTCGTCGAGGCCCGGCTTCCATTGGTTTTCCAGCCTGGCTGCCGGGCCTCGCAGATATTGAAAACCGCGGATACCCATATGCGGCTGCTTCGCGCCTTCATCGATTGGATTCGCCGCAAGCGGCGGCCAGAACAGGAAACGATCCAACACTCCGCCGATGACCCATGGGTTCTGCAGCAGATTGAGAAATTCGAGCGAGAGTTGAAGCGCTAGCAGGCTCGCTGGTTCGTAAGTCCCGGTGCTTGATCAGCGCCGCAGGACGGCCCCATCTTTGGCGACGAGCTTGCCCGCCTTGTAGACAGCGCGTCCTTTCGGCACTGCAACGACCGCCTCGGGAACATGCTCCGCCTTCAAGGTAACGAAATCGGCTTTGGCACCGATCTTCAAGCCGTAATCAGCCAGGCGTAGGGCCTTGGCGCCGCCTTCCGTCACCACATCGAAGGCGGCCTTCAATTCGTCGTCGGTATAGAAGCCCGACCGATAGCCGATCATCATGGCGCGGCCCAGCATGTCGCCATCACCATAGGGCCACCATGAATCGCGGATATTGTCGCTGCCGCTGAAAACGGTGACACCGGCAGCCCGAAGCAGGGCGACGGGCGGGAAGGTGTGGGCGCCGGGTGCGTTGGTCATGATGGAGACGCCGCTCTCGGCGATGAGAGCCGCGCCACGCTTGGCCGCCTCGATCGAGAGATCGCCAAGCCCATAGGCATGGCTGATCGCGACATGTCCGCCCATGGAGAGACCACGCGCGCGAGCGCAGATCTGCTCGATGGTGAAGAGGCCGAGCATGCCAGCGTCGTGAAGATGGATATCGACACCGACGCCATGCTTCTCGGCGACGCCGAAAACGACATCGAGATGTTTTTCGACATCGCGATCGAAGCTTGCAGGATCGAGCCCGCCGACGAGATCGGCACCCATGGCGATCGCCTGATCCAGAAGCTCAGGTGTGCCGGGGCTTTTCAGAATGCCGCTTTGCGGAAAGGCAACAAGCTGGATGTCGATCAATCCGCGGTATTCTTCGCGTACGGCAAGCACAGTCTCCAGCGACTTCAATCCAACAGAACCATCCACCATGACATGGCTGCGCATATGTGTGCTGCCATTGGCGATGCAGAGGTCGAGCTGGTTTCTGGCCCTTTCGTCCATCGGTGCGGCCTGCGCCATGTTTTGCGCCTGGAAGGCGACGCGCTCGTGGACGTCGAAGCCGTTGGTGCAGGGCTTGTGCGGTATCCAGGCGTCACCGTAGAAGCTGGTGTCGAGATGAATGTGCCCTTCGACGAAGCCGGGCACCACGAGGGCGCCTTCGAGGTCGATAAGCTCGAAGGCAGAGATCGGCCCTCCGGTCTCCATGATCGACACGATCCGCCCGCCCGTGACGCCGATATCCTTGACAGTGCCATCGGCAAGCTTGGCCCGGGTAAAGAGCGTTTCGATCGTGCTCAATTTTTTCTCCTTGAATCCATGGCTACCGGTCGCGCGAACCCTCTGGATGACGGATGTCTTACCGCTCGAACGCTTCTTTCAGACCGAAGCTCTTGCGCTCACGTAGGTCGAGATCGGCTTCGATATGGGCGATATGATGCAGCATCAGGTGACAGGCCGTGTCCACATCCTGGCGCTCCAGTGCGGTGATGATATCGCCATGCTCGGCATGGCCGCAACTGGAGGCGCTTGATTGTCCATAAAGCGCAATTACCAGCGAGGAGCGGGCGACAAGCTCCTCCATGAAGCGCTGCATGATGAGATTGCCCGATATCGACGCGAGCATGAGATGGAAGTCGCCCGAGGCCTTGATCTCGGCCCGGCGCGCGGGTTGACCGCGCTCTCCCATCAAGCGGCCTTCTTCCACGAGGAGCTGCCGGAGCTGTGCGAGCTGAGGTGCGGTAATACGTTCGGCTGCCGATCTCAGTATTCCCGGCTCGACCAGGCGACGCGCAGCGAATATCTGTCGCGCCTCCTCGGGCGATGGATAGGCGACGAAAGCGCCTCGGTTCTTTTCGACGCTGACGAGCCCCTCATAGGAAAGAGCCTGCAGGGCGGCACGTGCCAAAGTCCGGCTGACGCTGAAGAGGGCGCCGACATCGCTTTCGGACAGTTTCGTTCCGGGTGCGAGCCGACGCTCGACGATCGCGTCGCGAATGGCCTCGCGGATCTGTTGCGCGCCACTGTCGGTAGCGTCGCCGGGCGTCAAAAGCGCATCTGCTGAAGAATTCATGATCGGTAGCCTGAGTAACTGGCTGCAATGATAGACAGGTTTCGCGCGGAAGTTAAACGAAATCTGATGCAAACAAGGCCAAAAGTGTATACGATATTTTGCATAAATCGCGCACAATAGCCTATTTCCTGTGCAGATTTATGATTGCCTATTGGAAAGCACAATTTCTCTCCCGAGCTAAAATTAAGTAAATTCAATCGGTTGGTCAGCCTCCGCAAAACTGGCACGATTGATGCAGTGTCTTTCCCAAACCACAGGGGAAGATGATGTCGAAAGCGGCAGAGATCGATATAGTGTCCGTTTCGAAGGTCTACGGCACGACCACGGCAGTCCATGCGATCAGTCTGAAGATACCGGCGGGCTCCTATTGCTGTTTCCTCGGCCCATCCGGTTGCGGCAAGACATCGACCTTGCGCATGATTGCGGGTCACGAGGGGATTTCCTCGGGCGACATCAGGCTTGGCAATACCGTCGTCACCGACTTCCCGCCCGCCAGACGCGGTACGGCGATGATGTTCCAGTCCTATGCGCTGTTTCCGCATCTGGACCTTATCGACAATGTCGCCTTCAGCCTGAAGATGAAAGGTGTCGATAAGGACGAACGCCGCGCGAAGGCGCTCGACATGCTGAAGCTCATGCAAATGGAGGCCTATGCCACCCGCCGTCCGGCCCAGCTTTCAGGCGGACAGCAACAGCGTGTCGCGCTAGCCCGCGCCCTGATCACCGATCCGGAGGCTTTGCTGCTGGACGAACCGCTGTCAGCGCTCGATCCCTTCCTGAAGATCCGCATGCGCGCTGAGCTCAAGAAGCTGCAGAAGTCGCTCGGCATCACTTTCGTTCATGTCACGCATAGCCAGGAAGAGGCGATGGCGCTTGCCGATATCATGGTCATCATGAATGACGGCCGGATCGAGCAGGCGGGATCGCCGCGGGAGGTTTTCGAACATCCCGCGACGGCTTTCGTTGCCCGCTTCATGGGTGACCATAACGTCTTGTCGGGTCGCATAACGTCGAACGAAGATGGCGTGATCACCATGACCGCGCCGGAAGGGCAGGGCTTCTCCGTAAAAGGGTCAGGTCGCGCTATCGGCGAAGCCGTCGACATCGCCGTGCGCACCGACCGCGTCCGGCTTTCGCAGCCATCGGATAAAGGGCTGGGCTTCAACGGCGTAGTCTCCAATGTCGAATATCGCGGCGCGACGCTGAAGATCACCGTCATCGGCGCCGGTAGCGACGATTTCACCGTCATCGCAAGCAACGACGATGCTGCCGCCAGATCGATCGCTGTCGGCGACGCCGTCTCACTGAGTTGGGCTCAGGAGGATGCAATCCTTCTCGGCCGTGTATCCGCATGAATCCAAACTATCAAAAAAGGGGAACTGACATGACGACTGAAACCAAGACTACCAAGACGACGAAAGGCATTTCCCGCCGCTCGCTGCTGAAGACCGGCGCTGCCGCTCTCGGCGCCATGGCCGGCTCCGGCGCCATCACCGGCTTTCCGACCATCTGGGCGCAATCGAACATCACGCTGCGCCAGTTCGGTACCGGCGTTTCGAACATCAATGCCATTGCGGAGAAGTGCAAGGCCGATCTCGGCATTACGCTCGAGATGACGGCAACCGATTCGGATGCCGCGGCACAGCGAGCCGTGACGCAGCCGAACAGCTACGATATCGCCGACATCGAATACTGGATCGCCAAGAAGGTTTTCCCGACCGGCGTCATGCAGCCGATGGACGTCAAGAAGCTCAAATATTACGACAAGATCGTGCCGCTCTTCATCAACGGCAAGCTGAAGCCCGACAGCGTCATCGCGCAGGGCACGGCGCCGCACACGGTGGGCTTTGTCGAAGGGCAGGGCTCGAAGAAATTCGCCAAGGAGCCGACGCAGTGGATGACGATGGTTCCGACCATCTACAATGCCGATACGCTCGGCATTCGTCCCGATCTCACGGGCCGTCCGATCAACAGCTGGGCTGACATTCTCGATCCGGCCTTTAAGGGCAAGACGGCGATCCTCAATATCCCGTCCATCGGCATCATGGACGCCGCGATGATCATGGAAGCTGCCGGCAAGATCAAATATGCCGACAAGGGCAACATGACGAAGGCGGAAATCGACAAGACCATCGACTTCCTGATCAAGACCAAGGGCGATGGCCAGTTCCGCGCTTTCTGGAAGTCCTTCGACGAGAGCGTCAATCTGATGGCATCGGGCGAAGTGGTCATCCAGTCCATGTGGTCGCCGGCGGTTGCTGCAGTCCGCTCCAAGGGTATTGCCTGCACCTTCCAGCCGCTCAAGGAAGGCTATCGTGCCTGGGGTGGTGGTCTCGGCCTCGCCTCGCATCTCAAGGGTGCGCAGCTCGACGCGGCCTATGAATATATCAATTGGTACACCTCCGGCTGGGTCGGTGGTTACCTCAACCGCCAGGGCTACTATTCCGCCTGTATGGAAACGGCCAAGAACTTCATGTCGGCCGACGAATGGGGCTACTGGATTGAAGGCAAGCCGGCACAGGGCGATATCCTCTCTCCGGAAGGCAAGGTGATGGAGAAGGCAGGCGCCGTTCGCGACGGCGGCTCCTTCGAAACCCGCATGGGTGCCGTCGCCTGCTGGAACTCGGTCATGGATGAGGACCGCTACATGGTTCGTCGCTGGAACGAATTCATCGCTGCCTAAGCTGCGATCGATCATTTCCTCTCCCCTTCAAAAACGGGGAGAGGATCCTACCAATGGAGAGGCCGGACTATGGCGACAATCGCTTCCTCGGATGCGGAGCAGGAAACTCAGAAGCCCGGGCATGGATTTGCCATACCCGGCTGGGCCGTCGCCTATCTGCAGGCAACGCCGTTGTTTCTCATTCTCGGCTTCTTCTTCCTGTTGCCGATCGCCATGATCGGCATCGTCAGTTTCTGGGATTATGATTTCGCTGGCCTCTATCCGGCATTCCTGACCGCGAATTACACCGATACGCTCGGTTCGTGGGTTACATGGAAAACCTACCTCAACACATTGAAATTCACAGCAATTGTCTGGGCAATGACGCTCTTCATCGGCTTCTGGGTCGCCTATTTTCTGGCTTTCCATATTCGCCGCACCTCGACGCAGATGATCCTTTTCCTCGTCTGCACCGTGCCCTTCATGACTTCTAACATCATTCGCATGATCTCGTGGATACCCGTCCTCGGGCGCAACGGACTTGTCAATTCAACGCTGATCGAGATGGGCCTGATCCCAAAGCCGATAGAATGGCTGCTCTATTCCGATTTCGCCGTCGTGCTTGCCATGGTGCACCTCTACACGCTGTTCATGGTGACGCCAATCTTCAACACGCTGATGCGTATCGACCGTTCTCTGTTCGAAGCCGCGCGGGATGCCGGCGCCAGCGGATGGCAGGTGCTGTGGAATGTCGTCATCCCGCTTGCCAAGCCGGGCATGGCGATCGGCAGCATCTTCGTCGTCACGCTCGTCATGGCGGATTTCTCCACCGTGCAGGTGATGTCGGGTGGCCAGAGCGCATCCATTGCGCTGATGATGAAGAACCAGATGTCGCTGCTGCAATATCCCGCCGCCGCCGCCAATGCGGTCGTGCTTCTGATCGTCGTATTGCTGATGGTCGCTGCGATCCTGCGCATCGTCGACATCCGCAAGGAGCTCTAAGATGAACAGTGAAAAGCGCGGCCTGGAATTCTATCTTCTGGCGATCTTCTTCACGATTTTCGTCCTGTTTCTCTACGGTCCGCTCTCGGCGGTCATCATCCTGTCCTTCCAGGGGCCGGACGGCGGCCTGACCTTCCCGTTGAATGGTGTCTCGCTGCATTGGTTCGCCAACCTCTTCGAGAAGCAGGCGGTCGGAGACTTCGGCGCATCGTTCCAGCGCTCCTTAATCCTCGGCGTGATGGTCATGATCGTGACCGTTGTCGTATCGCTGCTGGCGGGCCTTGCCTTTCGCCGCCGGTTCCGCGGATCGACGTTCCTTTTCTATGCGACAGTTGCGAGCCTCGTCGTGCCGTCGATCATCATCTCGCTTGGGATCGGCGTCGTCTTTCAGCAGGGCGGCATCGCGCCGGCCTGGTATTCCTCCGCCTTCGGCGCGCATCTGACCTGGACCTTGCCGTTCGGTGTGCTGATCATGTTTGCCGTCTTCAACCGGTTTTCGCCGGCCTATGAGGAGGCAGCCCGCGATCTTGGCGCCAGTTCTTGGCAAACCTTCCGCCATGTAGTGCTGCCGATGATAGCGCCGAGCCTGATCGGCGTCGGCCTATTCGGCTTCACGCTGTCCTATGATGAGTTCGCCCGCACCCTGATGACGTCGGGCACCTACAACACTCTGCCGCTCGAGATCTATGGCATGACGACGAATGTCACGACGCCAGTTCTTTACGCGTTGGGGACGGTGACGACGCTCTTTTCCTTCACCATTATCCTGTTGGCGCTTGCAGTCATGACCATGCTCGGCCGCCGCCAAGCCAAGAAAAGTTGAGATCATGCGCCTGCTGCTTATCAATCCGAATACGACCGTTTCCATGACGGAGAAGGCGGCAATCGCTGCGCGTGCCGTAGCAGGCCCCGGCACGGAGATCATCGCTGCCACCTCGCAGATGGGGCCGGCTTCGATCGAGGGCTATTATGACGGCGCTATCGCCGTGCCCGGCATGCTGCGCGAATTGAAGGAGAGGCAGGCCGAAGGCTATGACGCCGCGATCATCTGCTGTTTCGACGACACCGGTCTGGAAGCCGCACGCATGTTCTGCGACGTACCTGTCGTCGGTCTGTGTGAAGCAGCCGTAGCCACGGCCGGATTCCTGGCACAGCGCTTCAGTGTGGTGACGACGCTCGAACGCTCGCGCATCCTCATCGACAATCTTGTCCATCGTTATGGCATGGGCGCGCGGGCGAAGGTTCGCGCCTCCGATATCCCCGTGCTCGAGCTTGAAGATTCGTCTTCGGGTGCAATCGGAAAGCTGCGGGCAGAAATCGAACGCGCGCTTGCCGAAGACGGAGCGGAGGCAATTGTCCTCGGCTGCGCCGGCATGACGGATCTCGCAAGGCAGCTCCAAGCGATCTACGGCATCCCGGTCGTGGATGGTGTTGCCGCAGCGGTCAAGCAGGCCGAAGCTTTGGTGTCGCTGGGCCTATCCACCAGCAAGCGCAGTTCCTATGCCTCCCCATTGCCCAAGTCTTTTTCAGGTGCGATGCAGGATTTTGCGCCGACGTCGGCGTTGGCTTAACCTCATCACAATTCATATTCGGTGCCTCGGCTGAGCGCCGCACCTTGCGAATGGCATATCTCGGCTCCCCGGACTACAATGCCACGGTAAAGAACGAGAGTCGTGGATTTGGCACAGAGAGCCGGCAAAGCTGATCTTCCCCTGCATGGCGGCCGCGTACCGCGCTGGCTCGGCGATCGCATGACACGCCTGGGCGCCGTCATCACCGAGGCGATCGTGCAGCATTACGGGCGTGACGAGCTGTTTCGCCGTCTCGCCAATCCCTTCTGGTTCCAGTCCTTTGGCGCCGTCATGGGCATGGATTGGCATTCCTCGGGGATCACGACGAGCGTCCTTGGCGCCCTGAAGCGCGGCCTGACGCCGCTATCCGGCGAACTTGGCATCCATGTCTGCGGCGGCCGCGGCGCGCAATCGCGCAAGACGCCGGGCGAACTGCTTGATATCGGCGATCGCGTCGGTATCGATGGCGCGTCCCTTGCCATGAAGAGCCGGCTGATCGCAAAGGTGGACAGCGCAGCCGTGCAGGATGGCTTCGATCTCTACCTACATGGCTTCATCGTCGCCGACGACGGCAAGTGGGTCGTCATCCAGCAGGGCATGAACGATGAACGCCGGCAAGCACGCCGATATCACTGGCTATCGGAGGGTTTGACGAGCTTCCTGGATTCGCCGCACGCGGCTATCGAAGGACGCGAGCAGGGCGAGATCGTCAATCTTGCCGATCGGCGCACCGAGCGTTCCCGCTACGGTCAGCTGGATCTGCTTTCCTCATTGGGACCAGATAAAATCATTCGTGAATTCAATGTCCTGGAGGGGAAATCTCCAGTAATTGACAAACAAGAAGCACAGCCGATGCTGCCATACCTCGTCATGCCGGCACATCATGATGTGCGCCAGGAAGACGTGAACATGCGGCGCCTGCATGGAAATCTTGCCGCCGCGGCCGATCGTGGTCCGGTGGATTTCGAGGAGCTGCTGCTGACGCCTGGGGTTGGCGCGCGCACGGTGAAGGCTTTGGCGATGGTCGCCGAAGTGGTTCACGGCGCACCTTGCCGCTTCTCCGACCCCGCGCGCTTCTCGCTCGCCCATGGTGGAAAGGACCGGCATCCTTTTCCGGTGCCGCTGAAGGTCTATGACGAGACGATCAACGTGATGAAATCCGCCGTCAGGAAGGGGCGTCTCGGTCGCGATGAGGAATTGTCGGCGCTGAAGCGCCTGGATGACCAGTCGAGAATGCTGGAACGTTACGTGACAGGCCCCGATCTTAAGGAGATCGTAGCCGGCGAGTTCGACCGCTCCTTCTCCTATGGCGGCCGCAGCGTGTTTGGTTGGGAACCGGCAACGGATTCAGAAAGCAACGTCGCCGAGGGTAACCGCCGCTCTTCAAAGAGCTAGACTGCGTGTGGCAGAAGGGAGCGGCTTAGCGCCGCTCCATCATCGGGTCATGGTAGCGTATAGCCGATCACATAGTCGCCTGGTTTCGTTCCCACGGAACCGTGACCACCGGCCACCATCACGACATATTGCTTGTTGTCGCTGGCCGTATAGGTCATCGGCGTTGCCTGACCGCCCGCCGGTAGGCGTGCCTGCCAAAGCTGTCTCCCGGTCGTGACATCATAGGCCCTGAGATAATCGTCCACCGCTGCTCCCAGGAACGCCACTCCGCCCTTGGTCACGATCGGGCCGCCAATGCCGGGAACCCCAACCTTGAAGGGAAGGGGCAGAGGCGTCATATCGTGGACGGTACCGTTCTTGTGCTTGTAGGCGATCTTGCCGGTCTTCAGATCGACACCGGCGACATAGCCCCAAGGCGGTGCCTGGCAGGGAATGCCGAGCGGGCTGACGAACGGACCCATGTAGACGCCATAGGGTGAGCCTTCGTTTCGGTTGAGCCCCTGTTCGCTGCCCTTGTCGCCGGCTCCCTTTGGAGGGATCTCGGCGCGCGGCACCAGTCGGGAGGTAAAGGCGAGATAAGTCGGCATGCCGAACATGATCTGCCGTTCAGGGTCGACGGCAACGCTGCCCCAGTTGAAGGTGCCGAAATTGCCGGGGAAGATGATGGAGCCGCGCAGCGATGGTGGCGTATAGCGACCTTCATACTGATGCTGATGGAAGGCGATACGGCAGGCGAGCTGATCGAACAGCGAGACACCCCACATGTCCTTTTCCTGCAAAGGCGGCGGCGAGAAGGTCAGATCGGAGATCGGCTGGGTCGGCGAGGCATGATCCTCCGGAATGGTGCCGCCCGGCGCCGGTATTTCCTTGAAAGGAATGATCGGGGCGCCGGTGCGACGATCGAGCACGTATATGTCGCCCTGCTTGGTGGAAGCGACCAATGCGGGAACCGTGCTGCCGTCGGCCTTTGTCAGATCGACCAGCACGGGTTGGGCCGGCACGTCCATATCCCAGAGATCGTGATGGACGAATTGCTGCACCCATTTGAGCTGGCCGGTATTGATGTCGAGCGCGACCACAGAGGAGGAGAAGCGTTCGACATTGGCACTGCGGCCCATGCCAAGCTGGTCTGGCGTCTGATTGCCAAGCGGAACGTAAACCATGCCGAGCTTTTCGTCGGCGCTGGAAACTGACCAGCTGTTCGGTGAGTTGGTCGTATAGGTCTGGCCGGCGGGCAGCGGCGCTGTCTGATCCGGATTGCCCGAATCCCAGTTCCAGAGCAGCGCGCCGGTCCGGGCGTCGAACGCGCGGATGACGCCGGATTGCTCCTGCGTGGAATAATTGTCGTTCACCGCGCCGCCGATGATGATTTTGTCAGCGACGATGACTGGCGGCGACGTCGAATAATAGTAGCCAGCCGGATTGTATTTCATGCCGTTTTCAAGATGCAGGGTGCCCTGATCGGCAAAACTCGGACAAACCTTGCCGTTGGCAGCATCGAGCGCGATCAGCCGGGCATCCGAGGTCGGCAGATAGACGCGATCGGCACACGGTGCACCGGCGGCAGCGGTCGTGTCGTGATAATAGGAGACACCGCGGCAGGTCTGATGCTGTCGGTTGGGATTCATGCCGGCATTGGCATCGTAACGCCATTTTTCCTTGCCGTCCGTCGCACCGATGGCGATCGCCAAGCTATGGGGCGTGCAGATAAAAAGCGTATCGCCGATCTTGAGCGGCGTAACCTGATAAGTCGTCTCGCCGATGTCATCGGGGCGCTTCACATCACCTGTCTGATATCGCCAGGCTTCCTTCAGGTTCGCGACGTTCTGCGCATTGATCTGGTCGAGAGGCGAGTAACGCTGACCAAACGAGGTTCGACCATATTGATGCCACTCACCATCGGGCACATCGCCGCCCGTCGGGGCATTCGCAGCCATTGTCGCCGGCAAATCGCCGGGGAGATCGTGCGGATCGGTCGTCATCGAATAGACGGCAACGAGGATGGCGATGATCAAAGGTATGGCGAGCGGCCATGGATTGGCTCCATAGTAAACGCCGTCGAGGCTGCGAAAGCCCAGCGGCCGCCGGATCCAGGGTGTCAGAAGCCATAGACCGATCAGAATGATCAACCCGCCGCGTGGACCGAGCTGCCACCAGTCGAAACCGACCTCCCATATCGCCCATCCAAGCGCTGCCAGTACGAAGATCGCATAGAGCCAGAGCGCGGCTGCCTTGCGCATATAAAGCAGGATCGCCGTTACGAGGAAGGCGATGCCGGCCAGAAGATAAAACGGACTTCCGCCCAGCAGCACAAGCCAAAGGCCGCCGCCACCGAGCGCCAGACCGATGAGTGCGAGGATGATCGATGTGATGATGATGGCCATGATCTGCTCCAGTCTATCCGCCGATTGGACAGTGATTGATCGAAGGCATGCGAACCCGGCCAAGATCCCTTCGGATCTCAACGTCGAGGTTAAAGTCTAAATCGATATCAGTTGCTTCGCCGGCAACGAGAAGAACCGCGCCCCGGGCGATTTGGATAGATACATCAAGTCCCCCCAATCAAATCGGAGATTGAACGCCAGGATTGCAAGAATGTTCCAATTCGGCCAGCCATTCAAGTTCGATGCCGTGGCGCCCAATTTGATTAACGGGCGTAGTTAATTTTTTAACAATTTTTCGGAATACTAATGGAACAGATATTGGAATCAAGGGTTTCCGTGCAGAGCCGGAGGACTAGAGATGAATATGAAGATCGTAACCGCCCAGTCGGAAGTTGAAACGAACGACACCGGAACCTATCCGGATGGCATGATGGAGCGTATTCTGGTCGAGTTTTCCGCAAGCTCCGAGCGGCAACACCGCAAATCCCACGAGCGCGATTACGGCGCGCACAAGGCGCTTCGACCGATACCGGCCGGACTTGCCTGATCAGCCCCAAATTTACTACCGTCGTCAGATGTACAAGCGGCACCATTCGCCGCCATGCACCTGCGTGATGGGCGGGGCCGCCCCAGGCATGCAGCCGAGGGCTGTACCAGCATAAGTTTCGCGGTTCATAGCACCTTGAAGAATTGCCCGACCTTGTCTCGCAGAATTGCGTTCTGCTTCTCGCTGCCAGCATAATCGAAATGGCCGGCATCCAGAATGAAGATTTCGTTGAATTTCTGCAGCGCATTTGCGACGGAAAACTGACAGGGTGGCGCAACGGCGGGATCGAAAAGGGCGGGCGCCACAAGCATCGGAATGCTGATACGACTTGCCGCGATCGCAGCATCGAAGAAGCGCAGCGTCTCCAAAACGCTGCCGTGCTTTTCCTGATAGGCCTGTACCGATTGTGCGCTACCGACGGTTGGCAGGGTCAGCCATAGCTCCCGGTGGCCGAAAGTCGGAACGATGAGGTGGCCGCGCCTG
Organism: Martinezella sp. CNPSo 3959; assembly: GCF_057784355.1. NCBI lineage: Bacteria > Pseudomonadati > Pseudomonadota > Alphaproteobacteria > Hyphomicrobiales > Rhizobiaceae > Martinezella > Martinezella sp. CNPSo 3959. The sequence goes on from NZ_JBXSOV010000014.1 coordinate 135,281, forward strand.
ATCCGCGCATCGAAAGGAATAGCCAGGGCGCCAATACCGCCGCCGAAACTGATGCCGCTATAGCCGATATGACCGGCAAGCCATGGATAGAGGGTCTCCAGTGTCGAGACTGCGAGCCAGATGTCTTCCACGCAGCCGCCGATGACATAGGTGTCGCGGTTTTCGATACCGCAAAGAACATGCCCCGATGCATCCGAGGGGATTTTCGGGCTCGCGCTGAGGGAGAGCCCGCGGCAACAGGGAAAAAGGATAGCCGTCTCTTCTACCGGCCAATCGAATTCCGGCTGGTCTCTTCCGCCATATCCATGTCCGACGACCAGGCCACGCCGCACCTGGCCGCTGCGGGGAATGAGCAGCCAGCCTTTGATCTGAAACGACCCTGTCGACATGTAGCTGATATCGAAGACGTGCCAGTTGTCGTGAGGCTGCTTGCTGTGGCGAAGCTTGGGTTGCGGATCGATGGCCAGAGCCGCCCTGTAGCGCTGCTGCCAGAAGTCGTCGAAGCCCGCCGGAGCTTCCGGTGCTGCTATCGCCTGCAACTGCGCGAGCTGCATGCCATAGGTCGGATCGAAATCGAAGGGGTGGGATGTCAGTATGCTCATGGCAAACTTTTCGCGTGAAAGCACGGCTGAGGCAAGAAGCAAGATTACCGATCCGCGGGCTCTCGTCGCGGCTTACGCCGTATCTCCCTCCATGAATTCGCCATGAAAGTCCACGGTTACCGGCCGATATTAGCCTCTGTGATTTCTGCCGCACAGCAGAAAAGATGAGGCAAACAGACTTAGTTTGTTGCGAACCGCTGTCGCCTCTTTACCTTCGTTGAGGTATGATGAAGGCATGATCAGGATCCTAACGAAACCTGCGGGAATTTCGCGCATTAACTATTCCAATGCTGACAACAGCCAGGAAAATGGCCAATAACTGCAGGCGGTGAAAGGGACCGCGTGAAATGGGCGACATCATCCAGTTTCGGCCCGCAACGAGATACGGCAAGCGCTTTGATGCTCAGGCGCGCATGGAAAGGGAGTTGCAGCTTCCCTTAAAGACGGATCAATCCGCCCCAAAAGTCATTCATGCAACTCCGGCGGATACATCGAACGACGCCAAGTCAAAAATAGGGCTTCCAATCAACGGTATCGTCATCGCAGTCGGCGCCATTCTTGTCTATGCGCTTGCTATATTCCATGTCGTCGGCCAGCCGCATTATTCTGCTCGCGCCAACTTGGTGCCCTCATTTTTCCTTCAAAATTAGATTTGCCCGGCGAGGCCCGCCGGTCGAAACACGCGGCGGTCTGACGCGCCGTCCAGTCAGCCAGAGCATCAGCGGCAACTTGAAATTCGAAGTCAGTAGGTGAGTGTCACAACGACCGTATCCACGTAATTGCCTGGAGAGGGCGTCGTCTGTGGCGGGACGCGGCCATAGACCGTCGAAAGCTGCGCCGTGCCCGTTCCCGTTCCGGCAACCGTGCTGCCCGGTGTATTGACATCGCCCCAGGGCTGCGACCGGTTGATATCCTTGTAGAGACCGTAGGTCACCGTCTCCGCTCCCTTCGTCATCTTTCGCGCCGTGGGTGCCGCGTTCGTTGTGCCGCCATTCAACGAGATCGTGTAGGTCGTACCCGGCGTACAGGTTGCCGTCACCGATCCGGCGGCATCCGTATTCGCGCTCAGAACACCCTGCGTTCCGAAATTGATGTTTTGGACACTCACCAGGCAATTGGCGGCAACACTTGCGTTGACGGCAAACGGCGCGGTTCCTGTCGTTCCGGTGGGTGCATTGCAGTTCGTTGCGCTGCTGTAGCTGTAATAGAATGAGGTGCCGGATGCGAAGCTGGAGATATATGACCCGGGCAGCGCCGTCGACGGCGTTCCAAGCGCCGTGCCATAGACCGTCAGGCTACCGGTTGCGCCCACCAGCGAGCCATTCAATAGGGACATTGTCAGCGCATAGACCGGTGCCCGCGATGGATAGGGCCAGCTGCTCGATCCCCACACCACGCTCCGGCCATTATCGGAATAAAGCTGATAGTTCAAAGAACTGGCTCCGTTCAGCATCTGACGTGCCGCAGCCGAAGATGCGCCACCGCTGCCGGCGCCGATATCCGGGCAAATGAGAAGCCGCTTGCCTAGGTCCAGGGCTCCCCCGGAACAATTTACACTTATCGTGGATGTCGAAGTGACCGGGGTAGCCGACAAGATATCAACTGCCCCGAAATTCATATTGGTGGCACTGAAACTGCAACTTTGCGCCAGGCATAGCGAAGGCAGCAGCAGTACGGGCAAAACGATGATCGAACGCAGCATCCTTTCACCTCTCTTCAGAAGCACCTGACGTCGTCGATGACAACCTGCTCACCCCGCTGCGGCTTGTAGGCAAATTCGGCATGGCATTTCGTTCCATCCTCGAGCGAGACATCGATTGCATTCCTCGCATGCAACCCGCGAATATAAGTCTGACCGTCATAGCCGACCACGAAGTCTTCGTTCGCCCCCTGCAAGGTGCCGTTGAGCCCGGCACGCAGTGGCACCCCGTTCTTGTCCTTGATCGTAACCAGGGCTGCTTGCGGTGCTTCGGACACGCCGAACTTGACGACCACGCCGCTGCGGTCTGCCGGCACGACGATTTCCTTTGTCGCGGGCACGTCGGCATCGACGGGCAGGTTCTTGGGATCGATGGACACGGTGTTCGGTTCATAGGAGTTGAGATTGGGCACCAGAATGCGGCCGCTCGAATTGGTCTTGCCGGCCGGCCGGTTCTGCTGTTGGACCTCGACGCCAGGAGCACCGACATCGACGACGGCAAATGCATCGTCGATGCGATTGGTGGCAAAGACGCCGCCGCCTGCAACGGCAATGGCACCATCGAGCCGGGCGGTGGCGCTGGTCTGATGATCCTGCTGCTGGAGGCCAGCTTCGACCTGGGCAAAGGGTGCCCGATAACGGACTGCCGCCTCGCGATTGGTGTCTTCGCCTTCGGAGGTGCGCAGTCGCCAACCGACACTGCCATCCTCCTGCTGCATCGACTTGGAAACGTCGGCGACGACGCCGAGGCCGTTGGGCCCGCCCTGTACGCCGGTGTTGGCCGTGATATTGCCATCGAAGGGAATGGAAAGGCCGGCAAAGAACCCGAAATTGCTTCGGTTGTCGAGGTCGGTGAAGGCGCTCGCATAGACTGTCGCATGCTTGAACGTCTGACTGTAGGAAAGACCCGCGATCTTGCTCCTGGTGCCATCTGCGCTTTCGAGGTTCGTGTAAGACAGGTTGAGACTGGAAAGATCGAGCGGCGTCGGTACGCTGAGCGTAACCTGATCGATGGCGCGCGGCACACCGGCGCTGAGAATGCTTACATCTCCGGCAATGCTGGTTGTGGGCCGCGCGGAAACCGAGGCGATGTCGTCATAATCGCCAAAGGTCCGTTGCACCCGGGCATAGAGGGCCCATCTGTCATAGCTGAGCTCGAATGCGGCGTTCATCAGCGCGCCGGAACGCGACCCGCTTTTGCTTGCTGCGCCCGCTATGGAAGCAACGCCGAATGAGCCGACCGGAAAAGCGGTCCCAGCGCCGCCATTCAAAAGATCGGCGCCGCCCTCGAAGTGGCCTTCCAGTGTCAGCCAATCGGTTAGGCCATACCTTGCGGTGGCGGCGCCCATGATACGACCGTCATAATCACTGGAATCCGTTCCGAAATTCAGGCGCGGAGTGCCGAGTTCGGCGGAAAAGTCCAAAAGGCCCTGACGCAGGAGCCAATTGGAGGAATAGAACGGCAAGGTCTGCGTGGTTTCGCGCCCGAGGCTGTCGCGAAGCACGATGGTCGCTTGCCCACCTCCGGAAAAGACAGGAAGGTTGGTCACCTGGAAAGGCCCGGCGGGCACGTCGCTGGAATAGGTGCGCACGTTCTGCGTATAGATATCGAGCGTCGAAGGAACGGCGGCCGTCCCGGCAAATGAGGGCAGCGGTTCCGTCACCAGGTCCGAGCGCAGCGCAAAATTGCGCTGAAACTGAATGCCGCCGAAATAGACTGGCCGAGTCCATGACAGGCCGCCGGTGGTCAGGTCACCGGCGCGGTAGGTAACGAGGTTCTTCGGATCGGAGTAGCTCCAGGTCGTGTTGAGGCGGGTTATGCCGTCAAGGCTGCCTTCGGAATATCCGGCGAGGAAGGACTGGCTGAGCGTGCCATAGGGGCTGAACAGACGCGCATCGAAAGATCCGGATATTCCCTGAAACATGTTCGAATTCCCTTGAAAGAGACCGTTGGAACTTGCGTAGAGGGAATAGTTGAGGACGGCGCCATAGCCGGACTGGGGTGCAGGGACTGCATTGTCCTGCTGCTGCCTGACATTGATGACGCGAGCTGCGCGCCCTTCGTCGGTCGTCTGCACATAAAGACGCTGCGTCTCTATGTCGACCTGATATGACAGGCCGGGCAAGGTGCTGAGTTCGATCAGCTTATCGTCAGCGCCGGCTGGTGGCTTTATGCCCACCTCGCGTAATTCTTGCGCGGCTGCAGCGAGCGAGCCATTCGGACGCTGTTTGAAATTGCCGATCATCTTCATCGACGCGTTGTTGATGAATACTTCGAGGTAGACGTCCATCGCGGCGGCCGGTTGCTCTGCCGTGGTCGCATTCGCCGGCAGATCGGGCACTTCCTGAGCACGCAGTACCGACACTGAGAAAAGCAGGCATATGAAAACGGCGCCAGCACTACCGTTGATTAACGGCGACTTTGGCATCGAACGGCCCAAGATCACTCTGGCCATGGAGTGTCACGACGCCACCCGAGAGGGGTTTTGCTGTTCCGACAGGCCACTGCATCGTTGCGCCGGCAAGCACGTATCCGACCAGGCCGTTGCGGCTGCCGACCTTCGCAGCACCGTGCGCGAGGGTCAAGTTCGACAAACGGAAGCGGCTGCCGCCATTGTTCTTGGCTATAAGAGCAAGGCTGTTGCCCTGCTGCTTGAGGCTCCAGACAATATCGGCGGGCTTTATGTCCGGCCGCTTGAAAAAGACAGGAATGGACTGGCGCATGATGAGCGTGACCGTGCCGGCGCGTGCACGGGCAGGGTCGGGGAGTTCATCAACGATGACACGATAGGTCTCCTCCGCCCTGACGGGCGCCTTACTCGTACGAACCACTCTGACCACATACTGTGCGTTCGGATTCATCCGCGTCGCGGGAGGACTGGCAACGACATCCCTGGTCGGTTCCAAGGTCTCTATCCCGCCCGCCTGGCTCCACTTGAAGACACGGATCTGGACGTTGATTGCATGGTCTCCGTCATTGGCCAGATTCAAGACCGTGGCAGCAGCCGGTGCTACAAGCTCCAGACTTGTGGGTGCTACCCGCAGAGATGCTGCGTTTATCTCGTAAGCACTGAACAGCAAAAGCATAGTCGCGGCAATGCATGGCAACATGCGTTGCATGACGGCCTCCCGGATCTGTGAGTTTTCAGTAGGTGACGGTAACCGCTACGGTATCGGTGTAGACGCCCGCAGCCGGTGTGGTTTGCGGAGGTATCCGGCCATAGACATTTATGTTCTGGACCGCGCCGTTTCCTGTCCCCGAGACGGTGTCCGTGCCTATGGTCGTGCCCCAGGTCTGCGTTCGATTGGAGTCGGTATAGATCGCATAATTGATCGTCGCACTTGCTGGTCCTGTCATGACACGGACGGCGGTTGTCGCACCTGCTCCAGCGCCGGCGCTCAGGCCGACATTATAGGTCTGCCCGGATGTGCATTGCACACCGATGGTGGTTGCTTGATCGATATTGCTGGTGATGACGCCGTTGGTGCCGAAGTTGAGATTATTGGCACTCTGGATCGTGCATTGCGCCTGTATAGTAATGGTAACCGTCATGTTGGCGCTTGTGGTGGCGGCCATTGCGGATGGCGCTGCTACGGTCATTGCGATACCGATAAGGCTGGCGCCGTGGAGCATTCTCAGCATTCACATTCCCCTTCGCATAAGCCCTAAAATATCAGAATATAATAAAATAAGCACATATATGATTCGCTGGCAATGCAGGTCGGAACCGCAGCGGCGGCGGCAATAGTCTCGACAGAATACCTCCAAAGTAGAATTTCAATTTATTTATTTAATACTTATGGATGAGTGGGACTTTTGAGAAACATGGTTAATATTATCTTTCAGGATTGATTTACTCATCGGGACACATGATCGGCTCAGGGCGAGGCGTATATGAAAGACGCCGAAACGCATTCATCAACATTTCTTTGCGAAAAGCCTGGAATTGGCCACGTTTCGGTAAAAGCGGCGCCACAGTTTTCATGAGAATGGCTATTCGAGATTTCCCAAAGGAACGGTCGATGGATACGCAGCCCGTGAGATGGTGGAATGGTCAAAGCGAAACGACTCGCAGGCTGGCTTCCGGGCTCGCGGTTTGCGGCACTGTTGTCGGCGCCCTCTATCTGATCGTCCAAACCGGCCCTGCCGACCGGTCGATCCGGTTCATCGACGAGGGCGGCCGCATCGCGATCAATGGCGCGGCATCCGCACAACAATTCGCGATGAACAAATTACAGTTGGCAGTCGACGCAAGCCCTACAAGATCGCTGATGTCGGTGCCAATTCCGCAGCCTTCGCCGCTTGCAGCCATGATCACGAGCAGCGCGCCGGCAAAGCGTGTTGTTCGCACCGATGCGGGGAATACGAAGGTCGCGTCATCCGCGGAGGTGGAGCATTTCGATCGCTGCCTGCCGCAATGTGAAACGCGGGATCCGCTGATAACAAGCAATCCGGACTATACAGAGGCTGCTCTGCCTGTTGCAGATGATGCTCCGTCTCCCGTGGCGGAAGAATGGGCCGGATTTCGTCCCCTTGCAGACGCACGAAACCTTTTGAGCAAAGCGGTGGATGCGCCAGGCATGATGCTGCGCCGCAGCCGCCAGGTGATCGACAATGTGGCCCGCGCGGATTGGTAGGCTGGACAGGCGTCCGCGCCCATTGGCAATATGGCGGCCAGGGCGCGGACCTTTGAAGTGAAGCGAAAAAGGGACGTCAAGCCCCCTTGACGCCGGCCACCTACAGGCCGCCGGCGCTAGCTGTGCTGCGCAGCAGCCGGCAAAGGCTGACAAGGCCCGCATCGAAATTGCCGGATGCCGTCACCTGACGACAGGCAATCAGCATACGTTTCTGCTCGGCACTCGACATGGTCCGGAAGGCGGCAAGTGTGCGGGTGCTCGATCCTGTGCCGGAACGTCCCGACCCAAGTCCTGTACCGCCCGTACCGCCCAGACCGCCGATTGTCGTGCCAATGCCGCCGGAACCTGTGCCTCCAGATCCGCCAATGCCGACGCCAACGCCGACACCCGCTCCGGATCCTCCGAGGGAAACGCCCGCACCGGCATTAATGCCGCCCGAGCCGCCAACGGAAGCCCCGACACCTGTGTTAATGCCACTTGTTCCGGATACCGAAGTACCCGCCCCAGCATTGACGCCGTTCTTTCCGCCTATCGAAGTGCCGAGGCCGGCACCAAGCCCATTCGAACCCAGCCCGGCACCCAAGCCGGCATTGATGCCGCCGACCGATACGCCGACGCCAGCGCCCAGTCCGCCGCTTCCGGACTGGCTGCCGCCGTGATCCGTCCCGCCACCGGGTTCCGCATAGCTCGTCGAGGCCAATAGAAGAAGTGCGGATGCAGCAATTGCCATCCGTGAAGATTGTATTCTCATGACTAAACTCCGTTTCAGCTTAGACTTTGTGACAGTCTGTTTCTGATTGCCGGAGCGCGCGCACCGTAGAGTTGGAATGAAGGGGCTTACCTATTCTCCTTCCTCCCAAGACAATATTATAGAATAATCTAATTTAGTAATGCTTCAATATAAAAATTCACGGATGACTTGCATAATGACAACGAGATTGATTTCGTGCGGGAGAAAATGCGCTATTTCTCGATGAGAGTTGCTGGTTTCCACAGAGGAAGCGAGGCCTATTCTGGCAAGAATTCAGGAACGTTCTTCCCAGACCTTCGCCAACTCCACAAGCGTCTTGACGGCCTTTTCCATATCCTGTCGGCTCACCCATTCCAGCGGTGAATGAAAGGCATGACCGCCGGCAAAGATATTGGCGCAAGGCAGGCCCATGAAAGAGAGCCTGGAACCATCCGTCCCGCCGCGAATACTGCCTCGCACGGGCACCATGCCGGCACGACGGATAGCCTCGACAGCGTTTTCAACGATTTCCGGATGGCGATCGAGGATCACCTTCATGTTCCGGTATTGATGTCTGACGGTAAACTTATGCGAGGAGCCGGGATAGGCGGTCATGACGTCCTTGACGATCGCTTCCAGCATAGCCTCCTTGTCGGCAAGGCCGGCTTCCTCGAAATCGCGGATGATGAAACCGAGCGAAGCCTTTTCCATCAAGCCGCTGATCCCGGTGGGATGGATAAAGCCGTCGCGTCCGTCTGTCGTTTCCGGCGCCATGTCCTTCGGCAGCCTGTCGATGATCGCGCCGGCTATCTTGATGGCGTTTTCCATTTTGCCTCTGGCGAAACCCGGATGAATGGCGACGCCCTGGATGACGATCTCGACGCTATCGGCGGAGAAAGTCTCGTCTTCTATATGACCCGCCGTTTCGCCATCGACCGTATAGGCGAATTGTGCTCCCAACTTCTTCAGATCGACCTTGTCGACCCCACGCCCGATCTCTTCGTCCGTCGTGAACAGCAGCTTGATGGTGCCGTGGCGGATATCGGGATTGTCGACGAGATATTGTGCGGCTGCGACAATTTCGGCGAGACCGGCCTTGTCGTCGGCGCCAAGAAGTGTCGTGCCATTCGACGTGATGATGTCGTTGCCGATCTGATCTTGCAGGGCAGGGTGTTCGTCAACCCGAATGACCTGCTGCGGATCGGCGCTAAGGCGGATATCGCCGCCGGCGTAGTTCCGCAGGATTTGCGGCTTGACGTTCGTTCCGGTGAAATCGGGCGCTGTGTCCATATGCGAGCAGAAGCAGATGACGGGAACCGGCTTGTCCACATTCGATGGAATGGTGGCATAGACATAGCCGTGTTCGTCCAGATGGGCATCGGCAAGCCCGATCGCCAGCAATTCCTCAACCAGGATGCGCCCGAGATTCTTCTGCTTCGCAGTGGAAGGCTGCGTAACCGAAGACGGGTCCGATTGCGTATCGACGACAACATAACGAAGAAAACGATCGGTGACGGTATCGGTCATGATTTTGGCTCCGAAGAATCGCTAGGGTTTACATAGCTATAGCGCTGCGAGGGTGCATGGATAAACCGATTTCGCGCGGAAGGCGCCGGTCTGCGAAGCTGGCTGTCGCCGCCCCGACAGAAAAGGCCGCTCCAGCGCCAGGCAGGAGCGGCCATATCATATGGTCAAGACTTTAAGCGAAACACTCAATCGACCGACGTCAGCGTGACCGACGTACCGGTAGCCGCAACGTTCAAGCCGAGCTGACCCGTGACGCTCACGGTCTGCAGATGGATGGAGCCGGCAGTGCCACCGACAAGGATGTTCGTGCCGACGCCGGCACCGATAGTGGCTTCAACGGTAGCGCCCTGGTAAAGGCCGCTCAGAGAACCACGATGGTAGCCGGCTGTCGGCGCGAAGACGAGCCAAACGAGCCGGCTGCGGGTCGTAAACCCGAGGTCGACACCCATCTTTCTGATAGCACCGGTATAATGATCGACACGACGCGAATGCCCGACTGTCGAATGGAAGGTGCAATCCATTTCCTTGGCGGAACCAAGGACATAGCCGACGCCGCCGCCGATATCGCATTCGAGATAGCCGATTTTCACGCCGTTGCGGTCATCCGGCTCCTCGCTATAGGTCGCCGGCATGTCGGCCGCGCGTGCCGCAGCGGTGCCTGCAACGATCAACGACGCCGCTGAAAACGCCAGGGTCAGGATTTTTCTCATCTGTTTTCTCCTTGTCAGAGTATTATGGGTGACTGGCACCCTCGTGGTCGAGCCGATAGAATCAACCCTTAGTTAATGTTCCTACGCGCAGAACGATCCCAAAATTAAGGCAGCTACCGTCATGATCCACCTCACAATATAGGGAGATCTATATATCGGGACACCCCTTTGCCATTTCACGTTTTACTACCGACTGAATCGCGCCGTACCGAATTTACGCCTCGTCGGACCTAATCCTCACCCGACCGTTGGCTCCGCTTTCTGCGGCAGTTTGTCTTTTGCGGCGAAAGCAAAGACGTCGACGGGTTCGCCGAGACCTTTTAGAGGAAAGGAGCCCAGGCTTTCCATATCGCGTTGGCAACCAGCCATGTCGACAAAAGCCTTGGAAAGGAGCACAGGCCGCTTTACTTCTTTTGTTAGCGATTCAAGCCGTGAGGCGATATTGACAGCCGGGCCGATGACCGTGAAGTCAAGGCGGGTCCGCGAGCCAATGTTACCATACATCACGTCGCCGACATGCACCCCGACGCCATAGCGCAGCACTTCGCGTCCCTGCGCGCGGTTTTCCTCATTGAGCGTTGCAACGGCCGCCTGCGCCTCGGTGATGGCAACGAGAAGATTGTGGCAGGCATTCGGATCACTCAACGGGAAAATGGCCAACAGTCCATCGCCCATGAATTTGAGGATCTCACCGCCATGTTTTTCGATGGGTTCGACCATCGCGTCGAAATAACTGTTCAACAATTCGATGACATCGTCGCGCGGCCACATGTCGGAGATGGTGGTGAAGTCGCGCAAATCGCAAATGAGGATCGCTGCACCGACGGTGGTGCCGCTGCCGCGCGTTGTGGCGCCGGCCAGGATCTTCTCGCTGGCATGCGGCCCGACATAGGTCCGCAGCAGCGTGCGAGCCATGATGTTCTTCAAACGGATTTCGGTCACCATCGTCAAAGCGGGCAGCAGGTCTTTCAGGAAGGTGATATGCTCATCGGTGAAGCCGCCAGGCGCGTCCGAGGCAAAGGTCACGATGTGGCGCTTGCCGAGCGTGTGATAAATTGGCCAGGCGATATAGTCGGTCAGTCCTTCCGCGTACATTTCCTTATAAAGCGGATAGTTCAGTTCCGCCTTCTCGCAGACCTCGAGATTTTTCCGGACTTCGGTCGCGCCGTTGAATATCTCATTGATCGGGCTTGCCAGAAATTGCGGCGTATTCTCGACCCCATAGCTGAAGGTCGCAATATCGGCCTCCTTCATGCCGGTACGCCAAAGAATTCTCGCCCCTAGCCATTGCGGATGCAGCGTTCGGAAGTGCATCGTCGCTCTTGCGACCGGAACTCCGATTGCCTGCATTTTCTCACAAAGTTCCACGAGGATATTGTCGATGAACCGCTGGTCGCGGACATCATTCATAAGCCAGTCGAGGATCTTGCTTTGTTTTGTCGGCCAGCTGCCCTGGTCGTCCTGGGTCGAGGCGGCAACGGCCTCAATGGAAGATTGCATTTTCTATACCCCACAGGTTCCGTCATCCGTCCTGGATCGTGAGCGCTATTCGATCCGAATAGAACTATACGCGTCTCGCCAGTGACCTGGAACGGCAATCACTTTTAATTCGCGACTTCGTAAATTATGTGCCGGGTATGGCAGAAGAGCCCTGAATCGGCCATAGGCTTCATATGGTTCCGCGACTCCCGCGTTGCAATATTCGGTCAAAGAGGCAAAGCATTGAGAGCATATCTGGCAGGGCCGGAAGTTTTCCTTCCGAACGCAAGGGAAATCCTCGATCGCAAGATCGCAATGGCACGCAGCTACGGCTTTACGCCCGTTTCACCGGGTGATCTGGTGGTGCCGGAAACCGAGACACGTCGCCAGCGTGGCCTTGCCATCAGCGCCATCAATGAAAAGCTGATGACGAGCGCCGACCTCATCATCGCCAATCTCACGCCGTTTCGTGGCATAGCGGCCGACATCGGCACAGCCTTCGAACTCGGATTCATGTGTGCCCGCGGCTGCCCTGCCTTTGCCTTTTCCAACAGCACCGATAGCCATTTCGAGCGTGTGAGCAGGCTCTATGGCGGCGAAGTTCATCTCGGTGAAGACGGACGCCACCGTGGTCCCGACGGAATGGCGCTGGAAAACTTCGACATGGCTGACAATCTGATGCTCGACGGCGGCATTGCGGCACGCGGCGGTGTCATCGTCACGCGCCAGGTCGCGCCTGAGCGGCTCTTTCTCGATCTGACGGCCTTCGAGGAATGCCTGAGCTTTGCGGCGGAGCAATTGTTGAAACAGACCGCCAGCGCACAATAGGCTCGGCTATTGTGCGCGTTCGAGCGTCACCACGCTCCGAGAGCCGCATCGATCGCCCGCGCTCGTATGGGAAGCTGGTCATAGGCGGCAACATCGGGTTCGGCAAAGGCACTAAGGCCGAGCGATGCGAGGATATCGCTCCCCTCCGGATCCCGGTGTGCGCCGAGAAGAGCGGCGCGTAACGCATCGACAATATCCGCCGACTGCTGCCGCGCGGCCACCAGCAAAGGGAAGGGGGCCGGTTTTGTCGTAGCAACAATGCGCAGTGGCGCGATCATGTCCGGCTCGTACATTGCCATGAGCTGAAACGCGTAGGCGTCGATGGCGCCGACATCTATGGTGTCTGAACGAATGGCGTCGACTACGCCACGCGGATTGAGGAGCGAGCCGACGGTTTGAGCTGCTGAAGACCTATTCGCAAGCATGGCAAAGAATTCACGCGGGGCATTGTAGCCGGACTGCGAGTCCCGCACCGTCCAGCCCCAGCGCACGCCTGCAAGATCAGCTTCCGTAAGCTGTTTATCGCGCGCGGCGACGATGTGGCTCGCATAGACTGGCTGCCCGTTTGCCCAGTCGGCGAGCGAAACAGGCGCTGCCAGCGGCTGCGGGCGCTCCGCCGGCGATAGCTGGGAGAACGGAAAGCCGCACATGAAAACGGCGCCCATGTCCGGACGTGCCCAAAGCTCGGACAAAGGTGCCGGAGCGGCATGGGCAATGATTTGGAGCTCGACGCCTGATCGGTCGGCAAGCCAATGAAAAAGTCGATCCCAGAGAGCAGATATCCTGGGGCTGAGGTTGTACATGCGCGAGCAGGCGATGGCACTGGAAGTCGTCATCGCGTCACGCAAACCGAAGTCGTTGGCCGATATTCATGCGCTTTGCCTTTTCGACCATTGCTGCGCCAAGCGCGACGTCGGTCGTGCTCAGGCCGCGGTGCCAGAAGAGGATGGTCTCGTCATCGCTTTCGCGGCCCGGCTTCGTGCCGCACACGATTTGGCCGATCTCGGCATGCAGCGTCTCGGCCGTCACCTTGCCCTCGTCGACATGACGGCGAAGCGCACCGAAGGGGCGGCCGGGGCCGCATTGCCCCCAGTCATCGACGACCACCTTGTCCATGATGTCGGTCAGATCGAATTCGAGCGCGCTCATCGTGCCATAGGGCACGACGAAAGCGCCCTTCTTGACCCAGGCGGTCTTGAAGAGCGGCGTCGGCTCCGGCAGCCGGCTTGCCTCGATCATGATATCGGCGTCCTTCAGGCAATCCTCCCAATTGTCCGTCACGATGATTTTCTTGCCGAGATCCTTTTCCAGCCGTGCGGCGAAGGCGTCACGGCTTTCCGGACGGCGCGAATGGACGCGGATTTCGTCGAAATCGAAGATGTGGTCGAGCAATCGCACGTTCCAATAGGAAGTGCCGCGTGCACCGATATGGCCGAGGATCTTGCTGTCCTTGCGGGCGAGATGCCGCGCGCCGATAGCGGTGACGGCACCGGTGCGCATGTCGGTGATCGCAGTCGCATCGATGATCGCCCTCGGTACACCGGTGCGCGGATCGAAGAGATTGAGAACCGCCAGCTCCGAGGGCAGCCCCTGTTTGTAGTTGTCGACGAAATCGCCGACGACCTTGACACCGGCATAGTCGAGAGGCTTCACATAACCGCGCAGCACGTTGAAATGACCCTTGTCGGAACTCTCAGGCACGAGATGAACGCGAGGTTCGATCACGGTTTCGCCGCGCCCCTGCGCATCGAGTGCCTTTGTCACGGCGTCGAGGATTTCGTCGTTGGAAAGCGCCAGCGCCTTGGCGTCGATGGCATTGAGGTAGTCGATCCAGATTTCCTGCATTACCGTTCTCCAGGCATGTCACCGGCTTTCGCCGCGGTCTCTGCGATAAATTCCGCCACTCTCTGAAAATCAGGACCTTGCGCGCGGTCTTCCTCGAGCGGTGCCACCAGCTGGCGCACCTGTCGATAGGCGCGCAGCGTCCCGCTGCCGAGCTCGCCCGCCACGCCGCGCAGCTCAACGGCCTGGGCGGACGCGACAAGTTCGATCGCCACGAGATAACGCATTCGCTCGATCATTGCTTCGATCTTGCTCAGGACGCTCGGCGCCATCGACGCCTGATCTTCGACACCATCGGCGACCGGGATCGGCGTGAGCGACACGGGATTAGCCAGATGGCGTATCTCAGCTTCAAGCGCCGAGACCGTTTTCTGCGCGGTGGCAAAACCCGTTCTGCTCTGCCCACGCGGGGTCAGGAAGCGTGGTAGCTCCGACATGCCCGGAGACATGATTTTCATCGTTCTATAGGCGGTCGCCGTCGCACAATGGGCGATTGCCTGGCCAAGCCGCTCCCATGCGAGAACGAAGGCCGTCATGTCGAAATTGCCGTGCGACAAGATAAGCCCTTCGTCGGCCAGTACGACGGGATTGTCGCCGGAACTCGCAAGTTCGATCTCGGTTGCCGCGCGGGCTTCGCCGATCGCGTGGAGCAGGGCGCCCCAGACCTGCGGGACGCAGCGATAGCTCAAAGGATCCTGCAAGCGCCGTGCCGCACCGTCGACAAAAAGAGAGCTTCCGGAAAGCAGCTCGCGAAGCTTTGCCGCGGTTTCACGCTGGCCGAAGGCCGCTCTTACCGCTAGAGCCCGGTCATCGAAAGCCGAGACGTTGGCCCGGAATGCCTCGAAGTTCAGCGCGACGGCCGCAAGCGACCAATCGAACAGCCGTTCGATATCCTCTATGCAGAGACAGGCCTTGCCAGCCGACAGGCTATTGGCGACCACGAGGACATGACCATCCTTCGGCGCAATCGGCAAAGCTCTCAGACCGGCTTTCGAGAGCGCATCGAGCGCCGGCATGACCTTGCCATCGAGCTCCGCCTCGCCGTCGCCCAACAAGGCTCGTGCCATGTGCGCCAAAGGCGCGAGATCAGCAGCGCCGATCGAACCGAGCGATGGCACGACCGGATGAAAGCCCGCATTAAGTGCCTCAACGAGGCCGACGAAAACCGGTAGCGACACGCCGGAGCCCCCGGCCGCCATGCCGGCGATGCGAGCCGCCATCATCGCCCTGACGGCTTCGCGGGGAAGGGCAGGCCCAACTCCGACTGCGCGGGCCTGTGGTACACGTAACTGAAAGGCGATCAGGTCGTCCCTGGCAAGGCGAGTATCGACGCCCGCGCCTAACGCTGTCGTCAAACCATAAACTGGCTCGTCGGCCGCCAGGTAGCGTTCGACCACGGCGCGCGCAGCGTTGATTCTGTCTTTGACGTCTGGCGAAATCGCTATCGTGGCGTTGCGCCGCGCGATTGCGGCGATATCGCTCACTGTCGGAGGCGCTTCGGTAAAGGACACAATATTGTCCGCTTTGCTCATTCCTGCTTGCCTCAAAGACGTGCGCTCGGCTTTCCGCGATCTTCGGATAAATGCTCTTCCAGGCGACACAGGAGTCGCTGAAATAGATCGATATCCCTCATAGCACGGCACGTAGCCAGCCACGGTCATATCGATTGAAGAACACCGCTATCTCATTGTGCGGCAATAAGCGATGCTGAGGAAAGCTCAATCAGCACCAGATGGTCATCCAAGATTTTGAAGCAAACAAACAATGCGATCGCGATGACACCTATCGCGATCGCCCTTGTTAAAAAGTTGTAGCGGGGTGAGGGATCAGCCGCCGATCATGAGCCTCACGACTTCCTCGTGATTGGTGTCGGCGATGTTGCGCTCGCCTGCCACAATCCCACGACGCAGGACGACGATGCGGTCGGAGACCGCGAAGATGTCCTGCAGATTGTGCGAGATGAAGATAACACCGCGTCCCTGCGCCTTCAGCGATTTGATGAGGGCCACGACCTTGCGCTGTTCGGGCACGCCGAGTGCAGCGGTCGGCTCGTCCATGACCAGAATGCGGGCATTCCAGTAAACCGCACGCCCGATCGCGACCGCCTGACGCTGGCCGCCGGAGAAGTTGCTGACCGGCGCATCGAGCCGCTTCACATGGAAATCGAGCTCCGCCATCGTCTTGCGCGCCGCTTCGGCCATTGCCTTCCGGTCGAGCACCGGCAGGAAGCCGAAAAGCTTCTTCATCGGCTCGCGCCCGAGGAAGATGTTGGAGCCGATCGTGAGATTGTCGGCAAGCGCCAAATCCTGGTAGATCGTCTCGATGCCTTTCTCCCGCGCATCCTGCGGCGAGGAGAAGGTGACGGGCTTGCCTTCGATCAGGATTTCGCCCGCGGTCGGCGGATAGACGCCGGAGATCGCCTTGATCATCGTCGTCTTGCCGGCACCGTTATCGCCCGCAAGTGCTACGACCTCACCAGGCCGGACGACCATGGAGCAATTGTCGAGGGCACGCACCGCACCGAAATAACGCGAGAGATTGCGGACCTCGAGGAGGGGAGTTGCACTATTCATCCTGTTTTGCTCCGCTGAACCGACGCTGCGCCTGGTCGATGAGCACCGAAATGATGATGACGATGCCAACGGCGATGAACTGCCAGAACGGTTCCACGTTCATGAAAACGAGACCGTATTGGATGACGGCGATAACGAGAGCGCCGGCAACGGTGCCGATGATCGTGCCAGAGCCGCCGAACAGGCTGGCGCCGCCAATGACGACGGCAGCCACGCTATCAAGCAGTAGGGGCTCGCCCGCCTGAGCCGCGCCTGCTGTGAAGCGGGCTGCATAAAGTGCGCCGCCCAAGCCTGCGCAGACGGCCGATAGAATATAGAGCCGCAAGAGATGCGACTTGATGTCGATGCCGGCGCGCCGCGCGGCCTGGGCATTGGCGCCTATGGCGTAGTTGTGCTGGCCGAAGCGTGTCTGGCTCAGCAGATAATGCATGATGACCACGAAGACGAGCGTGACGATGACCAGATAGGGGACACCGTAGAACCGGCCGTTGCCGAGCTCGGCGAAATAGGAATTCTTAACCGGCACGGTCGTGCCGCCGGCAATCAGGAAGGCCGTGCCGCGGGCGACGCCGAACATGCCAAGCGTGCCGATAAATGGCGGAACCTTGAGACGGGAGATCAGAAGACCGTTGATGAAGCCAGGCACCGCGGCGGCCAGCATGGCAACGAGAATGCCGAATACCATCGCGACCGGCAGCGGCATGTAGAGCCCGGCAATATTGGCAATATGTGCGGCGACGACGGCCGCAAGGCCCATGATGAAGCCGGTCGACAGATCGATGCCGCCGGAAATGATGACGAAGGTCTGCCCGATCGCCAGCAGCAGCGGCGCCACCGCGAAGATCGCGACGGACTGCCAGTTGAAGCTTGAGCCGACGAACGTGCCACCGAAATCGATCCGCGCCCAGATCTCGAAACTCACGATAAGTGCGGCAAGAAAGAGCCATGCACGCAATTGCGCGATGCGGTTTAGGATGGTTTTTGCCTGGTCGCCGTGGTCCGCCTGCGGCGCCACGTGCTGATCCGCCTTGCGGATCTCTGCATTGTCGATTGTCATGGACTGGTCCAAACTGAAGCGTTGAAGGCGCGAAGATCACGGCGCCGTTCGCTCTATCATCGTTGGATGATGTGCCTCGCCGATCGGCGAGGCACAGACTATCTCCGCATCAATCGGAGTAGATGAACTTCGCGACGTTCTTGTCCGTCACGTTCGATTTATCGATGACCGTGAAGCCGGTGCCGATCGCCGTCGGGATCGAATTGCCGGTCAGGTGCGCATAGGCTGCCATCACGCCGAAATAGCCGATTTCCGCCGGGTGCTGCGCGATTGCCAGATCGACGAGGCCGGAGTTGATATTGTCGACGATCGATGTCGGCGCATCGAAGGCAACCACGCGGATCTTGCCCGTCTGGCCGGCCTGCTGCACGCCGTTGGCGGCACCGAGAGCGGAGAACAGATTGGCCCCGAAAACGCCGTCGAGATCGGAGTTGCGGGCAAAGACCGCCTGCAGCTGCGATGCCGCCTTGTTGGCGTCGTCGTCGTTATACTGCGTCTCCAGAACGGTGATGTTCGGATACTTCTTCATCTCCTCCTTGAAGCCCTGCTCGCGCTGATCGGTGGTCGAAATGCCGGGCTTGACGTTGGAAACGTAGACCTTGCCCTTTTCGCCGACAGCCTTTGCCAGTGCGCGCGCGGCAATCGCACCGCCGAGCAGGTTGTCGGAAGCGATGTAGGCCAGCGGAAAATCGGCATCGCCCTTGCCGGTCTGGTAGACACCGGTGCCGATGAATGTATCGACGGTGATGATCGGGATGCCGGCATCCTCAGCCTTCTTCAGCGGCTGGATCAGCTGATCCTTGTCGGTCGGTGCGATGAGGATCGCGTCGGGCTTTTTGGCGATGACCGCATCAAGAACCGGAACTTGCGTCACCGGGTTGAAATCGGGGCCGCCCTGGAACACCAGCGTCGCACCGACGGCCTTGGCCGCTGCCTCGGCGCCTTTGCGCATGGTGATGTAAAAGGCATCGGTCGTCAGGCCCGGAATAAGGGCAATCGTAAATTTCTTATCCGCAGCTTTGGTGGTGCCGGCGACAGCCGCAACACCGGTCGCGAGCGATGCCACGGCCGAAGCCTTGAGAAATGAGCGGCGCTCCATGATTTTCCTCCTCTTGAAACCGAACCTCCCCTGTCCGGCAACGCGATAATCAGTGGGTTACTGCGGCACGTCAAGTAATTTTTTTCTGCAAAGAATTTCTTGTATCCTATTGATATAATTTAGCAATTCAACTGCAACCGCAATATCGCAATCCGCCGAAGACATAGTGTCGTATGGCGATCGGCACTATTGCGAATTTGTTCCGACCATTCGGACGGCGATCGATATTATTGGCGATCGAATACCTGCCGTATCCAAGCGAGAATTACCTCCATATCCGGTTCTTTGGTCTGCTCGACGGTCATGACTGCACCGCAGCCCATAGGCTCGGCCCGATCCGCCAGCATTATCAGTTCCGGCACATATTCGGCGCCCGGATGCCCAGGCAACCGCTCCTTCAGTCGGCTGGCATAACGCTCGCCCGCGACCGTTCCAGGCACCTTGCACCACAGCTCCGCGACATCCCCGACTTTCGCAGCCTCAATATAGTTTTCGAGCTGCGCTTTCGGCTGAAAACCGAACCAGGCATCGATGATGAAGGTCGAGCCGGTCGGAGCGTCCGCGATAATGGACCAGATTGCCTGGTAGCTCGCTTTTCCCAAAGTCCGGTTGAAGTCGCGATCGACTGGTCCGATATGCTGCAGGAACGGATTCTTGATGACATCGAGAGACAGGACCGGCCAGCCGGTTCGATCGGACAAAGCCTTGGCGAGGCGGCTTTTACCGGAAGCCGGCACGCCGTTGACCAGGACGACACGCTTTCCCT
>NZ_JBXSOV010000015.1:0-145107 GCF_057784355.1 Martinezella sp. CNPSo 3959
TGACCGCATCGTCTTCCTGATAGGGATCAGCTTTCGTGCCGTCGAAGACATAGTCTGTGGAGTAATGGATGAGCCAGGCACCATTGTCCGCCGCCCAGCGCGCTAGTATCCCCGGAGCTGTGGCATTGACTGCCATCGCCAGCTCTTTATCGCTCTCGGCCCGATCCACCGCCGTATAGGCGGCCGGATTGACGATGATACCTGGCTTGTGCTCGTCGAGAGCGGCAAGGATGCCTGTTTCGCTGGCCAGATCCATGTCCGCACGCGTCAGGGCAACGACATTCCCCACAACGCTAAGCGAACGCTGCAGCTCGAAACCGACCTGGCCGTTGGCGCCGGTGACAAGAATGGCACTCACAACTGGGCCTCGTACTGCTTGCCAACCCATTCACGATAGGCGCCGCTCGTGACATTACGGACCCAGTCCTGGTTTTCGAGATACCATGCGATCGTCTTGCGAATGCCGGTCTCGAAGGTTTCCGCGGGCTTCCAGCCGAGTTCGCGCTCGAGCTTGCGGGCATCGATCGCATAGCGGCGATCATGACCGGGCCGGTCCTTAACGAAGGTGATCTGATCGCTGTAGTGGCCGCCATCAGCCTTCGGCCTCAGCTCATCGAGGATGGCGCAGATCGTCCGCACGACATCGAGATTGGGCTTCTCATTCCAGCCGCCGACATTATAGGTCTCACCGAGCTTGCCGGCTTCCAGGACGCGGCGAATGGCGCTGCAATGATCCCGGACGTAAAGCCAGTCGCGGATCTGCTGGCCATCGCCATAGATCGGCAGGCTCTTTCCCGAAAGCGCGTTCAAGATCACCAGCGGGATCAGCTTTTCCGGAAAATGGTAAGGTCCGTAATTGTTGCTGCAGTTCGTCGTTAGGATAGGCAGGCCATAAGTGTGGTGCCAGGCGCGCACAAGATGATCGGAGGCCGCCTTGCTCGCCGAATAGGGGCTGTTCGGCTCATAGCGATTGAGCTCATTGAACGGCGCATCATCCTTCGACAGCGTGCCATAGACCTCGTCCGTCGAGACGTGCAGAAAGCGGAAGCCTTGCTTCTCCCCGTCCGGCAAGCCATCCCAATAGCCGCGCACAGCTTCCAGCAGATTGAAGGTACCGACAATATTCGTCTGGATGAAATCGCCGGGACCGTGAATGGACCGGTCGACATGACTTTCGGCTGCGAAATTGATGACCGCACGCGGCCGGTGCATCGCCAGCAAATCGCTTACCAGCTCGCGATCGCCAATATCGCCATGCACGAACACATGGCGATCATCACCCTTCAATCCCTTCAGCGTATCTAGATTGCCGGCGTAGGTCAGCTTGTCCAGATTGACGACCGTCTCGTCGTGTCGCTCAAGCCAGTCCAAGACAAAGTTCCCGCCGATAAACCCGGCTCCGCCCGAAACCAATATCGTCATCTAAAATCCATTTTAGGCACGCAGCTAAATTGCCGACACAATCCAAGACAAATCAAATCTCATGACAAGGAGTAGTTTCTCCTTCGAAAAGATTTCAATCATAGGAAGACGGATATCCGCCTCAAGCACCAGAGGCAAACCAAAAATGTTTATTCGAATCGGGAAGCTTGAAATTGGCTGGGGAACCTGGACTCGAACCAAGATTAACGGAGTCAGAGTCCGTCGTTCTACCATTGAACTATTCCCCAACGACCGCCAGGCGATAAAACCCTTCGCGGTGAAGGCTGGGCCTCTATAATAGAATTCGTCGCAGATGCAAATAGTTTAACGCAGGCAAATGCATTTTTTTGGCGGAGCACCGTCGATGCTCAAGATGGTGGCCCCTGGTGGAAGTTGAGGATTGATTATTTCACCAGCGCAACAGGCGCCTCCCGAGGGCATATCCGACAGCTGTCACCATGGCGATCGCGATCGGGTACCAGAGCAGGACGAAAAGCGGGCTGTCGTCCGTGCAGTTGGAGGCATAGAAGGTTGCGGCGATGCCGCTAGCGGCAAGGCCGGCGACGGCGCCGGCGGCACCCGGTTTTTCCGGCGCGCCCTGGCGCAGGGCGAACAGGAAGCAGGCAAGCGGGCCGATCGACAAAAGCGGGATGAGCGTCAGGCAGAAGCGGGCGTTGTGGCCGATCATCCGCGCACTCCAGCTGTCGGCCGGCATGACGGCCATTTCGATGGCCGCGGCGACAAGCAGCAGGATGGGCGCCAAGAGCAGCGTCCAGCCCCACAGGCGCAGCGATGCGCCCGGCCGCCCGATGCGGAAAACGACAGCGCAGGCCGTTGCGGCAAGCGCGATGGTCACCACGAACTTGAACAGGAAACGGACGGTCTCCATGGCTGTATCGATATCGGCTCGAAAGCCGATCATGGCGAAGAAGATACCGCCGCTGATCAGGATACCCCCGACGACCGCCAGGGTCAGGACCCTGCCGATCCGCATGCGGACCGGCGCGTCCTGCGCCAGAAGATTGATGAGGTCATCGGTTTTCACTGGTCTCACTCCGATACAAAGCCGCAAGCGCCTTTAGCGCGCGGTGCAGCGCCACGCGCACCGCCCCTTCCGTCATCTTCAGCCGGTCCGCCGTTTCCCGAACACTTGTTCCCTCGACAGAAATCGAGCGCACGATCGTCTTCTGCGGGTCTTTCAACAGCTCCAACATACGATCGACATCGAGCCGGTCCAGGGAGTCGGTATGCACTTCCGCCTCCAGGAAATCGATCACATCGTCGATCGGTACGCTCATATGCCGCCCGCGCCGTCTCAGGCTATCGATCAGCTTGTTGCGCACGATCGTCGACAGCCAAGGTCCGATCGGGCGGGATGAATCCCATGTGCCACGCTTCAGATGGATGGCCAGCAGCACTTCCTGAACCACATCCTCGGCCTCGCTTACCGGCGCACCCAGCTGGTCGCAGCGCCGGCGCGCCATGGCGCGCAGATGCGGCGTCACAGCGGTGAGGAAACGGTGATAGGCCTGCACATCGCCGCCGATGGCCGCGCGCATCCAGACTGCCCATTCCTCTTCGCGCGCCGAATGATTCATCCGACATCTCCTCTACGCGGGACCGCAAGCTTTCGTTACCGGCAACGGCAACTATTTTTCAAGCCCTTTCGTCTCCGCGACAGATTCCCCGCCGGATGCGTCTGCTACCCATGCACATGCCAGCCTCACCCCCCACACCTGCTCGGCTATTGCCCGCCGCAGCAGATAGCCGGCACAATATAAATGACGCCATCTCTAAAAAAATTCCGATGCGGCTGTAACATCCGCTCCAGACGCTCCGTAGACCTCGATGCAAGCCAATGACGGCTCGCATCCATCTAGGAGACAGATCCATGAAGAACAGCATCCTCACCCTGGCCATTGCTGGCTCGATCGCCTCGGCACTTGCATCCGTCGCCGCCCCGGCTTCGGCCGCCGATTCCAAGGAAAAATGCTACGGCGTCGCTCTCAAGGGTCAGAACGATTGCGCCGCCGGCAAGCATGATTGTGCCGGCAAGTCGACCATGAGCTACGACAAGATGTCCTTCAAGCTTGTTCCGACGGGCACCTGCACCTCAATGAAGACCCCGAAGGGCCACGGTTCGCTGACCCCGGCCTGATCCGAAACCGGATTGATCGTCAATCATCTCTCGTAAGGAGTTTGTCATGAGCAAGATGTCCGCACTCGCCCTGGCCGCATCGGTTGCAACGGCGGTGACGCTGGTTGCCGGCGCAACGACCGTATCAGCCGCCGATGCCAAGGAAAAATGCTACGGCGTTGCCCTCAAGGGCCAAAACGATTGCGCCGCCGGCGCCGGCACGACCTGCGCCGGCACGTCGAAGGTCGACTATCAGCGCAACTCGTGGAAGCTAGTTCCCGCCGGAACCTGCGAGACGATCAAGACGCCAAACGGCCACGGCACTCTGGCGCAGGGTCCAGCCCCGGTCTGACAAGACAGCGTAAACACGTGGGCGGCGCAGCCTTTCACAAGCGGCGCCGCCCTTCCGAACGCAAACCGCTTCGTAACTTTGCTGGAATTACTCTCACCCGGAGGCCTGCAATGAAACCGTCAGAACTTCCCCGCCACGCCGGCGTCGGCTTCAAGCCGGAACATTTTGCCGCGATCAATGCGGCCGCGCAGCCGATCAGCTTCTTTGAAGTCCATGCCGAAAACTATATGGGTGCCGGCGGTCCGCCGCATGCCCAGCTCGGGAGGCTGCGCCGAGACTATGCCTTGTCCGTCCATGGCGTCGGCCTCTCCATCGGCTCGATGCAACCTTTGGATAGCGAGCATCTTGCCCGCCTGAAGATCGTCTGCGATCGCTACGAGCCGGAGAGCTTTTCGGAGCACCTCGCCTGGTCGACCCATGATACGACCTTTCTCAACGATCTCCTGCCCCTGCCCTATACCGAAGCGACGCTATCGCAGGTCTGCACCCATATCGATCAGGTGCAGACAATACTCGGTCGCCAGATGCTGCTCGAGAATCCGGCTACCTACCTGCTCTTCGAAGAGAGCACGATCGAGGAAACGGAATTTCTGGCCGAAGTCGCCAGACGCACCGGCTGCGGCCTGCTGCTCGACGTCAACAATGTCTTCGTCGCCGCCACCAACCATCACATGGACGCGCAGGCCTATCTCAAACGCTTTCCTGTGCAATGGGTGCGCGAGATCCATCTGAGCGGCCATTCGGAGACCATCGACGACTCAGGCGCGCCGCTTTTGATCGACAGCCACGATACACCGGTGAAAGATCCGGTCTGGGCGCTCTATGAAGAGCTGATCGATCGCACCGGACCGATTGCCAGCCTGGTCGAGTGGGATAACGACGTGCCGGAATGGCCGGTTTTGAGGGCCGAGGCCGAAGCGGCCGAAACCATCCTGAAGCGCGCCACCGCACGTCGGGCAGCCTGAGGAGGGTTGGATGTCTCTCTCCACGCAAAGCGAATTCGCCGCAGCGCTCATCGATCCCGCTCTCGCGGTGCCGGATGGACTGACGGCCTGGAACGGCTCACGACCCGCACGACGTTTCGGCGTCTATCGCAGCAATGTCACCATCGGCCTGATCGGTGCGCTCTCCTCGCGCTTTCCGGCAGCGGAAAGGATCGTCGGCGAGGAATTCTTCGCCGCCATGGCGCGTGAGTTCATCCGCCTGCATCCGCCGCGCTCGCCGCTGCTGCTTACCTATGGCGATGATTTCCCCGATTTCGTCGAGAGTTTCGAACCGGCGCGGGAAATCCCCTATCTAGCCGAAGTCATGCGGCTGGAGGCGCTGCGGGGTCGAGCCTATCACGCAGCCGACGCCGTGCCGCTTGATGCGGCTCTCGTGGCGACCATCGAACCGGCAGGCCTGTCGGAACTGACTTTCGTGCCGCATCCTTCCGCATCCGTGGCGCGTTCCGTCTATCCGGCCGTCACCATCTGGGCGATGAACACCGGCGAAATCGAGCTTGCGGATATCGACGATTGGACGGGCGAGGATGCTCTCGTCATCCGCCCGCAGATGATTGTCGAAGTACATCGCCTGCCGCCTGGTGGCGCAACTTTTCTGGAAGAGCTGTTTTCGGGCGCCGCCCTTGGCCAGGCCTATGAGACGGCTCTCGCTGAGGTCGCCAATTTCGATCTTTCTGCCAACCTCGCCGGTGCGTTCACGGCAGGCGCTTTCATGGCCATTCGCTGAACGCCAAGAGGAACGACGATGCAAAACCAGTTGATGACGGCCGCCCCGGCCGAACGCGAAACCGTGCCTCAAAGGCTCCATGACGCCCTGAAGCTTCTCGGCCGCATTCCGCATGATCTGATCGCGCTCATTGCGCGTTTGTCGATCGCCGCGGTCTTCTGGCAATCCGGCCAGACGAAGGTGGATGGGTGGCATGTGACCGACAATGCCGTCTATCTCTTTCAGACGGAATATAAGCTGCCGTTGGTCGATCCCTGGATCGCCGCACATATTGCCGCCTTCAGCGAGCATTTCTTCCCGTTCCTGCTCGTCATCGGATTGGCAAGCCGGCTGTCGGCACTGGCGCTGCTCGGCATGACCCTGGTCATCGAGATTTTCGTCTATCCCGATGCCTGGCCGACGCATGGCACATGGGCAACCTGCTTTCTGGTAATCATCGCGGGCGGGCCGGGGCGCATCGCGCTCGACCACCTGATTGCCAGACGGTTCAGCCGCTCGGCCTGAGATCGGTCAGACGGGAGCGCCAATTATAAATGGCGCTCCATGATGCCAGCTAAATGCGCATTTTGATTTTGCGCATAACGTTGTTGCAAAACCGCAGTGGACTTCGCGCGGCTTGCGTTAGCGCAGGACGGGTTCGCCATGAAAGCGGCGACGCGACGGCTTCGAAACGCCAAAGCCCACCTCCATCATCAGTCTCGGCTTCTGCGTCGGCACGGTGCCCATATGGAAACCGAAGGGATCTTCAACAAAGCCGGAGCCGGCCTTGCCTGTCAGCGTCAGCGCGCTCGCCTGCCCATAATAATCGAGCACCTCGTTGGCCGGATGCCCCACAAGCAATGTCAGCTGATGCCGGACGCGCCGGCGCTTGTGGCTTCCCTTGACGAAGACATGCGGGCCGGTGCCCTCATCAACATCGACGAGATTGAAGAAGAACTTCAGCATCCTCCAGTCGTCGAGATCGAAGTGGTATTTGTCGAGCGAGGCGAGGCTTCTGTCGGCCTCGGAAGCCTGCGTCGGAAAGCTCCACCAGATGCGGGTGGTGATTACCTTGGCCTGCCCGCCGAGATATTGGCGGGCGACGTCGATCAGCAGCGGATCGCGCTGGACCGCCATGACAGCCTCGCAATCGAGCGAGCGCTCGAAGAAGTGTCCACTCAGAAGCGGCCGTCCGAAACGACCCTCCGCTTCCTTATGTTCGCTTGCGACAAATTCGAGCTTCCTGTTGAAATTGCCGAAGCAGGCGGTATTGGCGGCGAATTCGGCGATTTCCCGATGAATATGGTCCGGCAGCATCAGGCTCGGATAGATGCCATCACTCCGCAGGGCGTTGACGATGGCGCTGCGATCGGCGTCGGCAAACATCGAGGTGCCGGAAACCGGAAGCCTGACGGGCTGCTTCGTGGCCAGCCAATGGATGCGCCGAAACGGCAGGGTTCTGGCCAATAGGAACATAGGCAGCCAGGCTGGATTCTCTTTGAGATCGGTCAGGTAAGTCGGTATCCTGACAGCCATACGCTTGAAGCGGCCGCCCTGCCGGGCGATGGACTCCAAGTCTTCTGCCGGGGGATTGTGCATAGCGATCCTTTCCACGCATTTTAAAAAATCCGCGACAACAGGCCCCCAACCTGCTGCCGATAATTCATTGAAACCTTAACATTTATTCGCTGTCACGAATGTCTGCTGCACTGCGGCAAATAGAAGTCGGCCGGCCTTGGTCAAGGGGTGAAAAATCAAAACCTGATTGAATCGGTAGAAATTCCTGCAGAAACACGTAACGCTTTTGAAAACGTTTAAGAAATCGCGCGGAGCGGTTGTTTTTAGAGGTCCCGGCAAAATTCGGCGCAACGGATCGCAAGGACGGCGCGCGGTGTTTGCCGTTGCTTAGGATAATGGCGCTAGAAATTTGCTAGGAGCAAATGGAAGAGTAAAGTTGCAGATGGGGGATAGCGGCCTGTATCGGTCGCAATATCTCCTGTCTTCGAACAGTCATATTCCTGTTCGCATTATTGGCTAAATGAGCGAGAAAACGTCAAAGAAGGCCCCTTAGATGACAGAAACGAAGACCTTTGAGCCGGCGGAAGGTATCGTCGATTTCGACGCGGGCGAGGGCGAGAGCCCAACCGTGGTGGAGATGGACGATTATACCAAAAGTCTCGCGCAGGCGAAGGCCAAGTCCGTCAAGCTGATCGACGCCATCACCGGTCAGGTGCTCAAGAAAAAAGATGCCGTCCATGTGGATGATCTCCGCCCCTCGCTGGCGGATTTCATGCGGCTGAAGCATCCCGAGCTCCGTGCCGACGACTATATCAGCCGCAAGGTGATGGACGATTATCGCGCCCAATATATCGCCGAGCTGCTGACAGTGGAGCGCGGCGAGCTTTCCAACCTCGAGGACGAGGTCGTCGAAAGCCTGAAGACGCATGATACGCTGGCTGAGAACATCGAAGAGGATTACGAGGACCACCGCTCGATCGGCGACCGCATGGCGGATGGCGTCGCGTCCTTCGGCGGCAGCTGGACCTTCATTATCTCCTTCTGTCTGTTTCTCGCCGTCTGGATGATGATCAATCTCGTCATGGGCGAAAAGCAGGCCTTCGACGCCTATCCGTTCATCCTGCTGAATCTCGTTCTTTCGACGATTGCGGCCCTCCAGGCGCCGATCATCATGATGAGCCAGCGCCGCCAGGAACAGAAGGACCGCCTGCGCGCCCTCAACGACTACAAGGTCAATCTGAAGGCCGAACTGGAAATCCGCCACCTGCATGAAAAGGTCGACCACCTCCTTAATCGCCAATGGGAGCGCCTGACCGAGATCCAGCAGATCCAGATCGAGATGATGCTGGAACAGGCCAAGGCCGCGACACGGGCGATCAAGGCCAACAAGGCTACGAAGGTAAAGACCAGTGCGCTGAAGAGCCTCTTCACCAAGGTCAAGGATCCCGATCCGGACGATTCCGTCAACTGATTGCAGCCGAACGACGGCGCCAGACATCATATACTCTTAAGGGCGGCTCATCTGCTCGCTACAGGTTTGCGAAGAGAGCCGGCATCCAGAGGAGATAGAGCGAAGCGCCGAGCACCCAGACCAGTCCGGGAAAGACATGCCTTGATGCGAAATAGATCTCGCTGATCGCCAATGGCGCGATCATGGAGGCGGGGCTCGTCAGACTGGTCAAAAACACCGTGCAGACGTCCCGTTCGCCGACACCCACGCGTTTGGTCATCAAGGGCAACAGCGCCGGCTCGCCGGTCCCGCCGAAAATGCATCATCTCTCGGCCTTGAAAGTGCGGCCGAGATCCGGCCCAGTGCCGAAATAATGCCGAAACACATAAAACAGCGGGCTCCATCTGCTGGTATCGATGTGATTGGTGCCGGCAACGACGATATTCTTGTGTGCGTGGATGCGAAGGACCTTCGCTTCGATGATGGAGAAGGCTTCGGGACGCCCCGAGGGCCATTCCGCACCGGGAGGATGCGCCGCCACCACCTCCGCCTCGAACTGGATCGGACATTCGGCGATGCGCAGAGGCCGCACAAGATCGGCTGGCTGCGGCGTGAAGCCGGCCACATCGAATTTATCGGCCTCGAAACGATAGCCGATCTTTTCCTTGTGTGAGGGAACGGGGTCGCGGCCCGTCGTCGGCGCGATCGCCTCAACCTTCGGCCACAGCTCCGGCGACGGAAAATTCAGCACCAGCTGACGCTCGCGCAGGAGATTTTCCCGCCCCTTGCTGGTCGATGTCAGGCCTAGAACGACACGATCATATAGAGCCCAAACTGAAGACATCGGCGAGATATTCGTCGTGCCGTCAGGGTTGAGGCTCGTAATCAGCACGACGGGCGTGCCGACATAAAGCACACTGGGCTTGATTTCGATGTGGTCGTGATCGCTCTCAGCGGCGGCGTTGAATTCGGCTGTGTTGGTCAACATCGCAATTCTCCTTTGAGAGTTCCAGTGTAGCCGACATGACACCTGAAATAGTTCGGCCGTGATCGAACTGTTGCTCGAAGGCAAACACACCAGCCCTAAATCCCTGAGACACGCCTTTGACACAGATTCCGCTTCTCTTCCTCTCGCTCCCGCATCGAGGCAAGCGAGCCGCCGTACAAACTCAACTAACGGCTCGCAAGATTTTCGCCGGCTAACTTTTTTCGCTAACCTAGCTGCGCCGGCATCGCGACCGCGGATCCGCAGCCATATAGCCCGATTGACATTCTCAGCGTTTGTGACACCGTCCGATATGGTTGCTCACCCAGCGTTTTGAGGCGAAATGACACAACGATCGCAAGCCGTTATCACCACAGCCGAAGAACGCCCGCGCGACGGATGGAACGATCCCGTCCACGGCTCGATCTCCTGGCACACTCTGCTCAGCAGCGATATCACCCCCACCGACAGCATGAGCGCCGGCATCGCCGAACTGGCACCCGGCGGTGAGCTGAAACCCCATCGCCACAACCCATCGGAAATCTACTTCATCTTCGAGGGAACCGGCATCGTGCGAATCGACGGTCAAGAAACTGCGGTCAAATCCGGCACGACCGTCTTCATCCCCGGCAATGCCGAACACGGCATCCGCAACGAATCATCCGCCAATTTGAAATTCTTCTACGTGTTTCCGACAGGGTCTTTTGCGGACGTGGTCTATCGGTTTCCGGAGGGTTGAGGCTTTTGAGCTGATTGCCAGCGCATCTGCTAGCTTGATAGTGGCTTGAAACAAAGGCCCAAAATGGCGGAGAGGGTGGGATTTGAACCCACGATGCCCTTGCAGGCATGCCGCATTTCGAGTGCGGTGCATTCGACCACTCTGCCACCTCTCCGGTTATGCTGGTCGGCGCTTATTTGGCGCGGGCTGTCTCATAGCGACAGACGAGGGGGATGGCAAGGGCGAATGTGAAAGCTTTTCATCCTTTTGCCTTGACAGATCAGGGGCGCTTATATATCCCGTGCGACGCAATAGGTGTGGATAAGTCCGCACCTTGCCTTCCCTGCTTCGCGCAGGGTTTCACCGGCAGAACTTTTTGAAGGCTGAAGCCTTTGGAATCCCTGCTAAGTTTCGACTGATAAAAAGACGGCCGCTCGTCCCCATGGCGAGAGAGCCGGAACGAACATGAAAGGATAAAAAATGTTCGCAGTCATCAAGACCGGCGGTAAGCAGTACCGTGTGGCAGCTAACGACGTGCTGACCATCGAGAAGCTCGAAGTCACCGCCGGCGGCACCGTAGAATTCACCGAAGTCCTCGTTATCGGCGAAGGCGCCGACGCTGCGATTGGTGCTCCCTTCGTCAAGGGCGCTTCCGTCAAGGCCGAAGTGGTCGAGCACAACCGCGGCAAGAAGGTCATCGCCTTCAAGAAGCGCCGTCGTCAGAACTCGAAGCGTTCGCGCGGCCATCGCCAGCATCACACGGTCGTCCGCATCACGGACATCGTGGCTGCCAAGTAAGTAACGGGATCAAGGTTTAAAGGAGAACTCCAATGGCACACAAAAAAGCTGGCGGTTCCTCGCGCAACGGTCGCGATTCCGAATCCAAGCGCCTTGGCGTGAAGAAGTTCGGCGGCGAAGCCGTCATCGCAGGCAACATTATCGTGCGTCAGCGCGGCACGCAGTGGCACCCGGGTTCCAACGTTGGCCTCGGCAAGGATCACACGATTTTTGCGCTTACGGCGGGCAACGTGAACTACCGTACGAAGGCCAATGGCCGCGTGTACGTGTCTGTAATGCCGAAAGCGGAAGCAGCGGAATAAGCCGGTAGCGCTCTAAAACAGCCGGCGTCTCATCGACCCGGCTGACCGCATCAGGTTCAGTCCAGAAAACAGGGGAGATGGGGCGCCATCTCCCCTTTTTCTTTACCCTCAACCAAGGAGGACTGAACCATGCAAGGCGAATTGTTAAGGGAAGACCAATCGAGGTCTCCCGAAGAACGGCTGAGGCCGGAGCGGTTAAGGACCGATTGCCCTGTCTTACTGTCGGAAAGGCTCGTTCTGCGCGCGCCCCACGAAGAAGACATCGACGCCCTTGCCCATCTCGCCAACAACGCCAATGTCGCCACTATGGTATCGCGTATGCCGCACCCGTATACGACCAATGATGCCGCCGATTTCGTGCGACGCACGAAGCTTGGCGAGATTGGCAAGTGCGTCTATGCCATTACCAAAGCCGACAACGGCGCCTTTCTCGGTTGTTGCGGGGTCGAACCCACGGGCGATCCGAACACGGTCGAGATCGGGTACTGGCTGGGCGAGCCCCACTGGAACCAGGGCTATACCACGGAGGCGGCCCATGCCCTCATCGACATGGTCTTCCGCACGCGTGAGAACGTCGCGCAGATCGATGCCCGCTGCCGGGTGACGAACGTCGCATCGAGGCGCGTCGTCCAGAAGTGCGGCTTCCAGTTCCAGGGATCAGGCCTTGCCGCGTCGCTGGCGCTCGGCAGCACCGTTCCGGTCGAATGGTACAGGCTCGATCGCAAGACCTGGATCTCGTTGCGCAGCTGGGGAGGCATGAGATGAACGCTCTCGCCCTCACCCGCCGCGATGCCCGCATCCTGATGCCGGGACCGACGCCGGTCATCCAGACCGGCCGACTGACGCTGCGCCCGCACCGGCTCAGCGATGCCGATATGATTGCGGAATCGCTTTCGGATTTCGCCGTCACCCGCATGCTGGCCCGCGTTCCCGCGCCCTATGACCGGCAGGATGCGCTCGACTGGCTGGTCGAGCACACCTCCGGCCTCGGTGTCGATTGGGAGCTCGCCATCACCGAGCGGGATGATGCCCATATCGGCTGCGTCGGCATCGAGCTTCGCCACGGCCGCTGGCACCTCGGTTATTGGCTGAACCGCTTCTACTGGCGGCAAGGCATCATGACCGAAGCGGTCAAGGCTGCGCTCGAACGTTTTGCCCGCCGCATGCCCGACGTCGCGGTCTATTCCGGCGTCTTCGCCGACAACCCGGCATCCTTGAAGCTGCAGCAGAAGCTCGGCTTCGAGATCACCGGTTGCTCGGAGATCTACAGCTTCGCCCGCAACACCATGGTTCCGCATATCGAAACCGTACTGAAGCCGGGCGCGTTGCGGCTCTCGCAGGTGGCTTAAGACACTGAAAATTGGCCATCGCCGGCCCGTTCGGCGATGGCCGTCATACCAATCATGCGGTTCCGCCCCTTTATGGCTCTGGAACCGCACGATATTCTTTGACCTCAGCCCTAAGCGCCTATATCGAAGGCGACATGACGGGCAAACGCCGCCCGATGTGTCTTTTGGATGCAGAAGGAGCGGCAGACATTGAAAAGAGCGCATAGGCTTTTGTGAATCCCATTCGATCCGAAGGGATATGCGCCGACACCGGGTGACGGACGTAAGATGAAATTTCTCGATGAAGCAAAAGTCTATATTCGCTCAGGCGACGGCGGCGCGGGCAGCGTCTCCTTCCGGCGCGAGAAATTCATCGAATTCGGCGGCCCGGATGGCGGCGATGGCGGCCGCGGCGGCGATGTCTGGGTCGAAGCCGTCAATGGTCTCAATACGCTGATCGACTTCCGCTACCAGCAGCATTTCAAGGCCACGATTGGCACGCACGGCATGGGCAGGAACCGCGCCGGCGCCAAGGGTGAAGACGTGACGCTGAGGGTGCCTGTCGGCACGCAGATCTTCGAGGAAGATGGCGAAACCCTGATCTGCGACATCACGCAGGAAGGCCAGCGTTTCCGCCTTGCCGCCGGCGGCAATGGCGGCTTCGGCAACGCTTATTTCAAATCCTCGGTCAATCAGGCGCCCGATTGGGCCAATCCCGGCCTGCCGGGCGAAGAAAAGACCATCTGGCTGCGGCTGAAGCTGATCGCCGACGCCGGCCTCGTCGGTCTGCCGAATGCCGGAAAATCGACTTTTCTCGCAGCTGTTAGCCGTGCCCGGCCGAAGATCGCCAACTATCCGTTCACGACGCTGCATCCCAATCTCGGCGTCGCCACCATCGATGGCCAGGAGTTCATTCTCGCCGACATTCCCGGCCTGATCGAGGGCGCCCATGAGGGTGTCGGTATCGGCGACCGCTTCCTCGGCCATGTCGAGCGCACCCGCGTGCTGCTGCATCTGGTTTCCGCCCAGGAGGAAAAGGTCGGCAAGGCCTACAAGACCGTGAAGCACGAGCTCGAAGCTTATGGCAACAGTATCCCCGACAAGCCTGAAATCGTCGCTCTCTCGCAGATCGACGTGGTGGACGAAGAAACGCTGAAGAAGAAGACGCGCGAACTGGCGCGAGCCTGTGGCAGAACACCCTTCCAGATTTCCGCCGTCACCGGTCGCGGCATGACGGAAGTGCTGCGCGCACTGCGCGACGTGATCGTCGAAGCCAATGCCGGCGAAGCGGACAAGCCGGCAAAGTCGCCGAAAGTGCGGCATCGCGACATGCAGCTTTCCGACGATGAGGACGCTGACGAGCGTAGCGAAGACGAGGATCATCAGGGATGACTGCCCGCAAGCCGCTCGACCGCTACCGCCGCATCGTCATTAAGATCGGCTCCGCCCTCCTGGTCGATCGCAAGACCGGCTTGAAAAAATCCTGGCTCGACGGCATGTGCGCCGATATCGCCGCACTGAAGGCCAAGGGCATCGATATCCTGGTGGTTTCCTCGGGCGCAATCGCGCTCGGCCGCTCCGTGCTCGATCTGCCCTCCGGTGCGCTGAAGCTGGAAGAAAGCCAGGCGGCGGCGGCTGTCGGCCAGATCTCGCTTGCTCGCGCGTGGTCGGAAAGCCTGTCGCATGACGATATCGTCGCCGGCCAGATCCTGCTGACGCTCGGCGATACCGAAGAGCGCCGCCGTTACCTCAACGCCCGTGCCACCATCAACCAGCTCCTGAAGATCGGCGCCGTGCCGATCATCAACGAGAACGATACGGTCGCGACCAGCGAAATCCGTTATGGCGACAATGACCGCCTCGCGGCCCGCGTCGCAACCATGACCGGCGCCGATCTGCTGGTGCTATTGTCGGATATCGACGGGCTCTATACAGCGCCGCCGCATCTCGACCCGCAGGCAAAATTCCTCGATACGATCGCCGAAATCACGCCCGAGATCGAAGCCATGGCCGGTGGTGCCGCTTCCGAGCTGTCGCGTGGCGGCATGCGCACCAAGATCGATGCCGGCAAGATCGCGACCGGCGCCGGCTGCGCCATGATTATTGCGTCCGGCAAGACCGACCGGCCGCTGAAATCAATCGAAAGCGGCGCCCGCTCCTCCTGGTTTGCGCCATCGGGTACGCCCGTTACCGCCCGCAAGACCTGGATTGCCGGGCAGCTGCAGCCGGCCGGCGAATTGCATGTCGACGATGGCGCCGTAACCGCGCTTGGCGCCGGCAAGAGCCTGCTGCCCGCCGGTGTGCGCCGCGTCGTCGGCCATTTCGGCCGCGGTGACACCGTCGCCGTCATCGGCCCCTCCGGCCGGGAGATCGCCCGCGGCCTTGTCGGCTACGATGCCGAAGAGGCCCGCCAGATCACCGGCCGCAAATCGGCTGAGATCGAGGCGATCCTCGGCTATGCCGGCCGCGCCGCCATGGTGCATCGCGACGATCTTGTCATGACGTCATCCGTCAAGACGAAGGCCGAGAAATCGAAGAAGGATGAAGCTCATGCTTGATACAGTCGCACAAAGCCCCGACATCGACGCGCTGATGAACGATATCGGTCGCAAGGCACGGGCTGCATCGCGACCTCTGGCCTTTGCTTCGACTGAGAGCAAGAACAAGGCGTTGAATGCCATGGCGGATGCCATTTTGGCCCGCAAGGATCATATCCTCGCTGAAAACGCCAAAGACCTGAAAGACGTCGTAGGCACCGATATGCTTGCCTCCTTCGTCGATCGCCTGACGCTGAACGACAAGCGCGTCGCCGAGATGGCCGAGGGCATTCGCGCCATCGCCGCCATCGCCGATCCGGTGGGTGAAGTCATCGCTGCCTGGGACCGCCCGAACGGCCTGAAGATCGAACGCGTCCGCACGCCGCTTGGCGTCATCGGCGTTATCTTCGAAAGCAGGCCGAACGTGACGGCCGATGCCGGCGCGCTGTGCCTCAAGGCCGGCAATGCCGTGATCCTGCGTTGCGGCAGTGATTCGCGCCGCTCCTCGCAGGCGATTCATGAATGCCTGGTCGAAGGGTTGAAAGCGGCAGGCCTGCCGGAACATGCTATCCAGCTCGTGCCTGTCAGCGATCGCGCTGCCGTCGGCGCCATGCTGCGCGGCCTCGAAGGCAATATCGACGTTATCGTGCCGCGCGGTGGCAAGAGTCTTGTAGGACGCGTCCAGACCGAAGCGCGCGTGCCGGTCTTTGCCCATCTTGAAGGCCTTTGCCACATCTATATCGATGCCTCGGCCAATCTGGAGATGGCGAAATCCATCGTCGTCAACGCCAAGATGCGCCGCACGGGCATCTGCGGCGCTGCCGAAACGCTGCTGGTCGACAAGAAGGTCGCCTCCACCCATCTGAAGCCACTGCTCGACGGACTTGCCGCGGCAGGCTGCGAAATTCGCGGTTCGGCCGATGTGCTGAAGCTTGCACCCGGCCTGAAGGCAGCAACGGAAGAAGACTGGACAACGGAATATCTGGCCGCGATCATTTCGGTGGCCTTGGTCGATGGCATTTCCGGCGCAATCGAGCATATCGCTAAATATTCGTCGAACCACACCGAAGCCGTGATTGCCGAGGACCCCGCTATCGTCGAGCGCTTCTTCACGGAGATCGACTCGGCGATACTGCTGCACAATGCCTCGACGCAATTTGCCGATGGCGGCGAATTCGGCATGGGCGCGGAAATCGGCATCGCCACCGGCAAGATGCATGCGCGCGGGCCTGTTGGCGTCGAGCAGCTCACCTCCTTCAAATATCGCGTTCGCGGCACCGGACAGATACGGCCCTGACGTGCTGAAAGAAGAGGTTGATCAACGCTATCTGCGCATGCCCCATGCCGAGCGCGGCATGGTGGTCGGTCTTTTCGGCGGCTCATTCAACCCGCCGCATGAAGGCCATGCACTCGTCGCCGAGATCGCCATCCGCCGGCTTGGCCTTGATCAGCTCTGGTGGATGGTAACGCCGGGCAACCCGTTGAAGAGCCGCAATCATCTGGCGCCGCTTGCCGAGCGCATCGCGCGCAGCGAGCAGATCCTCCACAATCCGCGCATCAAGGTGACAGCCTTCGAACAGACGCTGGGTATGAGCTACACGGCCAATACGCTCGCGCATGTGAAGGCGCGCAACCGCCATGTCCACTTCATCTGGATCATGGGCGCCGACAGCCTGAACACGTTCCATCGCTGGCAGAAGTGGCAGGAAATTGCGCAAACCTTCCCGATCGCCGTTATCGACCGGCCGGGATCGACGCTCTCCTACCTCTCGGCCAAGATGGCAAAGACCTTCCACTACGCACGCGTCGACGAAGATGATGCTCGCGTACTCTGGAAGAAGCGGGCGCCGGCCTGGACCTTCATCCACGGACCACGCTCCACGCTAAGCTCGACAGCGTTGCGAGCCGCACAATAATCTCATCGATCTTTTGGAAAAGTCTGGAAAATAAAAAGCCCGACGCGGGAGGAGGTGCGTCGGGCTTTTGAACCTGATCAGCAACTGGGAGGAGGAGAGTTGCTGATCCATATCGGACGGCATTGGGAGGAGGAGATCGCCGTCTCGATGATTATGTTTTACCAGATTTTCCCGATTGATAAATGGGCGATTGCGCAATGCAGCAATGCATATAACGCATGGCTACGGAAATTTTCTGCCCAAAAAACGCTTCTTTCGCAAATTGAGCGCCGCTTGCTTTTCAGTGTCCGGACTTAACTCGGCGAAAGAATGACGTGAGATCCCACGGTTCGTAACGTTATGTCTCGCTTCGTGAGCGTTCGCCAATCGACTGGGCAAAGTCAGTCATGCATTTTTGTAATGCCCAAAGCCGTTCACATGCGCCGCGCCACGGAAAATCCATAGAATTCGTAGGGTTACGCGACCTTATCGCGATATATTTTTGGGAACACATCCCTAGTCAAGCTTCGTCCGTCGTTATATCTCTTGAAATATGTCGACATCTTTGGGGAGAATTGAAATGACCACCAGCCGACGCCAATGGATCAAGCTTGCCACCGCCGCAGCATCAGCTGCATGGCTCGGCCTTTCGGTCATTCCAACACCGGTGTTCGCCGCCGACAAAATCGTCGTCTTTGCCGCCGCCAGCATGAAGAACGCGCTCGACAACGCCGATGCCGCCTTCACCAAGGAAACCGGCAAGGAGGTTACCGTCTCCTATGCTGCGAGCGGTCCGCTTGCAAAACAGCTTGAAAACGGCGCGCCGGCCGATGTTTTCATCTCCGCCGACACCAACTGGATGGATTATGTCGCCGGCAAGAAGCTGATCAAGGACGACAGCCGCGTCAACCTGCTGGGTAACAAGCTCGTTCTCGTCGCCGCCAAGGACAAGGCAAAGCCGGTCGAGATCAAGCAGGGCTTCGATCTGGCTAGCCTGCTCGGCGACGGCCGCCTGGCGATGGGCCAGCCGGAATCGGTTCCGGCGGGCAAATACGGCAAGACGGCGCTGGAAAAGCTCGGCGTCTGGTCGTCGATCGAAAAGAAGGTCGCTGGCGCCGAAAGCGTGCGCGCGGCCCTTGCCTTGGTTTCGCGCGGCGAAGCGCCCTATGGCATCGTCTATCAGACCGATGTCTCCGCCGATCCGGGCGTTGCCGTCGTCGGCACCTTCCCCGCCGACAGCCATTCACCGATCGTCTACCCGATCGCCATCACCAGCGGCAGCAAGAACCCGGATGTACAAGCCTATTTCGATTTTCTGAAATCGGCTAAGGCTGTTCCCTTCTTCGAGCATGAGGGCTTCACCATCCTGAAGCCATGAGCGTCATTGTCGCTGATCGGGCAAGGAAGGTTCAATCATCAGGCTCGCCGGTCGTGGCGGGCCTGAGATGTTTAAGGGGCGGGATTTGGACACATTGGGTTTGAGCAGCGACGAATGGACGGCCATAGAGCTGAGCCTGCGCGTTTCCATCGTCGCCATGCTGGTCAGCCTGCCCTTCGGCATCGGCGCAGCACTTCTGCTTGCGCGTGGCCGCTTTTGGGGCAAGTCGATCCTCAATGGCCTCATTCACCTGCCGCTGATCCTGCCGCCCGTCGTCACGGGCTTCATCCTTCTCATTCTCTTCGGCCGCAAAGGGCCGATCGGATCTTTGCTCGAGCAATATCTCGGCCTCGTCTTCTCCTTTCGCTGGACGGGTGCCGCACTTGCCTGCGGCGTCATGGGCTTTCCACTGATGGTCCGAAGCATCCGCCTGTCGGTCGAGGCCGTCGACCGCAAGCTGGAGGAAGCCGCCGGCACATTGGGCGCCAGCCCCATCTGGACCTTTGTGACCGTAACGCTGCCGCTGATCCTGCCCGGCGTCATCGCCGGCATGATCCTCTCCTTCGCCAAGGCTATGGGTGAATTTGGCGCCACCATCACCTTCGTCTCCAATATTCCCGGCGAGACACAAACGCTGTCTTCGGCGATCTATACCTTCACGCAGGTTCCAGGCGGCGATGCCGGCGCCATGCGCCTCACCATCGTCGCCATCGTCATTTCCATGGCGGCGCTGCTTGCCTCGGAATTCCTTGCCTATCTCGCCGGCCGCAGGGTGGATTTCGAATGACGCTCTCGGTCGATATCCGCCACCGCCTCGGCACCTTTTCGCTGGAGGCCTCCTTCACCTCCGATGGCGGCGTGACAGCTCTTTTCGGCCGCTCCGGCTCGGGCAAGACGTCGATCGTCCGCATCATTGCCGGCCTGACGCGCCCTGATCACGGCCATGTCAGCTTTGACGATACCGTGCTTGCCGATACGACCAAGCAGATCTTCGTGGCGCGTCACCGCCGCCGCTTCGGCTATGTCTTTCAGGAGGCACGCCTGTTTCCGCATCTATCCGTGCGGCAGAACCTCAATTACGGCCGCTGGTTCGCACCCAAGAGCGAACGCGGTGAAAGCTTTGACGGGGTCGTCGATCTTCTCGGCATCGGCGCGTTGCTCGACCGCAGGCCGGCCAAACTTTCCGGGGGCGAGAAACAGCGCGTCGCGATCGGCCGCGCCCTGCTCTCTTCGCCGCGGCTCCTGCTGATGGACGAGCCGCTTGCGGCGCTCGATGAAGCCCGCAAGGCGGAAATTCTTCCCTATCTCGAACGGTTGCGCGACGAGACGAAGATCCCGATCATCTACGTCAGCCACTCCATCGCCGAGGTGGCACGCCTTGCCAACCGCGTCGTCGTCATGCGCGACGGTAAGATCGAGACGATCGGCGCTGCCGTCGACATCTTCAGCCAGCTATCCGGCCCGCTGGCGGCGGATCGCCGCGAAGCCGGTGTGCTGCTGGAAGGCCGCGTCGAGGCGATCGACGATCGCCATCATCTGACAGTCATTGCTCTGAAGACGGCAAAACTCTTTGTGCCGGGCCAGGCGGCGGCTGTCGGCAAGACCGTGCGCGTCCACATTCCCGCCCGTGACGTCATGCTGGCGACGACGCGACCAGAAGGCCTGAGCGCCTTGAATATTCTCGATGGCAAAGTGCTAGGAATCGGCACGGCGGCTGACGGGGCGACTGAGATCGAGGTCGATTGCGGCGGCGACATCGTCACTGCCCGCATCACGCAATTCTCAGCCGAAAGACTGGGGCTGCGCATCGGGCTGCCGATCCACGCGGTCATCAAGACCGTGGCGCTCGAACATTAGTCAGGATTTCTTCGCAGAAGCGTCCGCCGAGCTCCGATTGGCTTCGAGCCAGTTCAGGTCATCGGCTATTGCTGCTCGCAGCGTCATTTCCATACCGCGAAAGCGCCTCAACAACTCCTCGCCGAATGGCGTCAGGGCAGCGCCGCCACCCTTTTGACCACCGCGCTGCGATTCCACGACCGGTTCGCGAAACATGTGGTTGAGTTCGCTGATGAGCAGCCAGGCCCGGCGGTAGGACATATCCATGGCGCGGCCGGCGGCCGAGATCGAGCCGGTCTCCTGAATATGCTCGAGAAGCTCCATCTTGCCGCGCCCGAGCCGATCCTGCCCCGAAAAGCTGATGCGGAGAATGGGCTTCAACGGTGGCTGCGGAGCATCTGTCATGGTGTCTGTGAGCAGTTAATATCTGCATAATCTATACGTGGCCTTCGTCCGGCTGTACATGCCGACGGAAATGGACAAGCGGTTGAACCGGTCTATCTGATCTTCAAGAAAAAACGCATTGGCGCGCGAGCACGGACCGCGCCAACCTTGAGTTTGAGAGGAGGAAACCGATGCCAGCCTATATCATTTCCGATGTCACCGTCAGGGATAGCGAAGCCTTCCAGACCTACCGGACCCGCGCGGCCGCCTCCATAGGCCTTTATGGCGGCCACTATCTGGTCCGTGGCGGCCCGATCGAACGACTGGAGGGCGATTGGTCGCCGAATGCGATCGTGATCGTGGAATTTCCGGATGTGGAACGAGCGAGAGCCTGGTATCGCTCGCCCGAATATGCGCATGCTCTCGAGGTCCGCGACCAAGCCCTCAGCCGCAACCTTATTCTCGTCGATGGAGTGCGCCAGGAAGGCTGATTTTCGTCTTCGGCACGAATATTCGCCCATATCTGGTGCGAAAGCGCACTATTCGGACACAAATCCTTGTCCTGACTGGCCGAAGTTGCCGGCCTGCGTCTTGAAACCTTAATGCTTTGATGCCTATCTTTGTAACGTGATCGACTCAGATCACTCACGTGCATGTTCTGTTACTCAAGGAAGGAAGAGCACTGACAACAGTACACGCCAAGGGGAGAACGCCTGTCGTTATCCCGAAGAGCTCGGAACGTGGCGCCGATGCCGCTGCCCGCGCCCTGCAAGCCGTCCTCGCAAGCCTCGAGGACTCCAAGGCCGAAAATATCGTCACCATCGACATTGCTGGCAAGTCTGCGCTTGGAGACTACATGGTCGTTGTCTCCGGCCGATCGAGCCGCCATGTCCTGGCGATTGCCGACCATCTCATGACCGATCTCAAGGACGAGGGCTTCGGCAATGCCCGCGTCGAGGGTCTTGATGGCGGCGACTGGGTGTTGATCGACACCGGCGACATCATCGTTCATGTCTTCAGACCCGAGATTCGCGAGTTCTACAACATCGAAAAGATGTGGGCAGCACCCGATCTCGACGAAGGCACGCTGCACTAACCGACGCCAGGAACGCTTTCCCGGCCCGGTACTCAGCCTTACATCGCCGGAGATGAGCCTCCGGCAAGAGTTTCGTTTTGTGCCGCCATGACGGCGGATGTGCGTGGGAGCGGGAATGCGAATAGGTCTTTTTGCGGTGGGACGGCTGAAAGCCGGCCCTGAAAAGGATCTTGCGGCTCGCTATCTCGACCGTTTCGCCAAGGCCGGGCCGGCCATCGGCCTGGAAATGGCGCGCATGACCGAGGTTGCAGAAAGCCGCGCCTCCAATAGCGAGACCCGCAAGCGCGAAGAGGCGGGCCTGCTGCACAAGGCGCATCCCGAAGGCGGCGTCCTCATCCTTCTCGACGAACGCGGCAAGGCGCTCGACAGCGAAGCCTTCGCCGCCATGCTCGGGACATACCGCGATCAGGGTAAGCGCGACCTGACGATCGCCATTGGCGGCGCCGACGGCCTTGACCCCGCCCTTTACGACAAGGCCGACCTGACCATTTGCCTGGGCAAGCTGACCTGGCCACACCAGCTTGTGCGCATCCTGATTGCCGAACAGCTCTACCGCGCCGTGACCATCCTCTCCGGGCACCCCTACCACCGGGTGTGATTGCTCCATCCCGTTTTGAAAACAGTTTGGCTTTCGCCGTTTTTGCGTTAACGAAACGCTCACACAGGCGTGTTTTGATTCCCGCCCTGAAAATGACGATGCTTCCTGGAGCATTTCCAGGAAAAGTGCGCAGCGGTTTTCCGTCCGGAATGCGTA
Organism: Martinezella sp. CNPSo 3959; assembly: GCF_057784355.1. Classification (NCBI taxonomy): domain Bacteria; kingdom Pseudomonadati; phylum Pseudomonadota; class Alphaproteobacteria; order Hyphomicrobiales; family Rhizobiaceae; genus Martinezella; species Martinezella sp. CNPSo 3959. The sequence continues at coordinate 22,601 of NZ_JBXSOV010000015.1, forward strand.
GAGAAACAAGAACATAGAGCGTTTTCGCGATTCGAAGAAAAGCGGAAATGCTCTGGATGATCGCGGCAAATCAGCTTATTTTCGCGTGATCTGAAGGGACCAGGCCGAACCGACTGGATGAGAAAAGCCCCGCCCATGCTTTCGCGTATCGTGCTGCCGGCTTTGGCGGCAACTCTGGGCATGGGCGTCTATATGGCAGGCCCTTTCTCCCAAGAGAATGTCGCCCTCGCCCAGGAAGCCGATGCCGTCGCTGCGCAAGCACCCGACGATCGCTCTTCTACACCACCGTCCGCGCAGGAGGCCCCTGACCCGGCGGCGGACCTTGCCCGTAAGCGCGACGAAACCCGCGCGCAGCTCGATGCGCTTTCTAAGACGATCGGTCTTTCGTCCGGCAAGACGAAGGAACTGGAAGACAGCATCGCCTCCCTCGACAAGAGCACTGCCAGCCTGCGCCAGGCGCTGATCGACAGCGCCGCCCGCCGCAAGGAGCTGGACCGCAAGATCCAGCAGAGCGAGAAGACGCTGACGAATCTTGCAGTCAAGGAGGATAAGATCCGCGCCTCCCTGCACGAGCGTCGCGCGCTGCTGGCCGAGGTTCTCGGCGCGCTGGAGCGCATGGGTCGCAATCCGCCGCCGGCATTGCTGGTGACGCCGGACGATGCGCTTGCCTCGGTGCGCAGCGCCATTCTTCTCGGCGCCGTCGTGCCCGGAATGCGCAAGGAGACGGACAAGCTGATCGCCGATCTGACCGACCTCAGCAAGTTGCAAGCCGACACCGCCGCCGAAAAAGCCAGCTTCACCGCCACCGTGACCAACAGTCTGGAGGAGGAGCGGCGCATGGATCTGCTGATTGCGGAGAACGACAAGCACAGCAAGGAAAATACGGCCCAGCTCGATGCGGAGCGCAAGCGCGCGGAAGAGCTGGCGGGCCAGGCAACCAGCCTGGAAGGGCTCGTCGCCTCGCTGGAAAGTCAGATCGGCTCCGTACGCGACGCTGCCGCTGCTGCCCGCGCGGAAGAGGCGCGCCGGGCGCAGATGAGCGAACAGCAGCGCGAGCAGGCAAAGGCCCTTGCCGAGAACGGCGTGCCCGATAAAAACCGCATTACGCCCGCATATCCCTTCTCAGACCTGAAGAAAAAGTTGGAGTTGCCCGTGGCGGGCGATATTCTCCGCCAATTCGGCGACGACGATGGCACCGGCCACACCGCGATGGGACTGACCGTTGCGACCGGCCCGGAAGCACTCGTCACGGCTCCCGCCGACGGCACGGTCGTCTATGCCGGCGCGTTTCGCAGCTACGGACAGATGATCATCCTGGATACGGGCGACGGCTATCATATGGTGCTGTCGGGCATGGACGCGATCAAGACGCGCCCAGGCAGATTCGTCTTCGCTGGCGAGCCGCTTGCCACCATGGGCCAAAAAAGAGTCGCGAGCGCGACCGCATTGGCGCTGGAAACGGATCGGCCAACGCTTTACATTGAATTCCGAAAAGATGGAAAACCAGTCGATTCTCGGCCCTGGTGGACCTCCAAAGACACTGGAAAGGCACGCAATGATACGTAGGGCTTCTCTTGTTCTCGTCGGCGCATTGATGGGTGCGACCGCGATGGGCGTTATCTACTCGGCGGTAGCGCCGGCGGAAGCCGCTGGCACTTCCACTTACAAGGAGTTGTCGATTTTCGGCGACGTCTTTGAGCGCGTCCGCGCGCAGTATGTGACTCCTCCCCAGGAAGACAAGCTCGTCGAAGCCGCCATCAACGGCATGCTGTCTTCGCTGGACCCGCATTCGAGCTACATGAACGCCAAGGATGCGGAAGACATGCGCACCCAGACCAAGGGTGAGTTCGGCGGTCTCGGCATCGAAGTGACGATGGACAACGACCTCGTCAAGGTCATCACCCCGATCGACGATACGCCTGCCGCCAAGGCCGGCGTCCTTGCCGGCGACTATATCACCGCCATCGACGGCCAGTCCGTCCGCGGCCTGAAGCTGGAAGACGCCGTCGAAAAGATGCGCGGCCCGGTCAAGACACCGATCAAGCTGACGCTGCTGCGTAAGGGCGCCGACAAGCCGATCGAACTCACGGTCATCCGTGACGTGATTGCCGTCGCCGCCGTCAAGTCGCGCGAGGAAGGCGGCGATGTCGGCTATATCCGCATCATCTCCTTCACCGAAAAGACGACTCCGGACCTCGAAGCCGCGATCGCCAAGATCAAGAAGGATATCCCGGCCGACAAGCTGAAGGGCTACGTGCTCGACCTGCGCCTCAACCCGGGCGGCCTCCTCGATCAGGCAATCAACGTTGCCGATGATGTTCTCGAGCGCGGTGAGATCGTTTCGACCCGCGGCCGCAACCCGGACGAAACCCGACGCTTCAACGCCACCCCAGGCGATCTGACCGACGGCAAGCCGATCATCGTGCTCACCAACGGCGGCTCGGCCTCCGCTTCGGAAATCGTCGCAGGCGCCTTGCAGGATCTGCGTCGCGCCACCGTGCTCGGCACCCAGTCGTTCGGCAAGGGCTCTGTCCAGACGATCATCCCGCTCGGCGACGGCAACGGCGCGCTGCGCCTGACGACGGCGCTCTACTACACGCCGTCGGGCCGCTCGATCCAGGGCACCGGCATCACGCCTGACATCAAGGTCGACCAGCCGCTTCCCGACGATCTGAAGGGCAAGCTGACGACGGAAGGCGAATCGAGCCTGCCGGGCCACATCAAGGGCCAGAGCGAGACCGATAAGGGCTCCGGCTCTTCGGCCTACGTGCCGCCGGATCCGAAGGACGATATCCAGCTCAACTACGCGCTCGACCTGCTGCGTGGCGCGAAGACGGATCCAGCCTTCCCGCCGAACCCCGAAAAGGCGGTTTCCTCCAAGTAAGGATTGGCGCCGGGCTGGAAACAGACCCGGCGCTTTCATGATGAGGGAGCGGGGCGAGGGGTATCGTTCCGCTCTTCTCGGTCAGCTTCTGAATCCGACGTCGTTTGGAACAGTCTTGTTCATGTTTTAGCACTTCGAGTGCCGCGGGCATTTTTCCGCTTCGCCGTGAGCGATATGCTCGAGGCCAATAGAGTTTTCCGCTTGGGGTGGATTGAAGCTTGGGAACGGATTTGCATGCACCGTTGGGACAGAATCGCGGCCCCGGCCGCCAGCGGCGCTCCATCCCCTTTGGACGCATTCTCGGCGGCTTCTGTCTGATCGCGATCGCCGGCTTTTCGCTCTATTCGGCGCTGATGCGCGATCCCTTGCAAAAGACTCAGCCGGCCGAAACGGCAAAGAAGGAAGACCCGGCACCTGCAACCGAAACCAAGCCGGGGAACACCGAACAAGCCGGTCAAGCCGGATTAACCCAAGTCGATCCGCAGTCCGGCGCCAATACCACGCGCGTGGTGACCGGCGACGGTTCGGTCGTCACCATGTTCAGCCCCAGCAATCGCGATGGCAGCGGCCCGGTCTTGATCAACGCCAATCAGGTGGGGCAGGATCCGCGCATGGCAGCAACGCCGAATGTCAGCCTGCTGGAAGATTCGCCCTTCGGCAAGCTGCCGATCACCTCGCCAAGCGGCCTTCGGCCGATGGATCAATATGCGCGGCCCTGGTCCGGGGCGCGGGGCACCCGTATCGCCATCGTCGTCAGCGGCCTTGGGCTGAGCCAGACCGGCACGCAGCGCGCCATCGAGAAGCTGCCGGAGGAAATCACCCTTGCCTTTGCCGCCAGCGGCAATAGCCTGCAGCGCTGGATGCAGGAAGCAAGGCGCGGCGGCCACGAGATCCTCATCCAGGTGCCGTTCGAGCCGTTCGACTATCCCGGCAACAATCCCGGACCGGATACGCTGCTGACCTCGCTGTCATCGGCCAAGAACATCGAAAACCTGCATAAGGCGATGGGCAAGATCACCAATTATACCGGCGTCATGAACTATCTCGGCGGCCGCTTCCTTGCCAATCCCGGCGCCATGGAACCCGTGCTGCGTGACATCGGCAAGCGCGGCCTGCTGTTCCTTGACGACGGCTCATCCGCCCAATCGAAGTCCGGAATGCTTTCGAAAACGCTTGAGGTGCCGCACGCTTTTGCCGATATCCAGCTCGACGGAGAGCTGCAGCAGGACGCGATCCTCAGAAAACTCGATGAGCTCGAGCGCATCGCCCGCCGCAACGGCTCTGCGATCGGCGTTGCTTCCGCCTTCGATGAAAGCGTCGACGCCATCAGCAAATGGAGCGAGGAGGCCGCCATGCGCGGTATCGAAGTCGTCGCGGTCTCGGCGCTTGCCGAGGATCCCAAACACCCCTGACCTGGAGAGAAATATGAGCACGCCCCACGCCTCCGTGAGAGCCGAAGACCTGCCCTACCGTCCCTGTGTCGGCATCATGATCCTGAACCGGGAAGGCCTGGTCTGGGCCGGACACCGCATTCCGGTCGGCAATTCCGAATATGACGGCTCCCCGCAGCTCTGGCAGATGCCGCAGGGCGGCATAGACGAGGGCGAAGACCCGCTGAAAGCGGCCTATCGCGAATTATACGAAGAAACGGGCATGAAAACCGTGACCTTACTCGCGGAAGCCAGGGACTGGATCAATTACGATCTTCCGCCGCAGCTGATCGGCATCGGCCTCAAGGGGAAATATCGCGGCCAGACGCAGCGCTGGTTTGCCTTCCGCTTCGACGGCGACGAAGGGGAGATCGCCATCAATCCGCCGCCGGGCGGCCACGAACCCGAATTCGATGCATGGGAATGGAAGCCCATGGCGGCGCTTCCCGACCTGATCGTTCCCTTCAAACGCTCGGTCTACGAGCAGGTGGTTTCGGAATTCAACCACCTGGCCAATCTGAAAGCCGAAGATTGAAAATCAAGGCCGGCCGCAAAACGGTCGATTCATGAAGCAATTCCAGGAAAAGCTTGCGCACTTTTCCTGGAATTGGGTGAAAACAAAGATATGGAGCGGTTCAGAGATTTCGTGAAAAACTGAACCGCCGTAGCATATCGCTTATTCCGCGGAATCGGCAGAGTCGGCATTAAGCTGGCCGTATTTGGCTTCGCCGATCTTGCCGAGCAGTTCGAGCTGGGTTTCGAGGAAATCGATATGGCCTTCCTCGTCTGCCAGAAGCTCTTCGAACAGCTTCATGGACACATAGTCGCCGGCATCGTGACAGATGTCGCGGGATTTCTTGTAGGCCGTGCGTGCGTCGTATTCGCCGGCGAGATCGGCTTCCAGCACTTCCTTGACATTCTGACCGATGCGCAGCGGCGCGAGCGTCTGCAGGTTCGGATGACCTTCGAGGAAGATGATGCGGGCAACGAGGCGATCGGCGTGCTGCATCTCCTCGATGGATTCTGCGCGCTCTTTCTTGGCAAGCTTGGTGTAGCCCCAGTCTTCGAGGAGTCTGTAGTGAACCCAATATTGGTTGACTGCGCCAAGCTCGAGGAAGAGTGCCTCGTTAAGCCGCTCGATGACCTTTTTGTCGCCTTTCAATGTCCGCTCTCCTGTTGTCTTCATGGAATTTTTTCAGGCGGGACATGAAATCAAATATTTCCGCTTCCGTCGAGTGGCGGCGGGCATGATAATCCTGGGTTGTCTGTATAATGATATCAACGACATTCGGGAAGCAGCCGCAACAACGACCGCGCTTTTCCATCGCGTGATAAACCTTGGCGGGAACGATGAGCTGCCAACAGTCCTGATCAAGGAACTCGTTGATGACGTCCCGGATTTCTTTGTCGGTGATGTAATTACAACTGCAAACCAGCATTCTTCGCTCAGCCCGTCAAACATGACATCCGCTGTCTTGTTATCTGCTAAAGAAGACACTCTTTGTCAAGAAAGAAACGATTCGAATCTGGTCCGCGGGCCGAGTTCCGAAACTTTTGCCCGATACGAAGCCCGCAATCTCAATGGAAATTGCGGCCCCGCGGCATGACTTTCGCCGTTTCGGCGCCATGGCTGCGGCCTTCCGTCGCTGCCCCCGCACCAGAAGAAGGCGCCAGAAAGACGGACTTCCGCTTCTGCCTGTGATCCATGGTCGACCGCAGGGCCTCATCCGCCCGGTCGCTGACACCAAAGCGCCTTGCCTCCCGCTGCAAAATACCGAGTGCCGACGTCATATCCTCGATATGATCGACCACCACATGGATGACGCCGCTTTCGCTCTGCAACCGGCCACGGATCTTGACCAGCCGCGCCCCCATGACGATGGCTCGGTACTTATCGAACTTCTTCGGCCAGACGATCGCATTGGCGACACCGGTTTCATCCTCCAGCGTCATGAAGATCACTCCCTTGGCCGAACCTGGCCGCTGGCGCACCAGCACCAGCCCGGCAATCGTCACCATGCAGCCGCTGGCGATACCGGGCAAATCCCGGCTTTGCACGATCCCCTGCCGGGCGAAATCGGTACGCAGGAAGGAAACCGGATGCGCCTTCAAGGATAACGACAGATAGCGATAATCTTCGATGACCTGCTCGCCGGGCAGCATTTCCGGTAGTGCAACGGTCGGCTCGACCTGCAGCTCCGCATGGTCGCCGAGATCGAAGAGGGGAAGCGTTTCGGCGGCACTTCCGGCATCGAGCGCCCGCACGGCCCATAGAGCCTCACGTCGGCTCAAACCGATGGAGCCGAACGCATCCGCATCCGCAAGGCGCTCGATCTGCGCCTTGGCAAGCCCGGAGCGCAGCCAGAGATCGCGCACGGACCGATAGCCATCGCCCCGGCGCTCGACGAGCTGGTTCATCTCCTCCTCGGACAGACCCTTGACTTGCCGGAAGCCGAGACGGACGGCACATTGCGTCTTGATATCGTCGCGCATCGACGCATGGCGCCGCTCGATCGCGCCCGGATCGAAACGCGCCTTCTCCAGCAGGCAATCCCAGCTGGAACGATTGATATCCACCGGCCGCACCTCGACGCCATGCTCGCGCGCATCGCGCACCAGCTGCGCCGGCGCATAGAAGCCCATCGGCTGCGAATTGAGGATCGCCGCACAGAAGACATCGGGATAATAGGTCTTGAGCCAAGACGAGGCGTAGACGAGCAGGGCGAAGGAGGCCGCATGACTTTCGGGAAAGCCATATTCGCCGAAACCCTTGATCTGCTCGAAGCAGTTCTTGGCGAACTCACGATCATAGCCACGAATAACCATGCCGCTGACCATCTTCTCCTCAAAAGTATGGATAGTTCCGGTTCGCTTGAAGGTCGCCATCGCCCGGCGTAACTTGTCAGCCTCCGCAGGCGTAAATCCCGCTGCCGTAATGGCGATCTGCATGGCCTGTTCCTGAAACAGGGGAACGCCCAGCGTTCGCTTCAGCACCTCCTTCAGCTCGTCGCTCGGATAGTCGAGCTCCTTTCCTGCCCGTTTCGCCTCCCGCCGCTTGAGATAGGGATGCACCATATTGCCCTGGATGGGACCGGGCCGGACGATCGCCACTTCGATGACTAGATCATAGAATTCACGGGGCCGAAGACGCGGCAGCATGCTCATCTGCGCCCGGCTTTCGATCTGGAAGACGCCGATCGTGTCGGCGCGACAGATCATGTCATAGACTGGCTCGCCGTCGGGGTAGTTGGCGTAACCAAGATCGGAAAGCTGCTTCTTCACATCATAATGCAGCAGAAGGAGATCGAAAGCCTTGGCAAGGCAGGTCAGCATGCCGAGTGCAAGCACGTCAATCTTCAGGATGTTGAGATTGTCGAGATCGTCCTTGTTCCACTCGATCATGTAGCGATCCTCCATCGCCGTATGCATGATCGGCACGACCTCATCCAGCCGATCCCGGGTGATGACGAAGCCGCCGACATGCTGGGTCAGGTGCCGCGGAAACCCCATCAGCGTCGAGGCATAGGAAAGGACGTTCTGTGTCGTCTTGTCCTTGAGATCGAGGCCGGCAATCTTCGCCTCACGTTCCGACAGCTCCTCCGTCGACCAACCCCAGACGCCGCTTGCAAGGGCCGACTGCACATCCTCAGACAGGCCGAAGGCCTTGGCCACTTCGCGACCGGCCGAGCGGGCCCGGTAGCTGGTGACCGCCGCCGTCAGCCCGGCATGCTCGATGTGGTAATGGTCATAGATAAACTGGATAACCTCTTCGCGCTTCTCATGCTCGAAGTCGACATCGATATCAGGCGGCTCCTCGCGCTCCGTCGAAATGAAGCGTTCGAACAAAAGCGACGTAATCTTCGGATTAACTTCGGTAATCCGGAGGCAATAGCAAACCAAGGAGTTAGCGGCTGAACCGCGCCCTTGGCACAGGATATTCTTACTGCGAGCATGTTCCATGATGCGGCGCACCGTCAGAAAATAGGGCTCATATTGCTTCTCGCGGATAAGAGCGAGTTCATCATTGATCTGTTTGACGACCTTTTCGGGAATCTCATCAGGATAGCGCAATCTGGCGCCTTCCCACGTCAGCCGCGCAAGCGTATCCGAAACGGTTTCGCCAGGAACGCTTTCGTCTGGATAATTATGCTTCAGCTCATCCAATGAGAAAGACAGCCGGCTAAAAAACTTCTGCGTATTGGCTATAGCCTTCGGATAATCCCTAAAGAGTCGTGCCATCTCGGCAGCCTCTTTCATGTAGCGTTCGGCATTCGCCGCCAACCTGAAGCCGGCCTCGGCGATCGGCACATGCTCGCGGATCGAAACGACGATATCGGCAAGCGGCTTGCGCTCAGTCGCATGATAAAGTGGCTGATTGCTCGCGATCAGCCGCACGCCATTGCGCTGCGCCAAGATGGAAAGCGTGGCGAAGACCATCCGATCTCGCCCGTCATAGGCCGGCGACAGGACCATATGCAGCTTCCTGCCAAAGCGCATCCATAACCGCTTCAGACATTGCTCCAGCTTTTCCTGCCCCTCCGGCGTCTCAGTACTTTCAGCATCGGGAACGAGCGCCAGCATCATCTCGTCGCCCCATTCCATGAGGTCGCCTTCATTGAGGATGCAGGTGCCTTTTTCGCCACGCAGATTACCGGCGCTCAGCAGCCGGCACAGATGCGCCCAGCCCTTTCGGTTTTCCGGATAGGCAAGAATATCGGGGGTGCCGTCCGAAAACACCAGGCGGGCGCCAGGCTGGAAAGAGACCGGCTTCAGAAGCGGCTTTTCTGGCTCGCCCTGCGCTCGAAGCTTCAGATTTTCCTCGATGGTTCTCTTATGCTCCGCCCAGAGAACCTTGGTATGCGCATGCGCCTTGACCACGCCGGCCACCGAATTGCGGTCGGCAATCCCAAATCCGGAAAGTTTCAGGATGGCGGCCCGCATCACCATTTCTTCTGGATGCGAGGCACCTTCGAGAAAGGAGAAATTCGTTCTCACCCCGATCTCAAAGAAGGGTACAGGTTCGTGAAAGCTCGGGCGCGCGTTCATGCGAAGACCCCGTGCATGTACCAATCCGGCGTCGTGCCGCTTCGGCCATAGAGCCCCTTGCGGAACAGCCAGAAACGATGACCCTCCTCATCCTCGACTTGGAAATAATCGCGGGCAGGCTCTTCCTTTTCCTCGACCCACCATTCCGCCGAAAGCCGCTCCGGCCCTTCGGCCCGGCTGACCCGATGCATGACCCGCCGCCAGCGGAACTGCCGGGGAGGGCCGTCGGGCACTTCGGCAGCAATGGTTTCGACCAGCTCCGGCATACGAAACAGCCGCAGCGGCCGTTCTCCGCGGAAGAAACCATGACCGGCATCCTCCTCACCTGTGCGCCGCTTCGAGGCGAGGATGGCCATGGCCGGCAGTGGCCGCACGGCCCGCTCAGGGATATGGCTCTGCCGCAGCTCGAACCCTTGCAGACAGTCCGGCCCCAGCCGGGCGGCCACACGATCCACAAAGGCGGCAAGAGATCCTTCCTGGCGGTCTTCTCCGACAAAATCGCCTTGCATGGCATCGAAGGGCGCATGCTGAAGCACATTGAGGCGGATGATTTCGAAACCGTAACCGACATCGAGATCGTCATGAATGGCGCCAAAACGCTCCGTGAACAGGCTGGCGATCCGGCTCGGCTCCCGCAGCGGTTGCGATGCGCCGGCCGCGATGCGGAAAACCGCCCCATCCACCCGGAAAAGCAGGAGTTCGAAGGAGCGGCCGCCGACGCCGCGCGCCTCCAGTCCCGGCTTCAGGGTTTCGGCAAGCTGGCGGGCAAGCTGAAGAATATCCTCTTCCGCCTGCACCGGCTCGGCGAGCCGGCGCTCGGCCGACAATTGCGCGACCGGGCGACGCGGCGAAATCGGTTCCTCGACGAGGCCGACGGCCTGATCAAGCCGCAACATTAGCTGCGCACCGAAACGGCGGGCAAGCGGCGCACGCGGTGCTGTCAGAAGGTCGCCGACCTGCTTCAATCCCAGTTTCTGCAACGCAGCGATGGTCTCTTCGCCGAGCCTCAGAGACGCCACGGGCAGCGGCGCCAGGGCCTCTTCCATCGCTTCCGAAGGAACGACACGGCTTTCTTCGAAACGAGCAACCGCCCAGGACAGGCCGGGCGCGGAGGAAATGGCGCCACGCACATCGAGCCCCAGCCGGGAAATCCGGATCAAAATGTCCTCGAGCAGCGCCTCTTCGCCGCCGAAGAGATGGGCACAGCCGGTAATATCGAGAAACAACCCGTCCTTGCCGTCGATCGCCACCAGCGGCGTATAACGGTCGCACCAGTCGGCGATCGCTTCCAGAAGCTTGCGATCCGCGGCCGGATCCTCCTCGACGACATCGAGATCGGGACAGATCGCCTTTGCCTCAGCCACGCCCTGCCCCTGTTTCAGGCCGATCATTTCAGCCCGTTCATTGAGCGCGGTCAGCCGCGTGGCATTGTTCAGCTTACCGGCACATGCGAGCGGCGGCGCTTCAAGCCTGCCTGTCGAACGCCAGGACAGACCCCAGCGCTTGCGCGCGATCCGGTCGGTCGGCAGATGCGGGAAGGTCAGCGCCAGAATGCGCTGGCTGTTCGCCGGGAAGGGGAGAGTGTTGAGTGTCGAGGACAGGGGCAAAGCGGCGGTCATGGGCATTCCACTCCAGGGTTATGGAAAGGGGCGCCGGGTTTCGGCTCTTTTCCAAGGTCAGACGAAAAGCCGGGTGACCGATGCTGCCGCCAAGCACCGATCCGTCCGGCAGGGGCCGCGCCTGCGCCGGCGCGGGTTTGACGGAAAAGCGGAAGAGGGCGCTGCTTGCTTCCTCCTCGCCTCCCTGTCGCAACAGAAACAAGGGCCGCCCCGCCGCCTTGGCCCTCAGCGCCAGCCGCCGGCTCTCGGTCAGACCGAAACGGGCGGGATTGCCGCGCACTTCCAGAATGACGACGGCAAAGGCAGCGCTGCCAAGGGCTGCTTCCGCCACCCAGAGCGCATCGTCGAGCTTGCGCGGCGACGCCTGTAGGAGAGCCTGAGGCTCCAGCCCGAAATCGCCGATGCCGATGGCATAGGGCAGGCCTGCCTCCATCGTTGCGACCGTATCGCCGATCCATAGGACCGGAGACTTGGCCGCGGTCTTATCCGATGCTCGCGCATGCAGTCTCGCCGCAAGCGCAAGGGCAAAGCCGCTGGCCACCCCGGCATCGCGCAGGCCGAGCGAGCGAATTTCCGTCAGCGCATCGAGCGGCAGACCGCCTTGCAATGCCGCATCGAGCTCATCGACGCCGATCGGAAGGAGCGACTGCTCAAGCCTAGGCTCAGTAGGCAGGGATTTCGCAATACCCATCGCCTCTCTCACCGGCTTGTCTGCCAGCGCTTCATGCGCCACCGCTGCCAGTGCCGGGATCGGCCTGCCTTCCAGTCGGGCAATGGTTTCACGCAGGGCAAAAAGCGTTTCCCGCGCCACGGCAGCCTCGGCCATGACGTTCACTCCAGAGCGATAATGTTCCTGTTATGTTCTTATGGATTCCAGAGCTTGAAGAAAGAGTCAACACCATTTCATAAGAAAATATTCCTTTGAACCGAGCCAGATGATTTTCGATCTGTCGCCCGAAAATCCGAATCCGCTCTAGAATCAAAAAAGTAGAGCATGATGTCGATCGAAAACCGCTCAAACACTTTTCGGTATCACGCTCTATTCCGCTCTCGTAAAAGCAGCGCAAAGTCTCTATATGACCAGCCAAGGAAGGAATATTCATGGCTCGCGTTGACCAGAGCGAAGATTGGCGGGATCGCCACTCGCCCTCCATCAGCACATTCGAATCTCTGGCAATGGAGGCTTACGGCCACCTGCCGGAAGAATTTCGCTCGCTCACCGGCAACCTCGTCATTCTCATCGAGGATTTCCCGGATGACGAAGTGTTCGAGGATATGGCGCTGGAAACACCCTTCGACCTGCTCGGCCTTTTCGAAGGTCGCGGCATCTCGGAGCGCTTTACCGCCCAGACCGGCGATATGCCCAACAAGATCCGCCTCTATCGCCGACCGATCATCGACTATTGGGCTGAAAACGACGAAACTCTCGGCGACATCATCACCCATGTTCTGATCCACGAGATCGGCCACCATTTCGGCCTGAGCGACGAGGACATGGAGCGCATCGAGGCGAGCGCCGAAGAAGCGACGGATCGGTGAAACAAACCCCGACCGCAAGACGGCCGGGGGAATGAAGAATTTCAGCCGGCGCTTACTGCTCCGAAAGCTTCATCTCCGGATCGTAATCCTTGCCGGCCACGTCCTTAACGACAGCCTGACCGCATTCCATCCGTCCGCTTGCAGAATTGAAGCCATAGGTCGGCGAGCCGTATAGCTCCCAGCCCTTGTTCAGCGCCGCGCTGACCTTGTGGCAGAAGGAAGCGTCATCGGGACCGGTGAGGAAGCGGTAGAGTTTCATCAGGGCATCTTTCGTATTTGGCCGGGCAATTCGACAGTCAGGCCTCGGTGCGGGGCGCCGCTGCCGTGTCCGAAGAGCGTTGCGCGATCAGACGAGCTTTATGGACGAGTCTCTCCGCCTGGACAAGGTGCAGCCGCTCCACCATCCGTCCGCCGAGGTTCACGACATTGAGAGTGGCGGCCTCCGGTGCGGCAAAGGCAGCGATAATGGCTTCGGCCTCGGCGATGGCAGTCTCAGCCGGGCCGAAATGCCGGTTGGCTGCCTCGATCTGGCTCGGATGGATCAGCATCTTGCCGGCAAAGCCCATGGCGGCCCCTTGGCCGCATTCTGCCTCGAATTCATCGGCATTCTTAAAATCGTTGAAGACGCTATCGATCGCCTCAAGGCCGTAAGCGCTGACGGCCAATATCACCTGCATCAGCCAGGACACGAGATAGGGACGACCGGGCTGCGGCAACACGCCCGTTTCCTTCCTGAGGTCATTGAGACCGACGACGAAACAATCGAGCCGGCTGCCGGCGGTGCGCCCCGCCTCGGCGATTGCAGCCGCGTTGAGAACACCCCGCGGCGTCTCGATCATCGCCCAGATACGCAAGTCTTCCCGCGCATCGGCTTCGGCAAGCCGGTCACTGACAGCAGTCATGTCCTGCGGCTCATCCACCTTCGGCAGCAACACCGCATCCGGCTCCAGCTCCGTAACCAGCGCCAGGTCATCGGCGCCGAAATTGGAGGAAAGCGCATTAATGCGGATGATCCGCTCCTTGCCCGGCAGCGGCGAGGCCGAAAAGAAGGCCCGCAGATTCTCCCGCGCCTCGGCCTTCTTCTCCGGCGAAACCGAATCCTCGAGATCGAAGATGACGGCGTCGCAATCGAGGCTCGAAAGCTTGTCCAGCGCGCGTCGGTTGATCGCGGGAACGCTCAAGACCGAGCGGCGCAGACGGGCGGGACGGGACGGGGGGTTTTGGCTCGCAGATTGGCTCATTGTGCCGTTTTGCCGCGCTTTTAATCGGCAAGCAAGTCAACAAAAAGCCATGCTCCTCTTGCAGATGACAGTGATGAGGGCCACATTGCTTGATGTAGAGAGGTCTCGACCATGCAGAATATTCGTTCCCTGTTCATCGCGCTTGCCGGTATCACCGTGTTTGCGGCCATGGCGTTGTTTACCGTTTCGGTCACGCTCGCCGTCGGCGCTATCCTCACCGTGCTGATGGCAGCCCGCGCGATTTCGCTGCGCATGAAACCGGCCCCGGTGCACGCCAAGGCGAAGACGAACGGCCAGCGCGAAATGCGCATCTGGAACGACGGTCGCGGCACCATCATCGATCTCTGAGATTGAAAGCAGGACAGAGCAGGGCGGTCTTTCCGCCCGCCGGCGTGTCTGATTGAGGTGGCGCCATGAAGGGCAGGGCGACCAAGGCGCTGCATTTTAGGGCATTTCCAAGATTCTCCTTCATTTCGGGCCGGATTTGCTCTATTGGCAGGATAATTCGTGCTTAGACGAGAATGAAGGCAGGACCCCATGGACAAGTTCGTGAAGTTGACCGGTGTCGCAGCACCCCTCCCGGTCGTCAATGTCGATACCGACATGATCATCCCGAAGGATTATCTGAAGACCATCAAGCGCACGGGTCTCGGCAAGGGGCTCTTCGCTGAAGCCCGCTACAATGAAGACGGTTCTCCGAACCCGGATTTCGTGCTGAACAAGCCGGCCTATCAGAACGCCAAGATCCTCGTCGCCGGCGACAATTTCGGCTGCGGCTCCTCGCGTGAGCATGCTCCTTGGGCGCTTCTCGATTTCGGCATCCGCTGCGTTATTTCGACCAGCTTCGCTGACATCTTCTACAACAATTGCTTCAAGAACGGCATCCTGCCGATCAAGGTCAGCCAGGAAGAGCTCGACAAGCTGATGGACGACGCCTCGCGCGGCTCCAACGCCATTCTGACGGTTGATCTCGAAAACCTCGAGATCACTGGCCCGGACGGCGGCTCGCTGAAATTCGAACTTGACGAATTCAAGCGCCACTGCCTGCTGAACGGCCTCGACGATATCGGCCTGACGCTGGAAAAATCCTCTGCGATCAGCGATTTCGAAAAGACGAACGCCGCATCGCGTCCCTGGGCCGCCTGATCGGTCTTTCCTTTATCGCATGTTTCGAAGCCGGGCCTTGCGCCCGGCTTTTTTGTGCCGAGACTCCCTCTCCCCGCGCGCAGGGAGAGGGGACTATCCCGCAATTATCACAGCCCAGGAGAGCGGAGACCGCAAGTCCCGGAAAGCTGATCAGGCATCATCTTTCCCACCCGCTGTAATATGATCGACAAGAAGGGGGTCCATACAGACCGCCGAGATCCTTCGGGCCGTCTCTCCCACCCTTAAATTTTCTCCACGCAATGGAGCCCCTTCATGACTTCCCTTCCCATTGTCGGCGCCGCCATGACGCTTGACGACGTCGAAATCCATCGCAACTGGCTGCTCGAAAAGCCGCGCGATCTGGAGCTGCAGAGCTTTGTCGAAGCCGAAATCCTGAACGGCGACTGGGCTCCGCTGGCCGAGCGCGCCCGCAAGCTGCTCGACGGTCATCAGGGCCGCCTCGGCATCCACGGTCCGTTTTGGGGCTTCGTCATCGCCTCGCAGGACCCGGACGTCCGCGCCGTCGTCACTAAACGCCTGCTGCAGGCGCTCGATGTCTGTGCCAATATCGGCGCCACGCAGATGGTCATCCATAGTCCCTATACGTCGTGGTCCTACAACAACCTCGACAACAACAAGGGCGAGCGCGAAAAGATCATCGAATACACGCATCTGACGCTGAAGGAAGCCGTCAAGCGCGCCGAAGACATCGGGCTCACCATGGTCATCGAGAACATCGAGGACAAGGACCCTCATATCCGCGTCGGCCTCGCCGACAGCTTCAATTCGCCCGCCGTCGCTGTTTCGATCGACACCGGTCATGCCCATTACGCCCATGGCTATACGGGCGCTCCTCCGGTTGACTACTACGTCCATGCCGCCGGCAACCGCCTGCAGCATGTCCACCTGCAGGACGCCGACGGCTATGCCGACCGCCATTGGAGCCTCGGCGAAGGCAGCATCCACTGGCGCGCCGTCTTTGCCGCCCTTGCCAAGCTTAACAGCAATCCGCGTCTGATCATCGAGATCAAGGACAAGTCGAAGATCCCGGCATCATCAGCCTATCTCGCTTCGCTCGGCCTGGCTGAGTAAGGGTAAGCAACGCAAACCACCCGCCCTCGTGGTTCAAGGGCGGGTGTCTGGTCTCAAAAGCCGGAAAACCGTACCGTTTCGGCCTCTTCCTCGCTTGAAAAGCCGCATTCGCAGGTCTAAAAACCCCGCAACTTTTTCTTTCGCGGAGGCTTCTTCATGACAGTGCGCAATCTTTTCCTCCTGCCGGGCGACGGCATCGGCCCCGAGGCCATGGGCGAAGTTCGCAAGATCATCGCTTACATGAACGAGGCCAAGAACGCCGGCTTCGTAACCGACGAGGGCCTTGTCGGCGGCAGTGCCTATGATGCGCATGGCGCGGCGATCTCCGATGCCGACATGGCAAAGGCAATGGCGGCTGACGCCGTGCTCTTCGGCGCCGTCGGCGGCCCGAAGTGGGACAGCGTTCCCTACGAAGTACGTCCGGAAGCCGGCCTGCTGCGCCTGCGCAAGGATCTGCAGCTGTTCGCCAACCTGCGCCCGGCCATCTGCTATCCGGCGCTGGCATCCGCTTCTTCGCTGAAGCCGGAGCTGGTCGAAGGTCTCGACATCCTCATCGTGCGCGAGCTCACCGGCGGCGTCTATTTCGGCGAGCCGAAGGAAATCATCGACCTCGGCAACGGCCAGAAGCGCGGCATCGATACCCAGGTCTACGACACCTACGAGATCGAGCGCATTGCCGGCGTCGCCTTTGAGCTGGCACGCACCCGCAACAATCGCGTCTGCTCGATGGAAAAACGCAACGTCATGAAATCAGGCGTGCTCTGGAACCAGGTCGTTACCGCAACGCATAAGGAAAAATATTCCGACGTGCAGCTCGAGCATATGCTGGCCGATGCCGGCGGCATGCAGCTCGTGCGCCAACCGAAGCAGTTCGACGTCATCGTGACGGACAACCTCTTCGGCGACATGCTGTCCGACGTCGCCGCCATGCTGACAGGTTCGCTCGGCATGCTGCCGTCGGCTTCGCTCGGCGCGCCCGATGCCAAGACCGGCAAGCGCAAGGCACTCTATGAACCCGTACATGGCTCGGCCCCCGATATCGCCGGCAAGGGCATTGCCAACCCGATCGCCATGATCGCCTCCTTCGCCATGTGCCTGCGCTATTCTTTCGGCCTGGTTGCCGAAGCCGATGCGCTGGAAAAGGCGATCGCCAACGTGCTCGACAGCGGCATTCGTACCGGCGACATCATGTCGCCAGGCAGCCGCCAGGTTGGCACCACCGAAATGGGCGACGCCATCCTTGCCGAATTCAAGGCTCTGTCGGCATAATCTCCGGCAGACATCGCCTGATATATTTCACGTGAAACACGAAGCCCCATTCTGCGAGGAACGGGGCTTTTTCTTGTGAACAGGATAGGCCCGTCTCAGCTCGAGATCGCCGCGCCGGCCCCCGTCACCGATTTTTAGAAAAACTGTAACAACACCCTGCTATCTGTCGGACCGATTGGAAATCGACATAGGCACTGATTATGCAGGCGATCTTGACGTCTCTCGACAGGCGTTGGCGGCGAAGCGATGCAGCTTTTGCACCATCCCATTGGAAACTCTGCCTTTTTGTGACAGCCAATATTGTCCTTCTTTCCGCTCTCCTGTTCGATGGGCCTGTCGGCGCCACCCTTAAAAGCCTATCGCCCTCCATTCGCTTCGTCGGCGGAATGCTGACCGATTTCGGCGATTCCGGATGGATCCTTCTCATCAGCGCCTTTCTGTTTTTCGAAGGTTGGGCAGGCAGCAAGCTGCTGCATTCGCAGCGCTGTCGCTGCCAAGCACTGCGCATCTGTCAGATCGGCGGTTATCTCCTGACGACCGTGGCGCTTTCGGGCATCCTCGCCAACTTGCTGAAGCGCGCCATCGGCCGCGCCCGCCCGACGCATTTTGCCGATTGGGGGCCTTTTGGCTTCTCGCCTTTTAATGGCCGTGCCAGCTTCGAAAGCTTCCCCTCCGGCCATGCGACCACCATCGGCGCCCTGTTCGTGGCGCTTGCCTTCCTGTTTCCGCGCTATCGCTATATCTTCGCTGCTTGCGCCCTATGGCTGGCGATCACCCGTGTCATGGTCGGCGCGCATTATCCAAGCGATGTCATGGCCGGCCTGGCGCTCGGCGGCTGGTTTTCCTTCATGATAGCCATCGTCTATTCACGCTACGGCCTGCTCTTCCGTATAGACGCCGCCGGTTGGCCGACGCCGCGCTTGCCGTTCTTCAAAAGCAGCAGGTTGCGCCAGACCGGTTCCTAAGCCCGCCGCAGCCCGCCGCGGCTGCATCGCCAAGGTTGCCAAGCCTCTCGCGCATTCATATATCTGGCAAGATGGGGATGATCGAAGCCGGTCAACCCGATTTTGTTTCCGTTTGCGATGAACACCATGGATGCCGGGCCAATACGTTTAAGCGAAAGGCAGATGGGATTGATCTCCCGGGCACTTGCCGAGCCGCGACGCGTGCAGATCCTGAAGGAGATCGGCACACGGAGCGAGCCCATGCCCTGCAGCGTTCTGAACGAGTGCCATGCCGTCAGCGCCGCAACGATGTCGCATCACATCAAGGAACTCGAGAATGCCGGCCTCATCGAGATCCAACGCGAAGGAAAGTTCGCCAACCTCGTGCTGCGCCGCGATATGCTGAACGCCTATATGGCGGAGCTTTCCAAGATCTGACGATTCCACCTCACGCCATCAGCATTTCTTGCCGCGGCTCTTGTATCAATTAGATGATTATCTAAATATCAAAGTGACGGTGCGATCGGTTTTCGGGTCGCATGCGCCAAATGATTCGATGATTGTAAAACTGTCTAAGTTTTTCGAAGGAAAATAACATGAGCAAACTGGCAGGCAAGGTCGCGATCGTGACCGGAGCATCCAAGGGCATCGGTGCCGGCATCGCCAAGGCAATGGGCGAAGCGGGTGCGGCAGTTGTCGTCAACTACGCCTCGAGCCGCGAAGGTGCCGACAGGGTGGTTGCGGAAATCACCGCCAAGGGCGGCAAGGCGCTCGCCGTCCATGGCGACGTTTCCAAATCAGAAGACGTCAAGCGCCTCTTTGCAGAAACGAAACAGGCCTTCGGCCGCGTCGATATCCTCGTTAACAATGCCGGCGTCTACCAATTCGCTCCGATCGAGGAATTCACCGAGCAGGAATTCCATCGCCAGTTCAATATCAACGTACTTGGCACGTTGCTGGCCACGCAGGAAGCCGTGAAGCACTTTAGCCCCGAGGGCGGCAATGTGATCAATATCGGCTCCAACGCCGTCAGCATGAACCTGGCGACTGCTTCCGTCTATACGGCGACCAAGGCCGCTGTTGATTCCATTACAAAGATCCTCGCCAAGGAACTCGGTCCACGCAATATCCGCGTCAACAATCTGGCACCGGGCGGCGTCGAAACCGAAGGGGTCGTTGCAGCAGGCATCATCGGCAGCGATTTTGAGAAGCATCTCGTCTCCCAGACGCCTCTGGGCCGTCTCGGCCAGCCGACGGATATCGCACCGGTTGCCGTCTTCCTCGCTTCGCAGGATGCCGGCTGGGTGACAGGCGAAACCATCTATGTCGGCGGCGGCCTGAAGTAGCCGCTAATCCCCATGCCGCCTCCGAGAAGGGGCGGTATCGGCGGCGCGGCAGGACGGCACGCCGCGCCGATACATTAGCCAAGCAATTGTCAAACCATCTCATTTTCCTATTTAGTAAAGACGTTCGGGTTTTCCGCCTAAGCATCACAGTTGACCATGCCACGAAGCGATAGCTCGGCCGTGAGGTTTCAAAGCAATCCTGTCTTCAATGTGATCCCACGCAGCAGCTAATGTCATCGAACTCCCCTAAGATCCGCCGGCGATCGCTGTCGTGAACAACAAACGGAGGACGTCTTTATGAATAGCGCCAATACCAAGTCGAAATTGGGCACTCGCACCAATCTCAGCGAAGACGCGACACGCGATATTTCCGCAGCGCTGTCCGCCCTGCTGGCGGATGTCTTTGCCCTCTATCTGAAGACCAAGAATTTTCACTGGCACATGAGCGGACCGCATTTCCGCGACTATCATCTGCTTCTCGACGAACAGGGCGAGCAGATTTTTGCAATGACAGACCCGATGGCCGAGCGCGCCCGGAAGATCGGCGGAACCACCTTGCGATCGATCGGCCAGATCGCCAAGCTGCAGCGCATCCCCGACAATGATGCCGAATATGTAGATCCGCAGGATATGCTCGCCGAGCTGGCGGACGATAATCTGAAGCTCTCCGCCGAAATGCGTGCCGTTCACGACGTTTGCGACGAATATGGCGATGTCGCCACAGCCAGCCTTCTGGAAAACTGGATTGACGAGACCGAGCGCCGCACTTGGTTCCTGTTTGAAACCACCCGCCAGTCCAACCGCTGACATCGAAGCGACACGCCTTCGAACACGATAGGTCGAAGGCCGGTTTCGACGCCTCCGATTTCCTCGCTCCGGCAACGATGCAAGCGAGGAAATCCTTGACTCCTGTGGAAAACATCTTAGAACCGGCGACGGAAAAGGAAGACTTCCATGGTTCGCTTCGAACAGCTCGATAGCTTCAGTCACCTGGCGCAATGTGCCGGGCGGGATGTCTATTTTCCGGTTTCTTCCAAAACCAAGGCCAAAACGACGACGAAAACCGTCTGACGTCTCTGGCCTGCCGCTCTCTCCCCGGCCCGGCCGGGGACAGGAACCGGTCGTCATGGCCGCGGTTCCCCCCTCGCCCAAGAGGAGAGAAGAGAAAGAGAGCTTGAGAAATGGGTTTCAAAGTTGCAATAGCGGGCGCGACCGGGAATGTCGGCCGTGAAATGCTCAATATCCTCGCCGAACGCGGCTTTCCGGCCGATGAGGTCGTGGCACTCGCATCGGCCCGCTCGCAGGGAACCGAAGTCTCCTTCGGTGACCGGACGCTGAAGGTTTCCAACCTGGAGAATTACGATTTCTCCGACACCGACATCTGCCTGATGTCGGCCGGCGGCGACGTTTCCAAGAGGGTCTCACCGAAGATCGGCGCCCAGGGCTGCGTCGTCATCGACAATTCCTCCGCCTGGCGCTACGACGCCGACGTGCCGCTCATCGTTCCGGAAGTAAACCCGGATGCCGTCACGCAGTTCACCAAGCGCAACATCATTGCCAACCCGAATTGCTCGACCGCGCAGCTCGTCGTCGCGCTGAAGCCGCTGCATGACTTCGCCAAGATCAAGCGCGTCGTCGTTTCGACCTACCAGTCGGTTTCCGGCGCCGGCAAGGACGGCATGGATGAGCTCTTCAACCAGACCCGCGCCGTCTTCGTCGCCGATCCGATCGAGAACAAGAAGTTCACCAAGCGCATCGCCTTCAACGTCATCCCGCACATCGATGTGTTCATGGAAGACGGCTACACCAAGGAAGAGTGGAAGGTACTGGCCGAAACCAAGAAGATGCTCGACCCGAAGATCAAGGTCACCTGCACGGCTGTCCGCGTGCCCGTCTTCATCGGCCATTCGGAATCGGTCAACATCGAGTTCGAGAACGAGATCACTGCCGATCAGGCCCGTGACATCCTTCGCGAAGCTCCGGGCTGCCTCGTCATCGACAAGCATGAGAACGGCGGCTACATCACGCCGTACGAATCCGCCGGCGAAGATGCGACCTATATTTCGCGCATCCGTGAAGACGCGACCGTCGAAAACGGCCTCAACCTGTGGGTCGTCTCCGACAACCTGCGCAAGGGCGCCGCGCTCAACGCCATTCAGATCGCCGAATTGCTCGTCAACCGTGGGCTGATCAAGCCGCGCAAGCAGGCTGCATAAGGATCTGTAAACCAATTTACGGTTTATCAACCCTCATTGGGTAAGCAGGACAGAACGGAAGCCTCGCCATTTCGATAAACGGCGGGGCTTTTTTGAATGATTTTGGCGGCGATGTTTCACATGCAACGAAAACATCACTCGCTAAAATGTGATGACATGATGGCCGGATGCTGGCATGGTCCGGTGACGACTAAACGCGCGTGATCCCTTGGCTTCCAAGGGTTTGCGCGCCATTGAAAACGGTTACCGCGTTCGCATCGCGGTAAGAATTCGGGGACACTGAATGCGCTTCACAAAATCTGGAATGGCAGCTCTCGTGGCGGGCGGGTTGCTGCTGGGAATGCCGCTTGCGGCAAATGCCGCCTCTTGCGGTAACACTTCCGCCGGATTCGAGAACTGGGTGCAGGAATTCAAGCGGGAAGCGCAGGGACAGGGTGTCAGCCCATCCACCCTCGACAGGGCCTTCGCCGACGTTCATTACAACCAGCCCACGATCCGCGCCGACCGCGGCCAGAAGAGCTTCAAGCTTTCCTTCGAAGAATTCCTAAAGAAGCGCGGCGCGCAGTCAATCATCGCCCAAGCCAAGAGCAGGAAAGCAGCCAACAAGGCATTACTCTCGCGGATCGAGCAGCGCTATGGCGTACCGCCAGGCATGGTCCTCGCCATCTGGGGTATGGAAACCGGTTTCGGTAGTTTCACCGGCAATCAGCATACGCTCTCTGCATTGGCAACGTTGTCCTATGATTGCCGCCGCAGCGCAATGTTTACCGAACAGCTCTATGCCGCTCTCAAGCTTGTCAGCGAAGGCTATCTCAGCCCATCAGCCCGAGGCGCCGCCCATGGCGAAATCGGCCAGACGCAGTTCATGCCGAAGAACGTTGTCCTATATGGCGTCGATGCCGATGGCGACGGCAAAGTCGACCTGATTGGTTCGCGTGCTGACGCGTTAGCGTCAGCAGCCAATTTGCTGAAAGGTCACGGCTGGCGCGCCGGTGCCGGCTATCAACCGGGCGAACCTAATTTCGCAGCGATTGGCGGCTGGAACGATTCAAGCGTCTATCAGCAGGCCCTTGCCTACATGGCCAAGAGGATCGACGGCGAGTAAGTCTGATCTCATGAAAAAAAGGCGCTGCGACCAGATGGTCCGCAGCGCCTTTTTCGTTTGATCCAGCCGCCACCTTGCCAGGCGGCCAGCCCCTTAAATCTCGAGCACTTTAAGTCTCAGGGCGGATGAAATCGCGCGTCGCCGGGTCCATGACCCAGAGTTCGCCGGTCGAAATATCAAACCAGGCACCGTGCAGACTAAGCTTGCCTTCTTCCTCGCGCGCCCTGATCTCCGGAAAACTACGGAGATTGTCGAGCGAATTGCGGATCGAAATGCGCTCCAGAGCCGTCTGACGCTCGGTCTGCGTCATGATGTCGTTGCTCTGGATCTGTTCGGCCGCCGGCTTCAGCAATCCCATCCATCGGCCGATAAAATCGCCCGGCGACAATGGTTCGGCATTGGGGTCGAGCGCAGCGCGGATACCCCCGCAGCGGCCGTGACCCATGACGACGATATCCGACACTTTCAGCGACAAAACAGCGAATTCGAGCGCTGCCGAAGTCGCATGGAAATTGCTGTCCGGCTCGTAGGGCGGCACCATATTGGCGACGTTACGGATGACGAAGAGCTCGCCAGGCCCCGCGTCGAAGATGATCTCCGGCGCCGAGCGGGAGTCACTACAGGCAATCACGAGGGTCGATGGGTTTTGGCCGAGCTCGGCGAGAGTGCGGTAGCGTTCGCGCTCATCGACGTAACGCCCGCTCATGAAGTTGCGATAACCGTTCAGAAGGGTGTCGGGAAAGCTGCTCATGATATTGGATTACAGCGCGCTTTTACCGATGGCAACCGTTGCGCTGCAAAAAGCCCCGGTCGAAAACCGGGGCTTTGCGAAAATCCGATCGTCCGATCTCAGAACTGGTCGTCGTCTTCGTCGTCGCGGCTGGTCGACTTCAGCGACTTCAGCTTGGCGAAAACGGCGTCGGCATCGATTTCCTTTTCCTTCTCTTCTTCACGCTCATAGCTGAAGCCAAGCTTTTCGGTTTCCTGAGCCGGCTGCAGGGTAGCGCCGAGCTCGGCGGCGGTCGGCAGCGGACGGCCCTTGGAGGCCTTTTCGACTTCCATATCGAGGTCGATCTGGCTGCAGAGGCCGAGCGTGACCGGGTCCATCGGTGTCAGATTGGCTGCGTTCCAGTGCGTGCGGTCACGGATCTGCTCAATGGTCGACTTGGTGGTGCCGACCAGGCGGGAAATCTGCGCATCCTTCAGTTCCGGATGGTTGCGTACCAGCCACAGGATGGCGTTCGGACGGTCCTGACGCTTGGAGACCGGCGTGTAACGCGGGCCGCGGCGCTTGGATTCCGGCACGCGAACCTTCGGCTCGGAAAGCTTTAGCTTGTGGTTCGGGTTAGCTTCGGCGCGGGCGATTTCATCGCGGGTCAGCTGGCCGGTCGAGATCGGGTCGAGGCCCTTAATGCCCTGTGCTGCTTCGCCATCGGCAATGGCCTTCACTTCGAGCGGATGCAGCTTGCAGAACTGCGCGATCTGGTCGAATGACAAGGCCGTATTGTCGACAAGCCAGATGGCAGTTGCCTTCGGCATGAGCAATTGTTGAGCCATGGATATAGTCCTTCTGTCAGTCCGCGCCGGTGTCGCGGTCCGGGGTGTAACACCACATTGTCCGGGAAATACGGCCCTATATAGCGATAGTGTCGCGTAATTGCAATTCTTTGCGCATGAAATGCACTTTGTCCAATTGCTGTCGTAGTTTGACCTGCTATTTATTGCGCGGAAAGAGCACTCACGGTTACAAATCGGGGTGCAAGGGAGTTGAGGAGGAAAGTATGTCGGAGAAGGTTCATCCTGTGACGAAGGCGGCCAAGGCGCATGCTTTGATCGACAAGGCGAAATACCGGAAATGGTATGAGCAGAGCGTCGAGGATCCCGACAAGTTCTGGGGCAAGCACGGCAAGCGGATCGACTGGTTCAAGCCCTTCACCAAGGTGAAGAACACGTCGTTCACCGGCAAGGTCTCGATCAAATGGTTCGAGGATGGCGTCACCAACGTCTCTTATAATTGCATCGACCGCCATCTGAAGAAGCATGGCGATCGCGTCGCCTTCATCTGGGAAGGCGACAATCCCTATATCGACAAGAAGATCACCTATAACGAGCTCTACGAGCAGGTTTGCCGGCTGGCGAATGTCTTGAAGAAGCACGGCGTCAAGAAGGGCGACCGCGTCACCATCTACATGCCGATGATCCCGGAAGCCGCCTATGCGATGCTCGCCTGCGCCCGCATCGGCGCGGTGCATTCGGTCGTCTTCGGCGGCTTCTCACCGGAAGCGCTTGCCGGCCGCATTGTCGACTGCGCCTCGAGCGTCGTCATCACCTGCGATGAGGGTGTGCGCGGCGGCAAGTCGATCCCGCTAAAGGAAAACACCGATAAGGCCGTTCAGATCGCCGCCAAGCAGCAGATTGCGGTCAAGACCGTGATCGCCGTACGCCGCACCGGCGGAAAGGTTGCCTGGGAACCCGGCCGCGATGTCTGGTATCACGAGGAAATCGCCAAGGTGAAGGCGGATTGCCCGCCGGCGAAGATGAAGGCGGAAGATCCGCTCTTTATTCTCTATACCTCCGGCTCGACGGGCAAGCCGAAGGGCGTGCTGCACACGACGGCCGGCTATCTCGTCTATGCGGCGATGACGCATGAATATGTGTTCGACTATCATCCCGGCGATATCTACTGGTGCACGGCCGATGTCGGCTGGGTGACCGGCCATTCCTATATCGTCTACGGGCCGCTTGCGAATGCCGCGACCTCGTTGATGTTCGAAGGCGTGCCGAACTATCCGGATCAGGGCCGCTTCTGGGATGTCATCGACAAGCACAAGGTCAATATCTTCTACACCGCGCCGACGGCGATCCGTTCGCTGATGGGCGCCGGCGATCATTTCGTCAAGCGCGCCTCGCGCTCCAGCCTGCGCATCCTCGGCACGGTCGGCGAACCCATCAATCCGGAAGCCTGGGAATGGTATTACAAGGTGGTCGGCGACAGCCGCTGCCCGATCGTCGATACCTGGTGGCAGACGGAAACCGGCGGCCACATGATCACGCCGCTTCCGGGCGCAACCGATCTCAAGGCGGGTTCGGCGACGCTACCCTTCTTCGGCGTGCAGCCTGAGCTAGTCGACAATGAGGGCAATGTGCTGGAAGGGGCGGCCGACGGCAATCTCGTTATCGCCGACAGCTGGCCCGGCCAGATGCGCACCGTCTATGGCGATCATGAGCGCTTCATCCAGACCTACTTCTCCACCTACAAGGGCAAGTATTTCACCGGCGACGGCTGCCGCCGTGACGAGGACGGCTATTATTGGATCACCGGCCGCGTCGATGACGTGCTCAACGTCTCTGGCCACCGCCTCGGCACGGCCGAAGTGGAATCGGCGCTGGTGTCGCACAAACATGTCTCGGAAGCCGCCGTCGTCGGCTATCCGCATTCGATCAAGGGTCAAGGCATCTATTGCTACGTGACACTGATGGTCGGAATGGAAGGCACCGAGGCGCTGCGGCAGGAATTGGTCAAGCATGTCCGCGCCGAAATCGGCCCCATCGCCTCGCCGGACAAGATCCAGTTTACCCCCGGCCTGCCGAAAACCCGCTCCGGCAAGATCATGCGCCGCATCCTGCGCAAGATTGCCGAGGATGATTTCGGCGCGCTTGGCGATACCTCGACGCTCGCCGATCCGGCTGTCGTCGATGATCTGATCGCCAATAGGCAAAACAAGGCGGATGCGGCGTAAGTCGAGCCTTCGCTCTATCCCGCCCCGAGGGGGCGGGATAGCAAAATCAGCATTTACCCAAGCAAGATCTCAAAAATCGATCGCCCGGCCGTTGATCTCCCAATCGCCGAAGCGGGCGGGGTCGGCGCCGCCGCGGCCGCCGATTTCGGGGGGAAGTTCGGCCTGCGCTTGAGCTTCCTGCGCCTTGCGGCGCTCCTCGGCTTCGGCGAGCGCTCGCTTGGCCGCAGGCGAGAGCGGCTTGCGCGTGATTTCACCGGTTTCGGTGTCGAGTTTATTGTCGTTATCGGCTGTCTGCATGATCTGATCGGTCCGGAACCGTTGAATTAGGCGGAGGAATAGCCAAATCATAGAGCATGATGCCGAAAAGTGTGAACGGTTTTCGGATAACATCATGCTCTGCTTTTTTGATTCCGGAGCGGATTCAGATTTCAGGTCGAAGAGACCTGAAATCATCCGCCTCCGGCGTGTCCGGCCGCAAAGAAAGAGGTTTGGACGACAGATGTGTTTGGAGACCCTTCGATGAATCTCATGCGTACTGCCATGCTGCTTGCCTTCATGACCGCGCTCTTCATGGGCGTTGGCTTTCTGATCGGCGGTCAATCGGGCATGCTGATCGCATTTGTCGTCGCTGCCGGCATGAATTTCTTTTCCTACTGGAATTCCGACCGGATGGTCCTGTCAACCTATGGTGCGCAGGAGGTGGATGAGCGCAGCGCGCCGGAATTCTACCGCATCGTCCGCGATCTCGCCCGCAATGCCGGCCTGCCGATGCCGAAGGTTTATCTCTATGACAGCCCGCAGCCGAATGCTTTCGCGACAGGCCGTAATCCGGAAAATGCCGCCGTTGCCGCTTCCACCGGCCTACTGCACGCGCTGACGCCGGAGGAAGTGGCCGGCGTGATGGCGCATGAGCTTGCGCATGTACAGAACCGCGACACACTGACCATGACGATCACGGCAACCCTTGCCGGTGCTATTTCCATGCTCGGCAATTTCGCTTTCTTCTTCGGCGGCCGCCGCGACAACAACAATCCGCTCGGCATGGTGGGCGTTCTCGTGGCCATGATCGTGGCCCCTCTGGCTGCCATGTTGGTGCAGATGGCGATCAGCCGTACGCGCGAATATTCCGCCGACCGCCGTGGCGCGGAAATTTGCGGTAATCCGTTGTGGCTCGCCTCCGCACTCGGCAAGATCGCCCGCGGTGCGGCGCATATTCCGAACGAAGAGGCCGAAGGCCATCCGGCAACTGCCCATATGTTCATCATCAATCCGCTCTCCGGCGAGCGCATGGACAACTTGTTTTCCACCCACCCGAACACGGAAAACCGCATCGCCGCGCTGCATGAAATGGCCCGTTACGGCGGCGGTGGCGCCTCGCCGATGACGCCGTCTTCTGGCCCATCTTCCGGCTTTGGCTCGACGGGACCGTCCTTCACTGCTAATCCGGGGCGCAAATCGCGCTCCGTACCGAATACGGGTCGCGGTGGTTCGCAACCGCCGAAGGGTCCCTGGTCTTGAGTTCTGACACGAAAAATAACGCTTCCAACAGAGACGGAAAACGATCGGGCAAGCGGCCGCAGCCAACGCGACAGCCTGATACGTCTCCGCCGAAGCCGGGCCTTGCGGCCCGCGCGGCTGCGTCGAAGATCCTGGGAGCCGTGCTCGACCGCAAGACCTCGCTCGACGGTATGCTTGATGTCGAAGGCGGCAGCGCCGCCTATACGACGCTCAGCGATGGCGACCGGGCACTGGTGCGGGCTATCTTGAACAGCGCGCTTAGGCACCTGCCGCGCATCGAGGCCGCGATCTCCTCGCTGCTAGATTCTCCGCTGCCCGAAGGCGCCCGCGCGCTGCATCATGTGCTCGTCGTCGGTGCGACGCAGATCCTTTATCTCGACGTGCCGGATCATTCCGCCGTCGATCTTGCCGTTGAGCAGGCCAACCGCGATCCCCGCAATCGCCGTTTCGCCAAGCTGGTCAACGCCATACTCCGCCGCATCGGCCGCGAGAAGCAGGAGATTCTCGAGCAGATCGCGAAGGTGCCGGCCATGCCGGATTGGTTCCTGTCCCGCCTGAAAGCTGCTTATGGTAACCCTGCGGCGCTCAAGATCTCCGACACGCAGCTCGAGCCGGCGGCTATCGACCTCACCGTAAAATCCGATCCTGAAGGCTGGGCGAAACGCCTGAATGGCGTGGTGCTGCCGACCGGCAGTGTGAGGCTTGCCGCGTTCGAAGGGTCCATTCCCTCGCTGGAGGGTTTCGATGACGGCGAGTGGTGGGTTCAGGATGCTGCCGCCAGCATTCCGGCCAAGCTTTTCGGTTCGCTGGCCGGCAAGCGGGTCGTGGACCTCTGTGCCGCGCCCGGCGGCAAGACGGCGCAGCTCATTCTCGCCGGCGCCAAGGTGACGGCTCTCGATCAATCCGCCAATCGCCTGAAGAGACTGTCCGGCAATCTGACGCGCCTCGGCTTCGAGGCCGAAACGGTCGTTGCCGACATGAGCAAATACCGGCCTGAAGAGCTTTTCGACGCCGCTCTGCTCGACGCTCCCTGCTCCTCGACAGGAACGACGCGCCGCCATCCGGACGTGCTCTGGACCAAGGGGCCGGAGGATATCGCCAAGCTCGCCGCCCTGCAGGAGCGCCTGCTCCGCCATGCCCTGACGCTGGTCAAACCGGGCGGCGTAGTCGTGTTTTCCAACTGCTCGCTCGATCCTGAAGAGGGAGAAGATCTGGTCGCGCGTCTGCTTGCCGACACGGAGAATGTCGAACGCGTCCCGATCGCAGCGGGTGATTGGCCGGGTCTCGAAACGGCGATTTCCCCACGTGGAGCCTTCCGCACCACGCCGGACATGCTGCCGCTTTCCGACGGTTTTGCTTCCGGTCTCGACGGCTTCTTTGCCGTCGTGCTTCGCCGCAGCTATTAATCTCCACTTCGAATCGTTTTTACCGGGCGGTTAAAAAAACCGGCAAATGTGTCCTTAATTGATATATTTGTAACCTCTTTTTAACCACGGCTAATGAGAGTAAGCAGAAGCACATATGCAGATCTGCGGCAGGGTTTTGTGAGTTCATACATGCGGGAAGCATGGCGGCGGATGTCGCGCCGCGCGGCGTTGACGCGATTGCGTCTCACCCGCCACACGATGCGTGTGCCGGAACGCCTGATCGTGGCACCGACCGATCTGCGCAGCGTCGATCCCTTTTTCGTCGAAGAACTTCTGAACGGCCGCATCCTGCTGGCTGGGCGCGTTCTGGAAACGCAGGGCGCATCGCCCTTCTCGCTCGAACTGCCATCGCTGGCCTTTGCCGCCCGACTGCACAATTTTCGCTGGCTACGGCATTTGCGAGCGGAAAAGAGCGATCAGGCCTCAGCCGCGGCGCGGTCGATCCTCACCGATTGGATTGTCGTTCACGGTCGCCGGCTGCATGGCCTTGCCTGGTCGCCCGATATAGCGGCGCAGCGGCTGATCGCGCTTCTGTCGCATTCGCCCGTGCTTTTGCAGGGCACGGATAGCGGCTTTTACCGCCGCTTTATGCGCATGCTGGTTTTCCACGTGCGCTTTCTGCGCCGGACCGTTGCGTCGTCACCGGATGGCATCACCCGGTTCCGTGTGCGCATTGCGCTTGCCATGGCCTCGGTCGCCATGCCGAGCAGTTCCCTCGCACTGAAGCGGGCGGGGCAGGCGCTCGACCGGGAGATAGACCGGCAGATTCTGCAGGATGGGGGCCACATCTCCCGCAATCCGCGCGCATCGCTAGAGCTGCTGCTTGATCTGCTGCCGCTACGCCAAACCTATGTCAATCTCGGCCACGACGTGCCGGTGCGGCTGATCCCCGGCATCGATCGCATGTATCCGGCACTGCGCTTCTTCCGCCACCAGGATGGCGACTTGGCGCTGTTCAACGGCGCGACATCGACGCTAGCCAACGAGCTGATGTCGGTGCTGCGCTATGACGAGACGGCCGGTCAGGCCTTCAAGGCGCTCCCGCATACCAGATATCACCGGCTGGCGGCCGGTTCGGCCGTTGTCATCATCGATGCCGGCGCTGCAGCTTCGACCGATCTCAGCCGCACTGCGCATGCCGGCTGTCTCTCCTTCGAGATGTCGTCGGGCAAGACGCGCTTCATCATCAATTCCGGCGCGCCCGAATTCGCAGGCGATCGCTTCATGCAGGCGGCGCGGGCGACCGCGGCGCATTCCACCGTTACGCTCAATGACACCTCCTCCTGCCAGTTTTCCAAATCGAAATCGCTTGGGCCAATCATGGTCAGTGGCATCAAGAAGGTCATCGTCGAGCGAGCCGAGACCGAGGACGGGCGCGACTATGTGCGCGCCGCGCATGACGGCTATCTCTCCACCTTCGGCTATGTCCATGAGCGGGAAATCAGCCTCAATGCTAGCGGCACGATCGTCGCCGGCCGCGATCGCTTCTTCGTGCCCGAGGGCAAGAAGAACAAGCCGAAGGGTGAGGGCATTGCTTCGGCCCGCTTCCATATCCATCCTTCCATCAGCCTTTTGCAGACGGAAACGGATTCCGCGCTGCTGATCGCGCCGGACGGAGAGACCTGGGTCTTCTCCTCGCCCGGCAACGAGGTGCTTGTGGCTGAGGATATATTCTTTGCCGATCCCTCGGGCATGCGCTCTTCCGATCAGCTCGAGATCGTCTTCCGGATCACGGAAAAGCCGGAAATCCGCTGGTTTTTATCGCATCGGCCATAGGCTAAGCGCGTGAGCTATGCTAACGGGGCGGCATTATCCGTCCCGCACCTTTTTGCCGGACGCCACATCTCCTCATTCCAGAGCGTTCCGCTCTGTTTTTTGTTATCGCAACTCCGGACGGAAAACCGCCATACACTTTTCCTGGAGTTGCTCTAGACCGGAGAAAGCCCATGGCCGTCGTTTCCAAGAAAATTCCCGCTCCCGACAAGGTGAAGGTGAAAACCGCACTTCTGTCCGTTTTCGACAAGACCGGCATCGTCGAGTTGGCGCGTGCGCTGAGCGAACAGGGCGTGCGCCTTCTGTCGACCGGCGGCACACACAAGGCGATTGCTGCGGCTGGCCTTGCTGTGACCGACGTGTCGGAAGTGACGAATTTTCCGGAGATCATGGACGGCCGCGTCAAGACGCTGCATCCGAAGGTGCATGGCGGCCTGCTGGCCATCCGTGATGATGCCGAGCATCAGGCTGCGATGAAGGAGCATGGCATCGAGGGCATCGATCTTGCCGTCATCAACCTCTATCCCTTCGAGGACGTGCGCAAGGCGGGCGGCGACTATCCGACGACGGTCGAGAATATCGACATCGGCGGCCCGGCGATGATCCGCGCTTCGGCCAAGAACCACGCCTATGTGACGACGCTGACCGATCCCGCCGATTATACCGAGCTGCTGGCACAGCTTTCCACTGATACCGGCCAGACGACCTATGATTTCCGCAAGCGCATGGCCGCCAAGGCCTTTGCCCGCACGGCTGCCTATGACGCGATGATCTCCAACTGGTTTGCCGAAGCGCTCGACATCGCCACCCCGCGCCACCGCGTCATCGGCGGGGTTCTGCGCGAGGAAATGCGCTATGGTGAAAACCCGCACCAGAAGGCGGCTTTCTACCTGACCGGCGAAAACCGCCCCGGCGTTTCCACGGCGACGCTCATCCAAGGCAAGCAGCTGTCCTATAACAATATCAACGACACCGATGCGGCCTATGAACTCGTTGCTGAGTTCCTGCCGGAAAATGGTCCGGCCTGCGCGATCATCAAGCATGCCAACCCTTGCGGCGTTGCCACCGGCCCGAGCCTTGTCGAAGCCTACAAGCGCGCTCTCGCCTGCGATTCCACCTCTGCCTTCGGCGGCATCATCGCACTGAACACCCTGCTCGACGCCGAAACGGCGGAAGAGATCGTCAAGCTCTTCACCGAGGTCATCATTGCGCCCGAGGTCAGTGAGGAAGCTAAGGCGATCATCGCCCGCAAGCCGAATCTCCGCCTCCTCTCGGTCGGCGCCCTACCCGATCCCCGTATAGCTGGCCTTACCGCCAAGACCGTCTCCGGCGGCCTGCTCGTTCAGAACCGCGACAATGCGCTGGTAGAGGACATGGAGCTCAAGGTCGTCACCAAGCGCGCGCCGACGGCACAGGAGCTGGAAGATATGAAGTTCGCCTTCCGTGTCGCCAAGCACGTAAAGTCGAATGCCGTCGTTTACGCCAAGGATGGCCAGACGGCCGGCATCGGCGCGGGACAGATGAGCCGCGTCGATTCTGCCCGCATCGCTGCCATCAAGGCCGAGGAAGCCGCCAAGGCCATGGGGCTTGCAGAGCCACTGACGCGCGGCTCCGCCGTCGCTTCCGAAGCCTTCCTGCCCTTTGCCGACGGCCTGCTCTCGGCGATCGCCGCAGGCGCCACAGCCGTCATCCAGCCCGGCGGCTCGATGCGCGACCAGGAAGTGATCGATGCGGCCAACGAGCACAATGTCGCGATGGTCTTCACCGGCGTGCGCCATTTCCGCCATTGATGACGTTACCCTCACCCCAGCGGAATTCCAAGCATTGAAGAGGAATCCGCAATCTGACCTACGGCAAGCGTTGCGGCTCCTCGTTGAGTGTCAGACCGAAGGCAACCAGCGCTGCCAGAGGCAGCGCCAGGAGCTTCGCCACGCTGAGACGTTAAATCTTCAGATGGAAGCTGCCTAAGTCTTTCCCCGCCGTCTCATTCATCATTTAACCGAGTATCCACCGTCGATGATGAGGTTTTGGCCAGTGACATAAGAAGCGGCATCGCTCGCTAGGAATACCGCCGGCGACCCGAATTCGCGCATGGTGCCTCGTCTCTGCAAGGGCGTCGTCGCGCGAATATCTTCCTCAAGGTCGCCGGTCCCGGCGGCTACGTCCGCACCGTCGGGCGGCACGTGTTCCGTCCAGCCCGGATTGATGGTGTTGACTCGTATGCCGTCGCTACCCCACTCAACGGCCAAGTTCCTCGCCATCATGTCCAAACCGCCTTTCGCGGTGGCGACCCCCACCAAATCGGCATAGCCGACAAGGCTGGAATTAGCGGAAACGAATATGACCGAGCCTGAACGTCGGCTGGCCATATACGGATGCGCCGCCTTGGAGAGGTAGAAGTAGCCCGAGAGTTCGACGTCGATCACCCGTCGCCAGCTTTCGGCCGTCATCCCGGCCGCCGCGCCTTGAATGTTCGTGGCGGCATTGCAGACCAGAATATCGATCGTGCCGAAAAGGTCGTTCGTTCGCCGCATTAAAGCTTCGCAATCGTCAGGCAATGAAATATCGGCCCGTGTCGTCTCGACCCGTCGCCCTCCTGCACGGATCGTTGCGGCGGTATCTGCCAGGTTGTTCTCCGTCCGGGAGGCGAGCATCACGTTCGCGCCGGCGGCGGCAAGCTCTTCGGCAATTGCGCGGCCTATACCTCGTCCGGCACCTGTCACCACTGCGGTTTTTCCAACCAAATTAAAGGCTTCAAGTCCACCAACTATATCTTTTCCGCTCACTGTCACGACCTCCTATGGACAACTTACCGACCGTTAATCCATTTTGCTTGCTCATGCAAATAATTTGGTAGATTCGGCTTGAATGCTTTGACTTTCGAACCGCGACAGCGTCTTGTGATGATTGAGTAATGCCAAAGAGATCGTCGTTAAAATGCCACTCAAGAAGAAACAAAGCGAAACGAACCGCTCGCTTGCGAATGCAAATGTCACCAGGAAGGAGATGCGAGCAGACCGTCGCAAGGCCCTCGTTGATGCTACCGTGAAGGCTATCTATCAATATGGGTTCGCTGGGATCACCGTAGCGAATATCGCATCGATCGCAGGGATTTCAGCGGGCAATGTCCACCACTACTTCGGGGGCAAGGATGCCCTTCTCGGCGAGGCAATGCGTGTCCGCCTCGAATCCGTTCGCATTGAAACCGTAAGAAGGATGGCTGGTGCAACAACGCCACTAGAGCGCTTGCATGCGATCATCGAAAGCAATTTCCTACCTTCTGTATTCTCCCGCGAGATGTGCGTAGCATGGTTACACTTCGCGGCTCACTCTACCCATGACGAAAGATTGCGGCGTCTATCGCGCATCAATGCCCGGAGGCTCAAAAGCAATTTGGTTGCCGATCTCAAAGTCCTAGTCGGGAAAGAGAAGGCCTTGGTAACAGCCGAGACCTTAACCGCAATGATCGACGGAATGTGGATGCATTGTGCCCACGAGGAAGTGACAGTGCCACCCATTCAAGGCATCCTCGAATATCTCGACAACGTGGTGACATCACACGCCTAACATCACAAAGAAACGTCGCCGGAAATTCCCGACGACGCCGCATATTCGATCAAGATGCCTAGCGTTGATTAGGCCGCCAGCGGCAGCCCCGCATCTTCGTGAACTTTAGCCATGACGGCCTCGCTAAGGTTCGTCTGAATTGAACCCTCTCGATTGTCCCGGCAAACAGCCGTCGGGAGAGGGTCGCGCGTCACGCGCGGGGTGAGGGGGCGTTACCGGGAAGGTATATGTTGTTCGCAATGACATAGGCCGCTTCCGGGTTACGCCGCGCTATCCCCTCATCCGACCCTTCAGGCCACCTTCTCCCCACGGGAGAAGGGAAGAGCATATCCCAACTTGAATAGAAGGATATCCCTACTTTGCCCCCTTGTCAGCCGGATAGGGCGTCGGTAACAGGAGTAGAAGGCCCCCGGCGAGGAAGATGACCAGCGTCGCCATGCCGAGACGGGCCGAACCGCTCCAATAGGTCATCAGCGAAAAGAACAGCGTCGCCATGAAGCTGGTGGCGCGGCCGGAGAGCGCATAGATGCCGAAATAGCGCCCGGCCTCCGAGAGGCTGACGCTGCGGGCGAGATAGGAGCGCGAGGAAGCCTGGACGGGGCCGAAGGCGATGCCGATCAACAGGCCGTAGCCGATATAGGCTTTTTCCGCCGCGGTGCCGAACAGACCGCCGGAGCTGATGGTGGAAAGCGGCACTAGGCCGAAGAGCGTGAAGCCGGGTCCGGTGGAGATGATGCCGAAGGTTGCTATAAGCAGCAATGTCAGGCTGATGACGACAGTCACTTTCGAGCCCAGCCAGCGATCGACATAGCCGGCGGCGAAGCAGCCGAAAATGGCGATGATATTGAGGATGATGCCGTAGATACCGATCTCGATCGTCGCCCAGCCGAACATGCCGGCCGCAAAGGTGCCGCCGAGGATAAGCAGGCCGTTGACGCCATCCTGGTAGATCATGCGGGCGATGAGAAAGAGACTGATGCCGCGCCGGCGCTTCAGCTCGCCCAAGGTCGCCGATAGCTCACGCAGGCCCGAGCGAACGGCGGCGCCAAGCGGCAGGCCGCGGGCGGCATCCGGTGTGAAGAGGAACATCGGCAGAATGAAGATGAAATACCACACGGCCGAGATCGGTCCGGTGATGCGGGCGTCCTCACCGAACGTGGCATCGAGGCCGAAAAGCGGCGCCAAGCCGAAGATAGTCTTGCCGGTCTGCGGATTACCGGCCAGCAGGGTCACGACCGTGATCAGCACGATCATGCCGCCGAGATAGCCGAGCCCCCAGGCGGCGTTCGACAGCCTGCCGACATCGTCCTTGCCGACCAGCCGCGGCATCATCGAATCGTTGAAGACGATCGAGAATTCGGCCGAGATCGAAGCGAGGATCATGAAGATCACGGGATAGATGAGGGGCGATCCCGGTGCTGCTCCCCAGAGACAGAAGAGACTTGCGATCTTGATGACGGCGAAGAAGGCGATCCAGGGCTTGCGGGCGCCGGATTGATCGGCGATCGAGCCGAGAACCGGCGAGAGGATGGCGATGATCACCGAGGAGATCGTCGCCATGTTGCTCCATGTCGTCTGCGCTGAGACGGGATCGGCCGTCAGCCGCGCGACGAAATAGGGGCCGAAGATGAAGGTGGTGACAACGGTGAAGAACGGCTGCGCCGCCCAGTCGAAGAACATCCAGCCCCAGATGCCGCGTGCCGGCACTTTTGCCGGCACGTCATTGCTAACTTCGGTTGCCACCAGATCCTGCCCCTGATTCCGTTACCACATCAAGCGGTCGGGGCGGACTGTGTCACCTTGCCCGGCCGTTCGCAAGATCGCTGAGCAGGCCGGCGGCGACGGTGATGCGGGCGAGGTTCGGATCGCCGCTTTCGCTGAGGCCGCCGAGCTCTTCGGCGATGCGATTGATGCGGATACGGTCTTCCGCATGCCATGCCTGAACCGGCTGCTTGTCCTTCGGATGGTTGGACAAGGCGGAGATGACGATATCGCGGCGGGCGCCGGCGATTTGGTCGAGGCTGCGTGCCAAGGCGAGGCTCTCATAGTGATCGCCTGTCACGATCCGGCTGCCGGCCAGCAATAGGCGGCTGACGCGGAAGGTTTGAGAGACGGTGAAGTAGCTTTCGGCTGCCCGGTTCAGCGTATCGCCGGTGCGCTCGGCGATCTGCATGATCTCCGGCACGAGAACGAGCGCATAGATGGTGGCGATCTCCGAAGCCAGCTTCTCCGGCAGGCCGGCAGCCTGATATTCCGATTCGCGAGCGGCGATCTCCGCGGCAAAATCCGCCGGAATATGCGTCAGGAAGACAGGTCGCAGTCTCTTCAGAGCTGCGCGAAGCCGGCTAACGGTTTCCTCGATTTCACCCTTGGCGGCCCCGGTCTTCAGCAGGAGCCGCGTCAACACGGTATAGACTTCGGTGATCTCGCCATAGACGCGATTCTGCATCTGGCCGCCGACCTTACCGTCAAGCGCATCCGTCTCGTTCCAGAGCCGGTCGAGATCGAAGCCGTCACGGGCGATGACCGCGGCCTTGACGACTTCGGCCGCCGACGCCGCCGTCGCATCCATCATGCTGACCGCAAAGCCCGGGCCGCCGCGATTGATCGCTTCGTTGGCAAGCGCCGTGCCGATGATTTCGCGGCGCAGACGATGGCTTTCGATATCGGTGGCGTTCGAACGCTGCATCTTGGCCGGAAAATAGCGGCTGAGCGTGGCGGCAAAATAGGGGTCGTCAGGCAGGTTGCTGGCGACAATCGCGTCGAAGAGCACGATTTTGGCGTAGGAAAGCAGCACGCCGATCTCGGCGCGGGTTAACGGACGTCCGTTGGCATAGCGCTCCGCGAAGGTCTGATCGTCGGGCAGGGTCTCGACCTTGCGGTTGAGCTGTTTTGCCGCTTCCAGCACGCTCATGAAGCGGCTGAGTTCCAAGCCGTTACCGGTGCCCTTGCGCTCGGTCAGCGAGATCGCCAGGGATTGCAGATAGTTGTTGCGCAGGACGAGCGAAGCCACCTCATCGGTCATGGAGGCAAGCAGCGTATCGCGCTTGGCGCGGGTCAGCCGGCCGTCATGCATGGCGTTGGCAAGAGCGATCTTGATGTTGACCTCGACGTCGGAGGTGTTGACGCCGGCGGAATTGTCGATGGCGTCGGAGTTGCAGCGCCCGCCCTTCAGGCCATAGGCGATACGGCCCTTCTGCGTGACACCGAGATTGGCGCCTTCGCCGATGACCTTGGCACGGACTTCATCGGCCGTGATGCGGATCGGATCGTTGGCGCGGTCGCCGACTTCCGAATCGGTTTCGGACGGTGCCTTGACGTAGGTGCCGATGCCGCCGAACCACAGGAGGTCGACGGGAGCCTTAAGAATCGCCGTCATGATCTCGAAAGGCGTTGCCATCGACTTGTCGATGCCGATGGCGGCGACCGCCTCCGGCGTTAGCGTGACCGACTTTGCCGAACGGGAAATGATCATCGCGCCCTTCGACAGGACGGACTTGTCGAAGTCCTGCCAGCTCGAGCGCGGCAGGTCAAACAGGCGTTGCCGCTCGGCGAGCGTCTTTGCCATGTCCGGATCGGGATCGATGAAGATGTCACGATGGTCGAAAGCGGCAAGCAGGCGGATCTTCGGAGAGAGCAGCATGCCGTTGCCGAAGACGTCACCGGACATGTCGCCGACGCCGACGACGTTGAAAGGCGTGGTCTGGATGTCGATGTCCATCTCGCGGAAGTGACGCTTCACGGTTTCCCACGCGCCGCGGGCGGTGATGCCCATCTTCTTGTGGTCGTAGCCGGCCGAGCCGCCTGACGCAAAGGCATCGTCGAGCCAGAAGCCGGCTTCCTGCGCCAGGGCATTGGCGGTGTCGGAGAAGGTAGCAGTGCCCTTGTCGGCGGCAACGACGAAATAGGGGTCGTCGCCGTCGAGCCGGACCGTATCGGCCGGCGGGATGATATCGGCGCCGGAAATGTTGTCGGTGATCGACAGCAGCGTGCGGATATAGGTCTTGTAGGCTTCGCGGCCGGCGTTGAATATCTCGTCGCGGCTGCCGCCGACTGGAAGCTTCTTCGGATAGAAGCCGCCCTTGGCGCCGACGGGCACGATAACGGCGTTCTTGACCTGCTGTGCCTTCACGAGACCCAGCACTTCGGTGCGATAGTCTTCAGCACGGTCAGACCAGCGCAGGCCGCCGCGCGCCACCTTGCCGAAGCGCAGGTGCACACCTTCCACCTCGACGCCATAGACGAAGATTTCACGGAAGGGCCGGGGTTCGGGCAGGCCATCGAGCAGCTTCGGATCGAGCTTGAAGGCAAGCATGGCCTTCGGCGTGCCGTCGGCATTTTTCTGGAAGTAATTGGTGCGCAGCGTTGCATCGATGGCGTTGACGTAGCGGCGCAGGATGCGGTCGTCATCGAGGCTTGGAACGTCGGCAAGCTTGGTTTCGATCGCAGCATGCAGTTCCGGGAGCTTCTTCGTGCGGCTCTTGTCGCTGAGCTTCGGATCGAGCGTGTCGTGAAACAGGCGGAAGAGGGAGGCGGCAATCCCGGGATATTTATCCAGGGTAGAGGCGATATAATCCTGCGAATAGGCAATACCGGCCTGGCGCAGATAGCGAGAATAGGCGCGCAACACATTGGTTTCACGGGCTGAGAGATCGGCGGAGACGATCAGCCGGTTGAAAGCGTCATTGTCGATCGTGCCGCCGAAGGCAGCGAGGAAGGCTTCTTCAAGAGCGGCGCCGTGGCGAGCGAGATCGATCGTCAGGCCGCTGCGGGTTTCGAGCTCCATGTCGTGGAGGACGACATGGCCGGTCGAGCCGTCTTTAGCCGTAACATAGATATCGAAGGTGCGCTCGCTGATAACGTTGAAACCGAGATTTTCGAGCAGCGGCACGCGGCGCGACAGCGCCAGGTTGCCATCGCCGTGGAATATCTTCAGCGAGAGAATATCACCCGCTTCATCCTTGCGGATATAGAAGCCGATACGGATCGGCTCGGTGCCGGCCGTGGCAATGATATCAGGCAGGTCGGCAAAGGCATCTTCCGGCGAGAAGGCTTCCTGGAAGGCCTGGCTGACGGAAATGCTTGGCGCCTTTGGACCCGCCAGCATGGCAAAGCGTTCGTCCCAGCGGGCCGTTATGGCGCGGATCGCTTCTTCGAGCTTGGCTTGCGGAACATGCGGCGTCTTTCCCGCGCTGCGGCCAATAATGAAATGAACGCGCGCCACTCCGCCTTCCGGGAAGGCGGGGTAATAGGCGGAGACGCGGCCGTCATAGATGGTCTTCAGATAATTGCCGATCTTTTCACGAACGACGGAATCATACTCCTCGCGCGGGACATAGACGATGACCGAGACAAAGCGGTCGAAATGGTCGATACGCGGCAATACGCGTACGCGCGGCCGATCGGTGAGGTCGTTGATCTGCTCGGCGAAGCTTGCCAGCAGCGTCGTGTCGATCTGGAAGAGATCGTCACGGGGATAGGATTCCAGCGTGTTTTCGAGCGTGCGACCCGAGTGGCTCGTCGGGTCGAAGCCGAAGTGATCCTTGACCTTCTGCACCTTCGAACGCAGCAACGGCACTTCGGTGGCGGCGCTCGTATAGGCCGTCGATGTGAAGAGGCCGACGATGCGCAGTTCGCCGGTCACGTTGCCATCAGCATCGAAACGCTTGACGCCGACATAATCCATATAGGCACGGCGGTGGACGATCGACTTGACGTTGGCCTTGGTGACGATCAGGAAATCCGGGCCGTCGAGGAAGGCGAGGATTTCCGGCGTCGTGGTGACGGCGTCCTTGCCCTGCCGGAGAACGCGAACATCCGGATTGGAGAGAATGCCGAGGCCGGTGCCGCGATCCCGCTCGACCTTGGCGTTGGCGCCCTTGCCGGAATAGACATATTCGCGCATGCCGAGGAAGGTG
The DNA here is from genome assembly GCF_057784355.1 of Martinezella sp. CNPSo 3959. Classification (NCBI taxonomy): domain Bacteria; kingdom Pseudomonadati; phylum Pseudomonadota; class Alphaproteobacteria; order Hyphomicrobiales; family Rhizobiaceae; genus Martinezella; species Martinezella sp. CNPSo 3959. Next base: position 63,421 of record NZ_JBXSOV010000015.1, read on the forward strand.
AAATTGCCGTCGCGTAGCCAGGCAAGGAAGGCAAGCGCCTCATCGCGGTCATTCTTGCGGCGGCCGGCAGCCTCATAGGTCGATAGTTCCGATATCACGGTATCGAGGCGCGACAACATCGGCTTCCAATCGGAAACGGCAAGATGCGTCTGATCGAGCACGGTCTGGATCCGCTTGGTCAGATCGGTCGCCTGCGCTGTCGTCAGGGGCGAGAGATGAAGCTGGATATGGCTAACCCGATGGGCCGGATCGCTCGGGCGATCGGCGGAATAAAGATCCGGCTGCTTGCCCTTCTCGATGACCAGGATCGGATGCACCGCCATATAGAGATCGCGATAGCTGCTGGTCACTTCGCCCATGATCGATTCATAAAGGAAGGGCATATTGTGGTCGGTGATCGAAAGGATCGAGACGGCAACGCCATCGGGTTCGATACCGCCGACCTGCTCGATGCTGACGCGAGGGGACGTGGCGCTCCAGGCTGCGAGCTCCTTGGCCGCATGCGCCGCGGCAAGTGCCAGCATCTCCGGGCTGTAAAGCTCCATGTCGTCATTGCTCGCCCGACCAAACAGGATTTCGGGATCGAGATGTGCCTCGCCTGTCGCCGCCGCAATCTTGCGTGCCGCCTCGATCTGTTTTTCCCGTTTCGGATTAGTCTTGGGCGCCATGAAATCCCTCCCGATTTTCGAATTCTGACGACAGTAGCAGAAGGTTTAGCGAAAAAACTGGCAAAAAGAATGCGAATTTGGTTCGTTTCGGACTGATTTTGGTCGGTTTTTTCAAAAAACTTGCCGAAAGCGGCGATATTGATGAAAAACAGGCTTAATTGGCGAGAAATTGGCGGAATCGACTCGTCAACAGAGGTTTTCATGACTCTGTGAAGGGCGGTTGACAGAGTGCCGCGAAAGGGATCATCAACTTGCGCAATTGCAGTTTGAAGCCCTGAACTGAAAGCACAATCATGTCGCAAGTGTCGGCCGGCGCCGTTATCGTCATTTCCAGTCATGTCGTTCGAGGGTCCGTCGGCAATCGCGCCGCAGTCTTTGCGCTGGAAACACTCGGCCATCCGGTCTGGGCGCTGCCGACCATCGTTCTGCCATGGCACCCCGGCCATGGCCGCTCGACGCGCCTGACCTTCAACGAAGCCGATTTCGACCATGCGATTGACGATCTTATCGCCGCACCCTGGCTTTCCGAGGTCAAGGCGGTGCTATCGGGCTACTTCGGCAACGCCGCCCAGGCGCATGCCGTCGCCCGGCTGGTGAAGGCTCTGCGGGAGAAAAACCCGGATATCCTCTATGCCTGCGATCCCGTCATCGGCGATGCCGGCGGGCTCTATGTGCCGCAGGCGACAGCGGAAGCGATCCGCGACCACCTGATCCCGCTGGCGTCGCTCGCAACGCCGAACCGCTATGAGCTTGCCTGGCTGGCGGGAGCGCCGCTCGAGGATAACACCGCCATCATGGAGGCGGCGCTCGCGCTTGGACCGTCGCGCATGCTGGTGACGTCCGCCGTTCCGATGATGGCCGGTGGTATCGGGAACCTCTATCTCAGCGGCCGAAACGCGCTGCTTGCCGAGCATCGCAGCATCGAAGGCGCACCGAATGGGCTCGGCGATCTCCTGTCTGCCGTCTTCCTGTCGCGCCTGCTTTCGGGGATGGATGAGGAGCGGGCATTGCAGCTGACGACGGCCAGTGTCTTCGAGGTGCTGGCACGAGCCGTCAAGCGCGGCAGCAACGAGCTGACACTGGCTGTCGATTCCGCAAGCCTGTCGACACCGATGGCGATGGTGCAGCTACGCCGCCTCGTCCATCCTGCACAACGCAGGAAAAAGTAGCGGCCAGAGCTTTTTAGCCTATCGCGCGCCGAAAATCGCCGAGCCGACGCGAACACTGGTCGCGCCGAAGGCAACTGCAATTTCGTAATCGCTCGACATGCCCATGGAGAGCTTTTCGACGCCGGCCTGCTTGGCGAGCTTTGCAAGTAGAGCAAAATGCGGCCCCGGATTTTCGTCGGCGGGCGGGATGCACATCAAGCCCTCGATGGAAAGCCCGAGCTCCTTGCGGCAGAGATCGACGAAACTAGCCGTATCGTCGGGCGCGATACCAGCCTTTTGCGGCTCTAACCCGGTATTGACCTGCACGTAGAGCCGAATGGCCTTGCCCTGCCGCTTGATTTCATCGGCAATGGCCCGCGCGATCTTTTCCCGGTCAATGGTTTCAATCACGTCGAACAGCGCCACGGCGTCTGCGGCCTTGTTCGATTGCAGCGGCCCGATTAGATGCAGCTCAATCCCGGGCGTTTCGGTCTTCAGCTCCGGCCACTTGCCCTGGCTCTCCTGCACACGGTTTTCGCCAAACACCCGCTGGCCGGCCGAAATTGCCGGGCGGATTTGATCGGCATCGAAGGTCTTGGAAACGGCAACGAGCTGCACAGAGCCGACAGCTCGGCCGGCCTGACGCTCGGCAGCCGCGATATGGGAACGGACTTCGTCCAAGCGCTCTTGAAGTTCCATCTTCTCGCCTCGATATTTGGCTTGCTTCTCAAACTTTGCAGTAATGAGGCTCGCGGGCTTTGCCAAGGGCGAATGCGTCCGAATCCGGCTTTGCATTGCAAGATAAGGCACTTGCTGCGGCTGCTAAACTTGACGCTTGGGTGGTTTCGTGGTGAAGGTCACGCCTTACTCCCCATGATTTTCCGGAATACAAGAACAGATGACTAGCGAACGTTATAATCCGCGCGATGCCGAGCCCCGCTGGCAGGAAAAATGGAACGAAGAGAAGGTCTTCGTGACAGACAATGCCGATCCGCGTGAGAAATATTACGTCCTAGAGATGTTTCCCTATCCATCGGGCCGCATCCATATGGGCCATGTGCGTAACTACGCCATGGGCGATGTCGTTGCCCGCTACAAGCGTGCCCGCGGCTATAATGTGCTGCATCCGATGGGCTGGGACGCCTTCGGCATGCCGGCGGAAAACGCCGCACGCGACAATAAAGTGCATCCGAAGGAATGGACCTACCAGAACATCGCCTCCATGCGCACCCAGCTGAAGGCCATGGGGCTGTCGCTCGACTGGAGCCGCGAGTTCGCGACCTGCGACGTCGATTATTATCACCGCCAGCAGATGCTCTTCATCGACATGATGGAGAAGGGTCTGGTCTATCGCAAGAAGTCCAAGGTCAACTGGGACCCAGTTGACAATACCGTTCTCGCCAATGAGCAGGTCATCGACGGCCGCGGCTGGCGCTCGGGCGCGCTGGTCGAGCAGCGCGAGCTGACGCAGTGGTTCTTCAAGATCACAGAGTTCAGCCAGGAACTGCTGGATGCTCTGGATACGCTCGACCATTGGCCGGAAAAAGTACGGTTGATGCAGAAGAACTGGATCGGCCGCTCCGAGGGCCTGACGGTTCGCTGGGAAATCGTTGCCGAAACCGCTCCCAACAGCGATCGCGAGATCACCGTTTACACGACCCGTCCCGATACGCTGTTCGGCGCCTCCTTCCTGGCGATCTCGGCCGACCATCCGCTCGCCAAGGAAGCGGCTGCCAAGGATCCGGCCATCGAGGCCTTCTGTGAGGAATGCCGCCGTGCCGGCACCTCACTGGCTGCCCTGGAAACGGCCGAGAAAAAGGGCATGGACACGGGCATCCGCGTCCACCATCCCTTTGACGCGTCCTGGGAGCTGCCCGTCTATATCGCCAATTTCGTGCTGATGGATTATGGCACGGGCGCTATCTTCGGCTGCCCGTCCGGCGACCAGCGCGACCTGGATTTCGCCCGCAAGTACGGCCTGCCGGTCGTTCCCGTCGTCATGCCCGCGGATAGCGATGCTGCGAGCTTTACAGTCGGAGACGTCGCCTATGACGGCGATGGCGTGATGATCAATTCGCGCTTCCTTGACGGCATGAGCACCGAGGAAGCCTTCCAGACGGTGGCGACGAAGCTCTCTGAGACGAGCCTCGGCAACACGCCGCAGGCTGAGCGCAAGGTGAATTTCCGCCTGCGCGACTGGGGCATCTCCCGTCAGCGTTACTGGGGCTGCCCGATCCCGGTCATCCATTGCGATGACTGCGGCGTGCTGCCGGTGCCGAAGAAGGATCTGCCGGTTAAGCTGCCCGACGACGTGACTTTCGACCAGCCGGGCAATCCGCTCGACCGGCACGCCAATTGGCGGCATGTCGCCTGCCCGCAATGCGGCAAGGATGCCCGCCGTGAAACCGATACGATGGATACCTTCGTCGATTCGAGCTGGTATTACGCCCGCTTCACCGCTCCCTGGGAAGATCAGCCGACGGATCCGAAGGCAGCCAATCACTGGCTGCCTGTCGATCAGTATATCGGCGGTATCGAACACGCGATCCTGCACCTGCTCTATTCGCGCTTCTTTACCCGCGCTATGCGCGAGACCGGCCATCTTGACGTGAAGGAGCCCTTCAAGGGCCTGTTCACGCAAGGCATGGTCGTGCACGAAACCTATAGTCGCGGCAGCGGCCTGACGCGCGAATGGGTGTCGCCGGCCGATATCAGGATCGAGGAAGTCGACGGCCAGCGCCGCGCCACACTACTGTCATCAGGCGAAGACATCGCCATCGGTTCGATCGAGAAGATGTCGAAATCGAAGAAGAACGTCGTCGACCCCGACGATATCATCGCCTCCTACGGCGCCGATACGGCACGCTTCTTCGTGCTCTCCGATTCGCCGCCCGATCGCGATGTCATCTGGTCGGAAGCCGGCGTCGAGGGCGCACATCGTTTCACCCAGCGCATGTGGCGCCTGGTCTCCGAAGCCGCCGATGTCCTGAAGGCGGTCAAACCTGCGCCGGCTAAGGAAGGCGAAGCCCTGGCGATTTCGCAGATCGCCCACCGCACGCTGAAGGCGGTTCAGGGCGATTACGACAAGCTCGCCTTCAATAAGGCCGTGGCGCGCATTTATGAATTCGTCAATGCGCTGGCGGCACCGCTCGGCAAGGTCGCGGCCGGCCAGGCCGATAGCGCCTATCGCTCCGCCGTTCGCGAAGCTGTGGAAATTCTGATTGCGCTGGTCGCGCCGATCACGCCGCATCTGGCTGAGGAATGCTCCGCTGCGCTTGGCAACGTCAACATGGTCGCGACCAGCCCATGGCCGGTTTATGACGAGGCGCTCGTGATCGAGAACGAGATCGTTTATCCCGTTCAGATCAACGGCAAAAAGCGCGCCGAATTGACAATCGCGCGCGATGCAGATCAGAATGCCGTGCAACAGGCCGTGCTCGCCCTGGACGCCGTTACAAGCACATTGAATGGTCAGGCGCCAAAGAAGATTATCGTCGTTCCACAGAGGATCGTAAACATTGTCGTCTGATAGACTTTTCAAATTCGCCCGCATGGCCGGCGTTGCGTCTCTGGTGGCCGTTGCCGGCCTCTTGTCTGCATGTCAGGTTCGGCCGCTCTATGCCGTCAGCACGGGCGTGACGCAGAAGTTGTCGGAAGTTTCCTTCTCTGACGTCGGCTCGCGCGTGGGTCTCCAGGTGCGCAACCAGCTGATCTTCATCGCCGGGCGTGGTGCAGGGGAGACCAAGACGCCGAAATACAGTGTCGACCTAAGCGTCAGCTCCGGCACTGGTGGCGTGCTTTATCTGCCGTCTTCGAGTACGTCGGCCGCAGGCCGCACGACTGTGACCGCCTCCTTTACATTGAAAGAGATCAGCACCGGCAAGGTCATCAAGTCCGGTAGCCGTGCGGTAACTTCGCTGGTTGACTTCCCGACGCAGGAATTTGCCAAGCAGCGCGCAATCCGTGATTCGGAAGACCGTGCCGCCCGCGAAGTCGCCGAGATGGTCGCAGCCGACATCGGCGCTGCGCTCAGCCGCTGATAGAGAGCGCGGCATGGCAGAAATCAAGTCTCATGAATTTGACGGATTCCTGCAAAATGCCGCGCGCAATTACCGGATCTTCGTGATCTATGGTCCGGATCGCGGTCTCGTTTCCGAACGCGCCGCGCAGATTGCCGGCAAGACGGGCGTCGATCTCAGTGACGCATTTTCCCTCATCAAGCTCGACGTCGGCGACCTGCAGAATGACGCTGGCCGCCTGCTTGACGAAGTCAACGCGATCGGCCTGTTCGGCGGCGAAAAGCTCGTCTGGATTCGCGGCGCCGCCAATGAGAAGGCGCTGGTCGATGCGCTGCAGATCATCGCGGACAATCCGCCCGATGCCAGTTTTGTCATCGTCGAGGCTGGCGATCTCAAGAAGGGATCGGGATTGCGCAAGGTGGCAGAGCCGGCTCGAACTGTCGCAACCATTCCCTGCTATGCCGATGACGCAAGAGCCCTCAACAATCTGATCGACACCGAATTGGCGAATGAAGGCCTGCGCATCTCATCTGCTGCCCGCCAGGCGCTGCTCGAACTTCTCGGTGGCGACCGCATCGCCTCGCGCAACGAAGTACGCAAGCTCGCGCTCTACTGCCGCGGGCAGGGGACGATCGAAGAAGAGCACGTGATCGAAATTATTGGCGATGCCAGCGCCATTTCCACCGACGATGCCGTTGATGCGATTCTAAAAGGGGATTCTGGCGCCTTTCTGCATGCCATGCAGAAAATCGCCTCGTCCAAAACGCCTATGTTTCTCGTACTGCAAGGCTGTCTGAGGCAGTTTCAGATGCTTGACACGATGCGGGCCGAGATGGATGAAAAGCGCCTCGCACCCGCTCAGGTCATGCAGACCCATGGGCGCCATCTCCATTTCAGACGAAAGCCCGTGATCGAGCAGGCGCTGAAAAGCTGGAACGCTCCCGCCATTGCCCGCGAGATGAACAGGCTGCAAATGGCCATTCTGCAGACGCGTCAGCGCGCCAGCCTCGAAGACACGATCGCAACGCAAACGCTGCTTGCGACCACACTCCAATCAGCCCGCAAGGGCTGATGTTTCACGGGAATCACGCACACGCAAATCTCGGAAAAAGCCAGAACTCTCCGCTAATATATTGTTCTTATTGCATTTTTTCTATGTTACCGGCGCTCCAGCAGCCGGCATATCTCTTCAAGCTGCTCCAGCGTCTTATAGCTGATCTTCACCTGGCCGCCATTGCCGCGGTGATTGATCGAGACATCCAGCCCGAGTGTGTCCGACAGTGTGCGCTCGAGCGCAAGCGTATCGGAATCCTTTTCATCCCTGCGCGCACCGGCGGGGCGGGGGTCATTCTGAGCCTTAATGTCGTTCTGCGCGAGACGCTCAGCATCACGAACCGACATGCCCTTTGAAACAACGGTTCTCGCAAGCCCCGTCGGATCGGAGGTCGAAACCAGGGCGCGGGCATGGCCGGCGGAAAGCGAACCCGCGGCAAGCATATCGCGCACCGGATCGGGGAGTTTCAACAAACGCAGAGAGTTGGCAACGTGGCTGCGGCTCTTGCCGATGATTTCGCCGAGATCGTTTTGTGTGTAGCCGTGTTCGGCAATCAGCTGCTCGTAACCCAGCGCCTCTTCCAGGGGATTGAGATCCGCTCGCTGCACATTCTCGACGATCGCAATCTCAAGTGCGGTCTTATCATCGACATCCCGAACGATTACCGGGATTTCGATCAACCCGGCAAGCTGCGCCGCCCTCCAGCGTCGTTCACCGGCGATGATTTCGTACCGATCGGTGGAAACGGTGCGAACGACGACCGGCTGTACGATGCCGTGCTGGCGAATGGAGCTGGCAAGATCATGCAACTCGGTCTCGTCGAAATAGCGGCGAGGATTGCGCGGGTTGCGGCTGATGAATTCAATCGGGACCAAGCGATCGGGATTGACCGCCGGTCGGCTTGCATCCACGGGCGTCGGCTGATCCATCTCCCCGATGAGAGCCGCCAGTCCGCGCCCGAGGCGCCGCTTCGAAAGATCATCATTCATTTTGCCGATACTCACCCTGAAACAAATACTAGATATCAGGCGGCAGCTTTCCGCTGCCGCTCTCTTTGAATGACTTCGGAAGCCAGTTGGAGATAGGCCTGACTGCCTGCGCACTTCAGATCGTAAAGAATGGCTGGCTTGCCATAGGAAGGCGCCTCGGACACGCGTACGTTGCGCGGAATCAACGTATGGTAGACTTTTTCGCCAAGATGGGTCCGTACGTCGCTCACCACTTGCTGCGCTAGATTATTGCGGGAATCGAACATGGTTAAGACGATCCCCTGGATATCCAGAGATGGATTGACCGTGCGCCGAACCTGATCGACCGTTTCAAGTAATTGACTGAGGCCTTCTAGGGCGAAAAATTCGCATTGTAACGGCACCAAAACGGAATGCGCCGCAGCCATCGCGTTCATCGTCAGGAGATTGAATGAGGGCGGGCAATCAACGAGAATATAGGAAAAGGAGAGGGCATCCGGCGCATTCAACGCACGGCGCAGCTTGAAGACGCGATCAGATTGCTGCGCAATCTCCATCTCGATCCCGAGCAGATCCATGGTCGATGGAACGATGAAGAGATTCGGCACGGCCGTTTCCTGCACCGTATCCATGATGCCGTGGCTACCGACCAGCAGATCATAGGAAGACAATTTGCGATCGCGCCGTTCAATACCCAAACCCGTGCTGGCATTACCCTGCGGATCGAGATCGACGATCAGGACACGCTCGCCGATGGCGGCAAGGGCCGTCGCGAGGTTGATTGCCGTCGTCGTCTTGCCGACGCCGCCCTTTTGATTTGCGATGGTAATAATCCGGTTTCGCTCGCCGATCATCTGCCGCATATCCAATTATGGTTAAATCAGGCGTCGAAGGTGGCTGAATTCCAAAATAACCGAATCTCGCTCAACGACACTCTGATGTTTTACCAGATCGAATTGCCAACGACCACGGACTTTCTGAAGCTCTCGCTCGTAATCCCGGCCTTTGTGCAGCAGAAGGCGGAGATTTTCATTGCGCCTGAGCCAAGGCTCTGCATAGTCCAGCAACGTCTCTAGCTCCGCAAGTGCGCGCGCCGAGATCACATCGCAGTTCTGGATGACCGCGGGCGCTTCTTCGATACGAATGGCATGAACCGCGCCGCGGGCATCGCATTCACGCAGGCAGACGCGCAAAAAGGCAGCCTTCTTCTGATTGCTCTCGACCAGATCGACATGACCTGCGCCTTTTTCTGCAAGCAGGATCGCAGTTATAACGCCCGGAAATCCGCCGCCGCTTCCCAAATCAACCCAATGATCGGTCACGGGATGCAATTGAAAAATCTGCGCACTATCCGAAATATGGCGACGCCAGAGATCATCGATCGTGGACGGTGCGACAAGATTGATGGTCTTTGCCCATTTTTGAAAGAGTTGCGCAAAATGCTGCAGCCGCTCCTGTGTTTCACGTGAAACACGTACGCCGTTCAATTCCATACTATGGACTCTCTAGCCTTGTATTGTCAGGAAACGAGTTTCTGCTCTTCGGCTGTACTCAACTTCCTTAGATAAGCCAAGAGCAAAGAGATCGCAGCTGGCGTCATTCCGTCAAGGCGTGATGCTTGCGCGATATTCTTGGGGCGGGCGGCCATGAGCTTCTGCTTCAGCTCGTTGGATAATCCCGAAATAAGGGAGAAGTCGAATTCTGCCGGTATGGCACGCTCTTCCTCTCTCCGAGCCTGAACGATATCGGCGGTCTGGCGATCCATATAAACGGCGTAGGCCGCCTCGATTTCAATCGCCTCGCCAATCTTTCGCTGCATTGAATGCAGTTCCGGCCAAATGCGCGAGAGACTTTCAATAGACTGGCCGGGATGCGAAAGAAGCTCATAAGCCGAGCGGCGTTGGCCATCCTTATTGAGATGCATTCCGACGCGTTCCGCTTCATTTGGCGTCACCGTCAAGCTCTTCAAGCGATCGCGGGCCTGATCGAGAGTCTTTATATATTGCTCAAAGCGCAGGGCCCGATCAGAGGCGACACAGCCTACTGCAATACCCATCGGCGTCAGACGAACGTCTGCATTGTCTGCCCGTAGCGATAGGCGATACTCCGCCCGCGATGTAAACATGCGATAGGGCTCCGCGACACCGCGCGAGGTCAAATCGTCAATCATCACCCCAATATAGGATTCCGTCCGACTGAACTCGATTGCTGTGCCGCCCGCCGCTAGACGCGCAGCATTCAGTCCGGCAACGAGCCCCTGAGCGCCGGCTTCTTCATATCCCGTTGTGCCATTGATCTGGCCTGCCAGAAAAAGACCGGGAATCTTTTCCACTTCTAGGGACAGCTTCAATTCGCGCGGATCGACATGGTCGTATTCGATCGCATAAGCATGTTGAAGAATACGAACTCGTTCCAGCCCCGGAATGGTCCTAATAAACGCGTCCTGAACCTCCTCGGGCAAGGACGTGGATATGCCGTTTGGATAGACCGTAGTGTCGTCCAAACCTTCTGGCTCGAGAAAGATCTGGTGACCGTCACGTTCCCCGAACTTGACGATCTTGTCCTCTATGGAAGGACAATAGCGCGGCCCGACACCTTCAATCTGCCCTGAATACATCGCTGACCGCTTCAGGTTTTCAGCAATAATTCTATGCGTTTCCGGCGTCGTGCGGGTAACACCGCATTCGATCTGCGGATTCACGATAGCATCCGTCATGAAGGAGAAGGGCGTCGGATCTTCATCCGCACCCTGACGCCCGACCGAGCCCCAATCGATCGTTGCACCATCAAGCCGGGCAGGTGTCCCAGTCTTCAAACGACCCAATGCCAGTCCGTGCCGGAGCAACGTATTCGAGAGTCCAATAGAGGGGTCTTCTCCGACGCGGCCCGCCGGTATCTTTTTATCGCCGATATGAATAAGGCCGCGAAGAAAAGTACCTGTCGTCAAGACGACCGCGCCACAGGGAATATGACGTCCGTCCTTCAAGATTACGGCGGACACGCGGCCATGCTCCAAGACAAGATCGAAAGCATCACCCTCTATAACATCGAGATTGTCGATGGCGGCGATTTCTGCCTGCATGGCCAGGCGATACAGCTTGCGATCCGCCTGTGTGCGGGGGCCGCGCACTGCCGGGCCTTTCTTGCGATTGAGCATGCGAAATTGAATGCCGGCGGCATCGGCAACCCGGCCCATCAGGCCATCAAGCGCATCAATTTCTCGAACCAAATGTCCCTTGCCAAGCCCGCCAATCGCGGGATTGCAGGACATGACGCCGATCGTCTCGCGCTTATGCGTTACGAGCGCGGTGCGTGCACCCAGGCGCGCCGATGCAGCGGCAGCTTCGCTTCCGGCATGGCCACCGCCCACAACAATCACATCATACGCTTTATCGAACATCATAAAGTCCTCGGTCGTGCCGTTTGTTTGGCACACCAATTTCAGGAGTCAAGAAGGTTTCACGTGAAACGTTCAGCGAGAGTGTGCCGCTCTCTGTTTCACGTGAATCATTTGCCGATGCAGAATTCCGAGAAGATCACATCCAGTAGATCTTCAACATCAACGCGCCCGGTTATGCGCCCCAAGCTTGTGGCTGCCTGCCGCAAATATTCCGCTCTGATATCCAGACCTCGATCTTCCGACGCAAGCGCTGCCGTCACTGCACGAAGACTATCCGTCAGCAATGTGCGATGACGCAGCCGACTCGGCAGGGCCAAGGATAGCATCCCCGAACGCGCCTGCAGATCCTTCCGGAGAAACTCATGCAGCTCAGCCAGCCCGACGTCGGTCGCGGCCGATATCACCACATCATAACCGTCGTGAGCATCGGGGTGAATATCAGATTTTGTTCCGACAGTCAGCACCTTGCCGGCAAACCCCGGAAAGATGCGTTGCGGTTCCTCGCCGATTTCGGCAAGGGATAAAACCAGATCCGCGTCTGCCACGGTGCGTAACGCACGGCGAATGCCTTCACGCTCCACGATCTCGTCCGTCTCCCGAAGCCCCGCCGTATCGTAGAGCTTGACGGCATATCCCTCGATATTCAGATCGACGTGCAGCACGTCGCGGGTGGTTCCAGCAATTTCTGTGACGATCGCCACTTCGCGCTTTGCTAGCGCGTTCATCAGGCTGGATTTACCGGCATTGGGGGGGCCCGCAATCACCACCTTCAGCCCGTCGCGAATGATCTCGCCGAGATCGGCGCCTGCGAGATGATCAGACAGTTCGCGGTGCAATTGCTTCATATCCGCCCAGACCATATCCGATACAGAGCCGGGCACATCATCCTCATCGGCAAAGTCCAGCTCCGCTTCAATCAGAGCGCGCGCGCGCGTTAGACGGTCCGCCCAGCGGTTATAGAGGTCGGATAGCCCGCCGGCGGCATGCTCCATCGCGAGCCGCCGCTGCATCTCGGTTTCGGCGCTGATAAGATCGGCAAGGCCCTCTACCTCGACCAGATCCATCTTTCCATTTTCCAGCGCCCGTCGGGAGAACTCACCATGTTCCGCCAGGCGAAAGTTTTCGAAGCTCGAGAGCTCGTCGAGGAGCGCGTTCACGACCGCCTTGCCGCCATGAACGTGAATTTCCACGCAGTCCTCACCCGTGAAGGAGGCTGGACCGAGAAAAGTCAGGACAAGAGCTCGATCGATAATGAGACCGTTACGAGTCCGAATCGTTTTAAGAGCCACTTGTCGTGGCGTCGGCAACGCGCCAGCGAGCGACTCCGCCGCGTAAAAGGCTCCATTTCCGCTGATACGCACTACAGCAACTCCAGCAGGTAATCCGCCACTGGATAGTGCATAGATTGTCTCACTTGTCGCCAACATCAGATTAAACCGCATCCGAATCGATTGCCGAAGATTTCTAACTTTGACATTCGATACATCAAAAACAAAATCGGGCCGCATAACGCAGCCCGATCATAGCACTATTCATCACCGACAAACCTTCGACGGGAGCAATCCCGTAGCAGGTTAGGTGTTCATCGAATCGAAGAAATCCGGGTTGTTCTTCGTCTGCTTGAGCTTGTCGATCAGGAATTCGATCGCATCGGTCGTGCCCATGGGCGCGAGGATACGGCGGAGAACGAAGATCTTTTGCAGATCCTGGCGGGGAACGAGAAGGTCTTCCTTACGCGTACCGGACTTGAGGATGTCCATCGCCGGGAAGATGCGCTTGTCGGCAACCTTGCGGTCAAGAACGATTTCCGAGTTACCGGTACCCTTGAACTCTTCGAAGATCACTTCATCCATGCGGCTGCCGGTATCGATGAGGGCCGTCGCGATGATCGTCAGCGAACCGCCTTCTTCGATATTACGCGCCGCACCGAAGAAGCGCTTCGGGCGCTGCAGAGCGTTGGCGTCGACACCACCGGTCAGAACCTTGCCGGAGGAGGGGACGACGGTGTTGTAGGCGCGGCCGAGGCGGGTGATGGAATCGAGCAGGATGACGACGTCGCGGCCGTGCTCGACGAGGCGCTTGGCCTTTTCGATGACCATTTCGGCGACCTGGACGTGGCGGACGGCCGGTTCGTCGAAGGTCGACGAGATGACTTCGCCGCGGACGGAGCGCTGCATATCCGTCACTTCTTCCGGACGCTCGTCGATCAGCAGAACGATCAGGTAGCAATCCGGATGATTGGCGGTGATCGAATGGGCGATGTTCTGCAGCAGGACGGTCTTACCCGTGCGCGGCGGAGCGACGATCAGGCCGCGCTGGCCCTTGCCGAGCGGGGCGACGAGATCGATCACGCGGGGCGACAGATCCTTCGATGTCGGAACGTCGAGTTCCATGCGGAAGCGCTCATTCGGATAGAGCGGCGTCAGATTATCGAAGTGAACCTTGTGACGGATCTTTTCCGGATCGTCGAAATTGATGGTGTTGACTTTCAGGAGTGCGAAATAACGTTCGCCTTCCTTCGGTCCGCGGATCGGTCCCTCGACCGTGTCGCCGGTCTTCAAGGAGAAGCGGCGGATCTGGGAGGGGGAGATGTAGATATCATCCGGACCGGGAAGATAGTTTGCATTCGCGGAACGCAAGAAACCGAAGCCGTCCTGCAGAACTTCGACGACGCCCTCGCCGATGATTTCTACGTCTTGGCTCGCCAATTCCTTCAGAATTGCAAACATCAGTTCCTGTTTGCGCATCGTGCTGGCGTTTTCGACCTCGAGCGATTCGGCAAAGGCCAGGAGATCGGTCGGGGATTTATTTTTCAGTTCCTGAAGCTTCATTTCAGCCATGAAGGGAATTACTCATTTTTTTAGGAGGGGAAAGGCAATGTTGCTCGTATTCAGAACCGCGATAGGGGCGCTCGCGGGCGACAGAATGGATACATGCCACGAAGAGAAGATGGCGGGAAAATAGCGACTCACTTTCTGAACCGCAAGGGGGGCAGGCAAAATGAAAGAAATTTAACGCCGCCCCTAATACAGCCCGCTTCACGCAAACGGCTTGACGACCACGAGAATGACGATTGCGATCATCAAAAGCGTCGGCGCCTCGTTCATGACACGCCAGTAGCGAGCCGAATGCTTGTTCTCGTCGCGGGCAAAGGCGCGGACCGCACTGCTGAAATGGCCGTGAACGCCCGAGAGAACCAAGACAAGCCCGATCTTGGCATGCAGCCATCCGCCCTGGAAATCATACACCGACCAGGCAAGATAAAGCCCGAAAATCCAGGTCAGGATCATCGCCGGGTTGATGATGTAGCGCAGCAGCCGCTGTTCCATCACCTTGAACGTCTCAGATTGCTGCGAACCGGGTTCGGCGTCGGTGTGATAGACGAAAAGCCGCGGCAGATAGAACATGCCGGCCATCCACGAGATGACCGCGATGATGTGCAGCGCCTTGATCCAGAGATAAAGATCGGCCGGATGCCAGGCGAAAAGCCCGATCGCCAGCGCCGCAAAGATCAGGATCATGAAATAGGCCCGCCGTCCAGCCTTCTGACCCGCCGCGGAATCCGTCTGCTTTTCCACCGTCATCAGCTCCTCCATCCCCGCACGCGTTCGACCAGCGCCGCCACATTGGCCGGATCGGCCTGCGGCGTAATGCCGTGCCCGAGATTGAAGATCAGCGGGCCATTCCCGAGCTGCTGCAGGACATCGTCGATTCCGTCGTCCAGCGCCTTGCCGCCGGCAACGACACGCATGGGATCGAGATTGCCCTGCACCGGGCCATCCTTCTGAAGCTCCCGCGCGAAGGCGAGCGGTACGGACCAATCAAGCCCGATCGCATCGGCACCGGTCTTCTGCCGATAGGTTTTCAGCAGATAGCCCGCTCCCTTGGCGAAGGCGATTACCCGAGCCCGCGGCCGCCGCGCCTTGATCGACGCGATCATCTTCGCGACGGGCTTGATGGCGAAAGCCTCGAATTCCTTCTCACCAAGCACGCCCGCCCAGGAATCGAAAATCTGCACGGCATCCGCACCGGCATCGATCTGCGCCACGAGGTAATCGGCCGAGATCTCGGCAAGCAGCATCAACAGATGTTCGAAGGCCTTAGGATAGCGATAGGCAAACAGCCGGGCAGGAGCCTGATCCGGCGTGCCGTGTCCGGCGATCATATAGGTCGCAACGGTCCAGGGAGCTCCACAGAAGCCAAGAAGCGTGGTTTCCTGGGGCAGGTCCCGCCGCAGCCGTCGCACCGTCTCCATGACGGGCTCCAGATACGCCAGAATGCCCTCAGGTTTCAAAGCCAGGATACCCGCCTCGTCGATTGGGTCCATTTCCGGCCCATGTCCCTCGGTGAAGCGAACATTCCGCTTCAGCGCATCGGGGATGACGAGAATATCGGAGAAGAGAATGGCAGCATCGAAGCCATAACGCCGGATCGGCTGCAGCGTGACTTCGACGGCGTGGTCAGGCGTATAACAGAGATCGAGAAAGCTTCCCGCCTTCGCACGTGTTTCACGATACTCGGGTAGATAACGGCCTGCCTGCCGCATCAGCCAGAGCGGGGGAGGGGTGAGCGTTTCTCCGCTCAAGACCCGCATGATCTTCCGGCGTTCATCGGTCACAGACGTCGTCCTATATAAAACCAAACATATATTGAAAGGTTTCTATTTCTTAGAGTCGGTGAGTAGCAAGGATTAAAGTTCATCCCTTGCCTATCCAATTTGTCGCGCCTTGAGCATGGAATTGGGAGAGATTTCGAGATCACAAGCCGATATGTGGAAAAGAAAGGCGATTTTTCAATCTTTTGAGGAGGTTGAAGAGAAATTTGGCTCTTCCCCATCTGGGGACAAGTCGGGGATGAGCGAGCTGTTGCCAATCTTGTCCACATTGCCCACAGCCGCTGCGAAAGCCTTCTCTCGAAAATTCCAAATGTGGAAAACTCGGCCGTTTTCCACTTGCCCTAGATAGCCCCCTTCTCGTACCTCTCTTTTCTCCCGAGATATCAACAGGTGATGGAAAGTAGCGTGGAAAACCGGACGAGCTTCTTTCATCTGCACCTGATTTCTGACTCAACGGGCGAGACTCTCATTTCGGCCGGCCGCGCCGCCTCCGTGCAATTCCATGCCAGCCAGCCGATCGAGCACGTCTATCCGCTGATCAGAAACCGCAAGCAGCTTCTGCCTGTCTTGGAGGCGATCGACCACAGCCCGGGTATCGTCCTCTATACGATCGTCGATCGAGAACTTGCCGATTTCATCGCCGAGCGCTGCAGGGAGATGGGCGTACCGTCAGTCAATGTTCTCGAGCCGGTGATGAACGTGTTCCAGACCTATCTCGGCACGGTCTCGCGCCGCCGCGTCGGCGCGCAGCATGTGATGAATGCGGACTATTTTGCCCGCATCGAAGCGCTGAACTTCACCATGGATCACGATGATGGCCAGATGCCCGATGATTATGACGACGCCGACGTCGTCATAATCGGTATCAGCCGCACCTCGAAAACGCCGACGAGCATTTATCTGGCCAACCGCGGCATCAAGACAGCAAACATTCCGATCGTCTATGGCGTGCCGTTGCCGGAAAGCCTTGCCAGGGCGACGAAGCCCTTGATCGTCGGACTTGTCGCGACGACCGACCGTATCTCGCAGGTTCGCGAAAACCGCATCCTCGGCACGACGCCCGGCTTCGATCGAGGCGACTACACCGATCGGGCTGCGATCTCCGAAGAGCTGAAATATGCCCGCTCGCTTTGCGCCAGGCACAACTGGCCGATCATCGATGTCACACGCCGTTCCATCGAAGAGACCGCCGCCGCCATTGTTGCCCTGCGACCCAAGCTGCGCTAAGCGCTCCCCATGACTATCTCGGAGGCAGCTGTCATGACCTCGCCCCTTATCCTTGCATCCTCCAGTCCATTTCGGCGGATGCTGATGGAAAACGCCGGATTGCATTTTCAGGCGATCGCTGCCGATATCGATGAGCGCGCGATCGAAGCACCGCTGGAACTGGGTGGAGCTAGCCCGGATGCGGTCGCGCTCGTGCTGGCGAAGGCGAAGGCAAAAGAGGTGAGCGATCGCTTTCCCGCCTCGCTCGTCATCGGTTCCGATCAGACCATGTCGTTGGGTGCCCAGGTCTTCCACAAGCCGAAGTCGATAGCCGATGCGGAAAATCATCTGCGGACCTTGTCCGGAAAGACGCATCGGCTGAACAGCGCCATCGCGCTCGCACGCAAGGGCGACATTATATGGGAGCATGTGTCTCACGCCGATCTGACCATGCGGGAATTGTCGGCCGATTTCATTCACCGCCATCTGGGCCGGGTCGGCGATAAGGCTTTGTCGAGCGTCGGCGCCTATCAGCTGGAAGGCGAAGGCATCCAGCTCTTCTCCAAAATCGACGGCGATTACTTCACCATCCTCGGATTGCCGATGCTGCCGCTTCTGGAAAAACTGCGAGAGTTGGGGACGATCGATGGATGATTCACGTGAAACACAAAGCGTAAACGCTTTTGTAACGGGTTATCCGGTCAAGCATTCGCGCTCGCCGCTGATCCATGGTTACTGGCTGAAGCAGCTTGGTCTGGCCGGCAGCTATCGTGCCCACGAAGTTCCAGTAGAAGCTTTCGAAGCCTTCATTGCATCCTTGAAGGACGGCACCAGCGGCTTCGTCGGCGGCAACGTCACCATCCCCCATAAGGAAGCGGCATTCAAACTCGCTGATCGGCCTGACGAACTTTCGGAAGAATTGGGCGCGTCCAACACCCTGTGGCTCGAGGGCGGCGAGCTGCATGCAACGAACACCGATAGCCGCGGCTTTACGGCAAACCTCGACGAGCGTCACCCTGGCTGGGATCGCAGCGATCGTGCCGTCATCCTCGGGGCAGGGGGTGCCAGCCGCGCCGTGATCCAGGCGGTGCGCGACCGCGGCTTCAAGGAAATTCATGTGGTCAACCGCACGGTCGAGCGGGCGCAGGAATTGGCGGATCGCTTCGGCGACCGGATCCATGCCCATCCGATGGCCGCACTCGGCGAGGTCATGCAGGGCGCCGGTCTTTTTATCAATACGACATCGCTCGGCATGGACGGCGAAGCAGCGCCCCGCATCGATTTTTCTACTCTTGCAGAAGGCGCCGTCGTCACCGACATTGTCTATGTACCGCTGAAGACGCCGCTTCTCACCCAGGCCCAGGAACAGGGCTTCGCCATCGTCGATGGCCTCGGCATGCTGCTGCATCAGGCCGTGCCGGGCTTCGAAAAATGGTTCGGAAAACGGCCGGTGGTCGATGAAACCTTGAGGACATTGATCATCGCCGACATGGAAAAGCACTAATATGATCAAGATCGGGCTCACCGGATCGATCGGCATGGGAAAATCGACCTCGGCAAAACTTTTCGCTGAAGCCGGAATACCGGTGAACGATTCCGATGCGGTCGTGCATGATCTCTATAGTGGCGAAGCCGTGCCGCTGGTCGAGGCTTCCTTTCCGGGAACGACCATCGACGGCAAGGTCGATCGACAGGAGCTCAGCCGAAAGCTTGCCGGCGATCCCTCCGGTTTCAAGCGTCTCGAGGCCATCGTTCATCCGCTGGTGCGCGAACGCGAACGTCAGTTCCTGGAACGTCAACGCAAGGCCGGCGCCGGCATGGTTGTGCTGGATATCCCTCTGCTCTTCGAAACCGGCGCCGACAAACGAGTGGATAAGATCGTTGTCGTCAGCTGCGATCCACAGATTCAGCGGGAGAGGGTGCTTGCCCGACCGGGCATGACGGAGGAAAAATTCAACATGATTCTCTCCCGCCAGACGCCGGATGTGGAAAAGCGGGCGCGCGCCGATTACGTCATCGATACCGGCGGAAGTATCGAGACGGCCGGCGAACAGGTCAGAGAGATTATTGCGGATCTGCGGCGCAAACAGCAGAACAAGCCATAGGAAAGCGGAGTTTCGATATGCGCGAAATCATTTTCGATACGGAAACCACGGGCCTCGACAACAGGGCCGACCGTATCATCGAAATTGGCGGTATCGAGCTCATCAATCATTTCCCGACAGGAAACACGCTACACCTCTATATCAATCCGGGTGACCGCAAGGTGCATCCGGATGCGCTCGCGGTGCACGGCATCACCGATGAATCGCTGAAGGACAAGCCGCCTTTCGAAGAGGTCGCCGACAAGATTCTCAACTTCTTCGGCGATGCCAAATGGATCGCGCACAACGCCACCTTCGACATGGGCTTCGTCAATGCCGAATTCGCAAGGCTAGGCCGGCCGCCGATCCTGCCCGACATGGTGATCGATACTTTGGCCATGGCCCGGCGCAAACATCCGATGGGTCCGAATTCGCTCGATGCTCTTTGCCGTCGCTACGGCATAGACAACTCGCACCGTACGAAACACGGCGCGCTGCTCGACTCCGAACTGCTGGCCGAAGTCTATATCGAGATGATCGGCGGCCGGCAGACGGCCCTTGGGCTTGGCAGTGTCAACGGCTCATCGGCGCGCTCGCGCCAGAACGATGTCGCGGAGGAAGTCGTTGTCGACATCCTGGCACGGCCCGCTCCGTTGCCGAGTCGCTTGACTGAGGAAGAACTCGCGGCTCATGCGGCGCTGGTCGCCAAGCTCGGCACGAAGGGAATCTGGTCGAAATACAGCGCTTCCGAATAGAGCAGCTTTTCAAAGTATCAAAAGAAAATGCCCGGACGTGCGATCCGGGCATTTTCGTTTCTAGGAAAAGGGAAATTCAGGCTCAGTTCGGAACGGCCGAAACCTGGGCGCGGGCCTGTTCTTCGGCCATGCGCTGCGTGAACATCTGCGCGAAATCGATCGGGTCGATCATCAGCGGCGGGAAGCCGCCATTGCGCGTGACGTCGGCGATGATCTGGCGTGCGAAGGGGAACAGCAGGCGCGGGCATTCGATGAAGAGCAGCGGCAGCATGTGTTCCTGCGGGAAACCGGTGACGCGGAAGACGCCGCCATAAACCAGCTCGGTGTGAAAGAGAACGCGCTCGCCATCCTTGGCTTCGGCGCTCAGCGTCAGCACGACGTCGAAATCGGAATCCGACAGCGGGTTGGCGTTGACATTCACATTGATATTGATGTCCGGAGCATTTTCCCGGGCCTGGAGCGAGCGCGGAGCACCCGGATTTTCGAAGGAAAGATCCTTGGTGTACTGAGCAAGGATGCTGAGGCTCGGGCTGGCAGCACCGTTGCCGTTGGTCTCGTTGGCCATGGGGGTGTCCTCTCACGTCTCGATGGGTGTCGCCATCTAGCATTTAGAAAAGGGGCTTACAACCCTTATGGCTCCGGCGCTCCGGAGGCCGTTCTCTAGTCTTCCAGCCGCTTTTGGTCCGACCAGGGCGAGTTGCGGTTTGGTTCCCGATGGAAATCGCCTTCATCGAGATCGACGACGTTTCCGGGTTTGTTCGGCCGGCTCTGCGGTCCGGCGCCCGGGCCTTGCCCGCGGCGGAACGCCCGCGAATTGCCGACAACGACGATGCGCTTGCGCAAAACCTGCCAGGCGAGATCGCGTACGGCAGGGATGAAGAGCAGCAGGCCGATGATATCAGAGATGAAGCCGGGCAGCATCAGGAAGAAGGCGGCAACGACGATCATGGCGCCATGCACCATCTCGCGGCCGGGATCGCCGCCATTACGACTTTCGGCCGAAATGCGCTGTAGAATGCCGATGCCCTGGATTCTCAAGAGAGCTGCACCGAGCAGCACGCTGAGGATGACGAGCCCCAGTGTCGCCCAGACGCCGATCATCTTTCCAACGACGATGAATCCGGCAATTTCAGCCAGAGGCATCAGAAAGACGAAGATAGGAAGAAGTGATAGGCGCATGTTACGGTGGTCCTGAGAGCGGGGTTTCTTCACGTAAGCGTTGGTTTCGCGCGTATAATAAAGAAACCGGTCCGCTATTTGAATGATAGATCGATGCGGACTATATGGGGATTGATCTTTTAATTTTAACGGTGGTTCCGATACGAGATGGGTGCAAACGATTTTGTGACGATCTTTTTCCTGGTGGCAGCGGTGCTGATCTTCTTTCAGCTGCGCAGCGTTCTCGGCCGCCGCACGGGGAATGAGAAGCCGCCGCGCGATCTCTATGGTTCCGCAGATCCGGCCAATGGCCCAACGGCACCGGATGCCGGCAAGGTGGTGACCTTGCCGCGGCGCGATGGGACCGAAGAGGAAGATCGTTTTGCTGCCATCGATGCCTTTACCCCGGCCGGCACGCCGCTCAATGATTCGCTGCGCGACGTAAGCAAGGCGGATCCTTCCTTCAATCCCAAGGAATTCGTCAACGGTGCCCGCATGGCCTATGAGATGATCGTCATGGCCTTTGCCGAGGGCGATCGCAAGTCACTGAAAGGGCTGCTGTCGCGCGAGGTCTACGAGGGCTTCGATGCCGCCATCGCCGAACGCGAAGCCAGGGGCGAAAAGGTGAAGTCCACCTTTGTCGGTATCGACAAGGCCGATATCGTCACCGTCGAGGTAAAGGGAACGGATGTCCTCATCACCATGCGCATCGTCAGCCAGATGATCTCGGCTACCTACGACAAGGCGGGCACTTTGATCGATGGCGATGCCGAAGCCGTAGCCGAGGTCAGCGATCTCTGGACCTTCGCCCGCGACACGCGTTCGCGCGATCCGAACTGGAAACTTGTGGCGACCGAATCGGAACAATGACGAGCCTATCGCAGGATTTCAGGCTGGAGCCGGCAACCTTCGCCGATCTGAAGGGCTGGGAGGACGACGATCCTTCCAGCCTTTTTCGCGCGATGAAAGACTGTCGCACCCATATCCGCAATGTGAAGCCCTATCGCACGGGTGCGGTGGGACTGACAGCCGATGATCTCCTGACGCTCCTCGAAGCGGCGGAAGGCAAGGAACCGCGCGATGCGGCCGAAGCCCGGGCTTTCTTTGAGGAACGCTGTCAGCCCTTTTTCATTCGCCGCGATAGCGGCGCGGCCGGCTTCGTGACAGCCTTCTACGAGCCGGAAATCGAAGTCTCCGCCGAGCCTAACGAGATCTACCGCTATCCCTTTTATCGCCGCCCGGACGATCTCATCGATCTCGATGACAGCAATCGTCCTGCCCAGCTCGATCCGTCCTACATGTTCGGCAGGCTTGAGAACGGTTCGATTTCCGCCTATCCCGACCGCGGCGAAATCGATCGCGGCTATCTCGAAGGCAAGGGCCTGGAGATCGTGTGGGCGAAATCCAAGGTCGATATCTTCTTCGTACATGTGCAGGGCGCGGCACGTCTGCGCTATCCAGACGGGCGTCTCGGCCGCATCACCTATGCCGCCAAGGCCGGTCATCCCTTTTCGGCGGTCGGGCGCCTGCTCATCGACCGCGGGTTGCTGGATCGCGCAACGATTTCCATGCAGACGATCCGCGACTGGCTTTACGCGCACCCCGAGCAGGTCGATGAAGTCCTCTGGCACAATCGATCCTATATCTTCTTCCGCGAGGCCGATGTTAGCGACCCGGCTCTTGGGCCGATTGCAGCGGCGAAGGTGCCGCTGGTGGCTGGCCGTTCTCTTGCGGTCGACAGGCTTATCCACACCTTCGGTTTTCCCTTCTTCATCCGTTCGGAAAGCCTGACGCACCTCGACGCCGGCAAGCCCTTCGCCCGGCTGATGCTGGCGCTCGATACGGGCTCGGCGATCGTCGGGCCGGCGCGTGGCGATATCTTTACCGGCTCCGGCTACGATGCCGGGGAGCTCGCCGGCACCGTGCGCAACGACGCCGATTTTTATATACTCATTCCGAAGGCGGCGGCGCAGAGGTTTGGCTGATGGCCCCGGAACGGCAGAACAAGGAACGAAAGCTCAGCACGGAAGACCGCATCCTCTGGGGTAAGGTCGCCAAGAGCACGCGCCCTATGCCGGGCCGGATAGCTGACATCGAGGCTTTCGAGGCGGCGCTGCAGGCGGAAGCCGAAAGCGAGGAACGCACCCGAGCCGCAAAGGCAAAGCCGGCGCCGGTATCGGCGGAAACACCGGAAGCTCCCGCGCCTGTAAAGCAGCCCGCCGGCCGCCATCATCCGCTCGAACGTCCCGTCAAGCGCAAGATCGCTAGGGGTCATCTGGCACTCGAAGCCAGGATCGATCTTCACGGCCTCATCCAGAGCGAGGCCCATGGCATGCTTCTTGATTTCCTGCTGCGCGCCCATAGCCGCGGCCTTCGCCATGTGCTCGTCATAACAGGCAAGGGCAGCTCCATGGGCAGCGAAGGAGCGCTGAAGCGTGCCGTACCGCTCTGGTTTTCCAAGCCCGAATTCCGCTTTCTGATTTCCTCTTACGAGACGGCGGCGCAGCATCACGGCGGCGAGGGCGCGCTTTATATCCGCCTATCGCGCCTGAAGGGGGAGAAGCTTTGACCCCTTTCGGCGAAGCGGTACGCAAGCTGCGGCTGCGCAAGGGCGTCTCGCAGAAGCAGATGGCGGCGGCGCTGAACGTGACTCCGGCTTATTTATCCGCCTTGGAACACGGAAAGCGCGGCCTGCCGACCTTCGATCTCCTGCAGCGCATTGCCGGTTATTTCAACATCATCTGGGACGAGGCCGAGGAATTGTTCCTGCTGGCGCGGTTTTCCGACCCCCGCGTTGTCGTCGACACGTCCGGGCTTTCGCCGGAATATACGGCTTTTGTCAATCACTTGGCAGGCAAGATCCGCAGCCTTGACGCGGCAACGATCCGCGAACTCTCGAAGGTTCTGGAAAATGCCGGAAAAACCGGCTGAAAACCGCCTTAATCCCCTGTTTTATACCTGATTTCGGGGCCTTCCGTTTGGAACTTCAGGGTGAAACATCCTATATACAGGCTAGGAAAAACCGCTGATTCGTTAGAGTCGGATGATGTTAGGTCGAAACGACCTGAAATCTGAATCCGCTCTAAACTCAAAGAAGTGGAGCATGATGTCGTCCGAAAACCGCTCACACTTTTCGGCATCGTGCTCTACGGATCGGCAGCGTTCTCTAAACACTGGAAAGACTTCAATATATGACCGACATATCCGTAACCGATAATGGTGGCAACGCCGAGTATGGCGCAGACTCCATCAAGGTCCTGAAAGGACTCGATGCGGTGCGTAAGCGTCCCGGCATGTATATCGGCGACACGGATGACGGCTCGGGCCTGCATCATATGGTCTATGAGGTCGTCGACAACGCCATTGACGAAGCCTTGGCCGGCCATGCCGATATCGTAACGGTGACGCTCAATCCCGACGGCTCGGTCACGGTCACCGATAACGGCCGCGGCATCCCGACGGATATTCACAGCGGCGAAGGTGTTTCGGCGGCTGAGGTTATCATGACTCAGCTTCATGCCGGCGGTAAGTTCGACCAGAATTCCTATAAGGTTTCCGGCGGTCTGCATGGCGTCGGCGTTTCGGTCGTCAATGCGCTGTCTGTCTGGCTAAAGCTGAAGATCCGCCGCCAGGGCAAGATCCATGAAATGAGCTTCACCCATGGCGTGGCGGATGCACCGCTGAAGGAAACGGGTGATGCGGGCGACGAGACAGGCACCGAAGTCAGCTTCATGCCGAGCTCCGAAACCTTCACCATGATTGAGTTCGACTACGGCACGCTCGAGCATCGTCTGCGCGAACTCGCTTTTCTGAATTCCGGCGTCCGTATCCTTCTGACCGACAAGCGTCATTCCGACGTCAGGCAGGAAGAGTTGCTTTACGACGGCGGCCTGGAAGCCTTCGTCTCCTATCTCGATCGCGCCAAGAAGCCACTCGTTCAGAAGCCGGTGTCGATCCGTAGCGAAAAGGACGGAATCACCGTCGAAGTGGCGATGTGGTGGAACGACAGCTACCACGAAAACGTGCTCTGCTTCACCAACAACATCCCGCAGCGCGATGGCGGCACGCATATGGCCGGCTTCCGCGCCGCCCTGACGCGCCAGATCACCTCCTATGCGGACAGCTCGGGCATTACCAAGAAGGAAAAGGTGACGCTGACCGGCGACGACTGCCGCGAAGGCCTGACGGCCGTGCTGTCGGTCAAGGTTCCCGATCCGAAATTCTCGTCGCAGACCAAGGACAAGCTGGTTTCCTCCGAAGTTCGCCCCGTCGTCGAGAGCCTGGTTAACGAAGCTCTCAGCACGTGGCTCGAAGAGCATCCGTCCGAAGCCAAGGTTCTGGTCGGCAAGGTCGTCGAGGCCGCCGCTGCCCGCGAAGCGGCCCGCAAGGCCCGCGAATTGACCCGCCGCAAGGGCGCGCTTGATATCGCCTCGCTCCCCGGCAAGCTTGCCGACTGCTCGGAGCGCGATCCCGCCAAGTCCGAGGTCTTCCTCGTCGAGGGCGACTCGGCAGGCGGTTCGGCCAAGCAGGGCCGTTCGCGCGAAAACCAGGCCATCCTGCCGCTGCGTGGCAAGATCCTCAACGTCGAGCGCGCACGCTTCGACAAGATGCTGTCGAGCCAGGAAATCGGCACGCTGATCACCGCACTCGGCACCGGCATCGGCAAGGACGAATTCAACGCCGAAAAGCTGCGCTATCACAAGATCATCATCATGACGGACGCAGACGTCGACGGCGCGCATATCCGCACTCTGCTGCTGACCTTCTTCTTCCGGCAAATGCCCGATCTCATCGAGCGCGGCCATCTCTATATCGCCCAGCCGCCGCTCTATAAGGTGACGCGCGGCAAGTCGGTGCAATATGTCAAGGACGAAAAGGCACTGGAAGAATATCTGATCGGCCAGGGCACGGACGATGCGAGCCTGCGCCTCGGCAACGGCGAGGTCCGTACCGGTCAGGATCTGCGCGAGGCGATCTATGACGCGCTTCGTCTGCGCACGCTGATCGACAATCTGCATTCCCGCTATAATCGCTCTGTCGTCGAACAGGCCGCTATTGCGGGGGCTCTCAACGCCGAAATGGTCAGCGATCCCGCACGTGCGGAGGCGCTCGCCAATGATGTCGCCAAGCGGCTTGATGTCATCGCCGAGGAAACCGAGCGCGGCTGGACTGGCGCCGTGACGGGCGAGGGCGGCCTGCGCTTTGAGCGCACCGTACGCGGCGTCAAGGAAGTCGTCTTCCTCGACATGGCGCTCATCGGTTCGCAGGATGCCCGCCTTATCGATCAGCTCGGCGCGCGGTTGAAGGAAGTCTATGTCACACCGCCAAAGCTCGTTCGCCGCGATGGAGAGACGGAGATTTCCGGCCCTCGCCAGCTGCTGGACACGATCTTCGCCGGCGGCCGCAAGGGGCTGACGCTGCAGCGTTATAAAGGTCTCGGCGAAATGAACGCCGAGCAGCTCTGGGAAACGACGCTCGACCCGAACGTCCGCTCGCTGCTGCAGGTGAGGGTCACGGATGCGACCGATGCAGACGGCCTCTTTGCCCGGCTCATGGGCGATGAGGTCGAGCCGCGGCGCGAGTTCATTCAGGACAACGCGCTGAACGTCGCCAATCTCGACATCTGATCGTTCGACGAAGACATAAAAGGCCCGCCGGATAGTTTCGGCGGGCCTTTCCTTTTTTATCAATTACTTGGCGATAAAGGTGCCGTTGAAGGCTAGTCCAGAGAGCGGATTGCGCTGGCTCGGCACTTCGCGCTCGCGCAGCTTTTCCGGAAGTTGATTCTTGTCGCCGATCTTGCCGATCGCAACGGCAGCCTCGACGCGGAAGCCATCCGGAATGCCGAGAACCTCATATGCCTTTTCGACGTGGAAGCCCGTCATGCCATGAGCTTCATAGCCGGCTAAATGCGCCTGGATGGCCAGGAAGCCCCAGGCCGCGCCAGCATCGAAGGAGTGGCTGTAGCTGGGCTTCTGCTCGGCGGAGCCAAGCTCGCCGCTGTGAGTGCGGGAAATGACGAAAAGCAGCGCACCAGCGGATTTCACCCAGCCCTGATTGAAGTCGATCAGGACGCTCAAAAACCGGTCCCAATGTTCTGAGCCGCGCAGAGCATAGAGGAAACGCCAGGGCTGCAGGTTCGAGGCGGAGGGTGCCCAATGAGCCGCTTCCAGAATGGTCAGCAGGTCGGCTTCCGGCAGGGTCTCGTTGGAAAAGGCGCGCGGCGACCAGCGGTCGAGAAAGAGCTTGTCGATCGGATATTGGGATTCGCGGCTATTGCTTGATGTCATGAGGGCTTCTTTCCTTGGTGAGCGTCTGCCGCGGGCGATCGAAACTCGCCGTTGGCTGGTTATAAATAGAGGATGGAAACTTAAACTCGGGCAGTCCAGCTCACGTCGAGCTCCTCGCGGAAGGCGAAGCGCTTGAGGTGGTCGGCAACGACGTTCTGCATGCGCTCGAGGTCTTCGGGCTTCTCGACCGTCAGTGTCATGACGAGGTTGCCGGGCTCGGCCGTCAGATCGAGGAAGTTTTCCGCGCCGAACGGCACCCTGCCGGCAGCCGCATCGAATTCCACGCTGAAGCGATGGCTCCAATGCTTGCAGAGCTGCTGGAGATAGCGGCTGGCATGGTCGGTCCTGACGTTGGAAACGGATGTCGCCATGGGATTTCTCCGATAAACCTGATCGCAAATGCGTCATTTGATACATAGAGGCATCAGCATTCGCCAGGTAGACAGTCTGTTTCAAGTTTGCGTTATTCCCGTGAAATTCTGTTCCGCTATGCTTCGCCCCTATAGGAACGCGTGCGAGCGGAGATAGAGCCTTGCTGGTAAATGGAAAATGGACTGAGGATTGGCAGCCGGTTCAGGCCAAGGATGAGAAGGGCGGTTTCGTTCGCCAGATTTCGAGCTTCCGCAACTGGGTCACGCCCGATGGTCGTGCAGGACCGACGGGTGACGGCGGTTTCAAAGCAGAGGCCGGCCGCTATCATCTTTACGTCGCTCTGATCTGCCCCTGGGCTTCACGTACCCTGATTGGCCGCAAGCTGAAGGGTCTGGAAGAGGTCATTTCCGTTTCCATCGTTGAACCCGTGTTGTCCAAGCAGGGCTGGCAGTTTGGCGACTATCCCGGCGCGACGAACGATCCGATAAACGGTGTCAGCCACATGCATGAGATCTATACCAAGGCTGATCCGACGTTTACTGGCCGCGCCACCGTACCGGTCCTATGGGACAAGCAGAAAGGCACGATCGTCAACAACGAATCCTCCGATATCCTGCGCATGCTGAATGACGGCTTCGGCGATCTTGCCCGCAATGATATCGATCTCTATCCGGCCGGCAAGCGGGATGAAATCGACAGTTTCAATGCCCGGATCTATCCCGCTCTCAATAATGGCGTCTATCGCACGGGCTTCGCCACGACGCAGATCGCCTATGAAGAAGCCTTCAGCGAGGTCTTCGATTGCCTTGATCAGATCGAAACCGAGCTGGAGGGCAGGGATTTCCTCTTTGCCGCCAATCCGACGGAGAGCGATATCAGGCTGTTCGTTACCCTCGTCCGTTTCGATGTCGCCTATCACGGCCTGTTCAAATGCAATCTGCGCCGGCTGTCGGACTATGCCAACCTCCAGTCTTTCTGCCGCCGGATGTTCGATTGGCCAGGTGTTGCCGAAACCGTTGACTTCGATCATATCAAGCGCGGCTACTACTCGATTTCGACGCTCAATCCCACAGGCATCGTGCCGCTGGGGCCGGCGCTGGACGAGCTTTTCTGATACTCGACCGAGTATCGAAACCGGTCTAAGGTCCGCCCGTCCGATGGAGCAGGGAGGATCGTCATGGATTGGGAGCAGTTTCGCCAGTGGTCGGAGAAGGCGGCTAATTGGGGCGCGGATTATCGTGCGTCGCTTCGCGACAGGCCGGTCCGGGCGAAGATGGCGCCGGGCGAGATTGCGGCTCATATAGCCGATTCTCCGCCGGAAACGGGCGAAGCCATGGAGGATATCTTCAAAGATTTTGAGAATATCCTGGTGCCCGGCATGACGCATTGGCAGCATCCGCGCTTTTTCGCCTATTTTCCTGCCAATGCCGCCCCCGTCTCGGTGGTTGCCGAATATCTGGTCAGCGCCATCGCCGCGCAATGCATGCTGTGGCAGACATCGCCCTCCGCAACAGAACTTGAAACGAAGGTCGTTGACTGGCTGCGCCAGGCCCTCGGCCTGCCTGAAACCTTCACGGGCGTCATTCAGGATTCCGCCTCGACCGCGACCCTTGCCGCTGTTCTGGTCATGCGCGAAAGAGCGCTGGACTGGCAGGGCAACAAAAACGGGCTTGCGGCCAACAAGGCAGTGCGCATCTATTCCACGGATCAGGTCCACACATCAATCGACCGCGCCATCTGGATTGCTGGCATCGGCCATGAGAATCTGGTGCGCATCCCCACCGGCGGTCCCAACAAGGCCATGGATCCGAAAGCACTTGCAGATGCGATCGAGCGCGATCGCGCGGCCGGGTTGCTGCCCGCCGGTGTCATCGCCTGCGTCGGCGGCACCAGCGTCGGTGCCTGCGACGATATCGCGGCCCTCGTGGAGGTCGCCCATGCGCATGGGCTCTATGTCCATGTCGATGCCGCGTGGGCGGGCTCGGCGATGATCTGCCCGGAATTTCGCACTCTGTGGCAAGGCGTCGAACAGGCCGATTCCGTCGTCTTCAACCCGCATAAATGGCTCGGTGCGCAATTCGATTGCTCCGTCCAGTTCGTTCGTGAGCCGGAGACGCTGGTCCGCACGCTGGCGATCCAGCCCGAGTATCTGCGCACGCACGGCCATGATGGCATCATCAATTACTCGGAATGGTCCGTGCCGCTCGGCCGCCGCTTCCGTGCGCTGAAGCTCTGGTTTTTGTTGCGCTATCACGGCCTGGAAGGATTGCGCACGATGATCCGCAACCATGTGTCCTGGTCGCAGAATCTGGCGATGCGCCTAGCCGCAGAGCCGGATTTCGAAATTGTCACCGAGCCGTTCCTGTCGCTGTTCTCCTTCGATCATAAGGCGCCTGCGGGAGTCGATCAGGAACAGCATACGCAGCGACTGCTCAATGCCATCAACAATGACGGCCGCATCTACCTGACGCAGACCCGCGTCGGCGGCCGGCTGGTCATCCGCTTCCAGGCCGGCCAGTTCGAGGCGACGGCTGAAGACATCAATACGGCCTTTGACGTCATCGTCGACATCGCAAGGTCATTATCCCCGAACTAGAAAAGCTGTTTTTCCAGCGCGGAGAGCCGAGCCATGCTAGGCTTTCGGAAATCGATTGATGACACTGGTGAATAACTCGTTCATATATGACGTCATCGATCTCGTCTTTGAAAATGCAGGGAAGGAAAATCCATGAAACTGTTGCGTGTTGGCGAAGTCGGCAAGGAAAAGCCGGCGCTTCTGGATAGCGACGGCAAGATCCGCGATCTCTCGGCCCATGTCGCCGATATCGGCGGCGAGGCGATTTCGCCGGCAGGTCTGGCAAAGATTGCGGCCCTCGATCCGAAGAGCCTGCCCGAGTTGCCGGAAGGCCGCCTCGGCGCCTGCGTCGCCGGTACCGGCAAGTTCATCTGCATCGGCCTGAACTTCTCCGACCATGCTGCCGAAACCGGCGCTACCGTGCCGCCGGAGCCGATCATCTTCATGAAGGCAAGCTCTGCTATCGTCGGTCCGAACGACAATGTGCTGATCCCGCGCGGCTCGGAAAAGACCGACTGGGAAGTCGAGCTCGGCGTCGTCATCGGCAAGAAGGCGAAATATGTCAGCGAAGCCGATGCGCTTGATTATGTCGCCGGTTACTGCGTTTCCCACGATGTCTCCGAGCGTGCCTTCCAGACCGAGCGTTCGGGGCAGTGGACCAAGGGCAAGTCCTGCGACACCTTCGGCCCGATCGGCCCGTGGCTCGTGACCAAGGATGAAATCGCTGATCCGCAGAATCTCGGCATGTGGCTGAAAGTCAACGGCAAGATGATGCAGAATGGCTCGACCAGGACGATGGTCTATGGCGTTGCCTACCTCGTCTCCTATCTCAGCCAGTTCATGTCGCTGCATCCGGGCGACGTCATCTCCACCGGCACGCCTCCCGGCGTCGGCATGGGCATGAAGCCGCCGCAGTACCTGAGGCCGGGCGATGTCGTCGAGCTCGGCATGGAGGGCCTTGGCACCCAACGCCAGACCTTCCTCGCCGATGCCTGAGCTCAGGAACTTTAACCTTTCGAGATCATTCTTGATGCCGGGGAAGCGATTCTCCGGCGTTTTTTATCGATAAGAACCAATTGTAGTTATGTTGCTCTGCAGCAAAAACTGCTAGGTTGGATTATAGGAAGGATGAGGATCACGCCCGAGGAGCGGTCATTATCCTGCTGCGCAGCGCGACCGGAGGAGTGTCGCAGTGAAGGCAGCGACACGCAAGACGCGTGCGCTTCAATGATTTAGGTGATTTGCGCGGCCGGATGCCCCGCATCACGAAAGGTAAAGCCCCCATGTTTTATCAGTTTTATGAACTCAATCATGCCGCTCTCGCCCCTTTTCGCGCCGCGGCGGACATGATGCGCCTGGCCTACGCCAATCCCCTTAATCCCCTTTCGCATACCGTATTCGGCCGCACCTTGACGGCGAGCCTCGAGGTTTTCGAGCGCACCACCCGGCGCTATGGCAAGCCGGAATTCGGCCTGCCTGAAACCGAGATTGAGGGCAAACGCGTCTCCGTGCACGAAAAGATCGTCTGGAAGAAGCCCTTCTGCAATCTCATCCATTTCGAGCGCAGCTTGCCCGCCGGCCATGGCGCCGATCCCCGCATTCTGATCGTCGCGCCGATGTCCGGCCACTATGCGACGCTGCTGCGCGGCACGGTGGAAGCCCTGCTGCCGGGTGCTGACGTCTACATCACCGACTGGATCGATGCGCGTATGGTGCCGATGACAGAGGGCACCTTCGATCTCGAGGATTATATCGATTACGTCATCGAGATGTTGCACCACCTCGGGTCGGATACGCATGTCGTCGCCGTCTGCCAGCCATCCGTCCCGGTTCTCGCAGCGGCGGCCGTGATGGAGGCGGCGGGCGATCGCCTGGCGCCGTCGTCGATGACGCTGATGGGTGGCCCGATCGATACCCGCATCAATCCGACTGCCGTCAACCAGCTCGCCAAGGAGAAGCCGCTGGAATGGTTTGCCGACAATGTCGTCATGAACGTGCCCTGGCCGCAGCCGGGTTTCATGCGGCCCGTTTATCCCGGCTTCCTGCAGCTTTCCGGCTTCATGTCGATGAACCTCGATCGGCACATGATCGCCCACAAGGACTTCTTCGTACACCTCGTCAAGAATGACGGCGAGCCGGCCGAGAAGCACCGCGATTTCTACGACGAATATCTGGCCGTCATGGATCTGACGGCGGAGTTCTATCTGCAGACAGTCGATCAGGTGTTCATCAAACACGCGCTGCCCAAGGGCGAGCTCATGCATCGCGGCGAGCGCGTCGATCCCTCCGCCATCCGCAACGTCGCGCTTCTAACCGTCGAAGGTGAAAACGACGATATTTCCGGCGTTGGCCAGACCCATGCGGCGCAAACCATCTGTACCAATATCCCCGATCATATGCGCATGCACTATCTGCAGCCGGATGTCGGCCATTACGGCGTCTTCAACGGCTCGCGCTTCCGCCGCGAGATCGCGCCGCGCATCCTGGCCTTCACCCGCGAGCATGCCCGTACCGGTCGGTCGGTTGTCAAGCGCGTCATCAAGGGCGGAAAGTCCGCCTGAGCGCAAGCAAAATCAATGGGATAGAGCGGTTCGGAGCTTGTTGAGGAACCGAACAGTTCCTGCTGGGCAAACTATTAGCTTTTGTTGAATTATCCAGGCGGATTCAAGTACTTGTGCGAATCCGCCTGGCGATCCCATTGAAGCCTCACGAAGAGGTTACCATCTCGATTCCAGCGGTACCGCAGTGATCGGGCCGTTTACCGCGCCGCGCGTCCTTGGAACGCGCTGAGATGCAGGTAGAGCTTTAAAAACCGCGCAGAAGCCTGACCATTGACCGGTCTCGGTCGAAGGGCGATGCGCCGTGCGAGGATACCTGACAATGAATCAATCTGCATTGCTTCGCCCGGATTGGACTCCGGCTACTATTGCCCTGATGGTGCTTGGCTTCGTGGTCTTCTGGCCGCTGGGCTTTGCCATGCTCGCCTATATTCTCTTTGGAGAACGTCTGCGGGAATTCAAACGGGATGTAAACGAAAGGACCGACGGCATGTTTGCTGGCTGCGGACGTCATCGCAATCGTCATCGCCACTCCTTCTCCACCGGCAACGTCGCCTTCGACGACTGGCGCCGGGCAGAGCTTGAGCGCCTCGAAGAGGAGCGCCGCAAGCTGGACGAGATGCGCGCCGAGTTTGACACCTATGTCCGCGAGCTGCGCCGTGCCAAGGATCAGGATGAGTTCGACCGTTTCATGCGCGAGCGCAACAGCGTCAAGCGCAATGACAATGGCGGCTCGCCGACTGAATTCCAGACGCCGTGACGGGAGTTCCGTCACGAGGTCAAAGCCGGCATCATCCGATGCCGGTTTTTCTTTGCCAGAATCTGCAAAGCAAGTCGCGCAAAAGTGCGCGGCGGTTTTGCGATGACGATATGCGAAAATCGAGAACCAAAGCGCAAGGAGCAAATCTGAAAGATTGCGACGCGCTTTGGCGAATCATATAAAACTGCCTCATGTTTCCGCTGCTCTCCAGATCCCGCAAACCGCAAGCCAAGTTGGCCGCGCCGGAAACGCGCACGCTTGATGTCGCCGGCCGGCTGATGCCGCTGACGATCCGTCAGCACGAGCGCGCGACCCGCATCACGCTCAGGATCGAGCCCGGCGGGCGGTCGCTGAAGATGACCATTCCACGTGGGTTGGCGGCACGCGAGGTCAACGCCTTCCTCGACCGGCATCAAGGCTGGCTGCTGACGAAGCTCGCGAAATTCTCCGTCGACAGCAGCCTGCGCAGCGGCAGCGAAATCCTTCTGCGCGGCGTGCGTCACCGGATCGAGCATACCGGCACTCTGCGCGGCCTCACCGAAGCCGTCACCATCGAGGGCATGCCTGTTCTGCGCGTCAGCGGCATGCCGGAACATGCCGGCCGCCGCATCGCCACCTTCCTCAAGAAGGAGGCGCGCGCCGATCTGGAAAAGCTTGTCGCTGTCCACGCCAAGACCATCCGCGCCAACGTCACGTCAATCACCATGAAGGATACCCGCAGCCGCTGGGGCTCCTGTTCCTCGCAAGGGAATCTGAGCTTCTCCTGGCGCATCGTCATGGCGCCGCCCTTGGTCATCGATTATCTCGCCGCTCACGAAGTCGCGCATTTACGCGAAATGAACCACGGCCCACGCTTCTGGGCGCTCTGCCGCAAGCTCTGCCCCGACATGGACGAGGCCAAAGCCTGGCTGAAGCGTCACGGAAGTCAGCTGCACGCGATTGATTTTGATTGAGCGGCATTCCGCCTGAGCAATGCTGGAGCGTGCCCAGGGCAATAGCCCCTCATCCGTCCTTTCACAGTTTCGCGTTGCTCAACTGTTCAAGTCCACCTTCTCCCCGCACGCGGGGCGAAGGTTGGGGTGAGGGGCGCTTTTCCTTGAGGTATGATGGCTCTGGAACCACGCAAAAATCCCGCCAACGTCGCCTTTAGGCTCGACTCTTGCGAAATTTCGTGTCACTCCGCTGCCATGAACCCCGATATCAAAATTTGTGGTCTGAAGACGCCGGAAGCGGTGGATCGTGCTCTTGAGCGCGGTGCCACCCATATCGGCTTTATCTTCTTTGAAAAGAGCCCGCGGTATATCGAGCCGGATCTTGCCGGAGCGCTCGCCGAGCGTGCCCGCGGCAAGGCGAAGGTCGTTGCCGTCACGGTCGATCCTACCAATGACGATCTCGATGAGATCATGGCACTGGTGAAGCCCGATATGCTGCAGCTTCATGGCAACGAAAGCCCGGAGCGTGTGCTGACCATCAAGGCGGTCCATAATGTCCCCGTCATGAAGGCCATGTCGGTGCGCGATGCCGACGATCTGAAGCGGGTGGAATCCTATATCGGCATTGCCGACCGCTTCCTCTTCGATGCCAAGCCGCCGGCCGGCTCTGTGCTGCCGGGCGGAAACGGCGTATCCTTCGATTGGAGCCTGATGAGCTGGCTCGACGATCGAGTGGATTACATGCTGTCCGGCGGCGTCAACAAGGACAACGTCGCCGAGGCGCTGGCTTCCACCAAGGCCAGCGGTATCGATCTTTCCTCCGCCCTCGAGAGTTCGCCGGGCGTGAAGGATCTAGGCAAGATCGACCAGTTTTTCGACGCGTTTACAGAAGCATGCCTGCCGGAACCGGCAGCAGGGAGTAGAAAGTGAACCAGACGCCCAAACCCAATTCTTTCCGCTCCGGCCCCGATGAGGATGGCCGTTTCGGTATTTATGGCGGTCGTTTCGTAGCCGAAACGCTCATGCCGCTGATCCTGGACCTACAGGAGGAATGGGCGAAGGCGAAGGACGATCCGGCCTTTCAGGCGGAGCTAAAGTCTCTCGGCACACATTATATCGGCCGGCCGAGCCCGCTTTATTTTGCCGAGCGCCTGACGGCCGAGCTTGGCGGCGCGAAGATCTACTTCAAGCGCGAGGAGCTGAACCATACAGGCTCGCACAAGATCAACAACTGCATCGGCCAGATCCTGCTCGCCAAGCGCATGGGCAAGACGCGCATCATCGCCGAAACCGGCGCAGGCCAGCACGGCGTCGCGTCGGCGACCGTCGCCGCCCGCTTCGGCCTGCCTTGCGTCGTCTACATGGGCGCAACCGATGTCGAGCGTCAGGCGCCGAACGTGTTCCGCATGAAGCTCTTGGGCGCCGAGGTCATTCCGGTGACAGCCGGCAGCGGCACGCTCAAGGACGCCATGAACGAAGCCCTTCGTGACTGGGTCACCAATGTCGAAGACACCTATTACCTGATCGGCACGGCCGCCGGCCCGCATCCCTATCCGGAAATGGTCCGCGATTTCCAGGCCGTGATCGGCACCGAAGCCCGCGCGCAGATTCTGGAGGCCGAAGGCCGCCTGCCGGATCTCGTCATTGCGGCCGTCGGCGGCGGCTCGAATGCCATCGGCATCTTCCATCCTTTCCTCGATGACGAGAGCGTCAAGATCGTCGGCGTCGAAGCCGGTGGCAAGGGTCTGCAGGGTGATGAGCATTGCGCCTCGATCACCGCCGGTTCGCCCGGCGTGCTGCATGGCAACCGCACCTACCTGCTGCAGGACGGCGATGGCCAGATCAAGGAAGGCCATTCCATCTCGGCCGGTCTCGATTATCCTGGCATCGGCCCGGAACATTCCTGGCTGAACGATATCGGCCGCGCCGAATATGTGCCGATCATGGACCATGAGGCGCTCGAAGCCTTCCAGACGCTGACGCGCCTCGAAGGCATCATCCCGGCGCTCGAGCCGAGCCATGCGCTCGCCGAAGTGATCAAGCGTGCCCCGAAGATGGGCAAGGACGAGATCATCCTGATGAACCTCTCCGGCCGCGGTGACAAGGATATCTTTACCGTCGGCAAGATTCTGGGAATGTGAGTTAGACGCCATGACCGCACGTATGGACAAACGCTTCGCCGCTTTGAAGGCTGAAGGCCGCCCGGCACTCGTCACCTATTTCATGGGCGGCGATCCCGATTACGAGACCTCGCTTGGCATCATGAAGGCGCTGCCGGAAGCCGGCGCCGACGTCATCGAGCTTGGCATGCCCTTTTCCGATCCCATGGCCGACGGCCCGGCGATCCAGCTTGCCGGCCAGCGCGCCCTGAAGGCCGGCCAGACGCTGAAGAAGACGCTGCAGCTCGCCGCCGATTTCCGCAAGGTCGATGCCGATACGCCGATCGTGATGATGGGCTATTACAATCCGATCTACATCTATGGCGTCGAAAAGTTCCTGGACGATGCGATCGCCGCCGGCATCGACGGCCTGATCGTCGTCGACCTGCCGCCGGAAATGGATGACGAGCTTTGCATTCCGGCCATTCGCAAGGGCATCAACTTCATCCGCCTGGCAACGCCGACCACCGATGACAAGCGCCTGCCGACGGTTCTGAAGAACACGACCGGTTTCGTCTATTACGTCTCGATGAACGGCATCACCGGTTCGGCATTGCCCGATCCCTCGCTGGTGTCGGGTGCCGTCGAGCGCATCAAGCAGCATACCGGTCTGCCGGTCTGCGTTGGTTTTGGCGTCAAGACGGCCGAACATGCCAAGCTGATCGGTGCGTCTGCCGATGGCGTTGTCGTCGGCACAGCGATCGTCAACCAGATTGCCACCAGCCTCACCAAGGATGGCAAGGCAACAGCAGACACCATCCAGGCTGTCGCCACCCTGGTGCGCGGCCTGTCGACAGGAACGCGTTCCGCCCGCCTTGTTGCCGCCGAATAGTTTTTCCATATAGGCCTCTCATCAATCCCCTGCGGATTGAGGGGAAAAGCCTATGGGCATTTGGTGACGACTAGGATATCGATTAATTCGGTCGATTAGGAGTTTCGAATTGAACTGGATCACGAACTACGTCCGCCCGCGGATCAATTCCATGCTGGGCCGTCGCGAGGTTCCGGAGAATCTCTGGATCAAGTGCCCGGAAACGGGCGAAATGGTCTTCCACAAGGATCTGGAAGACAACAAGTGGGTCATCCCTGCTTCCGGTTTCCATATGAAGATGCCGGCCAAAGCTCGCCTTGCCGATCTCTTCGACAACGGCGAATACGAAGCCCTGCCGCAGCCGAAGGTCGCGCAGGATCCGCTGAAGTTCCGGGATTCGAAGAAATATACCGACCGCCTGAAGGACAGCCGCTTGAAGACCGAGCAGGAGGATACGATCCTCTCCGGCGTCGGCAAAGTTCGCGGCCTGAAGCTCGTTGCCATCGTGCATGAGTTCAACTTCATCGGCGGTTCGCTCGGCATGGCGGCCGGCGAAGCTATCGTGAAGGCTTTCGAGCGTGCGATCGCCGAAAAATGCCCTGTCGTGATGTTCCCGGCTTCGGGCGGCGCCCGCATGCAGGAAGGCATTCTGTCGCTGATGCAGCTGCCGCGCACGACGGTTGCCGTCGACATGCTGAAGGAAGCTGGCCAGCCCTACGTCGTAGTTTTGACCAATCCGACGACCGGCGGCGTCACGGCCTCCTACGCCATGCTTGGCGACATTCATTTGGCCGAACCCGGGGCTGAAATCGGCTTCGCCGGCAAGCGCGTGATCGAGCAGACGCTGCGCGAAAAGCTACCCGAGGG
Organism: Martinezella sp. CNPSo 3959; assembly: GCF_057784355.1. NCBI lineage: Bacteria > Pseudomonadati > Pseudomonadota > Alphaproteobacteria > Hyphomicrobiales > Rhizobiaceae > Martinezella > Martinezella sp. CNPSo 3959. Next base: position 101,820 of record NZ_JBXSOV010000015.1, read on the forward strand.
CTTCCAGACCTCGGAATACCTGCTGGAGCACGGCATGGTGGATATGGTGGTCAAGCGTCACGACATTCCTGACACCCTGGCGACGCTTCTGAAGATCCTGACCAAGGCGCCGGCAAACGACGTATCGGTCAAGAATAAGAATGGCGCGGCACTGGCGATAGCAGCGAGCGCCTGACATTATCGATTGCCGACGGGCGGAGGTGCGGGATGACGTCTATGGACCAATCCGCAATGAGCGAGGCAGCACGGGAGATCGAGAAGCTCATGGGGTTGCACCCCAAGGGCTTCGATCTTTCTCTGGAGAGAATAACCCGGCTGCTCGACGCCCTCGGCAATCCTCATCAGAAATTGCCGCCGGTGATCCATGTCGCCGGCACCAACGGCAAGGGTTCCGTCACGGCCTTCTGCCGCGCGTTGCTCGAAGCCGGCGGCTATAGCGTGCACGTCCACACCTCGCCGCATCTCGTCAATTGGCACGAGCGCTATCGCATCGGCGTCAAGGGCGGCCGCGGCAAGCTCGTCGACGATGCTGTGTTTGCCGATGCGCTGAGACGCATCGCCAAGGCCAATGGCGGGCAAAAGATCACCGTCTTCGAAATTCTGACGGCCGCGACCTTTCTCCTCTTTGCCGAACATCCGGGCGATGTTGCCGTCATCGAGGTTGGCCTTGGCGGCCGTTTCGACGCCACGAATGTCATTTCCGATCCCGCCGTGTCGGTCATCATGCCGATTTCGCTCGATCACCAGCCCTATCTCGGCGACCGCGTCGAACTGATCGCTGCCGAAAAGGCCGGCATCATGAAGCCGGGCCATCCCGTCGTCATAGGCCATCAGGACTATGATGCGGCACTCGACGTGCTGATCTCGACGGCCGAGCGGCTCCGTTGTCCGACCGCCGTCTTTGGCCAGGATTTCTCCGCCCATGAGGAATACGGCAAGCTGGTCTATCAGGACGAGTTCGGCCTTGCCGACCTGCCGCTGCCGCGCCTGCCGGGCCGCCACCAATATGGAAATGCCGCTGCCGCCATCCGCGCCGTCAAGGCTGCCGGCTTCGTCGTGACCGAAGCGATGATGGAAAAGGCGATGACCTCGGTCGAATGGCCGGGCCGCCTGCAGCGACTGACGGAAGGTGAGCTGGTTGCGCATGTCCCGGAGCGCGCCGAGATCTGGGTGGATGGCGGCCACAATCCCGGCGCCGGCGAAGTCATCGCCGAGGCCATGGCGAATTTCGAGGAGCGCCAGCCGCGGCCTCTGTTTCTGATCATCGGCATGATCAATACCAAGGATCCGATCGGCTATTTCAAAGCCTTTGTCGGCCTGGCTGAAAAGGTCTATTGCGTGCCGATCCGCGGCAGCGAAGCCATGATCGATCCAGTCATCCTGGCGAATGCAGCCTATGATGCCGGCCTTGTCGCCGAACCCATGTCCAGCGTCGTTGAGGCGCTGGATGCGATCAAGGGTGCGGCCGCGCCAAATTCGCCTCCCCCACGCATTCTGATCGGCGGTTCGCTCTATCTGGTCGGCGATGTCCTTGCCGACAACGGCACGCCGCCGCGGTGATTCTGGCCGGGTGGTCAACCACCCGCCCTCGTGCTTCGAGACGGCCTGGGCCTCCTCAGTATGAGGGCTGACCTTCGCACCCAGCCGCTACGGGCTCATTTCTTCGTTGCCTCTGCGTTGCCATGGAGAGGAGCCTGCTCCATCCTCACCCTGAGGTGCGAAGCTTCGAAGGGCAAGGATGACCCGCTCTCTCCGCACCAACAAAAAACCCCGCCGAAGCGGGGCTCTTGTTCCTACAGTCGATACCGATCAGGCTGCGCTGGAGATCCAGTTCTGCAGGGCCGTCTTGGGAGCGGCGCCGACCTTGATGTCAGCGACTTCGCCGGCCTTGAACATGGCGAGCGTCGGGATCGAGCGAACGCCGAACTGGGCAGCCAGTTCCGGATTTTCGTCGATGTTGAGCTTCGCAACCTTGACCTTGCCTTCGAACTGCACGGCAAGCTCTTCCAGAGCCGGGGCGATCATCTTGCACGGACCGCACCATTCGGCCCAGAAATCAACGACAACAGGCTCTGCAGACTGCAGCACTTCGGTGGCGAAGTTGGAGGTATCGACTTTAACGGTAGCCATAGGCTGCTCCTTACCAGGATTTGCGGGTTGCTAGATATGTGATGGTGCGGTGCCCATATTTCAATATCTGGTATTTCACTTTGTTTCGAGCTCCGCAAGCGCCAATGCAAGTGCCCTATCCGACAGCGTGTAGATCGAGGCATTTTCGGTATAGACCAGCATGCAGTCGACGCGCTTTCCCGGATAAAGCGGCGAAAGGATCTCGCGGTAGATGGCCAGCTGAGCTTTGTGAGCGAAGGGGATGCTGCTTTCCTCGGCAGGAGGCACGCGATTCGTCTTATAGTCGAGAATGACGACACGATCGTCTAGGTCAGCCAGCCGGTCGATGCGGCCGGAAACGGCATAGGATTGGCTGCCGAGCTTCAGCGTGCCCATGATCGACACTTCCGCCTGCGCATGGGTGCTGAACGTGCCCTGCAGATCCGGATGCGACAGCAGCGCCATGACTGACTTCACCAGCGCCCCTTGCTCGGCCCGCGGCCAGAAGCGCGCGGCCCGCTCGGCGTAGCGCCGGGCGGCATCGGCGCGCTCTTCTGGCGCGATTTCAGGCAAGGTCTGCAGCATACGGTGGATGAAGCGACCCTTCTGCAAGGCGCGGTCGGATTTGGCTTTCTCGCCGAAAAGCGCCGAAGTCACCAGCAGATCGTCGGCTTCCTCATCGATGACAGTGCCGACGCCGGAGGGGCTCAGTGGCCGCGGCAGGCTTCTTTGCGGCGGCAGCGGGCGGTTGAGGCTGTCGGGCAGGCCAGCGCGTTCGGAGCGTTTCTCATGCTCCCTCGCGGTCTCGAATTCGAGCTGAACCTGGGCAACCCGCCAGCTCAAGCCCTGCCAGTCGCCATCCGGGCCGGTGAAGGTCTTCTGCGTGCAGCGCAGCTCATCCCCGCGCAGCGCTGCGGAAATCATCGCCTGCCAGGTATCGGCATTTTCGCGGATGCCGCGGTAGCCGCAAATGATCAGCCGGTCGGCGGCGCGCGTCATGCCCACATAGAGCAGCCGGCGATATTCCTCCTCCGCCAGCGCCTGCAGCCGCGCCGTATCGGTCTGCGTCAGCGAATTGGCAAGCGCCGAGACCGGCACCCAGACCGGCAGCGGGATCTCGTCTTTGCCGGTTTCGATCAACCGCAGCTTCGGCAGATGTGTATGGGTGAAGGCCTTGCCGCCGCTATCGACGAGGAAAACGATCGGCGCTTCCAATCCCTTCGAGGCGTGCACCGTCATGATCCGCACTTCGTTGCGGCCCTTGTCCTGCTCGCGCTTGACCGTCGGCGCTTCCAGTTCCAGCGTCGAGATGAAGGATTGCAGGCCGGGCAGGCCGCTTGTCTCGTGATCGAGCGTGAAGGTCAGGAATTCGTCGAGGATATCGCTGACCTCTGTGCCAAGCCGCGCCAGAAACTTCCGCCGGCCGCCAAAGCTTCCGAGCACCCGTGCATAAAAATCATGGACAGGAAGGCTCCTGGACAAAGCAAGGAAGGTTCTTAAGCGTTCGACCACCTGGCTGAAGCGGTCATGTCCCTCTGCGGCAAATCTCTGCAGGTGGCTCCAGACGCTTTCCTCGTCGTCGCGATAGGCGGCAACGGCAAAGACATCCTCTTCGCTAAGGTCGAACAATGGGCTCTTCATGAGGGCACAGAGCGAAAGATCGTCTTCCGGCAACAGCAGGAAGCGGCCGAGCGCCAGAAGATCCTGAATGGCGATATGGCTCGTCAGCACCAGACGATCGGCGCCGGCAACAGGAATGTTGCCCCGTCGTTTCAGGGCGCGGGTCAGCGCGTTGACGAAGCTGTCGCGCTTGCGCACCAGCACGAGAATGTCGCCGGCCTCGATGAAACGGGCCTTGCCCTTCTCGATGATCGTTTCCCGACCGATCAGATTGCCGATCATGTGCGCCATTCGTCGCGCCAGGATGGCGGCCGGCGCGCTCTCCGGCGTCGAATCGAAAGGTGCCGTCCAGTCTTCTTCCTTGGCGGCCGGCTCCGGCGCGATCGTCTCCCAGAGATCGACGGCTCCGGGATGGCCGATGCGGCTGGAGCGATGCACCACAGGCTCGTTGAGGGCGCTGAGTCCTCGGGCATTCTCCGGGCTGGTGAAGACATGGTCGACGGCGCCGAGTACATCGGCTGTCGAGCGGAAGGAGAGGGGCAGGCGGATCGACGAGAATTGCTGGCCGCTCGCCACCACGCGCCGCCGCGTGCGGTCGCTTTCCTCGGAAAAGCGTTCGGGACGGGCGCCCTGAAACGAATAGATCGATTGTTTCTCGTCACCGACAGCAAAGATCGTGCGCAGCGTCGGCCGGGCGCTGTCGCCGGAGAAGAAATCCTCCGCCAGCGATTGGATGACGCTCCATTGGATCGGGCTGGTATCCTGCGCCTCGTCCACGAGAATGTGGTCGATGCCCTGATCCAGCTTGTAGTGAATCCAGGGGCCGACATCCTTCTTGGTCAAGAGATCGGCCGTGCGGGTGATGAGGTCTTCGAAATCGAGCTGGCTGCGGCGCTTCTTTAGCTCCTCGTAGTCGCGGTTCAAGCGATCGGCGAGGATGAGGGCGGCATGGGTGGCGCGATACATCCGCATCAGCTTCAGCCGGTCGCGGCAAGCAACGACATGGGCGCGTGCCTCAGCGACGGCATCGGCGAGTGCCGGCGCATCAGCAAGCATCGCCTTGACGAAGAACTGGCTGTCCGACTTTGGTTCGCCCTTGGCAGTCAGCATAGCCTTTTCGAGGATTTCGGCGCGGGCAAGCGGATCTGCCTCGCGTTTCGCAAGCCGCAGCGCGTAAGCAACTTCCTGAGCCTTGGCGCCGCCCTTCTCGTCGGCAAGCGTCAGATAAAGCTCCAGCGTCGCGCCGGAGAGGCCGGGCAGCGGCCAATATTGCTCGGCAATGCTCGTTTCCGTCTCACCGGGCGTAAGGCCAAGCCGGGCAAGCAGTGCGGCCTCGATGCCGCCTTTGCGCTCGGCGGCCTCGGTGAAGCGGCGGATGGCATTGCGATTGGCGACGATGTCGCCAAGCAGGGTCTCAAGGCCGGATTCATCGCCGAGATCGAGCACATAGTCGAAAGCTCGCGCCAGTTCGGCATCGCCATACGGCGTCGTTGCCGTCAGCAAGGCGCGTCGCGCGTCGTCGAGCAGGACTTCGGCGGCGCGGTCGTCGAGAACGGAGAAGTGGCCGGCGACGTTTGCTTCGAGCGGAAATTGATGCAGCAAAGCCTCGCAGAAAGCATGGATGGTCTGGATCTTCAATCCGCCGGGCGTTTCCAGCGCCTTGGCAAAGAGACGGCGTGCCTCGGCGAGCTTGAAGAGATCGGGCTCCTTGCCTTCGATATCGGCGATGCGTTTCTTCAGCTCCTCGTCCGGCATCGTCGCCCAGTCGGCAAGCCGATCGAAGACACGGTTCGACATTTCGGACGCTGCCGCCTTGGTATAGGTGAGGCAGAGGATCGCCGAGGGCCGCGCACCTGCCAGAAGCAGGCGGATCACACGCTGTGTCAGCACATGCGTCTTGCCGGAGCCGGCATTGGCCGAGACCCAGGCCGAGCGTTCGGGGTCGGAGGCGATGGATTGCTGGATCGTCGTCCAGCTGATCCAGACGCCGGGATCGTCGCTCTCGGGTAGCGTGGCGATGTCGTCGGCGGAAAAATCACTCATCGCCGCCGCCTTCCTGCTCGCTCTCGGCCGTCGACCATTCCGAGACACGGGCGAGGTGATCATAGTCGCCGCCATATTCAAACTGCTGGGCCGGAATCAGCCGCGAGGAAAAACCCTTCTCGCCCGACTGCAGCAGCGAAACGAATTTCACCAGCTGGTCCATTGATTCCTGCGCGAGATCCATAGCCGACTTCGTTTCCGTCTTGCCACCGCGGCCGGAATGCTCGTTGTTGACCTGATCGACCTTGAAGCGATCGCCGGGCCGCAGCCGGACATAAAGCAGGTTTTCCGGCACCAGTGCGCCGATATTGCGGAAGGCGCCGGCCTTCAGCGCATAGGCTTCCAGCGCCAGCTGCGGATCGAGTAGCGCGCGCGCCTGTGGCGGCGAGGGATTATAGCCGGTCTTATAATCGATGAGGTCGGCGCCCTTGTCGCTCTTGATATCGATGCGGTCGGCAACGCCTGTGAGACGAATGCCGATCGGTTCGATCTCGACGCCGGCCGGCACTTCCGTTGCCGTTTTGCGCACTTCGGGCCGTCGTTCCGCTTCCCAGACAAGAAAGGCGCGAGCCACTTCGCGGAAACGCGGGCGCCAGACGCTGTCGATGTGAACAGGTAGCCGCTCGGCATCGAAAAGCTCCGCAATAATGCGATCCATAGCGAGCGCCGCATCCGGCGTGCCGGCAATATGCCCTTCGCGGACGAAACGATCGATGATCTTGTGGTAGAGCGTACCGCGCTCGGCCGGCCCGGGATCGCGGTTGAACGGATCGACCGGATCGAGCCGCAGCACGCGCCGGGCATAGATCGAATAGGGATCGCGCCGCAGCCGCCCCACCTCGCTGAAGGAATAGCTCTTCGGTTGCAGCTCTGCAGGCGGCTTCGGCGCCGGCCGCAGCGCCGGAGCCTGGTTTTCACCCTCGTCGATCATTGCGGCCCAGTGGCGATACTGGTCGCCGCGCGCCTTCATGGCCTCTTCCAGTTCCTTGCCGCCGAGTGCGATCAGCCGCTGCAGCCAGCGTGAGGCGACCGTCGGCGTCGAACCTTGGCGCAGGGCGCGGGAATAGATCAGATCGCGGGTGCCGTTTGCCATTTCGAAATCGTGCGCAAGCTGGCCGATACGGCGCTCCGGTGGTTCCAGACCGATCTCGGTCTTCATACTGCGCGAAATGAAGGGATTGTTTGCCGACTGCCCCGGCCAGGATCCTTCGTTCAACCCGCCGAGGATCAGCGTATCGACGCTCTGCAGGCGCGCTTCCAGCGTGCCGAAGATGAAGAGGCGGGGATGGCTGAGCGCCCGTGGCTTCACCGCCTGGCCCACGCACAGTGCTGCCATGATGTCGATCCACTGCACGCCGTCCCCTTCCAGCTGGCCATCGGTTTCGATGACATCCCGAAGAAGACTGGCAAGCGTATCTCCCGCCTCGCCGGACCAGAGGCCTGCCAGGCTGCCACGCTCGTCGGCGGCCGCAGCTTCCAGGGCGCGGCCGGTACGCTCCGCCCAATCCGAAAGTGTGAGGAGACCCTCTGAAGCCGGCAGGGAAAGCGCTGATACCAGCGGTTCGCATGCCGCCGTCACTCGCTGGGCGAGCGCCCGCGCATGCTCGATGGCCTCGGACGGCAGCGCTTTGCGCCATTGCGGCGCATATCGGTCATTGGCCTGCTCCGCTACGCGGTCGTCCAGCAGGGTTTCCAGCCTGCCGATGTCGATGTTGTCGACGCCACCCCTGAGCGCCAGGATCTCCAGCGCATCGACAGCAGGCCGATGTGTCTCCGCAGGCAGGCCGAACAAGGCGAGGGGATGTTTGAGCAGCGCGACAACGGCAACGGGATCGCCAGGTCGGAGCGACGCCTCCAGCAGCAATTGCAGCAACATGCCTTGTGGCGTCGCGTTCAGCGGCGTACCGGCAGAATCGTCGGCGGTGATACCGAAGCGGGCAAGCTCCGCTGTCACACGCCGCGCGAGATTGCGGTCGGGCGTAATCAAGGCCGCCTGGCTTTCGCCGCCGTTGCGCCCCGGTTTCTCCAGCGCCAGCCGTAAGGCGATGGCGATCGCGGTCGCCTCCTCACGCTCGTTGGCCGCTTCGATCAGCGCCACGTCGGCGAATGCGTCCGCTATCGCATCGGGAGCAAGCGTCTTGCGCCAGCTTCCCCAGCCGCTCGTCGCCTTGGCCGGCGCCAGCGCGCGCGACAGGATCTGCGCCCGCATCTGCATGGTTTCAACCGCATCCGCGATGGATTCGACATCGCGCCGCGTGACCTGCAACCGTTTCAGCAGCAGGGAGAGACCATATTGCGGATGGCTGCGCGTCGTCGGATCGGCTCTTTCGCCGATGGATGTCTCCGGCGCCACGAGCTGCCAATCCTCTTCCGGCATCGCAAGATCGAGGCCGGGCAGCACGATCACGCCTTGCGGCAAGGTAGCGACCGCTGAAATCAACTCAGCCGTTGCCGGCACTGAGCCCGTCGAGCCTGCTATGATAACCGGCCCTGGATGCAGCATCCTGGAGATGCGCTGCGCCTCGGCGCGCAGGATGGCATTACGGTTGCGGGCGGGCGAGGACTTTCCGAGTTCTTCAAGACGCGCCGGCCAGAAGGCGCTGGCGATCGCCAGGAATTCGGCCGTCAGCTGCCACCAGAGCGCATGATCCTCCGCGCTGAGATTGGCAAGCTCGCTCCATTCACGGTCCTCGGTCTCCAGCGAATCAATGAGTTCGGCGAGATTGCGCGCGAGCCAAATAGCATCCGCCGGGCTTGCCGGCGCCACTAGCGGCGAATCGGAGTGAATATCGCGCACGATCTGCGGCAGCTTGTTGCGCCAGACAAGGATCAGCCGGGCCAGCTCCAGCAGTCGGGCGGTATTGGCAAGCGGCTGCGCCAGGTCGGCCGTTTCGGGCAGGGCTTCCTCGAAATAGCCGCTGTCGTCATCGGTTTCGCCGAGTGGGCGGATGACGGGCAGGATGGCGGCGCGGCCGCCGAGCAGGTCGACGAATTCCGAACGCAGCACGCGCGCTGCGCGCCGCGTCGGCAGAAAGATGCTGACCTTGGCAAGCGACAGCGGGTCCGCCGGATCGTGACGGAAATGCTCGGTCAGCCGGCCATCGCAGAGCGCTGTCGCAAGCGTTTTCAGGAAGGGCAGGCCTGCCGGAATCGTCAGAATGCGTTGCCGGTGTCCGCCCGCCATCGGCTCACGCAAACGCCCGGAAATTCCGGATCGTTTCCTCCGCTTCCCCGACCGCCTCCGGCGTGCCGACAGTCAGCCAGTGACCGTCGAGCATCGTGCCATAGAGCCGGCCGCGCTTGATGGCCTTGTCGTAATATGTGTTGATGTTGAAGGCGTCGTCTGGCGCGTCATCGAGAAACGACGGATTGATGACCAACGTGCCGGCATACACTACGCCGTTGCCGGTGACATCGCTATAGCGTGAGAGGCGACCATCCTCAGCCATGCTGAAATCATTCTTGCCGTTGTGGCCCGTCGTCTTCTCCAACGCCACGCAGAGCATCCCAAACTCCATACGGTCTGCGTCGAAGAATCCGGCTAAGTGCTCAAGGTTCGTCGGTTGGTTTTCTCTTTCGCCAATCCAGAAGAGATCCGAATTCATAACGAAGACCGGTTCTCGACCAAGAAGCTTCAATCCTTTTGCCAACCCGCCGCCATTGTTCATCAGCGCGTCCCGCTCGTCGGAAATCAGGATTTCAAGGCCGCGATAGCTGCGCAGATGCGCCTCCATCTGGTCGGCATGGTGATGCACATTCACGACGGCCCGCTCGACACCTGCCTGCACCAGCGCATCCAGCGTATAGTCGATCATCGGCTTGCCAGCGATCTTCACCAGCGGCTTCGGGATGGTATCGGTGATCGGCCGCATGCGGGTTCCAAGCCCCGCGGCCAATACCATGGCTTGCTTGATGGTCATTTCGTCTCGAACTTTCGATTCGCTATCTGATTTCCATAGCACAGGGCCGGAAAGCCGTCGCGGGGTCTGGTTCGCTATGCCCGGCCAATGCCGGCCTTCTCGCACCATTCGCGCAAGGGTGCGAGCGCTTCGTGTTCAAAGGCGATGGCGAGATAGGCGAGCGTGCGCGGCATATGCTTCAAATATCCCGGCTTGCCGTCACGCTGCAAGAGCCGCACCCAGAGGCCGGCAAGCTTGCAATTGCGCTGCGCCGACATGATCGCCCAGCTCTTCAGAAATTTCGCCTCGTCGAAACCGCCCTGGGCATGACGAAGTGCGAGATAGTCTGACATCAGCTGGTCATGCAGATCGCGCTCGATCGTCACGCGCGCATCCTGCACCAGCGAGGCGACGTCATAGGAGGTCGGCCCGATCATTGCATCCTGGAAATCGATCATGCCGACACGCTTTATGCCCTGTTCATGCGCCCGCCAGATGATGTTTGGCGAATGCATGTCGCGCAGCAGCAGGTTCTTTTCCGCATCGTCGAGCTGATCGATCAGCCTGTCCCAGATCACCAGATAGTCGGCCCGTTCCTCGTCGCTTGCTGGCGTGCCGCGCTTCCAGGGCAGATGCCAGTCGAGCAGCAGCCGCGCTTCCATCTTCATCGCCGTCCGGTCGAAATCCGGAATGTGATGGATGTGATCCGGCGTGACCGGGATGTCGCGAGGAATGGAGAGACTGTGCAGATGCGCGAGGCAGGCGACGCTCGCCCGATAACGCTCGGCGATCGGCTTTCCCTCCGCATCGAGCACGCCGTCGGTGCCGAGATCCTCGATCAGAAGAATGCCGAGATCGTAGTCGGCGGCGAAAATTTGGGGGGCGGCAAAGCCGTTCTTGCTGAGAATATTGGCGATCGCCACAAAGGGGTAGGTATCCCAGGCGAGATGCGCGACCTTGGGATAGGGCTTGCCGTCAAGCACCGGGGGCCCTTCCGGCAGCCGTGGCCAATCCATCAGGATCACGCGGTCGCTGCCATCGGCGGGATAAAGGGACTCGTAAGCCCGCAGCGAGGCATCGCCGGTGAGGAAACGTCTGGCGGCACCGCGATAGCCATGCGAATCGATAAAGGCGCGTATAGCCAATACGCGTTCGATGCGTGCTATCTGCTTGGCCGGTGCCGTGAGGACGGCGCGCCGTCCTTCGCCCTCATGCGTCAGTTTGAGATCGATGCGTTCTTTCGGCAGCTCGCCCTCGGCCATTTCGGGCCACTCGACAAGGCAGATGCCGGTCTGGAGCGCCTCGTCGAAGCCGAGCTCCGTCAACTCGCTTGGATCGCCGAGACGATAGAGATCGAAATGCGAGACCGGGATGCGCAGCTCATAGGATTGCACGAGGGTAAAGGTCGGGCTCGGCACGTCCAGTTCGGCATCGTCGGCCATGGCGCGCAGCAGCGCGCGGGCGAGCGAGGATTTTCCCGCGCCGAGATCGCCCGACAAGGCCAGACAGTCGCCGACCTTCAGAGCCATCGCCAGATCTTCGCCGAGCTGGGCTGTGGCGGCGTCATCTGCGAGGAAAAGGGAAATGCTGGTCTCTGGGGCTGTCATTCTGCTGCGACGGAGTGGGGCAGTTCGGCCGAAGGAATCCGGCAGGTGACCGTCGTTCCCTTGCCCGGTTGGCTTTCGATCGAAACCTCGCCCTCATGCAGGCTGACGAAGCTTTCGACGATGGAAAGGCCGAGGCCGGCACCGCTGCGCTTGCCACCCTTGCCGCCGGAGGCGAAGCGGTTGAACACCGCATTGATCAAATCCTCCGGTATGCCTGGACCTTTGTCGGCAACCGAGAAAACGAAATCTGTGCTCTCTCGCCCGCATTTCAAGGTGATCGTCGATCCCTCGGGCGCGAAATTCGCGGCATTTGTCAGAAGCTTGAGCAGGATCTGCTTCAGCCGCTGCTGATCGGCGACGATAGAGCCGAGATGAGCCGGCACGGTGATTTCAAGCATCACGCCGCTTTCCTGCAGCCGGTCGGCGATCTGCATAGAGACTTCGTCGAGCAGATCGGAGAGCACGATCTCGGAATAGTTCAGCCGCATGATGCCGGCGTCGAGCGTCGCGAGATCAAGGATGTCGTTGACCAGCGTCAGCAGCACGGAAGAAGAGGTCGAGATATGGTCGATATATTCGGCCTGCCGCTCGTTCAGCGAGCCGATGCCCGGCGTCTTCAAGAGGTCGGTGAAGCCTATGATGTTTGTGAGCGGCGAACGCAGCTCGTAGGAGACGTGCTGGACGAAATCGTTCTTCAGCTCGTCCGCCTTCAGCAGCGCTTCGTTTTTCTCGGTCAGGGCGCGTTCGGCGCGCACGCTGTCGGTCTTGTTGACGAAGGTCAGCATGGTCTGCGCATTCGGCAGCGGAATGACGGCGTAGTCGAGCACCAGATTGGAATAAAGCTCCAGTGTGCCCTGCGATGAGGGCCGCTCGTCGTCGAAGCTGGTGATCTGCTCGGCAAACCGCTTCCAGCCATCAGGCCGGTCATAGGAAGGTGCGCATGCCTCCGCCAGTGTCTGGATATGCGTGCCGGGCTTTGCCTGTGCCTCGGTAATGTTCCAGAGAATGCGGAACGCAGGGTTCGACAGGCGGATGCGGCCATCGGGACCGAAAACGGCGACGCCTTCGGAAAGATGGTCGATGGTTTCGCCCTGAACCTTGACCAGCGTGTTGTAGCGCGTTTCGAGATCGACCTGCTCGGTTAGGTTCTCGAATACCCAAGTTGCGCCGCCCTGCGGATGCGCGGTCGCGAAAACCTTGAGAATCTGACCGTTGGGGAGATGCCAGAGATCGGTCTGCGTGTCGAGCGCGCGATAGACCGAAAGGACGTCATCCTTCCAGGTCTTCCAGTTCAGCTGCTCCGGTAGCTTCTTGGCGCCGCGCAGCCGGTCCAGGAGCTCGCTATTGTCCGGTCGTTTCTCGAGGAAAGCGATATCGAGTTCCCAGAGCTGGACGAAGGCCTGATTGTAGAATTGCAGCCGTCTGTCGCCATCGAAAATCGCAACCGGTGTCGCCAGATGGTCGAGGGTTTCGGCATGGCTCTTCAGCGTACGGGCAAGCTCGGCGCGAATCGCTTCCGCTTCGGAAATATCGATCGCAATGCCGGCGGAGCCATTTGGCGACTTGACATCGACAACGTCGAAAAAGGTGCGGTTGCCGTGGACCACGGTCGAAATCTTGTCGTGGAAGGGCGACTCCGGCGTAGCGGCTGCCCGAATGCGTTCGCGAGCCACGGTCGTCAGGAATTCCCTTCCCTCGCGCACGGCTTCATCTGTCGAAACCGCTTCCACGGCCTCGCCATAGGCCTGATTGACCCATGTGAGCTTACCTTCCGCATCGCGCTGCCAGACGGGCAGGTCGATGGCATCGAGCAGATTTTGGAACGCGGAGATCGAGGTCATCAGCCGGTCGCGCTCGATCTTCAGTTCGGCGAGTTCGGCGCGCAGATTGTTAAGCGCAATGAAGCGGACAAAGGCGCGTCCGCCGGAAATGCGGCCCTGCGCTTCCAGAATCTCGTCGCGATTGGTTTCGACCACCATGTCGAAGCTCTGACCGCTGCCGCGCAGCTTGTCGATCGCCTTGTCGAGCTCGCCGGCCGACCATGATTTCAGCCAGCGGCCGAAGGCGAGGAATTCATTGTCCTGCGGCGCGCCGGTCTCGACCGGCAGCTGTCCGAGCAGTTCCGGCCGAGCATTCTGGCCATCCCAGATGACGATCCGGCGGTTCTTGTCGGCAATCAGCGCCTGATATTGCGAAATACGCTGATTGGCATCCGAAAGGGCCGTGCGGATCTCGCGGCTTTCGCTTTCCATATTCCCGCGCTGCCGAACCATCCACATGGTCGACAGGAGTGCGGCGGAGATCACGCCGATGATAACGGAGAAGACGGCCATTTCCGAGGAGGTGAAGAGGCGCATGCCCGCCTGCGTGACGTCATTGCCCTGCGCAAGAACGGGCCCGGCCAGACCGATCAACAGCCCGCCGAAAACGCTGAGCCTCAACAGGCGGCTCAGGCGCGCTAGTCGGCCCTTGCCCTGCTTTGCCCCTGTCGAAAGCCGATATACGCCGCCCTGCAGCAACCGCGCCGCCACTCCGTGTAGCGCTGGTCGATGCAGTTTGTCTTCCCCTTCAAACATAAGAGGTCTGTCTCCGTCTTTTAATGTGCCGCATCCTGACAAGACATCCCATTTTCATGGCTCCGGGCACGCCCGGTTCGTCACGAATCAAGTGTAAAAACAATACTGCCTAGGAGAATCCGGGGGAAGGGAGCTGGCTAAAAAATAAGCCCCGGCATTTGTCAATGCCAGGGCCACAAGATGTTGTGGATACTGTTTTAATAATCAGTATCTGTAGTGGTCGGACTTGAACGGGCCCTTCGGCGTCACGCCGATATACGATGCCTGCTCTTCGGAAAGCTCCGTCAGCTTCACGCCGAGCTTGGCGAGATGCAGGCGGGCGACCTTCTCGTCGAGGTGCTTCGGCAGAACGTAGACTTCGTTCTTGTACTGGCCGGGCTTGGTGAAGAGCTCGATCTGCGCCAGCGTCTGGTTGGTGAAGGAAGCCGACATCACGAAGGACGGGTGACCGGTGGCGTTGCCGAGATTCAGGAGACGGCCTTCCGAGAGCAGAATGATGCGGTTGCCCTTGGAGAATTCGACCATGTCGACCTGCGGCTTGATGTTCGTCCACTTCTGGTTCCGCAGCGCGGCAACCTGGATTTCGTTGTCGAAGTGGCCGATGTTGCCGACGATCGCCATGTCCTTCATCGCACGCATGTGGTCGATGCGGATGACGTCCTTGTTGCCGGTCGTGGTGATGAAGATGTCGGCCGAGGAAACGACGTCCTCGAGCTGAACGACTTCATAGCCGTCCATGGCAGCCTGCAGTGCGCAGATCGGGTCGACTTCCGTGACCTTGACGCGGGCGCCGGCGCCGGAAAGCGAAGCGGCAGAACCCTTACCGACATCGCCATAGCCGCAGACGACAGCGACCTTGCCGGCCATCATGACGTCGGTGGCGCGGCGGATACCGTCGACCAGCGATTCTTTGCAGCCGTACTTGTTGTCGAACTTCGACTTGGTGACGCTATCGTTGACGTTGATGGCCGGGAAGGGCAGCAGGCCCTTCTGGCTGAGCTGGTACAGACGGTTGACGCCCGTGGTGGTTTCTTCCGTGACGCCCTTGATGGCGTCGCGTTGCTTGGTGAACCAGCCAGGCGTTGCCTGCAGGCGCTTCTTGATCTGCGCGAAGAGGATTTCCTCTTCTTCGGAATGCGGGTTGGAGAGCACGTCCTCACCGGCTTCGGCGCGGGCGCCGAGCAGGATGTACATCGTGGCATCGCCGCCATCGTCGAGGATCATGTTGGAAAGGCCGCCATCGGCCCACTGGAAGATCTTGTCGGTGTAGATCCAATAATCTTCGAGGCTCTCGCCCTTGACGGCGAAGACCGGAACGCCGGATGCGGCGATTGCGGCGGCGGCATGGTCCTGCGTCGAGAAGATGTTGCAGGATGCCCAGCGCACCTGAGCGCCGAGTGCCACCAGCGTCTCGATGAGAACGGCTGTTTGAATCGTCATGTGCAGCGAGCCGGTGATGCGGGCGCCCTTCAGCGGCTTCGCTTCGCCGAATTCGGCGCGGCAGGCCATCAGGCCCGGCATCTCGGTTTCGGCGATCGTGATTTCCTTGCGGCCGAAGTCGGCAAGGCCGATATCCGCGACGATGTAGTCCTTTTCAGTGCTCATGAAGGTCTCCAGCCTGAACGATGCAGTCGCGCCGCGGGCAGACGCCTCGGCCGAATGCAACAAGAATTGCACGCTGACAGCGTGTGGATGATGCCGTGTAGCAGGCTTCAGGGTGGAAATCAATAATGATATAAAGAAGTCTTTATGTCTTTATATCCGCGATAGCAGGCGGAAAAGCCTACATTTCCTCGCCGAACTTGTTGGCGACCAGTTGGTCAAGCGCCTCGAGCGCTTCGGCTGCCTGGTTGCCGCTTGCCGCGACAAGCACGCTGCAGCCCGGGCTGGCTGCCAGCATCATCAGGCCCATGATCGAAGTTCCGCCGACCGTGGTACCGTCTTTTGAAACGGTGATCACGGCGTCGTAGGCTTCGACGGTCTGGACGAATTTCGCGGAGGCACGGGCATGCAGGCCCCGCTTGTTGATGATCAGGAGTTCCCGGGAAAGCTCGGTCATGGGGGCGGTGTTTGCCTCGTTATTTGCCACTGAGCACACGGCTGGCCACGTTGATATATTTGCGCCCGGCCTCTGAGGCCTCCGCCAGAGCTCTTTCCATGTTGTTGTCGCCGCGTACGCCCGCGAGCTTGATCAGCATCGGCAAATTGACGCCGGCGATGACCTCGGTATGGCCGCTATTCATGACGGAGATTGCGAGATTGGAAGGAGTACCGCCGAACATGTCGGTGAGGATGATGACGCCGTGCCCGTCATCGGCGCCGGCAACGGCCTGCAGAATGTCCTGCCGCCGCTTGTCCATGTCGTCTTCGGGACCGATGCATACCGTCTCTATGAACTTCTGCGGACCAACGACATGCTCGACGGCATGCCGAAACTCTTCAGCCAGCTTGCCATGAGTGACAAGCACAAGTCCAATCATGATATTACTGCTCCCATGGCATACGCAAACAGGTGGCCAATATCGCAATGCAGCAATGTCGTCCACCGGTGGGGGGACATCTTGGCGATGAAAAGGCGAAGTGCAAGCTTAAAATATAGGATTTGCATGCCTGTTCGGGCCTAAATGGCCGATTAGCCGAAACTCGCGCCGATTTTCGCTATTATTATGGCCAGCGGATTCGCGGAGGTTGCGGCTAGGCGGATCAAGGGCAACCGGATGGAGCCGGTAATATCGACCTGCTCGTCTTCCGGCGGCAGCCTTTCTGCCGTGGCCGGATCGACGGGGCGGACCGCGAAGTGCATTTCGCCTTCGGAAATGTAAGGCATCCGGACGATGCCGGTATAGCGGATTTCCATGAGCCCTTCGATCGAGGGCGGGCATTTCGCAATCACGGAGCCACTTTGCTCGCTGATCAGCACCCGGTCGTCGGCAACAAGGCTTGCCGCCAGCCCGAGCGGTTTGGCAGCGGCAAGGCACGAAAAAGCGAGGGCGGATTTGCCGCTGCCCGAAGGGCCGAGAAACAGGAGCCCGGTCTTGCCGATGACGATCGCCGTGGCGTGGATATTGGTCGCTTCGCCGATCATGCGAGCGCTCACGCCTGCGTCTGGGCGGGCAGCGACAGGATGAACCGTGCCCCGAGCAACGTCGAGCCATCGCTGTCGACGATATTCTCGGCGCGCAGCGAGCCGCCATGCGCTTCGGCGATCTGCCGGCTGATCGAAAGGCCGAGACCGGAATTCTGCCCGAAACCTTCGGATTCGGGTCGGTCAGTATAGAAGCGTTCGAAGATGCGGTCGATATTTTCGGCCTGAATGCCGGGACCATTATCTTCGATATAGATGACGCAACGCGTCCGTGTCCGCGTCAGCCGCACGGTGATCTTGCCGGTTTCCGCCGGGACGAAGGACCGTGCGTTTTCGATGAGATTGGTGACGATCTGACCGATGCGCAGGTCGTGACCCTCGACGGAGAAATTCGTCTTGTTGCCCGGCTTGCGGTCGACGACATATTCGATTTCGACGGCCTTCTTGCTGTGGCCGACTTGTCTGGAAATATCGATCATGTCGCGCAGCAGTACTTCCAGATCGAGCGACTTCGCATCCGGGCGCGCAAGTTCGGCGTCAAGCCGCGATGCATCGGAGATATCGCTGATCAGGCGGTCGAGGCGGCGAACGTCGTGCTGGATCACGTCCATCAGCCGCTTCTTCGAATCATCGCTCTTAGCGAGTGGCAGCGTCTCGACAGCGCTACGCAGCGACGTCAACGGGTTTTTCAGCTCGTGGCTGACGTCGGCTGCAAAACTCTCGATGGCATCGATGCGATCATAGAGTGCCGATGTCATGTCGCGCAATGCGATCGACAGGTTGCCGATCTCGTCCTGGCGGGCGGAAAAGTCAGGGATTTCCTCGCGTTCCTTCGCCCCGCCGCGGCGCACACGGATGGCCGCAGCCGAAAGCCGGCGCAGCGGATTGGCGATGGTGGAGGATAAAAGCAGCGACAGCACCACGTTGACCAGCGTCGCGACGCCGAAGACGCGCATGATCGCGAGACGCTCGGCATGAACGATCTTGTCGATGTCGCCGGCCTGGGTCGAGAGCAGTAAGACGCCGAGCACGGCGCGGAAGCGCTGGATCGGCACGGCGACCGAGACAATCAGCTCGCCCTTCTCTGTGGTGCGGACCACAGCACCGCGCACGCCGGTCAGCGCATTCATGACTTCCGGATAGATCGAACCGTCGCCGCCGGGCGCCTCTTTATAGACAGGCAGGTTGCCCGGCTGCAGCATCTTGTTGAGCAACCCGCTGAACCAGTCGGACCAGCTCTGCTTCTCGTCGTCGACGGGGGGCAGGTCGTAGCGCAGCACCTGGCCACGGGAATAGAGATGGCGGCTGTCGAGCAAGAGATTCGCGTCGGCATCGAAGATGCGGGCGCGGGTGCGTGTCGGCGAGATCAGCCGCGTCAGCACCGGCGCCACCTTTTCCGGATCGATCGGGAATTCGAGATCCTCATCGTTCGGAACGGGCGTGATGCTCTGGCCGGCCTGCAGCTCCAGCAGCTTCTGTGGGTCGATGGTGATGGAGTTGGTATCGACCGATGCCGAGGCCGAGACGGCACCGGCGATGATCTCGCCCTGCGTCAAGAGGCTCTCGACGCGGGCATCGATCAGGCCTTCGCGGAACTGGTTGAGATAGAGAATGCCGCCGACAAGGACGACGAGGGCGGCCAGATTGAAAAACAGGATGCGCCGCGTCAGGCTCGAAAAGACAGCATTGCCGAAGATGCGGCGGATCAGCACGAAGGGATGAGTCCAGCGCCGGCGCGCGATTCGAGCGCCGCTCGGGCTTTCCGAGTCGTCTATATCCCTGTCCTGCACCAGCTGTGCCAAGCCAACGGCCCTTTCGAAGAACGGGATTCGCGACCCCGTCCGCATGCTCTTATTCCATCGTCCGCCGTATGGTCCAGTTAACTATCCGTATGGTCTAGCTAACTATTATGCAGCTTCGCGGAAACGGTAGCCGACGCCATACAGCGTCTCGATCATATCAAAATCGAGGTCGACCATCTTGAATTTCTTGCGCAGCCGCTTGATGTGGCTGTCGATCGTGCGGTCGTCCACATAGACCTGCTCGTCATAGGCCGCATCCATCAGCGCATCGCGGCTCTTGACTACGCCGGGGCGCTGGGCAAGCGAATGCAGGATGAGGAATTCGGTGACGGTGAGCGTCACCGGCTCGCCCTTCCAGGTGCAGGTATGGCGTTCCTGGTCCATGACAAGCTGTCCGCGTTCCAGTGAGCGGGCCTGCTGTGCAGCACCCGGCTTGGCAACGGCTGCGCCGCCGGCAGCATTTGCGGCTTCGCGAGCGGACGCACGGCGGAGAACGGCCTTGACGCGTTCGACCAGCAGGCGCTGCGAGAACGGCTTGGTGATGAAATCGTCGGCGCCCATCTTCAGGCCGAAGAGTTCGTCGATTTCCTCGTCCTTCGAAGTCAGGAAAATCACTGGTATATCGGATTTCTGGCGCAGGCGGCGCAGAAGCTCCATGCCGTCCATGCGGGGCATCTTGATATCGAAGATCGCCAGTTGCGGCGGCCGGGCAAGCAGGCCGTCCAGCGCCGAGGCTCCGTCCGTGTAGGTCTCTACCTTATATCCCTCTGCTTCCAAGGCAATCGAAACGGAAGTCAGGATATTGCGGTCGTCGTCAACGAGCGCGATTGTCAACATGGTGTTCGTCTCCGTCATCAGTGCGCGTCTCCCGGATTTGGAATCCAGCCCAGGCGGTCTGCCAGTTCGGTCGGCGGTAACCTGGCGCGCTTATGGGGATAAAGGTGGAACAAATTGTGGCAAAGATAAAGGGGAGGATTGTTGCGGAGAAAAACCCTTGCGCAGGGGTTGTATGACGTAACGCCCCGACGCCTGCTATTCAAACGATTTAAAATTATGGAAATTTATTTAAATCGATTAAATAACTGATATCATTAAATATTTTTCGCGTATGGCTCTTGTGCTTTTAAAAAGACCTCTTTACGCTTTAGATAATTCTAACGGCCAAGCCCCTTGTAGAGGAAAAAGTGATGGAGCAATTCGGCGTCCGCAATCCCGCGACTGAACTGGGATCGATCGGCCTGGGAGCCGCCGCCAGTGTGCGTTACAACCTCATGGAAGCCCATCTTTACGAAGAGGCGATTCGCCGTCGCGAGGCCGATCTGACCGCCGATGGCGCGCTCAGGGCCTTAACCGGCCAGCACACCGGCCGTTCGCCGAAGGACAAGTTCGTGGTGCGCAATGCCACCACAGAAGACCAGATCTGGTGGGACAACAACAAGCCGATGTCGCCGGAGCATTTCGAGCTCCTGCATGAGGACATGCTGGCCCATGCCCGCGGCAAGGACCTGTTCGTGCAGGATCTGATTGGCGGTGCCGATGCTGAATACGCCTTGCCGACGCGCGTCATCACCGAATTCGCATGGCATTCGCTGTTCATCCGTAATCTGCTGATCCGCCCCGATCGCTCTGAGCTCGAAAGCTTCGTACCGCAGCTGACGATCATCGACCTGCCAAGCTTCCGCGCCGATCCGGAGCGCCATGGCTGCCGCACCGAAACGGTCATCGCCTGCGATTTCGTCAACGGGATCGTCCTGATCGGCGGCACCTCCTATGCCGGCGAAATGAAGAAATCGGTATTCACGGCGCTGAACTACATGCTGCCGGAGCGCGGCGTCATGCCGATGCACTGCTCGGCCAATGTCGGCCCGGAAGGCGATGCCGCGATCTTCTTCGGCCTGTCGGGCACGGGCAAGACGACGCTCTCGGCAGACCCGACCCGCACGCTGATCGGTGATGACGAGCATGGCTGGGGCGAAAACGGCATCTTCAACTTCGAAGGCGGCTGCTACGCCAAGACCATCCGTCTTTCGGCAGAAGCCGAGCCGGAAATCTATGCAACGACGCGCCGTTTCGGCACCGTGCTCGAAAACGTCGTGCTCGATGAGCATGGCCGCCCGGATCTCGACGATGGGTCGCTGACGGAAAACACCCGCAGCGCCTACCCGCTGCATTTCATCCCGAATGCTTCGGAATCCGGTATCACGGGTCATCCCGAGACGATCATCATGCTGACGGCGGACGCTTTCGGCGTCATGCCGCCGATCGCCAAGCTGACACCGGATCAGGCGATGTACCACTTCCTGTCCGGCTACACCGCCAAGGTCGCCGGCACGGAAAAGGGCGTCGTCGAGCCGGAAGCAACCTTCTCGACCTGCTTCGGCGCGCCTTTCATGCCGCGCCATCCGGCCGAATACGGCAACCTCCTCAAGGAGCTGATCGCCCGCCACGGCGCTCGTTGCTGGCTGGTCAACACCGGCTGGACTGGCGGCGCCTACGGCAAGGGAAGCCGCATGCCGATCAAGGCGACGCGCGCCCTGCTGGCCGCTGCCCTGAAGGGCGATCTCGACAATGTCGAATTCCGCACGGATGCGAATTTCGGCTTCGCGGTCCCGGTCGCGGTGGAAGGTGTCGATACAGCGATCCTCGACCCGCGCTCCACCTGGGCCGATGGCAATGCCTATGATGCGCAGGCCGAGAAGCTGGTACAGATGTTCGTCACCAACTTCGCCAAGTTCGAGGATCATGTGGACGGCAACGTCCGTGATGCAGCACCGGGGATGCCGGTTGCTGCGGAATAATCATCCAGAGCGGGAATGACTCACGTGAAACCCGGCGGCCAGTTCGCCGGGTTTCATTTTATCCGGCAGTAGTTTTCAACCGCGCATCAATGTGGGATAGACAGGCGCGGAGAAAATCATGGCCAGCGAAGCGCTTTACATTAACGACCGGATCACGATTGCCGGCTGGGAGCTGACGGAACAATTCGTTCTGGCGGGCGGTCCTGGCGGTCAAAACGTCAACAAGGTCGCGACCGCAGTCCAGCTTTTCTTCAACGTCCAGAATTCCCCCTCGCTGACCGACCGCGTCAAGGCGAATGCGATCAGGCTTGCCGGCCGTCGTGTGTCCAAGGAAGGCGTTCTGATGATCGAGGCCAGCCGCTTCCGCAGCCAGGACCGCAATCGCGAGGACGCCCGCGAGCGGCTGAAGGAACTGATCCTCGAAGCAGCCGCCCCGCCGCCGCCGCCCCGCCGAAAGACCAAGCCGACAAAGGGATCGATCGAGCGCCGGCTGAAGGAGAAATCCGGGCGCTCCGAGGTCAAGAAGATGCGCGGCAAGGTCGGCGGCGACTAGATTGGGTTTTCGGGCTGCAGTTTTGGCTTGGCTGGGTAAAATTGAAGCTTGTCGGGCGGGTTCAGTTTTGTGGACGCTGTCTGCCTGGCCCCTCATCCTAGCCTTCTCCCCGCATGCGGGGAGAAGGGACGACACAGCGAAACAGTAAGACTCTCAGTCGCGGCGGCTGGCTTGAGGCAGGATAAACCCCCTCGCCCCGCTTGCGGGGAGAAGGTTGGGGTGAGGGGCCGTGCACCAAAGCGCTAGAACGACACGCTCACCCGACCGGCATCATCGCAGGAAACCAAAATGCTGCTCCCCAACGGAATTCGCCATCTCCCCGGATATCTCGACCGCCCTGCCCAGGAAGCGCTCGTCGAGGCGATCCGCGCCGTTGTGGCAGAGGCGCCGCTCTACACACCGGTCATGCCGGGTACCGGCAAGGAAATGTCGGTCCGGATGACCAATTGCGGTTCGCTCGGCTGGGTGACGGACAAGCAGCACGGCTATCGTTATCAGCCGATTCATCCGGTCACAGGTCGCACATGGCCGGCCATGCCGCCGCAACTGCTCGATCTCTGGCGCGATATAGCAGGCTATGAAAAGCCGCCCGAAGCCTGCCTTGTCAATTTCTATGGCGACGATGCCCGCATGGGCCTGCATCAGGATCGCGACGAGCAGGATCTCAAGGCGCCCGTCCTGTCGGTCTCGCTGGGAAACGCCTGCCTCTTTCGGGTTGGCGGTCTCAGCCGCAACGATCGCACGCTATCCTTCAAGCTCGCGAGCGGCGATATCGTCGTTCTCGGCGGCGAGGGGAGACTCTGTTTCCACGGCGTCGATCGTATCTATCCGGCAACGTCGACATTGCTGAAGAACGGCGGACGGATCAACCTGACCCTCAGGTGTGTTCAGCCCTAAGCCTCAGAGCTTTCTGAGCGCCACTTGCTCGATCAGGTGATTCTTGCCCTTCTGCAGGATGAGATCGGCGCGCGGACGCGTCGGCAGAATGTTCTGGCGCAGGTTCTTCAGGTTGATGTTCTTCCAGAGCCCCTCGGCGATCGCCAGCGCCTCTTCCTCACTGATCGAGGCGTAGCGGTGGAAGAAAGAGTTGGGATCGCGGAAGGCGGTTTCGCGCAGCCGCATGAAGCGGGCGACATACCAGTTGTGGATCAGCTCCTCGTCGGCATCGATATAGATCGAGAAGTCGAAGAAATCCGAGACCATCGGCACGATCTTGCCATCGGCTGGCAGATGCCGCGATTGCAGCACGTTGATGCCCTCGAAGATCAGGATATCCGGGCGGTCGACCGTCTTGAATTCATTCGGCAGCACGTCATAGACGAGGTGCGAATAGGACGGCGCCTGCACATTCGGCTGGCCGGCCTTGATTGCCGAGAGGAAACGCAGCAGCGCTGCGGTATCGTAGCTTTCCGGAAAACCCTTGCGCTGCATCAGGTTGCGGCGCTGCAATTCGGCGTTCGGATAGAGAAAGCCGTCCGTAGTGACCAGATCGACCTTCGGGCTCGACGGCCAGCGGCCCAGCAATTCCTTCAGGATACGCGCCGTGGTGGACTTGCCGACCGCGACCGAACCGGCGATGCCGATGACGAAGGGCGTCTTGGCGATATCGGAGAGGCTGAGGAAGCGATTGCGCTGCTCGAAGAGGATCTGCGAGGATTCCACATGCGAGGACAAAAGCCGCGACAGCGACAGATAGATGCGCCTGACTTCGTCGAGATCGATCGGATCGCCCATGGATCGCAGCCGCTTCACTTCGTCTGATGTCAGCGTCAGTGGCGTGTCGGCGCGAAATTTCGCCCATTCTTCCGAGGAGAAGAAATAATAGGGCGAATAGGCTTTCGCCTGGAAAATATCGAGCGTTTCGGGCGCTGGCTGGCTCTTGGTCGCTATTGTCATCGCGTTCTTACCGGCTGGCCTTTTCCTGAAGGCCGGATTGGGCGGTGCGCCTTTCGAGCTCACCCATGACATTCTCTAACGGAATGCCGGCAATCTTCAATACGACCAGAAGATGATATAGCAGATCGGCCGCCTCATAGGTAAGATTGTCGCGATCGTTGATGACCGCTGCCATCACGGCCTCGATCGCCTCCTCGCCGAGTTTCTTCGCCGCCTTCGGCTGGCCGGCGGCAACAAGCTTCGCTGTCCAGGATTCGTCCGGCGAAGCCTTGGAGCGTTCCTCGATGATTCGTTCGAGGTCGGAAAGGGTAAATCCGCTCATTGGTCCGCTGTCTCCTAATCCAGCCGCATCGGAATGCCGCGCTCGGCCATGTAGCGCTTTGCCTCGCCCACCGAATAGGTGCCGAAGTGGAAGATCGAAGCGGCAAGCACCGCCGTCGCATGGCCTTCCTTAACGCCGGCGACGAGGTCGTCGAGATCGCCGACGCCGCCGGAGGCGATGACGGGCACGCGCACCGCATCGGCAATCGCCCGCGTCAGCTCCAGATCGTAGCCGACTTTCGTGCCGTCGCGGTCCATGGAGGTGACGAGCAGTTCGCCGGCACCGCGTTCGACCATCTTGCGGGCAAAATCGACGGCATCGATGCCGGTCGCATTGCGGCCGCCGTGGGTGTAGATTTCCCAAGCGCTCAGATTGTCGCCACCGAGCGCCTCGGTCCGGCGCCGCTTGGCATCGATGGATACCACGATGCACTGGTTGCCGAACTTATCGGCCGCTTCAGCCACGAAATCGGGATTGTTGACCGCCGCCGAATTGATCGAAACCTTGTCGGCGCCGCAAAGCAGAAGCTTGCGGATATCGGCGATCGTGCGCACGCCGCCGCCGACCGTGACAGGCATGAAGCATTGTTCGGCGGTGCGGGCGACAACATCGAAAATGGTGTCGCGATTGTCGGAGGAAGCCGTGATGTCGAGAAAGCAGAGTTCGTCGGCACCGGCCGCGTCATAGGCCTTGGCAGCCTCGACCGGATCGCCGGCATCGATAAGGTTGACGAAGTTGACGCCCTTGACGACGCGGCCGTCCTTGACGTCGAGGCAGGGGATGACGCGGGCTTTCAGGGTCATTGCGCTGCCTCCTTGGCCTGCTTGATCAGGGCCAGTGCCTCTTTCGGATCGATCCGGCCATCATAAAGCGCGCGGCCGGAAATCGCACCTTCCAGTTTACGGGCATCCGGCTGGATCATGCGGCGGATATCATCAAGCGAGGCAAGGCCGCCGGAGGCGATGACGGGGATGGAAACGGCATTGGCCAGTTCCAAGGTCGAATCCCAGTTGATTCCCGTGAGAATGCCGTCGCGATCGATATCGGTATAGATGATCGCTGCAACGCCGACACCTTCGAATTTCTTGGCGAGTTCGATGACGCCGAGTTCGGAGGCCTCGGCCCAGCCCTCAACCGCCACCTTGCCACCCTTGGCATCGATGCCGACAGCAATATGGCCCGGATAACGCCGGCAGGCTTCGACGACAAGCGCCGGATCGCGCACCGCCACGGTGCCGAGGATAACGCGGGCGAGCCCGCGCGACAGCCAGTTTTCGATGTGCTCGAGCGTGCGGATACCGCCGCCGAGCTGCACCGGGTTCTTCGTCGCCTTGAGAATGGCATCGACGGCGGCGCCGTTGACGGTCTCGCCGGCGAAGGCGCCGTTGAGATCGACGACATGTAGCCATTCGAAGCCCTGGTCTTCAAAGGCTTTCGCCTGGGCACCGGGATCGGGGTTGTAGACGGTTGCCTGCTCCATGTCGCCGAGCTTGAGGCGCACGCATTGGCCGTCTTTTAGGTCGATAGCAGGAAAAAGAATCATGATGTCTGTCCTTGGAGCGCGAGCCTTACGGCTTCCAGCGCAGGAAATTGGCGATCAGGGCAAGGCCGAGTTTCTGGCTCTTTTCCGGATGGAACTGTGCGCCGGCGATGTTGTCCCGGCCGACGAAAGCGGTCATCGGCCCGCCATAATTCGTCGTCGCGATCACATCGTCTCCGTGGTCGGCGGCCAGATGGTAGGAATGGACGAAATAGGCGTGCAGGCCGTCAGGCCCGGTCTCGATCCCATCGAAGAGCGCGTGCGGGTGGCGGATATCCAGCGTGTTCCAGCCGATCTGCGGGATTTTCAGGTTGGGATCGCTCGGCGTCATTTCCTTGACGTCACCCTTGATCCAGCCGAAGCCTTTCGTGATCGTCTTTTCCAGCCCGCGCGACGACATCAGCTGCATGCCGACGCAGATGCCAAGGAAGGGGCGGGCCTTGTGTTCCACGACGTCGATGATCGCTTCCGCCATGCCGGGCACGGCATCGAGGCCCCGACGGCAATCGGCATAGGCGCCGACGCCGGGAAGCACGATGCGGTCGGCCGTGGCGACGCGCTCGGCGTCATCGGTCAGGTCGATCTCTGCGTCGATGCCTGCCTCGCGGGCGGCCCGTTCGAAAGCCTTGGTGGCCGAGCGCAGATTGCCGGAACCATAGTCGATAATCGCGACGCGCATGATCAGCGTCCTCCGTCATAGCCGGGAAGGCCGAAGCTCGGGCCTGGGCGGCTGGTATTCGTGTTGGTGGCCGAGATATCCCAATTTTTAGGGTGGATATCCGGGTTTGGCTTCTGCTCGAACTCGGAAAAGTGGATTTCCTCCGCAGTCGCCAGATCGTGTGCCGAGACGAGGTTTTCAACCTTCCAGCCGCGGCTGATGAGACGATCGCTGATCGCGTTCCGGCCCTCAAGAGCCGCAAGGGCATGGACACCAAGCAGAAGCGCGGCTCCGGCGGCGAAAAAGCCCGGCTGACGCATCAGTTCCAGCGCAATGCCCTGCAGCAGAAAAGCGGCGACCGCATGCAGCCAAAGCCTATGGAAGAGCATCCAGAGCGTCGGAAACAGGAACGCCGTCCACGAAAAACCGTCGCGGATGAATCGCGTTTCGTCGCGATACCGATCCGATATTTCGGATCGGCTCGGTGCTCCGGGTGGAGTCAAAATCAGATAGCTTGCCATCTCTTCACTTTCCCCATGATGGGGCTCAGGCGAGCGTGCCTTTCGTCGAGGGCACACGGCCTGCCTGCCGCGGATCGATCTCGGTTGCGGTGCGCAATGCGCGCGCAACTGCCTTGAAGCATGTCTCGGCTATATGGTGATTGTTGGCGCCATAATGGTTGAGGATATGCAAGGTGATGCCGGCATTCTGCGCCAGCGCCTGAAAGAA
The DNA here is from genome assembly GCF_057784355.1 of Martinezella sp. CNPSo 3959. Classification (NCBI taxonomy): domain Bacteria; kingdom Pseudomonadati; phylum Pseudomonadota; class Alphaproteobacteria; order Hyphomicrobiales; family Rhizobiaceae; genus Martinezella; species Martinezella sp. CNPSo 3959. The sequence goes on from NZ_JBXSOV010000015.1 coordinate 129,057, forward strand.
TTCGCGCACCAGCTCGGTATCGAAGGTGCCGATCTTCGGCGCGCTGAACGACACGTTCCAGACGAGAAAGGGCCGGCCCGAGAGGTCGACGGCCGCCTTCGTCATCGTCTCGTCCATGGCGAGGTCGATCGAGGCATAGCGCGTGATGCCGCGCCGGTCGCCCAGCGCCTTGGCGATCGCCTGGCCGATCGCGATGCCGGTATCCTCGACGGCGTGGTGATCATCGACATGCAGGTCGCCCTTGGTGTCGATCTCCATGTCGATCAGCGAATGTCGCGACAGCTGTTCCAGCATATGATCGAAAAAGCCAACCCCCGTCGAAATCGTCGATTTGCCGCTGCCGTCGATATTGACGGAAACGGAAACCGAGGTCTCGTTGGTCTTGCGGGAAACGCTTGCCGTGCGGCTCGCTGCGGTCTCTGCCATGGGCTGCTCCATCGGAATACGGCCGTTCCTTATCAGGCGTATCGGGAAATATCCAGAAGTTACGCGTGGGCCCCACGCGTTTAGCCGGCTTGCCGCCATCATTCGGCCGCGGTTGCCATTTGCAATCGCCAAAACCCCTCTTACATAGGTGCTGACGGGGCCGATACGCGGCCCGGCAGAAAGCCCGCCGAAATGGGGGCAAACAGGTGTTGAATGACGACAATCGTGACTATTCGCAAGAACGGCAAGGTCGTGATGGCTGGTGATGGCCAGGTGAGCCTTGGCCAGACCGTAATGAAGGGCAATGCCCGCAAGGTTCGCCGCATCGGCAAGGGCGATGTCATCGCCGGTTTCGCCGGCGCGACTGCCGATGCCTTCACTCTTCTCGAGCGCCTCGAAAAGAAGCTCGAACAATATCCCGGCCAGCTGATGCGCGCCGCCGTCGAGCTCGCCAAGGACTGGCGGACGGACAAATATCTGCGCAACCTCGAAGCCATGATGCTGGTTGCCGACAAACAAATAACGCTCGCGATCACCGGCAACGGCGATGTGCTCGAGCCTGAACATGGCGCCATGGCAATCGGCTCCGGCGGCAATTTCGCCCTCGCTGCCGCACGTGCGCTGATGGACAGCGACAAGTCGGCTGAAGACGTCGCCCGCCGCGCTCTCGATATCGCTGCCGACATCTGCGTCTATACCAACCACAATGTGGTCGTCGAAACGCTCGATGCCGAAGCCTAAGTTCCTCTCTTGATAGTTTCCAGCCCTGACAGGGAACATACGAAATGACCACTTTTTCCCCCCGCGAGATCGTTTCCGAGCTCGATCGCTATATTGTCGGCCAGCATGAGGCCAAGCGCGCCGTGGCGATTGCACTGCGCAATCGCTGGCGCCGCCAGCAGCTCGAACCTGAGCTGCGCGACGAAGTCATGCCCAAGAATATCCTGATGATCGGCCCGACCGGTGTCGGTAAGACGGAAATCTCTCGCCGCCTCGCGAAGCTCGCCGGCGCCCCCTTCATCAAGGTCGAGGCCACCAAGTTTACCGAAGTCGGCTATGTCGGCCGCGATGTCGAGCAGATCGTCCGCGATCTCGTCGAAGTCGGCATCGGTCTAGTGCGCGAAAAGAAGCGCGCCGAGGTGCAGGCCAAGGCGCATATGAGCGCCGAAGAGCGCGTGCTCGATGCGCTGGTTGGTGCCACCGCCTCGCCGGCGACGCGCGACAGCTTCCGCAAGAAGCTGCGGGACGGCCAGCTTGACGACAAGGAAATCGATATCGAAGTGGCCGATACCGGCTCCGGCATGCCCGGCGGCTTCGAAATCCCCGGCATGCCCGGCGCCAATATCGGCGTGCTCAATCTCTCCGAAATGTTCGGCAAGGCCATGGGCGGCCGCACGAAGAAGGTGCGCACGACGGTCAAGGATTCCTACAAGGAGCTGATCCGCGACGAGTCCGACAAGCTGATCGACAACGAGGCGATCCAGCGCGAAGCCGTGCAATCGGCCGAAAATGACGGCATCGTCTTCCTCGACGAGATCGATAAGATCGCCGCCCGCGACGGCGGCATGGGTGCTGGCGTCTCCCGCGAAGGCGTGCAGCGCGATCTGCTGCCGCTGGTCGAAGGCACGACGGTGTCGACCAAGTATGGTCCGGTCAAGACAGACCACATCCTCTTCATCGCGTCCGGTGCGTTCCACGTGTCCAAGCCTTCGGATCTTCTGCCGGAACTGCAGGGTCGCCTGCCGATCCGCGTCGAACTCCGGCCGCTGACCAAGGAAGACTTCCGCCGCATCCTGACGGAGCCGCAGGCAAGCCTCATCCGCCAGTACAAGGCGCTGATGGAAACGGAAGACCTGAAGCTCGACTTCACGGATGACGCGATCGACGCTCTCGCCGATGTCGCCGTACATCTGAACTCCACCGTCGAGAATATCGGCGCACGTCGCCTGCAGACGGTCATGGAGCGGGTGCTCGACGAGATCTCCTATAATGCCTCGGATCGTGCTGGAGTATCGATAACCATCGATGCCGCCTATGTCCGCGAGCATGTCGGCGACCTCGCCAGCAACACCGACCTGTCCCGCTTCATTCTGTAAGCGGGCCGGCAAAGGCGATTTAAGACAGTAAACACTCGACAGCGGGCCGTTAACTTTTTAGTTAGAGCGTGATGCCGAAAAGTGTATGCGGTTTTCGGACAACATCACGCTCTACTTTTTTGATGCTAGAGCGGATTCAGATTTTAGGTCGACAGACCTAAAATCATCCGCGCTAGAGACCCGTTTCTTTGTGTCGCGTGGCTTTATTCGGCCAAGATTATCCGTCAGGCAGCCGCACGGAAACATCGGTTTAAACTTCGACAGGACAGCCATCTTGCGACGGATACTGATCACTCTTCTTCTGGCAGTTGTCAGCCTTTCCTGGATACCAGCCTATGCGGATGCGGCGACCGCGGTGCCCTCGGGCAACCGCAATGCCGAGCAGCCGCCGGTTCCCGGCGCTTCGGTCCGGCGGACCCGCGGCACGAATTCGAGCTTTGAGCGCAAGTATCAGAAAGTCCGCGAATTGCTGGCGACCGATACGAAGCTGATGGCAAAGATCAAGTCGACAGCGCGGGCCTACGGCATCGATCCGATCCACATCATCGGCGCGCTCGTCGGCGAGCATACCTATAATGTCGATGCCTATGACGGTCTGCAGTCCTATTATGTCAAAGCCGCTTCCTATGCCGGCCAGAGCTTCCGCTTCGCCTATAATGGCGAGAACGTCGACGATTTCGTTGCGCGGCCGCAATTCGATGCCTGCAAGGGCAAGGGTGATTCCTACAGCCTCTGGACCTGCCGAGAGGATGTCTGGGAAGATGATTTCCGCGGCAAGACGGTCGGCGGCACATCCTATCCCGACAACCGCTTCAGCGCGGTCTTCTTCCAGCCCTTCTATGCTGGTCAGACTTTCGGCCTGGGCCAGGTCAATCCGCTGACGGCCCTTGAGCTATCGGATCTCGTCAGCCGCACCTCGGGCATCCCGAAGCTCAGCGAGAAGGATGCGGGCGGCGTCTACAAGGCGATCATGGACCCGGACCTGTCGCTTGCCTTCGTCGCGGCCTCGATCCGCAAGTCGATCGACGACTACCGCTCGATCGCCGGCATGGATATATCAGGCAACCCCGGCATCACCGCGACACTCTACAACCTCGGCAACTCCCGCAAGCGCGCCGCCGCCCTCGCGGCCAAGAACCGCGGCTCTTCGCAGCCGGTCTGGCCGGAAGAAAATTACTACGGCTGGCTCATCAATGATAAGCTGAGCGACCTGAAGTCGCTTTTATAGGCGAGCAGCGCGACGTTTTATCGTCTAGATTTCGTAAGCGGCGTTCCCCATATCGGATGGGCGCGCCGCTTCAGCGGCATAGATCCAGCAGCGGTCGGTTTTCGAGGAGAATTGAACTGATGGACATGATTCCGGAAGCCTTCTCTCCGCCGGCACCGATTCCGCGTACTGTGCCGCCGTCGCGCTTGACAATCATCCGCACGATCCTGCGCAATCCGCTCGAGCTCTGGGGCGAGCCCTCCTATACGCTGCCCTGGATCAAGACCAAATTCTTCAACGAGCGGACGCTCATCGTCAACGATCCAGGCCTCATCAAACATGTGCTGGTCGACAACGCAGCCAATTACCGCATGTCCGATATTCGGCAGCTCGTGCTCCGGCCCATCCTGCGCGACGGCTTGCTGACGGCGGAAGGGCCGGTCTGGAAGCGCTCGCGCAAGGCTGTGGCACCGGTTTTTACACCGCGTCACGCCCAGGGCTTTGCCGGCCAGATGCTCAGCCAAAGCCTGGAATATCTGCAGAAATACGAGGACATCGGCAACGAAGGCGCCGTATTCGATATTGCCGCCGACATGACCGAATTGACTTTCGCCATCTTGGCGGAGACCCTGTTTTCCGGCGAGATCGTCACCGAGGGCGAGCATTTCGCCGATGAAGTCAATGAGCTCCTGCATCGCATGGGCCGGGTCGATCCGATGGATCTTTTGCGCGCTCCTGCCTGGGTGCCACGCATCACCCGCATCGGCGGCCAGCGCGTGCTCGACAAGTTCCGCGGCATCGTCCGCAGCACCATGGATCAGCGGCTGGACAAGATGCGCCGGGATCGCGCCAGCGCGCCGGATGATTTCCTGACGCTGCTGCTCGAAAAGGCCGGTCCAGATGGACTGACCATGGAGGAGATCGAGGACAATATCCTCACTTTCATCGGCGCAGGCCACGAGACAACAGCCCGTGCCCTTGCGTGGGCGCTCTATTGCGTCGCCAACAGCCCGCATATTCGCGATGCCATGGAAGAGGAAATTGACCGCGTGCTGGCAACCGATGCCGAGCCGGTCGCCTGGCTCGACCTGATGCCGAACGTCCGAGCCGCCTTCGAGGAGGCGATGCGCCTTTATCCGCCGGCACCGTCGATCAATCGTGCCGCCATCGCTGATGACGAATGGACGAGCGCCAAGGGCGAGCGTGTGACGATGGAGAAGGGCATCACCGTCTTGATCATGCCCTGGACGCTGCATCGCCACGAACTCTACTGGGAAAAGCCGCGCGCCTTCATACCGGAGCGCTTCCTTCCGGAGAACCGCGGCAAGATCAACCGCTTCCAATATCTGCCTTTCGGCGCCGGTCCCCGCGTCTGCATCGGCGCCACTTTCGCGCTTCAGGAAGCGGTCATCGCCCTTGCCGTCATGATGCGCCGCTTCCGCTTCGACCTGACTGATGAGACCGATCCCTGGCCGGTGCAGAAGCTGACCACTCAGCCGCGTGGCGGTCTGCCGATGCGGGTTACGAGGCGGTAGGACTGTTTTTGCCGTTTGCCAGCTAGCGGCCCGGCCCGGAAGGGTGCAATAACGGCATCACAGTGCATTCAAGGCTGGATATTGTCGTGACGTCTCATTTCCTGCTCGGCATCGACACGGGTGGAACCTACACCGATGCCGTTCTCTTCCATGAAACCGATGGCGTGATCGCCAAGGCGAAATCGCTGACCACGCGGCATGATCTGGCCGTCGGCATTGCCGGCGCCGTCGATGCGGTCATTGCCAAGGCCGATATTCCCGTTTCGGCGATCGGCCTCGTATCGCTGTCGACGACGCTTGCCACCAACGCGCTTGTCGAAGGGCAGGGCGGCCGAGCCGGGCTGGTCATGATCGGTTTCGGCCCTGAGGATCTCAAGCGTGACGGCCTTGCGGAAGCGTTGGGCTCCGATCCCGTGCTCTATCTTCCTGGCGGCCATAATGTTCACGGCAATGAAAACCCGCTCGATATGACGGCGCTGCGCGATGCGTTACCCGAATTGGCGAAGTCGGTGTCGTCCTTTGCCGTCGCCGGCTATTTCGCCGTACGGAACCCGGCTCATGAAATCAGGGTGCGCGATTGCATCCGCGAAATCTCGCATCTGCCGGTCACCTGCAGCCATGAACTCTCTTCCAAATTGGGCGGGCCGCGCCGCGCCCTGACGACGCTGCTCAATGCCCGACTCGTCTCGATGATCGATCGTCTCGTCGGCGCCTGCGAAGGTTTTTTAGCGACACGCGGCATTTCCGCCCCGATGATGGTGGTGCGCGGCGATGGCGCCTTGATTTCGGCCGATGAAGCCAAGCTCCGCCCGATCGAGACGATCCTCTCGGGTCCGGCGGCAAGCCTCGTCGGCGCGCGCTATCTCACCGGCCTCGACAATGCCGTCGTTTCCGATATCGGCGGCACCACCACCGACGTCGCCGTCATGGAGGATGGCAGGCCGCGTCTCGATGCCGATGGTGCCGTGGTCGGAGGCTATCGCACTATGGTCGAGGCCGTTGCCATGCGCACTTATGGCCTTGGCGGCGATTCCGAAGTGAAGATCAACGACCGTGGCCTCGTCGCCGCCTTCGAACTCGGCCCGCGCCGCCTGTTGCCGCTGAGCCTCGCCGCTCACATGCATGGCGATGCAGTCTTGAATGTCCTGGAGCAGCAGCTGCGGGCGACGCATCTCGCCCGCAATGCCGGCCGCTTTGCGCTGCGCACCGGCGTGCCGGATCATCTGGCAAGCGGCCTCAGCAGCCCGGAGGAGGCGTTGTTCGATCGCATCGGCAGCGTGCCCGTTGCGCTCGACAAGCTTCTGACGATGACGTCGCAGAAGGCGACGCTGGATCGGCTTGTCGCGCGCGGCCTCGTGCATCTGAGCGGCCTGACGCCTTCCGATGCCATGCACGTGCTCGGCCGGCAAAACCAGTGGAATGCAGAGGCTGCCCGCCTTGGGCTTGCGCTAGCGATGCGGCTGAAGGATGGTTCGGGACGTCTCATCGCCGAATCTGTCGAGGAATTGGCGCAGAAGATCGTTGATCGCCTCACCCGCCAGTCGGCGGATGTCATTCTCGCCGCCTGCCTTGCCGAAGATGGCGTGGCCGATCTCGCTCCCGCGAAATCCATTTCCATCGATCGCGCCCTTCGCCGCGCGCCGGGGATTGCCCGCTTTGCCATTTCGCTCGATCGGCCGCTCGTCGGCCTCGGTGCTTCCGCTCCGGTCTATTATCCCGCCATTGCCGAGATGCTGGCGACCGAAAACGCCATTCCCAGCGATTCGGATGTGGCGAATGCCGTCGGTGCCGTCGTCGGTCAGGTCCGCACCAGCGTCACCGTTTTCGTCACCATGCCGGAGGATGGCATCTATGTGCTGAACGGCGCCGGCGAAAGCCTGCGCTTCACCGATGAGGATCGCAGCTTCGCCGATGCCCGCTCGCGCGCCATCGAGGCGGCAATGGCGCAGGCAAGGCTGAATGGTGCCGTGGATCTGGTGGTTGCGGTGGACGAGCAGGTGGATGCGCCCGAGGTGGAAGGCAGTCGCAAGCTGATCGAGGCCCGGTTCGTGGCGACCGCTACGGGCCGTCCCCGAATCGCTGCGGACTGATTATTTCCCGAGTGGCATAAATCTTTCGAACTATTGCCAAATTGACAGAAGTGAAACCGTCAGCAAAGTGGCAACATGTAAAAATTGAGCCGTGGAACGGCCTTGAGGAGTATATGGCATGAGCCGCATTGAAAAACACGGACTTCAGATCGAACAGGTCCTCTACGATTTCCTCGTCAAGGAGGCGCTATCGGGTTCGGGCGTGGATGCGGAGGCCTTCTTCGCCGGCTTTTCCAAGATCGTCCACGATCTCGCACCGAGAAACCGTGAGCTCCTTGCCAAGCGTGACCGGATGCAGGCAGCGCTCGACGACTGGTATCGCAAGAACGGCGCCCCCGTCGATCTCGCCACCTATGAAGCCTTCCTGCGCGAGATCGGCTATATCGTGCCCGAAGGCCCGGCCTTCACGATCTCGACCGCCAATGTCGACCCGGAAATCTCAGAGATCGCCGGCTCGCAGCTCGTCGTTCCCGTCATGAATGCCCGCTATGCCCTGAACGCGGCCAATGCCCGCTGGGGATCGCTTTACGACGCCCTCTACGGCACCGATGCCATTCCCGAGACCGATGGCGCCGAAAAGGGTAGGGGATATAATCCCAAGCGCGGCGAGAAGGTCATCGCCTGGGTTCGTGATTTTCTGGATTCCACCGTGCCGCTCGCCGGTGCAAGCTGGAAGGACGTCACCGGCCTTGCGGTCAAGGATGGCGCTTTGGCGGTTACGACCAACGGCGGCGCTGTAAAGCTGGCCGATAGCAGTCATTTCGCCGGCTATCTCGGCGATGCCGCTACCCCCACCCATATCCTGCTGAAGCAGAACGGCATCCATATCGAAATCGTCATCGACACGAGCACGGCCATTGGCAAGTCCGATCCGGCCGGCATTTCCGATGTCCGCCTGGAATCGGCAATCACGACGATCATGGACTGTGAGGATTCGATCGCGGCCGTCGATGCCGAGGACAAGGCCGAAGTTTACCGCAACTGGCTCGGCCTGATGAAGGGCGATCTGACAGAGGAAGTCGTCAAAGGTGACAAGACCTTCACGCGCCGGCTGAACCCCGATGTCGCCTACACCGCGCCGGACGGCAGCACGTTCGATCTGCATTGCCGTTCCCTCATGCTGGTGCGCAATGTCGGCCACCTGATGACCAATCCGGCCATTCTCGACCGCGATGGCAACGAGGTGCCTGAAGGCATCATGGATGCCGCCATCACCGGCCTGATCGCGCTCTACGACATCGGCCCGAATGGCCGCCGCAAGAATTCCCGCACCGGCTCGATGTATGTCGTCAAGCCGAAGATGCACGGGCCCGAAGAGGTCGCCTTCGCTGTCGATATCTTTACGCGCGTCGAAGACCTGCTCGGCATGCCCAGGAACACCATGAAGATGGGCATCATGGACGAGGAGCGCCGCACGACGGTCAACCTCAAGGAGGCCATTCGCGCCGCCCGCGAGCGCGTCGTCTTCATCAACACCGGCTTCCTCGATCGCACCGGCGACGAGATCCATAGTTCGATGGAAGCCGGCCCGATGATCCGCAAGGGCGATATGAAGCAGGCCTCTTGGATCGGCGCCTACGAGAACTGGAACGTCGATATCGGCCTCGAATGCGGCCTTTCCGGCCATGCCCAGATCGGCAAAGGCATGTGGGCCATGCCGGACCTGATGGCCGCCATGCTCGAGCAGAAGATCGCTCATCCCAAGGCCGGCGCCAACACCGCCTGGGTGCCGTCCCCGACGGCAGCGACGCTGCACGCCACCCACTACCACCGCGTCAATGTCGCCGATGTCCAGAAGAGCCTGAAGAGCCGCGCCCGCGCCAAGCTTTCCGACATCCTCTCCGTGCCGGTCGCCTCGCGGCCGAACTGGACGCCGGAGGAAATCCAGCGCGAGATCGACAATAACAGCCAGGGTATCCTCGGCTATGTCGTGCGCTGGGTGGATCAGGGCGTCGGCTGCTCCAAGGTGCCTGACATCAACAATGTCGGCCTGATGGAAGACCGCGCCACCTTGCGTATCTCGGCGCAGCATATGGCGAACTGGCTGCATCATAAGGTCATCAGCGAAGCGCAGATTGTCGAAACGATGAAGCGCATGGCGGCGGTGGTCGATCAGCAGAATGCCGGCGATCCCAACTACATCGCCATGTCAGGAAATTTCGATAGTTCGGTCGCCTTCCAGGCCGCCCTCGATCTCGTTCTCAAGGGACGCGAGCAGCCGAACGGCTATACCGAACCGGTCCTGCATCGCCGCCGCATCGAACTGAAGGCAAAGCAGGCGGGTTGATAGCTCGTTTGTGATGTTTTGCGGCCAAGAACAATGCTTGGCACCTTCTTCCCAAAGGGAGAAGGAGGGACGGCCACCCGCCCCAAATAAAAAGGCCGCCGGATATCGATCCGGCGGCCTTTTTCAATCCGAATATCCAGTGATTACTGGACCACGACAACCTTGGTGCTGCGGCCCGGAAGAACGCGGCTGTAGAGATCGATCACGTCCTGATTGATCAGGCGGATGCAGCCGGAGGAGGCGGCGGTGCCGATCGAAGCCCATTCCGGCGTGCCGTGCAGGCGGAACAGCGTGTCCTGGCCCTTTTCATTATAGAGATACATGGCGCGCGCGCCGAGCGGGTTGGAAAGGCCCGGGTTCATGCCGCCGTCGACATACTTGGCAATTTCCGGACGACGGACAGCCATTTCCTTCGGCGGGTGCCAATTCGGCCATTCCTGCTTCCATGCAACATAGGCGGTGCCGGACCAGGAGAAGCCCTGCTTGCCGACGCCGATGCCGTAGCGCATCGCTTCGCCATTGCCGAGGATGTAGTAGAGGTGACGCTCGCGCGTGTTGACGATGATCGTGCCTTCGGCTTCATCCGTCTTGTATTCGACGATCTGACGGCGGAACTGCGGCTTCACCTTCTGGATCGGGATCGCCGGCAGCTGAAAGCCATTGTCGGTCGTCACACCATAATCGCCATCGAACGTCTTGATGGTCTCGGTAGCCGAATTTGCGGTAGCGGCCGGCGCTGCTGCGGCGGTGGTGGCATAGCCAGCCGATGCGAGCATTGCGACAAGGCCGAGTGCGGTCATAGCATTACGGATGCGCATGGAAGTCTCTTGAATTTTCGTGGCGGGAAACGGATGGCTATCAACCATCTTTGTCTAAAGTTTATTTTCCATTAAACTTGGCTTTGCAAGCTGCTCTGGCCCTACAAAAATAGTGCCGGCGCGCAAATTAGAAGGACATGGTTTTTTTGCAACAACGCCAGGCCTGTCCCCGAGACAATTCATGACGATTTTGAACGTTTACAATAACAATCCGTTAATAGATGGTCGGCAGTCGGAACGGGCCATGCTTGTACGCAAGGGCGTGCAACTATTACTGCATGACATGCGTCACGCCGTGCTACCCGAGCTGCCCCTTGCCAGCGGGCGCCGCGCCGATCTCATCAGCCTTTCGGAAAAGGGCGAGATCTGGATCATCGAGATCAAGACCTCGATCGAAGATTTCCGCGTCGACCGCAAATGGCCCGAATACCGGCAGCATTGCGACCGGATGTTCTTCGCGACGCACAAGGACGTGCCCCTGGATATCTTCCCGGAAGATTGCGGGCTGTTTCTGTCGGATGGTTATGGCGCCCATATGATCCGCGAGGCGCCGGAGCATCGCCTGCCGCCGGCGACGCGCAAGTCGGTAACGCTCAACTTCTCCCGCGCCGCAGCCCAGCGCCTAATGCTGGCCGAGTGGGCAACGGGTAAAGATTTTGCCTTCTCCCCTCGGGGGTCCGAAGGACGGGTCGAGACCGGTGGCTCGACCCTGGTTGGTGCCCGCCCTTCGATAGCGCAGGACGCCGATGAGGGAAGCGAGGAGCTTTAGCTTCGAGCGTTTTTTGCAACTCGCGCTTACAGCATCCTTCTCCGAGGCAAAGTATGCTCTATTTCGGCGCCCGCTTGGCAAGGATGCGCTGCAAGGTGCGGCGATGCATGTTGAGCCGGCGAGCCGTCTCGGAGACATTGCGCTCACACATTTCATAGACGCGCTGAATATGCTCCCAGCGTACGCGGTCCGCCGACATCGGGTTTTCAGGCACTTCGGCCTTCTCACCAGGGCGCTGGGTCAGCGCGGCATAGACGTCGTCTGCATCGGCCGGCTTGGCGAGATAGTCGAGCGCGCCGAGCTTGACTGCGGTCACTGCTGTCGCGATGTTGCCATAGCCAGTCAGCACCACAATATGTGTGTCGTCACGCCGCTGGCGGATGGCTTCGATCACGTCGAGCCCGTTGCCGTCGCCGAGGCGAAGGTCGACCACGGCATATTTCGGCGGGGTCGCCTTGGATTTGGCAACGCCTTCCGCCACGGATTCCGCCGTCTCGACTGCAAAGCCGCGTGTCTCCATTGCCCGCGCCAGTCGGCGCAGAAAGGGGCCATCGTCATCGACGATCAGCAATGTAGCATCCGGGCCGATATAGGCCTCGGCATCCTTGGCCCCTGCTTGCGGGGCCACGCTTTCCTTATCCGTCATTTTATCTTCTATCCCGGCGACCATCCGCCTGCATATTCAACCGATTTTGACGATGGCAGTTTTAAGCCGCGAAAATCATTTTGTCGAATTACTGTCGATTAACACGCGCGGCCATTCGACGCGGACACGCGCTCCCGGCGTCTCCGCGTCGCGATTGCCGAAGGAAAGTGTAGCGCCAGAGCGTTCCAGCAACGTCTTGGCGATGAAGAGCCCGAGCCCGAGCCCGCCTGCCGTGTCGTCGCGCTGGCGTGAGGTGACATAGGGTTCGCCGATCCGCGCCAGTATTTCCGGCGAGTACCCGCCGCCGTCGTCCTCGATGATAATAGTCAGAGTTTCGGCGGTGTATTCCACCGTGACGGTCACAGTCTTGCGGGCGTAGTCGACCGCATTTTCGATGAGGTTGCCGAGGCCGTACATGATGCCGGCATTGCGTGACAGAACAGGCTCGCCGGAGCGGGGACTCTTTTCGATGAGTTCCAGGTTGATTCCGAATTCGCGATGCGGCGCGATGATCTCTTCCATCATCGAGGATAGCGTCAGCCGCCGCATATGCGCCTCATCCTCGGAAGAGAGCGTCGTCAGCCGCCGCAGGATATCGCGGCAACGCTCGCTTTGGCTGCGCAGCAACGCCACATCCTCGCGGAACCGGTCGTCTTCTCTGAGCTCCCGTTCCATCTCCTTGGCGACGACGCTGATCGTCGCAAGCGGCGTGCCGAGTTCGTGTGCGGCCGCTGCCGCTAGGCCGTCGAGCTGAGACAGATGCTTTTCCCGCTGCAGCACCAGTTCGGTTGCAGAGAGCGCATCTGCAAGCTGCGAGGCCTCCATGGAGACGCGATAGGCATAGAAGGCGGCAAAGGCCATGGTGGAGGCGATGGAACACCAGACGCCGAGCTGCATCACGCTGTGGATGTTGACGGCAACACCCTCGTACCAGGGGAGCGGGAAGGGCGAGAAGGCGAGGCCGCTAATGCAGATCATCGCAAGTCCGATCAGCGGCATGCTGTAGCGGATCGGTTGCGAGGCGAAGGAGATGATGACGGGCACGCAGACCAGCACTGAGAAAGGGTTGGCAAGCCCGCCGGTGATCAGCAGCAGCCCGCAGAGCTGCAGAAGATCGAGACTGAGCAGCGCGAAAGCGGCCGGGGGTTCCAGCCGGTGCGTCGGCGGATAGCGCAGCGTCAGGAAGAAGTTGATCCAGGCAAGGCAGGCGATCAGCACGCAGCACGGCAGAAGCGGCATCGGAAATTTCAGCCAGAAGGCAACGATCATCACCGTCACCGTCTGGCCGCCGACTGCCAGCCAGCGGAGGCGCACCAGTGTCTGCAGCCTTAGCCGCCGGCTGGTATGGTGGCCTTCCTGTGCCTTCATTTCGGCCTCGGAGAGTTTTTCCAGTCCTCGGAAGAAGCGTGCCATCGTCAGGTCCCCCTTGGCTTGGCGCGTGTCGTCGGCAAGGCCTCGGCCGGATCTTCCGGCCATGGATGCCTGGGATAGCGGCCGCGCATGTCGGCGCGGACATCCTTCCAGGATCCGGCCCAGAAGCCCGGCAGGTCGCGCGTCGTCTGGATCGGGCGATGTGCCGGAGATGTCAATTCCAGCACCAGCGGCAATCTGCCGCCGCCGATGGCCGGATGCTGCTTCAGCCCGAACAGCTCCTGCACGCGGATGGTGAGCAGCGGCTCCTCGCCGTCATATTGTATAGGATGGCGCTGACCGGTGGGCGCCTCGAAATGCGTCGGCGCCATTCGGGCGAGATCGCGCTGCAGTTCGTGCGGCACCAGCGACATCAGTCCATTGGAGAGCCCGCCGGCCGAGATATCGGAAAGGCCGCGCACACCGCTTTGAAACGGCGTGAACCATTCGTCGAGTCGGCCAAGCAGTGCTTCATCGCTCATGTCGGGCCAGGGCTCGCCGATCGTCCTGTATAAGAAGCTGATCCTGTCGCGCAGCTGCATCGCTTCCTTGGAGAAAGGCAGGACGTCAATGCCGAGTTCGCGAATACCTTCGGCCAGCGCTTTCGCCGCCTGTTCACCGGAGGGGCGGGGCAGGGGCGTTTCCTCGAAGATGATGGCGCCGAGCCTTGTCGCCCGCCGCGCCCGCACCTGTCGGCTCGCTTTATCGAAAAAGCTTTGATCTTCGGTGCGGATCTCGCCCGGCAAATGCTCTTCGACATCGGCGCGGGAAATCTCCGCCGCCGCCAGAATGCGCGCCTGCGCTGCCCGTCCCGTCAGGTCGGCGATGACGAGCATCAGCGATCCCGCCAGCCGCTCGGTCTCCGGCAGTTCCGCGCCGCGCCCATTGGCCATGACGAATCGCCCCCGCCCGCCGCGCTGCAGCGCGATTCGATCGGGAAAGGCATGCAGCAGCAGCGCGCCAGCAAGCGGAGGAGCAGAAGTGGCGGCGCTGCCTTTGCTGCCGGCAGCCCGCGCGAGTCGCCCGGCCAGCCGGCGCGCCGCCTCGGCCCGCTCGCCCTTTTCCGTCTTGAAGCGACGCAACCGATCTTCCAGATCGATGCTCTGGCCGCCAAGCCCCTGTTCCGTCAGCAGCACAGCAAGCAGCGCCGCCTCGCGCGCCTGGCCGAATTCGCCAGCGGAAATAACCATGGCCGCCAGTCGCGGAGGTAGGGCGAGCTCGCGCATAAGCCGGCCGCGCGCCGTTAGCCCGTTTTCCGCGTCGAGCGCACCCAGCTGCCGCAGCAGGGTCCGCGCCTCGGCAAGTGTCGTTGCCGGCGGTTGGTCGACGAAGGCAAGCGTTGCCGGATCCTGCACGCCCCAATGAGCGAGATCGAGTGCGAGGCCGGAAAGGTCGCTGGAAAGAATCTGCGGTGGCGTAAAGGCCGGAAGTGCCGCCGTCTGGCCCGGGTGCCACAAGCGGATGGCTATACCCGGCTCAGTTCGCCCGGCACGGCCGGCGCGCTGATCGGCCGAGGCACGCGATACGCGCACCGTTTCGAGCCGCGTGATGCCGGTCGAAGCCTCGAAAACAGGCAGGCGCTGCAATCCGCTGTCGATGACGATGCGCACGCCATCGATGGTGATGGAGGTTTCGGCGATCGAGGTTGCCAGCACGATCTTGCGGGTGCCCTGGACTGCGGGCCTGATCGCCGCGTCCTGCTCCTTTTGGCTGAGATTGCCGTAGAGCGGCGCGATCATCGTCTCCGACCCGAAGCGGCCTTCGAGCCGCTCCACCGTGCGGGTGATTTCCGCCTGACCGGGCAGGAAGGCGAGGATGGAACCCTGTTCGCTCGCATGCGCGTTGAGGATCGCCCGCGTCACCGTATCCTCGATCCGTTCCCCTGCCGGCCGATCCAGATGGCGGATATCGATCGGAAAGCTGCGGCCCATGCTCTCGATGACCGGTGGATGATCGAGCAGGATCGCGACACGCTCAACATCCAGCGTTGCCGACATGACGAGGATGCGCAGATCGTCGCGCAGCGCCGATTGCACGTCGAGGGCCAGCGCCAGGCCGAAATCCGCATCCAGCGAGCGCTCGTGGAATTCGTCGAAGATGACGGTGGAGATGCCTGATAGTTCGGGATCGTCGAGGATCATCCGCGCGAAGACACCCTCCGTCACCACCTCAATGCGGGTCTTGGAAGAGATGCGGTTGTCGAGCCGCATGCGATAGCCCACCGTATCGCCGACCTGTTCGCCAAGCAGCGAGGCCATGCGGGCGGCCGCGGCCCTTGCCGCCAGCCGCCGTGGTTCCAGAAGAATGATCCTGCCATCGCCGCGCCAGGCCTGCCCTAAGAGATAAAGCGGCACCAGCGTCGTCTTGCCGGCGCCGGGCGGCGCGGAAAGCACGGCACGCCGCTCTTTAGCGAGTGCGGCGCCAATATCGGCAAGCACATGCGAGACCGGCAGCTCCGGCAATGAAGGCACTCTATATGTCACGCCGGCGGGCTCCACATATGTTTATGGGCGAAAGCTGGAGTTTGCCGGTTCGACGCAGCTTGTGCCCGCCTTTTATCGAGAAGCACCATATCCGCTCCCTTCAATCTCTCGATGTCTATTAGGTCCTGGGTGTCCGGCTGGCAATGCGAGGCGGATCCGGTGCTTGCAACAGGCGCAAGTAGCCCTTTGGGAGCGCTTATCGGGGCGATTCCGGCAGACGACGTAAAATGAATCCTGAAATCGCCGCCAATCGCGAAAAAATCTCCAGGATTTCAGCGCCACTT
>NZ_JBXSOV010000016.1:0-140962 GCF_057784355.1 Martinezella sp. CNPSo 3959
CTTCCCGAAGGCGATGCGCTTGACCGCACCGTCGACAGCCACATGAGCAAACTTCGTAAGAAGTTTGAGCAGGCGGGCGCGCATCGAATGATGTCCGGTGTTCGTGGCGTTGGTTACAGATCGTCGGCGGAATCCTGAACCCGGAACGACGGGGGTCCTCGACGCAGGCCAGATGAATTGCTGCCTCTCGCTTACCAAAGGATGTTCCATAATAGAACCTTATCCCAAGAAAGGCATACGACTCTGTTGTCACCAAAGAACCGGCGCATCATGTGATGCGCCAGGCTTCCATCTCCAAATACTGATCGATCTTACCGAGTAATGTTCAGTAATCCCACCACGCCGGCACCCAGCGGAAGAGGTCGCCGGCCACCGCGACGCGACCTACGGACGGGAAGGGCATGTGCGTCGAGATCAGCCAGGAACCCGTATCTGCAAGTTCCTGCATGAGGCGGAGACGAACGCGCGTCGCTTCTTCCGGATCATGTTCGAAGCCGTTGTGCCATTCCGGGTGATCGAAGGACACCGGGAAGATCGCATCGCCGGCGAACATCAGGCGATCCTTGCCAGACCTCACCCTGACGACGCTGTGCCCCGGCGTGTGACCGCCTGTACGGGTTACGGAAACGCCGGGAGCCACTTCGGCCTCATCCTTGAAAGTTCGAATGTGGGGGCCGTAGACATTCATGAAATCGAGCGACGCCTTGCGGGCCAGCGCAGCGAGTGTTGGCGGCATGGCAGTGCGGGAGAAGTCAGGCGACTTCCAGAATTCGGTTTCGGCGGAGCAGACGTGCACGCGGAGATCGGGACGCATCTTCTCCTTCACACCTTCGGCAAGAAGGCCGCCGACATGGTCGAAATGCATGTGGGTCAACACGACATCCGTAACGGATCCGAGGTCGACACCGGCCGCTTCCAGCCGATGCACGAATTGCCCGGCGCGCGGAAAGTCCGGATATTCTTCGCCGAGGCCGCTGTCGATCAGCATCGTCTGCTTTCCTGTGCGGACCACGACGGCATTGAGCGCCCAGTCGAAGGCCTCCTTTGAAAGAAATTGACTATCCAGCCAAGCCCCGCGGGTGGCCGGGTCAGCATTGGTTGCCATCGATTCAGCCGGCGGCGTCAGCATGCCGTCGCTGATCACCATGACGTCGATATCACCGACCTGCACTGCGTAGCGCGACGGGACCAATTCGTCAGGTCCGGGTTTGGCTTGCTGATCCACTGGTCGAGATGTTGCCTCTGCGTTCGACATGATAAGCTCCAGTTGTAAGTTTAAGGTGTGGCATTCACGGGCCACGTAGCGAACTCTAGGTTCGCGGGTGTTGCCGGTCGAGTTATGCGCAAGTAGGGGTGGTGCAACCCAAAGGATTGCTCCCTATAGCGTTCGGGACATGAGGGCGGACGGATTGCACGATATGTCGGTACCGTGGGGTGGGCAGCCGCGCGCTCAGACGTCAGCGTCCTTTCAAGCCAAGGTCATGCCGCCGTCGGCATGAAGCTCGATCCCATTGATAAAGCTGCTCATGTCGGAGGCGAGGAAGAGCGCGGCTCGCGCCAGTTCTTCCGGCTGTCCCATGCGGCCCGCCGGGATGAGCGATGCCATTTGCCCCTCGAAGGCCGGACGCTCGGCATCCGATACGCCGAGCTTACCGAGGATTTCGGTTTCGACCGGCCCGGGACTGAGGATGTTGACGCGGATGCGGCGGGACTTAAGCTCGATTGCCCAGTTTCTTGCAAAGGCGGCGACGGCGGCTTTCGATCCCGCATAGACGGCGTGGTCCGGCAGCACCTTTGTCGCAGCGAGCGAACTTGTAACAATGATGCTGCCGCCATCGCGTATCAGCGGTGCGATCGCCTGTACACCGAAAAATACACCGCGCGTGTTGATGGCGAAATGGCGATCATAGTCTTCCGGTGTCACATTGCGGGATGCGGTGAGATTGATGACGCCGGCATTGGCCATATAGATGTCGATGCCGCCAAAATGATTCTCCACCATGTCCACCACCCTATGATGATGTTCAAGATCGGCGACGTCGCCCACGATGCCGATGGCATGATGACCGATATCGCGCACTGCTTCGTCGACGACATCCTGCCGCCGGCCGGTGATTACGACCCTCGCGCCTTCTTCGACGAAAAGCTTGGCGGTCGCCTTGCCGATACCGCTATTGCCACCGGTAATAACGGCGACCTTGTCTTTGAGATGCTGCATTGATTATCTCCTTTCAGCTGGGATTGAGATAAACGCGGGCATCCTTGGCTGTTAGATCATGAACGGGCACATGATTTGTGCCGCGGAGTCGCAAATGCCGAATCTACTGAATGAGACGTCTGGATTGATGGCTTTCGTGCGGACGGTACAGGCCGGCTCTTTCAGCGCTACGGCGCGCGCGCTCGATACGACGCCATCAGCGGTGTCAAAGAGCGTGGCGAGGCTTGAAAAGAAGGTCGGCGTCCGGCTCTTCCTGCGCTCCACCCGCGCCCTGACGTTGACGCAGGAAGGCCAGATTTTCTTCGAGCGCGTCGCACCGCTCCTGCAGGATCTGGATTCCAGTGATGAGGTGATCAGGTCCGATGCCGCGCTCTCCGGCCGCCTGCGTATCAGCATGCCGACCGAATTGGCGCCTCTGCTGCTACCGCGGCTGTTTACAGGCTTTGCTGCGGACAATCCGGACCTGCATCTCGATATTGGCCTGACGGATCGATTCGTTGACCTCATCCGCGAGGACTATGACGTCGTGCTGCGCGCCGGCAATCCGGCGCAGAGCGATCTCATGGTCCGCCATCTGGCCGATCTGCCGCTGGCAATCGTCGCATCTCCGGCTTTTCTGGAGGCCTCGAGCAATCCTCCGGTACCTGTCGAACAGCTGGCGACCCTACCCTTTGCTCGCTACGTGCTCGGCGGCATGGTCCAGCCTGTGCGCCTGACTAATGGCAGCAGCTTTATTCCCGCCGGCCGTATTGATTGCGATTCAGGTGCCGCGCTCATCCAGGCGGCGCTCGCGGGGCTGGGTGCCGCCTATCTGCTACGGTGCCTGGTGGCAAAGGAGTTGCACACCGGTGCGCTTGTAACACTCGCGTCGGAGAAGGCGCTTCCGAGCCTGCCGTTCAACGCGCTGCACGCCTTTGGCCGCACGGTGCCATTGCGTGTCAAACTGTTCTGCGACTTCATCGCACGCGAGGCAAAGGCCATCGAGGCGATGTGAGGACAAGGCACTCCTGGGCCGGATCGACCCCTATTAGAACGTCGCGCCACCGGCCTCACGCATAGCGGCGGGCAGCGTCTCCCAGGCCCTGATCAACTCGCCGATAGAGCCGGCCCCCATTTTGCGCATGGCATTGGCGCGGTGCAATTTGACCGTGACCGCACTTATCCCGAGGTCGAAGGCGATTTGCTTGTTGAGCCGACCGCGAGCTACCTCGCGCAGGATTTCGCGTTCGCGGTGCGTTAGTGTCACCAGGCGCTCGATATTCCGCTTGACGACCAAAGCATTGGCCCGTCGCTTCGCGTCAAGCGCGATACCGGCAATGACGGCGTCGAGCAGCGTCTGGTCGCGCACTGGCTTGGTCAGGAAGTCGACCGCACCCGCTTTCATCGCCTGCACAGTCATCGGAATGTCCCCATGCCCGGTTAGAAAGATGATTGGCTTCGCATTACCGCTTTCCAGCAGATGATGCTGCAGGTGAAGGCCGCTCGCCCCCGGCATGCGGACGTCAAGGATCAGGCAGCCGGGGCTGTCCAGTATGTCAGCCTCAAGCACTTCTCGGGTCGAGGCGAAGCTCATTGGCTGCAGGCCCGCCGAAAGGATCAGCTCCGACAAGGCCTCGCGAACAGCTGCATCGTCATCAACGATGATCACAATGGGCTCGCTGAGGTCACTCTTTTGCTGCCGCGATAGCGGTGCCGTTCTTCGGAGCGGCTGGTCAATTTTCATGTCACCCTCCATTTCTCGATTTCTGTAGAGCTTCCCCTATCGCGATGAGTAGGGCAGGCGCGTCGAATGGCTTTCGAAAAAAGCCATCCACGCCTTTGGCGCGGCCCTGATCGGCAATCTCGTGGCGGCCTGTAACCAGGAATACCGGCAGTTCCGGACGCGCCTTGTTGACCATGTCACGAAGTTCAAAGCCGTTTGTGCCTGGCATTCCGATGTCGGTGATCAACAAATCCAGATCCGACAGACCGCAGGCAAGCAGATGTTCAGCCGACCGGAAACAGCAGGCTGAATAGCCGGCGGATTCCAGCAGCTCGTCCAGGGATTCGAGCAGCCTCGCATCGTCATCGACAACCGCAACGATCGGTTTTGTCTTCTCCATGCTCAATTTCCTCCCATGCGGCGCGAATGGATGATCTGTATTCCCAATCGTTCCGCTATGCGCACGAGATCAGCGAGCGATGCCGCCGCCATCTTCTGCATCACATTCCGTCGATGGACTTGCAGCGTCACTTCGCTGATTCCGAGTTGCGATGCCGCCTGCTTGTTGAGCAGGCCGCTAACCACGAGCGGCAGCACGTCGCGTTCGCGTGGCGTCAGTTCGAGATAACGCCGCTTCAACAAGCTTAGTTCGGCCCGTTCCGATCGCTTTCGCCGATCTTCGGAAATTGCCGTATGAACCGCGGCCATGAGGTCCGCGTCGCTGAATGGTTTGGTGAGAAAATCCACCGCGCCGTGCTTGATCGCCCGCACCGAGGAAGGGATGTCGCCATGACCGGTGATGAAGACGATCGGCGGATGATCGCCCTCGGCGATCTGCCGCTGCAGTTCGAGGCCGTTGATATCGGGCAATTCAATGTCGAGTATCAGACAAGCAGGTAGATCCGGTTTCTCGGCGTCTACATAGTCACCCGCCGAACCGAACGCGATGGCGCGCATGCCGTGGGTCTCCAGGAGCTCGCCGAGTGCCTCCCTGATGCGTTCGTCATCGTCGACGATGAAAACAACATGATTGTCCGGTGTCATGGCGCCGCTTTCCCCACGGTTGGTAAGGTGAAAATGAACCGCGCGCCACGCGGTTCATTTTTCTCGGCCCATAGACGCCCGCCATGCGCTTCCACGATCGAACGGCAGATGGCGAGACCCATGCCCATTCCGCTCTCTTTCGTCGTGAAGAAAGGTTCGAAGATCTGATCCGGGAACTCGATGCCGTTTCCCCGGTCGCCTATTTCGATCTGCACTTCGCTACCCAAGCGATGGGCGCGCACGTCGATAGTTTTTTCCCCTGCAACGACGTCCATTGCCTCCATGCCATTGCGGATGAGATTGACCAGGACCTGTTGAATCTGGATGCGATCGACCGCGACAGGCAGAAGCTTGTCTTCCACATCGATGTCGATTCGGATGCGGCGGCGCAAAGCTTCGCCAGCCACCAGGCTACATGCCTCGGCGATAACGCCTGCGGTCGACAGGCTGACCCTATTGTCCACGGATTGCTTGAACAGCGCCCGGATGCGACTGACTACTTCCGCCGCTGAATTGGCATCACGAATGACACGTTCAGTTGTAATCTTCGCTCGTTCGACATTGACGGGCTCAGCTGAAAGCCAGCGGTAGCATGCATGCGAATTGGCGACGATCGCCGCCAGAGGCTGGTTCACCTCGTGTGCGATGGAGGCGGAAAGCTCGGCAAGGCTCGCCGCCTGGCTGGCGCGCGCCAGCCGCTCGTGCGCCATGCGCAACTCCTCCTGCATCCGAACCTCACCATCGATATCCAGGCAGATCACATTCCATTGCACTATGGCGCCTTCGCTGTCGCGCATCGGCGCGGCTCGCGTCTCGACCCAGCGATATTCGCCATCGGAACGGCGCAAGCGATGCCTGCGTGCATAGGGTTCGCCGGTCGACAGGCAACGGGCGTACTGTTCCTTGACCCCGGCAAGATCCTCTGGGTGCACCCCGGCATCGAGCGTGCCATTCAGCCGTGACTTCTTCGTGCCGTCCAATTCTTCCAACTCGTAGCCAAGAAATTCCCGGAGCTGCTGACTGCGATAGACCGGCTCGCCATTGGGCGCAGCGCAATCGATCATCGCCGGTAGCGTTTCCACCAATTGCCAGAGAAAGCGTTCTCTTTCCCGTAGCGCCTCCTGCGCGAGCATCTCATCTTCGATATCGATCGAGATGATATACCATTGTACGATGGCACCATCGGCATCCAGCAGCGGCTGCGCGCGGGCCTCGATCCACCGATAGGTTCCATCCCTGGTACGCCGACGAAACCGGTTTACGAAAGGTTGGCCGGTCGCGAAGCCATTCATTGCTCTCTGAAACATGATCGGAAAGTCTTCAGGGTGAGCCAAATCTCGCGCCAGCGAATCGAAGTTCTCGATGTCGGGTGTTGGTGCACCGACATTGTCCAGATATCGTCTGCTCGTATAGGTCATCCTGCGCGATGGAGCAAAGCTCAGGATATTGATCGGCAGGGTGTCGATCATCTGCTCCAATTGCCGCTTACTGGTTTTCAGCGCTTCTTCGGCCTGCACCTGATCGTCGATGTCGATGGATACCTGATACCATTGCACGATCGCTCCATCTCGATCACGCAGAGGCTGCGCGCGCGCCTCCATCCACCGGTAGCTGCCATCTTTCCAACGCCGGCGATACCGCATCATGAAGGGGTCGCCGGATCTGAGGGAGTTGGCTGACGCATGCAGCACCTTGGGAGCATCTTCGGGATGAACTAGTTCTTGCGCCACGCGGGTGCTATCTTCGAAGTTCGCCCCAGAGAGGCCGAGATCTTCCAAAGATCGCTTGTTGACATAGGCCAGCTCTCCAGCAGGCGTCCAGCTCCAGATGTGGACCGGCAGGGCGTCCACAAGCTGCGAGAGCTCTCGCTCCCGATCGCGCAAGGCCGCCTGCGCGCGCACTTCATCATCGATATCGATGGAGATTGCAAACCACTCAACGATCCCGCCGTCATCGTCGAGCAATGGCTCCCATCGACCGTCGAACCAGCGATAGACGCCATCCGCGCGACGCATGCGATATTTCATTGCGTAGGGCTCGCCGGTCGCGATCGAACGTCGGACCGCGTTCAAGAGCCGATCGGAATCGTCCGGGTGAACAAAAGTCCGCATGGCGGTCACCAAACGACTGCTATCCCGATTGTCCAACTGCCCGACGTCATCCAGGCCGAAATAGTCGAGCAGCCGTTTATTGAAGAAGGTTGGCTCACCTGCCGGAGTCAGACGCCTAATTTGGACGGGAACCATGTTTACGATCTGCTCGAGCTCTCGCTCTCGGTCACGCAAAGCGTCCACACTCTGACGCAATGTCTGTAAGGCTAGCTGATGCTGCCGGGATATGGCGGCCACAACCAGAGCTGAAAATGCCGAAATCGCCAGAAAGAGTTGAAGCATGATCTGGTTGTGGCGCTGGCTCTCGGCATTTCCGGCAAACTGGCTGGCACCCGATATCGTGACGATCGCGGTAATTAGCGCGAGAAGGGCGAGAGTGACGACAGCGCCCTTGAATTCGAATCGCACGGCGGCCCAAAGCAGTGGCGGCATGATGATATAGGCGAAGGGCAGGTAGCTGCCGAGCGAAAGGGCCGCGACGCCGAGAAGGATCAGTCCCACTGCGCATGCTTCAAGCCACCGCGCAACCGATAGCTCGGTCTTGCTGTTCCAGTTCTGGATCACGACTAACGCGAGCGGTCCGACGATCAGGACGCCCGTGGCATCCCCGATCCACCAGAGCGGCCAGGCGCCTGAGAAGGTTTGTGAAAATATGCCGAACCAAACAAGTGTCGCGCTTCCGACCGTCGCGCTCACCACGGGAGCAACTCCAGCGCCTAACGCGACGAATACAAGAACCTCCCGCAGGGTTTCCAGTCGAACCGGCCGACCCAAAGCCCAGTTTATGAGCCACGCGCCGACCATGGCTTCGAGCGCGTTGCCGGCATAAATCAGAACGGCGGCGGGCAGCGGGCTGTGGAACCACAGGGCATTGCTGAATAGCTCCCCGAGGCAGCCGATCGATACCCACCACGGCCAACTCCGCTTGGGCGCGAGCATAAGGATTGCGATGAAAAGCCCGCTCGGGGGCCATATGGAAATGCCCGTCCCGGGCACGATTGCAAGTGTCTGTGCGAAGCCGCATCCCAGAATATAGGTCGCAAAAAATTGACCTAGGTGCAGGAGTTGGGGGCGGTACGACCAGACGCGCGTCATCGGCGGCTCCTGCAGGAAACATAAAGTTTGGGCTGCGCCAGCATATCGAATGGCCAGTCTCGATAGCAGCATCAGTGATCCAGACTCGTACACTATTCGCGCCATTACGCGGCGGCAACTTATGGAAATCCATCTATTGGCGGCGCCATCGCCGCGCTGGTGGAAAATCGTCAAGCCTCAGTGGTATCCGGATCCACTCGGATGCCTCCTGTCTCAGCCAAAAGCCGCAGGTGGTTATGGGCCAAGTCTGCTGCGTGTTGGATGAGCTCCGAGAGAACGATGATGGAGAGGGATTGAAGAACTGGCGCGGCAAGGCCGCGCCAGTTCAGGACGGCTCGCGGAGGACGGCGGCTTGCCCCGCGAGCCGTGCCAGCTCAAGCCTTGAGGAAGGCGAGCAGGTCGGCGTTGACCTGGTCTTGATGGGTGGCGGTGAGGCCGTGGGGCGCGCCGGGATAGTAGATCTCCTTGGCACCCTTGATCAGCCGCGCGGATTTGACGGCGGAATCCTGGATCGGAACGATCTGGTCGTCTTCGCCATGCAGGACGAGTGTTGGCACGTCGAACTTCCGCAAGTCTTCCGTAAAGTCGGTTTCGGAGAATGCCTTGACGCATTCATAGGCGTTGAGCAGGCCGGCCTGCATGCTCAAGCGCCAGAACTGGTCGAGGGTGCCTTGGGAGACACCCGAGCCCGATCGATTGGCACCGTAGAACGGCAGGGCGAAGTCTCGGTAGAACTGTGAACGATCCTTGGCGAGACCGGCGCGGATCGCATCGAAGGCCTCGATCGGCAGGCCTTCAGGATTGGTCGCCGATTTGACCATGATCGGCGGCACGGCGCCGATGAGGACGGCCTTGGCGACGCGCTTCGTGCCGTAGCGGCCGATATAGCGCGCGACCTCGCCGCCGCCGGTAGAGTGGCCGACCAGCGTTGCGTCCCTCAGGTCCAGCGTCTCGATAACGGCGGCCAGATCGTCGGCGTATCCGTCCATGTCGTTGCCCGACGTCGGCTGACTGGAGCGTCCATGACCACGGCGATCGTGCGCCACGACGCGGAAGCCGCGTTGGGCGAGGAAGAGCATCTGACCGTCCCAAGCATCGGAATTCAGCGGCCAGCCGTGGGAGAAGGTGACAACCGGGCCGGTTCCCCAGTCCTTGTAATAGATTTCCGTACCGTCCTTGGTGGTGAGCGTGCTCGTTGTTTGTTTTCCGTGGTTGCTGCTGACGGAGAGAGGCTGCTTCGGAGTCTTTGCGGCGGCAACCGCGGGCAAGCCGGCCGCGATACCGGCAATGAGGCTGCCGAGCAGGGCGTCGCGGCGTGAGAGGCTAACGACCGATGGGTTTGGAATGTCCCGCATATTTCTATCTTTCCCGATGATTAAAGTGGAGTAAGGGCCAATCATTGGGCGGATGCCGCCTCTTCGATGAGAGCGGTGACTTCGCCGGGATGCGAGACCATGAGTGCGTGCGAGGCTCCGTTGATCACGACAGTCTTCACGGCATGTGCCCGCTCGGCCATGAATTGCATGACCGCTGGCGGAATGCTGCGGTCGGAAGACCCGTAGATCATGTAGGAGGGCAGCAGCTTCCATGACGCGACGCCGGAGGGTTCGGCAAGCGCAGCTTGGGCGACGGGTCGCTGCGTTAAAGCCATCAGCGCCGCCTTGTCATCCGCAACGTCGGCAGCGAACTGGAGACGAAACTTGGATGGTTGGATATAGAGATCCTGCTTGCCATCAGGCAGCGTCACGGGCGCGAGTGTGTCGGCAAGCGTGCTGCCTGGGAATTTTGCCGATAGGGTGACGCTGGATTCGCCGGTATCCGGCATGAAACCAGCGACGTAAACGAGAGCTTTCACGTTCGGACTGCCGTTCGCGGCTTCGGTGATGACCGGCCCGCCATAGGAATGGCCCACCAGGATTACCGGGCCGCGGACCGAATGGACAACTGATGCGACGGATGCGGCATCCGATGCAACGCCGCGAAGCGGGTTGGCTGCTGCGATCGCCACATAGCCATCCTTCGTCAGGCGGGTAATCACGGCATCCCAGCCCGACGATTCAGCAAAGGCGCCATGGACGAGAATGATTGTCGGTTTAAGATCGCGATCCTGGGACTGTGCGCTGGCGACCGTCAGCGTGGCGATCGCGGCGCCAAGCGCCAAGACCTTTATGATTTTGAGCATCTGCTTTCTCCTAACGTAGCGGTTGCCTATGTCGAGAGAATGCGTGGGTTTGCGGCCGCAAACCATTCTACGTGAGATGCGCCCATCCAATGCTGAGGGATAGGATGATGTAGCGCAGCCGGCGAGAAATCTGATCGATCTGCAGGGCACCGCTACATCAGAGAGCAGCCAGACGCACCTTCCGGCCAGATGGTTGATCCACGGCGCCGGGGATAGTTGGTGATCCGGGCGACACGCCCAGCGTTCCGATCGTAATCAATCAACGGAGAACAGGATGACCAAGCGTTTGAACATATTGGCCAGGAAGAATGACGGCATCGATGGCCTCGTCGCCGTAGAGGCCTGGATTGCCAAAAGTCTCGATCCCAAACTGATGGAGCTCGTCAAGGTGCGCGTGTCGCAGATTAACGGCTGCGCCCATTGCCTGCACATGCATCGTCAGGATGCGCTCAAGCTGGGCGAGACGGAAGAGCGTATGCTCTTGCTGGATGCCTGGCATGAATCCCAGCTTTACACGGATCGCGAGCGTGCGGCGCTGGCATGGGCCGAGTCCCTGACCAATGTTGCTGAGAGCCATGCGCCGGATGCCGACTATGAAACTGTACATAGCGTCTTTTCGGAGGACGAGCTTCTGGCGTTGTCTATCGGCATCGCCATGATCAACGCCTGGAACCGGCTGGCGATCGGCTTCCGGCTGCAGCATCCGGCGGATCACAAGCGTGCTGCCTAATCGCTGACCAGATGCGAGTGGGTCGGGCGGATGCATCCGCCCGGCAATTCCAATCCACAACCTTTGACAGGTGACACGCCATCCACGAGCAGGACCGAGCGCAAGACATCGTTCGGCCGGCTAGAATTCATGTCAGCCTCTTTGCTGCCAAGTGTCCGCTGCGGCCCCCCCCCCGAGAGCATGGGCTGCCCTATCCTCCGGTATGGCTTTTCCTCTCCCTTGGCCGGATCGACCGCCAAACGCCCCGCAACATAAGATCCGGGCCGTGGCTTGTGACCGTTTAGATCACGCAAAACAGGAGCGCATCATGTCGCAGACAGAAACAAAGCCTCACACGATTGCTCAACAGGAGACTAACATGAGCTTGGAGAACAACTCACGCGTCGGGAGAACAGGCGCCGACGAACTGGTCCCGTCGCGCTACGCGGTGCAGATCGGCGATATCGAGGTGCTGGTGATTAGCGACGGCGTGCTGCCGCTGCCGACCAAGATGCTGGGATACAATGCCGACCCGGCCGATCGCGCGGCCTGGCTGAACGACATGTTCCTGCCGCCCGACGCCTTCGACTGGGCGCTGAACGTGGTCGTGGTGCGCAGCGGCAAGCAGACGATCCTCATCGACGCCGGTCTGGGGCTGGATCCGGAATTGAACCTGCCGCGGGCCGGACAATTGATCAAGCGACTGGAAGCCGCCGGCATCGACCTTGGATCCGTTACCGACGTGGTACTGACCCATATGCATATGGACCACGTTGGCGGGCTGCTCGTCGACGGAGTGAAGGAGCGGTTGCGTCGAGACCTGCGGATCCACGTGGCAACGGCCGAGGTTAAATTCTGGGAAGCGCCCGATTTCACCCACGTGTCGATGCCGCCCGGCTTCCCGGACGCGCTGCGGGCGGCCGCCAAGCAGTTCAGGAAGGAGTACGACAGCCACCTCAGATTGTTCGATGATGAGCACGAGGTGGCGCCCGGTGTGGTCGTCTCTCGAACCGGCGGCCATACACCTGGCCATAGCGTGGTCCGCGTGACATCGGGCAAGGACCGGCTGATGTTTGCCGGCGATGCTGTGTTCGCCGTCGGCTTCGATCACCCAGACTGGTTCAACGGCTTCGAACACGATCCGGAAGAAGCTGCCCGCGTCCGCGTTCGTCTTCTGCGGGAGTTGGTGGAGACCGGCGAGCTTCTGGTGGCCACTCATATGCCGTTCCCCTCCGTCGGCCACGTGGCAGCCGACGGCGATCGCTTCCGCTGGGTGCCGGTCTTCTGGGACTACTGACCGCCTGGTGTAGTGAAGCCGAGCCGGCGCGCGGCCTTTGAGGCCACGTCCCGGCTCAGTCGAGTGGATCTGCGGAACCGGCAGGGCCGGCCCGATCCTCGGACCAATCATTCAGAAACGAATGAACAATGCGGTGCGCGAAGCGGCCGCAAAGGAGAAGCTCGTGAAAATCGTTATCATAGGCGGAACCGGCCTCATCGGTTCAAAGACAGCCGACCGCCTTCGCAAGCAGGGCCATGAAGTCATCGCCGCCTCCCCCAATACGGGCGTCAATACGATCACCGGTGAAGGATTGGCCGAGGCACTTGCCGGCGCCTCCGTCGTCATGGATCTCGCAAACTCGCCCTCCTTCGAGGACAAAGCCGTGCTCGAATTCTTCGAGACGGCAGGCCGCAATCTGGCGACAGCGGAAAAGAAGGCCGGGGTGAAGCATCATATCGCTCTTTCCATCATCGGCGTCGATCGTCTGCCCGAAAGCGGCTACATGCGTGCCAAGGTTGCCCAGGAAAAGATCATCCGCGAATCCGGTATTCCCTATACGATCGTCCATTCGACGCAGTTTATGGAATTCTTAAGCGGCATCGCCCAGTCCGGTACGGTCGGGAATGTTGTCCGGCTGCCGGCGGCCTATGTGCAGCCGATCGCCTCCGATGACGTCGCCGACGCCATGGCTGCCGTTGCATTGGCGGCCCCCATCAACGGCGTCGTCGAGATCTCGGGTCCGGAACGCGTCCGGATGAATGAGCTCGTCGCCCGCTATCTGAAGGCCATGGGTGATCCGCGCCAAGTCGAAGGAGACCCCGAAGCCCGCTATTTCGGCGCCAGGCTGGAGGATGGTTCGCTTGTCTCCGACAACAATCCCCGCCTCGGTCACATCACCTTCGAACAATGGTTCGCAACCTCCGCGCGGAAATGAGCGCCCACAAACATAAGCGGATGACGACGTCCCGCAGCAGCCGGCGCACTGCCTAGCTCTCAAGAAAGGAAATTCGAGATGATGAAATCAATCCTGACCCTTGCCATGACAGCTCTCTTGTCTGCCACGGTCGCGGCCGCCAATGAGACCGGCGAAAAAAATGCCAAGGTTACCCTCGTCTACGAACATGAATTGCCGAATGTTCCAGGCAAGAGCATCAAGGGTATTCTGGTCGAGTACGGCCCTGGCGGCTTCTCTCCAGGCCACACGCATCCTACCTCGGCCTTCATCTATGCGACGGTCCTGGAGGGCGCGATCCGAAGCCAGGTCAATGACGGTCCCGTCAAGGTGTTCAAGGCCGGCGAGAACTTCTCCGAAATGCCGGGCGACCGCCATGGCGTCAGCGAGAATGCCAGCAAGACCAAGCCGGCGAAGCTGCTGGCCGTCTTCGTCGTTGACAGCAGCCAGAAGGAACTGACCTTCCCGATCAAGAAATAGCTGCATTGGGGCGGGTGCGGTCGGCACTCGCCCGCGCCGCCTGTAGAAAATCATCATCGGTGAGCCCGTCATGTTTGGCGAACATCATTTCCTGCCGCTCGTCCTGATCAATCTGCTCGGGCTGGCTGGCATTGTCATTTGGCATATCCAGGGACGCAGCCGTCCGACCGGGCGTCTGATCGTGCAAATCCTATTCTTCGGCACCATGAGTCTTGTGCTCGGCCTGGGTGGAGTTTCGCCCTATCGCCTCGACGATGTCGAGCTTCAGGAGGCCGGCATCCTGCTGGCCAAATCCGCAAGGGTTCTCTGGTGGCTCCATCTGGCTTGGACGATGATCGGTTTCGTGCAGATCTATATCACCGTCAACCACAAGCCGCGGGAAGCACATCTGCTGCAGGATCTGATCGTCGGTGTCGTCTATCTCGGCGTCGCTCTGGCAGTCATCGGCTTCGTCTTCGGAGCGCCGATCGGCCCTTTGGTGGCTACGTCCGGCGTGGTCGCCATCATCATCGGCCTGGCGCTGCAGAACACGCTTGCCGATGTCTTTTCCGGGATCGCGCTCACGCTCGGTCGTGCTTACGTCATCGGCGACTGGATCCAGCTTGGCGACGGGACGGAAGGGCGCGTCGCCGAAACCAATTGGCGCTCGACCAATCTTTTGACCGGCGGGCACAATGTCGTCGTCCTGCCCAACAGCGTGCTTGCGAAACAGGGAATGACCAATCTCAGCCGTCCTGACGAAACGCACTGGATTTCACTTTCCATGCACGTTGCCGCCACCCAGCCGCCGTCTGTCGTTGAAGACCTCATGCTGAGCGTTCTGCGGAGCTGCGAGCGTATCGTTAAAGTTCCGCCGCCGTCCGTCGCGCTCAAAGCGATCGATGCAATGGCTATCGAGGTCGAGCTGCAGTTTTGCGTGGCAAGCCCCGCGAGCAGGATGTCCGCCAAAAACGAGGTCATTGATCTCGTCTATCGGCATTGCAAGACGAACGGCCTCTCATTGGCGATGCCGCCGGAGAGCCTGTCTTGGGTGACGGCCGTCGCCAGCGGTGAACCGCCAGCCATCAGCAGACCGCTCTCGTCCAGCAGGGTTTAGCCATGGACGCCGAGCTTCGACGCAGGATTGACGAACTTGAACAGCAACTAGGCTCTATGACGGCCGAGAACGCCGATCTACGATCGGAGCTTGGAATTGCACTGGAACGTCAGGCGGTCACCGCGCAGATTCTCAATGTCATTTCCATGTCGCGAACCGACGTACAGCCGGTTTTCGATGTCATTTCCGAGAGCTCGCGACGGCTGCTTGGCGGTCAAACGGCGCTTGTGACGCGCGTTATGGATGGCATGCTCCATCTGGCTGCCTGCACGGCGGGAAGTCTCGCCAGCCACGGCGAGATCCGATCTTCATTTCCGACTCCCTTGACTTCGTCAGGGATTCACAGCCGAGTTGCACTCAGCTCGACCATGGCATTCCGCTCCGATATCGAAGCCGAACCCGGCATCTCCCAGGCCGTCAAGGATATGGCGCGCATTCGAGGATACCGGAGTATTGTCGTAGTACCGATGCTTTGCGACGGCGTCGCGATCGGCACCATAGGCGTTTCGCGTGCCGAGCCTGGCACATTCGGCGACAGCCAGATCGATCTTCTTAAAACGTTTGCCGATCAGGCCGTGATCGCGATCGAGAACGCGCGGCTGTTCGAAGAGCTGCAGGAGCGGACGAGGCAGCTATCCAAGTCTCTCGACGATCTCAGCGCCGCGCAGGACCGTCTTGTGCAGACCGAAAAACTGGCCTCGCTTGGTCAGCTGACCGCCGGCATCGCGCACGAGATCAAGAACCCCCTCAACTTCGTCAATAATTTCGCAGCCCTCTCAGCCGAACTGATGGATGAGTTGAGCAATACGATCGAGCCGCTCGCATTCTCCGACAATGTCCGCGATGAGCTCGAGGAATTGGTCGGGCTGTTGAAGGACAATCTGCAAAAGATCGAGCAGCACGGCAAGCGAGCCGATTCCATCGTCAAGAACATGCTTTTGCACTCGCGGGGAGGCGGCGGCGAACACCGGCTGACGGACGTGAATGCATTGGTCGAAGACAGTCTCAACCTCGCTTTTCACGGAGCGCGCGCCGAGAAGCCGCAGTTCAACGTCACGCTCAAGCGCAAGTTCGATTGCGATGCCGGCTCTGCCGAAGTATTCCCCCAGGAGATTGCTCGTGTGTTGCTGAACCTGATGTCCAATGGCTTCGATGCCGTTGCCGAGCGAAGCGGGAAAAAAGTCCCTGGCTTTGAGGCCGAGCTCTGCGCCAGCACGCACAACCGCGGAGACCATGTCGAAATCCGCATTCGCGACAATGGTATCGGCATTCCGGCAGATGTCAGGGAGAAGATATTCAATCCATTCTTCACAACCAAACCACCCGGCGAAGGCACTGGCCTTGGACTTTCCATGAGCCACGACATCATCGTGAAACAACATGGCGGCAGCATCGATGTCGAGACCGAGCCTGGCGCGTTTACCGAGTTCATAGTCCGGTTGCCGCGCAGGAGTAATTTTTTGGAGACGAGGAGAAGTAAGCCATGACTTCCAACATTGACATGCCTGGGATGAGCGGTGTGCTGGATCGGGGGTGCGGAGGGTCTGGTGACGAAACCGATCGACTTCAGGCAGTTACGCCAGCTCATCGAGGCGAGATTTGGACCGGCCGCATGACTGCAACCGTTCTTGTGGTGGACGACGAGCCGGACCTGGAGACGCTTATTCTGCGGAAATTCCGAAGGCAAATCAGAGACGGGCGCATCAGTTTCGTGTTCGCGCATGACGGTGTCGATGCACTTCAGGCGATCGAGCAGCATCCCCATGTCGATCTCGTACTCATGGACATCAACATGCCGCGCATGGATGGTCTCTCACTGCTGGCGAAACTGCAGGAGCGGGAGGACAGGAAGTCGGCCATCATCGTGTCCGCCTACGGGGATATGAGTAATATACGAACCGCAATGAATCGCGGTGCGTTCGACTTTTTGACCAAACCGATCGACTTCGCCGATCTAGAAGCAACCATCCTGAAGACCATCCGTCACGTCGAAACCTTGCGCGAAGCACGCCGTCGCCAAGCGGAAGCGGAGCGCGCCCATGCGTCGTTATCCCGTTATTTTTCGCCCGAACTAGCCAAGCGTCTCTCTACAGGCGGGAATGATGATGACATGCAGGTACGCTGGCGCGACATCGCCGTGATCTTTACGGACATCACGAGCTTTACCGCACTCGTCGAGACGGCCGCTCCCGAGGTGCTGGCCGAGTTGCTCAATGAGTATGTCGGTGGTCTCACGGATGTCGTCTTCGCGCATGAAGGAACGGTGGCTAAAGTGATTGGTGATGCCATTCAAGTGCTGTTCAATGCGCTGGGCGATCAGGCCGATTACGCCACCCGCGCGATCGCCTGCGCACAAGCACTCGACCACTGGGCTGAGGCGTTTCGCAAGCGCTGGAAGCAGAAAGGTGTCGATTTCGGTGTGACGCGCATCGGTGTTCATGCAGGCCCGGCGCTTGTCGGGAATTTCGGCGGCGATCGATTTTTCGATTTCACTGCCTACGGCGACACGGTCAACACGGCTGCGAGGTTGGAGGCCGCGAACAAGACGCTGGGCACGCGGATTTGCGTCAGTGAAAGTGTAGCGAACGCGGCAGAGGACTTCCGAGGACGACCGATTGGCGATCTTGTGCTTCGTGGACGAAGCCAGTCGTTGCGCGCCTTCGAGCCTTTATCGGTGGCGAAGTTCGATGGCCTGGACGTGGCGCAGTATACGGAAGCCTTTACAAAGCTCGAGCTAGATCACGACGCTGCCATGCCAGCCTTCGCTGCGCTAGTTGGGGCACATGCGGATGATCCGCTCGCCAGCTATCATTTGAGGCGGCTGCTCAATGGCGCCAAAGGGATTTGCATACAGATCGGATGATCGCGAGCGCGTTCATCTAGGTTGCTGACGTTGGCGTGCGGTTGAGCTCATTCAACCCAGTTCCGATGTATGGCAAATGATATTATCGTGTATATTCAACCTGTTAAGCTGCTGGAAAGTTGACGGTCCTCGATTCGTACCCCTTCCCATCAATAGATCCGATTTTGTTGCCTGTGGGTCGTGATTTTTAACAATGGCATTGCAGCCAAGGGCGGAACGACTGATTTGCGTCCCCATTGCGGTCGTAGAGGTCGTCAGCGCGCGCCTGAAAGCGGACTGGCTCCGCTGCGGGAGGTCTTATGTTTAATTTATGATTTGTGAAGCTGACCTTCATGG
Source organism: Martinezella sp. CNPSo 3959 (assembly GCF_057784355.1). Classification (NCBI taxonomy): domain Bacteria; kingdom Pseudomonadati; phylum Pseudomonadota; class Alphaproteobacteria; order Hyphomicrobiales; family Rhizobiaceae; genus Martinezella; species Martinezella sp. CNPSo 3959. The sequence goes on from NZ_JBXSOV010000016.1 coordinate 18,068, forward strand.
CTCTCGAGTGCGCCTCAAACAGAATACTGCGCGGCATAAGCGCCGGTCGCGCTATATTGCAAGCGGCGACCGACAAAGAAGCCTTGCATGTCTGTAGGGCTGTTGCCAGGTTTGCGATACCTGTTTGCTTGCGCGTTCTCAGGTCGTAGCCAGCTGATAACAAGGGGAGTGATCACCTCGAGTGCGCTGTCCACTGAACTCGTGGCGTTGTTTGACCAACCTCCTCTCCGCGGGAGGCCATACGGCGGGCGCCTTCGTCTCGCGCCGTTGACGTGACGCCGAAAGGCTGGAAGGTGTTGAAGGAGCATTTCGGCATTCATGAACAAGCCTTGCTCTGACGGGCGCTCTGCTGCATTGACTTCATTTCGACAATAGATGATTTTGGTAGGCCATATTATGGTATCCGGAGATCAAGGGTGCGGAAATGAATGATGATGCGCATGGCGCCGCAATTCGCGTGGAGCGTCCCACCAAGACGTTGCGAGAGCTTGCCCTAGACAAGGTGCGGGAGGCGATCATCAACGGCTACTTCCGCCCGGGCGACCGCCTGGTCGAACGCGATCTGTGCGCGCAGCTCGGCGTCAGCCGCACGATCGTGCGCGAGGTCCTGCGCCATCTCGAATCCGAAGGCCTCGTCGCCAATCTCCCGAACAAGGGGCCGATTGTCGCCCAGCTCAATCATGACGAAGCCAAACAGATCTACGAAATCCGCGCTGCACTCGAAGGGATGGCGGCACGGCTTTGCGCCGAGCAGAACAATCCCGCGATCGCTGATGCCCTGGACAAGTCGCTAGAAGATATAAAGCATAGCTACCGCGAGAAGGACATGGCCGGCGTGCTCGCTCACACATCGTCCTTCTATCAGACGCTGTTCAGCATGGTTGACCGCCATGTCGCCTGGGGCGTCGTCAACCTCCTGACGGTGCGCATCAATCACCTGCGTTCTATGACGATCAAGACGCAAAATCGCGATGTCCAAGGGCCTGCGCAGATGGCGCGTATCGTCGATGCTATCCGGCGTGGCGACGGCGAGGGCGCCTATCAGGCGGCGATGGATCATGTCACCAGCGCAAGCACCATTGCTCAGGCCGTGCTTTCCGGGCGGCAGCCGATCGATTGATTTCTCGCCAAGGCCATGAAAATGACGGCTTCCTCTTCCTTTCTCGGCTTCTCGGACCGCTTTGACGATGGTCGTCTGCCGCGTGTGGTGATCTTTGGGGCGGGGCACGGCAGCACCTATCCCGGCAAGGATAGCAGCGGCTATGCCTTGTCGGCCGGGGCAATCCGGGACGCCAGCCAGGGTGATGCCGGGCTTGTCGAACACTGGGATTTCGATCTCGGCGGCCCGCTGTTCGACGGCAAGCCGATTTCTTGCGTCGACGTGGGGAACATTGAGACCGTCATGCATGACAATGCCGGCAACCGAAGCCGGATTGAGGCCAAGACACGCGACGTTCTGGCATTGTCGGCCGTGCCGATCTTGCTCGGCGGTGACTGCTCGGTAACGGTCCCTTTTATTGCAGGCTTTGCGGATCACGGACCGGTCTGGGTCCTGCAGATCGACGCCCACATCGACTGGCGTGACGAACTGCATGGCGAGCGCTACGGCTATTCAAGCCCGATGCGGCGGGCAAGCGAGATGCCGCATGTCGCTGGAATGGTGCAGGTCGGCCTGCGAAGCGTCGGGAGCGCTCGTCGTTCGGATGTCGAGACAGCGCAACGCTATGGCAGCCGCTTTGTCACGGCCCGCGAGATCCACGCCCAAGGGGTCGAAGCCGCTCTTCGGCATATTCCGGAAGGAGCGCGGGTTGTCGTCACCTTGGATTGCGACAGCATCGATCCCAGCATCATGCCTGGGGTTGCCGCGCGGACGCCGGGCGGTCTCACCTATACGCAGGTTATCGACCTGATCGCTGGCCTCGGCCGACGGGCTGACATTGCGGGTTTCGATCTGGTGGAGCTCTATCTACCCGCCGATATCGATGGACTTTCGGCTCTGACCGCCGCTCGTATCGTCGTCAACGCAATCGGCGCTATCGTCCGCCAGGGGTAACGCCGGCGAAATTCCCGCCGTGTGAGGGGCCGACTTGCACGACGCCGGATGATACCGGTGGGCGTCACGCCTCATCAAATTGTCGTTTGTCTGGTGAAGCGGGTTGACTCTCTCACGCCCTCGATGTGACGGTATACCATAATAACGAATACAAAAGCGGAACATCAATAGCTGAAGGTATGCGATGATAAGCATCGCTTTCGCTGGTGCTTGTCGCGTATATCGATAAAGCACTGATATAGCTGATTATTTCTGATGCGCGGCACGTTTTTCAATCCGGTCGCTTAAGGCCGCTTGACAGAATAGTATTATGGCATACCATCATATATAATATTAGATGAGAGCGAGCCATGAGCCTTCAGATCCGAAAAACTGTCCTGCAGATCGAAACGACGCTTCTTGAAGGGGGGAAGGCAGCGGCTACGCCGCTAAAGCTTTTCTCGGCCTGCGCGATCGTCAAAAATCCCTGGGCCGGCCGCGGCTTCGTTGCGGATCTGAAGCCCGAGATTCACGCCGCCGCGCCAGTTCTCGGTGAATTGCTCACCAAGATGATCATCGATGCGGTCGGATCGGGCGAGGCAGTCGAAGCCTATGGCAAATCCGCCGTCGTGGGTCTCGATGGTGAGATCGAACATGCATCCGCGCTGATCCACACCCTGCGTTTCGGCAATCACTATCGCCATGCCGTCGGCGCCAAATCCTATCTCGCTTTCTGCAACACGCGCGGACCGGCCAATGCACCGATCATGATCCCGTTGATGGACAAGAATGATGAAGGCCGTCGTTCGCATTATCTGACAATCCAGACGTCGGTCCCCGATGCGCCTGCCGCCGACGAGATCGTCGTAGCGCTCGGCGCCTCCGTCGGTGGACGGCCGCATCATCGCATCGGCGATCGTTACCAGGATCTCAAGGATCTGGGGCAGGACGTCTCCAATCCGGCCGGCGTGTAAGGATCGGATGTCTGGATGCCGGCGATGGAAACGATGGATCAGAACAAGGCCGGTAATCTGACTGTGGGAGGCTTGCTGCGCAAGCACACGGCGCATGGCACCGCCTATCATGAAGTCGGCAAAGGCGAGCCGCTAGTGCTGATCCATGGTGTCGGCATGCGGCTTGAAGCGTGGACGCCCCAGATCGAGGCATTTTCTGGAAGCCATCGCATCATCGCCGTCGATATGCCTGGGCATGGCGAAAGCGTCGCATTGCCTGCCGGAAGTCCGCTGCAAGCCTTCGTCGCCTGGTTCGGCGGCTTTCTCGATGAGATGGAGTTCGGCAAAGTTAACGTTGCCGGCCATTCGATGGGTGCGCTGGTTGCCGGAGGGGCGGCTGCCACCTTCGGTGAGCGGATCAAGCGAGTCGCCTATCTCAATGGCGTCTATCGGCGCGACCCCGAGGCCAAGGCGGCCGTACTTGCACGCGCAGCGGCAATACCGCTTGCCGGCGTCGACAAGGAAGGCCCGCTGCTGCGCTGGTTTGGCGATGATGCCCAAAGCGCGGTGGCACGGGAACTCACCCGCAACTGGCTGAGCCTTGTCGATCCGCAGGGGTACGCGACGGCTTACGCCGCTTTCGCCGGTGGCGATGAGACCTATGGCGACCGCTGGCCCGATGTCCGGGCACCTGCGCTGTTCCTGACGGGATCCGACGATCCGAACTCGACGCCGCGGATGGCGGAGCAGATGGCCGCGGCAGCGCCCAAAGGCTGGGCGCGTATCGTCGAAGGGCACCGCCATATGGTGAACCTGACGGCGCCAGATATCGTCAATGAGCTGCTTGCCGAGTGGCTTTCATGCGGGGAGGACGCAAGATGACGACGCAAGATTTCGACCCAAGAGCGCTGCGCGACGCCTTCGGTGCATTTCCGACCGGTGTGACGGTCGTGACCGCGCGCGATCAGGTTGGTCTGCCGCTCGGCTTTACGGCCAACTCCTTCACGTCGGTCTCGCTCGATCCGCCGCTTCTTCTTGTTTGCTTGGCAAAGACCTCGCGCAATTTCGCGGCCATGACGAGCACGAAACACTTTGCCATCAATGTGCTGTCCGAAACGCAGAAGGCCGTCTCTAACACCTTTGCGCGGCCCGTTGAAGACCGGTTCGCCGCCGTCGAGTGGAATTCAGGTGCCGATGGCTGCCCAATCCTTGCCGATGTCGCCGCATGGTTCGAATGCGCCATGGAGCAGGTGATCGAGGCCGGCGACCATGTCGTCCTGATGGGACGTATCGTCTCGTTCGACAATAGCGGCCGCAATGGTCTCGGCTATGCGCGCGGCGGCTATTTCACGCCGATCCTGGCAAGCAAGGCAGTCTCTGCCGCTGCGGAAGGCAATATCGAGCTTGGCGCGGTGATCGAGCGCGATGGCGAAATCCTGCTGCTTGGCAATGACGTTCTCGCTCTTCCGAATTGCGAGGGCAGGGAGGGCAGCCCAGCCGACATTCTTGGCCAGTATCTGACTGCACTGACCGGCCTGACGGTGACGGTTGGCTTTCTATACTCGGTCTATGAAGGCAAGAGCGATGGCAAGCATCACATCGTCTATCGCGCCTTCGCCTCGCAAGGCGAGCCGCGTGAGGGCAGGTTCATGAAGCCGGATGCTTTGAAGGCGGTGCACTTCAAGACGAGTTCGACGGCCGATATCGTCGCCCGCTTCGCAATGGAAAGCCAGATTGGCAATTTTGGGGTCTATTTTGGCGACGAGACCTCCGGCTTGGTGCGGCCGATTTCCGGGAAGGCGGTGCAAGCATGAAATTCTCTCTCTTCGTTCACATGGAGCGCCTCGACGCGAGCCAGACCCATAAGAGCCTCTATGAGGAATTCGTCGCGCTCTGCGAGATCGCCGACAAGGGCGGCATGCACGCGATCTGGACGGGCGAGCATCACGGGATGGATTTCACCATCGCGCCCAATCCCTTCGTGACCATCGCCGATCTGGCGCGCCGGACATCGCGGGCAAGGCTCGGCACGGGAACTGTGATCGCGCCGTTCTGGCATCCGATCAAGCTTGCCGGTGAAGCGGCCATGGCCGACATCATCTGCGACGGCCGCCTCGATATCGGTATTGCCCGCGGCGCCTATTCCTTCGAGTATGAGCGGCTGCTGCCGGGTCTTGATGCCTGGGGGGCGGGTCAGCGTATGCGTGAGCTGATCCCTGCTGTCAAAGGTATCTGGCAGGGGGACTACGCCCATGATGGCGAGTTCTTCAAATTCCCGTCGACCACCTCCGCGCCGAAGCCGCTGCAGGAGCCGAACCCACCGATCTGGGTCGCTGCCCGCGACCCGAATTCGCACGAATTTGCCGTCGCCAATGGCTGCAATGTTCAGGTGACGCCGCTTTGGCAGGGCGATGACGAGGTCGGGGCGCTGATGGGCCGCTTCAACGATGCCTGCGCAAAAAACCCGCATATAGAGCGGCCGAAGATCATGCTTCTGCGGCATACCTATGTCGGCTCGTCCGAGGACGATATCGCACGGGCCGCGCATGAGCTCAGCGTCTACTACAACTACTTCTTCGCCTGGTTCAAGAACGAGAAGCCAATCCATCAGGGCCTGATCGAGCGCATCCCCGAAGAGGATATTCGCGCCAATGACATGCTGTCCGATGCGGTCATGCGCAGCAACAATGTCGTCGGCGACGCCTCGACGGTGATTGCCCGGCTAAAGACATATGAAGCGATGGGTTACGACGAATATTCCTTCTGGATCGACACCGGCATATCCTTCGAGCGCAAGAAAGCTTCGCTCGAACGCTTCATCGCCGAAGTCATGCCGGCATTTGCGGAGTGAACGTCATGCAGCGCTTCCAGTATTATATCGACGGTGAATTTCTGGACGGGGAAGGCCGCTTCCAGAGCATCGATCCCGCGACCGGAGACGTCTGGGCCGAGATGCCGGAAGCGCGCGAGGCCGATGTCGACCGTGCCGTCAATGCTGCCGAGAAGGCCCTTTACGACGGCCCCTGGGCAAAGACGACGGCGACGCAGCGCGGCAAGCTCCTCTACAAGCTCGCCGATCTCGTGGCAGTCAATGCGCAGAAACTTGCCGAACTGGAAACGCGCGACACCGGCAAGATCATCCGCGAGACCTCGGCGCAAATCGCCTATGTCGCCGACTATTATCGCTACTATGCCGGCATCGCCGACAAGATCGAGGGCTCCCATTTGCCGATCGACAAGCCGGACATGGATGTCTGGCTGCGCCGCGAGCCGGTCGGCGTCGTTGCCATGGTCGTACCCTGGAACAGCCAGCTCTTCCTATCGGCCGTCAAGATCGGCCCGGCGCTCGCCGCCGGCTGCACCATGGTCGTCAAGGCATCTGAGGATGGACCGGCACCGCTACTGGAATTCGCGCGGCTGGTCCAGGAAGCCGGCTTTCCGGCCGGCGTCGTCAACATCATCACCGGTTTCGGCCCTTCCTGCGGTGCGGCACTTGGGCGGCATCCGAAGGTCGCGCATATCGCCTTTACCGGCGGGCCAGAGACGGCACGCCATGTCATCCGCAATTCGGCGGAGAACCTCGCCTCGACATCGTTGGAACTAGGGGGCAAATCGCCCTTCATCGTCTTTGCCGATGCCGATCTCGAAAGTGCCGCGAATGCGCAAGTCGCGGGCATTTTCGCGGCGACCGGCCAAAGCTGTGTTGCCGGCTCGCGGCTGATCATCGAGGCCAGCGTCAAGGAGGCATTTCTGTCGATCCTCAAGCGCAAGGCCGAAGCAATCCGCATCGGCTCACCGCTTGATATGGCATCCGAGGTCGGTCCGCTCGCCACCAAGAGACAACAGGATCATGTGGCCGCGCTTGTCGAGACATCCATCAGGAGCGGCGCTCGGCTCGTCACCGGCGGGCAAAAGCCCGACGGCGTGGGTTACTATTTCCCGCCGACGATCCTGGATTGCGATGGTGTCAGCTCGCTGTCATTGGCCGAGGAATTCTTCGGGCCGGTTCTGTCGGTTGTCTCGTTCGAGAGCGAGGCAGAAGCGTTGAGGCTTGCAAACGACACTCGCTACGGACTGGCATCCGGTGTCTTCACCCAGAACCTTACGCGCGCCCATCGCCTGATGAAGGGTATCCGCGCCGGCGTCGTCTGGGTCAACACCTATCGCGCGGTATCGCCGATCGCGCCCTTCGGTGGTTTCGGCCTCTCAGGCCATGGCCGGGAAGGCGGGCTTGCGGCTGCGCTCGATTACACGCGCACCAAGACCATCTGGCTTCGCACGTCGGATGATCCGATCCCCGATCCCTTCGTCATGAGGTGAGGCCGATGTTTTACGAGATCCGCACCTACCGACTGAAGAACGGCACCATCCCGCAGTATCTGAAGGTCGTCGAAGAGGAAGGGATTGCCATCCAGAAGGCGCATCTCGGCAATCTTGTCGGCTACTTCCATTCGGAAATCGGAGTAATCAACGAGATCGTGCACATCTGGGCCTATTCAAGCCTCGACGATCGTGAGGCGCGGCGCGGGCGGCTGGCGGCGGACCCCGAGTGGCAGGCTTTCCTGCCAAAGATCCGCGACCTGATCGAACAAGCGGAAAACAAGATTATGAAGCCCGCCGGTTTCTCCCCATTGGGATGAACGGGCGGGTGCGTAAGGCATGCCTCTAAGAACTTAAAAGCAAGGACAAGGGAACATGAAAGCAAGAATTGCACTCGCGGCCTTTGCCGCAATGATAGCCGCATCCATGCCCGTCAAGGCCGAGACCATGGTCTTTACAAGCTGGGGAGGAACGACGCAGGATGCGCAGAAAGTTGCCTGGGCCAACCAGTTCACGGCCAAAACCAACATCGGCGTCATGCAGGACGGCCCGACTGATTATGGCAAGCTGAAAGCGATGGTCGAAGCCGGCCAGGTGAGCTGGGACGTCGTCGACGTCGAGGGCGATTATGCCGCGCAGGCTGGAAAGGCAGGCCTGCTCGAAAAGTTGGATTTTTCCGTCATCGATAAATCGAAACTCGATCCGCGTTTCGTCAGCGATTATTCGGTCGGAAGCTTCTATTATTCCTTCGTCATCGGATGCAACGCCGATGCCGTCAGCGCCTGCCCGAAGACCTGGGCGGATCTTTTTGACAGCAAGAAGTTTCCCGGCAAGCGCACCTTCTACAAATGGTCCGCGCCCGGCGTCATCGAAGCCGCACTGCTCGCCGACGGCGTTCCCGCCGACAAGCTCTATCCGCTCGATCTCGATCGTGCCTTCAAGAAGCTCGATACGATTAAATCGGATATCGTCTGGTGGTCGAGCGGCGCGCAATCGCAGCAGCTGCTGGCGTCGGCCGAGGCACCTTTCGGCAGTCTCTGGAACGGCCGCATGACGGCGCTTGCCAATAGCGGCGTCAAGACGGAGACGTCATGGAGTCAGAACATTACCGCAGCGGATTCCCTCGTCATCCCGAAGGGCGCGCCGAACCTCGAAACGGCGATGAAGTTCATCGCGCTTGCGACCTCGGCACAGCCGCAGGCCGATCTAGCGAAGGCAACCGGATATGCGCCGATCAATCTCGGCTCGGTGAAACTCATGGACCCGGAAACGGCCAAGACCTTGCCCGACCAGCAGACGGCGAGCCAGGTCAATGCCGATATGAGCTATTGGGCCGCAAACCGGGATGCCATCGGCAAGAAGTGGTACGCCTGGCAGGCGCAGTAAGCGGCGGAGATGATCAGACCACCGCGGAAAAATCTCCGCGGTGGGGCAATGCGAGGTCCAGGCCCGCGAGTAGCGCTCGCTGCCCGTCGGCGCCCGTGGTGGGAAAGGGTTGCCATGTCGACATACATAGACGTTGCGGATAAGGCCGCACCGGCGCGCAAGGCGGCAAGGCCCACCGGATTTGCCCAGGTGGCGCCGGCTCTCGCTTTCGTCGCGATCTTTTTCATCTTTCCGGTCATCGCGCTGCTTTTGCGCAGCGTGATGGAGCCGGCATTCGGCTTTGGCAATTATGTAGAGTTGTTGGGCTCCGAAACCTATCTGAAGATCTTCGGCAATACATTCATCGTGTCGGGCGTCGTGACCGTCTTGTCGCTGCTGATCGGTTTTCCTGTCGCATGGACGCTGGCGATCATGCCTTCGCGCTGGTCTTCCATCGTCTTTGCGATCCTGCTGCTGTCGATGTGGACCAACCTGCTGGCGCGAACCTATGCCTGGATGGTGCTTTTGCAGCGCACGGGATTGATCAACAAGATGCTCATTGGTATGGGCCTGATCGACAAGCCGCTCGCGCTTGTCAACAACCTCACCGGCGTGACGATCGGCATGACCTATATCATGCTGCCCTTCATCATCCTGCCGCTCTACGGCGTCATCAAAAAGATCGATCCTGCCGTGCTACAAGCGGCGGCGCTCTGCGGCGCCAGCCGGCTACAGTGCCTGACCCGCGTTCTGATACCGCTTGCCGCTCCCGGCATGATGGCGGGGGCCTTGATGGTGTTCGTCATGTCGCTCGGTTACTACGTCACGCCGTCGCTGCTTGGCGGCACTGCGAACATGATGCTCGCCGAACTCATTGCGCAATTCGTGCAATCCCTCGTCAACTGGGGCATGGGCGGCGCAGCAGCCTTCGTCCTGCTCGTCGTCACCCTGTCGCTCTATGCCGTCCAGCTGCGGCTGTTCGGCGCCCAGAATATGGGAGGACGCTGAGATGTTGCTGAATTTCGATCGTCTCGGCTGGTGGAAATATGTGTTGCTTGCCATTACCGTCCTGACCGCGGCTTTTCTTCTGCTGCCGATCCTGTTCATCGCGGCCTTGTCGTTCGGTTCGTCGCAATGGCTGATCTTTCCGCCGCCGGGCTGGACGTGGCGCTGGTATGCGGAGCTGCTATCCGACCCGCAATGGCTGGCTTCGGCCTGGACGAGCTTCAAGATCGCGGCGATCGTCACGGTGCTTTCGGTGCTGCTCGGCCTCGTGACCTCCTTTGGCCTCGTGCGCGGGAAATTCATGTTCCGCGATGCATTGAAGGCTCTGTTCCTGACGCCGATGATCCTGCCGGTCGTCGTCTTCGCCGTGGCGCTCTATGCCTTCTTCCTGCGAATTGGCCTTGGGGGCACCTTGATCGGCTTCGTGGTGTCCCACCTCGTGCTGGCGCTGCCCTTTTCCATTCTGTCGATCTCCGGCGCGCTTGAGGGCTTCGACAAGTCGATCGAGGATGCCGCCGTACTTTGCGGCGCCTCTCCGCTCGAGGCGAAGATCAGGGTGACGCTGCCCGCCATCAGCCACGGATTGTTCTCGGCCGCCGTCTTCTCGTTCCTGACATCGTGGGATGAGGTGGTGGTGGCGATCTTCATGGCGAGCCCGACGCTGCAGACGTTGCCGGTCAAGGTCTGGGCGACGCTCAGGCAGGACCTGACCCCGGTCGTCGCCGCCGCTTCCACTCTTCTCATCCTTTTGACGGTCATATTGATGACGCTGGCCGCGATCCTACGCAAGGTTTTGAAATCATGAGTGAATCCTTCCTGAAGATCAAAGGCATCCGCAAGGAATACGGCCCCGTCGTCGCGGTCCACGACGTCAATCTCGAGGTCAGGCGCGGCGAGTTTCTGACCTTTCTCGGCCCCTCCGGCTCGGGCAAGAGCACGACGCTGTATATCCTCGCCGGTTTCGAGAACCCGACCAGGGGCGATATCTTGCTGAACGGCGAGACGCTACTGTCGACGCCATCGCACAAGCGCAATATCGGCATGGTGTTCCAGCGCTATACGCTGTTTCCGCATTTGACTGTCGGAGAGAATATCGCCTTTCCGTTGAAGGTTCGCCGCAAGTCCAAGGCAGAGGTCGACAGCCGGGTCAGGGAAATGCTGCGCCTCGTCCGGCTCGAAGGCTTCGAGGATCGCAAGCCCGCGCAAATGTCGGGCGGCCAGCAGCAGCGCGTCGCGCTTGCAAGGGCGCTTGCCTATGATCCGCCGGTGCTTCTCATGGACGAGCCGCTGTCGGCCCTCGACAAGAAATTGCGGGAGGAGATCCAGCACGAGATCAAAAGGATCCACGAGCAGACCGAAGTAACGATCCTCTATGTGACCCACGATCAGGAAGAGGCGTTGCGGTTGTCCGATCGTATCGCCGTCTTCTCCCGAGGCATTATCGACCAGATCGGCACCGGGCCGGAACTTTACGCCAATCCGAAAACCCGCTTCGTTGCCGAATTCATCGGCGACAGCGATTTCATCTCCTGTCATCTGCTGTCCTCGGACAATGGCCAGGCGACGATCTCGCTCAGTGACAAGACCGTCTTCGACAGCATCCCGGTTCACGGCCGGCCGATGTCGGGCAGTAAGGCGGCATTGATGCTGCGGCCCGAGCGCATCCGGCTCGGGCGCGAGGCGGGTGTGAGCAAGGGCCTCAGCGCGACGGTTAATGATATCACTTTCCTCGGCAACAACGTGCATGTGACCACGCGGATTGCCGCCGGCGAAACCCTGTCCGTGCGTCTGCCCTTCGGCCATGAAGCCATCTCGGGCTTGAGCCGTGGCGACAATGTGCATCTGGAGTTCGATCCCGATGCCGCACATGTCTTCTGCTAGCGCTGGCCGGCACTCTTACTGCGTAATGAAGGCAACGACTGCGACGACGGCAATCAGGACGATGAAAAGCAACCGAAAACGCACGGAGTCGCTGGCGCACTGTGTCGGGGCTGCAGTCATACAGACCCGCGTCGGCCGTTGGCTGGCTTTCAGGGTGTGGAGAGCCTTCCTAAGGTGGGTTGCATCCTTGGCATCGAAGCCCCTTTACACCCCCCGACATAGACCTAATCACCCTTTCGGCCGCCAAGAGGAGGGCTCCCGGTCCCGCTGCGGGCATCGGTCGGTCACCCATTGCTTACAATCATGCAACTTTCCCTCTTTTCTATCGCTATTCGCGCCCCGGAAAATCAGGCGCTGATCAATCGCTCAGCCGTGAACTTATCGGTCACGAGTATGTCGATGACACCGGTATCGCAAATTGCGGTTCTGTCGCAAAACGATATTGAGGTCACGGATGCGGAGCCATGCACTGGGGCTCAAGCGGCAATAAGTTCGGAATTGCTCTGCGATTGACGGGCGTGGATTGTCGGCGAACCTCGCCTGCCGTTTGTGCATCATATGGACCATCTCGATACCGTGTTGCGACAGAACCTTTCCAGCTTCATAGGTGAAGCTCCGGTTCGCCCTATGACCTGCGGCAGGTGCCATCTCCTTACCCTTATGATTTGCGGGCAAGTGCGCCGCTCACAGAATGGCCATCAATACAGTGGCCAGGATCGTGGCGCCCATGAGGACATTAACTGCTCTCTCTGTCGCTGGCTTGAGGTTGGCCCGACCAAGGGCGACGCCAGCCCAGAGCCAGGCAAGATCGACGACGACCATGACAGCAACGCAGACGATCCATTTGATCGACATGTCAGCAACGGTGTCGAGTCGGACGATCGAGTACGACGCCATGAGCGACGCAAAGGCGATATAGGCCTTGGGATTTGTCACGCCAAGGAACGCTCCGCCGGCCACCGTCGAGGCGAAGTTCGTTCGGCTCTCTGTTTCACTCGCTCCAACCGGTGCGAAAGCGATCTTGTAAGAGAGATAGAGCAGATAGGCGGTTGCGATGAACATCATCGCCTTTGTGGCACCCGGAATGGCGGCGAATATGGAAAAGAGGCCGGCCGCGCTCGCACCGGCGGCAATCGCCAGACCAAGCTGCAGGCCGCCGTAGAAGCGCAAACCCTGGAGAAATCCCCGGTTCTTGCCAACAGCAATAAGCGCCGCAATGGCTGGGCCGGGCGACCCAAGCAGAAGTACCGCAGCAATCCAAAAAAGGGATAAATTCCCAATATCAATCGTCATGAAAGCCATCACATAAAGGATTCTTTATGTCTTTATATGTTCTTGGCCAAGTTGCGTCAAGCGATCACCAGGGCCCGAGCGAGGAAGATCTGTTCGACGCCAGTCCAGACTATAGCTCCTCAATCCGGACCTCGTGTTTGTCGCCCCGAGCATGCGAGGGTCGGCTGGGGAGGGCGGACCTGTGGCCGGCTGGCGCTTGCGCCTAACCCGAAAAAGGCGGCTTCATTAACCTGAAATGACCGACGACATCGTCGGAGAGCAGCTAATTACATCATGGCAAGCGCTCTGGTTGCTATAAGGGAGGCTGAACCACATCGCCTCGCCGATCGCAAGATAGCGGCTACCAAGACGGCGACATTTGCTAAGGATACAATTCCCTCCTAACGCGTAGTGATGACGTTGGAGCAGCCGGGAATTCGTACGACAAAGTCGCTGAGTGTGGCACCGGGGCCTGTAACAACGTAGGCCGAAGACGGTATGATCTGGATCGTCGGTTCCACGATCGTGTGGTGGCCTGATCTAGTCGAAAAATAAAATCCGAGCGGACGCCGGCTTCGGTGGTCCTATCCCTCGAAGCTCCGGGATACCCCGAAGCTGATTGCGGCCCACCTCCTTTCCATTACTTATCCGTCCCCCAACGCAGGCCATGTCAGTCCCTTGCAAGCTTATGGAAAACGGTCATGCCACCCAGAAGGGCTACAATGGCCAGCACCACCGCAAATCCTGTCGAACCAAGGGAAAGCCCCGCCCTATCGATGACGAAGCCGGTCGCGACAGGCATCAGCCCGGCCGGGATATAGCCGCCGATATTGAGGACGGCGTTTGCCTCCGCCCGATGATTGCCTGGGACGTGCAGTCCGATCAGCGTCAGGCCGCCGAGCTGCCCGAGGCCTTGTCCGCTGCCAGCAAGAAGTGCTGCGACAATCAGGGCCGCGACATTGGACGAGATCACCGCCAGCGCGATGCCTGCCATGGACAGGATCGTTGCCGCGGCGCCGCATAGGAAAATGGTGCGCACGGAAAATCGGCGGGCGGCGAATTGGACGCCGGTCGCCGTAAGAAACATGGCGCAGGCCATGCCGCCGGCGATCAATGGGCTGGTGACACCGAGCAGATGCGACAGCAGCGAGGGGCCGAGTGCCAGCACAAAGGACGTCGCGGTGATACCCGGCCCAAAGACCGCAATACCCAACAGAAGATGGCGATGATTGGCGCGCGGCACGCTCGGCAGATGCAGTCGCCAGCCATGATCGGCCTTTGTGCCGTGATGCTTCAGTGGCAGGATCAGGATAGCGGCTAATGCACTCAGCAGTACGGCAAGCTCGACGGCAAAGATCGGAATCACCGGTGCCGCCAGCAAGAGGGCGATGCCGCCGGCGAGCAGCGGCCCGAGGCCAGCCCCGAGAACCATGGAGACGGACGCGATCAGCGAGGCTTGCCGTTTGCGTTCTGGTCCGCCGAGATCGACCACCGCCGCCATGCCCGCCGACACCACGACGCCAACAGCTACACCCGATAGGAAGCGCGCGGCGATCAGCATCGCCACTGAATGGGCGCTGGCGAAGAGCACACAGGCGACGAGTGCGGCCGCGAGTCCCGGGACAAGGACGGGCTTGCGCCCGTAACGATCGGAGAGCTGCCCGGCGACCAGCAGCGTCAATAGCAGGCCAAGAATGTAAGCGGCGAAGATGACGGTCAGCGTGGCTGATGAGAAGCCAATCGCAGCCTGCCACCGCACATAGAGCGGTGTCGCCGAATTCGAGAGAATGAAGACGGCGGTGATGATCCAGGCGGCCATCCACATACGCCAAGGCGGATGGGCGGCGTTCTCATAGGCTGAGTGGACAGTGTGGGCGGGGTTAAGAGACGACATGGGCAGACTCCATTTGTCAGTACGATTTTAGTCGTACTTACCATAGTTCGATGGAAGTCGTACATATTAATTCGACAGGAATCGTACCGACGTGCTATGAGAGCTGCCATGGCCCTTTCGACCACTGACACCCACCACTCAATTCCCACCGATCTCCCGGCGCCGCTGCCTGAGCCGTCAGCAGAGGATATGCGCCTCGATATCATCATGGGAGCGCTCGCCGATCCCTTGCGTCTCACCATCGTCAGAAAGCTGCTTCTGGAGTCGGAAGCCTATGACCACACCTGCGGATGGTTCGGTTTCGACCGGCCGAAGTCCTCGCTGACCCATCATTTCAAGGCACTGCGGGAGGCGGGCTTGATTCGGCAACGGCAATATGGGCTTGAGCGCCGTAGCCGGGTGCGCGCTGAAGACCTCGATACCCGGTTCCCCGGCCTTCTCGATCTGGTGAAGGCGTGGCAGCCGTAAGACCAAACCGATGACTAAGTCTGTCTCCGTCTCCATCGGCGAATCGACCATTGTGGTCCGCTTGCGTCGTTTGGCCATTGTCGTCGGGTTTAAACCGCATTGGACGGCCAGGGACCGGGCGCTTTCCTAGGCTCGAAGTAGCGTCGTCATTCGGGAGCTGCCGCGGAGGCAGTCGAGAGGAACATGCCCCAGACGGCAGCGCCCGTCACACAGAACACGAGCCCAAGTAGCACCTGCACCAAGCCCGGTATGTCGAGATGCCCGGCCAAATTTGCAAGCGATGCGAGAATGCAAAGCTCCAGGGAAAATCATATACCGAGCGCCGTTGCTCTCATTGTCTGTCCACGACGTCGTTGGATTCGTTCGCTCATTTTTGAAGCAGTCCTAAGCCGGTTAAGAGCCGAATGATGTAGTCTCTGAGCTGCTCCTCCGTTTGGTCCGCAGGCTCGAGAAGGATCTGATGGAGGAGAGCGCCGGTCAGCATGTCTTGGATCAGTTCCGGATCGAGACCACCCGGAAGAGCGCCAGTGGCACGAGCGCGCCGGATCATGTTGGAGAAGGCCGCTCTGCGTGGACGCAGGACGGCCTCGGAATAAATTGCCTTCAGCTCTGATTTTTCGCCCAGGGCCAGGACGCTGCGCGAAAGGCCCCGATAGAGGGGGTTGAGCATCTGACGCGGCACGTTTTCGACGAACCAGTCCATCACCTCTGAAATCGGCCGCTCGGCCCAGTCGGCGAACGTGGCCTCCGCCTCCTCGCGAAGACGGCCCAGAGCTCGAGCGAGGATTTCTTCTCTGGAAGACCAGCGGCGGTAGATCGCGGTCCTGCTGACGCCGGACCGTTGTGTGATCTGCTCGAAGCTAACTGCGCTGAGGCCGCCCTCGATGAATAGCGCCAACGCTGCATCAAGGATCGCGGCATCGACCTCGGGGCTGCGGGGGCGGCCGGTTCCGATGCTGGAGGATGCGCACATTGACAAGGATCCAAACCAAAGTTACGCTACAGTAACGTATCGTAAGTCGGTGCGTCAACATCGGAGGCGAAAAATGGTGGCGAAAATCCTCGCAATCCTTCTGGCTATCTATTCCCTCCAGGCCCTGGCGAAGTTCGGCTTCTTCTTCGCGCTCAGCTATCGCAGTCGCCGGATGGCCCTAGATCGCGCGTATGCGGGCAAGGCGAGCGCCACCAAGACGGCCGATGCCTTTCTCCTCGTGCTTGCCATTGTGCTCGCCGTACTGCTCGACCTTCGGGGCGCTGACCATGTGAGCTTCCTCACAGGCTTGCTCGTCGGGATGACCCTCATCCAAATCTACTTCCACCAATTCTCCGTCCCGCTTTCCAATGAGGAGACGCCGGAGCCTCCTTCCTCGCCGATCAAGACCATGTCGTACGCGATCCAGGCGCGGCCCAGCCGTCCCTGGAAGGAGTTGGTGGTGATCGCAGTCTTGCTCGTCTGGTCGCTGTACGGCCTCGCCCAGCAGTACGGATTGCTCCGGTGAACACCAACGCCGAACGGTTCCGATCGCTCCGGCGCGAGCGGGCGCGATGTCGCTTTGTCCGCTACAGTCAGCGCGAACATCGGGATTTTCGGCGCCTTGTTCTTGTTCAGGATGTCACGGGTGCAGGATGAAGGGCTCGTCGGTGCTTGAAACGGTGGCCTGCCTCGGCTCCAGCAGCACCGCTGGCAAAGGGCAGGCATTCGATTGGATTGGCGAACTATCTCGACGGCCGTGCAACGCACGGTTCAAATTTCTCAACTTCGGCGTTGGCGGCGATTTGGCAAACGATGCCCTGAAGCGCGTGGACAGCGTTCTGGCGAGCACGCCCGACCGCATAGTCGTTTGGGTCGGCGGTAACGATGCCCTGGCGACGGTATCGCCTAAGGCACGACGACTTTTCCGAATAATGAAGTTTGCATCCACGCCTGCGACCGAGACGCGGTTTGACGACTGCTTTGAGAGGCTCGTTCGACGGCTGAAGTCCAGCGGCGCCCGCGTGGCCGTATGCTCTCTCGGGCCGATCGGGGAATCGCCTACATCCCATCATCCTTTTCAGGCTGCGCTCAACTCCGCAATCCGCGACTTAAGCGCAAGTATCCAACGCATCGCTTGCGATGAAGCCGTCGAGCACATCCCGATGTTCGAGACCTTCCGGGCTGCCATCGCGGCCGATCCGGGCCGGGCGTTTACGACCCTTCGGTTCCTATCGATGTACCGCGATGCGTTTCGTGCGATGGTGCTGCGGATGTCTCCCGATGAAATCGGGCGGTTGAACGGTTGGAAATTTCATAGCGACGGCATCCATCTCAACGGCAGAGGAGGGATGATCGCTGCGGACCTGATCCAATCTAACTTGGACGACCCCAACCCCTTTTCGGCCTCAACACGAATTGGCGATCGAGAGACGGGCATATGACACATTGTCGTCTGGCACTTTCGTGGTTGCCTTCATTTGGCGAGAAGTTTCTGCCCTTAACGGCACTGCAACGTTACTCGGTCATCTCTGCTGGTTTCGGGTCGATTGAGCCGCAGGTTGCCACGATGGATGAGTCATCGCAGGTCCTGGGCTGCATGCTCAACCTAGGCGGCAGGAATTAAGGCTCGATTCCTTATTCAAGTGCTTAAATGCCATTTCGCATTATAAGAGGTCAGTCACTGCCGAGGTAGCGACTTCACTCGAAGCGATAGTCGGAGAGATCTACCCCGACGATGAGGGGCTCTGCGGCCGGCCTGTTGTCCGGACCGCGAGGATAGACCCGGAATTTGGACGGCAGCACGATGCCCTCCACGGTCACGGGCTCGAGGAGATAGCGGGCGGCCGTGTTGTTGCCCTGGATCTCGACCTCATAGTCATGGCGCCGGATGAGGCCTTCCGGCCCGATGTAAAAGGTCTGCTCTCTGCTGTGGGTCGCGATTGTTGCCGGAAAGGTCGCCCGTAGCCGGCGCCACGTCTCGCCCTGTTCCGACCAGGGCGCGATCTCCTCTGCCACGACGTCGGGCTGAGCGAGGATGAAGGGCGAGGTCAGATAGGTCCACATCGTGTAGCCCGCGAAATAGGCGAGTTGCGGATCGCTCCAATGCGTCTCCATCGCGAACCCATCGAAGCTCGCGCGCGGCCGGGAAAGCTTCTCGACAAGCTCACCTTCCGGCGTCTCGATCGTCACCTCGTCCGGCGTGAAATGTGAGCGGTTCTGGGTCGGATGGAACGGCCAGTGTGACACCTCCTCCTTCCGAAGGTTCACGCGCACATTGGCGTGAGTGAGCGTGCCTGGCTTGCCCTTCAGGTCCCAGAGAACGCCGAACTGGTGGAGCTTAGCCGTCAAAAAGGAGAACCGCCGGAACCGTTCGAGGCCGCCATGTGTCTCGATCACTTGCTGCTGGAGGTCGGTCATCGTCTGCTCCTCAGGCGTCCAGGAAGGTGTGGCAGTGGGCAACGAAAATCTCCGGGTACTTGAACAGTGCGCCGTGGCCGGAGTCGGGATAGAGGACGAGCTGCGCATTCTTCATCGCCTTGAACATGTTGTAGGCGTTGATGCTCGGGAACATCGTGTCGTCGCTGCCATGCACGATCAGCGCCGGCTGGGCGATGGCGCGCAGCGTCGTATCGCCTTCATCCTTTGCCGCGCACCAGCCGATGATCGCCTTGGCCTGGGGCTCGCTGACATCGTCGCCGTTGTCCGGGTCGCGGTCCTGCGTGCGAGCCGTGGCGCGGGCCACGAAGGCTTTGCCGGCGCGCTGGCTTTCTTCCGAGGGCGTGAAGAACAAGGGCAGGCGCACATCCGGCGCGCCTTTCGCGAAGGCGTCCTCCACCACGGCGAGAAGATGCTCCTCGCCGCCACGGGGCGCCGCACCGGCGATGATGATCTTACGGATCAGGCTTGGGTACTGCATGGCGAGGACCTGGATGAGCATGCCGCCCAGGGAGAAGCCGAGAAGATCGACCTTGCTCAAGCCGAGGCCGCGTATGAACGTCGCCGCATCGGCCGCCATCTGTTCCACCGTGTCGGGCGTCCGACCAGTCGAGGTGCCGATACCGAGATTGTTGAAGGCGATAACGGGCCGCGTTGTGGCAAGGCCGTTCGCCACCGCAGGATCCCAAGCATCCATCGTCCCGGTGAAGTGCTGCAGTAGGATAAGTGGTCTCCCGGCTGGCGGGCCAAGCCGCCTGAAGGCGAAGCGGACGTCGCCGACGTTCAAGTATTCTGTTCTTGCGGTTTCGAGTGACATGATTGTTCCTTTGTGAGCTGCCTCACCCGAGGCAAAGTCGATCTGTATGATTGGCGCATCTACATGGTGAGGACGATGCGGAAGCGGGCTTCTCCCGCCATCATCTTGC
The DNA here is from genome assembly GCF_057784355.1 of Martinezella sp. CNPSo 3959. Taxonomy (NCBI): domain Bacteria; kingdom Pseudomonadati; phylum Pseudomonadota; class Alphaproteobacteria; order Hyphomicrobiales; family Rhizobiaceae; genus Martinezella; species Martinezella sp. CNPSo 3959. The sequence goes on from NZ_JBXSOV010000016.1 coordinate 37,593, forward strand.
GATAGGCTTCTGGCGCGTGTTCCAGCGGCATCGTCTCGATCATGGCGGCGACGTCGGCGAGCGAACTGAAACGCAATGTGGCGTCGGCGGTTGCGGGGTCGCCGGTTAAGGCGCCCTCGACAGAGCGCCCACCGAACAGGAGGTCCGAGGTTGCGATATCCACGGGTTCGGGAGATGCGCCAAGCGCGATGATCCGACCGCGCGGCCTAAGCCCCTTAACCGCGTGGGCCACGGCCCTACCACCCGACGCGGTAACAACAACGAGATGCGCGCCCCCAAGATCCTGCAGCGCCGAAGCAACCGTAACGGCGGAGCTATCGATATAATGATGCGCGCCGAGCTTTTCGGCGAGACCACCCTTGTCCGGTCCGCGCCCGATCGCCACGACCTCGAAGCCCATGCGCCGGGCGAACTGCACCGCAAGGTGCCCGAGCCCGCCGATGCCGATTACGGCTACGAGATCGCCGGCGCGTGCGGGAGAGTTGCGCAGCGCGCTGAAGGTCGTCAGCCCCGCGCAGAGCAGCGGAGCGGCGTCCTCCGAGGCGAGGCCGTCGGGGATCGACACGAGACTGCTGGCGCGCGCGAGCATGTATTGCGCGTAGCCCCCGTCATGATGAATGCCAGTGAATTCCTGGTTCCGGCAGTTGACGAGATCGCCGCCGCGGCACTCCGCACAATGTCCGCAACTACCTCCGAGGAAACCGACGCCGACACGCTGCCCGAGCCTCCAGCCCTCAACGTTGCTGCCGACGGCATCGATCACGCCGACCACCTCATGGCCCGGCACCCTCGGCCATTGAATGGGGAAGACCCCTTCGACCGTCGCGGCGTCGGAGTGGCAAACCCCGCAAGCTTCGACGCGCAGACGGACCTGCCCGACGGCGGGATCGACAAGTGGCTTTTGCGTCAGTTCGAGCTGTCCCGGCGCGACGGCTTGGACGGCGATGTATGTTGTCGGATGGCGCGACATGAAAAACTCCAGCGTCTGATACTTTGTCAAAGCGCTATCAGCGGCCTCTCCAAGCCGACAGGACGTAGATGCCATCATTCCAGCCATGAACATGGCGAAGTGTCGCCAGAACAATTATTTATGCACGGAAAGCAAACATCACGGAGTAAGCATGAAGATCGGCCTTGTCCTTTGCCCGAGTTTCCAACCTGTCTGCTTCGGGGCCGTTGCGGCATTCGACGTGGCCAACAAGCAAGCCGGTAAAACGCTCTACGACGTGCGCGTCCTCTCGGAGGAAGGAGGGCTGGTCGCCTCGGGTGCCGGCATGCGGGTTATGACGGACCCCTTCGACGACGCGGCCTATGACACGCTGATCGTCGCCGCGGGTCTCGAGATACCGACGTCTTCGCCGGGCCTGGTCCGGCTGCTTCGGTCTGCCGCGCGCGACGCCCGCCGCGTCGCCGCCATCTGCCTCGGTTCGTTCATCCTGGGAGATGCTGGGCTGCTGAACGGCCGGCGCGCCACGACGCATTGGCGCTATGCCCAGACCTTGCAGGAGCGGTTTCCGAGCTGTCAGGTCGACATGGACAAGATCTACGTCGCGGACGGCCCGATCTGGACATCGGCGGGCATGACGGCGGGAACGGATCTCGTCGTTGGCCTGATCGAGCGCGACCATGGGACAGCAGTCGCCCGGTCGGTCGCGAAGGGAATGGTCATGTACCATCGCCGATCGGGTGGCCAGTCCCAGCATTCCGCGTTGCTGGACCTCGGCACCAACGAGGACAGAATTCAGCGCGCGCTGAACTTCGCCCGCCAGAACCTCGCCCGAAGCCTAACGATCGACGATCTTGCCGAAGCTGCCGCCCTCAGTCCCCGCCAGTTCACGCGGCTCTTTCGTGCAGAGACCGGCACAACGCCGGCAAAGGCGGTCGAAGCGCTCAGGGTCGAGGCCGCCAAGCTGATGCTGGAGCAGAGCCGGTTGCCGATCGAGGTGATCGCCCGCGAGGCGGGGTTCGCGAACAGGGAGCGGATGCGCCTCGCCTTTGTGCGCGTGCACGGGGAGGTCCCGAGGGCGATTCGCAACGACGCTGGGCCGCTCGCCGCCCTTTAGCCGGCCGCCCTAAGCAGCACAGCTTCGAGTTCACGATCGATATAGAGGCCCACCTCGTGGACATATGCGTCGCCCAACTGACCAAACAGCGATGAAGGGCGATCATATTCGGAGATCGTCTCTCCGTAGTCGGTTTCAAACAACGCCACGCAGAACGGCGCGTAAAGCGAAGCACCACTCGGCGCGCGATTCAGCGTACCAGAGCCAATGACTAGCTGAGGCGGATGTTTGAGAGATCGATCGAGACGACAAGCGGGTCGGTGCCGAAGCTCCCGTCAGGCTGTCGGGCATAGATCCGGCGCTTCGTCGGAAATTTGATGCCTGATATTTCCGCATAGTCCTCGATGATGTGCGCGCCGGGCGTGTTGCCTGAGATCTCGACATCATAGTCGTGACGCTTCAGCAACCCGTCTGCATCGAAATAGAGCGTTTGCACGGTGCTGTGTGTTGCGATCTCGGTAGGGAATCGCACCGCGAGGCGGCGCCAGTCGCCGCCGTCGGTCGGCCACGGCTCCAGTTCCTCCGTTTCGACATTCGGCCAAGCCAGCAGGAACGGCATGTTCAGATAGGTCCACATAGCGCAACCGGCGAAGTAGGCGAGTTGCAGTTCCGTCCACGGCGTTTGCAGGGTGTGACCGGCAAAGCTTGCCCGCGGCTCAAGCAATTCCTCGCGAACCGTTCCATCCTCCGCTTCCAGAACGACGCGGTTCGGCTCGAAGCGAGAGCGTCGTTTGCCGCCGCCGAACGGAGCGTGCGAAGCCCACTCCTTCTTGAGCCCGACGGTAACGGTCGTGCGCTCGAGCGTCTGTGGGTGGCCCTTCAGCGGCCACAAAACGCCTCCCTGCATGAGATCGGCAGAGACCTCTTCGAACTCCTGCCAGCGCTGGAGGCCCCCATGAGCTTCGATGGCAAGTTCTTTAAGTCGTATCATGATCTGCTCCCAGCGGTGCCACGCGATGGCGAGGCTTCTGTCGTTGGAGGCTAGATGGTTGATTATACTTCCTGAACGTCTTAGATGCCTTGATTCAGGCCACGATCTTTGAACTAGCGAAGCCTTGCGTGCACGAGAGCAGACTGGTCCCACTGGCAAAGCTAGGCCGTTCCAAGCGACGAGAAGAGCGTGACGTCTCTCGGAACGAGTGCCATCATTTAATAACTCGGCCAGGACGATATTGATGACAGCGTCCGGCTAGGTCCGTCGCAGAGCTTTGGTTGGTTGTGGAGAACAACGCCCGCATCACGTTTGGCGAGGGTCCAGGAGGGTTCATCGAACCTAGCAGCACTGGCTAGACTACATCAAGCGGAGGGCCAGTGAAGCGGAGGCTATGTCTGTCGGCAGATTCTGCAATCAGTTCCATATCCTGGGGGATTTGGAACTGGCCTGCAGCCATCTCCGCGAAAAAGCCTTCAAAACCCCCCGGCGTCAGGATAACCAGATGCCGCGAGGGCATGTCGCCAATGACCCTGAATGTATGTTCGAGCCCCCTCGGCACAAACATGGTTTCCCCGGGCCTTTTGGTAAAGGTCTCACCCTCCATCCAGAATTTGCAGCAGCCGGAAAGAAGGACAAATGTCTCATCCTCTCTTGCATGAATATGTCGCGGCGGTCCGCTGCCAACAGGTGAGAGGCTGTCGACGATGGACATCGCCCCGCCAGTCGCCGCGGCTGCAAGAATAGTTCGGTAATGAACGCCGAGCCATTCAATCGTATCGGTGTAGTCAAGAAGATCAATCATCGTTTCCTCCGTGGTCAGAATGAAACGAAAGCGCTTTCGTCTTGCAATTCTTAGCATTCCAAGCGCTATTAGAAAAATCGTTTGATGGTATAGAAGCTATCGGTGAAATGAATTTCGCGGCTTTCGATCTTAATCTTGTGCGTGTGCTCGACGCGTTGTTGCGGGAAGGGTCGACGGTTAAAGCTGGCGAAAAGCTGGGTATGTCCCAATCCGCAGTGTCTGGCGCACTTTCGAGACTGCGTTATGCACTCGATGATCAATTGTTCGTCCGTCATGGACACGGTCTACGCCCTACAGATTATGCGAGAGGTTTAGCGATACCCGTCCGCGAGACGCTCGACAGATTGGAGGCAGCATTGAGCGGTGCATCCTTTGATCCTAAAAGCGCCAGCATAACTTTCAAGTTGTCAGGCAGCGATTTTTTCGCGGAGATGCTGATGCCTAGGCTGGCACGGGAGGTTCACGAGCGTGCACCGGGCATTCGGGTGCAATTGGTCGACCTGGTGCCAAACAGCTACATCGATTCCCTTGAGCGATATGAGGCCGATATGGCTCTCATTCCTGATGCAGAATTGCCGGATTGGGTCGACCGACATCCGCTATTTCGCTCATCCTTCGCGACCATCGCACGCAAAGGAAACACCGTGATCGAAGCAGCCGGAATAAAGGCTGGCGAAACCTTGCCCATCGATCTGTTCTGCGACCTTGGCCACATCCTTTTCTCGCCCGAAGGAAAAATCAAAGCTATGGGCGATGCGGCATTGGCGAAGATCGGGCGCTCACGAAATGTGGTCATGACGGTTCCTGTCTTCTTCGGCGTCTGCCGAGCCGTAAGCGAGAGTGATCATATTGCACTCGTTCCTCGCCAACTGGCGGAGCGATTGGCGGACCTTTTCGGGTTTGTTCTCTATTCGCCACCCATGCCGCTTCCGCCGGCGCTGATCGTTGGCGTGTGGCACAAGCGCTCCACGGGGAACCCGGCTCATCGCTGGATCCGGAATCTCATTGCCGAGATATTGTTGCCGCTTAATGTCGGCGAGCAGTCGCTGCCGAAAGAAACACGCTGATGGTGATGTTGGTCTCAATCCGCTCCGAACATTCCCGCGGTACATCTACTACCGCAAATTCTGCGCGCAAAGTTTCGTGAACGGTACATCGCGTCTACAAAGTGGCTGACGATACGTTTTGGGTTTCGCAATAGAGGGCGATACGGCGCGCCTTCAGCGGCCAGTTTGATCGTCATCCTTACCGTCCTCTTTGCTCGCTTAGTGCTTCAGTGCGGTGGTCCTGGTATTCGCCAAGCGTCTCGCAAATGTCTGACTACGGAGGCAGCCATCGCGACGCATCGCGCTCCGTCAAATAGGAATAATGAGCAGAATGCTCCCGTCAGCTGCTTTGGTTCTGTCGCAAACTTTTCGGTATGGCGATCTGGCATGAAGCTGTGTCGATTTTCCGCAGACGTCACGATGTTCAAAGGCCGCCATTTCGACCGCTCGCTGATCCTCCTATGCGTGCGTTGGTATCTTGCTTATGGTCTGAGCTTGCGCGACCTCGAGGAAATGATGACGGAGCGCGGGATTGCCGTGGATCACTCGACTGTGAACCGGTGGGTGGCTCATTTTTCGCCAGTGCTGCTTGAACGGTTCAACCGTCGAAAACGGCGGTCAGCGGCAAGTGGCATATGGATGAAACCGACATCAAGGTTCGTGGCCAGTGGATGTATCTTTATCGAGCAATCGACAGTGTGGGCGATACGATCGAGTTCTGGTTTAGCGCAAACCGTGATCTGCCGGCGGCCAAGCGCTTCCTGCGCAAGGCTCTGAAGCGCCATGGTCGGCCTGAGCGCATTGTCGTTGATGGAAGCCAGACAAACCAGGAGGCGATCATTTCCTGCGACGCCGAAAGCCGTTTGCAGGACCGGTCGCGGCGAGAACTGAAGTCAATCAGCATCCGCAGGAGCCAATATCTCAATAACCGGATCGAGCAGGATCATCGCCGTATCAAGCGTCGCGTGCGCCCAATGCTGGGCTTCAAGTCGTTCCCGGCTGCAACAGTCACACTTGGTGGTATCGAGATGGTTCACATGATGCAAAAACGGCAAGTCCGTTTCGCCTTCAATCCAAACCCGTCGCTTAAAGACCAATTCGAGGCAATCGCCGCCTGAAATCCGTCAACCGGAAACGCGCTTCCCCCGCAGAAAATTTGCGACAGAACCCGCGGGGATGAGCCTGTGGACGCAAATCGCTCGGGTATGAACCGTGAAAGCGACTAGGCCCACCATTGCGCCGCGGTCGTCAAGTTTACGATGCCCTTTCACATTCCACGCCACGATATTCCATCCGATCATTACCGCGAACTGCAAGCCACAGCCATGCAGATCTGGAATGAAATCGCACGCCTGCAAATCGCATAAGCAAAAGCCCCGGGCAACATTTTTGACCAGTGTCGGTTAACTTTACGGTGCCCAACAGGTTGCTTACCCGGTCGATGAATAGGGGAGCCGATTGCCGGACGTACAATGGGCGAAATCTCACTGCCGCAGGCGAATATTGTCTTCCATGTACCGACGTTCAAAATCGTCGATCATTTGGCATCATGAATGAATAGTATCTAATTTCATAATTTAAAGAATAGGCGACAAAAGCGATAAGATTTGATAAATTTACGCTAGCCGGTTGCGGTTTGATTGTAGATAAAATTCGCCGGACGTCTTTGCAGCGCCAGCCGGTATATGGTGCAGGAGGAGAGATGTTATGGTGGCATTCCACGTCATGGCCGGTGCGAGCGGCGAATTTGCGCGCCCGGAAGTGCGGAAGATAAGGATCGGAGATCTTATCGATGCGCTGAGATTGGGGCTTAATGATTTCGGAGCGAAGCCCTCACATTACGTTTTTCTCTGTCTTATATATCCGATCACAGGCGTTTTCCTGATCATGTGGAGTTCCGGCGCTAACTTGATGCCGTTGTTTTATCCCTTGATGTCCGGCTTTGCGTTGGTTGGCCCGATTGCGGCCCTTGGCCTTTATGAAATCAGTCGACGCCGCGAACAGGGACTGGATAGCTCATGGTATCACGCGTTGGAGGTCTGCCGCTCTCCGGCACTGCCATCGATCATTGCGGTGGGCTTCATGCTGTTCGCGCTTTTCGTCGCTTGGTTATTTGTCGCGCAGCATATCTACACCCTCACGTTCGGCAAGGCCGATCTGACCTCGGTCTCCACCTTCCTGTTAGATGCACTGACCACTTCTCAAGGTTTCTCCCTTATACTTTGGGGAAACTTGGCCGGTTTCGTTTTCGCGATAATTGTTTTGGCGACGACTGTGGTGACCTTCCCGCTGCTGCTCGACCGGGATGTCGGCGCAACCGCGGCCGTAAATGCGAGCATACGCGCCACGCTTGCCAATCCAGGGCCTGTTGCGCTTTGGGGATTGATCGTCGCGGCGCTGCTCGTCGTCGGTACGATCCCGATCTTTGTCGGCCTTGCAGTCGTCATGCCCATCCTCGGGCATTCGACTTGGCACCTGTATCGGAAATTGATTGCCGCCTATCCGAACCGCATGTCTTGAATTCACAAAGGAAACTTACCCCGGGATCATCCTCCAAGCCATTACGACCTGTCCGATGGGAGCCGCGTCGTTTGGAATAGCGATGAAGAGAATGAGGATTACCATGTCTTGCCGTTTTCTTTCGATCTGTCTGCTTCTCGCCATCGCCGCCCCGCATGACGCTCTCGCGCAGGAGGGCGATGCGACCGCGGGAGCCATTGTTTTCAAGAAATGTGCCATTTGCCATATAGCCGAAACGGACCAGAACAAGATCGGACCTTCGCTGAACGGTCTGTTCGGCAGAACGGCTGGAACACATCCGAATTTCGCCTATTCGCCGGCAATGCAGCAGGCAGGCAAAGACGGCCTCGTCTGGAGCGAGACATCGCTCCGCGACTATTTGCACGATCCCAAGGCGAAGGTGAAAGGCACGAAAATGACCTTCATCGGGCTGAAGGACGATACCGAGATTACCAATCTGATCGCCTATCTGAAGCAATACTCCAAATAGCCAGATGGCAAATTGGGATGAGCTGTCTTCCGTGCCGCCGGTTGGATCGGCGGAATTCCGCTCGGTGATGTGACACCGCCGCTCTGTTCGCGCGGTGCCTTCGCGCCCCGTATGGTTTGTCAGGATGAGCCGCTGTCGTTGTCGCAATTGCTCGCCTGACCTCTTCATGAGATAATGCTAAAATCTCTCGCGATGGGATTGTGGAAATATTCGCGGCCGGGTCAGGGAGGCGACAATGGCTGTCGTCATAGTTCTCGTTCTGCTGGTGGTGGGATCGATCGCATTCCATCTGCTTAGTCCTTGGTGGTGGACGCCGATTGCGTCGAACTGGAGCTATATCGACAACACGATTGTCATCACATTCTGGATCACCGGCATTGTTTTCACGACCGTCGTCTTGTTCATAGCCTATTGCGTCCTGCGCTTCAGGCATCGCGCCGGAAACCAGGCGGCATACCAGCCTGAAAACAAGCGGTTGGAATGGTGGCTTGCCGGCGGAACCGCAATTGGCGTGGCTGCGATGCTCACACCGGGCCTCTTCGTATGGAAACAGTTCGTAACGGTCCCGAGTGACGCCAGCGAGGTCGAAGTCGTCGCTCAGCAATGGCAATGGAGTTTCCGGCTGCCGGGGGCGGACGGAAAGCTGGGTCGGGCGGATACGCGCAATGTTGCTCCGGATAATCCGCTCGGCCTGAACAAGAACGATCCCGCCGGAACGGACGATGTCATCGTCGAAGGCGGCGAACTGCACATACCCGCCGGCAAGCCGGTGAAGATGCTTCTGCGCTCGATCGATGTCGTTCACGATTTCTACGTGCCGGAATTCCGGGCCAAGATGGACATGATCCCCGGCACGGTCACCTACTATTGGTTCACGCCGACGCGAACGGGAACCTTCGAGGTTCTCTGCGCAGAGTTGTGCGGCGTCGGTCATCCCCAGATGCGCGGCACAGTCGTCGTCGATACCGACACCGCCTATCAAGCCTGGCTGCAGCAACAGCCGACTTTTTCGAAATCGCTGGCGTCGGCGCAAAAATAAGTGCCATGCGCAGCTGAGGAGGAAGGCTGCATCGCAGGGAACAGGGAGGATGGAATATGGTCGAGATTGGGTCCGGCACCGAGCAGGTCATCCAGCCCGCTGAAGTCGAGGATGTGGAGCTTTATCACCCCAGAAGCTGGTGGACGAAATATGTCTTCAGCCAGGATGCTAAGATCATTGCTATTCAGTATTCTCTGACCGCCATCTCGATCGGCATGGTGGCGCTGGTGCTGTCCTGGCTGATGCGGCTGCAGCTCGGGTTTCCCGGCTATTTTTCCTTCATCGACACGGAACATTATTATCAGTTCATCACCATGCACGGCATGATTATGGTGATCTATCTGCTGACGGCGCTATTCCTCGGTGGCTTCGGCAACTATCTGATCCCCTTGATGCTCGGCGCCCGTGACATGGTGTTCCCCTATGCGAACATGCTGAGCTACTGGCTTTATCTGCTCGCGGTCATTGTGCTGGTCATCGGCTTCTTCGCGCCTGGTGGGCCGACGGGTGCCGGCTGGACGCTGTATCCACCGCAGGCACTTCTATCCGGGACGCCGGGAGGACGCGACTGGGGCATCATCCTGATGTTGTCGTCGCTGATCCTGTTCATCATCGGCTTTACTATGGGCGGGCTCAACTATGTCGTCACGGTGCTGCAGGGTCGCACCCGCGGCATGACGCTGATGCGAATGCCCCTGACGGTTTGGGGTATATTCACCGCCACCGTCATGGCATTGCTTGCTTTCCCGGCGCTCTTCGTCGCCGCTGTCATGATGCTGTTCGACCGCTTACTCGGCACGAGCTTCTTCATGCCCGCGATCGTCGAGATGGGTGAGCAGTTAAAGCAAGGCGGCGGCAGCCCGATCCTGTTCCAGCATCTGTTCTGGTTCTTCGGTCACCCCGAAGTCTATATCGTCGCGCTTCCAGCCTTCGGTATCGTCTCGGACCTGATCAGCACGCATGCACGCAAGAACATTTTCGGCTACAGGATGATGGTCTGGGCGATCGTCATCATCGCAGCGCTGAGCTTCGTCGTGTGGGCGCATCACATGTATGTCAGCGGCATGAATCCGAACTTCGGGTTCTTTTTCGCGACTACGACGTTGATCATCGCCATCCCGACGGCCATCAAGGTCTATAACTGGGTGCTGACGCTTTGGCGCGGCGATATCCATCTGACATTGCCGATGCTGTTTGCCCTGGCGTTTATCGTTACATTCATCAATGGCGGGCTGACCGGCCTTTTTCTCGGCAATGTCGTCGTCGACGTGCCGCTGTCCGATACCATGTTCGTCGTTGCCCATTTCCATATGGTAATGGGGGTCGCGCCGATCCTGGTGATCTTCGGTGCAATCCACCATTGGTATCCGAAAGTCACGGGGCGCATGCTCAACGTGACGATGGGGCATATCCACTTCTGGATCACCTTTCTCGGCGCCTATGCGATCTTCTTCCCGATGCATTATCTCGGCCTGATGGGTGTGCCGCGGCGTTATTACGAGCTTGGCGAAACAGCTTTCATTCCGCCGTCGGCGCATACGCTGAACATGTTCATCACCGTTGCCGCATTGATCGTGGGGGCTGCTCAGCTTGTGTTCCTGTTCAATCTCGCCTGGAGTCTTCGCTGGGGCAGGCAAGCGGGCGGCAATCCATGGCGTGCGACGACGTTGGAATGGCAGACACCGCAAACGCCGCCCGTTCACGGCAATTGGGGCAAGGAGCTGCCGATCGTCTACCGCTGGCCATATGATTACAGCGTCCCCGGAGCGGATCAGGACTTCCTGCCGCAGAATCAGCCGGCCTCGGTCGGGCCGTCCGAAAGGGCGTTGTCATGAGCGCCATTCTCATCTTCATGGCCGGGATCGCCGGCATCATCATCTGGTGGATGGCAGGACAGCGGCTGACCTCAAAGCCCTGGCTGGAAGCCGGGCCGGCGGGAGATGCGCCGGAGATGCAAGGATCACCGGCGACCGCGGCGAAAGTCGGTCTAGGCATCTTTCTCGCCGTCGTCGGTGCCCTGTTCACGCTCCTCATCAGCGCCTATCTTACCCGCCTCAGCGGCTCCGACTGGTGGAGTATTCCAATCCCCCGACTGCTTTGGGTGAATACCGCTGCCCTTGCCGCTAGCAGCGTCGCATTGCAGTGGGCGAAAACCGAAGCCTGTCTCGACCGCAGCGAGATGCTGAATACGGCTCTTGCCGTGGCCTTCGCACTGGCTGTTCTGTTTCTGGCCGGGCAGGTTCTCGCGTGGCGGCAACTGGTGTCGGCAGGTTATGTGCTTGCCGACAACCCATCCAACAGCTTCTTCTATATGATCACCGGATTGCATGGCCTGCACATATTGGGTGGGCTTTTCGTGCTCGGGCGAACAGCAATCCGCGCTCGCATCAGCCCTGTCCTCGCAAGAGTTCGCCTAAGCGTGGATCTCTGCGCCATCTATTGGCATTTCATGCTCGTTGTCTGGCTGATCCTTTTTGCGCTCTTTGCCGGCTGGGCAAATAGTTTCGTCGATCTCTGCCGTCAATTGGTCAGTTGAGGAGCCGCGATGATGACCGAGTCCATAGAAAGACCGACAAGTAATCCACATCTGCGGCCCGTGGGACTACGCGGCGTCGCGGCTGACCTGTCGTCGGACCAGCGAGCGTTCAAGAACGTCTCCTGGGGCAAGGCGATGATGTGGATCTTCCTCCTGAGCGACACCTTCATCTTCGGCTGTTTTCTGCTGGCCTACATGACGGCGCGCATGTCGACCACGGTCGCCTGGCCCAATCCCAGCGAGGTTTTCGCCCTGACGATCGGGGGCAAGGAAATTCCGTTGATCCTGATTGCCATCATGACTTTCGTCCTCATCAGCAGCAGCGGTACGATGGCCATGGCGGTCAACTTCGGATATCGCCGCGATCGTCGCAAGACCGCCGCACTGATGTTGGCGACGGCGGTTCTCGGCGCGACATTCGTCGGCATGCAGGCATTCGAATGGACCAAACTGATCAGGGAAGGAGTTCGCCCCTGGGAGAATCCATGGGGTGCGGCACAGTTCGGTTCGTCCTTTTTCATGATTACCGGTTTTCACGGCACCCACGTCTCGATCGGCGTTCTTTTTCTTCTGATCATGGCACGCAAGGTATGGCGAGGAGATTTCGACCAGGAACGGCGGGGTTTTTTCACCAGCCGCAAGGGCAATTATGAGATCGTCGAGATTACGGGACTATACTGGCACTTCGTCGATCTGGTCTGGGTATTCATCTTTGCGTTCTTCTATCTGTGGTGAGGATGGCATCATGGCACAAGGGCAGGCACATTCCGGACAGCAGCATCCGATAAAACTTTACATGGTGGTTTGGGGGCTGCTTTTCGTCCTCAGCACCTTCTCCTATCTCGTCGACTACCTCGGCATTCAGGGCTCTCTCAGATGGTCTCTGATCCTTCTGTTCATGATCCTGAAGGCTGGGCTGATCGTTGCGATTTTCATGCACATGGCCTGGGAACGGCTAGCGCTAATCTATGCCATCCTGTTCCCCCCGGTCCTGATACTTGTCTTTGTCGCTCTGATGGTGTCGGAATCGCACTACACGGTCCTGACGCGGCTGGCTTTTTTGGGGGGTGGTCCGTAAGGTTTGGCACCATCCAGCCATCTCTGAAGCGGAGTATCAAGTGCTCGCAATATGGCTTAGCCTCAACGCAAGACAAGCTTAGCATCTGCGTGGCAGACAAGAAGACCAAGATTCGCTGAACGGGATGGAACTGTGGCGTGAGACGGGTCATCTACTCAGCTACAATGTTGCTACCCTGCAATTCCTCAGGCTCCAGCGTGTCAGGCTTAACAATCGCGAAAAGCACATCACTTGATGCCAGTCGTCAATTGATGGCGATGGTTCGAACAGTCACCACATACCCGCCGCTTTAGGCGGCGGGTCCAGTCAATATCAGGCACGCGTCCAGCTAAGCGTGGGCGTGAGGATGATGAACATCCCAGACCGCCCATAGCGATGCCGCAATGACGAACACGCCGAGAACGATGTCCGTCCACATGGCGTTTACGTTGGCGGTAAAACCGAGCAGCCAGGGAGATGCAACCAACCACAGGCCGAGCACCATATTGGCCCATTCCTCCCATTCGGCGAATACCGAAAGCGCGGCGGTCGCCAACACACCCAGCAAGACGGCAACGATCCATGCGTTCCAGCTCGGCATTGCCTCGGCTGTGAAGCCGAATACCCACGGGGAGGCAAATAAGCATGCAGCCAGCAGCAGATTTGCCCAATCCTGCTTCCTTTTTCCTTTCATCAGAATGTTTGCCATGGCAACCTCCTCACCAAGAAGCCTAACAACAATTTCATCCGGCGTGAACTTCACGCTTAAGTATAGAAGTAATTACTAGATCTTCTGATTCAAGATAATACGCGAACGATACTTCCGGTATCACGTCTGAAATCTCAGCTGCGCTAAGGCCAAGCTCAGCCATCTCCGGCGATGTCACGTTGTCTGCAGCTTAACGGTTAGCGGATAATTAAGCTCGATGAGCGGGCCTACGATCAGTTACAAGAACCACCGCTTTCCGCCACAGATCAGCGCCCATGCGGTGTGTTTGTATTTCCGGTTTCCGTTAAGCCTGCGGTTGGTCGAGGAAATGCTGTTGGAGCGGGGCATTGTCGTATCTAACGAAACGATCCGGCGATGGGGCCGCAAATTCGAGGCGGCTTATGCCAAGCGGTTGCGCAGAAAGAAGTCGTCGCGGAAAGATATCTCGTATTTGGACGAGGTGGCGATTTCCATCGGCGGCCGGAAACATTGGCTTTGGCGGGCCGTTGACGAGGACGGCTACCTTCTCGACGAGATCGTCCAGACCCGCCGCGGCACCAAAGCAGCCAAGCGATTGCTGGTCAGGTTGCTGAAGAAGCAGGCCCTGTCGCCGAAGCGCATCGTCAGCGACAGACTGCGCTCATACGGAGCGGCAAAACGGCAGCTCGTGCCCGGCGTCGAACATCGATCACACAAGGGCCTGAACAATCGCGCGGAGAATTCTCACGTGCCGCTTCGAAAACGAGAGCGGATGATGCAGGGCTTCCGTTCCGTCGGCGGCTTGCAACGTTTCATCTCGGTCTTTTCAGCAGTCAGAAATCTCTTCGTGCCGCCGCATCAGAAACGCTCATCCCCCGCCACCCACATTCATTGACGTTCGCGCAATGGCGCAGCGGAAAGTCGTGACCGGCGCAACTGCGTAAATTCATCGGCAACGCCTTATCGGGGATTACGCGAACAACGTGACATCGCCGCAATAACGATTACAAAGGCGAGATTTGGCGCACTTTCGATACCCAGGGGCAAGATCTACCAGCTTTCTAATCCAGCCGCCCGCTATTCAAGCCGAATAGGCGATCGGCCAGCGTCATGGCCCCATCTGGTCATGAGTGACATAGACGCTCGTGGTCGCGAGAGATCGTTGTAGCCGTTTGATCTGGACGCGCATTTGCACCCGCAGCTTGGCATCGGGATTTGAGAGCGGCTCGTCGAACAGGAACGCTACCGGCTCGCGCACGATGGCACGACCCATCGCTACGCGTTGCCGCTGACCGCCGGAGAGTTGGCGTGATTTGCGCTCGAGGAATGGTTCGATTTCAAGCGATCGTGCCTAAACACGCTTCCGAGACGAGAGGCGATCCAGCACTTCCTCCATCGCGGTGCAGACGCATGCCGCGCCTGAAATCGACAAGATCGCCCCTTTGGGCAGGGTCGCGACGAAATACAAAGCTGGTTGAAATATCGACGCAAATGAACCCCAGGCTTGCTGGTGCCATAAGTAGGCACTATGGTCCATAAGTCCGATTTTTTGACGGTGGGTCGTGGTCTTTAAAAGTGCCGTTGCAGCAAAGCGTAGGACGACTGCTTAGCGCCTTCATCGCTGTCGTTCGAACGTGCGGTTCACAGCCTTAGAAGCTGCCGTTCTGCCGCCAAGCCACCAAAGGCGGGCAAGGGATGGGTAGCAGTCAGTCGAACTTTCTTGCCGATGCGCCCCAAGCGACGTAGCTTCAACCGCGCGATCGATACTGGTTCGATGAAATTTACCTTCATCGAAGAGCGGTCGTGGTTGCACTTTCCTTGGCACATTGCCCGCAAATTGGGCGGCTGCTATGGTTCCTTGTTGAGGTTTGTGACAAATGGCAGGATAGCATGTCGACGGCCGAAAGCGCTCTCACCCGGCGCGAGCCCAAACAGAAACGTTCGCAGCAGACGGTAGAGGCGGTGCTTGAGGCGGTCCAACTTGTCGTCAAGCGCCACGGGATGCGTGCCATCACCACGAATCGGATCGCGGAGGCTGCCGGTGTCAGCATCGGGTCACTTTATCAGTATTTTCCTGACAAGCGCGCGATCTTCGCGGCCCTCCATGATCGACATGTCGACGAGGTACGACAGCTGATCGAGCAGACTATGGCCGCCTGCCGCTTGGCACCACTAGACGAATTCGCTCGTGAACTTGTCCAAGGCCTGATGAATGCGCATGCGGGCTTCGCGGACTTGCACAACGCCGTTTCGTCTGCCGTTCCGGAGAACGCTCTCGGCTTCAAGCGTGCCCTGCATCATTCTTTCAGACAGATGCTGTCGTACGACGAGCAGCAGCGGTACAGTCTCGATGAAAAGGAGCGAATGCTCTTTGTCCTTCCGGGAATGGTGGAGTCGCTCGTGCACGGGGCGGCGCATCAGGGGCGCGCCGCCCTTTCGCGCAATGGCGCCGAGGGCGAGGCAATCCGCGCCGTAGCGCTTTACGTGAATTCGTTTCAGGACATCGCGCCGAAACACTAGTGAAACGATGGGGCATTTTCGGCAGACCACTGATCGAACGAGATTGGTTCTCGCCTCAAAATCCGCCTTACCTCGCCCGTTACCATTTCAAGCCGTCCCTCGCGCACCGCGCGCCAGATGTCGACGAACGCTTCGGCATAAGGACCTTTGCCAGCCCATTCGACCGCGCGCGCGTATGCCTGCTGGTCAGATAATTCCTCGAAGCCGACAGGCTTGCCGATAGCCCTGCCTATCGCGGCGGCCATCTCCCCGTACGACAGCGCCTCGCGGCCTGTAATCACCAATGCCTGACCGTGATAGTCGAGTGTGGTCAGGGCGGTCACGGCGACGGCCGCGATGTCGTCTGGATGGATAAAAGCGATTTTGCCAGCGCCTGTGGACGAGCGCAGCATTCCATCTTTGCGGATGGAGTGCGACCAGCTGAGCGCGTTCGACATAAATCCGGCCGCCCGAATAAATGTGAACGCCGCTCCACTAGCGCGAATGGCGTCCTCACCGCGTGCGTGCCATGCGCCAGTGCCGACCCCGGATAGCACGTCCAAGGTAGAGAGCTTGACGATGTGCCGCACGCCTGAGTGGCGCGCAGCCAAGGCGACTGCGTGATCCTGCATGTCGAGATGCGGTCCGTCAGTCACGAGGAAAGCCGCGCCGACCCCGCTCAGCGCAGCATCCAGCGAGGAGCCGGGCCTTTCGAGGTCTCCGGTGTGGATTTCGACGCGGTTACCGAAAAGAGCTCTGGCCCTCTTCGCGTTGCGAACGAAAACGGAAGGACTTGCTCCAGAATCGAGCAGGCGCTGGGTAACCCGAGACCCGATGTTTCCCGTGGCGCCGAAAACGAGGTAATTCATTTGAGGCTGCTCCATCCCCGGATCACTTCGAGCGCCAGTCGCTTCTGACCCTCCAGAGTGAAATGCAGTCCGTCGCTCATCAGCAGCTCAGAAGGAGGTGGACTCCCCAACTTGGAGAAGGCGTCGACAACAGGCTCATCACCGTCTCGGACGATCTTCGCGACCCGCTCCAAGTCTTCGTTGCGAAACCGAACTCCGAACCTAGCCAAGCCCGAATGCGCGGCCACCTGTGCCTCGTTGACTGCGGGTGGAGTGATCCAGATGCTGCGCGCAGTAGTCTCCCGGGAGACGCGCTCACGCAGCTCCGCAATGTTGCGCGCCGTCTCCTCGCGATGGACGAGCGTCTTCATTGGATGCGGGCCCTGCGTCCGTGCGTCATCCGTTCCGACGAGAAAGAGAATCCAGTCGGGCCGGGAATTGACAATCCCGCCGACCCGCACTAGGCCGTGCGTCGTCGTTTCGCCGGCTACCGCGCTGATTGTGAACGATATCTGATCGGCGCTGCGGCGCATCGCGAGCATTTCTCTCAGGATCACTGCCCAAGACTGGGGTTCGGACGTCAAGCTGTCGCCGAACGCCACTATGCTGGCTCCCTTCCGCAGGGGGAGGTGATCGACCATCGATGCCACAGTGTGGTCGGAAAGCAAGGCGGTGGCCGCTTCCGAGGCCTCCTTCTGTAGACAGTCGAGTTCGTTTGCGTAGACCTCGACCGGCAGATTGAGAAGCCCGGCGTAGGCCGCCTCGCCGAGGCCAGAGCCGCCAGGGAGGAGGGCGAGCGTCCGCTCGGGTTGGATGACCTTCAAAAGCCAGCGCAGTTGTTCGTCCGACATCGATATTTCTCCACACTTGTACCGGTTGCACAAGACGAAGATAGGCGCGCCTTCGGAGCGTCGCTACTCGCATTACAGGCCAGTTAAATTCATGTAATTGTTATGTATTTTGGGGTTCAGTGAACTTTTCTTCAGATTTTGGCGTTGCTTGCCGCGTGCCTGACAGCCCTGGGCCGCCCCGAGACCACGCTATCTGCCGTCGCTCCCGAAGTTGGAATGACGCCTAGGCGGCAGCTTTCGGGGACTGGTCAAATCCGGCACAACGTCCGCAAGAAAGTCGGAGTTAGTTCGCTCGGACAACATGATTCCGTGGCAGGTCTTGCCTCAAGACCGGAATGTCCGCTCTCGGCCCCAAATCGGTCATTCCATCAAGGTCAAGCAGATGTATGCCATCGAAAAATAGGAGGCCGATGGCGTTTGTACCAACAGGGTCGTGCGTTCTAACCCTTTCAAGAGCATGACAACTTATACTGTCCATACTGCAGACATTGACGGCAGCCGCTGATCAGAACGTCGCTTGACTATATAAGGGCCTTAGATGGACTGCAGGTGCAGCGTCAAACGCAGCTAAACTCTATACTTAATTATAGAGGGTTTCTGATTTGCGGATCAAACAATGCCAGCCGTATAGAAAGGGTGCCCTGTTTGGACGTCAAACGAGGCAACACCGATCTCCTCGCTTGAACCATTATCGGAGGCCTTGAAAGCAGAGCTATGCCTTGTTCTTGCGCACAGCGTCTGCGACCGTCACCTTCTTAGGGATGAGCTTGAGCTCGAAAAAGGCGTCGGCGATGGCTTGCTGTTGTGCCACCACGGAGCCATCGAGACTGCTGATGCCATAGGATTGACGCTCTAGCGCCTTGACAAGGATAGGTTCCGGGATGCCGACCGACGGCGATAGTTCCGCGGCCGCCGCCGCGGTGTCGGACTTGGTCCATGCGTCAATTTCGGAAATAGCCTCGATCAGGACATCAACGGCTTCGCCGTGATTGTCGACCAGTGCGTTGGTGCCGAGGTAGAACTGATGGTTGGGAACGATGCCCTCACCGTTTCTAAGCTCTCGCGCTTCAAGCGCCACTTCTGCCGCCGCTTGAAAGGGATCCCAGATGACCCATGCATCGACTGCGCCCCTTTCGAAGGCTGCACGGCCGTCGGCTGGCGCGAGAAAGGATGGCTCGACGTCCGCATAGGTCAAGCCAGCTTCCTCAAGGGCCTTCACGAGCAGATAATGAACGTTCGAGCCCTTGTTGAAGGCGATTTTTTTCCCCTTCAAATCTGCAACGGTTTTTATAGAGCTATCTTTCGGGACAAGAATGGCTTCGCCGCGCGGGGCTGGCGGCTCATGTGCAATGTAGACAAGGGGAGCGTTCGCGGCCTGAGCGAAAATTGGCGGAGTTTCTCCGGTCGATCCGAAATCGACAGCACCAGCGTTCAGCGCCTCCAGAAGCTGGGGACCGCCAGGAAACTCGGCCCATTCAACCCGATAGTTGATTGCTTCGAGTTTCTTTTCCAGGGTTCCCTTGCCCTTGAGGAGCACCAGCGTTCCATATTTCTGGTACCCGATGCGCACGACCTTGTCGGCCGCCCTTGCAATTCGAATATTCGTTAGCGGCGCTGCGATAGCACCAGCTACGACCGCGGTGAAAGCCCGCCTTGTGATCTTCATCATGCCCTCCGAAACAAGCTCTAGCCAGACTAAAGTATCCTTATATTTTTTCTAGAATGTACATCCTGCGAAGCGGGCTTCTCCGGGAATCACTTTTTTATTCTGTCGGATTTCAGGCAAAGAACTGTGTCTCATGACGTGTTCGACGATCACCGCAGAGGCCCTTTTGGATCGCTGCCGGTAGTGTGGCGTCGGTCTCGAAATCAGTCATTCCATCGAGGTCAAGCCGATTTATGCAATGGAAAATCCGAGGTGGAATACTTTTGTAATATCAGGGTCGCGGGTTCTGATCGCTTCAAAAGCGTAGATCATTTCCGAACGCGCTTGCCTGCAGCGGAGCATCACCATGTCAGCCACTGCTTGATAGACTTGTGCACCAGAGTGGCCGCCGCTTTTCATCTCAAAAGTGTCTCCTCCCGTAGAAGTGGGGAGATGTACGGAGTTGTGTTACACTTCGGATCGACTTAAAAGTTGTGTATACAAATAAGAATTGGATATTTTGCTGTATTTGTGAATAGATATACATGTAGTTTCGTAATAATAATCAATTTCGATATTTATCCTCGGGCGGCGATAAATGAAGGACTGAAGCTACATGGCTCTTCCGTCGAAAAAATTGCCTCGAACATTTCTGATGGCGGTGCTGACGTCCCTTCGAAAGGCGTTCTTCAGCATCGCGATTACGAGTGCTGTGATCAGCGTACTGGCCCTGACAGGTTCCTTTTTTATGCTTCAGGTCTACGACCGGGTCATTCCCGGTCACAGCCTTTCGACACTGGTCGGTATTGCGATCATGGCTGCAACCCTTTTCGTGTTTCACGGCGCTCTTGAGCTGTTGCGTTCGATGCTCCTGGCGCACGTTGGCGTAGCGCTGGACGAGCGGATGAACGACAAGGTCTTTGCATCGCTGGTGCTTCAGCCACAAGTAATGCCACCGACAGGCGATGGAATGCAGTCGGTTCGCGATCTGGACAGAGTTCGGTCTTTTCTCTCCAGTACTGGTCCGATCGCCCTGTTCGACCTGCCATGGATACCGCTTTATCTCGGATTGTGCTTTCTTTTCCACTTCTGGATCGGGCTGACCGCGACCTGCGGTGCCATCGTCCTCATCGTTCTGACCGTTCTTGCCGAGATATTGTCGCAACGTCCGGCAGCCGAGGCGGCCAAACAGTCGGCAGCGCGCCTTGCCTTTGCTGAAGGTGCACGACGAAACTGGGAAGCAGTTGTCGCAATGGGTTTTGTCGGTCGGATGGCGGAGCGATGGGCCGATCTGAACGGCGCCTATCTCGAAAATCAACTTGCCGCCGCCAACGTAACTGGAATCCTGACGACCACCTCCCGCATCCTTCGCATGATGCTTCAGTCTGCCGTGCTTGCCGTCGGCGCAGTTCTCGTCATCCGGCAAGAAGCGACGGGTGGCATCATGATCGCAAGCTCGATCCTGGTCAGCCGGGCGCTCGCACCGGTGGAGCTTGCTATCGGCCAATGGAAGGCCTTCGTTGCCGCCCGGCAAAGCTGGTTGCGCCTTGTCAAACTGCTTGAAATCCTGCCTGCCGGAGAGCGGAGCATCAGCTTGCCGGCACCCAGATCAAAATTGACGGTGGACGGTTTGAGCCTCGCCTCTCCGGGAAGCCGTGAACTCATCCTTCGTAACATCTCGTTTGATATATCGGCCGGGACCATATTGGGTGTCATTGGCCCCAGTGCCTCGGGAAAGTCGTCGCTTGCGCGCGCGGTCACCGGCCTCTGGCCGACGACGATCGGCTCGGTACGCCTTGACCATGCCGCTCTCGCCCAATGGGATCCCTCGGAACTTGGGCGCCACATCGGCTATCTTCCACAGGATGTCAGCCTCTTCGATGGTTCGATTGCCGAGAACATCGCCCGCTTTGAAAAGCAGCCTTCATCGAAATTGGTTGTCGCTGCTGCAAAGTCTGCCGGCGTCTATGACATGATCGTGGAGTTGCCGCAGGGCTTCGATACGATGATCGGGGAGGGCGGCTCCCGGCTTTCCGCTGGGCAGCGGCAGCGCATTGCGCTTGCGCGAGCGCTCTATGGCGATCCGTTTTTGGTGGTGCTGGATGAACCCAATTCCAATCTCGATGCAGAAGGCGATGCGGCTCTGACCCAAGCTCTCCTCGGCGTTGGTGCGCGGGGCGGCATCGCAATGGTCATCGCCCACCGGCCGAGCGCTTTGGTGGCGGCCGACATGTTGATGGTCATTGCCGCGGGACGGCTGCAGGCGTTTGGACCTAAGGACATGGTCCTCGGAAAGCCGGTGAAGCAACCGATCAAACAGAGTGCGGTCCGCCTGATGGTCGCCGGCGAGGACGCCGGATCATGAGCACAGAAAAGCCGTCACCCAGCGAGCGTTCGATACGCCGGCTTTCCGTTGCGGCGTTAGGGACGATCGTCCTGCTCGTCGGCGTGATCGGTGGCCTTGCTGCGACCACGGAGATATCGGGTGCGGTCATTGCCCCCGGAACGCTTGCGGTCGACAGCTATGTAAAATCAGTTCAGCATCTCAAAGGGGGAGTTGTCGGCGACATTCAAGTCAAGAACGGTGATCGTGTCGATGCTGGCCAGCTTTTGATCCATCTCGACGATACGCAAACGAACGCCAATCTCGCGATCATACGAAAACGATTGGATGAACTGTCCGCGAGGACCGCGCGGCTGGTAGCCGAACGTGACGGCGCGCCAGCGATCGCCTTTTCGGCGGAACTGCTTTCG
This sequence comes from Martinezella sp. CNPSo 3959, assembly GCF_057784355.1. Classification (NCBI taxonomy): domain Bacteria; kingdom Pseudomonadati; phylum Pseudomonadota; class Alphaproteobacteria; order Hyphomicrobiales; family Rhizobiaceae; genus Martinezella; species Martinezella sp. CNPSo 3959. Next base: position 59,365 of record NZ_JBXSOV010000016.1, read on the forward strand.
CGGGCCGACGAAGACGAGGTCTCGCGCACGATCGCCGGCGAGACGCGCCTGTTCGAAGACCGATTGGCATCCAGGCAAAGCCGCAAATCACAGCTGAGCGAGCGTATCCAGCAGCTGAGCCAGGAGGTGGACGGTTTGGTCGCGCAAGAGAATGGCAAGCGCAGGGAGATCGATCTGATCGCCAAGGAGCTTTCCAGCCTTCAGCGGCTGTTCGATAAGGGCATCATCCCTGCGGCGAAGGTCTATGCGCTGCAACGCGAGAGTGCCAGCCTGACCGGAGAACTCGGTAATCTCGTTTCGAGCGTCGCACAGGCGAAAGGCAAGATGACCGAGACCGAGCTGCAAATCACGCAAGTTGACGACGATCACAGCGCCGAGGTGTCGGAGCAACTGCGTCAGGCACAGAGCGACACCGGGCAATTCATGGAGCGACTGGTGGCCGCAAAGGATGATTTGAAGCGGATCGACATAAGAGCGCCGCAAGCCGGCATCATCGACCATCTGAGCGTGCATGCGGCGGGTGCCGTCATATCGCCCGGAGAAACCATTATGCAGATCGTGCCGGATCGGGACGCACTTGTCGCCGAGCTTAAACTTTCGCCGCAGGATATCGACCAGGTCACCATCGGGCAGCCGGTCATGCTCAGGTTTTCAGCGTTCAGTCAGCGGGATACGCCTCAACTGAACGCGCAAATCACTAAGATTTCCGCCGAGCCGACCACTGACCAGCATTCCAATGCAAGTTATTACGTCCTTCGCGCTCGCATATCGAAGGAGGAGTGGGGTCGGCTCGGAAAGCTCACTCCCGTCTCCGGCATGCCGGTCGAGGCCTTCTTGCAGACCGGTGATAGAACGGTACTGACCTATTTGACAAAGCCGATGGCCGATCAGATGGCTCGCGCTTTTCGCGAGGAATAGCGCCCCGCCGCTACATCGCTGCCGTCAATTCGCTGCAGCTGGAAAAAAGCTAGTCTGCAGGATCAATGGGATAGGAAGCAGGCTTGATTTGACCCTTGATTTTAGGGGGGTTCGGTCGCAAGCTTAAATTTCATTTAAGCTTGGAGGGGCCGAGATGATTAAGGTAGTTCCTATAACAACAGCGAATTTAACCGACCATCAAATCGGCTCGGACGATATATTGATAGCGCCGGATTCGACGAACATCCTTTATGGGGATGCCGGAGGCAGTCTGTTGGATCACTCCACGGGCGGCAACGATAATCTGACCATACATGGCTCGGGCAGCTTTTATGGCGATGCCGTCAGAAATATCGCTGATCACGCGATCGGTGGCGATGATTTTCTGTTCGTCCAAATAACCGGATCAAGCAGTACGACTACCAATTTGTATGGGGACGCGGGAGGAAGCCTCTCTGACAGCGCGAAAGGCGGCAACGACGTTTTCAGCGTAGCTCCAGGCCCAACCAACATCACGGTTGCCATGTATGGTGACGCCGGAAAGGATATGTCAGGGCACGCAGCGGGAGGCAACGATACGTTTCAGCTTTCTGCGTTTCAGAGCACTTTCACAATCTATGGCGACGCTGGCGGCAATATGAAGGATCATGCCGTCGGTGGCAACGACACAGTCACAGACAGTAGCTCCGAGGGCTTCGTTACATTCTACGGCGATGCGGGCAAGAACATGTCCGGCCATGCGCATGGTGGTAATGATGTTCTTAATACAGGCCTTGAAGACAGCGTAACGTTTTACGGCGATGCAGGTGGTGATCTCCGCGATCACGCCATTGGCGGCAACGATACCATGAACGTTGCGTCCGTCGGGGCAGTCCTGGCTTATGGCGACGCCAATAGCATGTCGGGCAATGCCCATGGTGGTAATGACAGCCTGATCGTCAGGGCGCAACAAAACGCAAATGACATGATCGTAGGTGATGCGCAAACAATGTCAGGCAATGCGTATGGAGGCGACGACGTACTGAACGTCTCTGCGGTTCGTCACACGGATGGGCCTATTACCCTGATTGGCGACGCCCAAAAGATGTCCGGTAATTCCCACGGCGGCAACGATACCCTGATCAGCGGCAACGGCAACGAGGACATGTGGGGTGATGCACAGGTAATGATCGGCCACGCCGAAGGTGGAAATGACACGTTTGTATTCAAGCCCAGTAACGGCAGTGACAAAATCGAGGATTTTGGTCAGGGCGCTTGCGGCCCAGGATCGAATTGGGGAGTCGATCACATTGACGTTTCGGCATTGGGAATCAAAGACTTCAGCCAGCTCAATATTATCTCAGCGTTCGATCCAGTTACGCACGACACCACGATTGCATTCGGTACGGGTGGTGTGGTCGTGCACAGTCAGCATGCGCTGCTGGCGCATGACTTTCTGTTCGCATAAGCAGCGGAGTTAAGGCCCTTTGGGGATGAGCCGAGAGGCAGCAGCGTCAATTTGACGAGGGTGCCATCGGACAGCGGGATATAGTACCCCCTGTATTGTCGCGTATTTTGCATTTTGTTGGCATTGCATGTTGGCGGTCCACGCAATGGCGAAAACCGGAGCGGACCAATTTGTCGTGGAGGTAGAGATGTCTACGATCGATCTTACCCAATACCAACTGACGTTTGACGACGAGTTCAACACGCGCAGCATTTCTCAGACAGGTAACGGCACGACTTGGGCCGATATCCGTCCGCAATGGCGCTACGACGCCAATTCCGATATCGGCTTTGGTCGTTCTTCATTCGTTGACCCTTCGTCGGGTTACGATCCCTTCAAAGTGAGCGACGGTGTGTTGACGATTACGGCCGTGCCCGACCACACCGCGTCCGGCTTCCCCGGCAGCTGGGAATCCGGTCTGATCACGACGCAGGGGCATTTTTCGCAAACATATGGCTACTTCGAGATGCGGGCTGATTTCTCGAACCTTCCGGGAGCATGGGCCGCGTTCTGGCTTCTGCCGGACAATATGATAGCCGATCCAAATAACGCCGGGCACTGGCAGGAACTTGACGTCGTCGAAAACTATGGAAGTTTCGAGAAGGGCATATATAGCGGCATTCATACGACCGATGCCGCGGCGAATCTTAACTGGCAACAAAATTTGCAGGTCTATAGCGAGCTCGCTCAGCCAACCGGTTTTCATACATATGGATTGGATTGGAATGCCGATACCCTAGGCTTCTACGTCGATGGCCAGCTTATGGGAACGAAGGCGACGCCGAGTGATATGCATGGGCCAATGTATCTCTTGGCCGATCTGGCCACGCAGGACGATCCCAATAACAATGCAGATATTACCAAAGCGCCGATTTCAGAACAGATCGATTATATCCGCGTGTATTCTCACCTTCCCGCTACCACTCCGACGCCTCCGGTAACCGTTCCTCCGCCAGTGGGCGACGGAACTACTATCGGTACCGGAGCCGACAAACTCGTTTTGTTGATCAGTGAGGATGCCTATCTTGGCGACGCCCAGTACAGGGTTACCGTCGACGGAATACAAATCGGTGATATACAAACGGCGCACTCTCCTCATGGCTCTGGCCAGTCAGATCACTTGGTGGTGCAGGGTGATTGGGGCCAAGGTGTCCATGATGCGAGCGTGACGTTCCTGAACGACGCGTGGGGCGGGACACCCACCACCGACCGAAATCTGTATTTGGATGGTGCTACCTACAACGGCGCGGATGTCTCCGGCGCGCAACATGCTTTGATGGGTGTCAGTGCATTCCACTTCAATATATATTCTGACCCTCCTGCTACCACCCCGACGCCTCCCGTAACCGTTCCTCCGCCAGCGAGCGGCGGAACCACGATCGGTACCGGAGCGGACAAACTCGTTTTGTCGATCAGCGAGGATGCCTATCTTGGCGACGCCCAGTACAGGGTTACCGTCGACGGAATACAAATCGGTGATATACAAACGGCGCACTCTCCTCACGGCTCTGGCCAGTCAGATCACTTGGTGGTGCAGGGTGATTGGGACAAAGGTGTCCATGATGCGAGCGTGACGTTCCTGAACGACGCGTGGGGCGGGACACCCACCACCGACCGAAATCTGTATTTGGATGGTGCTACCTACAACGGCGCGGATGTCTCCGGCGCGCAACATGCTTTGATGGGTGTCAGCGCGTTCCACTTCAACTTCTTCGATGTCTGAAGCCCGTGGTGATCACTGTTGGTGCATTCAGATCATTGGTGCCATGCAGGACTGCGTGGCGGCTGCCGCCGCTGCGCAGAAAGTTCCCGTCAAATGACAGCCTAGGATGAAGGGTGCTCGGCGCCCTCTTTTTGCCCGCTTCGCAACCGAGAGGATGGACGTCAGACAGACGGCGGTGATGGCTTCGCTAAAGCCTCTATTGAATCCATCGAACGTGCGGGGTTTCCATGGTCGTTTCCAAAATGGTGCCGCTCTTCAGTCTGGTGGCTCTCGCCGCCGTGCTCGCCTCCCTCGCTTTTGCAGCGCAAGACCTCGTCGCGCTCCGACAGGCCGACATGAAGGCCATGGCAACCGCTGCGAAAACCATGGCGGAGATGTTCCGCGACCCCGGCAGCTATTCGTCGATGGAATTCGAGAAGGCTGCCGCTGCGATCAGCGCCAAATCCGGTACGGTGCTGGCTGGTCATTTCGCTCAAGGATTGGATGATCCGGGCTCGAAGGCGAGCTCCGAGATCGGCGCCGAACGCGAACGCTTCGGCGCTTTGGCGAACGATCTGCGCGATTATGCGCGGGCGCTAGAGGCGGCTGCTGTCGAGAACCCCGGAGCGATGACAGAGAGCATGCGGATGAAGCCCGGCGAGGCGATGGGCGGAGGCCCGTTCGGGACTCACGTCCAGAGCAAGGCACAACTGGCATCCATTCCTGCCGAGCACATCTTCCACTTGATGATGCAGACCTGCACGACTTGCCACGCAAGGTTCAGGACGAGCCGGTAAGACATCGGACTTCCGCAACCTGCGGCAGCTTTCGTATCTTGCGTTCGCGAGGCGGTCAGACCGCGCACGGCCTCAAATCGGTACTTCCTGCGGACAAAGTCAATGTTCGTTACTGAGGAATTTCAGACAAATAACTTTTGTGACAACCGGGCCGCGGGTTCGAATCCGCTCAAGAGCTTCATCAGAGTTCTTCTAGGCTTTCATTGAGCGCCTCGATGTTGCGTAGCCGCTTGCGCCCTTCCACGCCGGCTTTTTCGAGGCAGCGGGTGATCAGCAGGTGGCATAGCGCCATGACCGCGGTGTGATTGAAGAGCGGGCCGGGGGCGAGCGTCTGGCACTGGAAATGCCAGGTCGCGCCGGTTTCGAACGCGGCGCCCTCGTCGGTGATGTAAAGAAGCTTCGCCTTCGACATGCGGATCTGTGCGAGAATGGTGTCGATCTGGGCGATCCGACGGCGCATGGCGAAGAAGACCACCACATCTTCCTCCCGCAGGCTGACGAGATGTTCGCCCAAAGTCTGCCCCGTGCCGGGGATCGCGACAATTTCCTCGATCACCTGCGTCAACTGCCATTGCAGGTAGGAGGCGAAAGGATGGCTGCTTCGGAAGCCGAGCACCCAGACCTTGCGGGCCGCCATCATGGCGTCGGTCACGGCTCTGATCCGGCCATCGGAAATGGAGAGAAACGTCGCTTCCAGATTGGCGATGCCTTGCGCGACATGCGCCTGCATCGACTGTGCCGCCGACGCATCGGCCGCCGCCGTCAGGAACAGCCGCGATCCCGTCTGCTTTTCCGCGCGCGCGTGGCGGCGCGCTTCTTCATAGGTTTGGTAGCCGAGGTGCTGGATGAAGCGGGTGACGGTCGCCTTGGAGACATGTGCAAGGGCCGCAAGTTCCTGCGCCGAATAGCTGGCGAGTTCGCCCGGAAAGTCGCAAACGAATTCGCCGAGCCGCTTTTCAGCAGGATGCAGATCGGGCAAGGCCTGCCTCACGCGATACAGGAACGATCTATCCTTCGGCACCGGAAACTCCTCCAAGACATCAGGGGACGGAATTTTGCGTGGAGTTCTCTGGCTTGCAACAGAAAAAGCATCCCGGTGACGGCGCGATGCGCTCATCGCCGTGGCCCCGCATTTGCCGTCCGTAGCCCGGCGATACGGGACAGGAGAAGTTCGACGGCGGAGCGGATCGGCGCGATCACCGGCGCAGGCATCTGCCGCTGCAGGTCGTCGGCCGCCTGTCCGAGCGGCCCGCCGCCGATGATGACGGCTTCCGCCCCATCCTTTTCGAAACATTCGCGCACGGCGACCGCGAGTGCCGCATGCAGGCGTTCGAGATCGGAGGCGAGGGCGACCGGGTCGCCGCTCGTCAGCCGCGTGCCCGTGAAGAGCGGGGAGATACCCAGCGCATCGGCCTTTGATGCGAAGCTCCCGACAAGGTTGGGCGTTACTGTCGCGATGCCGAAACGCCGTCCGCCGGCGGAAGCTTCCAGCATGCTCGCCTCGCAGATGCCGACGGCCGCAATGCCGGAGACCTCCCTTAGCCGCTCGAGCCCCGGGTCTCCGAAGGCGCTGACGATCAGCCCGTCCGAGCGACTGGCCGCGGCGACCCCCATGTCTACAACGCCCTCCGCTGCTGCCGAAAGCGCAGCAGCGTCGAGGATCATCGGCACGCCCCGGGCGGCGGTGACGCCCTCAATGGTGAATTCCTCGGGGAGATATTTTCGGGCGATCTCCGTCATCATCGCAGTGGTCTTCCGCGACGTGTTGGGGTTAATCAGGGTGATGTGCTTCATGTCGAGACCGGTATGTTATCGCCGGCCGCCTCCCTCTGTCTGTTTTTCATCATCCTAGTCCTCTTCAGGCATATTGCACACAGGCGACCTTCGAGGTTTCATCGGCTGCCACAAGCGCAGGTATTTCGGTTCGGCAGAGATCGGAGACTTGGGGGCAGCGCGGCGCGAATGCGCAGCCGGCCGGCATGTTGGCGAGATCCGGGGGCGCGCCGGGAATGGTGATCAGCCGGTCACGGCCATTGGCGAGCTCGACGCGGGCGCCGAGTAGTCCTCGCGTGTAGGGGTGCCGCGGGTCGCGGATGATGTCCCCCACCTTGCCTTCTTCAACGATCCGCCCGGCATACATGACGGCGATCCGGTCCGCGACTTCGGCGGCGACGCCGATATCGTGGGTCACGAAGATGACCGCGAGGCCGTATTCCTTCTGAAGCTCGCGGATCAAGAGCAGGATCTGGATCTGCACGGTGGCGTCGAGTGCCGTCGTCGGCTCATCGGCGAGCAGGACCTTCGGATTGCAGGCAAGCGCCATGGCGATCATCGATCGCTGCAGCATGCCGCCCGACATTTCATGCGGATAGTTCTGCAGCCGGCGCTCGGGGGAGGGAATCCTCACCTTCTGGAAAAGCGCAAGCGCCCGCGCCGCCGCTTCCGACCGCGAAATGCGTTCGTGCCGCATGATCGTCTCTTCGATCTGCCGGCCGAGCGTATAGACCGGGTCGAGCGCCAGCCGCGGCTCCTGGAAGACCATCGAGACGACCGCGCCGCGCAGCCCCGAAAGGTCGCGCGAGGAAAGCCCCATCACATCCTGCCCCGCGACGGACATCGAGCCTTCGATTTTGGTGCCTTTCGGATGCAGGCGCAGCAGCGAGCGCATGGTGACGCTCTTGCCGGAGCCCGATTCGCCAAGCAGCGCCACCACCTCGCCGGGCCGGACCGACAGGCTGACGCCGGTGACGGCCTTCACGGGCTTACGGCCGCGGTTGAAGGTGACGGAAAGGTTGTTGATGTTGATCATCGCATCGTTATGCATCTCAGGCCTCCATCGGGGCCGGCGCGTGGCTGTGGCCGGATCCCGGTATCGACATCAGGCAGGCGGCCGCCTGGCTTGCGGACACGTCGGTGAGCGGCGGTAGTTTTTCGCTGCACACGTTTTCGGCAAACGAACAGCGTGTGTGGAAACGGCAGCCGGACGGCGGATCGATCGGGTTGGGCGGGTCGCCGGAAAGCGGCGGCTCCATGGTCCGCGCGGACGGGTCCATCTTCGGCATCGAAGCAAGCAGCGCCGACGAATAGGGATGCCGGGTATTGTCGAAGATCGCCTCGCGGCTGCCAACTTCGGCCACCTTGCCGAGATACATGACCATCACCCGGTCGCACATGAAGCGCACGACGTTCAAGTCGTGGGAGATGAACAGGTAGGTCAGGCCGAAATCTCGCTTCAGGTCGAGCAGCAGGTTCAGCACCTGCGCCTCGACGGATTTGTCGAGCGCCGAGACTGCCTCGTCGAGGATGACGAGGCGTGGCTCGAGCGCCAAGGCGCGAGCGATGTTGACACGCTGCCGCTGGCCGCCGGACAGTTCGTGCGGATAGCGGCCGGCAAATCGGGATGGTTCCAGCCCGACTCGGAAGAGCAGGTCATGGACCCTCGCGATCGCCTTCGCCGTAGGTACGCCGTGGACGCGCGGGGCAAAGGCTATGGATTCCTCGATCGTCAGACGCGGATTGAGCGAAGCGTAACTGTCCTGGAAAACCATCTGCACCTGGCGGCGGTAATCTGCGAGCGACAGCGCCTCGCCGACCTTTTCGCCGTCGAACAGGACTTCGCCCTGGTCCGGCACGATGAGCTGCATGAGCAGGCGCGCCGTAGTCGACTTGCCGCAGCCGCTTTCGCCGACGATGCCGAGTGTTTCGCCCTTGAGGATGTCGAAATCGACACCGTCGACGGCGCGGACGGCCTTTTTGGGCCTCAGGAAGCCGCTTCCCTTCACCGGAAAATGCTTGAGCAGGCCGCGGGCGGAAATCAGCGGCTGGGCTGGGCCGCCGCGTTCGCCGACGGGCAGGTCGTAGGCCGGTTTTTCTACGATGCTGATCATGATTTCACGTCCATGGCTGAGCGCAGCCCGTCTGAGAAAAGATTGAAGCAGATCGAGGTGATGAAGATCATCACGCCGGGAAGGGCGGCCACGAACGGGTTGTTGTAGATCGCCGTTCTCAGCGTATTGAGCATCAGCCCCCATTCGGCATCCGGTGGGCGCACGCCGAGCCCGAGGAAGGAGAGGCCGGAGGCGAGGATCATCGACACCGAGATCAGGCTGGTCGCAAAAACGAAGATCGGCCCGAGCACGTTGCCGAGGATATGCACCCGGATGATTGTGGCCGGCGGGGCGCCGGAGGCACGGGCTGCATCGACGTAATCGAGCTTGCGCACTTGTGTCGTGACGCTTTCAGCGACGCGGGCGATCTGTGGGATGAACACAACGGTCAACGAGACGAGCGCGTTGGTGAGCCCTGATCCGAGCGCACCGGAGAGCGCGACCGCCAGAAGTACGGAAGGGAAGGCATAGAACACGTCGATGGTGCGCATGATCAGCGTGTTGACGAGACCGCCGGCGTAACCGGCGATGATACCGATCGCCGAGCCGATCACGAAGGCGATTGGCACCGGCACGACACCCATGATCAGCGACAGCCGGGCGCCGTAGATCAGCCGGGACAGCATGTCGCGGCCGAGTTCGTCCGTGCCGAGGATATAACCTTCTGTGCCAATTGGCTTCAGGCGGCGAATGACGCTGCCCTTCGACGGGTCGTAGGGCACGATATAGGGTGCCAGGATCGCGATCAGCACGAGGATGATGAGGATCGCCAGCGCCGTGATCGCGACGGGATCATGACAGAGGCGGCGCACTACGCCGCTCCAGAAGCCCGGGGACCTGGCGATGTCAGGTGTGGGACCCGAAATGTCTGCGGTGACGACGGCCATGGTCAGTTCCTCTGGATGCGCGGATCGATCACGCTCTGCAGCACGTCGACCACCAGATTGAGGAAAACGAAGAACATTGCCAGCACCAGGATCGTGCCCTGCAGGATTGGCAGATCGCGGGTGAAGATCGCTCCGTTCAGCAGGAAACCGGTGCCCGGCCAAGAGAAGACGGTCTCGATCAGGATCGAGCCGCCCAGGAGATAGCCGAGCTGCAGGCCCATGACCGAAAGCGCGGTAGGCGCCGCGTTGCGCACCACGTGCCGCAGGATTTGCCGCGTCATCAGTCCCTTGGCCGCGAGTGCCTGAGTGAAATCCTGGGAAAGGATGTCGGCCACCAGCGAGCGGATGGTACGGGCGATGATTCCCATCGGGATGACCGACATGGTCACTGCCGGCAGGATGAGGAACTGCAGATAGGCCCAGCTCAGGCTGCGGCCCGATGACCCTTCCGGCCCGCCTCCCATTGCCGGTAGCCAGCCGAGCGTGACGGAGAAGGCGATCACCAGCACCATGCCCAGCCAGTAATGCGGCACGCTGACGCCGAGCATTGACACCGCCGAGGCCAGCCGGTCGATCCAGCCGCCGCGAAAAACGCCGGCGAGGAAGCCGAGCGTCAAGCCGGTCACAAAACCGATGAAGGCCGCGGCGACCGCCAGGATGATCGAGTTGACCGAGGCATCGAGGATCTCGCCGAGCACCGGACGGCCCGTGGCGATCGAAGTGCCAAGATCGCCCTGCAGTGCATGCCAGGCCCACAGCGCGTATTGCACGGGTAGGGGCTGATCGAGGCCGTAGAAGGCACGCATCCGCGCCTGCATGTCGGCGGAAGCGTCCGAGGGCAGGATGGCGGCGAGCGGATCGCCCGGCGCGATATGGATGAGCATGAAACAGACCATGCTGACGCCGATCGTGACAGGGATGACGTGGAGCAATCGTTTCAGGGCATAGAGCAGCATGGTGTCCTCGCCGGAAAGAGTTGATCGGGCATCATGAAAGGTGGTGCGCCGCCGTGGTGCAAATGGCAGCGCACCGCATGCTCGAAATCATTCTATCGAGATCGGTGAGAAATCCTGGAACCAATTCTGCGCCTGCACGAAGCCCTTGACCTTGGCCGTCATGGCACGCGGGTTGACATCATGCGTCACCATCAAGAACAGCGCATCGTTCACATATTTCTCGTGAATCTGCTGCATCACCTTGTCCTGTTCCTTGGCGTCGAAAGTGTTGCGCACCTTATCGAACAACGCGTCCATCTCCTTGTCGCAATAATAACCCCAGTTGGTGCCGGTCGGCGGAGCGAGGTTGCACTGCGACTGACGGATCATCGCCGTGAACGGATCCTGGATAAAGTAACTGTAGTTGATTGCCGTGGCGCCCTTGGCGCTCGCGTCCTTGGCACCGGCGCGCCAGACGTTGATTACCGTGTTCCAGTCCATCACCTCGTATTCGACCTTGATGCCGACTTCGGCGAGCGTCTGCTGGATGTATTCGTTCATCTGCAGCGGCAACATTTGGCCGGAACCAGACGATGAGATGATGACCTTAGTCGTCAGCGGCTTTTCCGGCGTGTAGCCAGCTTCTTTCATCAGCTTCTTGGCTTCCTCGACATTGTAATCAAGCTTGAAGGTCGGCTTGCCGAACCACTGGTGGCCGGGCGGCATGTAGCCTTGGGCCGGCACCGATAGGCCGCCGAGCAGTTCGTTGAGGCCGGTGCGGTCGACCGCGAGATTGGCGGCCTTGCGAATGCGGATGTCGTTCCACGGCGAACCTTCGATGCGCGATAGATGCCAGGTCCAGTTATGTGGGTAGGAATTGGTGATGACCTTGAAGCCGGCGTCCTTCAGCGATTTCACCGAATCCGGCGCCGGGGCCTCGATCCAGTCTACTTGGCCCGAGCGCAGGGCGGCGACGCGGGTGTTCGGCTCTGGCAGCGGGATCAGCACCAGTTTATCGAGCTTCGGGATGCGCGCCTTGTCCCAATACTCCTTGTTCGGGGTCAGTTCGGCGCGCTCGCGTGGGGTAAAGCCGCTTTCGAGTTTCCACGGACCGGTACCGGAGGGCTTCTGGGCAACGGTATCCCAGTTCTTGCCCTGCTTCTCCCAGTTTGCCGGCGAGGACATGAGGATCCAGCTCAGCTGGTAGGGAAGTGTTGCATCGGGTCCATTGGTGGTGATCTCCACTGTCAGAGGATCGATCGCCTTGTAGGACGCAACGCCAGGAATACGCGACTTGCCCTGCGCCGACTGGCGCTTGTCGAACTGCGGCGCGTCGGGCTTCAAAAGCTTGTCGAGGTTCCAAACGACGGCATCGGCATTGAACACGCTGCCGTCATGGAACTTGACGCCATCCCGCAGCTTAAAGGTCCACTTAGTTTTGTCGGTCGCATCCACCTGCCAGGACGTGGCGAGGCTCGGGATGAGAGCCGAGGGCTTGTCGGCGCTCGACAGGTCCCATTCGATTAGCGAATTGTAGACCGTGTAGCCCATGAAGCGCTGACCTTCGCCGCCCTGGTCGGTCTGGCCGGTGGTGAGCGGAATGTCGGAAGCCGTCATGCCGATGCGCAGCGTCCCCGCCGCAAGCGCCGGATTGGCGGCCGCCGCCGTCAGGACGATGGCCGCGAAGCCGGCCGCCGCCATCGTCTGAAGGGTCGCAGTCAGGCCGGTGTCATGTTGGGTATTCAATGATGTTCTGGTCATGCTGTTTCCCTCCTTTATGAATTGCTGCCGAGCTTTTGCCCAGTCAGGAAAAGAGAAGCAGATTTCATGCCATTTAATGTGAAATTATAGTTTCATTTAAATATCATAAGGATAGAAGAAAATCGCCAAAGTGCGCCGGAAGATTGCCGGCGGACTTGCGGATTTCCGAGGCGTGGCAACGCGATCTGATGAAAATTGTAACGCCGATCATCCTGCATGGTGTCGGCCGCAATAGCCTTGCAGTGGACACCAGGCGACTTTGCGGAGTACGAGCTTGCTGAAATCACTAGGGGCAGGACCTTTTCTCATCCCTATCCTCCAGTTGCTCTTGTGCCTTGGGGTGAGGATGGTCGGGTGTGATGCCCCTGCCATGAGCTGTCCATAGCACGTGCTTCGAGGCACCAGCTACCCGATATGCGGCGATTGCTCCGAGGATGAGAGCCGATCGCAACGGTGCTCATTCTCGGCATGACATCTGGCAATGGCGATTTACGGTAGGGCAGATCGCGGGCCGGAGCAGCCTTACGGTGCGATCTCCACCACGACACGCCCCCTGATTTTGCCCTCGACGATATCCTGAGCGAGGCTCGGAAGCTGGGAGAAGGGCTCGATCTTCGCCAATGTCCCGATCCTTTCTGTTTTCAGGTGTTCGGCCAGGGTCTGCCATGCGCGGATCCGTTTGGGCATCGGTGCCATAACGGAATCAATACCAAGCAGTGCCACGCCGCGCAGGATATGCGGGAGAACCGTTGCCGGCAGGTCCGCGCCTGCCGCAAGGCCGCAGGCGGCAACCGCCCCGCCATAGACGGTCTGCGAAAGTGCGTTTGCGAGCGTCGTCGAGCCGACGGAATCAACCACGCCGGCCCAGCGCTCCTTTTGTAGAGGGCCGCCCTTTTCTGAAAGCGATGCCCGGTCAACGAAAGCGCTCGCGCCGAGCGATCCGAGATAGTCCCGCGTTTCCGGCCGGCCGGTCGATGCGGTTACTTTGTAACCCTTGTCTGCAAGCAGGCTGATCGCCACCGAGCCGACACCGCCCGCCGCACCGGTCACGAGAATTTCGCGATCATCGTTGGCGATCGTGCCCCAATCCTCAAGTGCATTGACACAAAGCGCCGCCGTGTAGCCGGCCGTTCCGATTGCCATTGCCTGCGAAAGGCTGAAGGTTTCGGGCAGTGCGATCAGCCATTCCGCTTTCAGGCGCTGAAATCGCGAATATCCGCCCCATTCTGTTTCGGACAGGCCCCAGCCGTTGACGATGACCTTGTCGCCGGGCGCCCATTTGTCCGATCGGGATTCAACCACGATTCCGGCAAGGTCGATACCTCCGACCATGGGAGTACGCCGGGCTATCCGTCCCTTGCCGGTTAGGGCAAGGCCATCCTTGTAATTGACGGTCGAATAATGAACCTCGACGAGAACATCATGATCCGGCAGATCGGAGAGTGAAAGCTGGCGGAAGCCTGCCTGCGGCTTGCCATCGGCCATGTCGATGACCATTGCCTGGAATGTATCGGACATGCGTCCCCCTTTTTACACTTGAAATCGGCCGTTCGCCTTGTCAGGCCTGATGCTGCGCCTTCATCCTGTCGCGTGCGTCCATCGCGGTTGCGTAGCTGTTGCGAATGTAGGCTAGCAGGTCCGCCAATGCCCTTATCGCGGTCTCGGTATCGCGCTTGGCGACGGCCTCCATGATCTGCCGGTGAAAGCCAGCGACCTTGCGGCGCTCGCGAACCCGGAACACGATCATGTTGGTGATGGGGATGAAGGACTCGATCACCGTGTACATCATCAGCTTCAGCGGGCCATTGCAGGTGGAATCCACCAGAGCGCGATGAAAGCGCACGTCGGATGCACAGAAGTCTTCGTCACTGATCGTCTCGTCGCGCTGGATCTCGATCTCCGCCGCCATTCGCTCCAGATCGGCAGCACCGTGATTTTCGCAGGCGAGCCTGCAACAGATCGTCTCCGTCTCAAGGCGGGCCGTAATGATCTCGTCGATATCGAAGGCGCCGATGCCGACAAGCAGGGTTGCTGCTGCGGTGATCGCGTTGGAAAGCCCTTCCGGATCCGGCCTCTTGACGAAGTTTCCGCCGAGCGGGCCACGCCTCGAATGGATGAGGTTTTGCGCTGCCAGGCGTTTCAGCGCCTCGCGCACGGTCGGCCGCGATATGCCGAAGCTTCTCGCGAGATCCTCTTCCGTGGGGAGCCGTTCGTCGATCTTCAGGCGGCCATCCATGATCGCGGACTTTATGTTCTCCGCAACCTGCTTGGCGATGCCAGCCCTCACGACCTCATCAAATTTCAACGTCATCGATTGTTGCCCTCACCTCGATTTCATAGATGCCATGGCCGCTTCGAAAACGCTACTGAAAATTGAATATAGGTTTGACAAATATCGGATAGACGATAACCTGCCCTCGATCCAGATAACCAAGGGGAACGAAATTGGGCGGATCGACTGGTCGGGCGGAGATCGCCCAAGGTGCCTATGCGCCTGTCGGCCGGCATGCAGAGTTGCTGCGCCGTCTGAACGGAAGGATCGGTAGTAAGGCCGTTCTCGCTGGCGACGACGTCGGCGACGGCTATCGCGGTGACGCAACCGACGAGCGCGGTGAGCGCCCGATAATCGTTTTCCGGCCCGCAGATACGGCGGAAGTGTCCGCTATCCTTGAAGAATGCAATCGCCTGGGTCAGCCCGTCGTCGTCCAAGGCGGCAGGACGGGTCTTGCGGGCGGGGCGAGGCCTCGTGTCGGCGAGGTATCGCTTTCGCTTGAGCGAATGATGAACCTGTCGCGGGTGGATGAGAATGCCGCCACCATCATCGTCGAGGCCGGTGTGACGCTTCAATCGGTACAGGAGGCTGTGGCAGGCTACGGGCTATTTTTCGGTGTCGATATCGGCGCGCGCGGCACGTCCACGGTTGGCGGCAATGTTGCCACCAATGCGGGCGGTATCCGTGTCCTGCGCTATGGCATGTATCGGTCCCAGGTTCTGGGGCTTGAGGTTGTGCTTGCGGATGGCTCCGTCCTGACCAGCTTGAAGGGATTGCCCAAGGACAATTCGGGCTTCGATCTCAATCAGCTCTTCGTCGGAAGCGAAGGTGTGCTTGGCGTGGTCACGCGGGCCTGTCTGCGGCTGCATCCAGAGCCGCGGTCGCAGGCGAATGCCTTTTGCGGATTGCCGTCGTTAAGTGCCGCTATTGCCCTTCTGAAGCATTTGCGTTCTGCGCTCGGCCCGTCGCTGTCGGCCTTCGAAGTGATTTTTCCGAACGTTTATGACGGGGTTCTGTCGCTGACCGGTGCTCAGCCACCTGTTGCGGCAGGTGCCGGGATGTACACCCTTGTGGAGATGCAGGGACAGGACGAGGCCGGCGATCAGGAGCGTTTTTCCGAAGCGCTCATGGCTTGCTACGAAAGCGGAATCGTGACGGACGTGGCTGTTTCGGGGTCGTTGCGCGAGTATCACGCAATCTGGAAACTTCGCGAGGCTGCCAGTGAATTCATCTTCTCGATGGACCACGTCTCCGGCTTCGATGTCAGCCTGCCCTTGTCCAACATACAGGCCTTCCTTGATGCTGCCAGCCACGAGATCGCGGCCGCCGATCCGAATGCCGAGATCTATATTTTCGGCCACCTCGGCGATGGCAATCTGCATTTTCTTGTCCGCACTCATCATCATGAGCGGATCGCCGATATAACTCTTTCTGCCGTGATCCGTGCCGACGGCGCGATTTCCGCCGAGCACGGAATTGGCCTTGAGAAGAAGAAATGGCTGCCTCTCGGGCGAAGTGCCGCCGAGATGGATGCCATGCGCCGGCTGAAGGCCGCCTTCGATCCCAACAATATTCTCAATCCTGGTCGGGTTTTCGACATGCCGTCGCCGGGCGTGCCGGAGCGTGCGTAGATGCAGAACCTTTCCGATATGGCCCGCGCATTGCCCAGTGAAAAAGGCCCGAGTCTTGATGACCGGTATACGGTCGATCATGGAAAAATCCTCGTGTCAGGCACACAGGCGCTGGTGCGTCTTCCGATGATCCAGCGACAGCGCGATCTGGCAAGGGGCCTCAACACTGCCGGTTACGTCTCCGGTTATCGCGGTTCGCCGCTCGCAAGCTTCGACCGCGAGATGGCGCGTGCCAGGACCTATCTCGACCAGAACCATATCCGCTTTCAGCCCGGCCTCAATGAGGACATGGCCGCGACGGCTGTATGGGGAACGCAGCAAACGGCGATGTTCTCCGGCGTCCGCTATGACGGTGTCTTCTCGATGTGGTACGGCAAGGGGCCGGGCGTCGATCGCACCATGGATGTGATTCGGCATGCCAATGCCGTCGGCACCAACCCGAATGGTGGCGTGCTGCTGCTCGTCGGCGACGATCATGGCGCCGTCTCATCGACCTTGCCGCATCAGAGCGAGCACAACCTGATATCGGCCATGGTGCCTTTGCTGTCGCCTGCGGGCGTAGCCGAATATATCGACTACGGTTTGCTGGGATTTGCGCTAAGCCGCTATTCGGGTGCGTGGATCGGCTTCAAGTGCCAGACCGAGATTGTCGAATGCACGGCAACAGTCGATCTCGATCCGGCCCATCCCGCGATCGTCTATCCGGATGCGCAAGGCAATCTGTCGCTTCGCTGGCCTGACGGGCCGCATGCGATGGAGCGCCGGCTGGAAGACAAGCTTTCTGCCGTTCATAGATTTGCCCGTCACAACGGGCTCGACCGCACCATCTGGCAGGGGCAGCCCACCAAGGCGCGTCTCGGCATCGTCTCGACCGGCAAGTCCTGGCTCGATCTGATGGACGCGCTTTCGCGCCTCGGCATAGACGAGCGGCGTGCAGGCGAGCTCGGCATCCGGCTGTACAAGGTGGGCCTTGTCTGGCCAATCGAGCCGGAGGGGATCGCGCGGTTTACCGCCGACGTCGAGACGCTACTGGTCGTCGAAGAAAAGCGCCCGATCATGGAAGACCAGATCAAGGCCCTGCTCTTCAACATGCCGTCCGATGACAGGCCGAGAGTGTTCGGCAAACTCGGGCCGGCGGGCACGCCGCTTCTGTCCGCCGTCGGCGAGATCGATGCGGTGGCCGTCGCGAGGGCCATCCTTGCTGTGCTCGGTCCGCAGGCCGATGATCTCGATAGCCGGTCGCGGGAGATGGAGGCAATTGTTGCAGCCGGCGTGACGGAAAGTCCGGCACTCAAGCGCGATCCGTATTTCTGCTCCGGCTGTCCGCACAGCGTCTCGACCCGGCTGCCCGAAGGAAGCCGTGCGTCGACCGGTATCGGATGCCACATGATGGTCATCGGGCTTGAGGACCGGAACACCTCGACCTTTACCCAGATGGGGGGTGAGGGCGGTGCATGGATCGGGCTTTCTCAGTTCACCGATGAAAAGCATATCTTCGTCAACATGGGCGACGGCACCTATTTTCATTCTGGCCTGCTTGCGATCCGGGCCGCGATCGCCGCGAAGGTCAACGCCACTTACAAGATCCTCTACAACGATGCCGTCGCCATGACCGGTGGTCAAAAGCACGACGGTGAGGTCTCTGTTCCCGGTATCGTCGGCCAGATGCTGGCCGAAGGGGCTGCAAGAGTGGCCGTCGTCGCCGAGCGGCCGGAGGTCTGGCGGGGTCGCTTGCCACGCAATGTCACGGTCAACCATCGCGACGAACTCGATCAGGTGCAGCGTGAGCTGCGCGAGATCAACGGGGTGACGGTGCTGGTCTACGATCAGGTCTGTGCGGCAGAGAAACGCCGGCGTCGCAAGCGCGGGGCGCTGGCGATCTCGGACAAGCGAGCCTTCATCAACGAACTGGTCTGCGAAGGATGCGGCGATTGCTCGGCCGTTTCCAACTGCATCTCGATCGAGCCGCAGGAAACGGAGTTTGGCCGTAAGCGCAAGATCAACCAGTCGAGTTGCAATACCGACCTTTCCTGCATCAAGGGCTTCTGTCCGAGCTTCGTCACGGTGGAGGGCGGAAAGATCAGAAAGCCGGCTGCGAAAGCCCAGCAAGCGACATTCGATGACATGCCGCTACCTGTTCTAACGGAGATCGGAGCGCAGCCCTATAACATGCTGTTAGCCGGTATCGGCGGTACGGGGGTGATTACCGTCAGCGCTGTCCTCTCCATGGCGGCGCATCTCGATGGCCTTTTTGTGCAGACGCTGGATCAAACGGGGCTTGCGCAGAAGAACGGGGCTGTCATTTCGCATCTTCGCGTGGCGCGGATGGCTGGTGACTTGTCGTCGGTCCGGATCGGCGTTGGCGAAAGCGATCTGGTGCTCGGCTTCGATATCGTGGTGTCGGCCGGTCGCAATGCGCTCTCGACCTTTGGCGCTGGCCGCACGCGCGCCGTTCTCGACAATCACTTTGCGCCGACGGCGTCTTTCGTCCAGAACACGGCGATCGATTTCCAGCAGGAAGCGACGCTGAAAACGCTGCGCCGCGCAGCCGGCGAGGACGCTGTTCACCTCGTCTCGGCGACCAAGCTTGGCGCGGCGCTGATGGGCGATGCGATTGCAGCCAACATGTTCCTGCTCGGTCATGCATGGCAGCGCGGCCTGGTGCCGATCAGCCTTGCCTCCATCGATCAGGCGATTGCACTCAACGGAACCGGCGTTGCGATGAACCGTGCCGCTTTCGGCTGGGGCCGCCGCTCGGCGGTCTCCCCCGATATCGTCGCCAGCGCCGCGGGAGCTGATCTAGCCGAGGTCAAGCCCGTCGAGACACTCGACACGATCGTCGAGCGCCGTGAGGCCTTTCTCGTCGCGTATCAGAGCGCTGCCTATGCACGCCGGTACCGGGCACTGGTCGATGCTGCGCGGCAGGTCGAAAACCGGCTCATGGCCGGCGAGGAGTTTGCAATGGCCGTCGCCAAAAATGCCTTCAGGCTGATGGCCTACAAGGACGAATACGAGGTGGCGCGTCTGCACCGCGACCGGAGCTTCAAGGCCGCGATCGAAGCGCAGTTTGAAGGCGACTTCAGCATCAAGCATCACCTGGCGCCATCCATCCTGTCACGGCGGATCGACAAACGCACCGGAAATCCGGCGAAGATCGCCATCCCCGAGAAAATGATCGGCCCGGCCTTTGCGCTTCTGGAAAAGCTGCGCTTCCTGCGCGGCACGGCGCTGGATCCCTTCGGCTATACCGAAGAGCGCCGGATGGAGCGGCGCTTGATCGCTGACTATCAGGCGATGATCGAGGATCTCACGAGACAGCTTTCCGTCGAAACGCACGGCCATGCCGTCGCGCTTGCCCGGCTGCCGGAAGAGATCAAGGGGTTCGGCCCCGTCAAGATGGCGTCGATCGGGCGCTTTGAAAAGAAGATGGCGGCCTTGCTTGCAGCGCCGGCCAATGACGAGAAACGAACAGCGATGCCGGATCAGGACGCGGCCAAGAGGAAAAGCATATGAGCACTTCCGAGACCTTCGAGACGATCCTTTACGAGAAAGACGGCCGGGATAAATTCGCGACGATCACCATCAATCGTCCTGAAAAGCTCAATGCGATGAACAAGACGACGGTGCGCGAAATCGACCGCGCCGTCGCCATGGCTGTCGCCGACAAGGAGGTCAACGCGCTCATCATCACGGGGGCGGGCCGTGCATTCTCGTCCGGCTATGATCTTCAGGGCGCCGATTACGATGTCGATATCGAGGACTGGCATGCGGACATGTCGGAGAACGCCCAGGCGCTCCTCAATATCTGGAAAGCACCGATCCCGGTCATCGCTTCCGTGAACGGTTATGCGCTTGCGGGTGCGCTTGAGCTGATGATGGCCTGCGATCTAACCATTGCCAGCGACAATGCGAAGTTCGGCGAGCCGGAGGTGCGGCACAATTCCGGCCCGCCGGCACTGTTCATGCCCTGGCTGCTGGCCACCCGTGACGTGCGCTGGCTGATGTACACAGGCGATTTGGTGGATGCCGAGGAAGCCTTGCGCATGCACCTTATCAACAAGATCGTGCCCGCCGATCAATTGAGGGAAAAGACCGAGAACCTGGCACGCAAGCTGGCCCGCATGCCCGTGCCGGCAATCAAGTTCGCCAAGTCCTCCATCAACAACCAGCAGATGGCCGCTGGCCTGATGACATCCTTCGATTTCAATGTCCACGCCATCGCCGCCCTTCATGTCAGTCGCGATGGGCAGGAGTGGATGCGCAATCTGCAGAAAATGTCGCTGAAGGAATATCTCGAATTCCGCGATGCCCCGTTCAAGGGGCTCGACTGACCATGTTTTAAGATATCGCCCGGCGGCACCCATTCAGTGCTATCGCCACCGCCGATGAAGGAAAGAGGCTCCAGGATGCAGACGATCACAACGCCGGATGAGGTGCAGGACAGCATACCCGTTATCGATATTGCACCATTCATCGCAGGCGCGGAAGCAAGCCGAAAGGTCGTCACCGCCATTGAGGATGCCTGCCGCCGAACCGGCTTCTTCCTCGTTACGGGGCACGGCGTCAGCGCTGACGTGACGACCCGTCTCTATAACCTCGCTCGCGATTTCTTCGATGAGCCGCAGGAGTGGAAGATCGGGCAGGGAAGGGGCATCTCGATAGAGGGTGGTGTTGCCTTTTCGCCGATCGCCGACGAGGCGCTTGCAGCGACGCTCGGCATCAAGACGCCGGGCGATTACAAGGAAAGCCTGAACTTTGGCCCGCGCCTGCCCGGCGATCTGTGGCCAACCAAGCCGGAAGGGCTGGAACAGGCCTTTGCCGACTACTTCGCAGAGATGGAAAGGCTTGCAGGCCATTTACGCCGCGCATTCTGCGAGGCGATAGGCCTCGCCCCGGACCATTTCGAGCCGGCCTTTGAAAACCACCTCTCGGCGCTACGGGTGATCAATTATCCGGAGCAGAAGGAGAGCCCGCTGCCGGGCCAACTCCGCGCCGGCGTCCACACCGATTACGGCTTCATGACTATCCTGCGTTCGGAAGCCTCGCCGGGTGGATTGCAGGTGAAAAACCGGGCAGGTGACTGGCTGGATGCGCCGAATGTCGAAGGCGCCTATGTCATCAATATCGGCGATGCCTTCATGCGCTGGTCCAACGATGAATGGCTGTCGACGCCGCACAGGGTCGCCAATCCGCCCGGTGCTTTCAAGGGGGCGACGCGTCGCCAGTCCATCCCGTTCTTCCTCAATCCGTCCAAGGACACCGTGATTGAATGCCTCGCGCCTTTTGCAGCAAAAGGCGCCGCCAAATACGAGCCGATCACCTACGGCGACTACATTTCACTGAAGACCAGCCAGGCCTTCGGCAAAAGCTGACGGCAAGAAGCGGAATACCGCCTGCCCCGCAATGCATGACCAAGTCAGAACCATTTTGAGGGAACGTCAATGATGAACATGAACAGGCGGCAGGTTCTTGCCGGAATGGGTGGAGTAACAGCTGCGGCCATGGTTGGCCTGCCGGCATGGGCGCAATCCAAGACGCTTGTCGTGCCGACGCTCGGCGGCGCATGGGAGCAGTTCTGGCGCCAGACGCTGGCACCGGCCTTTAGTCAGAAAAGCGGCGCCCAGGTGACTCTGGACGCGGGCAATGGGCGTGTCTGGAGCGCCAATCTGCGGGCGGCAGGGGCGCAGAAGCCGCCATATTCCATCCTGATGACCAATGAGGCATTCGCATCGAGCCTGCGCAAGGAAGGCTTCTTCGAAAAGCTCGATCTGGCAAAATTGCCGAACTATGCCGACCTCTATCCGCTTGCCAAGAAGACCGACGGCTGGGGTGCCGTGGCCATGGTGTCACCGATCGGCCTCGCCTATCGCACGGACATGGTCCAGACGCCGCCGAAAGCCTGGAAGGATCTCTGGGACAACCCCGAATTCAAGGGCCGCATCGGCCTCTACAATTTTGCCAATACTGCCGGCAAGATGGAACTGATGCTGGCATCCAAGATCTTCGGCAAAGATCAATATGATGTCGATGCCGGTTTCAAGGCGCTGGAAAAGCTTGGCCCAGTCATCCAGGCCGATTTCAACCTTTCCACCGGCATCGCATCCGGCGAATTCGTCGTCGCTCCCTTCGATTTCGGCGAAGTGGCGCGTCTGCGCGGCCAGGGCCTTCCGATTGATGTCATCGTGCCGGAAGAGGGGCTTTTGATGTTCGATCAGACCCTCAACATTCTCGCAAACGGCCCTGAGAAGGATCTGGCCTACCAGTATGCCGACTTCCTTCTGTCACCTGAAGGCCAGTTGCCACTGATGAAGCAGTTCTTCGTTTCGCCAACCAATGCCAAGGTTGTCGTCCCTGACGATCTGAAGAAGGACGTGCCGATTTCCGGGGAAGTGATGGACAAGATCCTCACCTGGGACTGGGACTTCATGAACGAGAAGCAGGCAGGCTTTGCCGAGACCTGGGTCAAGATCATGAAATGATTTCTGTCTTCTCCATGAGGCAGCAACAACCGGATCGCCTTGCTGGGGCGGTCCCTGCATTCTCCCCTGACGCAATGAGATTTGCGGTACGCCGCACAGACAATCTGGAAGATCGATCATGACCGAGGTGAGCATCGAAGGGCTGACCAAGCATTATGGCGTCTCGCGCGCCGTCAACGGCATTTCCGTCAAGATAGGGCAGGGCGAGTTCATCTCGCTGCTCGGGCCATCAGGATGCGGCAAGACGACGACGTTGAAGATGATTGCCGGTTTTGAGGACGTCACATCCGGCGCCATCCGCTTCGACGGGCAGGATGTCTCGCATGTGCCGGCGGAAAAGCGCGATATCGGCATGGTGTTCCAGAACTATGCGCTCTTCCCGCACATGACCGTGGCGCAGAACCTCGCTTTCGGGCTGGAAATGCGCAGGATTTCGCGGTCTGAAATCACAATCCGCACCGCCAAGGTTCTGGATATGGTGCAGCTATCCGGATATGCCGACCGCTATCCGCGCCAATTGTCCGGCGGCCAGCAGCAGCGCGTGGCGCTTGCCCGCGCGTTGGTTATCGAACCCCGTATCCTGTTGCTTGATGAGCCACTTGCCAATCTCGATGCCAAGCTTCGTGACGAAATGCGGGTCTTCATACGCGACCTGCAAAAGCGGGTGGGCATTACCACGGTCTATGTGACCCACGATCAGGCCGAAGCGATGACGATGTCGGACAGGATCGTCGTGATGTTCGGCGGGCAAATTGCGCAGTATGGCGCTCCGTCTGATGTTTATGACCGACCGGCAAGCCTGGAAGTCGCGCAGTTCGTTGGGCAGGTGAATACGTTGCCCGGCCGCCTGAAGGGCAGGAACGATGACGGTATGTCGGTCGTCGAAACCGTGCTTGGCACGGCGAATGTCAAAGGTACCGTACCGTCAAGCGACGGCTCCATCCCCGTATTGCTGCGGCCGGAGGCCATCGAACTTGCGGCCGCGGGGGAAGAGGACGCCGGTATTATCGCAACGGTTTCGCAGAGCTATTATTCCGGCAGTCTGATCGACTATCGGCTGGTGCTCGAAAGCGGCGAAGCGCTGAGCGTCCAGACCTTCCCGCGAAGCCGCTTCCAGCCGGGTGATCGCGTGACGGTGAAGGTCGATAGCGAGCGTTTCTGGGTGCCGGGAACGATCGCATGATACGCCGCGCCAGATCCGCCTATCCGCTTCTCCTGATTGCGCCCTCGGCATTGCTCCTCGGGCTGTTTCTTGTCCTGCCTTATCTCAATATTGTGGTGATGAGCCTGCGCAACCCGGCCAACGGCTCGCCCTATGCGCCCGGATTTACGGTCGGCAATTACCTGAGGCTGGCGACCGATACGTTCTACATGCAGCAGGTAGCGAATACGCTCTTGATCGGTCTGGTCACGACGCTTGTTTGCCTCATTCTCGGTTTTCCGGTTGCCTGGCAGCTGTCGCGCGAGAAGATGCGGTTTCGCGGCCTTGCCTATGGGCTCGTGCTGTCGCCGCTTCTTGTCGGCATTGTCATCCGTAGCTATGGGTGGACGATCCTTCTTGGGAATAACGGCATCATCAACAAGACGCTGATGAATTTGGGCCTGATCGATCGCCCGATCGGACTGATGTACAACGTCCTCGGCATCGTCATTGCGCTTGTCCACGTCTTCCTGCCCTTTATGATCCTGCCATTGATGAGCGCGCTGCAGGGGATCGACCCGTCGTTGAAGTCGGCCGCACGCTCGCTTGGTGCGGGAAAGCTGACGGTCTTCAGGCGCGTAATCCTGCCGCTGGCCATGCCGGGCATCCAGGCGGGCTGCATTCTGGTGTTCGTGCTTTCATTGAGCGCCTACGTGACCCCTGCCCTGATCGGTGGCCTGAGGGTGAAGACGATGGCAGTCAGCGTCGTTGACGCGCTGATCGACACATTCCAGTGGCCGTTCGGCTCCGCCATGGCGCTGACGCTTTCCCTCACCGGAGCGGTGATCGTCGTGATCTTCGCGCGGCTTACCCGCATGAAATGGAAGATGAGCTGATGTCCAAGCATATGTTGAATGGCTATTGTCTCATCATCTACGGCTTTCTGCTGCTGCCCATTCTAGTGGTTGTCGGTGCCTCCTTCAACGCGGGGGCATTTCTGACCTTCCCGCCCCAAGGCCTCTCATTTCGGTGGTATGTTGTCTTCTTCCATAACGATGTCTTCTGGCGTGCCATCCGAACCTCGCTTTGGGTCGCGGCCGTCTCGACCCTGATTTCCGGTGTCATCGGCACGATGGCCGCAATGTTCTACGTTCAGCATGCGGGGCGATGGAAGGAGAGTGTCCGGCTTGCGATGCTGTTGCCGCTGCTTTTGCCGGAAGTTCTGACAGCGATCTCGCTTCTGTTCTTTGTCTACGCGATCGGTATCGGCACGACGACAATGGCTGGCATGCTGATTGGGCATGTGCTCATGACGCTGCCCTTCGTCTTCATCAACGTGTCTGCGGCGATGGAAGCCTATGAACCGTCATGGAGCCTTGCCGCCCGCAGTCTTGGTGCCGGACCATTCACGCGCTTCAGACGCATTATGCTGCCATTGATCAAGCCCGGCGTCATCGGCGGCTGCCTGTTTGCGTTCATCATCTCGTTCGACCTCTTCACTATATCGTTCATGTTGAAGAATGTCGGAACGGCCACACTTCCGATCCAGATCTACGATTATCTCAGAACGAACTTTACCCCGGAGGCGGCGGCAGTATCGACATTGTCTATCGTGATGACGGTCGTCGTGGTCGTGGTCTCGGAAAAGCTGTTCGGCTTGCGGATACACCGTTTTTGAACGGGCTCTGTTGCAAATATTCCAGATGACTGAAGAAAACTAGCTTAATCCGCCGTCACGCAGACTGCCCCTCAAGGTTCTAGGTGACGGAAGCTACAGCTTCCCTCAAGGCGCTCGATTCAGGGTGTCAAAGAGCGCTGTGATGTCAGCTTCGTTGATCGCGTCACCGACATACCAGCTCAAGGTATCGTAGAAGCCCAGGAAAGAGCCATTGAGCTTTTCGAGGATGGCCATCGCTTCATCGCCGGAGATGCGGAGCTTCCTCGCCAGCAATTCTGTCAACGCAGGTATCGCCCGTTCATTCGCGAAAACCAGCGCTGGCGGCGAAAGCGCGGAAAGGGCTGCCGGAGGGAAGCGCTCGGAACGGCAAGCGAGTCGGCTTTCGAGGCGGATATCGCGCGAGGAAGCCGCCGCCTCGATGATGAAAGCTTCTGCATCGAGCACCCACGCACCGTGCGCGGTATCGAAATATTGGAAATCCCGCGCGGAGAGCGTCAGGGTCACAACCTTGGCTTCGCCCGGTTGAAGCTCGACCTTGGTAAACGCCTTGAGTTCCCGGATCGGCCGCCGGTGGTTGGGCTTTATCGGACGGACGTAGAGTTGGACGATTTCCTTGCCAGCCACTTGGCCGGTGTTGCGGATGGTGACGCCCACCCTGCAGCCCATCGACGGGCCGATTTCCTGCCTGTCGAGTGCCATGCTCTCGTAAGAAAAACGCGTGTAGCTTAGGCCATGACCGAAGGGGAACAGGGGCGTCACTGCCTTGAGGTCATAGAAGCGATAGCCGACGAAAATTCCTTCGCTGTAGACATGCCGGCCGTTCTCACCGGGATAGGTGTGCCAACCGGGAATGTCCTTGATGCGGATGGGCATTGTCGTGGTCAGTTTTCCGCAGGGGTTCTGTTCGCCGAACAGAACGCGGGCAATGGCTTCGCCGCCGCCCTGGCCGGGATAAAAGCAGGCCAGCACGGCCTGCGTGGCACCCAGCCACGGCATTTCGACTGCATCCGGTGTCGTTAGAACGACGATTACTTTCCGGCCGGCCTCAGTGAGCGAGCGGATCAGGCTGTCGTGGCCGGCCGCCAGTTTCAAGGTGTCGCGATCATTGCCTTCGCCGTTGCGCGACTTCTCGTTCTCGGTGAAGATGATGACTGCGTCCGCTGTCGTTGCAGCATCGAGAACGGCTTGTGTTTCACTCTCCATCGGAATGCTTTGCGCTGTCGGGAAAGGCACGTGACGTACCTTCAGATGTTCTCCCGCACGCGCTGCGATCCGCTCCAAGGGGCTGTCGACACGATAAGGATTGGTCGTCGCTGACCCCGATCCCTGGATCGTCGGGACCAGGGCGCCATCGCCAACAACGAGTATCTCGCCGGTAGCAGCCGCATCGAGCGGCAGTGTCTGCTGTTCGTTGCGCAGCAGCACGATGGACTCAGCCGCGATCTGTTGGGCGAGGGCGTGATGGCGGTCCAGATCGACAGGGGCTGCGGGCAGCCTCTCGGCATGACAGCGGCGGACGAGGCCGATAACCCGCTCACAAGCCCGATCGAGTATGTCGTCGGCCACCTTGCCTGCTTCGATAGCCAACAGAAGCCGTGCCTTGCGGGGTTTGCTTTCCGGCATGTCGAGATCGGTACCGGCTTTAAGCGATGCGGGCCGATCCTTGATGGCGTGCCAGTCAGACAGGACAAGCCCGTCATATCCCCATTCATCCCTCAGGATGTGTTTGAGCAACCAGTGGCTTTCCGCCGCTTGAACGCCGTTCACCGGATTATAGGCGCTCATCACGGTCCAGGGCGGGCTCTTGCGGATCGCCCGCTCGAAGCCGGCGAGATAGATCTCCCGCAGAGCCCGTTCATCCACATCGGAACTGGTCGTTGTCCGATCGATTTCCGAGTTGTTGCAGGCAAAATGCTTCAGCGAGGCACCGATACCGTTGTCCTGCAGGCCGGAAATCAGAGCGGCGGCAAGATCGCCGTTGATGACCGGATCCTCCGAGTAATATTCATAGGCGCGGCCGGTGAGCGGCGTCCTTCGTGTGTTGATACCCGGTCCGAGCAGGAGATGGATTCCCAGACTGCGGCATTCGAGAGCGAGCGCTTCGCCCATGCGATACAGCAGGTCCACATCCCAGGAACAGCCGACGAGATTGCCGTTCGGAAAGCAGGTGGCTGGTCGCGTCGTGCCGAACATGCCGCCTTTATCGTCGGCCTGTTGGTTAATCAGGTCGAGGAATGCGGCGAGGCTTTCTTCATCGCCGGTGCCGGCATCTATCTGGGTTGTCGAGTAGCGCACGCCGTAGGTGCCATCCGTCATCAGAATCGAGTCGATCCCCAGCCTTTCGATTGCGGCTGTTCTCCAGAGGCCTTGGCCACTGACGAGAGCGACTTTCTCATTCGTGGTCATGGAGGTGACCAGCGCTCGGATTTCCGCATCGTCCGCTTCGGGCATGGTGTGTCTTCCCCTATCTGAGTGAATGGGCGCGGACCACATGTGGTGCCGTCAACAGATCTTCTGGAGCAGTTCCATCAGCATCATGCGCTCGGCAGCTGTCAGCGGCCCCAAGGTCTCTTGCGAAATCTCCAGCGCAATGGAGAGATTACGGTCTACAGTGGCCTCGCCTTCGTCGGTCAGTGTCAACACCAGGCGTCGTGCATCTGCGGGGTCGGGCGCGGTGTGCACCAGGCCACGCTTGACGAGGCGGTCGACGACCCCCTTGATCGTCGCCATGTCCATTGCGGTTTCGCGGCCGAGATTACCTTGCGAGCAGGGCTGCAGATCCTTGAGCTTGACGAGCGCCGCCCATTGGGTGGTCGTCAGCTTCTCGGAGATCAGGCTGGCGAAGATCGAGACGTGGCGTTGGTTCGCCTGGCGCAGGAAGAAGCCGATCTGTTCGCCCAGTGCATATTGGGTGTGGTTCGGTTTCGCTGCCATATCTGCACCCTTCGTTCCCCGAGCCTTGTCCTTGAGTGGAATATCCATCTTGTCTCTCAGCCGGGCTTACCGCCGCCGAAGCGGGCAATCCAAATCAACGTCATACAGTCCACAAACCCAGAATGGCTTCAGTTGTCAAAATTTCAATCTGCTCCGAAAACCTCGGCGCCAGACGCGTCAGTACCATCTCATGTGCCATCATGTCGCCGCTCGCCAGAGCGTCGCTGGCGAGGACCACCCTGTAGCCGAGATCGACCGCGTCCAATGCGCTCGCATACACGCAGACATCAGTCTCGACACCGGTGAACACAAGCGTATCGACGCCTTCGCTATCAAGACGATCGATAAAGCCGGGAGTTCCGAAGATCGAAAAGGTTTCCTTGTCGATGATTGACCCCGGCTGCGCGAACGCAGCCAGCGGTGCAACGAGATCCAGCATCCTCGGATCGAGTTCGTCCAGAGTTACCGTTTTCCAGCGCTTATAATAGGCTTGCCATCGGCCTTTCGCCTCCTCGGGACGTTGCGCGACGATGAAGCGGGCAAAGACCGTCCTTTCAGGCCTGGCCTCGGCAAGCCGCTGCACATTCGGCACGATGCCTGCGAGGGCTGGTGTAAACCAGGGCGTTTCCTCGGCGAAGAGCCGTTGCATGTCGATGGCGACATGCAACGTGTTATGGGACAACGGTGCCCTCGTCATTGTCAATCCACAACGCAAACGGTGTGTTCCGGCGACCAGTTCAGCGTCACGCTGTCACCTTCCTTGAGGACGGTGCCGTCTCGGTTCTGAACGAAGAGCTTCAGCGGCAGACCGTCTTTGGTCTCCAGGAGATAGGAGAGCACCGGCCCGGCGTAGATGACCGTGGTGATCCGCGCCGTGAGGCTGTTGCCTTCGGCATTCCCCGCAGAGATCGACATCTTCTCCGGCCGCACTGCGAGCGTCACTTTCGTGCCGTTGGCAGGCAGGGGGCTTGCGCTGCGCGCTGTCGTACCGTCGGAAAGCCGCACCGCACCGTTCTCGACGGTGCCGACAAGGAAGTTGGAATCACCCAGAAACTCCGCGGCGAAACGCGTCAGAGGCTTCTCGTAGACAGTCTCGGGGGCGCCGATCTGAACGATGCGACCCTTGTCGAGAATGGCCACCTTGTCGGACAGCGTCAGAGCTTCTTCCTGGTCGTGGGTGACGAAGATCGTCGTCAGGCCGCTCTCGCGCTGGATCCGCAGCAGTTCGACCTGCATCTCCTGCCGCAGCCTACGGTCGAGCGCGGACAGTGGCTCGTCAAGCAGCAGCACGCTCGGCTTGATGACAATGGCGCGTGCCAGCGCTACACGCTGTTGCTGGCCGCCCGAAAGCTGCTTTGGCATCCGGTTGCCAAAACCCGGCAGACGAACCATTTCGAGAGCACGATCGACTTCTTTGCGGGCTGCGGCACCCTTGATGCCGCGTCGCTCGAGACCGAAGGCCACGTTCTGAGCGATCGTCATGTGCGGGAACAGCGCGTAGGACTGGAACATCATGCCGATGTTGCGGCCCCATACGGGTATGTTCGTGACATCCCTGCTGCCGATGGTCACCACACCCTGGTTGGGCTTGATGAAGCCGGCGATGATGCGCAGGAGCGTCGTCTTGCCGGAGCCTGAAGGCCCAAGAAGACTGGTGAACGAGCCCTCTGGGAATTCGGTGGTGATATCGGCCAGAACCGGCGTGGTACCGTAGGTCTTGGCAACGGAATTGACGTTAACGTTTGTCACGGGTGTCTCCGGGCTTGGCGAAGCGCGCGAAAATCAGGATCACGGTCATCGAGCCGAGCAGAAGCACAGTCGAGATCGCATTGATTTCGGGGGTGAAGCCCTTGCGGATCGAGGAGTAGATCTGAACCGGCAGCGTGGTGAAGCCGGGCGTTGCGAGGAAATAGGAAATCACGAACTGGTCGAGTGAGACCGCGAAGGCAAACAGGGCGGCGCCCAAGATGCTGGGGTAAAGCAGCGGCAGGGTGACGGAGAAGAACGCATGAACGGGGGTGGATCCCAGGCTCATGGCCGCCTCTTCGAGGTCGGCCCGGATTGTCCGGAAGCCGGTTCCCACCACCAGGACTACATAAGGGATGGCAAGGGCAACATGACCGATGATAATCGCGTGCATGCCGCGGCCGATGCCGGTCCAGTAGAAGAAGATCAACATCGCCGTGCCGGTGATCAGCCATGGAATGGCGATCGGCGGCAGCAGCATGATCTGCAGGAAGCTCTTGCCACGGAAGGTGCTGCGCGACAGGGCAACAGATGCCAAAGTGCCAAGCGTGGTTGCGACAACCGCCGTAATGACGGCGATGATGATGCTGTTCATACCAGCAGTGAGCAGAATGCTGTTGTTCCAGAGCGCCTCGTACCAGCGGGTCGAGAAGCTGAACGGCAGTTCGTAGAGCGGCGAGGCGTTGAAGCCCATCGCCATCATCACGAGGATCGGCGTGTAGAGGAAGACTAGTACGGCGATCAGATAGAAACGACCAAGCGATCTCATTCGGCGTTCCCCTTTTAAGCTGCCGTGCCGCGGCGCAGGACGCCGGAGAACGTGCCGAAGATTGCAAGTACGACGGCGAGCAGCGTGAAAGACAGCGAGGCGCCGAGCGGCCAGTTGAAGGCCTGCGTGAACTGGTCCTCGATGACGGTGCCCATGGTGACGCCGACGCGGCCGCCCAGAATTCGGGGTTCCATGAAGGACCCGATGACCGGGATGAAGGTCAGCACGGCACCCGAGATCAAGCCTGGAGCAGCCATAGGCACGAGAATCTTGAAGAGAATTGTCCACCACCGCGCACCAAGGCTGGCGGCCGCTTCGATGATCGCATCATCGATCGTCACCAGCGCGATATAACAGGTGAGGATCATGTAAGGCAGATAACCATGTACCAGGCCAACAACGACTGCATAGCGCGTATAGAGGAAGCCGATCGATCCAGCATCCGGTAAGACCATGTGGAAGATGGTGTCGAGGAAGCCGTTTTCGCGCAGCACCATTGTCCATGAGAAGATACGGACAAGGCCGTTCGTCCAGAATGGTAGCAGGATGAGGATGAGCAGCATCTCGCGCGTCTTGCCGAAGGTAGAACGAGCAAGCGCAACGGCTGCCAGGAAGCCGAGCACGGCGCAGGCAAACGTCGTCCAGAAGCCGATAAGCAGCGACGTGAAAGCAATACCGATCAGATAGGGCTGGTCGATGAAGGCACGATACTGCTTCAGGGTAAAGACGATCGGCGCCTTGCCCATTGGAGTTGCCGCCATGAAGCTGAAGACCAACATGGTCAGCAGCGGGAGAAAGACGGCAAGCGTCAGCCAGCCATAGGTTGGCATCAGCAGCGCCGTCGTCGACACCCAGGACGGCAGGGGACGCCGCACGCGCGGACCCGAAGGTCCGCGCTCTGACGCCGATGTCAGATTGTCATTCTGCATAGAAGGCTTTCACTTCCTGCCACAGGTTGTTGAAGGCTTCACGACGGTCATCCGGCAGAGCCGACATGATGCCCATGGTCTTCAGGTATTCCGGCTTGTGAACCTGGCGGCTCAGGTCGTCGGCCGGCAGGCTTGCAAGTGCTGCGGAGTTGGACGATGCCGGTGCGCCGACTTTGGTGGCCCATTCGAGGTAGAAGGTTGGGTCGATCAGCCAGTTTGCGAAGACCAGTGCGCCTTCGGCGTTGGGAGCCGACGCCGGAATACCGAGACCATCGACCCAGCCGATGCCGCCTTCCTTGGGAACGACGAAATCGACAGGCAGCTTCGAATTGCGCTTCGAACGGACCGAGCCGCCCGACCAGAAGAGCGAAAGGTCGAACTCCTTGGCTGCAAAGGACTTGTTCCATTGGTCTTCCGTCGACCACAGCAGCTTGACGTTCGGCTTGATGGACTTCAACGCGTCGCGGATGGCACCGAGATCCTTCGGGTTATTCATGTCCTGACCGGTCATCAGGGCGCCGGCGGCAACGCAGATAATCGCATCGTCGTCCATGGCAACGCGGCCCTTGTAGGCGGGATCCGCCAGAACCTTGTAGCTGTCTGGAACAGGCATGCCGTCGCGGATGGCGAGCGAAGTCATGCCCCAGACCCATGGCACCGCGTAGCCCTTGCCATCCTTCAGGAAGTTGGCGTTGGAGCGCAGATTTGCGTCGATCGTCGCAGCGTTAGGAACCTTGCTGAAATCGATCGGCTGCAGGAGGTCTTCCGCGGTTGCCTGCGCGCAGCGCGCAGCGTTGAGAACGACGAGATCATAGGCGCCCGGGTTGGTGCGCAGCTTGGTCAGCATTTCCGACTCGGAGCTGTAGTAGTCGTGGACGACCTCGATGCCGGTCTTCTCGCTAAAGGCCTTGATCGACCAGGCTTCGTCAGTGCCGTAACCCTGCCAGTTTAGAACCGTGATCTTACCGGCGGAAAAGGCCATGCGCGGCATGGCCGAGAAGGCAGCGCCGGCAATGACCGCTCCGGACATCAGCTTCAGCGTGTTGCGTCTTGTGATTTCAGTCATTTGGAACCCCTCTTGAAAATCTATTCTTGTCAACGGCCGCGGCGGCGGCGGCCGACCTCAGGCTTCACGCAAGTCATCGGCAGTCCGCCTACTAAAAGCGCGCCATATGATTTGTATGCAAACTAAATTGACGTGAGGCTGACGACCGGTCACGCCCAATTGGAACGTACGGGTTCTCCCAGCGCCTTTCGGCGCAGCGTTAAATCCTAACCATTCTATCAGGCATTGCTGTTATGAATTTGCTATCGCGAGCGTGTCGCTCCCGATAGGCAATTCCGTTCAACCCTCATGCTCTTCCGGCATTCTTTTTATTTGTATGCAAAGTAATATGGCTGATCTGCGCCTGTCAAGTTCCATCAGGCGCCAATACCACTCACACTGTCAAAAAATAGACATCCAGTTTCCGGCCGTGCGTGGCCTTTGCGATTTCGAGACGCGCGCCATCGGTACTCGCCTCGAACCGAACTTCCTGGCCATCGAGATGTGCTGCCACGATGCGGTCTGGCTCGACCTTCGGAAGCGCGACAAACCCGTCGTTGCCCGTCGGAGTGATGGTGCAGGAGAAACGTGCATCACTGACAGCGATCTGCGTGAACGATGTTTGCAGGTTAGTCTTCAGCGATGCGCGGCCGTCCAGGCTCATTTCCAGCAGGCCATCGGCGATCGAGACTGAAAGCATTCCTGAAGGCGACAGCATCGGACCGACGGAAAGGTCAGTCCCCGCATTGTGAAGGGTCCAGCCGCTCCAAGGATCGAAGTCGATGATCTCGCCGACAGCCATCAGCGGCAGCATGGCGGCCCAGATGTAGAAGGGATCCGTATCGCCTTGGTCCATCGCTTCGCCCGTCGTGGCGTTATAGTTCTCCGCCGCGATCCGGTCCGTACTCCAGGACTTCATGAAGAGCTCGTAGCTCTGCCGCGCAAGCCTACTCGCCTCCGCTGCAAAGCCGTAGCGGCGCAACCCGAGCCAGACCATGTAGTTGACGTTCGGCCAGATGCGGCCACGCCAGTAGACATTGTCGGCAAAGGCGGGATCGTCACGCGTCGCGTTCGGCAGGACGTAGTCCCCGCCGAAGGTGGTTTCGTCGCTGAGGTGTTGGAGCAACTTCTCGGCCTGCTCGGACGTGGCTGCGCCACATAGCAGGGGATAGAAGCTGGTCGGCGAAAGCGACCGCACAAAGCCGCCCTGGCGCTGCCGGTTGGCGAAGATGTTGCGGTTTTCATCCCACAGATTTTCCGAGATCAGCTTGCGGCAGCGTTCGGCGATGGCCGCGAATTCGCTGGCATCATCCTCCTTGCCGAGAACCTCGGCCATCTTCGACAGCATTTCGGCATCAAGCGCGGCCGCGCAATTCAGCCCGAGATCGAATGTCGAAAGGGTACGCGTGATGGGATCGTAGACGGCCTCGTCATGAGTGGCCGAATTATCCATGCCTGTTTCGTTGCGGGCGGCAAAGTGCGTGCCCTTGTAGAGACCTTCGCCGACGTCCGATGTGCCGCAGGACAGCAGGCCGAAGGCGTCGGGATCGCGGTGTTCGCGCCACCAACGCTGATTGCGGGCCAGCGCATCATAGCTTGCCGCCAAAAGCGAACGCTCGCCGGTGCGCTGGTAAAGCTGCCAGGCAACGAGCGCGCCGTTTGGATGCTGGCTGCGGTCCACCCAGGCATCATTCGAGGTAACGATGCAGGCGATATTGCCCTGAGGGGTGGCGCTTGCCATCGCCGTTGCCATATTCTCGCGGGCGAGATCGGCGTCGAAGACACCGGCCAGCAGAGCGGCAAACAGCTGATCATTGTACCAGACGGCGAATTTGCCGAGATTCCAGATACGCGTCACAGCCGTATAGGGCCGGGAGTTGGTTTCATCCCAGATCGTGTTCCAGGCGACGACGTCGCGGATCGCGTCCAGAGATCCTTCGTACGTGCCATTATGGGCGGTGGGAGCAGCGCTCGGGTTGTCGGCCGCAAGGCAGGTCTGTGCTTTGAGAACCGCAAGTTCGGCGCTGTCGGCCACGGCGGCGGCATAGGCTCCCTGGCGCATCATTTCCAGATTGAAGCGCAGGGCGATCACTGGCGCCTCGTTTTTCCGGCTCGCAGTGTAGAAATATCCATTCGCCTCGAAATCGGCGCGCAGGTCGTCGATCGTGTCATGGCCAGTCACATGCACCGGAGCCTCGGCCGTCGCCACCGCGACGAAGCGCGTGCCGATCTTGACGAGTGTGACGTTGCGGCCGGCTTCATGCGTGACTACTTCTCCGTCGTCTGCCGAAATCGCCAGGGTCAGCCAGAAGCGCAGCCCCCATTCACCACCCGCTTTGCCCTCCCAATTTCCGCGAACCGCGAAGGGATCGGACTTCTCGGTTCTGAAGGCGACGGTGGTTCCGCTATGTTCCGTTTCCAGTTCGATCAACGATCCGTCGATGGCATGGCGGCCGAGCCGCACCGTGTTGCGACGCGGCTCGATGGCTGACGTCGTCCGGCTGCGCGTGGAATAGAGAACGGGCGTGATGCGCACACCGAGCGGCAGAAACACCATTTCCGCCGGTCTGTCGGACCAGCTGTTCCAGGCGCGCATCAGGGGAACGGTAGAATGTTTCAGCATGGTTCTTATTCCGGTCTGTTTTGCAGCGGTATGAGCAGGGGTGTGGCTGTCAGCCCACTCTGGTCCGGGCCGCTGCCGAGATAGGGTGTGTTGTCGTAATAACGGTTTGCCGCCGTGTTGGCGACGTGAAGCTCGAGTTCATGGGTGCCGGCGGAAAGGCGGCCGAGCCCTAAGCGATAAGGCCGCCAGCCGCGGCGTCCCGCTTCGGTTCCATCGATATAAGCAGTGACCGCTGTATGAACGGTCGGCAGTTCCAGCATCCTGTCGGCCTCGGTTTCCGTTGTGAAGGAAAGCCGGTAGACGCCCGTGCCGCTGAAGGCCGGAAAGCCTTGCTCTTCCCAGCCGCTGTCAACGGAGATAGGCGCGAAGGCCTGATCTTGGCCGGGCGCGAATGTCCAGCCGTCTGCCAGAGCAATGAGCCGGTTTCGCTCAAGCGCCGGTCGGCTCGATAGATGGCCGATGGCGACAGCCGCCTGGTCGTTTTGACGGAGACGGATGCAGCGAACTTCGTGCGGTTCCAACTCTACGGTCAGCTTGTGAACGGCGGCGAAGGCTTCGACAGACCCTTGTTCCACCTGCCATATCGCATAATCGAAGCCATCTCCGAACAAGATGTCAAAGCTGATATCTTCTGCGCCATCGTTGAAAACGACCATCCTCCACCAGCCGTCAACGTCATGACCGATCCATTGCCACGGCCTTTGGCCCGAAATCTGCGGACCGTCGAGCGTCAGGGTCGATAGGAGGGCGGACACCGTTTCGGCATTGGGCATCGCTGTGGTGTGCGACGTGACGCCAACCGAGCCGGAGACTCTCTCGCCCGTGCAAACCGTGGAGACGGTTTCGCCCGAAGACCAGATCCGACCGCCGGCCTTCGTGAAGGCATCGAGCTTTTGAAGCGTAACAG
Source organism: Martinezella sp. CNPSo 3959 (assembly GCF_057784355.1). Classification (NCBI taxonomy): domain Bacteria; kingdom Pseudomonadati; phylum Pseudomonadota; class Alphaproteobacteria; order Hyphomicrobiales; family Rhizobiaceae; genus Martinezella; species Martinezella sp. CNPSo 3959. Next base: position 95,892 of record NZ_JBXSOV010000016.1, read on the forward strand.
CCGTTTCCAGCACCGTCACCGAAGGCAGCACCACCGCGTCGAACGCGAGACCGGATGCAAGCAGACGTCTATCTTCTATAGCCGCGTTTGCGATATCCGCCTCGCTCACGAACATGAAATCGCAGCCCTGCGCCAACAGTTGCTCGCACCAAGCGCCGATATGGGTGGCATGGCCGTGGCGAGGCCCTTCGGCGAAGGCAGTGTATAGAGGATAGAGAATAGCAATCGGCGCCTGCGGCCTTGCAGGTTCGATAAAGGCGGAAACGCGTGCGATCTCTTCGGCGAAGAGGTCGTGATAGGGCCACCACGGCTCGAAGTTGATGCCGGGCGCGAAGTCGAAGCGCGGATTGGTGAAGGGCGTCGGGTCGTTGTCGAGTCCATCGGTCTGGTAGACGCCGTGCCAGAGGAACTGCCGTGTGCCAAGGCAGGCAAGGCGGATTGCCTGGGCGCGCGATGCCTCCAGCGTCACCTCCCATTGGCCGGCAGCGCGCATTTCAGTGCGTTCGGCGCTGAAATAGGTCTCGACGACGCAGCGGCTGCGTCCATTCGAGCGGGCGACGGAATCACCCATCTTGGGAGCCAACTGTGGCGTGAGATTGTTTGCGTCCACGACCGTTTCGTGCCTGATGGCGTCGATGCCGAAGAAGTCCACCGCCGGCGCGACGCGCGGATCGATACTTGTGAAGCCGCCATTGGGTGCCCATGAGCTGACATGAGCGAGGATCTCATGCCCCGTGAGGACGATCCCTTTTCCTTCCGCCCAGCCCCTGAGCGTGCCGAAGAATGCATTGTTCATCAAGGTGGAATAGGCTGCGTGAAACAACGCACGCAGTCGCAAGGTTTCCGGCCCAACGTTACGCACCACCGCGAGAAGGGCGACGGCGAACGACACGCCCGTCTTGGACAGGGCACAGTCTTTCAGCGCAGGCGCAAACAGCAGGCTGTTGCCGAGATTTCCCGCCATCTGGTCCCAGCGATAGAAGCCGGGGGCCGGCTGATCGTAGAATACAGATCCAACGGGATCGGGCACGCGCTTGCCAAGGGCTGTGACGATGGGTTCGAGGCCAACGTCGATGAAACGCTGGGCTGCCTCCGGCAGCAGATAGTTGATGATCCGTGATGTCGCGGATCGCGCGCTTATGAAGACCGTCAGCGTCCAGCCGAATGCGACCGCGCCATCATAGGAATAGGTGCAGGAAGCACGATCGGAACCTGTGATGCTGACCTGCGATGTTACGTCGATGATCTGATCATATGCCTCGATTGGGCCGGAGGGATGCAGCACTGCTGCCTCGACTGTCCATTCGCACCATTCGATGTGGCCGCCTTCATATTGCCAGGCAATGATGTCGGCGCCCATCTTCAGCGTGAATGCCGGATGGATCCTGCTTATCGTGCCCTGCGTATCTGCCGAAGACGACCAGAACAGGTGACGCTCGCGCAGTTCGTCACGCCCTTCTACGGTCCTGCCACCGGCATGGCCGCTGATCCAGTTATAGTCGTCATAAATGCCAAGCTTGAGCCCGAGTTGAGCCGCGATGTCGGCGGCCAGCCTGTAGGCTGACAGATAGTGCGGTGACAGGTACTGTTCACGCGGCAGGGCGAGTCGCGCCTGGATCAGGATGGTGCCGATGCCCTTCGCCTGGAAATCGGCAAGCTGTGTCCGGCAGGTCGCCTCATCGGGAATGCTATGCCAGAACCAGTAGGCTGAAGGACGAAATGCGGCAGTCGGGCGCTCAAAGAGGGCCCGACTTTCGTTATCCGCAATGGCCGCTGTTTCAGGCAATGTGTGTTCCTCAGTGTGCGGTGGCGGCAATGCGTTGCAATGCCGCCGATGTATCGCTCCAGGCCGGCTTGTCCGGCGCGAAACGGGCGCGCAGGTAGTCGGTGAGATCCTTCAGCTGCGTCTCGTTCAGCGTATCGCGGAATGCCGGCATGGACATGACTTCCGGCGCTTCGCGGCCGGTGGTTTCCGCAAGGATCGCCGGGGCTTCGACACCGCCGAGGATCGCCTGGATGAGATTGTCGGGCGTATCGGCATGCAGATTGCTGTTCAGCGCCAGCGATGAGAGGACCGTGTTGCCGGTATGGCATGTGGCGCAGGCGCCATTGAAGATGCGCTCGCCCTTGGGCGAAACCAGTCCCGCACTGACCTTTGCCGCCTCGCTGGCTGCAATCGCTGCCTGGCTCTGGGCCACGGCCTTCGAAGGGTCGCTGTCCTTATTCAGGCTGGCCAGATAATTTGCCATGGCGCGGATGTCCGAGTCCGGCAATGGCTGCATGACCTCCACCACATGCGCCATCGGACCGGCGGCGCTGCCGTGGTCGCGCGAATGACCCGTGCGCAGGTAGTCGTAGAAGGCATCTTCTGTCCAGCCAACCGGACCCTTGGCCATGGCGTTGAGCGTAGGCGCCTCCCAGCCATCGGCAAAGCCGCCCGAGAGATGGGCACTTCCGGTCTTTTCAGCACCCAGCGCATTGCGTTCGGTGTGGCAGGCGGAACAGTGGCCGAGCGTCTCGACGAGATAGGCGCCCCTGTTCCAGGTGGCATTGCGCGTCTGGTCGTAGGTGATGGGCGTCGACTTCAGGAACAGCGCATTCCACCCTGCCATCATCATGCGGATGCTATAGGGAAACTTCAGCTTTGTTTCCGGCGCCTTTCCCGCCACTGCCGTCTGCGTCATCATATAGGCATAGAGCGCCTGCAGGTCCGCATCCTCAGCGCCAGCGAAGGATGTGTAGGGATGGGCCGGATAGAGGTGGTGGCCATCGCGGCTGATGCCTTCACGCATGGCCCGCTCGAAGGCGGTGTAAGACCAGGCGCCGATGCCGTTTTTCACATCCGGCGTGATGTTGGTGGCATAGACCGTGCCGAATGCCGTTTCGAAGCGTCGGCCGCCGGCGAAGGGTGTGCCGTCGTTGCCGACATGGCAGACATTGCAGGCGCCCGCCGCAGCGGCCAGGCGGCCGCGCTCGATCGTGGCTGCGCTATAGACATTCACGTCCGGCCGCTCGATCGTGGCGATCGCCGGCCGCCATGGGGATGCCATCGCCACAAGCCCTGAAATTGCCGCCGCGGCTCCGGCAGCCGAGATGCCGATATTCCACCACCGCTTCCTTTTCGCGGGGGGTGCCGGAGGCGGCGTGGCCGTATCGCCCTTCAGCGCCGCCAGCACCATTTCCGGTGTCAACGGCAGTTCGCGGAAACGTATGCCGGTGGCATCATAGACCGCGTTGGCGATGGCCGATGCGCTCGGAACGGAAGCGGATTCACCGACGCCGAGCGGCGGCTCGTCCTGTCTTGGAACCATCAGCACGTCGATATCGGGCAATTCGGGGAAGGTGATCAGCGGATAGCCGCCCCATTCCTTCGAGGTGACGGCGGTGGAGGAAAACTCGACGCGTTCCTTCAGCACCCGGCTGGTGGACTGGATGACGTTGCCGTGGATCTGATGCCGCACGCCGTCGGGATTGATCATCATCCCGGAATCCTGCGCGCAGGTCACCTTCGTCACGGCGATCTCGCCGGTCTTGGTGTTGACGGCGACATCGGCCACCCAGGCCGCCCAGGCGGCAGCCTTGCCCGGAAACGGCCCGTGAATATAGACGGCATAGGCGAAGCCGCGGCCGTAAAGCAGGTCGCCTTCGCCGCCGAGCGTGCCCCATTTTGTGTGGGGCACCCAGTTCGCCCGCTCTGCCAGGGCGTGCACGAGGTCCACGGCACGGGGATCATGAAGGTATCGCAGCCGGTATTCGATCGGATCGACGCCGGCCGCGGCCGCAAGTTCATCAATATAGCATTCATGCGCGAAGGTGTTCGGCATCGCGGAAACGCCGCGGAACCACGAGGCCCGGGCAATCGGCGGCATATCGTGGACGGTGACCCGAAGATTGCCATAGGCATACGGTGGGATCGCCGTGCGGTCGCCCATCTGCACCACGTCGGATACCGGCGGGACCTTGCCGGTCAGGATCAGCGGTAATGTCGGTGCGAGATTGGACGGATAGCGCGTCTCGAAATCATAGGCCGAAGGACCGCCTTCAAGATCGAGGCCGCCGCGCACGTCGATGATCTGGGCAGCGCCCTTTGGCTCCCAGGCATGCTCCTGCTCGCGCGTGAGCTGCACGCGCACTGGCGCGCGCACGGCGCGGGACAGAAGCGCTGCATCGGCAGTCACATCGTCCGCGCAGTTGCGGCCATAGCAGCCGGCGGCTTCCAGGCGCTCCACGAGGATCATGTCCTCGGGCATGTCGAGAAGGAGTGCCAGATCGCGACGCATGGGGAAGGGGTTCTGCGTGCCCGACCAGACGGTCAGCCCGGTCTCGCTGTAATCGGCCACGGCGCAGGACGGCCCGATCGAGCCATGCATCTGATAGGGCCAGATATAGGTGCGGTTCATGGGTTCGGCGCTGCCGGCGAGCGCCATCTCGACATTGCCGCGATCGATCAGCTTGCGGGGCGTGGCGGGATTAGCACGCAGCGCCATCTCCGGCGCGTTCAGATCTGGCCGCTGCGGCGGCTCCCGCCACAAGACCTTCAGCGTCTTCGCAGCCTCGATGGCGATCTCCTCGCGCGTTGCGACGACGCCGACGAAATCACCGATGGCGACAACGTCGACAACACCATCGATATGGGCGATCGAGCCTTCGTCGATGGATATGAGGCTATTGCCGACATGCTCGCCGTGATCAAAGCCGGCATAGAGCGGCCGGATGACCCGGCCATGCAGCATGCCGGGCACGCGCACGTCATGCACATACGTCCATTGACCGGTTGCCTTGGCCGGGATGTCCACGCGCGGTCGCGAGGAGCCGACGATGCGGTAGGCAGACGCGGGCTTCAGCTCAGCACTGGCGTCGATCGACAGGCGCACATGCTCCCCCGCGACGAGTTCGCCGAAGGTGAAGCTCCAGTTCGCTCCGTTGCCGGCGCGGATGACGCCGTCTTCAAGGACTAGGTGCTCGACCGTGGTGCCCTTCAGGGCAGCAGCCTTCGCCATGAGGTGATGACGCGCCGTTGCCGCGGCCTGCCGAAGCGGCACGGCGGTGATCTGGATCGTCTCGCTGGCGATGGTGGCGCCCTGGTTGGGGACGGCGGAAGTCGCGCCCAGCACCATTTCCACATGCTCGAAAGGAACATGCAGTTCCTCGGCGATGATCTGTGCCAGTGACGTGCGGATGCCGGTTCCAAGATCGACATGCCCGTTGAATGCCTTGACGCGACCGACACTATCGATGGCGATGTAGAGCTCGGCTGCATCGCCCAGGGAGGCATCGGAGACGATCAGTAGGATGTCTGATGTGGCGAGATAGGCAGCTCTCGGCGTTTCGCGGTGGATGCTCATGGCGAAACCTCGATTCTGTCTTCCGTTCCCGAGCCCGCGGATTTTTCAGCCTTCGCATAGGCGACGGCGCGGCGTGCTGCGGCAAGTATTTCCATATGCGTGCCACAGCGGCAGAGATGATGCCGGAGCGCCGCGCGAATATCGCTTTCGTCGGGCTCCGCCTTCGCTTCCAGCAGGCCGGCGATGGCAATGATCATGCCATTCAGGCAGTAGCCACATTGCGCCGCGGCCTCTTCGATGAAGGCGCGCTGGACGAGATGCAGATGGCCGGGTTTTCCCAGGCCTTCAAGCGTCGTGACCTTGCGATCGCCGATCGCCTTCAGTGGCACGGTGCACGAGCGCACAGGCCGGCCGTCGATGAGGACCGCGCAGGCTCCGCATTCGCCGAGGCCACACCCGTATTTGGGTCCGTTGAGGCAGAGATCGTTTCTGAGGATGTAAAGGAGTGGCGTTGCGCCGCCGGCTTCGATGTCGCTGACAGTGCCGTTGACGTTCAGGCTGAATGAGGCGGCCTCTTTCAAAAGCCCGGCTCCACTGCGCGGCCACCGGCCAAAGTGAGGCCGCCGATACTCAAATACGCCATTATGCTGAAGGCCTCTTCCTGATGCCTGCAATTCATAATGACGCGATTGCAGATCACGTCACGCATTTGCTGTTCCTTGCTCATTTATAAAGCGTATGCACTTTATATGACCGTTTCTCCATGCGCATGCATGTGCCGGTAACAGCGACGATAATCATATTTTGCGGAAAAGCCAGAAGGAATTTTTGCAAAAGTGCAGATGCTGTACTTGCTATTTGCAGCGTATGCGCTACAAAATTTGTCATACTTCCAATTCCAGTTTACGCGTCCAGGTGACGGCGAGAAGGGTCGGCCATGTCCAGCAGCAAGGAAAGAATCGCGATTATTGGCGCCGGCCTCGGCGGCGCCGTGGCGGGAGCGCTGCTCCAGCATGCGGGCTTCGACGTGAACGTCTATGAACAGGCGCCGAGCTTCTCGCGGCTGGGCGCCGGCATCCACATGGGCCCGAATGTTCTCAAGATCTTCGAGCGCATCGGCGTTGCCGAAAAGGTTGTCAGCATCAGCAGCACGCCTAGTCATTGGTTCAGCCGTGATGGCATCAGCGGCGATTATCTGTCGCGTATTCCGCTTGAAGGTTACGGCGCGACCTACTGCACCGTGCATCGTGGTGATCTTCAGGCCATCCAGTGCGACGCCCTGCAGCCGGGAACGCTGCATTTCGGCAAGAAGCTGACCCGTATCGACGATAATGGCACGGATGTTCTCATCGAGTTCGAAGACGGCACGTCTGTAAGGGCGGACATCGTGATCGGCGCCGACGGCATCAATTCACGCGTCCGCGAAACGCTGCTGGGTGCGGAGAAGCCAAACTATAGCGGTTGGGTCGGCCATCGTGCGCTAATTTCCTCCGACAAGCTGCGGAAATACAACCTGACCTTCGAAGATTGCGTCAAGTGGTGGGGTCCGGACCGCCACATGATGGTTTACTACACGACGGCTCGTCGCGATGAATATTACTACGTCACCGGCGTGCCTCATCCGGCCTGGGAATTCGATACTGCATTCGTACCCAGCAGTCGCGAGGAAATGGCGTCCGAGTTCGAGGGTTATCACCCCATCATCCAGGCGTTGATCGAAAGCACGGACGAGGTTACCAAGTGGCCGCTGTTCAACCGTAACCCGTTGCCTCTTTGGAGCAGCGGCCGACTTGTCCTGCTGGGCGATGCCTGCCATCCGATGAAGCCGCACATGGCGCAGGGTGCGGCCATGGCCATCGAAGATGCCGCCATGTTGACGCGCTGCCTCCAGGAGACCGGCGTCAACGATTTCGCCACCGCGTTCGGCCTTTACGAAGCCAATCGCCGTGATCGCGCAACCCGCGTGCAGAGCGTCTCCAATGCCAATACCTTCCTGCTGACGCAGGAGGATCCGTCCTGGGTCTACGGCTATGACGTCTATGCCGAACCGCTGCGCACGGAGAATGCAGCATGAGCAGCCGGTTCCTCCATGGTGCGAATGTCTTCGCCAACGGCATCCGTCAGCACTATCTGCGCTATGGCGGCAAGGGGCCGGTGGTCATTCTGGTTCCCGGCATAACATCGCCGGCAATCACCTGGGGTTTCGTTGCCGAAAGCCTGTCGCTGCGCCATGACGTCTATGTTCTTGACGTCCGCGGCCGTGGTCTTTCATCGACGGGCCCGGACCTCGACTACGGCCTCGATGCGATGGCCGATGATGTGATCGCCTTCGCCGGCGAGCTTGAACTGAGACAGCCCGCCATTCTCGGCCATTCCATGGGCGCGCGCATCGCGATGCGGGCGTCCAACCGCGCGCCCGGTTCCTTCAGCCGTCTGGCGCTGATCGATCCGCCGGTTTCCGGTCCCGGCCGTCGCCCGTATCCGAGCAAGCTGCCGTGGTACACGGATTCGATCGCACTCGCCGAGAAGGGAATGGATGCCGAGGCGATGAAGGCGTTCTGCCCGACTTGGACCGGAGAACAGTTGCAGCTGCGCGCCGAATGGCTCCATACCTGCTATGCGCCTGGGATCGTCAAGGCGTTCAACGATTTCCACGATATCGACATCTTGCCCGATTTCGCCGCCCTGACCGTTCCCGCGATGCTGATGGTCGCGGGCCGCGGCGGCGTGATCCAGGCGGCCGACGAAGAAGAGATCAAGGGTCTCAATCCCTCGCTGCAGATCGCCCACGTGCCAGACGCCGGTCACATGATCCCCTGGGATGACTTCGACGGCTTCTTCCTGGCGCTCGGCGACTTCCTGTCCCGCTGATTGTGGTGGCGGGGCGTTTTGCTTCGCCGCTTGCCTGTTTTTCGCCTTCCATGCAGCAGAGGATTTCATCCGTGCAGAAATATTACCGTATCGGCCAGATTGTTCCGAGTTCCAACACCACGATGGAAACCGAAATTCCGGCCATGCTGACCGCCCGCCAGTCCATCCGGCCCGAGCGCTTCACGTTCCATTCAAGCCGCATGCGGATGAAGAAGGTCGTCAAGGAAGAGCTGGCGGCGATGGATGCGGAATCGGACCGCTGCGCAGTCGAGCTTTCGGATGCCCGCGTCGATGTGCTGGGTTATGCCTGCCTTGTTGCCATCATGGCCATGGGTCTCGGCTATCACCGCCAGTCGGAAAAGCGCCTGACGGGGCGCACGCAGGAAAACGGCGCGAACATTCCAGTCGTTACCAGCGCCGGTGCCCTGATCGAGGGCCTAAAGGTGATGAATGCAAGGAAGATTGCCGTCGTTGCGCCCTATATGAAGCCGCTCACCGAGCTCGTGGTCGATTATATCCGCGAAGAGGGCTTCGAGGTCATGGACTGGCGCGCGCTGGAAATCCCGGACAATCTCGATGTTGCCCGGCACGACCCGGAAAATCTTCCCGCCATCGTCCAGACGCTAGACCTGACGGATGTCGATGTGATCGTCCTTTCGGCCTGCGTCCAGATGCCTTCGCTGCCTGTTATCGCGAAGGTCGAAGCCATGACCGGCAAGCCGGTGCTGACCGCCGCTGTCGCCACGACCTATTGCATGCTGAAATCGCTCGGGCTGGAAGCCGTTGTGCCGGGTGCCGGCGCGCTTCTGTCCGGCGCCTACTAAGGGAGACGACAATGCAAACCGCCGAAGCCAATTATCAGGGTGTCTGGGGCAACCGCATCGGCTTCGGCCAGCGGCCAGCGCTCGTCGTTATCGATTTTCTCAAGGCATACACGATCGAAGGAGCGCCGCTCTATGCACCCGGCGTCGTCGAAGCGGTGGCACAAACACCGGCGCTGATTGCCTCCGCCCGGGCTTCAGGCATCCCCGTGATCCACACACGCATTCTCTATCTTGCGGAAAACTGCGCCGATGGCGGCATGTGGGTCAAGAAGTCGCCAGTCATGAAGGCCATGGTCGAAGGCAATGTGCTAGCTGAATTCTGCGAGGGCGTGGAGCCGGCGGCCGGCGAGCTTGTCATCGTCAAACAATATGCCAGCGCCTTTTTCGGCACCAGCCTTGCTTCCCACCTGCATGCGCAGGGCATTGATACCGTCATCATGGCAGGATGCTCGACGAGCGGCTGCATCCGCGCCAGCGCGGTCGATGCCGTGCAGCACGGGTTTCGGGCCATTGTCGTGCGTGATTGCGTCGGCGACCGCCATCCGGACCCGCACAATGCCAACCTCTTCGACATCGATAGCAAGTATGGCGACGTCGTTTCGAGGGAGGAGGCGATTGCCGAAATCGCCAAGGTCAAGCCCAATAATCCGTAACCGCAAGCGCACCTGAGCCTTCAACCAACAAGGGGAACGAGCATGGATCAATTCAGCTTCACGGAAATCTGCCTGCATCAGCTGAAGATGTCGGGCGTCCACGAGGGCGAAAAACTTATCGTCCTGACACAGGGTAACGAGCGTCTGGACTATGCGGACGCCTTCATGGCCGCGGGCATGCGTCTCGGCGCCAAGATGTATCACATGCGTTTGCCGCCAGTGCCGCCGGCAGGTGCATGGGCGGTCGGCCAAACGGGCCTTGCCTCCATGCCGGAAGCGGTTGAGGCCCTCAAGGCCGCCGATATGCTGATCGATTGCATCTTCTTGCTCTTCAGCCCGGAGCAGATGGCGATCCAGGCTGCCGGGACGCGCATCCTGACCGCTGTCGAACCGCCGGAAGTTCTCGCCCGCATGCTACCGACGAAGGAACTGCGCGAGCGCGTCGAGTTCGCTGGCGACCTGCTCTCCAAGGCGAAGGTCATGCGGATCACCTCGCCACACGGCACCGACGTCACCTATAAGCTCAACACCTATCCTGCCATCACCGAATATGCATGCACCGACGAGCCCGGTCGCTGGGACCACTGGCCGTCCGGCTTCGTCTTCACCGGCGGTGACGACGATGGCGTCGATGGCACAATCGTCGTTGCACCGGGCGATATCCTGCTGCCGCAGAACATCTACGTCCGCGACCCGATCACCTACACGATCGAAAAGGGCTGGATCACCGACATCAGAGGCGGGCTCGATGCCGATCTGGTCAAATCGTATATGGAAGGCTTCAACGATCCGCGCGGCATGGGCATGAGCCATGTCGGCTGGGGTCTGAACCAGAACGCCAAGTGGCATCGCATGGTGCCGGGAGAATTCCCGGGCGGCATGGGCATGGAAGCTCGCTCCTTCTACGGCAACGTCATGTTCTCCACCGGTCCGAACAACGAGCTCGGCGGCCCGAACGACACTGCCTGCCATCTGGATATTCCGATGCGCGGTTGTTCACTGTTCCTGGATGACGAGCCGATGGTGCTCAATGGCAAAATCGCCGTGAAGGAAATGCAGGCAAAGTTCGACTGATAGAAGCGCCGGGCTTCCGGCATATTCGGTCAATCCCAACGTTCCGTTCGCGCGACCGGAACGGATGAGTTCGTGCGTCAATTCACTGGCGCCAAGGTGGCGAAGATCACCGCTTCGACTGTAATCCCAAATAAAAAGGAACGAGGGGTAACATGCAAACTCCAATCACCGTGGAACAAGGTCTCAGGGCGGCCGGCGTCGGCAGCTTTCAGAAGCGTTTGTTCATCATTTTCGGGCTTGTCTGGGCCGCTGATGCCATGCAGGTGCTGGCCATCGGCTTCACCGCACCTTCAATCGCCGCAAGCTTCGGCATCACCGTCCCACAGGCGCTCCAGACCGGTACGTTTTTCTTTCTCGGCATGCTCGTCGGCGCGTTCACTTTTGGTCGCCTTGCCGACCGGATCGGCCGTCGGCCGGTGTTGTTCATCGCAATCATTCTCGATGCGATCTGCGGGGTGGCATCGGCCTTTGCTCCTGATCTGCACTGGTTGCTCGTCGCGCGCTTCCTGACAGGTCTCGGTGTGGGTGGAACGCTTCCGGTTGACTATGCCATGATGGCCGAGTTTCTTCCGTCAGACCGACGCGGTCGCTGGCTCGTGCTGCTCGAAGGCTTCTGGGCTGTGGGAACTGTGGCACTGGCGCTTCTCGCACTGGTCGCCGGTTCGCAGGGCGGAGAGCCCTGGCGCACGATTTTCTTCGCGACTGGTCTGCCGGCGCTTGTCGGTGTTGTCCTGCGCTTTTACGTGCCGGAGTCACCACTCTATCTCAACCAACAGGGAAAATCGGAAGAGGCACGCAAGGTTCTTCAGCGTGTCGCCGCCACCAACGGCAACGTCGTCGAAATCGCACCGCTGACGCCGCAGGCACCACAACGCAAGTCGATTGCCGCGCTGCTGTCGCCGGAGCTTCGGCGTCGGACCATCTTTCTGATGCTGGCGTGGATGCTGATCTCGGTTTCCTACTATGGCGTGTTTGTCTACCTGCCGGTGCGGCTGGCAGGAGAAGGCTTCGGCTTCATGCGCGGTCAGTTGTTCCTCCTCGTGCTGGCGATCGCCCAGCTTCCAGGTTATGCGCTGGCGGCCTATGGCGTCGAGAAATGGGGCCGTAAGCCAACGCTGATCGGTTTCCTGATCCTGAGCGCCATCGGCACATTGGGTTATGGGCTGGGTCAGTCGGTCGAGATCGTCATCTCCGCAACGCTGCTGCTCAGCTTTGCGCTGCTCGGCACCTGGGGCGCGATCTACGCCTTCACGCCGGAGATCTATCCGACCACGCTTCGCGCCAGCGGGATGGGCTTGTCCGGGTCCGTCGCGCGTTTCGGGGGGCTTCTGGCGCCGTCGATTGTCGCGCCGGTCATGACCTCGAATTTTGGTCTGGCGCTCGGTGTTATCTCCGGTCTTCTGTTGCTTGCGGCAGTCAGCGTAGCCTTCATCAATGCTGAATCCAGAAACATGGCTCTCGAATAGAGTAGCAGCCCCCGTGGTCGGCCCTATGCCGTTCACGGGGATTCTCTCAGGAAGCGATTGCTCGTCCGCCTCTCCTCCATGTCACGCTGCGGTTCGGCCCGCTTGCGATTTGTTGGATTTTGGAGGATTAGAAGCGTCAATAGGAGCGGACGACGCGAGCATGGCAGAAAATAGCGACATCGGAGAAGCGGACCCGCGGGCGGGCTATCAGGTGACCGAGCAGGTTGGACATCTGTTGCGCAAGGCCTATCAGCGGCATCTTGCGATTTTCCAGGAAAATGCCAGCGATCCCGACCTGACCTCCGTGCAGTTTGTCACCCTTTGTACGCTTCACGACCGTGGCCCGAGTTCGCAGGCTGAACTGGTGAAGGCAACCTCAGTCGATCAGGCAACTATTCGCGGCATCGTGGAGCGCCTCAAGGCGCGTGGTCTCATCAATCTCTCCAAGGATGCTGCCGATGGCCGCAAGGTTATCATCTCGCTGCTGGCGAAGGGTGAAGCGGTCCTGCGCTCTATGTATCCGAATGCGCATATCATCAGCGAAAAGACGATGGGACGGCTTAACCCTGCCGAACGGGTCGCGCTACTGTTCCTGTTGAAAAAGATCACGGAAGATGAACCGGGCGAGGACTGAGATGCCGCAATGTCGTATCACCAACGCTCTCGACAAATATGCAAAGCTCGACCTCGCAGCCTAACCCCCAGCCTTTTTCCGCTCCGGTCGGGGTCGTCCATTTAATTGGTCCTTCATCGGCGGGTCTCTTGCGAAGGCTCAGTCTCCGGACGAGACGGCCGGCAAGTCGCCGACGACGATCTCTTTCAAGCTGTGTCGGAGCGTTGCAACCTTGGTGGTACCATTTAGTCGCTCGAATTCTCGCTGCGCATCCTGCCAAAGAGGAGCCGCTCTCTCATGCAAGCGTCGGCCTTCGTCCGTGAGTTCAATGATACGAACTCGACCGTCCGCGGGTGATGGCTTGATCATGACGAAACCGTCGCGTTCCAGAAAGCCAACCATCTTTCCCATCGCCGTCCGCTCGATATCGAGCCGTTCCGCGAGCGCGTTGACGGTGGCACCGTCAGCTTCGTCGAGAGCCGCCAGGGTCAGGAACTGGGTGATACGCAGCCCGACGGGCTCAAGATGGGCATCGTAGAAGCGCGTGATCTGTCGGCTCGCCTTTCTCATTGCGGAGCAATTGCATTGATCAATTCCAAGCGGTTGGTTCGCCGACAACATGTCGCTTTCCTTTCGAATCCTAACTACCGTCCGCAGGCCATATGGCGTAAAGTTCAAGGTCTTCGCATCACATAGCCTGTGGGTTGGCGTTTCTCCACCATCTTAGCGCTTAGAACAATCCTGCCGGCGGCATGATATAACCGGGTACCTCGGCAGCGAGCGTGCTCTTCAGCAGTGCCGTTCCCTGGTCAGCCATGACCTCGCTCTTGCCGGCGGCGAGCGCTTCATAGGTTTGGCGCACTACATCTCTCGGGCTGGCTTTTGGCACATCGATGCCATTGGTCAGGTCGGTATCCACGAAACCCACATGCAGACCGAGAACCTGGATGCTACGATCCTGAAGGTGAAAGCGAAGCTGGTTCGTGAAGCTCCATGCCGCTGCCTTTGATGCAGCGTAGGGTGTCAAAATGGGCCGCGGAAGCCACACGATGTCGGATAGCACGTTGATGATGGCAGCACGCGGCTTGGCCGACAGGATCGGCTCGAAGGCCTGCGTGACACGGACGACGCCATAATAGTTGGTATCGAATAGACGCTGCGACTGCTCTTCGATATCGTTTGCCAGAGGCCCGTCGATAAGAGCAGCGATGCCCGCGTTATTGATCAGCAGATCGGTATCCGTCACCAGTTCCGCTGCTGCGGCGATCGATGTTTTATCCGTGACATCGATCCGGACGGGAATGATGTCCGGTTCGTCGAAGCCGTTCGTATTGCGCATGCCGGCATAGACCTTTTTTGCTCCGCGACGACGGGCTTCGCGTGCGAAGGCGAGGCCCAGGCCGCGATTAGCTCCGGTAATGAAGACGGTGGCGTTGGTGACATCCATGACAAATTACCTCTCTAAAGCCACAGATCAGGGCATCAATATCGATACCTGCCTGCGGGCGTTCGGTTTAAAGAAAAAGGTCTTCCGGCAACCGGCCGAACAGTGCCTCGCGAAGATTGGCGGCAAGAGATAACACAGCACCAAGCGGGCTCATCCGCACGCTAACGCGTGGCACCGAACCATCCGAGTTGCGATCGACGACGACGGTGGCGTTCAGCCTCTCTCCGCTTGTCAGAACTGCCTCGTATTCAAGAAAGAGGCGCGCGCCGACAGTCTCGAGAAACGTGGGATCCTGCGAAGCGTAGAAGGTCCCGACTGTGTTGACGGCCAGCTTAATCTCGTCGCGTCCGATGACGGGACCTCGCAGCACGGAGCTGGTCAGCTCCGCGTCCGCAGTCAGGTCGTCCAGAAACGGGTGACGGTCGCCTTGAATATTTGACATCGTTCAAGCTCCTTACCTCGACGGTGCTCACGCAAAGGCGGCACGATTGTTGGCGATGAATTGCTGGACCGAGAGTGCTGGCGTTCCGGTGATTTTCTCAACAGCATCGTTCGTGCCCGCAAAGATGCCATCACGATAGTTTTGGGCGACTTCGACCAGGTGCTGCACGAGGAAAGGCGGAAACTTGTAGAGATTTTCCATCTTGTCCTTGAATACGTCGATCGAGACCGGCGCATAGTCGATCTTTGCGCCAAGCACTTCGCTCATGGCGGCGGCGATCTCGGTATGGTTCATCTCGATCGGTCCATGGAGGGGATAAATCTTGCCCTCATGCCCCCGCGGATTTGCCAAAAGATGTGCAATCACCCGCCCCTGATCATCGGTCGCGATCGGTGCGTGACGCCCATCGGCAAACGGAAACTCGATCTTTTTCGTGGCCCATATCTCCCTGGCAAAATGCGGATAGACGAGCCAGTCGGCAAAGAAGGTCGGGCGGAGATGCGTTGTCGGAACATCGGACCAGTCGAAGACCCGCTCGGAAATCCAATGGTCCTGCGCCGCATGGCTCGTCGATTCACGACGCGCCGAAATCTGCGACATGTTGACGATTGCGGTCACGCTGGCCTCCTTTGCTGCTTGCGCAAAGTAGGCGGCAGCACCAAGGATGCCCGGTGAGATGGGATGAAGGAAATAGGCCGATCGGACGCCTTCCATGGCGGCACGGATGCTGTCTATATGAGTGAAGTCGCCGATGGCGATATCAACTCCCCGCTGCCTAAGGGCCGTCGCTCGCTCATCGTCCGAACGCACATAGGCGCGCACCGACTTGCCCATCTTAAGTAATTCATCGATTGCGGCACCGCCGGTCCGTCCGGTTGCTCCGCTTACAAGTACCTCAGCCTCACTCATAATCGCGGTCCTTTCGCATATGAGAGCATATGCTCCTATATGGACAAAATAAGAGCATATACTCCTATCGTCAATGGGGAGCATTTGCATTTTCGAGAAAGACCGCTTTTGGAGCGACCATGAACCGTCATTGAAAGCGTTGAACGACCGAGGTCGCGGGTTCCAATCCGTTTCTTAGTCTTCATCTGAAAAATGGATTTGCAGGAACTTCTTTAGATGCGCGGTGGCGCATTATCGGTGCTTCTTTGAAGCCTTACACCGTCGCAGCGATATAAGCGCGCCATCCGCCATAATGCGTGATATCGGTCGCGTCGGCGATGGCGGTGGCTTCGACCAGAAATCCCTTGGTCGACGTGCCGTCCGATAAAAAAAGGGTACCGATGCTGAGGGGTGAGGGGACGGCCGCAACGAATTGGCCGAACGCGGCCGGCGTCATTTGCCAGATTTCGACATCGACTTGACCGCCTGTCGCCTGTGGAACACGGATAAGTCCCGGCTTTGCCGGCTTCTGATCCGGCAGGACATAAAGCCGATAGCAATCCGATGTTCGTGCTTTCCGCAGAAAGCGGCTGTCGAGGGCAAGGAGTTGTGCGTTTAGCGGCATGCCGGAGAGATGGGCGCCGACCACCGCGATGTCGATCAGCCCGGCTTCGTCAATGCTGATAGTATCGTTCGGCTTCGGCTGCAGCCATCCGGTTGCGCCGAGTGTCAGGCCGCTGCTTGCGTGAATGTCACGGGCAAGCGAAGCAGTGAGACCGTCGCGTCCCGAAGATGTCAGCAGGGTCACGCTGGCTGGACGGCCGTCGCTGCGTATGCCCACTGGCACGGCGATGCCGCACATGTCGAGCAGATTGACGAAGTTGGTGTAAGTGCCGAGACGCGAATTTTCGCGGATCGGTTCGGCCTCGAGGTCGGCACGTGTGTAAAGTGTCGGCGCCGTCGGTACACAAAAGAGATCAACCGATGCGATCAGCTGAGCAACCTTCTGTTTCAAGGCCTGCAGCGCGTAGAGACCCTTGAAGGCATCCGCGGCCGAAAGCTGCCTGGCGCCGCCATAGATCCCGCGCGTGACGGGATGGAAGCTCGCCTCCCTGGCGTCGAAGAAATCCTTGACCGCCGCATAGCGCTCCGCCACCCAGGCGCCTTCATAAAGCAGGTTTGCCACCTTGTAAAAATCGCCAAACGGCACTTCCACCAGGCGATGGCCCAGATTCGTCAACATGCGCAAGGCATCGTCATAGGCCGCCTCCATGACGGCGTCGCCGAAGAACAGCCGGTCGGCCTTCGCCGGCACGCCAATGGTCAGGACCGGCGGTGCTTGCCCAAACCCATTGGCCGGAATGGTTTTCGAATAGGCGTCCTTGGCATCGTGAAATGCGGTAACCCCGAATACCCGCCAGGTGTCGTCGACTGTCAGCGCGAAGATTGAAACACAATCCAGCGTGCGGCAGGCGGGAATAACGCCGTTTGTCGACAATGCGCCGAGGCTGGGTTTCATGCCGACGATATTGTTGAGGCCGGCTGGAATGCGACCCGATCCGGCAGTATCGGTGCCGAGCGCGAAGCTGACGATACCCTGCGCCGTCGCCACGGCTGAACCGGAGCTCGATCCGCCTGGCACCAAATCGGCATCCATGGCGTTGCGCGGAACGGGATACGGAGTGCGGACACCGACGAGGCCAGTTGCGAATTGATCGAGATTCGTCTTACCGATTACCAGAGCACCGGCTTCTTTCAGCAGACGAACAACGGTGGCATCCGTGTCGGGCATATAGGCGTAGTCGGGGCACGAAGCGGTCGTCGGCATGCCGGCGACGTCGATATTGTCCTTTACGGCAAAGGGAATGCCCCAAAGCGGTTTTGTCGCCGGGTCGAAGGCGCCTAGCGCTTCGGCCTCAACCAGCAGATCCTCGATGTCGACAAGATGGATGAAGATGCCGGGATCGTTCACCTCAGCAATGCGCGCAAACACGGTGCCGAGCATGTCGGCGGCCGTCAGACCGTTCTGGTAGGCTGCGTGTAGGGAGGCGATGTCAAAAGCTGGTCCCGCTCTCATGTTGTTTTCTCTTCGAGTATTTTGACGGGCCGGTCCCATTGGATGAGCACGACGCAACCGGTGTCACTCCAGACTGAATGTTCGGTGCCGGCAGCATTCACCACATAGCTGCCCCTGCCGTAGTCGCCGGCCTCGTCGGATTGGGTGCCCTCAAGCACCAGGATGGTTTCGAGCCCTTCGTGGCGATGGCGCGGCACCGAGGCTCCGGCCTCGTATTTCAGCAGTGCCACGCCGGGCTGGTCGCCTTCGAAGGGACGGATCCAGTGGATCGTCACGTCAGGTCGGAAGGGACCGAATTCCAGTTCTTTCCAGCCACCCGCCGTCAACAGTTCGCGAGTCGTTTCAGGCATGGTTGATGGCCTCCAGTATGTCATCGATATGCGCCGTCCAGCCGACGATAGCGCCCTGCGCTTGGATCATTGCGATCGCGGCAGACTTGAATTCGGGGAAATAGCTTTCGGTTGCTTCTTCGACGAGCAGGCATTCATAGCCGCGGTCGTTGGCCTCGCGCATGGTGGTCTGAACGCAGACTTCAGTGGTGACACCGGCAAAGACGAGCTGCTTGATACCCTTACGCTTCAGGATGTCGCCGAGTGCGGTGGCGTAGAAGGCGCCCTTGCCGGGTTTTTCGATGACGATCTCGCCATCGATGGGTGCGAGCTCGGGAAGAATTGCCGTGCCAGGCTCGCCGGCAATCAGGATGCGGCCCATCGGTCCCTTGTCACCGATCCTGAGCGAAGGATTGCCGCGGTCGCGTTTGGCGGGCGGCAGGTCGGAAAGGTCAGGTCTGTGGCATTCCATCGTATGGATCACGGACAGGCCGGCTGAACGGAAACCCGCGATCAGCCGCTTCACATCGGGGATGATCCTCGTGATGCGGCTGACATCATTGCCGAGGCTGGCGCCGAAGCCGCCGGGCTCGGCAAAATCGCGCTGCATGTCGATGACGATCAATGACACGGCCTCGCGCTGCAGCGGGAAGGGGAACGGTTGAGCCTTGATGTCGGTCATCAGTGATGTCCCGCCATGTGAGCGCCAATCACCGAGACATCGGCGGTCTGCGCCGATGTCTCGTAGACGAGCCTGCCTTCGGAGATCACCATGATGCGATCCGACATTTCCAGAAGTTCGTCGAGATCCTCCGACAAAAGCAGCACAGCGGCCCCGGCGTTGCGGGCACGCATGATACGGGCGCGGATTTCGGCGACGGCAGAAAAATCGAGGCCGAAGCAGGGATTGGAGACGATCAACAGATCAACGTCGCCCGTCAGCTCCCGCGCCAACACGGCACGCTGAACATTGCCGCCAGAAAGGGCCGCGATCGGCGAAGAGGACGATGCTGTCTTCACCTTGAAGTCGGAAATCAGCGATGTCGCCCGTTTCTTCATCCGGCCTCGGTTTAGCCAGATCGCCTCAATGCCGGTCTCCGTCAGGTCGAAGGTGCGGAAGGCGAGATTTTCGCTGACGGTCATGCGCGGCGCACAGGCATTCTGCAGGGGCTCTTCCGGAATGAAGCGGACGTTGTTCTTTCGTGTTTCGGGCCGCGTTGCACCGTAGATCTCGCCGTTGACGCTGATCGCTCCAATCTCGATCGGCCGCTGCCCGGCGAGAATTTCCGTGAGTTCTTTCTGGCCGTTGCCGGAAATACCAGCGATGCCGACAATCTCGCCGGAACGCACTGTCAGCTTGTCGATCTCGATCGTCTTCAGGCCGGAACGGTCCGGAGCCTTGACCCGTTCGACTTGCAACACCGGTTTTGCTGTGTCTGCGACGGGAATGCGAGTATCGAGTTCAGCGAGTTTGATGTCACCGATCATCATTGCCGCCATATCCGCCGTTGAGAGTTCGCCGACCTTGCCGCCGCCGACAAGCTTGCCGCGTCGCAGGATCGAGACCGCGTCGGCGAATTTCGTCACCTCATGGAATTTGTGGCTGATCATCAAAACGGTCAGCTCGCCGCGTTCGGTCATGCCCCTCACCAGGCCGAGCATCTCATCTGCCTCCGCCGGCGTCAGCACCGAGGTTGGTTCGTCAAGTACGAGGAAGTTGCGGCCAAGATAAAGCTGCTTGACGATTTCGAGCTTCTGCTTTTCGCCGGCGGCAAGCTCGCTGACCCGCCGGTCGAGCGGGATCTTGAAGGGCATCCGCTCCATGAAGGCCGCAAGCGACTTACGCTCTTTGGCCCAGTTGACGACAGCGGGTACTTCGGTGCGGCTGATGACGAGATTCTCCGCACCTGTCAGCGACGGCACCAGCGTAAAATGCTGGTAAACCATGCCGAGACCGTAAGTAGCTGCGTCCTTCGGGGAGGCGACCGCCACCTCGCGACCGTCCACAGACAGGGAACCTGAAGTCTGGTGATAGAAGCCCATGATGCACTTGACGAGCGTCGATTTCCCCGCGCCGTTTTCGCCGAGCAGCGCGTGGAAGCTACCTGCAGGAATACTTACGGATACGTGGTCGAGTGCTGTGAAGCTGCCAAAACGCATGGTCATGTCGAGCGTTTCGATGCCGACCGCCTTGCCGGCCTGTGGAAGAGGGGTATCGCGAATTATGCTCACCTCAATGCTCCTTTTCGACAATGATGGCGACGGGACCACCGCCGGGAGGCCCTTGATGTTCGGCGCCGCCGGAAACGTAGAGATCCGTGATACCGAAGAGGCCGGCGAGCACGCCGCCAACGAAGGCCCGCGCATGGCGCGTGCCTGAGATATCGGAATCGTCCAGCATCGTATGCCGCTTGCCACGAATCCTTCCGGTGGGATCCGGTTCGGCCTTGGCGAGAACGGCAGCGAGGCGGCTGTTGGCCGGCAGGCGTTCGTATGCCTCGCGCACCGCGGCTACATCGACGGCATCACGCATTACCGCATGGTCGATCGCCAGCGGCCCCGACCATCGATCGCTCATGCCGAGCACGATGATTTCGTGATCCGTCAATTCAACGCCGGCCGAGGCGGAGGCGCGGCGCGAGAAGAGTTCATGGCTGTAACAGATGTCGGTGTCGCGGAGCGCTCCTCCGTCAACCTCGCCGAGCGCGACCGCCACGCCGAGCGCGGATGCGCCGCGCGACAGGCCCATCGATTTCAACGTGTCGCGTGTGGCGAGTGTCTTTCCCTCGGCTTCAGCCGCGCTGATGCGGCTGAGCGTGAGGAGCGGGCATTTGATCTGGACGAAATGGACATCGCTTGGGTCGTCGATGCCGGCGTCACGCATTGCCACACGCACAGCTTCCGCCACAAGCAGAACCTGTTCGCGCCGTCCGAGATGTTGGGCTGGCAGTGAAGGCGTGCGCGCAACCCCGATCGCCAGCGCGCATTCGGCCGGTGCATCGACCACTTCTCGCGCAAACACCGTCCAGTGCGGCGAGAGGGCCCCCTCCGTCCCTCCGGACATGACGAGCGAGATGCCATCGGCGCCGTGCTGTCGAAAGAGCGTTTCGAAGCTGCGGGTAGCATAGCCGCGGCTGAAATCGTTAACGCAGCCATTGCCCTCGGTCTTGCCGAGTATGGCCACGACATTCTTGGCCGCCAGGCCGGCAGCAAAAAGCGCTTCGACCCCGGAGGTATCGTCCGGTCCTTGCGCGGCGACGCGATAGACATGGGCGCGTAGTGAAGGCATCAGGGCAATGCCTCGATCAAGGCCTGGGAATTGGAAACCGAGCCGAAGACGCCGCCCTGCATCTTCACCATCTTGATGGCGGCGAGGTGATTTCCATAATCGGTCGCGCCACAGCAATCCTCGAGCAACAGGCACTCAAAGCCGCGATCATTCGCCTCGCGCATGGTGGTGTGAACGCAGACGTCGGTCGTGATGCCGGTGAGAATGATGTTCTCGATGCGCTTCTGGTTCAGGATCAGCTCCAGATCTGTAGCACAGAAGGAACCCTTGCCCGGTTTGTCGATGATCGTCTCGCCGTCGATCGGTTTCAGTTCCTCGATGATGTCCCAGCCGGGCTCGCCGCGCACGAGGATGCGGCCACAGGGGCCGGGGTCGCCGATGCCGGCATTGATGCGCTGCGAGCGCCAGCGCTTATTGGCAGGCAGGTCGGCAAGATCGGAGCGATGACCCTCGCGGGTATGAATGATATGATAGCCCTTGGCGCGCATGGCGGCCAAAACCCGTTTGATCGGCTCGATCGGTGCGCGTACCAGCGATAGATCATAGCCCATGTGATCGACATAGCCGCCAGGCCCGCAGAAATCCGTCTGCATGTCGATAATGATGAGCGCTGTGTTGTCCGGTCTGAGGGCTCCATTATAGGGCCAGTTATAGGGATCGGCATCGATATAGCTCAGTTTCTGCCCTATGGCTGCGGCTGCGAGACTGTTCATGGCTGATCTTCCTATTTGGTGAGCGAAAGCGCGCCGGGAGCGCCGCTCAGCGCACGGGTGGGCGAGGAGGTGATGATCATGATGACGAGCGTCAGCACGTACGGAGCGGCGTAAAAGAGATAATATCCCTGCGTCACGCCGACGGATTGCAAAGCTGGGCCAAGCGCGCCGGCACCGCCGAAGAGAAGTGCGGCAACGAAGCAGCCGATCGGATTCCAGCGCGCAAAGATCACCAGCGCCACGGCCATCAGGCCCTGTCCAGAGGAGATGCGCTCGTTCCAGGAGCCTGGATAGTAGAGCGATAGATAGGCGCCGCCGATCGCAGCCAGCGAACCGCCGACGGCCGTTGCCAGTAGCCGGAAACGATCGGGGTCGATGCCCATGGCGCGCGCCGCGTCCGTACTGTCGCCCACGACGCGCAGCATGAGGCCGATCCTGGTGTTCCTGAATGCCCACCAGAGGACGAGGGCGAGAGCTGCACCGAGAATAAAAAGGATGTTGATGTTTAACGCCGCCTGTACCGGCTGCAGGTTTGACCAGAAACCGAAGGGGATCGCCGGCAGATGCGGCGCGACAGGCTGGATGAAGGACTTGCCGAGAAAGAAAGCGAGGCCGAGGCCGAATTGCATCATGGCGATGCCGATGGCGATGTCGTTGACCTTCGGCCATTTGCAGATCCAGCCATGCACCGCGCCGAAGAGAGCCCCGCTCGCCATCGCAGCGACGACGCCGAGCCAGGCCGAACCGCTCATCACCGCGACCGCATAGGCCGTCATGGCGCCGAATACGAGCGTGCCTTCAAGGCCGAGATTGATGCGTCCTGAGCGTTCGGTGATCGTCTCGCCGAGGCTGACGAAGATGAAGGGCGTCGAGACACGGATCGCGCCGGCCAGAATGGCAAGGGGCACGCCCCAGAGACCGATTGCGGTATCGTCCATCATACGCTCCTTTTCCAGAGGTCGGGATTGAAGATCTTGAAGCGGCCATAGAAGGTTTCGCCAAAAAGGATGACGATGAAGAGCGTACCCTGCAGCACGAGGACGGTCGCGTCGGGCAGGCCCATGCGACGCTGGATCAGGCCGCCGGATGCGTCGATGCCGCCGAGAAGGATGGCGACCGGGATGATCGCAAGCGGATTGTGACGCGCCAGGAAAGCGACAAGGATGCCGGTATAACCATAGCCGGCGGCAAGCGAAGCATTGGCACTGCCCTGGACCGCGGCGACCTCGATCATGCCGGCAAGGCCGGCGAAGCTGCCGGCAATTGCCGTGAAACCGGCAATCAGCCGCCCCACGGGCAAGCCCTGGATCTGCGCGGCGCGAACATTGCCGCCAGCGATGCGAGCAGCGAAACCGTAACTGGTCATCTCGAGCAATATCCACGAGACAACACAGGCGATAATGCCGATGACGAGGCCCCAATGCACGTCCATGCCTGGAATATTGCCGAGCATATAGTCGTGTGGCAGTGGCTTGGTGGAGGGCTTGTTGAGGCTTGCCGGATCGCGCAGCGGTCCTTCGACGAACTGGTTCATCAAGGCGATGGCTATATAGGCGAGCAGCAATGAGGAGATAGTCTCGTTGACGCCGCGATAATGGCGAAGGAAGCCGGCAAGACCGATCCAAATGCCGCCGATTGTCATGGCGGCAAGCGCCATGAGGACAAGGACGATGATCGGTGACAACAGGCCGATGATCGGCAATGCGATCGCCGCGGCCGCCACACCGCCGAGGACGACCGCGCCTTCGCCACCGATGATGACGAGACCGAGTCTTGCCGGCAGCGCAACGCAAAGCGCAGTGAGTAGCAGGGGGGAGGCGCGGCTGAAGCTGTTCTGGATGGAAAACCAGCTGCCGAAGCCGCCGGTATACATGAAGCGAAAGAGGTCGGCCGGCGATTTGCCGACCGCCAGGATGAAGAGGGAGAACAGTGCGAGGCCGACCAGGATTGCGCCAAGCGTGATCACCACAGGCTCGGCCCGTCGCGCGAGCCATTCGAGGGCCGGGCGCAGCTGCGCCCGCCTCTGCTGAACGATCGACAATGCGGGCTCGTTGACTTCAACCGTCATGACGGTTCTCCCTCGATAATCAGGCCGTGGAGCCGACAACGCCTTCGACGAGATAGTTCATGCTTTCGAGTTCGATTGCGTCCTCGGCGAAGCTCTTGTCCGCGGTGATGACGATATTGCCCTTGTTGTCCTTGATCGGACCTTTGAAGACCGAGAATTTTCCCGCCATCATCTCGGCAAGCATCGCCTCGAATTTCTTGCGGGATTCATCCGAAACGCCGGAGCCGAGCGGGCTCATCTTGACGAAGCCATCCTTCAGGCCACCGCGAACGAAATTGCCGAGCTTTCCGCCGGCCTGTGCCTTCTTGACGAAATCGGAGTACACATTCCCCCAGGCCCACTCCGCGCCAGTCAGATACTTCGCCGGTGCAAGGGGGCTCTGGTTGGCGTGATAGCCACAGACGAAGGCACCGCGGCCGGCGGCGGTTTCGACGACGACCTTCGGGCTGTCGACATGGCAGGTGATGACGTCCGCCCCCTGATCGATCAGCGCGTTGGTCGCTTCGGCCTCCTTGACGGCCAGTGACCATTCGCCAGTGAAGATCACCTGGCAGGTGATGGCGGGATCGACGGAGCGCGCACCGAGCAGAAAGGCGTTGATGTTTTGCAAAACCTGCGGGATCGGCTTGGCTGCGACAAAGCCGATCTTCTTGCTCTTCGTGGCATAACCGGCAGTCACGCCGTTCAGATATTGACCCTGGAAAATGTAACCGAAATAGGAGCCGGTATTGACCGGGTTCTTGTCGGCCTGCCAGAGGCCGCCGCAGTGGCGGAACTGGATGTTGGGATATTTGGCGGCCATGGCCAGCATATGCGGATCGAAATAGCCGAATGATGTCGGGAAGATCAGCGTGGCACCGTCAAGGTTGATCATCGATTCCATCGTCTTTTGAACATCGACGGTTTCAGGGACGTTTTCCTCTTCGACTACGGTGACGCCAGGAAGCGCCTTCACGACGGCAGCGCCTTCGGCATGGGCCTGGTTGTAGCCATAATCATCTTTTGGGCCGACATAGATGAAGCCGACGGTGAGGGCGGTTTGGGCGTAGGCGCGAGATGACAGAAGGCCCGGAGCCACACTGGTGACTGCACCTGCAGCCGAAGCCTGGAGAAAGTTGCGGCGAGTCATGTGAAGGAGTCTGGTCATGGGAATGCTCCTTGGGGCTGGAGCCCGGTTCGTAAAAAGGATCACATGAAAGTGTATGCAATCGTCATGCCAGATATTAAGCATTTGATATCATTTTGATAAATTCTCAGAGAAGTCTCGAGCGCAAAAAGTGTATGCAGATTCTCTTGAAATAATGCCCTGAAATAAGCAATGCACTTTTTTTAGTCTTACTTTTACGAGGAACATCGCAACGACCAATCCGACAGAGATTTTCTGTTGAAAAATATCATTGAAAAACAACTAATTAAATTGCCAATTGACTTTGTGTCGTTCGTACATACATCTGTATGCAAGATGTCGAGGATTCGCCTATTTCTGTGAAGCAGATCAAGCGTAGGGAAGTTGTGAGGCCGGGAACGACCGTCGAACAGATGGTGCGGGCTGTGGCCGATATGATTGTAACGGGAGCGCTCCTGCCGGGCGAGAGGCTTGACGAAATCACCCTCGCGGCCCGCTTCGAGGTATCGCGGACCCCCGTTCGCGAAGCGCTGCGTGAACTTGGCGCGATGGGCCTTGTCGGCCGCGAACCGAACCGCAGTGCTGTTGTGACGAATGTTAGTGGTGCCTATCTGCAGTCGATGTTTGAGGCAATGGCGGAGCTTGAAGCCATTTGCGCGCGCTTATCGGCGGAACGAATGACCGTCGATGAACGTCGCACCCTCGAGCGCCAACATCACGCTTCCGCCCGGTTGGTGCGTGCCGGCGCCGAGGAAGATTATGCCACATACAATGTCGAGTTTCACAACCAGCTCTATCGCGGCGCGCATAATGACCATATCCTCGAGCTTGTGACGCAAACGCGCGCCCGGCTTGCCCCCTTCCGTCGCGCACAATTCCGCCTTCCCGGACGCCTTGCCAAGTCCTTCGATGAGCACGACATCATCGTCACCGCAATCATGCGCGCAGACGCCCAGGCGGCCAGACAGGCGGCCTATTCGCATGTCGCCATCGTCAGCGATGCCAGCGTTGCTTTTGTCGAACATCGTTAGGTGACCGCCAACCCGTAGGGGTCACAGGACATAACGGCGAGCGCGTCATCGTCGATGCGGAAACGTCTCATCCATCATGGCCCAGAAGCGATCGCGAAGCCGGGAAGCGATGTCGCCCGCCTTGCCGAAGCCGACAGGCTAGCCCACCTTCTTCCCGCTTCCGATGCAATAGGGCGCAGAAGAGGGATTGCGGCTTTTGCCTAAGCAGTTTTGAGAGACATCATGGCAAATCGGGCGGACTGGAGAAAAAATATTCCATATAGGCTCGATGGCGGGTATTTCCGTCTTTGCCTATAAAATTTGTGGTCTTTATCTTCCGTGTCATTGAACCCGAGAGGATGACATGAGAATTCATATTGCAGGTCTTTTTTCCGCAATTCTACTTGCAGCGACTGGGGTCGCACAGGCTGAGACAATCAAGGTTGGCGTTGTGCCGGGGGTTTATGCCGACTCCATCGAGGCGTTGATCCCCGAGGCAAAGGCCAAGGGCTTGGATATCCAGGTTGTCGAATTCAGCGACTGGACCACGCCAAACATCGCGCTTCAATCCGGCGATATCGATGTCAACTATTTCCAGCATCAGCCGTTCCTGAACAATGCGATCAAAGAACGGGGCTATGATTTTGGCAGTGCGGGTATCGGCGTTCTCGCCAATATCGGCATCTATTCCTTGAAGTACAAGAATTTTGCCGATGTGCCGCAAAACGGAAAGGTTGCGATCGCCAATGATCCCGTCAATCAGGGTCGCGGACTGCTCCTGCTGCAAAAGGCCGGGCTCATTAAGCTCAAGGACGGTGTGGGCTTCAAGGGCACGCTTGACGATATCGTCGACAATCCCAAGAAGCTGACCTTCAACGAGGTCGAGGGTCCGCAGCTTGCGCGCGTGACCGGCGATGTCGACTTGGCCCAGGGCTATCCGCACTTCATCGTCGCATCCAAGGCCTTCGATCCGAGCTCGGGCCTTATCTATTCCGGTGTGGACGATAAGCAATTTGCCATCATTTTTGCAGTACAAAAGCAAAAGGTAAATGATGCCGGGATTAAGGAGCTCGTGGCGCTTTATCAGAATTCGCCGGCCGTACGGGCGGCAATCAGCAAAGCATTCGCCAATGATCAGAAGCTTTATACGCTCCCATGGCTGAATTGATCGAGCGGACACGGCAGGATCCGGAACACAAGACGGCGGCGAGCGTCGGCACCTTGCAGCACGCCGCCGCTGTCGGTCAGCCGCTGTCAGGCTCTCCGGTAGGGTCGGTAGCTTTTGACGGTGTCGAGAAGATCTATTCGTCGGCGGCTGGTCCGGTCCATGCCCTCAAGAACATCAGCCTCGATGTGCCGGCGGGTGCGATCTATGGTATCATCGGGCGAAGCGGGGCCGGAAAATCCAGCTTGCTGCGGACTATAAACCGCCTGGAAAAGCCAACCGGCGGAAAGGTCCTGGTCGACCGGCAAGACATTTCGGTGCTCGATGAGGATGCGCTGGTCGCATTGCGACGACGCATCGGCATGATTTTCCAGCACTTCAATCTTCTCTCAGCCAAGACTGTCTGGGGCAACGTTGCTTTGCCATTGATCGTTGCCGGCGTGCCGCGCCGGCAGATCGAAGAAAGAGTGGCCGAAGTCCTGTCGCTGGTGGGTTTGGAGGGCAAGGAGAGCGCCTATCCATCGCGCCTTTCCGGTGGTCAGAAGCAACGTGTGAGCATTGCGCGCGCACTTGTTCATAGGCCGGAAATCCTCCTTTGCGATGAGGCGACATCGGCGCTCGACCCGGAGACGACGCTTTCCATCCTGGGCCTACTCAAGGACATCAATCGCCGTCTCAAGCTGACCATCATTCTCATCACCCATGAAATGAGCGTCATCCGTGAGATCTGCGACCACGTGCTTGTTCTGGATCAGGGCGAGATTGCCGAAGCCGGGCCGGTCTGGCGCATTTTCGGCAATCCGCAGCATTCTGCCACGCAGGCGCTCTTGCGGCCACTCAACCGTGAAATTCCGGAGGATATAGCCAGGCATCTGCGATCTTCGCCGCGCAACGAGCACTCGCAGGCTATCTGGGAACTGATCTATACGGGTGAGGGTGGCTTGGAACCCGACCTTTCCCGGATAGCCAGCGCAACCGGTGCTTCCGTGCGGTTGCTGCAGAGCTCGCTCGATCGCATTGAGGGTCGCGTTCACGGCCGACTGTTGATTGCAGTACGCCAGGCGGCGAGCAATCCGACGGTCTCTTCGCAATTTGCCGATCTTGCTCATCAAGTCAGGGTATTGGGTTATGTCGACCATGATGTATGAACGCCTGTGGCAGGCGTTTCTCGATACGATTGCGATGGTCGGTGCTTCCGCTCTCATCGCATTTATCGCCGGCATTCCTCTTGCCGTCTTCCTGGTGCTTTCAGCGTCTGGCGGTCTCATTCATGCGCCGCGGTTGCATGGCATTCTCGCCGCAATCATCAATGGCTTTCGGGCCACGCCGTTCATCGTTCTTCTGGTGGCGTTGTTGCCATTGACCCGATGGCTCACCGGAACGACGATCGGTGTGTGGGCCGCCGTCGTGCCGCTTTCCATCAGCGCGACGCCGTTTTTTGCGCGCATTGCCGAAGTCAGCCTCCGCGAGGTTGACGGCGGGTTGATCGAAGCTGCCCAGGCGATCGGCTGCCGCCGCTGGCACATCGTGCGTCATGTGCTTCTGCCTGAAGCGCTTCCAGGCATCGTCGGCGGCTTCACCATCACCATCGTCAGCATGATCGGCGCCTCGGCCATGGCAGGCGCGGTTGGTGCCGGCGGTCTCGGAGATATGGCGATCCGCTATGGCTATCAGCGCTTCGATACTACCGTCATGGCGGTGGTCATCGCCGTGCTCATCGCCATGGTCTGTTTGGTGCAGTTCGCGGGCGATCATGCCGTGCGGCGCCTGCGAGCGCGCTAATATCAGCGACAATATCCGGAGTAGCTCCATGACTGAACCTGATGCCGTGCCGGCTGCCTCCGGCTCGAAAGAAGAAAGCGCAATCAGACGCCCGTTGCCACCGCGTACTCCACATCTGATCCGCTCGGATGCCGAAGCGCTGGAGATTGCCGATAGCCTTGCAGCTCGTTTTGCAGCAGGTGCTGCAGAGAGGGACCGTGTTCGTCGTCTTCCTTGGGATGAGGTCGAGGAATATACCGCAAGCGGCCTCGGCGGTATCACTGTGCCGAAGGAATACGGAGGCGCCGATGTCTCCTGCGTAACGCTTGCCAAGGTCTTCGAAATCCTTTGCGCAGCCGACCCTGCACTCGGTCAGATTCCGCAGAACCAATTCGGCGTGCTGGCGCTCCTGCGCGATGTGGGATCGCCGCAGCAGAAAGCCCGTATCTACGGCGATATCCTTGCCGGTTATCGCATCGGCAACGCCGGACCGGAGCGTGGCCGGAAGGCGGTCAACCACAGCTCAACTCGCCTGACGCGCGGGGCAGATGGACTAAGATTGACCGGGCGGCGCTTCTATTCCACTGGTGCCATCTTCGCTCATTGGATTCCGACGCGCGCCGTCGACGATGACGGGCGTGCGGTCCAGGTCTGGGCTGCCTATGATGCGCCGGGCGTGCGCGTCATCGACGATTGGTCTTCCTTCGGCCAGCGCACGACGGCCAGCGGTTCGGTAGAGTTTACTTACGTGCCGGTGGAGGAAGCTTTGGTTTTCCCGGTCTGGTCCTATGCGAACAGGCCCGGTGTCTCCGGTCCCGTCTCGCAGCTCATTCAGGCGGCGATCGATTCCGGCATAGCGGCGGCTGCGATTGCCGATGCCGTGACCTTCGTCCGCGATCACGCAAGACCTTGGATGGATTCGGGCCTGCAGTCGGCCAGCGAGGATCCGACGATCCTGCATGAAATTGGCGATCTCCATGCGGACTTGCACGCGGCGCAAGCACTTCTTTACGAAGCGGGTGCCGTTATAGACGAAGTGGCAAAGGCGCCTGTCAGCGAGGCGGAGAGCGCCAGAGCTTCCGTTGCGGTTGCCGAAGCCAAGATATTGACGACGGAAGTCGCGTTGAAGGCGGCTGAAACGCTTTTCGATGTCGCGGGGTCCGCGGCGACGCGGGCTGCCCACAATCTGGATCGACATTGGCGAAATGCGCGGGTGCATACGCTTCACGACCCCGTCCGCTGGAAATATCATCTGCTCGGCAATTATCAGCTCAACGGCATATTCCCGGCCCGCCATCAATGGAACTAGCGAGAAAAACCGTGACTGATACCGACTTTCGCGTCCCCGTCGAACCCGCACTGCCGCCGCTGCGGCGCCCCGATCTCATCTCCGACGACGAGCAGGCGATCGCGGTGGCAACCGTCCTGGCGGCGGAATTTGCCGCCGGTAGCGCCGAACGGGACAGGGATCGCATCCTGCCATGGCGTGAACTGGAGCGTTTCAGCGAAACTGGTTTGTGGGGCATTACCGTGCCGCGCGAATTCGGCGGTGCAGGCGTGTCGACGCATACGTTGGCTCAGGTGATCGCCATTATCGGTGCCGCGGACGGATCGCTGTCGCAGATTCCTCAAAATCATTTTTACGCGCTTGAAGTCTTGCGCGTCGGAGCCTCAGCCAAACAGCAACGTTTCTTTTTTGAGCGCGTGTTGGCGGGCGAACGTTTCGGCAATGCGCTGGCGGAAATCGGCCAGCGCGATTTCAAGCGGCGTACCCGGCTTTTGCGCGAGCGGGGAAAGTGGGTCGTTCACGGACGAAAATTTTACTGCACGGGCGCCATTTATGCGCACTGGATTCCGACCCTTGTTGTTACCGAGGAGGAGGCAAGGGACGTCACTTATCTCGCCTTCGTTCCGCGACATGCGCCCGGCGTAACGGTCATTGACGATTGGGACGGCTTCGGGCAGCGGGTTACCGGAAGTGGCTCGGTCGAATTCGATCACGTGGAGATCGAGCCGGAATGGATCGTCCCCTTTCAGTCTTCCTTCGAACGCCCGACGACGATCGGTCCCGTCGCTCAAATCATGCATGCGGCCATCGATCTTGGTATAGGGCAGGGTGCCTATCGGGAAATGTTGCGGTTTATCCGCGAACGGGCTCGGCCCTGGCTGGACTCCAAGGTCGAACGTGCCTCGGAAGATCCCCTGACGCTGCAAAACGTCGGGAATGTCTGGCTTCGGCTGCGGGCCGCGGAAGGCTTGCTGAAGCGAGCTGCAGAGGCAACGGATGCGGCTCGTGCCGATATGACCGAGGATAGCGTTGCCCGCGCCTCGATCGCCGTTGCGGAAGCGAAGATATTGACGACCAAGGCAAGCCTGCTTGCCGCCAACAAGCTGTTCGAGCTGTCGGGCACCTCATCGACGCTTTCGGATGACAACTTCGATCGCTATTGGCGCAATGCCCGCACCCATACGCTGCATGACCCGGTGCGCTGGAAATATCAGGCCATCGGCAACTATTATCTCAATGGCAAACGGCCACCGCGCCACGGCGCGATCTGAAATCGGAATAGCTGAAGATGGCGACCAGGAAAAAACAGATATTGCTCAACGCGTTCAACATGAACAGCGTCGGGCACATCAATCACGGGCTATGGGCGCATCCCAGGGATCAGTCGCATCGCTACAAGACACTCGACTATTGGACCTCGCTTGCCGCCACACTGGAACGCGGGCTGTTCGACGGTATCTTTCTTGCCGACATTTTGGGCGTCTACGACGTCTATCAGGGCTCCGCCGATTTGACGCTTCGTGAATCCATTCAGTTGCCGGTCAACGATCCTCTGCTGCTCGTCTCCGCGATGGCGGCCGTAACCCGGCACCTTGGATTTGGTATCACCGTCAATGCCAGTGCTGACGCGCCGTATATTTTTGCCAGACGCATCTCGACCCTGGATCATCTGACCGATGGCCGCGTCGGCTGGAACATCGTGACGGGCTATCTCGACAGCGCGGCGCGGGGGCTGGGTCTTGACAACCAGATCGAGCATGACAGCCGCTATGATCGCGCGGATGACTATCTCGACCTGCTCTATAAGCTGTGGGAGGGAAGCTGGGAGGACGACGCGGTCCTGATCGATAAGGAAAGGCGTATCTATGCCGATCCGGCAAAGGTGCACGTGATCGACCATCAAGGGCCGTTCTACCGCTCGCAGGCCTATCACCTGGCCGAACCGTCGCCCCAGCGCACGCCGGTTCTTTATCAGGCCGGAACGTCTGGCCGTGGGAAGCAGTTTGCAGCGCGCCATGCAGAATGCGTCTTCATCGCAGCCCCCGACAAGAACTCAGCCCGCGCGGCCTCCCGTTCGTTGCGCGAGGCAGTGGTCGCGGCGGGCCGAAGGCCGGAAGACATAAAGATCTTTCTTGGCATGACAGTCATAACCGACCGCTCCGTCTCGGCGGCACGGGACAAGCACGCAGAGTATCTTCGGTACGCCAATCCGGAGGCAGGGCTTGCTCATTTTTCGGCCAGCACGGGCATCGATTTTTCCAGGTACGATCTCGATGAAGCCATCATCTATGGCAAATCCAATGCCAGCCAATCGGCAACGCAGATCGCTCAACAACGCGGCTGGACAAAGCGACAGTTGCTGCAGGAGCTTGCCATGGGTGGGCGTTACCCGGTCGTTGTCGGCGATGCCACGGAGGTTGCCGAAGAGCTTTCGTCATGGATGGATGAAGGCGAAATCGATGGGTTCAATCTTACCCGCACGGTCGTGCCGGAGAGCTTCGAGGACTTTATCGACATTGTGGTGCCGGCGCTTCAGGAGCGCGGTCTCTACAAAACCGCTTATGAACAGGGCTCGCTTCGGAGAAAGCTTTTTGGTGAAGGTGACAGATTGCCGGATCGTCACATAGGGGCATCCTTTCGCCGTCCATGATCAGCCAGATCGGGCACGAGCAAACGCTGAACGTATGTTGAGGCCAGCACCGTCCACGGATGCGAGAAAGGACATGATTGCTCTTTTAGCCAGCGGCTTACGTCGCCGGTATGGCCGCATCAAGATGCTCGACATCAATGTGCTTGGTCTGCTTCTGGTTATCCAGGCGGCTGCGCCGCATCTGGGTGAAGGCGGCAGCGACACTGTGCGAAGACGCAGGGCGTCAGGGTGTGAAAGCCTTCGAGGTGAACAGTGTTGCCAGGCGCGACAACTCCGGCCCGAGAACGCGATCGTCATTGACCGGAGGCACGACGCCGCGCACCTCCGAAACGAAATCACGCAATGCAGCCGGCGCCTGACGGCCGGTAACGTGGAGTGCCTGCGAAGCGATCACGGCAAGGCTCGCCAGGCAGGCGTCCAGGCAGCGGCCCGCTCGTTCTTCCTTGGCCCAGGCCAGGAAGGCAGTGGCGGCAACATCGTCCTGACCTGATCCTGCCGATTCCGTGCCGGGTATGAAGGTCCGCTGTGCAGCGAGTTTCGCTTGTTCGAGATATCCGGTTGTCGCCATCGGCACGTAGCCGAGGCTGCCGTGGCCATCGCTGTCGCTCGGATGACGGCCGACCATCAGCATGTCGGGCAGATGCGACACCGCGCCGTTCAGGAGCTTGGAACCATGGCGGTCACACAGGAGACAGATGTCGGCCCAGATGGCGGCAAGATCATCCAGCGCCGGCGCGGCCATCGCGTTATGATAGCCGCCCGTGCTGATGCACCGGCCGAGCGGATGCTCCTCGTCCGGCGGAATGTAGACCGGGTTGTCCGAGGCCGAGGCAAGCGACAGATTTGCCGCGCGCTCGGCGGCGGAGACGGCGCGATGGGCATGGCCCAGCACGCGAGGCACGATGCGATAGCTCACCGGAGCCTGATAGTTGCGGCGATCGGTGCCGGCGTCCGCGAGAAGCGTGCGCAATGCGCGAAGGGCTGCTGCTTCATGTTCGTCGCCCCAGAGCTGCTCTAGCGCTGCGTCATAATGCTCCATAGGCGCGCGGAACGCCTCGATCGACAGGGCGAAGACCTGTTCCACCAGATGAAGACGCCGCCGCGCTGCCAGGGCGGCATCCGCCAGAAGGGCAGCCGCGCAGGGCGAGCCGTTGATGAGGGATCCTCTTTCCTTGACTTCGAGGTCGAAGCGGGCTGTTAGCTCGGCAAACAGTGGATAGAGCGCAAGAATTTCTCCGGCGCCGCCTTGGCCTGACGATGCGACCGTCGGCAACGGAGCGCCATCGAGCATGTCGGCGACCGCCAGCGCGATGCGTGGGGTGGTCGCAGCGTTGCCCTCGATGAAATTCGCAAGACGGGCAAACACCATCGCCCTGACGACACGTTCGGGATAGGGATCGCCGAAGGATGTCGCGGCGGCAAACGCCTTGATCCGCGCGTGGCGCTCGCGCTCCTCCCGGGAAAGACGCGTGCCTGCCAGCTCTCCCATCGCCGTCGTGACACCGTAGATCATGACCGTCGGATCATTGTCGATCAGCAGCAGGAATGCTTCACGGCAACGGGCAATCTCGGCGATGGCCGCGTCGGAGATCTTCACATTCTCCCCCTGCCAGGCGACGCGAAGAACGGACTGGAGATTGATATCTGCCCTTTTCGTCAAAGTGACTGTCATGTTCGTTCCTTGGGGTAGGCGGGAATTGCGTGGTGCTTGCGCGCGAATTGTTCATCGCTCACCGGGGGCGTCAAGCGGCGACAGGCGCCTTCGCCGCTTGCTATGGCGCTATTCGCCGCGCACGATCCCTCTCGCCCTGGCATCCGCTATTCCTGGCGATGGTCTTCGCACGGCGCTTCGCTGTTCGATATGACTGACTTCGCCGAAAGTCGTTTTACGTTTTGCTCGGAAGGCCCGATAGTTGGTGGAAAACTTGCCTATTCGACCCTCGAGATGGCATCCGGCGCCGGTCACCATGCGGCCTTCATCGCGACCTTTGCTCCGAGCGCGATGATCTTCGTACTGTGCCGCGACGGGCGTAGCCATACACCGGACGAATGGGCGGAACCCGACGCAGTTGTAGCGGGAGCCTCGGCAATGCTGGAAGCAATCACGCGGCTCGACGAGACACTCGACATTCATTCGCCAACCGGGCTTTCGATTTAGGGAATACAGCAGTGACCGACCAAAGCATGCGCGGCTTGCTGGCCGCATTGGAAAACAGCGGTGACCTGCACCGCGTCGACCGGCATGTCGATACTCGCTTCGAGATCGCCTCCATCCTTTCCCTGCGGGAGCGTGGTCCGGCGCAATTGTTTACGCAAGTGAACGACGGCGCCATGCCTGTTGTCGGTAATCTCTATAATGACAGGGGGCGGTTCGCTACGGCCCTTGGCATTCCGAGGGAACAGCTGGATTCTCTGTGTCTGTCCGCGCTGGAGCGGCCCATTGCGCCCAGAATGGTCGATGATGGACCGGTTCAGCAGATCGTACATTGCCAGCCGCTGGACATCGGTCGCCTTCTGCCGGTGCCGCATTGGTTCGAGCGGGAGGCTGCGCCCTATATCACGGCAGGGGTCATCGTCGCCAAGGATCCGGAAACGGGCCGGCGCAATGTCTCGATCGCGCGGCTGAGACTGGAAGGCGGTTGCCGGCTGATGGCCGGGATCGCAAAGAACCACCATTTGGCGCGGATCGCGGAGAAGGCCCATCAGAGAGGGCATGATCTCGAAATCGCAGTCGCGATCGGCAACCATGCAGCCGTGCTACTGGGCTCACAGATGTATGTCGGCCTCGGCGATGACGAATTCGATATTGTCGGGGGATTGCTCGGCGAGCCCGTTGAACTCGTGAAATGCAAAACCGTCGACTTGGAAGTTCCTGCGCATGCGGAAATCGTTCTCGAAGGGCGTTTGCGGCCGGCCGATCTTATCGAAGAGGGAGCCGTGTCCGAATTTCCCGGCTTCTATGTCTATTATGGTCCCGGAATTGCCGTCGAGATCGACTGTGTCACGCATCGATCGGACGCTATCTATCAGGCCATCCTGCCCGGCTACGCGCCGGAGCACTGCCTGTTGGGCGCCGTGGCCATCGGTGCGACACTGACGCGCGATCTGCAGCGATCGATTCCGGCCGTCCGTCGTGTGCTTGTGACGGATGGGGGGATGGGGCGGCTGCATGCAATCATCACGATGCACCAGCCGCGGCTCGGCGAGGGTAAGCGCGCAGTCATGCTGGCAATGGGGCTCGTCAATCTTCTCAAACTTGTGATCGTGGTGGAGGATGACGTCGATCCGGAGGACTCCCGGCAAGTCGAATGGTCGCTTGCAGCGCGCTTCCGCGGTCACGAGGATCTGCTTGTTCTGCCCGGCGTTCGGGCGGACCGCTGCGATCCCCTGCATGAGAACCTCGTCGTCACCAAGATCGGCATGGTCGCCACGACCCGGCCCGGCGACGGTGATGCCGGCGGTCGTTCCGAATTCGTAAGGCCGCCCCAGGATGTCTTCGAGCGCATTCGAAAAGAGCTGCACCTTTACTGATCCGTCGAACTGATCCGGGAGTTTTCCTTGTCCAAAGAACGCTTCATTGTTGCCATTACCGGAGCATCCGGCCACATCTATGGCATACGATTGCTCGAAACGCTGCGTGAACTAGGCCTGGAAACCCATCTCGTCATGTCCAGGTCGGCCATTGTCGCTCTAGCCCACGAAACCGATCTGAAGCTGAAGGACGTTCATGCCTTAGCCGATTACGTTCACGGCAATGATGATGTGGCGGCGCCGATTTCCAGCGGATCCTTTCGGACGCGTGGAATGATCATCGCCCCGTGCACCACCAAGACGCTGGGTGAAATCGCCTCGGGTGCGTGTGGAACGCTTGTCTCGCGCGCCGCCGATGTCGTCCTCAAGGAACGGCGGCGGTTGGTCATGATGCTGCGCGAGACGCCGCTGCATCTCGGCCACTTAAGAAATATGGTGACGGTGACGGAGATCGGAGCCATCATCATGCCTCCTGTGCCGGCTTTCTATCCAAAGCCTGCGACCATCGACGAAATTGTCGATCATTCCGTTGGCCGCGCGCTTGACCTTTTCGATCTCGACAGCGGCCGGCTCAAGCGCTGGAAGGAGCCATCTGCGGATGTTCGCAAATAGCGCAAGGCTTGTCGCATCATTCTGACGGATGGATCGTTCGCGGCAGGGACGTTTGCCTGCCCAGACCCATCAAGGGCAGTTGATGCTTCAAGGCATTGATCAGAGATCGCTCCATGTCGGTCAATACCCGCTCGGGCGAGAAGAGAATAGACAGGCGGCGCCGAATGGCCGGTTCAGAGATGGGGTTGAACTGAAGCGCGCCTGTCTCCACGAAATTCTGGACCGAGGATTGCGGCAAGATCGTCACAAGGCGCATGCGCCGGACCATCGCCAGCAACGCCGTCAGGGAGTTGACCTCCATCTGCGGTGCAAGGTGCCCGCCCAGTTCGGCTGCTGCCTTGTCCAGGACTTGCCTAAGTCCAAAATCATCGCCTGGAAGCGCCAACGGCAGCTTCAGTGCATTGCGCAGCGGGACCTCGCCTGGTGGAAGGATGGGTCTCGCCGGATTTGACACGACCCCGAGTTGATCCTCGGTTGCCAGTTCATCCTGCCACGAGCGGGAAACTTGCGCCTCGACCAGCGCGAAGCCGATCTCGCCAGCGTCCACGCGCTGTCGCAACATCTCGGCGGAGCCTTCAATGATCTTCAGCTTAACCTTCGGATAATGGCCCGACCACTCCTCCACCGCGGCAGCGAGAGCGCGAGCCAGGGCGCCTTCGGGATGGACGAGGGGTATCACGCCGATGGCCAACCGCTCTCGTCGCGCCGTTGCATAATGCGCGGCATTGGCGGCGATGCCATCACAGGCCTCTGCCGCCGGCGCCAAAAGAGAGATTAGCGTGTTGGTGTGTTCGTTCGGCTGAAGACCGGTCCTCTGGCGAGTAAACAGGTCTCGCCCGACAGCGGCTTCCAGTTTGCGGAGCTGGTTGGAAAGGGCGGGTTGGGCGACGCTGAGGCGTTTGGCCGCCCTGGTGACACTTAATTGTTCGGAAATCGCCAGAAAATAGCGGATCTGTTTCAGGGTGATGCGAGGCTTGTAGTGAACGACCGTGTTGGCGAGTTGCAGCGCCTTCCGAAGCTCTTCGACATAGGCGAGTGCAGCAGGTTCATCGGCAGAAAAACGCGCGACAACCGGACTTACCAGGTCGATCGGCAACCTGGCATAGGCGAGGTTGAGACGGGAAGCGCTCGCCATGACGAGACTTTGCGGAGCGAGGAGATGAAAGGGTGCGAGCTCCCGGGAAAGCCGGGCAAAGGTTCCGACATCCTCCTCGATGACGATGGGGTCCGGAAGTTCGTGTTTCGCACAGTAGGCGCGCACGTGACGAAGCTGCGTG
This sequence comes from Martinezella sp. CNPSo 3959, assembly GCF_057784355.1. NCBI lineage: Bacteria > Pseudomonadati > Pseudomonadota > Alphaproteobacteria > Hyphomicrobiales > Rhizobiaceae > Martinezella > Martinezella sp. CNPSo 3959. The sequence continues at coordinate 134,351 of NZ_JBXSOV010000016.1, forward strand.
TCGCCCAGCGGCGGCAGGAATAGTGACATCTCCCGCAATGCCGCAAAACTCACCACGCCGTTCATGTCAGCTTGACGGTTGCCGCCGCCGCCAATTGAGATCCACTCGTCCCGAAACAGCACGATGCTGTCCCGCGCTTCTTTATCCTGCGCATAGTCCACGGTGATGCTGGTGCATTCGTTCAGCGCGCCAGAGGGACCGTGCTGTACATGCTCTCTGGCGTTCCATTCCAGCGCATGGACGTAAGGTGCCCTCCCGAGCATGAAGCGCGTGGTGGCGATAAGATCGGGATTGTTTTCCCGAATGGAACGGATTGCGAGGCTTGCCGCGCGCGACAGCCGACCCGCCATAAACTGCAGCGGTGAAGTGATCTCAAGCCGCTTTATGAAGTCGAAGGGCCTAGCCCGCAGGATCTGTTCAGCGGCCTCCACTGCTTGAAGCAGAGGCTCGACCGATTGATAAAGCCAGCGGGCCGCCTCCGTCGGAAAATGTCCGTTGGGGCCTCGCTCGAACAGGGTGATTCCCAACTCGCGCTCCAGTGAATCGATGTTCTCACTGATGGCCGATGCTGAAATTTTTGAACTTGCCGCAGCCTCAGCATGGTTCTTGAATTGGCATGCGAGGATGAAGTAGGAGAGTTGCGTCGTTTCCATTGATGTTAAAATACAACAATTTGGCGCATCAAGATATGATGACGGCAGACGCTATGCACACTCAAATCGCGCGAAAAATTCGCCAATGTTTGGTGTTTTTACGATATCTGAAAACCCAAGCGGTAGATCGCACGACGATTGCTGGCCGGCGAGGCAAATCGGCCTGAAAGTCAATTCGGCTTTGCGAAGCGCTCTATGCGGAAGTCCTGCAGCGGAATATCCGTTTTCCCTATCGTCATGATCTCAGCCATGACGTCGCCGACGCCGGGTCCGAGTTGGAAACCATGACCGGAAAAGCCAAACGCGTGGAAGAGTCCCGGTGTCGTCGATGACCGTCCCATCACCGGAAGGCCGTCCTCGACATAGCCCTCGCAACCCGACCAGGTGCGTATCACCGCAACGTTTTTCAGCGCCGGCAAGATCGGCAGCAGCGAACGAAGCTGGCCCGGCAAGCGAGTAGGGTCCGCCTTGGCGTATCCGGTATCGAGCGACACGTCGGTGCGCTCGGCGCCGCCGCCGAAGACGATGTTGCCTCGTTCCACCTGCCGCAGGTATCCGCCGCCGTGATCATGTGCCCAGACGCCGACGACCGGCAGAATGCGATGGGGGAGAGGTTCGGTCACGCCCATTTGCGGACCCCTGGCAGTAATCGGAACCGCCTCTCCGAACAGGCTTGCAATGCGCGCACCCCAGGCACCCGTCGCGTTGAGCAGCATCGAGGCTTCGTACAAGCCTTTCGACGTTTCGACCTGAAATCCGTACTCACTTGTCCTGACGGTCTCGATCTCGACATTTTCGACGATGTCGGCACCCAATTTTCGGGCGGCGTCTGTGAAGGCCGGTGCAATGAGACGCGGGTTGCCGCTTCCATCGTTCGGGGAAAAGGAGGCGCCAATCGCGTCGGGGCCGAGACCGGAAAAACGAGACCGCACGTCTTTCGCGGTCAGTTCCTCCAGTTCCAGTCCCCACGGCCGGGCCTCCTTGACGAAGGACCGCATCGCCGCAAGCCCTTCCTGGCTGAACACCAGCCGTAGATGGCCGGTTGCGCGGAATTCCACGTCTCGTCCTAGCATGGCCTCGGCCTCTCGCCACAGGGCAAGCGAGCGGTGAGCAAGCGGCAATTGTGGAATATACCGGCCGCTTCGTCTGACGTTGCCGAATGACGCTATCGTCGCGCCGCTGCCGACCCGATTGCGTTCGATAAGCGTCACGCGGATGCCGCGCCGGGCGAGAAAAAAGGCCGAGGCAGCTCCCATGAGCCCGCCGCCCAGCACGATAGCATCCATTGAGGATCTCCAGAGGCTGAAAACAGTCCCCATCCTGTCCGACCCGGCTCGGCGCTGTCAAAGTCGGGATTACGCAATGCCCATAAGTCCGGCCTATGGGTTTTGCCGGTCGTCAGAGCATAAGTCCGGCTTATGACGTTTGGCGTTTTCGCTCTTGGACCTTGCCGACCCGTCCATGCCAGTTTCGGGACAGGCAAAGGAAAGGAACCGATATGGTGGATGCGGCAAGACAAGCAGTAGAGGCTTCGCAGCAGGACTGGAAGATCGGCGTCGATATCGGCGGCACCTTCATCGATTTCTGCGCGCTGGAAAGCCGCTCCGGTCGCATTGCTTCATTGAAAGTGCTGACGACGCCCGATAATCCGGGTGCGGAGTTGATGACCGGCCTTTCCCTGCTTGCCGAGCGTGAGGGGTTGCAGCCGGACGAAATCAGTCGCTTCGTTCACGGTACCACGGTCGGTATCAACACCGTCATTCAGAGGCGCGGCGTGTCGCTCGCGCTCCTGACGAATGCCGGGTTCGAAGATGTCATCGAGCTCGCCCGGCTGAAAATGCCTGACGTCTATTCTCTTTTCTGCTCGCGGCCGGAACAGCTCATCGCACGCGACATGATCTTCGGCATCCCCGCGCGCTTGCGGGCCGATGGCAGCGAAGCGCGGGCGCCGGACATGAAAGCGGTTGCCGCGGCGGTGGCGGCCGCAAAGGCCAAGGGCGCGGCGGGCATTATCATATCCTTTCTGCATTCCTGGCGGGACGATGCCCAGGAAACCGCGGTCAAGAACGAAATTGAAAAACTCGCACCCGATCTCTTCGTTTTCACCTCCTCGGAAGTGTGGCCGGTCATCCGCGAATATGAGCGGACGACGACGGCGATCCTCAACGGCTATGTCCATCCGCGGGTTTCGGGTTACCTGACGGCTCTTGAGGACAAGCTCGTATCGCGCGGAGTGAAGGCGCCGGCCCTGCTGACGAAATCGAACGGCGGCGTGATGAACGCGGCGGAAGGAAAGCGTTCCTGCGTCCAGATGCTGCTTTCCGGCACGGCTTCGGGCGTGATCGGTGCAGCCTGGCTCGCGCGTCTCGCCGGTGAGAAACATGTCCTCACCCTTGACATCGGCGGCACCTCGGCAGACTTCGCGTTGATCATCGACGGCGAGCCGCAATTCGGGACAGGCGAACTGATCGGCGAGTTTCCACTTCACATTCCCTCGGTCTCCGTCAGCTCCATAGGCGTCGGCGGCGGTTCCATTGCCAGCATCGACGCCCATGGCGTCTTGCGGGTGGGGCCTGAATCGGCCGGCTCCACACCCGGTCCCGCCTGCTATGGCCGCGGCGGCACGCAAGCGACCGTGACCGATGCCATGGCCGTCTGTGGCTGGCTGGGGCATAGCGAAATGGCCTACGGTCAGTTGCAGGTCGATGTCGGGCTGGCGCGCGCAGCCGTCACGACGCTTGCCGAGCGTATCGGCCGCTCGGTTGAAGAGGTGTCCCAGGCTATTCTCGATATCGCTATCTCGGAGATGTTCGTCGAGGTGGAGAAGCTGGCCTCGCGGGCCGGGGTCGACCTGCGGGAGTTTACCCTCATGCCGTTCGGCGGTGGCGGCCCGATGCTGGGCGCGTTCCTTGCTCGCGAATTCCGCATGGCCAAGATCATCGGACCGCCGCGTCCGGGCGTAGTGTCGGCTCTCGGCGGTCTGGTCGCGGATCTGCGCGGCGACTTCATCAAGACGGTCTTCACGCATCTATCGCCGGCAGCCGTGCCGTTGCTGCGCGGTTCCTTGGAGGCGCTGTCGGATGAAGGGCGAGGCTGGCTCATCAAGCAAGGCCATGAAGGGCCTGCCGAATTGCGGATTTCCGCCGACATGCGCTACGTCGGCCAAAGCTTTGAAATCGAGGTTCCGCTGCAGGCGGCCTGGGTAGCGGAAGGCAATCTCGCCGCGATGGAAGAGGCGTTCCATGCCATGCACGCCCGCCTCTATGATTTTGCCGACCCGGACGGCGGGATCGAGATCGTCAATCTCCGTCTGTCCGCCATCGGCGCCGGACCGATGCTGCAAACGACAATCGATCTCGAAGAGATTCCCGGCATGGCCGAGCCGGAACGCGAAATACCGGTCTATACCGGCAAGGCATTCGAATGGATCGGGCTATACCGGCGGGACCAATTGCATCCGGGCGGGTGCTTCAGCGGCCCCGCCGTCGTGGCCCAGGACGATACGACCTTCGCCATTCCGGCCGGCACGCAGGTGACGATCGACTGCCACCTGAATCTTCATCTCACCTTTTCGGAGTAACGGCCCATGTTCGACCGTTCGAACCTTCAAGTGTTTGCCAACCATACCAAGGCCGCCGCCGAGAACATGGCCTATACGCTGCAGCGGACGGCCCACTCAGCCTTCGTCAAGGAGACGGAGGATTTCACCGTTATGCTGATCAATCGCAAAGGGGAAACCTTTGGCGTCCCGATGAGCCTTGGCGCGACATGGTATCCGGGGCTTACCTATACCCGGGCCATCGAAATGGTCGGGGACTACAAGCCGGGCGACGTTGCCTTTACCAATGATCCCTATTCCTGTTTCGTGGCGACGCACGCACCGGACACACATCTCTGGAAGCCGGTTTTTTATGACGGCGAGATCATCGCCTGGACCGGCGGGCATATCCACAATACCGACATGGGCGGCGCTGTGCCTGCTTCCCTGTCGCGTGCGCTGACGGAGATCCATCAGGAAGGCATTCGTTTTCCGCCGATGAAGCTGGTCAATGAAGGTGTCTTCGACGAAGACATCCTGAAAATCATGACCACGAATGTGCGCAAACCCGACCTCAACATCGGCGACATCAAGGCGCTGGTCGGTGCGCTCAACACCGGCGAGCGCAAGATTTTGGCCATGGTCGAAAAATTCGGCAAGCAGGCATTTCTCGAAGGCGCTGACGTGCTTCTCGATCACGCCGAAGCACAGGCGCGGGATCTCCTGCGGACGATGCCGGATGGCACGTGGGAATTCGTCGACTATGCCGACGAGGATTCCGTCGAAGCCAATCCGTGTCGGCTGAAGCTGACGCTGACGATCAGGGGCGATGAGGCGATCCTCGATTTTACCGGCTCCGATCCGCAGCTCGGCTCGTCTCTCAACGTTCCCTCGGGCGGAGATCCGCGCCACACCATGCTGCTGGTCGGCGTCTATTACATTCTCTATACGCTGAACCCCAAGATCCTGCTCAACACCGGGTTGACCCGCCCCTTTACCTGCATTGCGCCGCAGGGGAGCGTTCTCAATCCGGTATCGCCGGCAGCCGTCGGCATGCGTTCGCTTACCTGTGCGCGCCTCCGGTCCGTGATCTTCGGCGCCTTCAGCCAGGCAGTTCCCGATCTGTTGCCTGCTGCACCTGCCGGCAACAATTGCATCGTCAACGTCATGACCACGGATGAACGGACCGGCCGCAGCGTGATCGCCGCCGTCAACCCGGTGGTCGGCGGCGGGGGCGGGATGCCACATCGTGACGGGACCAACGGTTCGGGTGCCGATGCAGGTTATCTGAAGAATACGCCGATCGAAATCACCGAAACCGAAGTGCCGATCGAGTTTGTCAAATATGGGCTTGCCAGAGACAGCGGTGGTGCCGGCCGTTGGCGTGGGGGCCTTGCGACCGAGATGGCGTTCCGCGTGTTCTCGCCCGGAAGTCGTATCACGGTCCGCAACCGCGACCGCAGCTTCTTCCGCCCCTGGGGTGTGCTCGGCGGCAAGGCGGCGGGGCTCTCAGACATGGCATTGAACCCCGGGCGTGAGGATTATCGCCGGCTCGGTAATATCGATACCGCCGTGTTGCAGCCGGGAGACGTGCTTGAGATCCGCTCGGCCGGTGGCGGCGGTCGCGGAAATCCGCTTGAGCGCGAGGCCTGGCGCGTGCTGCAGGATGTGGAGCGCGGCTATGTTTCCTTGGAAGTGGCCGAGCGCGACTACGGCGTCATCATCCGCGACGGCAAGGTGGACGAAGCCGAAACATCCCGTCTCAGGGCATCGCGCACGGTTCCAACGGCCCATTTCCATTACGGCGCGGAGCGTGAAGGCTACGAGGCGCAATGGACATCAGCTGCTTACGACCTGCTTACGGATATTCTGGCCTGTCTTCCGATCCATTGGCGCTTCTTCACCAAGACGGAGATTTTCCGCCGAATGAAGGGACGTGCGGGACAAGAGGGCGTTGTCGCGGCTTTTGCCGATGTCCGCGCACGGTTCCCGGAAATGCCGGAGGTTCGTCTTCAAATCAAAGAAGTGGGGGCGGCCGAATGAGCAAGGGGCCGCGTCCGACTGGAGAAACGGGGCGCATCGTCCGTCTCGCCGAACAGGACCGGCCATCCGTCCGCTTCCTGCTCGACGGCATGGAACGGGAAGCCCTGGCCGGTGACACGGTGCTGACGGCGATGCTGACAGTCTCACAGGTTCTTCGGCCATCCGAATTCGGGCCGGAAGGGCGGGCCGGCTTCTGCCTGATGGGCGCCTGCCAGGACTGCTGGGTCTGGCAGCATGATGGAGCCCGCCTGCGCGCCTGTTCGACCCTCGTCGGTAACGGCATGTCCCTGACGACCCAGGCACCGGGAGATTGGCCATGACGGTGGCGAATGACCGGAAGGCAACGGTGATTGTCGGGGCCGGTCCGGCGGGCATACG
>NZ_JBXSOV010000017.1:0-129304 GCF_057784355.1 Martinezella sp. CNPSo 3959
AGGATCCTATGCCTCCGAGCGCATGGGGTGAGTGATGGCACCCGCAACAGTGATCGACGGGAAACAAGCGGCGGCTTCGGTGATCGAAGCCGTGAAGGCTGCGGCGGCGGGACTTGAAGCTGAGGCCGGTGTGAAGACCGGACTTGCGGTCGTCATCGTCGGTGATGATCCGGCCAGCCACGCCTATGTGAACTCCAAGAGCAAGATGGCCAAGGAATGCGGCTTCAAGTCGGTCCAGCACACGCTGCCGGCGGAAACGACGCAAGGTGAGCTGGCAAGGCTCGTCCAGTCGCTGAACGACGATCCGTCCATCCACGGCATTCTCGTCCAGCTGCCGCTGCCGAAGCATCTTGATTCGGAGCCGATTATTCAGTCGATCAAGCCGGAGAAGGATGTCGACGGCCTGCATGTCGTCAATGCCGGCAAGCTGGCAACCGGCGATCTCGAAACCGGACTGATCTCCTGCACGCCGGCCGGCGCCATGCTGCTGGTACGTTCGATCCACGGCGAGGACCTGTCGGGTCTGAATGCCGTCGTCATCGGCCGCTCCAACCTGTTCGGCAAGCCGATGGCGCAATTGTTGCTCAATGCCAATGCGACGGTGACGACAGCACATTCGCGCACGAAGGATCTCGCTTCGGTGGCAAGAGGTGCCGATATCCTGGTCGCGGCCGTCGGCCGTCCGGAGATGGTCAAGGCCGATTGGATCAAGCCGGGTGCGACCGTGATCGATGTCGGCATCAACCGGATCGCGGCCCCGGAGCGGGGCGAGGGCAAGAGCCGGCTGGTGGGCGACGTCGCCTATGCGGGAGCTTCCGAAGTTGCCGCAGCGATCACGCCGGTTCCGGGCGGTGTCGGCCCGATGACGATCGCCATGCTGATGGCCAATACCGTCATCGCAGCCTATCGCTCAGCTGGCAGAAAGCCGCCGAAGTTTTGAAGAAAATGCCATCCGGGTGATGACAAAAAACCACTCGGATCGGCTTGCCAAGGCATGAAAGACGACTATAGTCAGGAAATAATTATTCCATAGAAGAAAATGAGGGAACGAAATGGCATTATCATGGCGTTTCTCCGCCTTGGCGGACCGGCACCGTGCTCTCGGATCGAAACTCGAAGACTGGAGCGGTATGGGAACCGCCTGGACCTACGAGAAAGACATGTCGCAGGAGCATGTCGCGATCCGCACCAAAGCCGGCATCATGGACGTTTCCGGCCTGAAGAAGGTGCATCTGGTCGGACCGCACGCCATTGCCGTGCTCGACTATATCACCACCCGCGACATGTCGAAGATCTATCCCGGCCGCTCGGTCTATGCCGCGATGCTGAACGATCGTGGCTACTTCACCGACGATTGCATCGTCTACCGCACCGGTCCGAATTCCTGGATGCTCGTGCATGGTTCGGGCTCCGGCCACGAGGAAGTGCTCAAGCAAGCGGCTGGCCGCAACTGTGCCGTTCTCTTCGATGACGATCTGCACGATCTGTCGCTGCAGGGACCTGTCGCGGTCGACTATCTCGCTAAATATGTGCCCGGTATCCGCGATCTCAAATATTTCCATCACATGCAGACGACGCTGTTCGGCGCACCTGTGATGATCTCGCGCACCGGCTATACCGGGGAGCGCGGCTATGAGATCTTCGTGCGCGGCCAGGACGCGCCGATGGTCTGGGACCGCATCGTCGCGGAAGGCGAGGAGATGGGCATCATTCCCTGCTGCTTCAGCGTCCTCGACATGCTGCGCGTCGAAAGCTACCTGCTCTTCTATCCATACGATAACTCGCAGATGTACCCCTTCGCCGACCAGCCGCCCGGCGACAGTCTTTGGGAGCTCGGCCTCGACTTCACCGTCAGCCCCGGCAAGACGGGTTTCCGCGGCGCCGAGGAACATGCGCGCCTCAAGGGCAAGGAGCGCTTCAAGATCTTCGGCATGCTGATCGATGCAGACGTCCCGGCCGATCTCGGCGACGAGGTCTATGCCGAGGGCAAAAAGGTCGGTGTCATCACCTGCCCCTGCTATTCGACCTTGACGAAGAAATCGATGGCGATCGCCCGACTCGATGTCGACAAGGCCGTACAGGGCACGAAGCTCGAAGTGCGCGGCAAGAGCCTGAAGGCGAGCGCAATAGCCCATACGCTGCCGTTCGACGATCCGGAAAAGAAGAAGAGGACGGCCATCGGCTAAGGAGGCGCTCATGCTTGTCGAAGGCATCAAGAGCCGACCGGTCTACAAAGGTCTCTCCATCCAGCCGCATGCCCGGCGGCATCTGTTCGCGCTGGAAGGCGAGGGCGCCATTGCCCTCCTCGACCAGACGGCCGGGCTTGACGATACCATCCTGTCGCGCAGCGAAATCCTCTATGTCGCGCGCGGCTCGCAAGGAAAAGGCCATGATGAGGCACTGCGCCGGCTCGGCGCCGACATGTTCTTCACGGCGCCGACCATCGCGACATTGCTCTTCCGCCTGAAGGGCTCGCTTGCAACAGCTCACATGGGCACGCGGCTTTATATAGCCGGCACCGAGGGCTTTATCGGCCAGGCAATGATGGTGGCGCTCGACTACGGCATGGATCATGCCTCGATCATCACGGAACATCGCGGTTCCCTGGCGCGCCGCGTGCAATGTGTCCACTGCAAGGGCATCACCGACGATGTCACGCACAGCCCGTTCAACTGCAGCCATTGCGGTCTGCCGCTTCTGGTGCGCGACCACTACTCGCGCCGTCTTGGCGCCTTCCAGGGCGTCAATATCGATGCGGAAGAGCCGGGCACTGCGCCCGATCCAGAGGAGTTGTTTCTGTGAGCGGTGGTACGGAAATTCCTGTTCGTGTCGCGAAGGTGACGCCCATTGCCGACCGCATCAAGCGTTTCCGCTTCGAGCGTCTCGATGGCGCGCCGATGCCTTATTTTTCCGGCGGCGCCCATGTCATCGTCTCGATGAACGACGAAGGCCATGTTCGCCGCAATGCCTATTCGCTAATGTCGGCGCCGCATGATTGCTCGGCCTATGAGATCAGCGTGCTGCGCGTCGAGGACTCGCGCGGCGGCTCCGCCTTCATGCATGAGAAGGTGAGGGAGGGCGACGAGCTCAAGGTCAGCTATCCCGTCAATCTCTTCCAGCCGGACTGGCGCGGCCGCAAGCACCTGCTGATTGCCGGCGGCATCGGCATCACGCCCTTCATTGCGATGATGCAGCAGTTCTCCCGTGAGGGCGCGAATTTCGAGCTGCATTATGCCGTGCGTTCGCTCGATCGCGGCGCTTATTGCCAGGAGCTTGTCGAGCAATATGGCTCGCAGCGGGTGAAGATCTATTGCGATGCCGATCGCAATTTCATTCCTGTGGCACGTCTGCTCGAAAGCCAACCGCTCGGCACGCATCTCTATGTGTGCGGCCCGGCCGGCATGATCGATGGCGTATTGAAAACGGGCATCGAGGCCGGCTGGCCGGAACAGAACCTGCATTCCGAACGCTTCCTGTCGTCGCAGCCCGGAAAGCCTTTCTCCATCACGCTGACGCGGTCGGGCAAGACCGTTCACGTCGGCCATCATGAGAGCATGCTGGAGGCGATCGAGGCTGCCGGCATCGATGCGCCCTTCCTCTGTCGCGGCGGTGCCTGCGGACAGTGCGAGACCGGTGTTGCCGTCTGCGACGGCAAGCTTCTGCATAATGACGTCTATCTGACCGACGAAGAAAAGGCCTCCGGCCGGAAGGTGATGATCTGCGTTTCCCGTTTCGAAGGAAGCGCGCTGCATCTCGACCTTTAGGCACCCAACCGATATCCAGGAGAACGGACATGGCAATCGCCTTCAAGCAGGAAACGTTCAGGGACGATTTCAGCTACCGCAACAGTCCGGAAAATATCAGGCGTTTCCCGTTCCCCTTCGATCGCGACGAATACATGTATTCCGTCAACATGGAGCCGCATGTGAAGGGGCGGAAGAACACGGTCTACGAAAGCCTCATCGACGTCGATGAGCACTATGTCGCCGAGATGCACGACCGGGCTCTGGTGCTGAAGGAAGATCCGCTGCGCTATCAGGCGCTGCCGCACATGATGACGGCGCAATGGGATACGCTGGAACTGCTGATGGAAGAGCAGGCGGCCGGCTATCCCGAGCATTTCACGCTCACCAAGACCGGCGACCAGTGGCGCTGGATCAATCGTCCCCTTGGCATAGACGACACCTTCACCTTCGGTGATGCATCGACCTTGCCTTACGAACCTTTCGAATACATCACGCGCCAGGCGCAGGGCGATTTCTGCATCGTCGACCAGCGCGACGGCAATCTCTGGATGGATGCCGGCATGGTGACGACCCAGGCCGATTGGTCGCTCGATTTCGATATCGGCATGAATTTTATGGAGTGGCACGGGCCGGTGCCGCTCGCCCACCAGATCGGCGTCTTCGACCGTGCGCTCAAATTCCTCTTGAACCTGCAGCTGGGCAAGCCAACGCGCCGGTTCAATTGGACGATGACGATCAATCCGCGCCTCGATACCAGTCCTGAGAACTATCCGAAATGGGGTCCGGACCGCACCACGGTGACGCCTGAGAATGTCGGCGAGAAGGTGCATCTGCGCGTCGAGCTGCAGAGCCTGTGGCGCCTGCCGCGCTCGAACGCCATTCTCTTCGTCATCCGCTGCTATTTGATGAACATGAATGAGCTCGTCACCGTGCCGAAATGGGCGCGCCGTTTTCCGCGCGTGCTGAAGACGCTGCCGCCCGAGCTCATCGACTACAAGGGCCTGACGCGCTTCCGCCAGACCACGATCGACTGGCTTTCGCGATATGACGACGGCGCGCCGACCAGCCCCGGCATCTTCCCGGATTGATGCCGGACGCCGCGCCGAACTTCTGCCTGCCATAAGAATTTCGATAGAATCGAGAAGGGGAATGCCACATGACACGAGTTGCCGTTATCGGTGCTGGCCCTTCGGGCCTTGCCCAGCTAAGGGCCTTTCAATCGGCCGCAAAGAAGGGTGCTGATATCCCGGAAGTCGTCTGCTTCGAAAAGCAGGCGGATTGGGGCGGCCTCTGGAACTATACCTGGCGGACAGGCCTCGATGAATATGGCGAACCGGTGCATGGCAGCATGTATCGTTATCTCTGGTCGAACGGCCCGAAGGAATGCCTGGAATTCGCCGATTATTCCTTCGAGGAGCATTTCGGTAAGCCGATCGCCTCCTATCCACCGCGCGCCGTACTTTGGGACTATATCAAAGGCCGCGTCGAGAAGGCCGATGTGCGCAAATGGGTGCGCTTCAGCACGCCGGTGCGCATGGTGCGCTTCGATGAAGAGACGAAGAAGTTCACGGTGACCGCGCATGATCGCCCTCAGGACCGGATGTATGACGAGGAGTTCGACTATGTCGTCGTCGCCTCGGGTCACTTCTCGACGCCGAACGTGCCCTATTTCGAGGGCGTAAAGACCTTCAACGGCCGCGTGCTGCACGCGCACGATTTCCGAGACGCGCTGGAGTTCAAGGGCAAGGACGTGCTCCTCGTCGGCCGCAGCTATTCGGCCGAGGATATCGGCTCGCAATGCTGGAAATACGGGGCGAAGTCGGTGACGACGAGCTATCGCTCCAAGCCGATGGGCTTCAAATGGCCAGAGAATTTCGAGGAGCGGCCGCTGTTGACGCGTCTTGAGAACAAGACGGCCTATTTCCTCGACGGCTCATCGAAGGAGGTCGACGCGCTTATCCTCTGCACCGGCTATCAACATCATTTCCCCTTCCTGCCGGATGATCTGCGTTTGAAGACGGCAAACCGCCTCTGGGCCGACCATCTCTACAAGGGCGTGATCTTCGACAAGAATCCGCAGCTCTTCTACATCGGCATGCAGGATCAATTCTACACCTTCAACATGTTCGACGTTCAGGCCTGGTGGGCGCGCGATGTCATCATGGGCCGCATCAAGCTGCCGCCGGAAGCGGAACTGCAGGCGAACTTTGACAAGTGGCGTGCCCGCGAGGAAACGCTCGAGGATGCCGAACAGATGATCTGGTACCAGGGCGACTATGTGAAGGAGCTGCTCGCCGAGACGGATTATCCGAGCTTCGATATCGAAGGGACTAACAAGACGTTCATGGAATGGGAGCATCACAAGGCGGAAAACATCATGGGCTTCCGCGACCACGCCTACCGTTCGCTGATGACCGGCACCATGTCGCCGACGCACCATACGCCCTGGGTCGATGCGCTTGACGATTCCATGGAGGAATATCTGCGCAATTGATCAGGGATCATTTCCCCACCTGACCGGCAAGGGAGGCGAAGAGCAGCCCTTGCCGGATTTTTATGCGTTGAGACGAAACGAGTTCATCCGCAACCTTCTCTTCGGGGCACGGCCTTCATGGATTTCCAGACAAGCGTTCTCGGCCGTATGGCGGGTTTTCTTTATCGCTGCCGGGCAGACGAAAACTATACGATGCTTGAGATGACCGACGGCATAGAGCGCATTTTCGGCTATCCCGCCGATGAGATCATCGGCAACCGCACCCGAACTTTCACTTCGATCATGTGCGAAGAGGATATCCCGCTTATGGACGAACTTGTCGGCAAGGCTCTGGAAAGCCGCACCGACTGGACGATGGAGTATCGCATCCGTCATCGCGACGGCCATTTCCTTTGGGTAACGGAGACCGGCGGCGGCGTATGGGATGAGGCCGGGGAGCTTCTTTATCTCGAAGGCAGCATCCTGAATATCGAATCGCTCTACCAGCGTATTGACGAGCAGACCGCGGACATGCGGGTCACGGCATCGAAAACCAACGAGATCCTGCAGTCGCTGCGCTACCTGAAGCTGCTTGCCGTCAATGCCGGTATCGAGGCGGCAAGAGCGGGCACGGCCGGATCTGGTTTTGCTGTTCTGGCGGCCGAAATGCGCACGCTTGCCAACTCCTCGGAGGAGGCGGCGCGCGCGATTTCGAGCGCGCAGAGAAAGGCGGATTAGGATCGCGGCCGCGTCTTCTGCGGATCGTAGTGAGAAAGCGGCACGATGACAGCCGGAAGCCGCTTCTGTTGGCCATCGAGTTTGCCAATCTCAACCTTGGTGCCGACCCCCGCATGCGTGACATCGACCCGCGCTAGCGCAATGGTTTTGCCGAGGATCGGCGACCGCGTCGCGCTGGTGATCACGCCGACCTGCGCGCGGCCGATATGGATGCAATCGCCATGTCCCACGGCTTCGTTGGCCTCGACATCTAGACCGACCATCAGATGACGGGGATTTTCCTTCCGTCGCACCAATGCCTCGCGGCCGATGAAATCATCCTGCTTCGATTTCAGCGGAACGGTGAAACCGATGCCGGCCTCGAAGGGATCGGTTTGGTCGTCGAATTCATGATGGGCAAAGACGAGGCCGGCCTCGATGCGAACCATATCAAGCGCCTCAAGACCCATCGGCTTCAGCCCGTAGGGCTCGCCGGCTTTCCAGACCGCATCGAAGACAGTGGCGGCATCCTTCGGATGGCAGAATATCTCATAGCCGAGCTCGCCAGTATAACCGGTGCGAGAGACGACGACCGGTGCTCCCTCGAAGTGGCCGATGCGGCCGACCGCGAAACGGAACCATTCGAGCTCGCCGATCGTCGGCTGGCGCGGCGCCGTCCAGATGATCTCCTTGAGGATGTCGCGGCTCTTCGGGCCTTGCAGGGCGATATTGTGCATCTGGTCGGTGGAGGAGCGCACCCAGGCCTTGAAGCCCTTCTTCTCCGCCTGCTCGCGCAGCCAGATGCCGCTATAGTCATCGCCGCCGATCCAGCGGAAATTCTTGTCTCCGAGGCGAAACAGCGTGCCGTCATCGATCATGCCGCCGTGTTCGTAGCACATGGCGGAATAGACCACCTGGCCGGTCGAGAGCTTGCGCACGTCGCGCGTCAGGCAATATTGCAGCAATTCTTCCGCATCCGGTCCCGTCACCTCGAACTTGCGTAGCGGCGAGAGATCCATCACCACGGCGCGTTCGCGACAGGCCCAATATTCCTCGACCGGCCCTTCCGAGGAGAAGCGGTTCGGCAGCCAGAAGCCACGATATTCGGTGTAGTCGCGCGTCAGGGCGGAGAGGCGCGGGTGAAACGCGGTCTCCCGCGTCAGTTCGGGGTCGGCATCAGGGGTCATGCGATAGGCCACCGCTCGTGTGAATTTTTCTTTGCCTGAAAAGGTGCGGACATGGATATCGGTCGGGTCCCAGCCATTGGCCGCATCGATGTCATCGGGGCAGGAGGAGGAGACGCAGACGAGATCCGTCAGTGCGCGCATCAGGACGTAATCGCCCGGTCTCGACCAGGGTTCGTCGAGATAGAGCTGGTTATTGTGATCGACATTGGTGTTGTAGAAGTAGTTGAGCGCCTCCCAGCCCTTTCGGCCGGCAATGCCATAGGGCGCGAGCGCTGCATTGAAATTGTCGGTGCAGTTCACGTGACCGGGATAGCCCATGTCGTCGTAGTAGCGCGAATTGCAGGCGGTAGCGAAGGCGTCGTGGCGGCCGACCGTATCCTGCACGATTTCCACCAGCGGCTCGAAATCGCGGTCGAAGGCCTTGGACGGCAGGCCGGGCGCTGGATAGCTGCGGCCGAGCAGGGTGCGGGTCACGGTAGAGTCGAGCGCAAGATCGAGGCCCTTATCGACCTTGCGGGCGGAAAAGGCCTGGAAGTCGGTGCATTGCCGGCCATAGACATCGATGATCTGGATATACTCGCCGGCGCGGACAAAATAGGCCGAAGCGGTCGCCGCTTTTATGCGAATATCCTCGATCGGGTCGGCGAGCGGTTCGGGCAATGCGGAGGCATAGTCTCGCAGGATCGTCGTACGGCGGATCCTGACCTCGATTGGTGTTGCCGTATCCTGCGTTTCCGGCGACATGGCCATTCCTGGCGCACAAGCGATAAGCAGGCCTTTGGTCGCGATCGTGAATTCCGCGGTACTGCCTGCCGGCGAAGAGGCGCCAAAGAGGCGAAGCGCTGCCGCAGAGGCCAGATCGGCTCCGCGCCGCTCCAGCGCCATCCTGACGCGAACCGCACTTTCATTCCCCGAGGAAAGAATGTCCTTCAGACCTGTCGCTTCGCCGGTGAATGCCGACCCCAGGCCAGCGGATTGAAAGCGGCCCTTCTCGTCAAGGAAGGCCAACTCGCAGACCTGCCCGCCTTCGCTATCCGTCACCGAAATCCGATCGCCGGGTTCGACGTGCACGACCAGCGACCCGCCGCCCTTGCAGCGATAGCGCTCGGTGTCCGGCGGCAGCGCTGGAATGCCCGGATAGCGGATAATGCTCGCCGAGACGGGCCGTATTCCGGCTGCTGACGGATGGAGATCTCGCATAGAGCCCTCTCGGGAAATGAGGCGTGTCGGACACCGGAATCATGCTGACAAAATACCGTCCGAAAGTAAAGGGATATTGACTAAAAAGAAAATATCTTCACTATGCATAAAGGGCATGCATCTGGAATCCGCGCGCAGACTCGGCTTACGAAAACCTCCAGCAAGCCCCGCAATGCCATGGGAGGCACGTTCAGGGAGACGTACGAGAGATACGTCCGGAACAAAATGGGGAATATCACCGATGACGGATATCGTGGACGCCGGCGCTTCCGCCGGCACCGAAGGTAAGCTTATACGCGCGCTTGACTGGAAGGGCGCGTTCTGGGTGGCTGCGGGCGTGCCGCCGCTTGTTCTCTTCTCCATCGGCGGCATCGCCGGTACGACGGGCAAGCTTGCCTTCGTCGTGTGGATCATCTCGATGATCATGGGTTTCCTGCAGTCTTTCACCTATGCGGAAATTGCCGGCATGTTCGGCAACAAGTCCGGCGGCGCCTCGGTCTATGGCGCGACGGCCTGGCTGCGCTACTCGAAATTCATCGCGCCGCTCTCGGTCTGGTGCAACTGGTTTGCCTGGTCGCCGGTGCTGTCGCTCGGCTGCGCCATTGCGGCAGGCTATATTCTCAATGCCTTTTATCCCATTCCGGCAGCGGATTCGCAGGCCGTCTTGAGCTGGATCAGTACACATGCGACGTCGATAACCGCCGATAGCCCGCGTGTTGCCGAATACATCGCGGCGCACGCCGGTACATCGCCCGACGATGCGGTGAAAGCGTTGCTCAGCGCCGACGGCGTTGCAGCTTTTACGCCGGCCATCCGCAACTGGTCTCTCATCAGCTTCAACATTCCTTTCCTCGCGACCGCCAATATCAACGCCACCTTCTTCATCGGTGGTGTCCTGATGCTGATCATCTTTGCGATCCAGCATCGCGGCATCTCCGAGACGGCCAGCGTACAGAAATGGCTCGCGATCATCGTGCTCGTGCCGCTTCTGATCATCGGCGTCTATCCGATCGTCAGCGGCCAAATCCTCTCCGCCAACGTGACCGGCCTGCTACCGCCGACAGCGGCCTACGCTGCGACTGACGGCACCTGGAGCAATGGCGGCTGGACGCTTTTCCTCGGGGGCCTCTATATCGCCGCCTGGTCGACCTATGGCTTCGAGACGGCGGTGTGCTACACGCGCGAACTGAAGAACCCGAAGACGGATACGTTCAAGGCAATCTTCTACTCGGGCCTTGCCTGCTGCGTCTTCTTCTTCCTGGTGCCCTTCGCTTTCCAGGGTGTGCTCGGTCATGCCGGCATGCTGGCGCCAGGCATCGTCGACGGCACCGGCGTCGCTGAAGCGCTCGGCGGCCTGATCGGCGCCGGCCGGATCGTTACCCAGCTACTCGTCATCCTGATGATCCTGGCATTGTTCCTTGCGATCATGACGGCAATGGCGGGTTCCTCGCGCACTCTCTATCAGGGCTCGAAGGACGGTTGGCTGCCGAAATATCTCGATCATGTGAACGAGAACGGTGCGCCGACGAGAGCGATGTGGACGGACTTCGCCTTCAATCTCTTTCTTTTGGCCATTGCCTCCGACACGAGCGGCTATTTCTTCGTGCTTGCTGTCTCCAACGTCGGATACATCATCTTCAACTTCCTGAACCTCAATTCCGGCTGGATACACCGCATGGACTCCGGCCATGTCGAGCGCCCGTGGAAAGCGCCGTCGTGGCTCATCGGCCTCAATACCATCCTTGCCTTTGTCAATGCGCTCTTCCTTGGCGCTGGCGCCAAGGTCTGGGGCTATGCCAATGCGCTCTGGATCGGTTTTGCCTTTGCTGCTCTCATTCTGCCGGTCTTTGCCTACAGACATTATGTTCGCGATGGCGGCAAGTTCCCGGCCGGCGCCATGGATGATCTTGGTCTGGTCGGCCAGGATTTGGGTGTCAAGAAGGCGGGTATTCTGCCCTATCTGGCACTTGCCGGCGGCCTTGCCATCGTGCTGATCGCCAATTGGGTCTTCCAGCTGCCGGCGTAGCCGCATCTGATCGAAGACGAGGCCTATGCTTGCAAGTCCGGCCTGGCGACAGGCCGGACTTTGTTATGGGATCAATGCTTTAACGCCGACCGTCCGATCATTCGGGTGCGACGATGAGGGCGTCGCCGAGATCGGCGTCTTCTTCTGGTCGGCTGCGCTGCCGTGCCAATCGTAGAAGCGTGGCCACCAGCAGGATAGCCATCAGCCCGAGTTCGACGGCGATCGCCGTGACCCCGGCAGAGAGATAGGCGCTGGAATATTGCAGTACCTGGGCAAATACGGCCCCCAGGATCGCCGGCCCGAGACCCAGCGACACCTGCTGCATGGTGGCGAGCATGGCGCTGCCGGCGCCGGCATGTTCATGCGGCACGTCGGCCAGTCCCAGCCGGTAGAAGCTGTTGACGATGAGCGCCTGGCCGAAACCAATCAGGACTGTGGACGGAATGAGGTTGATGACTCCTGGCTGCGGCCAGACGGTTTCGAGTGTCACGATGAGCAGAGCGAGCCCGCTCATCTGAATCACGCAACCCATCGCCAGCATGAGTTCGCGCCGTATGTTTGCAAGGCGAGGCGTGACGAAAGCGGCCGAGACGAAATAGGAGCCGCCAAGTGCAATCAAGGCATTGCCTGATTGCAGCGGGGTCAGCCCGGCACCTGCCTGCAAGGTAAGGGCGAAGACGAACATGAAGCCGCTCCAGCAGGTGAAGAAGAGTATGGCGATCAGCCCGCCGAACCGCATGCTGGAGATGCGCGTGAGCGACGGCGGCAGGATTGGGAAGGCGCCCCGCACCTCCTTGCCGCGCTGGATACGCCAAAGGAGTGCCACCAGTGGCAGGATCGGCACGAAGCCGAGCAGGCAAAGCCAATTCCAGTGGAGCGACGGGCCTAGCGCGGTCGGCAGCAGAACCGACAAAGTCAGCAGCGCCAGCGTTATCATGCCCGACCAGTCGACCGGAACTCTGCCTTGGCCACGCGTTTCGGGAACATGGCGCCATACGCTGACCAGGATCAGGATGCAGACCGGTAGGTTGATGAGGAAGATACTGCGCCATCCGGAGCCGGCAATATTGGCAGAGATCAGGAAGCCGCCAAGAACCTGGCCGACGATGAAGGCGATGCCGCCAATTGCACTGTAAAGCGAAACGGCGCGGGCGTGATCGCGTCCGGTCAAGCTGACATGGATGGTTGCCAGCACCTGAGGCACCATGAGTGCTGCGGCGATCCCCTGCAGCGCGCGCGCAACGATGAGGAAGGTGACTGATGTCGCCACCCCGCATAGCAGCGAGGCGAGGCAGAACAACAGCACGGCGAGGCCGAACATGCGCCTGCGGCCGAAATTGTCGCCGAGGCGCGCACCCATTGCCAGGCAGACGGCAAAGGCGACGCCATAGGCGGCGACGAAAAGCTCAAGTTCAGTCTCGCCGGCATGCAGCGAGGCCGAGATGGCGGCAAGGCCGACATTGATGATGGAAAAATCGAGCTGCAGCAGCAATTGCCCGGCCAGCAGGATCAGCAGGCCGAATTGGCCAAGCCGGATTGGTGCGGAAGACATGGGGGACCTCAAAGTATTTTCAAAACTGAGTCCACAGCGTTTTACACCCATGTTAAACTGGTACAAGATACCTGTTTAGACTGGTATAAGAAGTGTCAGGCTGGAGAATGGAAATGCACGGCACGCTCGATATTAGCTCCAATCAGATCCTTTCGCGGGCACAGGAACTTGGCGAGATGTTGCGAAGGCGGCGGGAAACCCTCGACCCGCAAAGATTGGGACTCGGTCGAGCGGGACGGATTCGTACACCCGGATTGCGGCGGGAAGAAGTGGCGTCACGCGCCGATATCGGCATCACCTGGTACACCAAGCTGGAGCAGGGCCGCCCGATCCGCGTGTCGCCGCGCGTACTGCTCTCCGTCGCGCATGCTTTGGAATTCAACGAAGTCGAAACGGAGCACCTGTTCAGATTGGCCAATCTGCCGGTTCCGCCCCGGCTCGAAAATCCCCGCGTCTGCGAGCCGCTCACCGAGGCAAGCCAGCGCATTCTCGATCATCTCTGTCCTTATCCGGCTCTTATCCAGACGAAACGGTACAATATACGCGGCTTCAACGAGGCCTATCGCCGTCTCGTCGGCGTCGATCTCGATGCCCTTCCGCCTGAAGACCGGAACTGCATCTATCTGTCCCTCGTCAATCCTGCCTGGCGTGCAAGCCAGGCCGATCCCGACGAGATGCTGGCCAATATGGCAGCGCTGTTTCGTGCCTCTATGGCCGAGCATCTCGATGACCCGAGCTGGGAGCGGCAATTGGAACGCTATATGAGCGCTTCCGATCAGTTCCGCATCGTATGGGATCGCTATCAGCTCAAGGGCATCGAGAATACCGTGAAGCGTTTTCGGCTGGCGGATGGCACGGTCCTGCCGCTGCAATCCAACAATTGGTGGGCAAGCCCCAGCAATGACGACCGCATGATCGTCTACACACCTGTCGACGAAGCCGGGGCGGAGAAGCTGAACGCGATGATGAAGCGCAAGCGGTCTTGCTGAGCGGCGTTGCCGGTAGATCATGAAGGGAACCCGATGCGTAATCAGGTGCCGGCGACGGCGCGTCCTGTCCTGGCTGAGCCTCAATCGGCTCTACGGTCCCTCGACCAAGGGAATGCCGAGCGCGGCCAGATGGCGGATGGGAGGTTATCATCTCTCAGATGCCGAGATCGAGCTGAGGCTGTGATCTCCCATCTTCGGCCTCTTCGTTCGTCAAAGACGAAAGCGTGATGCCAAGCAGCCGGATCGGCCGCGCGAACGGATGGACGGTTGCCAGAAGCGCCGACGCTGTCTCAAGAACAGCGGCGCCGTCTGCGAGCGGCAGGGAGCTTGTCCGACTGCGGGTTGCTTGGGTGAAGTCCGAATATTTGATCTTCACGGTCACCGTTTTGGCGCTGAAGCCACCTGTTTCGCAGTAGCGCCAGACCTTCTGTGCTAAGGGCCGCAGCTCCGCCGTCGCCAGCTCGAGATCGTCGATATCCACAGCGAACGTATCTTCCGCGCCAATGGATTTACGGATACGGTCGGGCTTTACCTGGCGCTCGTCAATGCCGCGGGCAATGCCGTAGAAATAAGGCCCCGCCTTTCCAAAATGCTCCTGCAGGAAGGCGAGGGATTTCGACTTCAGGTCTAGCCCTGTTTCGATCCCGTATTTGTGCATGCGCTCGGCTGTCGCCGGCCCGACGCCATGGAATTTCTTGACGGGAAGCGTTTCGACGAAGGCTGGCCCGTTCTTCGGCGTGATGACGGCCTGGCCGTTGGGCTTGTTGAGGTCGCTTGCCATTTTGGCGAGGAACTTGTTGTAGGAAATGCCGGCAGAAGCATTGAGACCAGTGACCTGCTTGATCTTGGCCCGGATCTCGAGCGCGATCTCAGTGGCGATTTCCATGCCCTTGTTGTTCTGGGTGACGTCGAGATAGGCCTCGTCAAGCGACAGCGGCTCGATCATCGAAGTATATTCGGCGAAGATTTCGCGGATCTGCTGCGACACTGCCCTGTAGACGTCGAAGCGTGGCGGCACGAAAATCAGGTCCGGGCATTTGCGTTTTGCCGTGACAGAAGGCATTGCCGAGTGAACGCCGAAGGCGCGGGCCTCGTAGCTTGCGGCCGCGACGACGCCGCGCGCCGCAGACCCGCCGACCGCAAGCGGCTTGCCGCGCAGCTCGGGATTGTCTCGCTGTTCAACCGACGCATAGAATGCATCCATATCGACATGGATGATCTTCCGAACAGGGTTTGTGTTGGTGTCGTTCATGGCGATCTCGGTCATCATGCTGCAGGTTCAAGCATGGACCCTTCAATTGCAGAATCTGAAACAAATACAGAACATATCATCCCTGATCACGATATCAAACCGGCTCCTTTGCCGTGCCGGAGAGACGGGGGAAAATCGCTCTGTGACAGTCATTCGCAAGTGCCACCTTGAGATGCCTTCGAGGCTTCTTATCTGTTGTCCGTCCCCCAATACGGAGCCTCAAGATGGGCCAAATCGCAACCGAACCCCTTTCCGACCTGCTGATGGAAATCCTTCCGCCCGAGCATGACGAGGAATCTCGATCTAACGGAACCGCGTGCTTATGCTGCCGACGGCTACGATCGGCGCGGAAGATGGATGAGGACGGCTGCGGCATATGTGACGAATGCCTGGCGCCATGACCGAAGATGCGCTGCTGGCGTCCGAATTGTCGGAATTCGAACATGCGCTTGCGAAGCTGTCTGACGGTTATTCGGAGGGGCGTTTTCAAGATCGCCTCTGGGGTGTGACGGTCAAGCGATCGGCTGACGGGAAACGGATCTGGCTCTATGGCGAGGAGCTTGGCGGGACCGATGTCGTCAGTTTCAATCTCTATGTGCTCTCGGGAGCCAGCCTCAACCTCAAGCCTTGCGAAATGTCCTCGTCGAAGGTCGTGGATTTCGTGCTGGGTTTCAGGCCAGCTCAAACGCAGCCGGTATAAGCCCCCTTTGCTTCAGCGGGTGGAGAGCGGCGGCGGAGGCGGCTGCGTGGTGGAGCCGGGACCGAGCGAGCGCTGGACCATCACGGTATCGGCCCAGCGACCGTAACGATAGGCAACAGCCGGGAGCAGGCCGACGCGAACGAAGCCGAAGCGTTCGTGCAAGGCCAGCGACGCCGCGTTGTCGGCGTCGATATAGCCGATCATCTGCCGGAAACCGGCCGCTGCGCAAGCGTCGATCAGCCCGCGCATCAGCAGGCTGCCGACACCCTGGCCAACATGGTCGTGATGCACATAGATCGAATGCTTGACGGTGTAGCGATAGGCAGGGCGCTTACGAAACAATACCACATAGGCATAGCCGACGACCTTCTCACCCTCGATCGCAACGACATGTGGGAAGCGTTTGTCCTTCAAATTCTTGCGCCGTTCGCGCAGATCGTCCGGCTGCGGCGTGTCGCTATCATCAACCCCAGCCTCGACGCCGCGGTGAATATGGCGGCGATAGATTGCCAGCATGGCATCGACGTCGCTCTCCCGGGACGGACGAACGATGATTGTTTTATCCTGCTTCATGACCAATCCGAATTTCCAGCCTATTCCGCGACGACGTAGGTATAGAGCCGGATTTTGCCGGCTGCATCGATCTCGCGATAGAGGCCTTGAATCTCCACCTCGAAACCGGGGAAGGTGTTGAAGCAGGTTTCAAACATCTTGAGATAGTCGATCATGGGTTTTGCCTGCTCCGTCAGGCGCTCGCCCGGCACGATCGTCGCGATACCCGGAGGATAGACGACGAAGGGTGTCGTTGCGATGCGGCCGGCGATAGCGTCGATCGGCAGATAGTCGACATCGTTGCGAACGAGGCAGCGCGCAGCATCATGCGGCGACATGGCGATCGGCGGCAGGTGTTCGGCGGAAAACTGTTTTGTCTGCAGGGCGCTCACATCGGCCTGGCGGAAGAAATTGTGCATTTCAGCGCAAAGATCGCGCAGGCGCACGCCTGCATAGCGGCCTGGACGGCGGCGATAGAATTCCGGGATTGCTTCTTCCAGCAGCGCATTGTCGTCATGAAGCTTCTTGAAGGCGACAAGGCCGCTGA
This sequence comes from Martinezella sp. CNPSo 3959, assembly GCF_057784355.1. NCBI lineage: Bacteria > Pseudomonadati > Pseudomonadota > Alphaproteobacteria > Hyphomicrobiales > Rhizobiaceae > Martinezella > Martinezella sp. CNPSo 3959. The sequence goes on from NZ_JBXSOV010000017.1 coordinate 16,942, forward strand.
TCAACGTGCCGGCCTTGCTGGCTTCGACACCGGGGGTAAGGAGGAAGAGCAGCGAATTGAGATCGTTCTTTTCCGCGACGATACGGTTTTCGCGCAGATATTGCGCGACCACGGGTGCCGGTATGCCGTGTTCCGTGTATTTCCCCGTTCGGCGATCAAAGCCCGGTGTCAGCAGGGTAAGCTTGTTCGGGTCTGTCATGGCAAAGCCCGGTTCCATACCGGAAAAGCCGTGCCATGCCGCATCGGGCGTCAGGTGCCAGAAGGCGGGATTGGTGGCGAGTTGGTCGGTCGCGACGCTTTCCCACGACACGTCATGCACGGCGCCTGGGCTCGACACATCCGGGATCGCGACCCGATCCGGCACGAAAGGCTCGAAGAACCAGCGACGTTCCTGACGATGCTCCTTCTCCTCGAATTCGCGGCGCACGGCACGGATTTTCTTGCGCAGTTCGATGCCGAGACGGATCGTGTCGTCCCAGAGCACTTCGCCCGAGCGGCCCTTCATCATCTGCGCGCCGACGTCGAGCGAGGCAAACAGCGGATAGAAGGGCGAGGTCGAAGCGTGCTGCATGAAGCTTTCGTTGAAGCGCCGGTGCTCTACGCGGCGCTTCTGGCCGGTGATGTGCCTATCCTTCATGTGGATCTGCGAGGCCTGCGAGAAGCTTGCCAGCTGCTTATGGGTGGATTGGGTGGCGATGATACCAGGCGCATCCGGGCCGAGGTCGGAAAGACCCATGGCAAAGCGCCCGGCATAAAGCGGATGAAACTTCATGAAGCCGGCCCAGGCCTCGTCGAAAAGAATGTAATCGCAGAGATGGCCGATGCGCTTGAGGATCATCTCAGCATTGTGGATGGTGCCGTCATAGGTGCACTGTTCCACGACCGCGACGCGGAACGGCCGAGGCTTCTTGTAGGCCTCCGGATCTTTCACCAGCGGATGGGTGCGGATACGCTCGCGCAGCGCGTCCTCGTCCATTTCAGCGAAATCCATCGGACCGATGAGGCCATAGAGATTGCGTCTGGTCGGCAGATAGACCGGAATACCGCCCGAGATCATCAGGGCGCCGTGATGGGCGGCCTTGTGGTTGTTGCGGTCGAACAGCACGAGATCGCCGTCGGTCACGAGCGCCGAGAGCGCGACCTTGTTTGACGTGGAGGTGCCGTTCAGCACGAAATAGGTCTTCTCGGCGCCGAAGATCTTGGCTGCTTCCTTTTGCGCGGCAAGCGCAGGTCCCTCATGGGTCAGGAGGTCGCCGAGATCGAGCACGGAATTGTCGAGATCGTCGCGGAAGACCGCTTCACCCAAATGTTCCATAAAGACCCGACCGATGGGGCTGCGGCTATAGAAGATGCCGCCATTGTGCCCGGGGCAGGTCCAGAGGTGATTACCCTCCTCGGCATAATCGACGAGAGCGCCGAAGAACGGCGTCTTCAGCGTTTCGGCATATTGCTTGAGGCGGCTGATGAGGCTCTTAGCGATGAAAGCGGGCGTTTCTTCTGACAGGAAGACGTAGCCGTCGATAAAATCGAGGACTTCGACCGGCACATCCTCGAAGCGCTTGCGACGGATCAGCAGGATGATGGGGAATTCGAGGCCGCGCCGGCGCATGAGGTTGATGAGAGAGGCTGTCTTGCCTTCCAGGCCCTTCTTGCCCCAGTCGACCAGCATGCAGCCGATAGCGGCATCCGTCTGTACGGCGATCTCGGCATCTTCGAGATTGCGCGCGCGCACCACCTCGAAACCGGAGCGTTCGATCTCCTCGACGATCTGATTGTAGCGGGCACCCTCCAGATCCTCATTGTCAAAGGTTGGCGTCGCGAACAGAAAGTTGAAACGTCTGAAATAATCCATCTGAGTACCCGCTCCTGATTTGGCATGAGGTGTCGGCGTATTTCATGACATGGATGTGACAGAATAGAGGACGTCCACTGCGGTTCGGATGTTCTTCTAAATCGGCAGTATTACCGTTTGGCCGGTGACTTCAGTTTCGGCTTGCAGCCAGAAGCGGTCTGATGTCCCGGGTAGTTCCGTCGGTCAGTCCGAGATCGGTCACATGCGGGCCGGGATTGCAGGCGAGGCTTGCTCCGACGACTGCCTTGAAAGTGCGAATGGGCGGCATCCAGTCAGCGATGGCATCGGCCGCCGCGCGCAGCCTGGCGAAGTCATCGGCCACGTCCTTTGCGGGCGCATCCGACAGCAAGCCGCAGACGGGCAGGGGAAGCACTGCCGTCACCTCGCCATCGGCCGCCGTCGCCATGCCGCCGCCGGCCTCGATGACGGCATTGGCCGCCGCAGCCATATCCGCCGGATCGCGGCCGAAGATCGTGAGGTTATGGCTGTCATGCGATATCGTCGTTGCCAGAGCACCGCGCCAATAGCCCCAGTCCTCCAGGATGCCGATGACCGGCGTCGGCTCTTTTCTGCCATGGCGGTGGATGACGGCCATCAGGAGCATGTGATCAGGCAGAACGAGCTTGCCGTCTTCGACTTTGACGGCCGCCTCTCCCCATTTTGTAAACCGCGGACTGACGACGGTGTTCACCCTTGCCTCAGTCATACCTGGCAGAGTGATGGTGAAATCGGTGGCGGAAAGTTTCTCAAGCTTTACGGTGTCGCGATAGGCATCCGAGGACACGCTCGTGCCTCTTCCAATAAGATTGCCGCCGCTGGCAACTTCACGCCCCGATGCATAGACGCGGTCGACCACGATCCTTTCCAGATCGGAGAGGATGACGATGTCGGCGCGGCGGCCGGGCGCGACCAACCCCAGATCATAACGGTTCAACCACATAGCGGCGTTGAGCGTGGCGGCGCGGATGGCATCGACCGGCTTCATGCCATAGCCTATGAGGCGCCGCAGGACTGATGACATCGCGCCGTCATTCACGAGGTCGTCGGGGAAGACGTCATCGGTGCAGATCGTCAGTGTTTGCGGCAGATGAGGCAGCTTTTTCAGGGCCTCGACAATGCCGGGCAGGACATAGTCATGAGAACCGCGCAACTCGATGGTCAGGCCCGCCCGTAATTTCGCCAGCAAGTCCTCGCCTGAGGTGAGTTCGTGATCGGATTGGATGCCTGCGGCGACAAAGGCTTGCAATTCCGCGCCTTCGAGGCCGCGAGCATGACCGCAAACGCGCTTGCCGCTCGCAAGTCCGGCCTTGAGGACGCTGCGCATCGGCTCGCTTCGCTCAAGGACCCCTCGCATGTTCATTACTTCGGCGACGCCGGAAATCTCCGGCCAACTGAGCATGATCGCCATTTCGCCTGACCGGAATTCCGCGCCGGCAAGTTCCAGGCCGGGCGCCGAAGGGACGCAGGATGGTGCCAGGGTCAGGAAGCGCAGCGGCAATTGCTGTGTCTCCTCAAGCGCCCATCGAATGCCATCGAGGCCAGTGACGTTGCCGATTTCATGCGGGTCCCAGCAGACCGTCGTCGTGCCCTGGGGAACGACCGTTTCGGCATATCGCCTCGGCGTCACCATCGAGCTTTCGACGTGCATATGCGTGTCGATAAATCCGGGCGTGATGAAATGTCCCGAAGCATCGACAATCTGGCTTGCGTCCTTCCGTGTCCCCCACGGATGAACGCTTGCGATCAAGGGGCCGACAAGGCCGATATCCGCCGGCCTCATTTCCGAAGTCGCGACATCGACGAGCGTTCCGCCGATGATGAGTATATCGAACGGCTCAAGCCCCAACGCCGCCCGCACGGCACGGTCGCGCAGCTCGGACGAATGGAGGTCGTGAGGTTCATTCGGCATGTCTGCCTCCCTTGGCAAAGGCGGATGGGCGCGCGGTGGATTGCCGCACGACGAGTTCCGTCGGGAATATCCCGCTGGTGTCGGTTTCTCCGGCAACGAAGGCGAGCGCGTGGTTCGCCACCGCTTCCAGATCCTGCCGGACGGTCGTAAGCGGCGGGGAGACGATTTGAGCCCACATCAGATCATCAAAGCCGGTGAGCGACATGTCTTTCGGAATGCTGCAGCCTCTGTCTTTGACGGCAATGGCAAAGCCGACGGCGAGGGCGTCATAGGCGGCGGCGCAGGCTGTAAAGTGCTGTAGATCAAGCTCGCGGCCGAGGGCGCTGCCGGCTTCGAACGTTGCATCGCTGTGTCGCAAAGTCGGTTCGATCCCTGCCTGGCGGAAGATTTCGCACATTCCGTCGACGCGCTCGCGTGCCACCAGCGAATTTTCCGGGCCGGCAAGGATCAGAAGCCGGTCATGACCGAGTTCGAGCAGATGGCGGGCGATGAGACGTCCACCCTCGCGATGATCGCTGGCGGCGACATTGCCTGTTGTGGCGGCGCTGTCGATGACAGCGACCGGCACAGCGACGTCCGTGGGCGCAATGGTCGTGCCGCGCGTCGGTATCACGATCAGCGCATCGACGCCGCGGGTGATCATGGTCTTGATTTCGAATTCCTGCTGCTGCGGATCGCCCTGACTATCACCGATCAGAACGGCAAGACCGCGCCGCTTAGCAGCTCGTTCGATGGCCTGGGCAAAAGCGGGAAACAAGGGTTGGCCGATATTCGGAACCAGCAGGCCGACCGTATTGCTCTTGCCTGTGCGCAGAGCGCGGGCCGTATGGTCAGGCACATAGCCGAGCCTGTCCGCTTCGAGGCGAATCTGCTCTGCCAGTGCTGATGACACCCGTCCCGTGCCACGCAGGGCATTCGAGACCGTAGCCGTGGAGACACCCAGCTTGGTTGCGATTTCCCGAATTGAAGAAGGGCGTGTCTGACTCATCCAAGAGCGCGCTCCGGTTTCTTTGATTAAACGATTAATCAAAGCGGTGTGCGTTTGCAAGAGCGTCTTTAACTGCGCAAGGAGGAAGCGCGGTTTCGCCGGTACTGGCGTTTGCTCAGGTTGCGGATGATGAAGGACCTTCCGGTCGATCGGATTGAAGTGTCAGACGGCAACCAGATGGCTGGAAGAGACTGCTCGATACTCGCGTGGCTTGACCAGATAATCGACGGGCCGGATCGGGCTCTTCAATTCGTCGCTCGTCGGCATGCGCTTCTCACGTCGGCGATCGGGGTCCGGTACCGGAACGGCCGCCATCAGCTTCTTCGTGTAGTCGTGCTGAGGATTGCCGAAGACGGCGGCGCGGGGACCGATCTCGACGATCTCGCCGAGATACATGACGGCGACGCGGTGGCTGACACGTTCCACCACGGCCATATCGTGGGAGATGAACAGGAAGGAAAGGTTGAGGCTCTGCTGCAGGTCGAGCATCAGGTTGATGACCTGTGCCTTGATCGACACGTCGAGCGCCGACACGCTTTCGTCGGCGACGATCACCTTCGGCTGCAGTGCCAGCGCGCGGGCGATGCAGATGCGTTGGCGCTGGCCGCCGGAGAATTCGTGCGGATAGCGGCCGGCCATGTCAGGCGTCAGGCCCACCTTGCGCAGCATATCGGCGACGATCTCTTTCGCCTCCCTTGCCGTTCCCATCCTGTGTTCGAGATAGGGTTCGGCGATCGCCTGACCGACCGTCATGCGCGGGTTGAGCGAGGCGAAGGGATCCTGGAAGATCATCTGCACGGATTTGCGCATCTCGCGCATATCCCGCTTGCCAAGCGAGAGCACGTCGCGGCCATCGACGATGACGGAGCCGGATTGCGGCTCGATCAGCCGCATGATCGCGCGTCCGGTGGTCGACTTGCCGCAGCCGGATTCGCCGACAAGCGACAATGTTTCGCCGGCAAAGAGATCGAACGAGACGTCTTCGACCGCGTGCACGCGGCCTTTGAGCTTTCCGAAGAGGCCCGAATGGATGTCGAAGCGCTTGGTGAGGTTCTTCACCTGCAGAACCGGCTTTTCCTTCGCGACCGTATCCGGCACCTCGGCAGGCGTGTCGGATTCTCCCGTTGCCGTATTGACGACGGGGAAGCGCAACGGCTGTTCGTAGGATTGCATCGAACCGAGCACCGGCACAGCTGACAAAAGTGCGCGGGTATAGGGATGCTGGCCGCGATGGAAGATGTCGGCCGTCGCACCTGTCTCCACCTGCTCGCCGCGATACATGACGACCGTGCGATCGGCGATTTCCGCCACCACGCCCATGTCATGCGTGATGAACAGGACGGAGGTTCCTTCCTCGTCCTGCAGCATCTTGATGAGATCGAGGATCTGACCCTGGATCGTGACGTCGAGGGCGGTCGTCGGCTCGTCGGCGATCAGCAGTTTCGGTTTCGAGGCAAGCGCCATGGCGATCATGACGCGCTGGCGCATGCCACCGGAAAAGCGGTGCGGATATTCGTCGAAGCGCGATGCGGCCGAGGGAATGCGGACCTTTTCGAGCAGCCGTATCGTCTCGGCCCTGGCATCCCTGGCCGACATATTCTTGTGGCAGAGCAAGGCCTCGGAAATCTGGTCGCCGATAGTGAAGAGCGGATTGAGAGAAGTCATCGGCTCCTGGAAGATCATCGACACGTCGTTGCCGCGCACCTTGCGCATCTCATGCTCGGGAAGAGACAGCAGGTTGCGGCCGCCGAGTATGATCCTCCCCTCAATGCGGCTCGAATCGCTCTGCAGCAACCGCATGATCGAGAGCGAGGTGACGCTCTTGCCCGAGCCGCTCTCGCCGACGATCGCCACCGTCTCGCCCGGTGCGACCGAGAAGGATACATTGCGCACGACGGGTCTCCATGCGCCATCCACGAGGAACGAGGTGGTGAGGTTCTCGACCGAGAGGATGGGTTCGGCGGCCCCTGCTGCCTTTGCCTGCGATGTACTCATGCTTGCTCCCTTCTTGCGATCCCTGTCACCACTCAGTCCGGCCAATTCAGCACGCTGTCGAAGCGATGCCGGCTGCGGTTTTCGATCGGCGTCGCGATGATCTCGTTGGAGGCGCGTGCCTTGTCGAGTTCCTCGGCAAGCCGGGTCGCCACGATCGTCTCCTGGCCGGGATGCAGATTGCATGGGTCGAGATAGAAATAGTGATGCTCCACCTCGTGGTCCCGCACGATGACCGGTGGATTGCCGCGGGCAAGCGCCGCCGCAAGATCCCAGGCAGTGATATGCGCCTCGTGCGCCGAGATGATGACACGCATGCGATCGAGCGGATTGTTGGTGGGATCCGGCTCGATCAGGGCGGTGACACCGGGGCGGCCGTCGAGAGTTCGTTTCCATAGGTTCAGATAGCCGGTCTCGCGTTCGCGGATGCCGGCATGGTCACGCTTTTCCCAAGCCTCCAACGCCGCCATCGTGCCATAGATGCTTTCCTTGCCGACCTTCATGCCGCGGCCGATGCCCATGTTCTGCAGGAAGGCGTTGCGCACCAGCTCTTTCCTGCCGGCAACGATGCCGGAGGTCGGGCCGCCGAGGAACTTATGGCCGGAATAGAGCACGACATCGGCGCCGTGCGCCAGGAAGAGCTTCAAGTCATATTCCGACGCGGCATCGACGATGACGGGCACGCCCTTGGCATTGGCAATCTCGACGAATTCGGTCAGATGCAGCAGGCCGTAATCGACCACATGATGCGATACGACGTAAACGGCTGCCGCCGTCTTCTCGGTTATGGCGTTTTCCATATGGAAGCGATGCGTCGACGTTGCCTGACCGATCAGGACGACCTTGCCGCCGGCAAGGCGGATCGCCTGATCCACTGGAGCGCCGTAGCTCACCACATGGCCCATCTGCACGATGACTTCGTTCTTGTCCGGTGCGGCATCAGGCAGCCTCTCTATGGAGAGCAGGTTGTTGCCGGTGATGGCGCCGGCGACAGCGAGGCTGATCCCGGAGGAGCAGGATGCCGTCACGAAGCCTGCCTCGCCGCCCGTGAGCCGCGCGATGACGGCGCTGGCCTTGCGCTGAAGGTCGTTGATCTCGACGAATTGCGGCAGGATCGCCGCCATCGCCGCAATGGCTTCGGGCACGACGATCGATGCGCCGAGGCTCGTCATGGTGCCGGACACGTTGATGACGGGCCTCAGGCCGATCTTGCTACGGATATCATCGGACATTCTATCTCTCCAAAGTGACGACTGCCGATTGTCATCGACAGCTATACCATAGTAATGTAATAGCTTCTCGAAATCTCACGAGGAGCGTTGATTTGGACGCCAAGAGCCTACCGGCCGTACTCCCTGAAGACGTTGATTCCCCGGCGGAAGCCAAAGGCGCGCGCCGTTCGCGCGTGAGCGGCATCGATCGCGCGCTGCAGGTGATCGACTATCTCTATGAAACCGGCGCGCCGGCTGGAGCCTATGCGATTGCCAAGGCGATCAAGGCGCCTCTTTCGACCGTCTATGTGATCATCGACGATCTGGTCGAAAAGAACATGCTCGGCCGCAATGCCGACGGTTCCGTCTGGCTCGGCGCGCGCCTTTACCACTACGGCCTCGCCTACGCCCGGTCGCTGGATTTCATGAGCGTCGCCACGCGCGAAATGCACGATCTTTGCCGGCAGGCGAGCGAGACGGTGCAGGTCTGCGGCCGTGACGGCGACAACATGCTGGTACTGGCGATGGCGGATGGGCCAAGCCATTTCCAGGTCGCTTCCCGTGTCGGAACCCGCGTGCCCCTCAACTGGACTGCCTCGGGCCGATTGTTGGTCGGCCACTTGCCCGAAGAGGAAAGGATCGAGCTTTTCAAGCGCTGTGCCCGCACCTCGCCGACCGGTCGGGCCGAGGTCGATGCCGGCGTGCTTTCCGATGCCGCGAGCAAAGCATTTGAGGAGCGCTTGTCGATCCAGGTGGCGGAGTCCGATTATGCGGTTGCCTGTATCGCCTCGCCGGTCATTGACCGGGATGGTCAATGTGTCGCGACCATTTCGATCGTGCTTCCCGAGCAGAAAGCCGTTTCCGACGGCAACCATTATGGCGCGCAGGTGCGCGCGGCTGCCGAGCGGATCGAAAAGCTGATGGGCTGGCGCAACCACTGAATTCGTCCTCCGTGGAGCAATTCCAGCAAAAGTGCGACGCGGTTTTGCGTCCGGAATTGCGCAAAGACTAATCATTGAGCGATACGATCGCTTCGATTTCGACCGTGATATTGCCGGGAAGCGAACCGAAGCCGACAGCCGAACGGGCATGCTGGCCCGCCTCGCCGAAGACTTCGACGAAGAGGTCCGAGCAGCCGTTGATGACGCTTGGATGATCCTCGAAATGCGGCACGGCATTGACCATGCCGAGCAATTTTACCACCCGCTTCACCCTGGAGAGATCGCCGAGTGCATCGTGCATGACCGCAAGAAGATTGATGCCCGTCAGCCGCGCATGCTGATAGGCCCGGTCGACGCCGACATCACCGCCGACCTTGCCAGAATGGAGGTGGCCATCCAGTTCCCGCGGCCCTTGACCCGATAGATAGAGCACGTTGCCTTCGCGGACATGGGTGACGAAATTGGCGATCGGCGGCGGCGGCGGCGGCAGCTCGATGCCGAGCGCCGCCAGTCGCTGGTAAGGTGTTTGCGCTGCTGAAGCGGCCTGTGTTGGGGACGTGTTCACGTATGCTCCTGCTATGCGATCTTAGTGTTTTGACTAGCGCCACGAATAGCCGTGGCTGTGGCGAACGAGCTTGCGCGCGCGCGGTATATAGCGGCTGGCGGTGATCGCCTCCGCGCCGATCACCGCGTAGCGCGGCTCGAACAGCTTCTTGAGGCGCGAGACGTCGCCATTGGAATCGGTCGCTTCGAGATCCTCATCCACGAGATCGAAGATGGTGAAATCGGCTCGTTCGCCGACTGACAGCCGGCTGTCCATCGAAAGCTTGATGACCGAAGCCGGTGCATGGGTGACGGCGTCCACGACCTTGTCGAACGGCATGCCGACCGCGAGCAGCTTGGACATGGTGGTCGCGAGATCCCAGACCGGGAAGTTCATCGAATGCCCATGCAGGTCGGTCGAGATCGAGTAGGGCAGCAGGCCGCGTTTGATCGCCGCTTCCGCGACCTTGAAGGAGAAGGACGCTCCGCCATGGCCGATATCGAGGCGGATGCCTTCACCGGCGCAGCGCTCGGCGAGATTGTAGAGGTCCTCATCCTCCATGATGCTCGAGCCGGCCTTGCCATTGAAGCAGTGCGTGACGACATCGCCCGGGCCGAGGATTTCTAGCACTTCGTCGTAGAGTGCCGGCGGCTCGCCGACATGCACCATCATCGGCACCTTCAGGATCTTGGCGATCTTCTTGCCGAGCTTAACGGGTGTGACACCCCAGGAGCCGGTGATGACGTGACTGGCACGCACCTTGATGCCGACGATATGCTCGCTGTTCTCGGCATAGCATTCGAGGATGCGGTCGAGATTGATATCCTTGATATCGCGCAATTCGGGGACGCGATTGCAGGCAACGAGGCCGATCGAGCCGAGATTGAGGAAGGCCTTGATGCGTTCCCTGGAGGGCTCGATGATATATTCGCGGAAGCCATGAAAATTGGCTTCGCCGGCCGAACCCGCATCGACGAGCGTCGTGACGCCGCGCTCGGCGCCGCATTCGGAGGGGCGGATCGAGATATCAGTGCCGCCATGCCAGATATGGACATGCAGGTCGATCCAGCCGGGAGAGATCCAGGCGCCCTTGCCGTCAACGCGCTCGACATCACCGGGAGCGGCAAGCTGCGGGCCGACGGCGGTGATCCTGCCGTCAGCGCCGACGAGAATGTCGATGAGGCCGGCAGCCGTGATGTCGCCGAATGCCATGGGCTTTACATTGGTGAGGAGGAGCGGCTTGCCCGCTTTTTCACCGGTCATTTACAGGTCCTTTCGAAGTCTTGGATCGAGCATGTCTCGCAGGCCGTCGCCGACCATTTGCAGCGAAAGCACGGAGAGAATGATGGCAAAGCCGGGGAAATAGGTCATCCAGTCGGCCTGGCCGATATATTGGCGGCCGGCCGCGATCATGGTTCCCCAAGTCGGGATTTCGGGGCTGACACCGAGGCCGAGAAACGAGAGCCCGGCTTCGGCGAGCATGGCGCTGGCGAAGAGAAACGAGCCCTGCACCAGGATCGGCGACAGGAGGTTTCGAAGGACATGCCGCGTCATGATGTGGAACGTCGAGATGCCGAGAGCCTTGGCGGCCTCCACGTAAGGGAGTTCGCGGATGACAAGCGTCGAGGCGCGGACGATGCGGGCCAGTCGCGGGGCGTACACGATCGATAGCGCGACGATAACAGTCATCAGCGACGGGCCGAGGGCTGCGACCAGCGCAATGGCGAGCAAAATGTCGGGAAACGCCATCATCGCATCGATCAGGCGGGCGATCGGCGTGTCGAGCCTTTGGAAGAAGCCGGCGAGCAGGCCCAGCGTGACGCCGATCACAGCCGACAGAGCCACGACGGCGGCTCCGACGAGCAGCGACAATCGTCCTGCATAGATGGTGCGGGAGAAGATATCGCGGCCGAACTCGTCGGTGCCGAACCAGTAAACCCCGCTTGGGGGCTTCAGTCGATTGACGATCGAGAGCTTCGAGGGCGAATAGGGCGCGATCCAGGGGGCGAGGATGGCAAGCAGCACGAAGATCGTCAGCACAATGAGGCCGGCGGCGACGGTCTTGCGCTTCAGAAGCCGGCGAAGGAACTTGCTTCGCTCGCTCTGTGCCTGCTTTGGTGTATCGGTTGCGATATCGGCCATCAGTAGCGTACCCTCGGATCAACCAGCAGGTAGAGCATGTCGATCGCAAAATTGATCAGGACGTAGAGGCCGGCGATGACGAGCAGGGCCCCCTGGATCACCGGATAGTCGCGGCGCAGCACCGCCGAGACGACGAGGCTGCCGACACCCGGCAGGCCGAAGACGGTCTCTGTGACGACGGCGCCGGAAATCAGCACGGCCGCTGTCAGCCCAAGGACGGTGAGAATGGGAATCAACGCGTTCTTCAGCGCATGTTTGAGGACCACGCGGCGTTCGATGAGCCCTTTGGCGCGGGCGGTGCGGATATAGTCGTCCCCGAGCACGTCGAGCATCGATGCGCGCGTGAAACGCAGGATCAGCGCCGAGGACACGAGACCGAGCGCGACGGCCGGCAGCGTCAGATGATACATGCGATCCAGGAAGCTTGCACCCGGTCCGCCATAGCCGGACACCGGAAACATCCCCAGGCGAACCGCGAAGATCTGCATCAGGATAAGGCCAAGCCAGAAGCTCGGTATGCTCGCCGCCAGCATGCCGATCGCCATCGAAGCCTGGTCGACGAGCGATCCGCGCCGATAGGCGGCATAGATGCCGATCGGCAGCGCGATGACGCCAGCGATGAGGAGGGAGAACAGCGTCAGGAAAAAGGTCGGCTCGGCGCGTTCAAGAAGCGCGGAGGAGACCGGAATATTGAGGAAGATCGACTGGCCGAGATCGCCCTTCAGCAACTGCCCGACATAGAACAGGTATTGGACGACGATGGACTGGTCGAGGCCAAGCCGGGTTCGCAGTTCGGCAATATCCTGCGCGGTCGCATCGGGGCCGAGCATGACGGCGGCTGGATCGCCGGGGGTCACGCGCACGATCACGAAAACGATCGTGACGACGAGAAACATCACGACGATCATGCCCGCAAGACGTTGAAGGATGTAACGTATCATTGCGTCGGTTCCCAGAGTAGTTCCGGTTCTCTTCGACCGGCGGAACCACCCTATTTCTTTGTTCTCTCGCAATCCCGAACGGAAAACCGCAGTGCGTTTTTCCTGGGATTGCTCTAGATCCGCAAGCGGACGGGATTCGGAACGGGCGCCGGCCGCGACCGGCGCCCGAGCGCCTTGGGAGGCTTATTTCTTGATCGATGCATTCCAGAAGTAGGGCCACGGCGCGGGGGCGACGCCCTGTAGCTTGGTGGAGATCGCCGCAACGGCGTTGAAATCGCCGATCTTCATCATCGGAGCTTCGTCATAAATGGTCTTTTGAACATTGGCCCAAAGCTCGATGCGCTTCTTGGGATCGACCTCTGTGTTGAACGCGTCGATCGCGGCTTTGCTCGTCGGCGTCGTCCACCAACCGGGCGAGCTTGGCGACAGCGTGCCGATCAGCGCCGGTTCCGGCAGGAAAGGGCTGTGGCTAATGTAAATGTCCCACAGCGCCTTGTCGGCCCGGCGTTGGGTCAGCGTCGCCCAGTCGACCACCTGAAGGTCTACCGTGAAGCCCGCCTGTTTCAGATATTCGGCCGCGACCTGCGCCATCTTGTAATGGAACTCGTACTGGCGGCTGGTCAGGATGCGGATCGGTTCGCCCTTGTAGCCTGCCGCCTTGGCGGCAGTTGCAGCACCTTCCGGATCGGCGACGTTGTAGTTCCCTTTGACGCCGGCATCCGTGCTCCAGGTAAAGGGGGCAGGGTACATGTTGCCATCAACCGTATAGAAATTTGTGCTGCCGAAGGCTGCCGCCAGCATATCTTCCATGCTGAGCGCCTGACGGATCGCCTTGCGGATCGCGACATTCTTCGTGATGCCGTCGGCGGTATTGAAGACGAAGACCGGATAGCCGAACGGCTTCAGGAGCAGCGGCTGGGTCGCCGAAGCGGACTTCAGCTTGTCGAAGGATTCGACAGGAAGACTGTCGATATAGTCGTACTGGCCGGAAATGGCCGCCTCGACGCGGGTATTGGCATCGGGCACCGGGACGAAGCGGATTTCGTCGAGATATTGATGCCGGGCGCCGCCGTAACCATTGCTTTCGCCATCGCGCGGCTTGTAGCCATCGAAACGTACCAGCTGGATATATTGGTCGGGCTTGCGCTCCTTCAGCATATAGGGACCGGTGCCGATGAAGTCGGTCATCGTATCTGCTTGCCTGCTGGCCGGAATGATGATGGCGGCCGAGTTGTTGAAGGCGAGCAGCGAGGTGAGCGGGGCATAGGGCTGCTTCAGCTTGATAATGACGGTGGCCGGATCCTGGGCGGTGATCGATTCGATGAAGCCACCCGCCTGCTTGCCGCGCGACGCCAGCTTGATCCAGCGGTTGAGCGAGGCGACCACATCATTGGACGTCATGACGCTGCCGTCATGGAACTTGATGCCGGTTCTGAGTTTGATCGTGTAGGTTTTGCCGTCGGCACTGATCTCGGGCAGGCTCTCGGCAAGCAGCGGCGTGACGTTCCAACCCTTGTCGAAGGTGTAGAGCGTTTCGAAGATATGTTGGGTGACGATACCGACGAGATCTGCGGTGGAAGTCATTGGATCGAGCGTCGGCGGCTCGCCGATCGTCGCGACATTGATGACGCCACCTTTTTCCTGAGCCATCAAAAGTGAGGGCGCTGCAACCAAGGCAGCCGCAATCAGGAATCCGAGTCCCAGTTTCATCGAAATTCTCCCAATTATGTTCCACAATTATGTTATATAAGATTTTATAACAGAATACAGAACGGGCGGGGGCTGTCAATGGTGGTGAAAACAAGGGCACATCGGCTTGAATGCGCAAAGGTTCCGTCTTGCCGAAACAGTTTCGTCGGAGCAGATTGCAGCAATAGAGGAGATAGTGCATGGCGCCTTACGATGCTTCCGGCCCCAACGTGAACGGTATCGAACCTCGTTGGACGTCCAGTGCAAAGAGCGGAGTTGGCACGGCGCTGTCGCCGGCCTGCCGCATCTGGTTCACTCTCAGTCACGGCATCTTGAACGAAATCTATTATCCCCGCGTCGACAGCGCCTGTACCCGCGACATCGGATTGATCGTCATAGGTCCCGATGGTTATTTTTCGGATGAAAAGCGCGATACGGAGAGCGTCGTCACCACGGTCGAGGATGGCGTACCGGCCTATCGGTTGATCAATACTGCAATCGATGGCCGTTACCGGATCATCAAGCGCATCATCGTCGATCCCATGCGCAGCAGCTTGCTCCAGCAGATATCGTTCGAGCCGCTTGAGGGAACGATCCACGATTATCGTCTCTATCTGCTTGCCGCTCCGCATCTGGTCAATGCCGGTTACGGCAATACGGGGTGGGTGGAAGACTATAAGGGCACGCCGATGCTTTTTGCGACGGGCACAGGCGGCATCTCGATGGCTCTTGCCGTCAGCGGCGGCTGGCGAACGGCATCTGCCGGCTATGTCGGTATTTCCGACGGCTGGCAGCAATTGCAGAAAGAGGGCCGGTTGGACCCAGCCGTCGCGCGTGCCGTCGACGGCAACGTCGCCCTGACCGGCGAGATCGATCTGATCGGCGGCAGCGACACGGTCACCGTATCGCTCGGCTTTGGAAGCCATTCAAAAGAGGCCGGCTACAACGCCCTTGCCAGCTTGCAGGCCGGCTATGGCAGCGCCGAGCGCAGCTATGTCGCCGACTGGCGGACCTGGCAAGACGGATTGCTGGGTTTGGATGAACCGAGAGCGCCGCCGCCCGAAGTCAATCGCTATCGAATCTCGACAGCCGTGCTGGCAACGCACCGGCCACTTTCCTTCGAAGGGCCGGCCGTTGCTTCTCTCTCCATTCCTTGGGGCTTTGCCAAGGGCGACGAAGACCTCGGTGGCTATCATCTGGTCTGGCCGCGCGATCTGGTCGAGACAGCCGGCGGCTTCTTAGCTGCGGGCGCTTCGCAGGATGCGCTGCGCATTCTGGCCTATCTGCGCGTCATCCAGGAAGAGGATGGGCATTGGCCGCAGAATTGCTGGCTGGATGGCGAGCCTTACTGGAGCGGGATCCAAATGGACGAATGCGCTTTCCCGATCCTGCTTGCCGATGCGCTGCGCCGCGAGGGGGTCCTTACGGGCGATCTGCTATTGTCCTACGTGCCGATGGTCGAAAGCGCAGCGCGCTACGTCGTCGTCAACGGCCCCGTCACGGGTGAGGACCGCTGGGAGGAGGATGGCGGCTTTTCTCCATTCACGCTGGCGGTTGAGATCGCTGCGCTATTGGCGGCGGCCGATATTCTGGAAATTGCCGGTCAGACGCACAATGCGGATTATCTGCGGCAGACCGCGGATGCCTGGAACGACCAGATCGAGCGCTGGACCTATGTCAGCAGCGATGCGGAGGGCGCCGCTCTCGGGGTCAAGGGCTATTATGTCCGCATTGCGCCGCCTGAGATCGCCGATGGAAGCTCGCCCGCCGATGGTTTCGTGCCGATCAAGAACAGGCCGCCCGCTGAATCCTTCCTGCCGACCGCGCGAGTCATCAGTCCCGATGCCTTGGCGCTGGTACGGTTCGGATTGCGAGCCGCCGACGATCCTCGCATCCTCGACACGGTGAAGGTGATCGACGCACAGCTCAAATGCGACCTGCCGCAAGGGCCGCTATGGTATCGTTATACCGGTGACGGCTATGGCGAGCACGAAGATGGCGGCCCGTTCGACGGCACGGGCATCGGGCGTCCATGGCCCTTACTTGCGGGCGAGCGTGCCCATTATGAGCTCGCCGCCGGCCGGCCGGATGCGGCTCTTGGTTTGCTCAAGACGCTCGAGCAGTCTGCCGGGCAGGGCGGATTGCTGCCGGAACAGGTGTGGGACCAGCCCGATATCCCGGAGCTGGGCCTTGTCCTCGGGAAACCTTCCGGCAGCGCCATGCCGCTCGTCTGGGCTCATGCCGAGCATATCAAGCTCCTGCGCTCGCTGAGAGACGGGGCGGTTTTCGACATGCCGCCGCAAGGTGTTGAGCGCTATGTAAAAAACAAGGTGACTGCACCCTTCGTGCCGTGGCGCTTCAACAACAAGCTGTCGCAGCTTTCCGTCGGCAAGCGCCTGCGGATCGAAGTCATGGCGCGGGCGATCATTCGCTGGAGTGTCGACGGTTGGGCCAGCGCCAGCGATATCGAAACGAGCCAGAACGGCTTCGGGATACATGTTGCGGAGCTGTCATGCGAGCGCCTGCCCAAAGGCGGGTCGATTGCCTTTACCTTTTACTGGCCTGACACCGATCATTGGGAAGGAGAGGATTTCTCCGTCTCCGTCGTTGAGGCGCCATAGTGCGATTTGGGCCCGTCGTGGATAGAAAGTGTGGACGAATATGAGCCAGGTAACAGAGAGCCGCAAAACAAACGTAAAACTGAAGAAAACCGTGGCGCCGGCTGCGACAGAAGAGCTTGTCGTCTTGGCAATCGATCTCGGCGGTTCGCATGTAAAAATGCGTCTCAGCTCCGGCGGTGAGCGCCGGGCGGCCGTCTCCGGGCCTACAATGTCGGCAAAAGAGATGGTCCAGACCGTCAAGGATCTGACGAGTGATTGGCGATACGACGTTATCGGTATGGGATATCCTGGGCCCGTTTCGAACAACAGACCAGCTATGGAACCGCACAATCTGGGAAGCGGCTGGCAGGATTTCGACTTTTCCGCCGCTTTCGGCAAGCCGGTCAAGCTTGTCAACGACGCCGTGATGCAGGCAATCGGCAACTACAAAGATGGCAACATGCTGTTCCTCGGCCTCGGCACCGGATTGGGTTCGGCGATGATTGCCAATCACGTTTGTCTGCCAATGGAGCTCGCCCATCTGCCCTACAAGAAGCGGGGCACTTTTGAAGACTTCATCGGCGAGCGTGGCCTTGAAAAATACGGCAAGAAAAAATGGCGGCAGTCGATCGAGGATATCGTCGAAAGATTGAGGGCGGCCTTGCTGCCGCACGAAATCGTCATTGGCGGCGGCAATGCCGAGAAGCTCAAGGAACTACCCCCCGCCTGCCGTATCAGCGACAACGAAAATGCGTTTCTCGGAGGATTTCGCCTTTGGAAGGATACGACTTTGAGCTTCTAGGCTGCGGCGGTGATCGAATGGAGCGACATGAGGATCAGTCTCAGGTCGCTTGATCTTTGCGGCTAGAAAGATAGCCGGCTTATTTCAGTAAGGTTTTCTCATGCTGAACGATGTTGGCAAATAGTTGCAGCGCGCCGCTTGGTTGCTCATCTTTTCGCGCGAGATAAAGCGGCGCCACGAGCTTGGAACCCGGGTCGAGCCTTAGATAGGCGATGCCGTTCGTCTCCAGCCGGGCGATCGATCCTGGAATGATGGAGATTCCGAGCCCGGCTGCGACCAGACTGAGCGTCGACAACAATCGAGGAGCTTCATGCCGTATTTTCGGGCTGAAACCCGCTGCAAGGCAGGCCGCTATGATACTGTCGTATAGCCCCGGCCCCGAGGGACGGCGGTAAAGTATGAAGGCTTCGTCTGCGAGCTCCGACAATCGAACGTGGCGAGGCTCCTCTCCTTTCGCCATCACAAGAGAATGGCGATCGGGAAGAGCGACCAGCATCTCTTCATCGAGAATTCGGGAAATCACAAGACCGCCCGACTGTGCAACGGGAGAGCGCACGAGCGCGACGTCGAGAAGGCCGGAATGCAGCATGGCGATCAGATCGGGTGTGCTGGCTTCCTCAAGCTTGAGCGCGACATCCGGCGATGTCTCGCCGAGCGAGCGGACGGCGGCGCTGACCAGGGGATGAAAGGCGGCCGAACTGGTAAAGCCGATGGCGAGGCTTCCCTCTTCTCCGCGGGCATTGCGCCTTGTCGCCTCTATCGCAAGATCGACATCGTGGAGAATGGTCCTTGCCCTCTCCACAAACGTCCGCCCCGCATCCGTCAGCTCGACGCCTCTCGGCAGGCGTTTGAAGAGCGACGCACCGACGATGGCCTCCAGCTTGGCTATCTGCTGGCTGAGCGGCGGCTGCTGGATGCCGAGTCTTTCGGCAGCGCGGGTCATATGGCCCTCATCGGCAACGGTCATGGCATAACGGAGATGTCTAAGTTCGATCATGGCATATCTCAAACATATGAATGATACTCTATCCATATATTGGACGCATGATCGGTAAAAGCCTATTTTGACGGTCTGTCCGACATAAACATACAGGCCACGATATGGATGCCATTTCTCATTCCAGTGCTGCTCAACGCGAAGGACCAACGGTCGCGGAGCTCTTTTTCGGCTTTTTCAGACTCGGCCTCATCGGGTTTGGTGGGGTTCTGCCGCTCGCACGCCGCATGGTGGTCGAGGATCGCAAATGGTTGACGAGGGAGGAGTTCACCGAACTGCTGGGGCTGTGTCAGTTCCTGCCCGGCGGCAACATCATCAATATGGCGGTTGCGATCGGCTCGAAATTTCAGGGCGTGAAGGGAGCTTTTTCCGCTCTTCTCGGCCTGATTGTCGCCCCAACGGCAATCGTCATCGGTCTCGGCGTCATTTACGATCAGTTCAATAGCGATCCACATATCCAGCATATGTTTGCAGGCCTTGCTGCAGCCGCGGCTGGTCTGTTGATTTCGATGGCCGTCAAGATCGTCCTGCCGCTGCGCCGCAGGCCGGTCACCCTGGTCATTGCCGCCATTTGCTTTGCTGCCATCGCCATCATCGGATTGCCCTTGCTGCCGACCATGCTGGTTCTGGCGCCGCTCAGCATCCTCGCCACCTGGAAGCTCGAAGCATGACCACGACCCTCGTTTCTCTTGCAATCATTTTTACCCAGCTTTCGCTGCTGGCCTTCGGCGGCGGCAATTCTATTCTTCCGGAAATGCACCGGCAGGTCGTCGACGTGCAGCATTGGATGACGGCGCAGCAATTCGGTGCGCTGTTCGCATTGGCGCAGGCGGCTCCCGGTCCGAACCTGATGGTCGTGCCTCTGGTCGGCTGGCACGTTGCCGGATGGGCGGGCATACTCGTCACATCAGCTGCAAAGTTCGGGCCTTCTTCGGTCCTGACCTATCTGGTGCTCCATCTCTGGAACCGCTTCAAGGACAGGCCATGGCGACGGATCGTGCAGGCGGGATTGGTGCCGATGACCGCCGGGCTTGTTACCGCAAGTGCGGCTGTCATCACCGAGGCGTCAACCCAGGGGTGGGTTCTGGCGGCAATTGCGGCCGCTGGTACGCTTGTCCTTTCGACGACGCGCGTCCATCCGCTCATCGTTCTGGGCGTTGGCGCATTGATCGGCTTGAGCGGTGTCGGCCAGATGTGAGCCGGAGTGGTTCAGTATCAGGTTTGGGGTAGACACCCTTCTTGCCCTTGGGACTCATTTTCACAAACGCTTGAAATCCTCTGTTTCAGGAAGGCTGCCCTCAAAATAGGGCTATTGATGTCGATGATCATCGCGGCGCTCTTGCATTTGGAAACCAATATGCAAACAATCCATGTAATCATTCCACTGGGAAAGATTACCGGCGATAAAGCTGGTGAGGTCCTTTTGATCAGCTGGTGAGGCCCCCAGTGTCCTGCGATGGAAATGGAATACTCGATCCTCAGGCAATCGCCTCGCGCGAGTTCATGCATTTGCGTGAATTGTTTGATCGATCGTTCAAGGCCGCTCGTATCGGGGTATGGGAATGCAGTCTTCCCGACCAGACGCTCAGCTGGACGGATATGGTCTACGAGCTCTTTGATCTTGCGCCGCAAACGCCGCTGACGAGGGATGAGATCCTTAAACTCTATACTCCCGAGGCTCGAAAGCGTCTCGATGAGGTGCGCGAGAAGGCAATTCGCACGGGTGAGGGTTTCAGCCTGGATGCTGAGATCATTACCGCAAGAGGCAATCGGCGATGGATCAGAATAACCGCCTGCGTCGAATTCGCGAACGGAGCTGCGACCAGAATTTTCGGGATGAAGCAGGATATCACCGCCGAGAAGACGATGGTCGAGCAGCTTCGTCAATTGGCCGAGTACGACATGCTCACCGGGTTGACGTCCCGCTCCAGATTTGAAACGTTTCTCAACGAAATATGCGCAGCCGAGAGCCGAACCGCCACAGCGCTCCTTCTCGTGGATCTCGACGGCTTCAAATCCGTGAACGATACTCTCGGACATCAGGCTGGGGATGATTGTCTCAAAGTGGCAGGGCGCAGGCTTGCACGCGCGGTCCCCAAGGCCAATATGGTGGCGCGCATTGGCGGCGACGAGTTCGCCGTCATTCACGAATGCCTTTCGACTGAGGATCTCGCAAAAATCGCCGATCGCGTTGTCAGAGAATTGAACTGGACCGTCTCCACGCCGACGAAGACCATTCGCATCGCGACCTCCGTCGGCGCGGCGATAATCGTGCCCGGTCATTCTTCCAAGGACATATTCGCCAAAGCGGATCGTGGTTTGTATGAAGTGAAATCGTCGGGAAAGAACGGCTTCCGGATCGCGCCATCTTCATGGTCCCGATGCGAGGCCGCTCTATAGAGTAAGCCCGGCACTCGGTCGCCAATCACGACATCGTGCCGCCGCCGCGTTTTCCTGGAAATGACCCTCACGTATTTGTGACAGCTTCCATGATTCCTGGGATATCTTTGCGACAAATCAGGACTAAAGTGTCGGCAGTTGCCCAATCGCTTGAAGGCGGCCCGACTTTTGGAAGAGAATCCCATGCAGCAACGTAAAAGCGTATCGGTCGAAGAGCTTCCCGAGAATACTGCACTTGCAATATATGAGCTGATCGGCGGCACGTTCCGCAACTATTCCGACGTCCTTTGCATTCGCATACCGGATGTAACCGATGACGGTACGTCCATGGGCGGTATTGAAATTACCATTCGCAAGACGGCTTCCGCTCCATCGCTGCGTGCGGCATCACACAGGTAATAAACATCTCTCCTCAATTGAATTCCGAGCGTGTTCTAGCGATGCGCTGTCCGCTTTCGTCAAACAGATGAACTGCCTCATCGGCAGGTGCGATGTGCAGCACATCGCCCGGTACGGCTCTGATCCGTTCGCGAAAAACGCAGGTGACCGTTTGCGTCCAGCGCCGTGATACGTCAAAGCGACTCTCTTCACGCGTTGGATCTTCGATTTCCTTGCATATCTTCGCGCTTGTGTATCACGGACAAAGCTCTCGCAACTTATTTCTGCGCGCCTTGACGCCAAAACAAAGGTACCTAATCTAAATTCTCGCTACGCGATCCGCTGGGAGGAGATGGGTGCGGGGCTGGCGACCCATTTGCGCTAATCTATTCTCTCCTCCGCCGCCAGTTGTCGATTTTCCGATAGGATCCGCCATGTCTCTTACTATTGCCCAACGCCTTGATCGCCTGAAAGTCCGCACTGCCGAGCTTGCGTATTGGCGTGACAGGCAAAGCCTCGCGATCGATGGTTGGACCTTCGATGGAGAGCCGATAGGGCATCATCAGGATTGGCCGCATCGCAACGGAACGGTTCGCTTCGCTGCCAAGGCAACGGCGCCGCAGGATTGGCCGCTCGAGCAGATCCGCCTGCAGCTCGACCTTGGCGGCGAGAGCCTGCTGACGCTGCGCTACCCTGATGGTGAAGCTGAGACCTTCGGCCTCGACCCCTATCACCAGGAGTTTCCGATCAAGGGTCGCGACTTCCAGATCGCGACTGAGAGCGTCGCGCGTTTTCCGTTCGGGGAGCCGAATAGGGCGCCGAAGCTGAACAGGGCGCGCTTGATCTGGCTAGATGAGCCGGTCCACCGGCTGCATCTCTTATTGCAGCAGATCGGCGAGGCTGCCGATATTCTTGACGGCCACGAAGTCGTGCCGCATCTGATCGATGCCTCCGAACGGGCGCTGCGCAGCCTCGATTGGCCCTCCGACACATCAGCCTATATCTCGCGCACCTCAGGCGCGGCAATGCAGCAGAAGATCTGGGAACTGCCGGAACTTCAGGACAATCCAGCCGGCCTTAGCGAAGCGCAGAGTGCTTCGGCAGCTGCTGCCTATGATCAATTGCTTGCGCAACTGAAAGAGCTTCAAAAGCGCTTCCCACAGAATGGCGAACTGCTGCTGACCGGCCATGCCCATATCGATCTGGCATGGCTTTGGCCCTACGGCGAAACGCGCCGCAAGATGCGCCGCACCTTCAACACTGCGCTCTCGCTGATGGAGCGCTCCGACGACTTCCGCTTCAACCAATCGACCGCCCAATACTATGCACAAATAGAGGAAGATGATCCGGAACTGCTCGAGCGGATCAAGAAGAAGGTTGCCGAAGGAAAATGGGAAACCGTCGGCGGCATGTGGGTCGAGCCTGATACCAACATGCCCACAGGCGAGAGCCTCGTACGCCAGGTGCTTTATGGCCAGCGCTATTTCGAAAAGCATTTTGGCCTGCGTCACAGCATCTGCTGGCTGCCCGATTGTTTCGGCTTTTCCGGCGCCTTGCCGCAGATCCTGAAGCTTGGGGGCATCGACAGCTTTTTCACGATCAAGGTGAACTGGAGCGAAAGCAATCACATTCCGTCCGACCTGTTCTGGTGGAAGGGGCTCGATGGCAGCAAGGTGCTGACCCATACGTTCGATAACCCCATGCAAGGCTACAACGGCTTCGTGCAACCGGATTGCTTCGTGCCGACATGGAAGAATTTCCGCGGCAAGACGCAGCATGACACCTCGCTGCTGGCCGTTGGCTATGGCGATGGCGGCGGCGGCGTCACGCCGGAAATGGTCGAGCGCGAGGTACAGCTCCGCGACTTCCCGGCGATCCCGAAGGCACGCTGGGGCACCGTGAAGGGCTATTACGAAAAGGCGCACCACACCGCTAAGGAAAAGGAGCTTCCGGTCTGGGACGGGGAAATCTACCTCGAGCTGCATCGCGCGACGCTGACGTCACAAAGCGGGGTCAAGCGTAAGCATCGCCAGGCCGAACGCGCCCTGATCACGGCGGAAACGCTGGCCTCGCTTGCCCATATGCTGGGGGCTGACAAGCCTCGGAGCTTGGAGGCGGATTGGCGCGTCGTCCTGAAGAACGAGTTTCACGATATCCTGCCTGGATCGAGCATTCGCGAGGTCTATGTCGATGCCGAGCGGGAACTTGACGGCGTGATCGACAATGCCAAGGCGGAGCAGGTCAGGTCCCTGACGACGCTGTCGGCCCATCTTCCAACCGGCGGGGTCACGGATGCGCTTGTCGTCGTCAACCCGTCTTTGTCGCCGCGCCCGCTCACCGCAACCCTATCGGACGGAACGGTGCTGGCTTCGGCCGATTCCGTCGCACCTCTTTCCGTCGCGGTCTTCGATCGCAAGGCGATCAGGCCCGCCGGGCTTCTGAAAGCTGATACCCATCATCTCGAAAATGAGCATTTGTCTGTCATCATCGGCAAGGATGGAGCAGTATCAAGCCTTGTTCACAAGGCAACGGGGCGGGAGGCGATCGAAGGGCCTGCCAACCAGCTCTGGGTCTATCCCGCCGACAAGCCGCGCAATTGGGATGCCTGGGACGTGGATGCCGATTATGCCGAGAAAGGCATCCGGCTCGATCGGCCGGAGAGCATCACTCTGGTCGAGGAGGGACCGCATCGCGCCGCGATCCGTGTCATCAATCGATACCGCAACTCGATCGTGACCCAGCTTTATGTTCTGACGGCCAATGCCCGCAGGCTGGATATCGAAACGACCATCGACTGGCATGATCGGCGAACGCTGCTGAGAACCCTCAATCCGGTTGCCGTGCGGTCGCGCACCGCCACTTTCGAATGCGCCTTCGGCGTCGTCGAGAGGCAGACGCATACCAATACCTCCTGGGAGCAGGCGATGTTCGAGGCGGCGGCGCATCGGTTCGTCGATCTGAGCGAACCCGGCTTCGGCGTCGCCCTGCTCAATAATGCCAAATACGGTCACAGCGCCCGCGGCAATGTCATCGGCATGAGCCTCGTGCGCTCGCCGATCTATCCCGATCCGCTGGCCGATGAAGGCGAGCAGAGCTTTACCTATGCGCTGATGCCGCATGAGGGCGCGTGGTATGACGGTGGTGTTCTAGCTGAGGCGATCGATCTCAACCAGCCGCTGGTCAGCGTGGAGGCAAGCGGTCTTGCGGCCGGCACCTTATCGCCGCTTGGCGTCGAAGGCACACCAGTCGCCTTCTCCGGCCTGAAACCGGCCGAGGAAGGGGAGGGTCTTATCCTGCGGCTGTACGAACCGGCCGGTCGGCGCGGCCGCCTGTCGCTGACCCTGCCGTCAGGATGGCAGGCTTCGGGGCCGCTGAACATCCTGGAGGAGCCGATCGAACGCACCGGCACTGCCGACATCATGCCGTTTGAAATCCGGACCTGGAAATTGCAGCGGGCCTGACGGCAAAGCTCGATTTTGTCGGGCCATAGCCTTTGCTCCGGAGAGCCGCCTTGTCAGCGGCTCTCCAATATCCGCATCAACCGGCCGCGATAGCTGTCGAGAATGACGGCCAGTACGATAACGGCGCCGATGACGATCGGCTTGATGTTGTCGTCGGCACCCAAGAGTTGCAGCCCCGTGGACAGCACCTGCAGAATGCAGGCTCCAACAAGCGTCCCGATGATCGATCCCTTGCCGCCTGAAAGGCTGGTTCCGCCGATGATAACGGCCGCGATCGCATTCAATTCATAGCCGATGCCGGCGACAGGGCTGCCGACATTGAGGCGGAGCAGATAGACCATGGCGGCAATGCCGGCAGTCAGTCCGGAAATGGTGAAGACCGCGATCTTGTACTTCTTCGGTTCATGTCCCGATAGGCGGACGGCCTCCTCATTCGTCCCGATTGCGAAGACGAAACGTCCGAACACAGTATAGCGCAGCACGAACCAGCCGATGAGGACGACGACGATGGCGATCAGGAAGATCGATGGAAGGACGCCCCAGAAAATCAGATTACCGAAATCGACGAAGGGCTGCGGCAGGCCGGTGATGGTGGAGTTATCACTGACGACGCGGGCAAGGCCGCTTGCGACGTTAAGCATGCCGAGCGTGACGATGAAGGATGGAAGTTTCCATTTCTCGCAGATCCATCCGTTGATGGCACCCAGGATCGCGCCCGCCCCCATCGAGGCGAGCGATGCGAGAGCGATCGCCTGCCAGGGAGAAAATCTTGGATCGATCATGATCGTCGCGCCGATGACCGTGCAAAGCGCCAGCAGCGATCCGACGGAAAGATCGATGCCGCCGGTGAGGATGACGAAGGTCATGCCGGCGGCAAGCACCGTATTGATGGCGATCTGCACGAAGATCTTCAGGAAGTTCTCCGGCGTCGCGAAATAAGGCGCCGTGAGCGAGAAGAAGATCAAAATCAAGACGAGGGCGATGGCGACACCGGCCTCTTTCATCGAGATCCGGATAAGCTTGTCCCAGACGCTGGCCTCTTTTGCCTCGGCCGCCTTTTCAATGTTTCCGGACACGACTGTACTCCTTGTAAGCGAGCGAGAGGATCCTGCTCTCGTCAAATTGGGCTCGGGGGATTTCCCCGGCTATCTTGCCGTCCGAGAAGACGATGATGCGATGGCAAATGCTCATGAGTTCCGGCAGATCCGAAGACACGACGAGGACGCCTTTTCCCTCGGCGGCAAACTTCCACAGAAGCTCGTAGATTTCCGCCTTGGCGCCGACATCGATGCCTCGGGTCGGCTCGTCGAAGATCAGCACCTTGGGGCCGCGAAACAGCCATTTGGCGATGACGACCTTCTGCTGGTTGCCGCCGGAAAATGTCCTGACGGCCTGATGGATGGACGGTGTCTTTATCCGCAATTCACGCACGAGACGCTGTGAGGACTCGTCTTCCGCCTTGCGCAAAATCAATCCGTTGCGGGAGATCTTGGCGAGATTGGTGATGGTGGTGTTTTGCGCGCAGCTCATGTCGAGCATGAGCCCTTGTACCTTGCGATCTTCTGTCGCCAGGCACAGCCCGGCGGTAACCGCGTCCTTGGGCGAGGTAATCTCGACCGGCTGGCCATCTATGCGGATTTCGCCTGCAGCCTTGGCGTCGGCGCCGAATATGGCTCGAACAGCCTCGGTGCGGCCGCTCCCCACAAGCCCGGCAATGCCGACGATTTCTCCCTTGGCAACGGAAAATGACAGCTCCGGGCTGTGGCTCGTCACTTTGAGACCGGAGACGCCAAGCGCCTCGCCGGAGATGGTGCTGTCGCCGCGGAAAGCGTCATGCTGCGCAAGTTCGCGCCCGACCATGAGTTCGACGATTTTCGGAATTCCGAGCCCTTCGAGCGGCCGCGTGATCACATGCTGCCCGTCGCGCAGGATGGTGACGTCATCGCCCACCTCGAAGATCTCTTCGAGCCTATGCGATATATAGAGCGTAGTGACGCCGTGCGCCTTCAGGCGTTTCAGAATCTCAAAGAGCCGATCAACTTCCTTGGAGGTCAGGGTTGCCGTCGGTTCATCGAGAACCAGAAGCTTGCTTTCGTTGGAGAGCGCCTTGGCGATCTCGAGCAACTGAAGCTGGGCGACGCTCAAGCTGCTGGCAAGCGTCGTCGGCGCCACGTCGAGGCCGACTTCCGCCAGCAGTTCTGCCGCTCTGGCGTTCATTTGCCTGTAGTTTACCAAGCCGTATCGGCGCGGCAGATGCTCAAAAAGCAAGTTTTCGGCGACGGTAAGATTGGAAAGCGGATGCAGCTCCTGGTGAATGACCCGGATGCCCGCCTTGAACGCCTCGAGCGGAGAGGACGGATGATAGGCTTTGCCGTCAAACAGGATGTGGCCATCATCCGGCTTGAAGACGCCGCCAAGCAGATTGATCAGCGTCGATTTGCCGGCACCGTTTTCACCAAGAAGAATGTGACCCTTGCCGCGACCGATCTCTATTGTGACATCCTTCAGTGCCACAACGCCCGGGAAGCGCTTGCCTATTCCTTCCAGCTTCAGGATGGCATCATCTACTGTCTCAGGCACGTCCACCTCATCAGCGTTTCCATTTCGAATTGGAGATAACGATCTTTCGCGGCGCCTTCCACCGGGGCCAACGCCTCACGCTAAACGGCCGGTCAGAAGATCGATCGACAAGCGGATGCGCCGGCGAATGCCGACGCATCCCTGCCCGCAAGGCGGGTTTATCGACTATTTGAGGTCCTTGGCGGTGACGAGCGTCACGTCGGTCTTCACCCAGCCAGTGAATTTTTCGCCGGCATATTCGCGAAGGCCGTACTTGATGCCCATGGCTGCCATTTCCGCGCCGTACTGTTCGACGGTGGCAAGCATCTTGCCGTCCTTGATCAAGGGCTTGACGGAGGGGATGTTATCGAAGCCGACAACCTTGATCTTGCCTGCCTGGCCGGATGCATCGAGCGCCTTGACGACACCGAGGGCCATGGAGTCGTTTGCAGCCATGACGCCTTGAATATCCTTATATTTCGTCAGGAAATTCGTCATGACGGTATTGGCTTCTTCGGTTTCCCAATGTGCGGTCTTGCTGTCGAGAAGCTCGAGCTTGCCGTTCTTGATGGAATCCATGAAGCCTGCCTTGCGCTCCTTGGCGTTGTCGGCCTCGGGATTGCCTTCCAGGATCACAACCTTTGCGCCGGGTCCAAGATCCTTGGCGAGCGCATCGCCGGCAAGCTTGGCGCCGGCAGCATTGTCAGGGCCGAAGAAGGCGAGATCGATACCGCCGGCCTTCTTGGCGTCGGCGTCTAGCGGCACGTCGATATTGATAACTTTCACGCCAGCTTTCACCGCCTTTGCAAGCGGCGTGGCCATGGCCTTGGAATCGGCCGGCGCGACGACGATGATGTCGTACTTCTGCGTCACGAAATTCTCGACGGCGTCGACCTGCGAGGCAAAGTCGCGTTCGTCCTTCATGCCGACGGCCTTGAAGTCGAACTTGTCCTTGTTTTCAGCGGCGTACTTGTCCGCGCCGGCCTTCATCTGCTTGAAGAACTCGTTGGACAGGGATTTCATGATCAGCCCGACCTTGGGCTTGCCGGCCGCAAAGGCAGGCGACACGCCGCAGGACAGCGCAAGCACCAGAGTGCCGGCAAGTCCGAGTTTCAGCGCAGAGCGCCGCTGCGTGTTGATGAAGGCGGTGTCGCGCTTGGTAGAATTGGACATTTTCTCTCCTCCTGAACGGTTCTTGGCTCAGCTCCACCTGAGTTGTCCACGACAATGAACCGGTTCCACGCATATTGGGTAGCATGCCGCCAAAAATTGTCAAGGCGCTATTGAAATCAGCTAAACTTGGCTGAAATTTCAACTTTACCAACGCCGGAAGAAAGATATGATGAACCGTTTCCATATGAAATATGGCATTTGTCCGCGCAATGGAGGATCGGCTTGACTTGGAAGACTTTGACTAAGACGGCGGAGACCATTAGCTGAGAGCCCGGATAAGGCGCCTCGGAAGGTGAGATGAAGGGATATCGGTATCCATATGCCAAAGGTCGGAATTCGAGACGTTGCCAAGCTGGCGGGGGTTTCTACCGGGACCGTTTCAAGGGTTTTGAATGATCATCCTTCCGTGACGGAGGAATTGAGGGCGCGGGTCAGAGGCATTATCGAGCAGCTCGGCTATATGCCAGACCCATCTGCCAGAAGCATGCGCAGCAAGGTCAGTCGTCTCATCGGCATCGTCATTCCCGACCTGACCAACCCCTTCTTTTCGGAACTTGTGCAATCCGCAGAGCAGGCGGCGGCAAGGCATGGCTATAACATCATCGTCATGACCTCCTTCGATCATGCAGCCAAGGAGGCGGATCGGATCGGCCAGCTGACAAGCCGGAAGGTGGATGGCATCATTCTTGTTCCAAGCAATGATTTTCATACGCTCAAGCTGCCGAAGGGGCTACCGATCGTCATCGTCGACCGCCTCCTGCCGGGCTACTCCGGCATCGCAGCCGATCATCGAAGCGGCATGCGTCTCGGAGTCGAGCATCTCGTAAAGCTCGGCCATCGCCGTATCGGTTTCATTTCAGGTCCCAAGGACTCGGTTCCCGCTAACGATCGTCTCAAGGGCTATCTCGATGCAATGGAGCTGGTCAGCGATGGCGAGGAGAGTGCGACGCCGCTGATCGCAGAAGCCGCTTTCGACTATGAAAGCGGACGGTCTGCCGGAAACTATCTTCTCGCACGCGCACGCCACGAGCGCCCAACCGCCATATTCGCCAGCTCCGACCAACAGGCGATCGGCTGCATGAGGGCAGCTCATGATTTGGGAATTCCAATCCCGGCGGCCCTTTCCATCGTCGGCTTTGACGGCATTCCGCTTGCAAGCATGACAATCCCACGTCTGACCACCGTGAAGCAGCCAATTCAGGACATAGCGGCTGCGGCGGTCGCTGTTTTATTAAGCAAGCAGGGTGCCCCCGAGCTCGGCAAACCACTCTTGTTGCCTTGCGAGATTTCCGAGGGGGAAACAACCTCTTCACCGCAGCCGGATTGAAATCGGTTGATGTCGGTGACCTAGCAGGCGCTACACCGCATATCGACTGCATATATTGCTCGCCACATGTATCTGTAGCAATATCCGAACTACTGCCGTCGGAACTGCCATGCCGACATGTAGCTTTATACCGCTCAAATACCGAGCGTATTAAGCCAGTCGCCGAAAGTGGATGTTTCCGTCATCTGCGGTAGATGATCGACCTTGCATTCGCCTGTATGCCTGCGGACTTCGCTTGGGCTATAGCCGAATTCGTGTGTGAAGGCCCGGCTGAAGTTAGCGGCTGATTCAAAGCCGAGATTACCGGCTATATCTGCAATTTTCTGACCGTTGCTCAAGTCGGCAAGTGCTGCGCGTGCAGCCAGAAGTCTTCGTCTTCTCACGTAGTTCAACACACCGCCCGATGTCTGGAACAGTCCATAAAGCCGAGTTCGGGAGATTGCCAATTCACGACTCAATGCTTCAGGGGTTAGGTCCGCCGATCCGAGATTGTTCTGAATAAAGCGACGAGCTTTCGTCATAAGGCCGATCTCGGAGCTGCGATCGCCGCTCGTATGGCCGTTCACCAGCGGTGCGACACTGTGAAATATCATTTCCTGCAGTTGGTTGCGTACACTATGCAGGTCGTCTTTTGTCAAACGGTCGAGGTTTGCTTCAAGAAAAGCAATGTAGTCCGCCAGCAACTTGACGCGCTCACCCCCCAGGACGATGTTGTTGCTTGCTCCAGGCAGTCCGCCGTGATCGGCAAATAGATCGCGAGGCAGGATGAGGGAGACAGATTGCGCGCTTATGGTGCGGCCGTAAAACGGGCAGCCAAGTGCCCGGATTTCCATCATGCCAGGCTCGTTTTCGACCACATGTCCGTTGACGCTGGTCCATGTTCTGCCAGTGCGCAGAAAGGTGATCTGCCAATGATCTATGGCGCTGAAGCGTACTTTTTCTGCAGGGCGCTCATAACGGAAAGCCGGCGTTTGCTGCTGAACGAGAAGTGCCCCTTCCAGATTCCATACGATTTGGCTCGCAGCAAAACCAGCATCGGCCTCGGCGCTTTCGGGAAGGTAAGCATCGATCAAGGGCGCCATATGCTGCCGCCAAGCCTGAAATTGCAGGTTGGGAGCCTCATTGGATGTGGAAAACGGCAGCGACACGAGTACCGGCAGGTCTGTGGCGTTGCCGCAAAGGGGAGCTTCGGAAATGCGGGGCCAGCGGCGCCTTTCGGCAAGGGTCGGTTGTTCGGAGCTGGTCTCCGTTTTATCCCAAATCATCATAATAGCCTTTCGACGAAACATTCCAACTCGACTGGCGGTTCCCGTGTTGTTCCGGCAACGGGCGGGTGAAAGGGAGTGATGGGCGGCCAAAATAGATCGCGCGTGGATAGTATAGATCTTGCATATCCAAGATCTTTCCCCTTCGTCGCAAAACAGCCCGAATTTCAGTCCATCCGAGCGTCCGCCGGTTGGCGGACTGACTGAAGGGACGTGATTGGATCACGTCTTGAGAAAATGATTCTGCCCTGCGATGCGCCTTGGCCAGCGAACCAAAGAAGTCTGTGGATGTATGAGTCAAGGCTCTGTGCATCCATCGAATATCGCGCCAAGCTATATTCATTGCAGGCAGCATTGTTGCAGTTCCCCGCCGGAAGGCTGTAGGGAAATTAAGCAGATTTCGTTAATATTTTCAAGATATTTATAGAAGTTGCTTAAATATTTTCA
The DNA here is from genome assembly GCF_057784355.1 of Martinezella sp. CNPSo 3959. NCBI lineage: Bacteria > Pseudomonadati > Pseudomonadota > Alphaproteobacteria > Hyphomicrobiales > Rhizobiaceae > Martinezella > Martinezella sp. CNPSo 3959. The sequence continues at coordinate 48,560 of NZ_JBXSOV010000017.1, forward strand.
GCTGAAATACACGAGTGAAACTTGCAAAGGAGAGTAAACTTATGAGTTTTTGGAAGAACTCTTATAATCTGACTACTGGCAATCGAAAAATTGCTATTTCCGTACCTGTAATACTTGCGATTGCATTTTCAGCAGGAATGGCTGCAAACGCAAATGCGGCCGAGAATCTGCATGTAAAAAACAAGACGGTTCAGCTGTATATGAAGAAGTATCAAAAGAACGACGTCGTCTTTTACAGTGGAAGGTCGCTTGCCAAGACCACTTCGATGTCCGCTGAGGACTACTTCAAGGGCTCTCCCTACATCTGTACGCCAAGCGGATTTGGAAGAACGTCGCATTGCTACAATCGCGGCGCGTTCTAAGGTGAGCCAGCGACTGTCGCGCTGTGCGCGCGGCAAAGAATAGGGGCATTCTCTGGATGGCGGTTCTACGGAACAAGTGGGGACGCGTGCCGCCCGCTATCCAAGAAAAAGCCCCTATGTGAGTATTCGACTTCAACCGGGCAGATGACTGCGAACATAATCGCCCCGTCGTAGTTTCAGAACTTCGTCATCATGTTTGATCGGATTATGACGGAACACATACCATTTTCCGCCTGATGCTCGTTTCTGATAGATGATCCCAGCCTTCTCGCGATGCAGGAAGCAGGACACATTGGATGCTGCACTTTTCTTGCTGTGCCAGACAGCGCTCATGCAGAGTCTACCGCGATCGGTCGCATACCAGGTACCCTTTGCATATGATTTTCGAGCGCCCGTGTGCGACCAGGCCGTAAATCGGCGGTGATGGCGGGAGAAGAAGCCGGCCCCGTCTTTCCATATCCAGGAGCGCCCCGCGTAGAGCTTTTTGAGCTCCCTCGCACTCATCGGCATGGCTTGGTGGGCCGCATGCGCCGTCATTCGATCGATATGACGATGCGTCGCCGCGTTCGCGGTGCCGGCCAGCAGCATCGCGAACATGGCATTCAGGATGATGAAACGGAACCAGGACATATACTTATCCTCCACCTTTCATCGCGGTCAGTTCAGCAGGGGCGGTGTGGCGACCCGCCAGTCCGGCCTGCCCAGACCGTCCGGCCAGGGGTAGACTTCACGATCGTTGAAATAGACCACCGATTGCAGGTCGGGGAATTCGGAGTGCGGCTTGTTGGCTTCCTCGGCCCATGCGTGAACGTAGGCCTCGTTGCCCTGGTAGCCCAATTCCGCGATCACGATCGGCTTCTTGAAGCGCTTCACACGGTCATAGCCGGGTTTGGTCGCTTCCACGAAGGTCGAATCCCGCCCGAGCTTGCGCAGATCGAACGGTTGGTAACCGAACACCGACAATCCGACGACGTCGACGAATGAATCGCCGGGATAGTAGGCCTCGAGCCCATCCTTGCCCATCGGCGACCACATGTACTTTGCCGTGGGAAGGCTCTTGCGGCAAACGTTGATCGCGTGCCGATAGGCTTTCACATAGTCGTCCGCCTTCCAGTAGGCCCAAGTGAACTGTCCGTTCTTCTCGTCCATTTCATGAGCCCAGCGAATGGTGACGGGCGCTTTGAGCTTGGCGGCCGCCGAGCAGATCGCCGTCATGTTGGAATCGTAGTGACCCGCCAGAATTCCACTAAGGAGATCGGTTGGCGTGACCCGCCAGTTGCGGGCCCATGACCACGGCTCGATCGTGATCAGCAGCGAGCGCCCGCGCTTGCGGGCATATTCGTCTGCCGTGCTCAGCGTCGACAGATCGACATCTTCCCAAGGCAGGAAGAGGTGCTCGATCTTTGGATTGGGGTCATTGGAAAAATCCCCATTAGGATCATAGGCACCCCCCGGCAGCGATTGGGGAGTAATGATCGGCCTCTTGTCATTGAAGAGCGGCCGGATCTCGGCCCTTGCATCCAAGCTGTTGTTGGCAGCATATATGCCACCGCAGAGGGCGCCAGCCGCAAGCAAAGCCGTCGTTAGTTTCGATAGGGTTTTCATCGCATTGCCTCCTTCCTCTATTCGGTCTTGCGGACGGTTAAAGAGGTCTTCAAGGCCTCCAGTCGTTGTGAGACCAGATCATCGGCGATGAGGTTTGTCGCCTCATCGGTTTTCTCGGTAATGGGATGGCGAAACACAATCCATGCTCCGCCAGTCTCGCGTTTCTGATAGATCGTTCCATCGAAGATGCGATGGACGAAGCAGGTCTTGGCCGGAAACTGGCCGTTTGCGGCATGCCAGGTTGCCTCCAGACACAGCCGGCCGGTGTCTGTTATAGCCCAGCGGCCTTCAGCCCAGGATTGTCCACCGGTTCCGTCGACCCAGGCTGAGAACCGACGATCGGTATTCTGCATTCGGCCGGCGCCATCGGGCCAGCGCCAGCTCTTGTCGTGATAGAGCATGTAGAGTTCAGCCGCCGTCATGGGCCTCGCGCCGTCCGGCACCTTGGTGGTGGTCGCGGCTACGGTCGCATTGCTCGCCGTCGTAAGCCCAAGAAGGATCACGCATGCCAGCGATGCTGCGGCGAGGAGGGAGGTCTGTTTCCTTGATGGTTTCATATTATTTCTCCCGTGTTCGTGATTGGCGAGCCTTTGGCGCTGCTGCCCTTAGGGCTCGCTGCCGGTTTCGCCGTCCGGCAATGTCTCGCAGGTTACCCTGCGTGCTTGCCGACTTACCTATGGTGCAGATGCGAGCGCCGATGCGACGGGCATGGCTTCGTTCCGCCAGCGCGCTGAGATCCTGCTCGGTTTCCATAACAGCCATCTTCATCTGCGTTCCGCCATAGTGTCCCTGTATGAAATTCAATCGCCCGTGTCGCTCACGTGCCAGTGCGGATTGAGCACCATTCTGTGCAGTCCGCGACCGCCAATTCCAGCACCTGCCACCGAAAAGCGAGTATCGAACAATACGTAGCCGTCGGTGTCCCAAATCAATGATTGTGCTCCGGCGCGGCCATGCTCCATGATGCCGAAAAACGGCAGGGCGGTCAGAGCAATCAGACCACTGGCGAGCGCCGGCCGGTAAAAGCGCCTGCTCGTGCTGAGCGTATTTTCACGCGCATGCTGAACGATGATGACCAGCAGCAGTAAAGTGTAGATGGTGGCATTCATCGTCGCGAAGATATAGAAACCGCTGCTCTCTTCCGCGGCACTGACAAATAGAACCGGCAGGATGGAGGCAAAAGAGAGCGTGGCATAGGGTGCAAGAACTCTGAATGGCAGAGGATCGACGTCCGATGTACCCTTCGGAGTGACGCGGAAATCCACGAATGTTCCAGTCGTCCAATCGCGAATGGCAGCGAGAGAACCCATAAGCGCCCATGGCCAGCGGGCAAACAGGAACAACGTCATCTCCCAGCTCAGAATACTCGCATCGACTGGTCTGAACGTATGCGTGCTGCGCCAGCGATAGGCGAACAGGATCAGCAGAATGGACTGCGGCACGAAATGCAGCAAAAAGTCAGGATATGACACATCGACGAAGGTCTTTCCTCTAGTAAGCGCAATGATCGGCATGATGAACATCAGCGCCATGAAGAGAGAAAAGAGGGAATACCAGAGCTGCGAAAACAGGAACTGCATTCTGAGGCGTAGCGGCAGCCGTTTGATCAAGCTCGGCGAATATTGCAGCAGGATCATCATGAGGCTGCGCGACCATTGAAACTCCTGGGTGATGAGATCGGTGAAAGTGCGCGGACCGTCGCCATGAGCAATGGCATCGAGCGCGTGAATGCCGCGCCAGCCATACGCATTCATCATCAGTGTGGTGGAGTGGTCTTCCGCCAGTTCTGGCCCCAGCCCGCCAATGCTCTTGAGCGCCTTGGTGCGGACGGCATAGTGCGAGCCGATGCAAAGTGGCGACAGCCCATGATTGAACCCGGTCTGAAGCGATCCATGCATGCTGGCTTCCGCATAGAGGCGACCGCGAGCCGCCCAGCTCTCATGGGCATTCTGGTCGCAAATGCTCGGCGCGGACACATAGCCGACTGCCGGGTCGGCAAAGGGCCGAAGCATCTGGAAAAGATAGCCTTGTTCGGGCACATGGTCGGCATCGAGCTGCACGACGAAATCATAGCCTTCATAGCCATAGTGATCGTAGAAGAAGGCAAGGTTGCCTTCCTTGCAGCGGGTGCGCCGCGGCCATGTCTGGCGGTGATAATCGTCCCGCCCCTTCCGGGTGGATATCTGGACGCCGTATTTGCTGCACCAATCCCGCGTCGAGGGCGACGGATCTTCATCTGCCAGCCAGGTGTCGTGGGTCACCTCCTGCGCCAGCATGGCATCCAACGTGCGGGCCACCACCGAAAAGGGCTCCGATGGCGCTTTGGTCACCACCATCGCGATGCGGCTGCCGGCAGGAAGCCGTAATTCCCCTGTCGGCTTTTCGGCGCGGAAGAAGACGATGATGAAATAGGCTGGAATGATCGTCACCCAGGCGAGCACCAGGGTCACCAATATCGACCCGAGAGCGTCGACATGGTGCGCGGGTGCGAGCCACCAGCTCCAGAAATAGCCGAGTGCCGCAAGCCACAACGCGGCGTAAACCATATATTCCGCGCGCTTGCGACCTTGCAGCACCGGCGTCATCAACGCCCGGTCCTTCATTACTTGAGCTCGTGTCCGGATCGATGTCATCCTCGCATCTCCAGTCCGAAGAAGGGAGCTGCGGTCCGGATGATCGTTTCGATGTCCGAATGCAAAGCGTGGAAGCCAAGCTTCTCGGCAGCAAGATCCGAAGCGGCATAAAGAGCAGGCGGATCGCCCGGCCGCCGCCTGTGCATGGCGACAGGAACCTGGCGACCGCAAACGCGCTCGATCGCGCCGACGATCTCCTTGATCGACGTGCCGTGGCCGCTTCCCAGATTGACGGCGAGATTGTTTCCGCCGGCCAGCAGATATTCGACCGCCAGGACATGCGCCTTGGCAAGATCCAGCACATGGATATAGTCGCGCACACACGTGCCGTCCGGCGTGTCGTAATCGTCGCCGTAGACTTCCAAGGTTTCGGTCGTGCCGGCCGCCGCCAGCAATGCGCGGGGAATGAGATGTGTTTCGGGGTCATGCCATTCGCCGAGTTCCTGTTCCGGATCGGCGCCGGAGGCGTTGAAGTAACGCAGCGCCACATAGGAAAGGCCATAGGCTGCCGAATAGTCGGCCAGCATATGTTCGGCAATCAGCTTGGTTCTGCCGTAGGGATTTATCGGCTGAGGCGTCTCGCATTCGCGGATGGGCAGATGCGCGGGAATTCCGTAGATTGCGCAGCTCGATGAAAAGATCAGCTTATCCGCCTCCGTGCGGCGGCATGCTTCCAGAACCGACAGCGTGCCACTGACATTGTTGGCATAATATTTAGCAGGATTTTCGACGGACTCGCCGACATAGGCGGAGGCGGCGAAATGGATGATTGCAGCAGGTCTATGCTCCTCCATTGTCTCGGCAAGATGGGATGTGTCGAGAATATCTCCTTCCACGAAGGGTCCCCAGCGCACGGAGGTCAGATGGCCCGTCGAGAGGTTGTCATAGACGACCGGCTCGAAGCCTTGTCGATGCAGGAGCTTCGCGGTGTGGCTGCCGATGAAGCCGGCGCCACCCACGACGAGTATTTTTTGCTTGCCCATCACGCAACCTCGAAAAGCTCGCTGCTCGTACGTACCAACTGACGTTCGAAGTACGCGATGGTGGACTTCAATCCATCCGTCAGGGCGACGGACGGTTCCCATCCCAGTTCGCGTTTCGCGATGGTGATATCGGGCCGGCGCTGGCGGGGATCGTCGACCGGCAGGGGTTTATGGATTATCTTCGACTTGGAGCCGGTAATCGCGATGACCTGTTCGGCAAGATCGCGCACGGTAAACTCCGCCGGATTGCCGAGATTGACGGGCGTATGGATCGTCGTTTGGTCGGCCATCAGGCGAATGAAGCCCTCGATCAGGTCGGCGACATAGCAGAAGGAGCGCGTCTGAGAGCCGTCGCCATAGACGGTAATATCCTCACCCTTCAGCGCCTGTACGATGAAATTGGAAACAACGCGGCCGTCGTCGGGGCGCATGCGCGGTCCATAGGTGTTGAAGATGCGCGCAATCCTGATGTCGACGCCATGACGGGCGTGAAAGTCACGGAAAAGCGTTTCAGCGGAGCGTTTGCCTTCATCGTAGCACGAGCGAGGGCCGAAGGAATTGACGTTACCCCAATAGTTTTCCGGCTGCGGATGCACGTGGGGGTCGCCATAGATTTCCGAGGTCGAGGCCTGGAAAATGCGCGCTTGATGATATGTGGCAAGCTCCAGCAAGTTGAGCGCGCCGAAAACACATGTTTTCATCGTACGGATCGGATCGGCCTGATAATGCGGCGGAGATGCCGGGCAGGCCAGATTGTAGATTTCGTCGACGGGCAGATCGAGCGATGAGATGACGTCGTGGCGGATGAAACTGAACGTCTCGTAACGAAGGAGATGCCAGAGATTGTCCATCCGTCCGGTTGAAAAATCATCCACACATATGACTTCATGACCATCCTGTAGAAGTCGGTCGCAAAGATGTGACCCAAGGAACCCTGCGCCGCCCGCAACGAGGATGGTACGTCTCTTTGTATTGTTTAGCGATATACTTGTAGATTTGAACGCTATGCCCATCAAACCCTCCCGGTAAATTAGACGCGCAGCCGAGTATTCAGGAAAAAGCAATGCCTTTTCCCTTGTGCAAGGCTTTTACAACAAGGAATTATTGCTACAATTTACGGTTATATTTTACCGATAATTAATAATTCTGTCATTATCACGGAATGCAGAAGCTTTGCATTCTGTACATTTTTATGACACGGAAAATAAGTGCGAAGATTAACTAACGTGCCGCGCGCTTACCATTAAGATGTTATTTTAACTGATATTTACTGAATAATTTTCCAGCAGCTTCGATTTGTTATACTTATTTGTGTAGACGAAGAAGCCGAGAGATGTAAGGTGGAACTAACCGAGGTTCGTCGACTAATAGACCCACGCGTTATTTCGTGTCACGACGATGCCTCGTCGCAGCGACTATTCGCGTTCAAGCGTTGGGACGCTTGGCGACGGGCACTTGATCGCTAAAGCGCGTTGCGATCTTTGAGGTTCGCCATGTCGCGCTTCAGTCTTTGATTTCAGCATGTCATCGTAGCAAAATCGTCGCGCAGTTTTGTGCGGCATGGGCTAGGTCAGGCGCAAATCCAGGCGCGGATGCAGTTTTTTCAAGTTCGGTAATGATTTCATCTGCCAGGGAATTTGCGAGGAGCCGCACACTGTGAGGTGAATATTCGGATGCTTGCGTGCTTCTATAGTCAGTTTGGCAAGCAGGTTGATGCCCGAAGAATTCAAGAACTGCAGACCGGTCAGATCGAAAGTCGCTTTGCCTCCGCTCCCATGAAGAACTGACCTGGCCAGATCGTAGACCGGTGCATAGGCATCGGGACCAGCCAGGCGCATCGTGCCGTCAAAATAAAGGGTGCTGCCTTCGGACCAGACGCGGAATGCTTCTTCCTTGATTTCCATAAAGGGCCTCTCGCGGGTTCACGCCGATGCAATCGCCATGGCGGCATAGGTTTGGAGCTTGATCCGCTTTTGCGGGCCATTCTCATCGAAATGCCAGGCCAATTGAACCTGGTAGTCGCTCATCAATGTCAACAGTCCTAGCCCGGACGCATCGTCGCCGGCAAGAACGCTTGCTTCGATCTGTTCTATGAGGAGATCGCCGGGATCGCCAGCGGTAACTCTCAATAATAATTGTTGAAATCGCGCCATAGCTTCGCGGTCGATCAAATTCACGATCCGCATCCGGAAATAATGGCCATCCCTCAATGCCTCGATGAGGATCTCGCCCGAGGCGCGGAATTTGATCGAATTTTCGATAAGCTCGTTGGTCAGGTAACCGATGTCGTGCCGCACCGTCTTGTATTGGCGCTCGGAAGAACGGAAACCGAGCGCTATCGTCTCCGCGATAAAGTCGGATGTCATGGCCGAATGGCGCCATGCCAGATGCAGCGGTCCGTCGAATAGTCGTATGCGAAGAGCATTGGTGGCGTCGAACGAAACCAGACGTTCCTCGCCGAAAATTGCTGTCGTCATTTCCTCACCTGTGCCGCATCACCACAAGGGTAATATCGTCATGGATCTTGTGGGTTCCGATGTAAGTCATCAAATCGTCGAGTATGCCCTCGACGACTTCTTCCGCAGTCCCGCCATGCAGGCGGCGGGCATCCTCCAAAAGCCTGTCGAAGCCAAACAGCTCGCCCTTCGAATTCTCCGCTTCCGTGACGCCGTCCGTATGCAGCACAACCATGTCGCCCTTTTCGAAGGGCACTTGCCGCGTATCGATAAAGGGAGCGATATCAGGCTCGAGACCGACCGGAAGGCCGAGATCGCCCGTATCTATCCGCTCCACCTTGCCGTCCTGGCGAATGATGATCATGTCTTCGTGCTGACCGGATATCGTCAATCTCTCGCCGTCGTAGTCGAGGAACGACAAGGTAATATGCTTGTCGGTCCGGGTCCGTTCGATGTTCTTGAAGATCGTCCGATTGAGATCGGTCAAGAATTTTGCCGGGTCCATCTCACCCGCCTCCTGCAGGGCGCGGGCAATCGACTGGACCATCAGCATCAGCACACCGCTTTCCAGCCCATGGCCGGTCACGTCGCCGATGCCGATTTTCAGGTTGTTTCCGTTCTGCAGAACATCATAGTAGTCGCCGCCGACTTCATCGGCCGGGCGCATGTAGGCGGCGATCTCCAGATTGTTGATTGCCGTGAGTTCCTTGGCCCGCGGCAGGACCATGAGCTGGATCTGCCTGGCGACGTTGAGTTCCGCACCCAGCCGCAGGTTTTCGTTCTTCAATTGGCTGTTGAGGGTTGAGATCTCTTCCTTGGCCGCCTCGATCTCGCTGGTCCGGTCCGAAACGAGCTTTTCAAGGTTTTCGGTGTGGAAGCTGATATCCTCCGCCATCCTGTTGAAAGCGATACCGGCATCCCCAACTTCATCCCTGGTCGAAATATCGACCCTAACCGAATAATCCTTCGCCTGTATGCGCTTTGCGGCACTCGCCAGCGCGCTGATGCCACTGGTGACGCGTTTCGAGGCCGCAAAGACCGCCGCGGTGACGATCATCAGAGACACGAGAACGGCCATGATCTGATAGAGCAGAATGCGGTTGGTCGCCCGCGATATTTCATCCTTGGCAGCGATGAGCGAGGCGTAGATCTCGCGCTCGGGCACCACGATTCCGAGCGACATGACCTCGTTCTTGACCGGTCCGTCCACCCAGAGATTGGTCGGGCGCAATTGCTTGACGACCGCGAGATAGGGAACGTCCTCTCCCTGTTCGCGGAGGCTGATGTGCTGGATCACGCCGTCGGCGTCGAGCGGTAGCTTGGTAATGGCCGTTTGCGTGCTGTTGCGCAACGATCGGTCGAGGCCGGTAACCCCCTTGGCGGCGGCATCGTTGGCGGCGCGCAAGCCGATGACCTTTTCCCCTACGGGATTGATTGCGACCACATTCCCATTCGACATGGCGAGAAAGCCGAAGCCGGTTTGAGCGACTTTCACATGTTCCACGATCTCGGCAAGCTGCGTGAGTGTAATATCTGCGCCGGCCGCACCGGCCACCTGATGTCTATCGGGCGTCCAGAGCGGATGGAAAAAGCTGACGATCAGCTTGCCGGTGATAGCGTCGGTATAGGGAGCCGTCTGGGTAATGTAATCGGCAACGGGGCGGGATGAGGGGTTGGAGGCCCATTGCTGCCAGGATTCGTATAGGCCTGGAAAGAAGAATGTCCAAAAATCGGAGCTGTTGTGGCCGGGATAGAGCCGGTCAAAGGTCTGCGCCTGCGTCGTATAGGGAGCAGTCCGGAAAATCGGACGCTCCCTCGGGCCGATATAGTACATCTGCAGCTTCGATGCGCCGTTGTGCAACAGGGAAGGAGCAACCAGATCGAGCACCGCGCTCCATTCTATGTCTGCCTGCACCTGGGGCAGGGGATGATGATCCTTATCAAGCAGGTAACCCCAGACGCTGACGACCGAGGGTGTGCCGGGCAGGTTTTGTGACCACTGGCCGGCTTGGTCGTAGGTCACTGTTACAGCGCCTGGAGACGCTCTGCTCATGGCAGCACCGACATCGACACTCCGCGCCGGATTGTCGATCTGTCCCTGCAGCACGCCTGCCAGCGCCTTCACATCGGAATGGACCTGGTCGATCAGCAAACCGACCTCTGCGGCAGTCGAATCCGCATAGGAGCCGATATAATCCTGGCTCGCTTTCTCAAGACCTTGTCCCACTTCCGTCGTGGCGTTGCGCGATAGGCGCTGGACGTTCCATAAGGCAAGGCCGCCGCTGACGAGCAGGTCGAAGAGAACGGCTCCGCCGACGACGAGGAGAAACTTGGCGCGAAATGAGCGCAGTCCGAGCCGTTGCTTGGCGATTGGCGCGTCCGTCATAGCGGTTTCTGTCCCGAAGAAGCCCAGATCGGCCAGCCGGCATAGCCTCTTGGGTGGAGCGCGGCAAAAATATGATCGGCGAAACCTTGCTTGAATCGCTCGATAAATGCGGCCGAATCCCCTCTTTTGACCGCCATTTCATCGGCATAGACATTCTGCCATGCCGTGATGATGTCAGCGAAATCCTGGGGATCGCCATCGAGATTCGTGACCATGAAGCTTTCCATGCGCACATCCTTGAAGCCGGCATCCAGTAGCATGCGGCGGCCTTTGGGACCCATTTCGACATCCATATCGAAATGCGCGAACAGTTTCGCGACCTCGTTATAGGTCCATTGAATGCTTTCGGCTCTGGGCTCGCCAAGACAATGGGAGTTCTTCTCGTTGGTGATGTAGACCCTGCCGCCTGGCTTGCATATGCGATAGAGTTCGCGAAGCAAAACATCCGGGCGGTCGAAGATCTGCAACGAGTGCCTGCAGGTCACGAAATCGAACTGGTCGCTCTCGAACAGCATCTGGGATGCATCGCCGTAGGTATATTCGATGTCGTGGACATTGAAGTCCTCCGCCACCTTGCGGGCATATTCCAGGCTGGGGATCGAATGGTCGAGGGCAACGATCCGCGCGGGTTTGAAATCCTTCCACAGCAGCATGGCGAAATCGCCGATGCCGCAGCAGATGTCGGCGATATGCAAACCTTCTCGAAGGCCGTGCCGCGGCAATATCTCGCGCTCGTGCCGCCAAGTCATCTTCGTCTGGGTTCGCAGGATCGGGATGAAGCTCTGATTCTCCACGAATGTCTGCCCGGGATAGAAGGCGGAATCATAGATCTCGACGACGATGTTGGGTGACAGATCGCTCAAATGGCGAAACAGTCGCGATGCCCATGCAACGACGCTGGAAGCTACGACCGTTAGTTTGAGATCCGGCCTCGATCGCGTGGCATCGAGCAGGACACGCGTCAGGGCACGGAACGCCGTATTGTTCATGTGGATGACGCGTTTCAGATTGACGTAGCAGACGCCGTTCACCGTTTCGATGCCGTTGCGCAGCAGGGCGAGATCATCGGCAAGCTCGGCAACTGAATGTGGTCTCAGAACTCCGGATAGGGAGAATTCTTGATTGTTGGCATCGAATTGCGCTGTGAAACGGCCAGAGGAGCGGTTGTTCAATTGAGTAGCCTTTCGAGCGCGAGGTCCACCACGAAAGTCGTTGTTCCCTTATCCCGAACGGACAGCTCGATGTTGGCATCGTAATTGACGGCAAGGCCGAGAAGGATCGCCTGCTCGGCACGCGCGGTGTCATCGGTGATGACATCGAGATAGTTTGCGAGCGCCTGGCCGCTTCCAATGCGCTGGACGATGGTTTCATATAAATTGCGCTGCTCGGCCGAGCAGGGAAAGGCCAGTTCGATCCGTTCGATCGAGCCATTCCGGTAGACGCGAAAGGTAAGGGTGCCGCCGCTTTCTCTTGTGTGGAACGACATTTCGAAAAGCTCGTTCAAGGCTGCCGAAAGCAGGTTCGCATGACGGATGGGATCGTGCCGATCGTGGCTGACCATGCGAGCCACGTAAGCGGCACATTGATCGCAATTCGACCAGTCTGCCACAAGGGTCGCCATCTCCATTTCCAGTTCAAGCAATGGCTCGAAAGCCGCGTCCACCTGCACCCGCATGGTATCCTCTAGAGAAATTCCCGAATGAAATGCGCTTCAAAAACTCACGGACTTGCGTGAAATTCGTCGAATGTCGCGGCCGACTGATCGCGTGCACCCTGCCTTATGAAATCATCAAGCTTGTCGGCGCTCAGCGGAGGGCTGATGCTATAGCCTTGCAGGCGGTCGCAGCCCTCCTGCTGGAGCCAGGCCGCCTGTTGCCGCGTCTCGACACCCTCTGCCGTCACCCGCATGCCCAGGCCATGTGCAAGGCCGATGACGGAGCGCACAATGGCCTGGCTTTTGCCGTCCTGCAAAAGATCCCTGATGAAATAGCGATCGATCTTGATCGTATCGAAGGGGAAATTCTTGAGATAGCTGAGCGAGGAATATTCCGTGCCGAAATCATCGAGGGAAATCTGAATGCCAAGCACGTTCAGCGTGTTCAGCGTGTCGAGATTGTTGATGGTCCGCTCCAGAAGCACGCCTTCGGTGATTTCCAGCTCCAGGCGTTCGGCTGGAAATCCGACGATATCCAGCGTTTGAGAAACACGATCGGTGAGGCCCGGCGTCAGGAACTCCGCCGGAGAAAGATTGACGGCAAGCGTATAGTGCTCCGGCCATGCCAAGGCCTCGCGGCAGGCTTCCTCCAGCATCCACTGGCCGATTTCACGCATGAGACCATCGGCTTCGGCCATGGGAATGAAAGCTGCCGGCGGAATGACCCCGAGGGTTGGGTGCCGCCAGCGTAGGAGTGCCTCGAAGCCGACCACATTGGACGGAGGCTCCACCAGCGGCTGATATTCGATGAAGAATTCATCGCGCTGCAGTGCCACGCGCAGGCTGCGCCGCAGCAGCTCTCTTTGTTCGACCACGATCAGCATGGCCGGATCGAACGTCCGCGCCCGCCGACGCCCTTCCTTCTTAGCGGCATAAAGGGCGACATCGGCAGCCTTCATCAGCTGTTCTCCCTCGTTGCCGTCGCGCGGCGCGATTGCGATCCCCACGCTGACGCCGACGAAAAGTGAGATGCCGTTGACCGTGAACGGCTTTTTGAATTCAGTCACCAGCGCGTCTGCCAACCGTTCCGCCTCCAGGGCCCGCTGCGGACCGACCTGGATGATGGCGAATTCATCGCCAGCGAGACGGTAGGCCGTTCCGCCGCGGCCGAGTGCTTTCGTAATCCTCTCGGCAGCGAGTTTCAGTACGATATCGCCGGCTCCGTGGCCAAGTGTGTCGTTGACGGGCTTGAAATCATCGAGGTCGAGCTGCATCAGCGCCGGCCCGATCTTGCCGGTAACCGGAAGCAATTGCGTCAGAGCCGCGCTGAATTGGCGGCGATTGGGCAGTCCGGTCAGGACGTCGTGCGTTGCCTGATGGATGAGCTGTGCTTTTTCATTGTCTTCGGACGATGGGCTTTCATGTGCCCCATTGGTTTCGACGATCAGAAGCCCCACTCGGATGCGGGAGGCGAGCAAGCGGCGCTTTCCCTGCGTCGGATCGTCGAACTGGATCGTGCAAGGTTCGCCTGTGTCTATGACCTTATGAATAAGCTCGGCAAGCGTCGGTTTCGCAAGCGCGGGATAGGCCTCCCACAAGGATACCCCGCTCCGGGGCGCAAGACCGATACGCTCTTTGAATCGCTTCGAGCAATCAAGCAGTTTGAAATCCAGATCCCAAAGCGAGACTGTCGCCTCTAAACCATTATCGGATTCGGACCCGTAGAGAGTTTGCTGCGACCGATCCACTCGGTTCTCGGGCATATGGCCTCGTCCTCCCCAAGCCGGCCGCGCAAAATCCGGGCATTGTATAGTTTGAACTGGTCCGCTCGCATCGGAGCACGCCAATCAATGATCGCAATCTCATCGAGCGTGCGCGCGCAAGTGATAACTTACCAGAAGGCGGCAGCCGCTTTAAGCGAATATATTACGAGATCTTCATATTTAGCAATGATTGCTAAGACATATGCAGTGTAAACGGACTGCCACGACCTCGTTTGTTTCATTTTGAATGCACTGAGATTGTATTGTCGCGGTAAAGGCATTGCAGTGGTTGTGGTGCGTATCGGATGGTCCGATTATACGATCGTTGATTCGCAGACACGAGTGCCGTTAAAGCGACCTCCGCGGTGATCGTCCCGATTTGTGCCATACGCCCGTGACGCAGATCAGGCCGCAATGCATTGATGCCCATTTGGGATGAGGCGGGGGTGGAGATTGCTTCATCAAGCGGTTTGGTGTAGGGCCTAGGCCTTCAATATTCGCGGACGATCGCCATGCTGCGGTGTTGCTCCCAGAGAATGCCAGCCTCTTATTCATAGTGATTGTCCATCAACTGCGCTCCATCATCGGGCACATATCAAAGCATCATGGTTAAACAGACAAAGCCCTTTATTATCGAAGTCAAAACCTCCCGCCGGATGAAAGCAAGATCGGCTGAATCGTCGAGATCCATCTGGGGAGAACTTGCCGCCGACCTCAAGCAGACCTTGGCTTTGCAGCAGGAGACACAAGCAGGTTCGTCCGTGGATGAGGCCCAGAATAAGGACGGTGCGGAGCGCCTGGATATCGATTCCGCGGCTCTAATGGAGCGCGATGAAGCGATAGCGCCGCAGCCCAGCTCTCAGCTTCTTGAAAAATGGCTGTCAAGGAAGGCGGAAAGGCCGAAGGCCGGCTCACAGGATGTGGTTGAGACATTCCTTGCGCGGCTTGATCAGCAAAAGATGCTGCTCGCGGAGTTTCAGTCGGACCCCGATGGTTTCAAGCGCTGGCGTTCGGCATGGTTTCGCAAGGTAGCCAACGGCTTCGGCGTCAGCATCGGCCACGATCTGATCGATGCCGGCGGTGGTCTGCGATATGTCGTCGTCGATACGCTCGAAGATATCTCTCGTTTTCTCGACGACCTCCGTCACCATGCGACAATCGACCTCGATTTTCGACGGGCGCTGGATGCCAACCGAAGACAGCGTGCCGCTCGCCTGTCCTCACGGGCAATGTGATATATTTCGCGATGCGGCAGGGAAAAGCAAAGGCCTGACGCGTGGGAGGCGGCTCGCGGCGAAATCCGGCAGGCGGCCCATGGGCTCCGGCGCTTTTCCCGAGGCGACAATGAAGCCGTAGAGCATCGTGCTGCTTCTATTATGTTTTTCACGCGCACCTTCCATCGAAGGTGGAACGAAATGCCGTTTGCGATGTTCCCCCACTGAAATTTGCTGGTGACGCTCCCTTGGGAGGACATCGTGCCTGACCTGACCGACACTATGCCAATAGACGCGGACTGGCTGGATATCGCCCTCCGTCTGCTGCTGGTCGTCGCAGCCGGAGGGCTGATCGGGATTAATCGGGAAATGGGCGGTCATGCCGCCGGGTTTCGCACGACGATCCTGGTCGGGCTCGCCGCATGCCTGTCGATGATCCAGGCCAATCTGCTTCTATCCACTCTGGGCAAGACGTCGCAATCATTCGCCTCGATGGATGTGCTGCGCTTTCCGCTCGGCGTGCTGACGGGCGTCGGCTTCATCGGCGGTGGCGCCATTCTCAAGCGGGGCGACTTGGTCACCGGCGTAACGACGGCGGCGACCTTGTGGATCATGACGGCAGTCGGCCTGTGCATCGGCGGCGGTCAAGTGATCGTGGGTTCCGCCGGGGCCATTATCGCCTTCATCGTGCTATCGCCTTTCAAACAGTTCGACAGGCTGATGCCACGCAAGCAGAAGGCGCGCCTCGTGATCGAGTTGCCTCGCGATGCAGGCGTTGCGATCGCCGATGCGCAAGCAGCGCTGGAACCGCTCGGATATGCTTTCTCCTTTATTGGCTGCAGGACAGGGCCGAGCGACGCGACAACGCATATTTCCTACGAGGCGCGATGGCGGCAGGCGGGGCCGGATGGCGGTGGTGCGCAACTGCTTGCGTCCCTTGAGGAACATTACAAGGTGGTATCCTTCGAAATGCTGACGACAGGGGCCTGACGCAAGCCCTGAGACCGGAACATTCCGGAGCGGCAAAGGTTAAGCCCTCATCGAACAGGGAGAAAACCATGACCAAAATCAGCGATAGAACAAACGCAAGGGGTTCCCCGCATCGTGGCGATCCGCGCACCGTGCAGGCACTCGACCAGGCAGCCGGTGGGTCCGGGGATATCGAGTCCGAACAGCGGGCAGGAGAAGCCTCGCCAATAGAGCAACGACCCGAAAATGGTACCGACGATGCGCGCTGCGAAGATTCGGCGACATACGATGTATTGCGCAGGCAGATGGCCGACGACATTTCCGGCAAAATTTCGGACGTAAGGGCCGCTTCCGGATCAGAAGAGGCGAGCGGAGATACGCGACCCGAAACCCCTTATGCATCGACGCCGGAGAGAACGGACGTCGAAATACGAACGGAAATCGAGAGCAGGCTGAAAGCCGATCAACTGCTCGACGAGACCAGTATCTTCGTGACCGTCAGTCACGGGCGCGTCGTTATTGAAGGATCCGTTGAAAATCACGAGGCCAAGCAGCGTGCGGAAGCGATATCCCGGCAGGCGGGCGGGATTATCGGGCACGACAGCAACCTTGCCGTCCGCAAATCGCAGCGGGCTTAAGGCTCCCAGATGAGGATGTTGTTGCTCGTCATCTTCGGCCTGATGGTCGCGTCCGTTCTGGCGATTCTCGTCATCAAGCCGTTTACGTCAAGCGACGGCCGAGATAGCGGCGCCGTTAAGAACGGCCCCATCGAGCAGCCCGAACCCAAACCCTGACGGATCATCATCATTTGCCCTGCTGTTGATTGTTCTGCTGTTGTGTGTCGCCAGGCTTGATGACGGGAGTGTTGCCGACCTGCGGCGCAGGCTTTTCCATCTTGCTGTCGCCGACTGCCGGCGGTTTCAGCACACCGTCGCAATCGGAGAGCTTACGACTGGGATTGTTCGCTGCCGGCGGTGCCTGTTCGCCTTGCGCCTGCTGGCCGTCAGTTTGCCGGTTGGTTTCTTCCGCTTTGCAGCGATCATCGTTCGATTGCTGTGCGAAGGCAAAATTCCAGGACATGGCAGCCGTTATCGTCGCAATCAACAGCGCGCGGCCGCTTTTCGTCAGGCTCCGACCATTCCGATGACGCAGTCGATCAGGCTTCGGGCGAGACGACGATGCCGGGGTCGACAATTTCTTCGGCCTCCGGGCGTTGACGATACTTGTGAGCACTTTTTACCCTCCTCAAATGTTGGAGGGGCTGCAGGTCGGATGGATAGGAAGCTCGACTGCCGTTTCGTTGGCTATGGAGAGAAAGCGGAAAAATCTCCATATTCTTCAGCACCATCGCGTCCGCTTGGCACGATCTGCAACCTCATGAGACTAACGCTGGGCTCTGCCTGTTGTTCCGCCTCGACCCAATTCCTTGGCGCTCCTCAATGGAACCATCGCCCGGTGTTTTGGTTAGGTCGATATGCAATTTTTAATAGATGGAGGCTTGCTATGACGTTCGACGAACAGAAGAGGCCCCGGGAACAGACGAAACCACTATCCGCGACTGAAGCCCGGCAGGGCGTTCGGGGAACACATTTGTTCACCGTGCTGGTGACAGCGCTGGTTCTGGCGGCAATCGTATGGGCTGGCGTGGAAATCTGGGGTCGTTACATCGAACCAGGAGCACCTCAGAGTTCGTCACCGACGATCAGCTCCTCCAGCGGACAGCCGCAGGCGGGCACGGTAGACAACACGCCGCCAGCCGGTCAAACGGCCCAGCCAGCTCCGACCGATCGCACGGAAAATAATCAGCAGGGCACGAAGAGCACGCCGGCCCAGCCGAACCGTGACGGAACGCAGAATTAGGGGCGGCTTTTGAATTGCGGATGAAATCGCAGGATCAATGAGTCCGTCGCCAGGTGAGCTCCTGGCGCATCTGCCTGTTGGCCTTATCCAGCAAAAAAGAGGATGTCTATTATCCGGCGCGCCGGGCGCCGGATTGCGTTTTTTGCTCGGGTTCCTGATCGCCGTCATCAGGCTGATGCTTCGCGGGGGCTTTTCTGAATCTTGCGAGTATTTCCTCGCCATCTGCCGATGCGCGCGTCCTCTCCATGATCTCGCGTTCCTTCGCTGCCTGCTCCCAATGATGCTGGCTGCAGCCCCAAGGACGTCCCGCTGCTTCCCAAATCGCATAGGCCCGTCTGCTGATCCACTCGAACCGTTCATCCGCCATCTTTTCCTCCTTCGTAGATCCTCCGAACAACTGGGGCGAGCAATGGTTCCCCTGGGGGGAACAATAGTGATTCTGATGTGTTCCACCTTAGATTCAGAGGTTCACAGGCTCATGAATCAGCGATGATAAAAGGAGGATCGAATGACTTTGACATTGATCAGCAAGGCCTTTGCTGAGGGTACGCCCATACCGCGCAAATATGCCCTGGAAGGGGAAAATATATTCCCGCCTCTTGCCTGGGGCGGCGCGCCGGAGAAAACCCAAAGTTTCGCGCTGATCGTCGAGGATCCGGATGCGCCCAGCGGAACATTCCGTCACTGCGGCATCGCCAATATCCCTGCGCAATGGAGCGCCCTCATTGAAAGCGTAGACACGATGCAGGAGCAGGCGCTGCGTTTCTACAAGAATGATTTCGGCAATGCCCGCTACGATGGTCCGCGGCCCCCGGCGGGCGACCCACCCCATCGGTATATTTTCCGGCTTGCCGCCCTCGATGTACCGAGGGTGACCCTTCCCGAGGCCGCCGGCGCGGAAGCCATGTGGCAGAAGGTGAAGAAACACACGCTTGCAGAAGCAAGCCTTACCGGCAGCTACCAAGCGTAAGTCCCGCCTTGCAAGGGGACACGATCGGCGGCGGCAAATTTCAACCTAAGGAGATGTCATCATGCCAGCAAAGTCGAAATCACAGCAGATGGCTGCCGGTGCGGCGCTCGCCGCCAAACGCGGCGAAAGAAAGAAGAGCGAACTGAAGGGTGCGTCGAAGAGCATGGTCGACTCCATGAGCGAGAAGGAGCTTCACGACATGGCCTCTACCAAGCAAAAGGGAAAGCCGGAGCACGCGTCCAAATCGTAAGGTTGGGCCGTTCAGGCCAGTTCTATCGTTTCCACCGCCAGTCGAGAACTTCCGGCATATCCTCGCCGTGACGCCGGACGTAGTCGTGATGCCTGACGAGCTTTGCCTTCAGGCCATCCACGACCTCCGGTACTTTTTCCGACAGGCCAGGGATACGGTTGATCGCCTCCAAGGCGAGGTGATAGCGATCCAGCTCGTTCAGCACAGTCATATCGAATGGTGTGGTCGTCGTGCCCTCCTCGATAAAGCCGCGAACATGGATGTTGTCGTGGTTGCTCCGACGATAGGTCAGGCGATGAATCAGGTAGGGATAGCCGTGATAGGCTAAGATCACCGGCTTGTCGGTCGTGAAGATCTGATCGAATACCTCATGATCAAGGCCGTGCGGATGCTGTTGCGGGTCCTGCAGGGCCAGAAGATCGACCACGTTGACCGTGCGGATCTTGAGATCGGGGATCGCCTCGTGCAGTAGCATGACGGCGGCGAGCGTTTCCATGGTCGGGACATCGCCTGCGCAGGCCATCACGACGTCGGGGGCGATCGTGTTGTCTTCGTAACTCGCCCAATCCCAGATACCGACGCCGGCCTTACAATGGGCGGCCGCCTCGTCGATGTTGAGCCACTGCGATTCCGGTTGCTTGCCGGCAACGACGACGTTGATCCGGTCGTAGGTCCTGAGGCAGTGATCGCAGACCCACAGCAGCGTATTGGCGTCCGGCGGCAGATAGATGCGCACGATGTCGGCCTTCTTGTTGGCGACGAGATCGACAAAGCCGGGGTCCTGATGGGAAAAGCCGTTATGATCCTGCCGCCAGACATGCGACGTCAAAAGATAGTTCAGCGATGAGATCGGCTTGCGCCACGGCAATTCGCGCGAAACTTTCAGCCATTTGGCGTGCTGGTTGAACATGGAATCAACGATGTGGATGAAAGCCTCGTAACATGAGAACAACCCGTGCCGGCCGGTAAGCAGATAGCCTTCCAGCCAGCCCTGGCATAGATGTTCGCTGAGCACTTCCATCACCCGTCCGTCGCGCGAAAGATGGACGTCGTAATCTTCGATCTCCTCCATCCAGACCCGGTTTGTGGCTTCAAAGACGCTGCCGAGCCGGTTCGATTCCGTCTCGTCGGGACCGAAGATGCGGAAATTCTGCTTGGCCTCATTGAGCTTCAGCATGTCGCGGAGATAGTGACCGAGGATTTCGGTGGACTGCACCTGCTTGCTGCCGCGCTCGCCGATCTCAATGGCATAGTCCTCGATGGAGGGAGCCAGAAGCTCCCGGCGCAGCAGGCCGCCATTGGCGTGGGGATTGGCGCCCATGCGCCTTTCGCCGCGCGGCGCCAGCGCCTGCAGCTCGACCTTCAGTCGCCCTTCGTGATCGAAGAGATCGTCCGGATCATAGCTGCGCATCCAGTCTTCCAGGATCTTTCGATGACCCTCGTCGCCTCGACAATTGGCGACCGGCACCTGATGCGCGCGCCAGAAGCCTTCGACCTTCTTGCCATCGACTTGCTTGGGGCCGGTCCAGCCTTTCGGGCTTCGTAACACGATCATGGGCCAGCGCGGCACCCCTTCGGACGAGATCTTTTCGCGTGCGTTTTTCTGTATGTCGCGGATGCGGTCGAAGACGCGGTCGAATGCGTCGGCCATGGCCTGATGCATGGCGCCGGGCTCATGGCCTTCGACAAAGAAGGGTTCATAGCCATAGCCCCAGAACAGCTTGCGTAGATCGTCATCGCTTGCCCGGCCGAGGATCGTCGGATTGGCGATCTTGTAGCCGTTGAGATGGAGGATGGGCAGGACTGCGCCGTCGCGCGCTGGATTGAGGAACTTGTTGGAATGCCAGCTTGCCGCCAGAGGTCCGGTTTCGGCCTCGCCATCGCCGACCACGCAGGCAACGATCAGATCGGGATTGTCAAAAGCGGCGCCATAGGCATGCACCAGCGCATAGCCGAGCTCGCCGCCCTCATGGATGGAGCCGGGCGTCTCCGGTGCGGCGTGGCTCGGAATGCCGCCGGGGAAGGAAAACTGCTTGAACAGCCTTTGCATTCCCTCCGTCGTCCCGGAAATGTCCGGATAGATTTCGCTGTAAGTGCCCTCGAGGTAGGTATTGGCGACCATGCCGGGGCCGCCATGTCCGGGGCCGCATATGTAGATGACGTCGACATCGCGCGCCTTGATGATGCGGTTAAGGTGGGCATAGATGAAATTCAATCCGGGCGTTGTGCCCCAATGGCCGAGCAGTCTCGGCTTGATATGCTCAGGCTTGAGCGGTTCGCGCAGCAGCGGATTGTCCATCAGATAGATCTGACCGACCGACAGATAATTGGCCGCTTTCCAGTAACGGTCGATCAGGGAGAGTTCTTGGGGCGAAAGCGGTGTGGCAACGGCATTCATCTGCGTCTCCTCGTTTTCGTCACGCGATCAGGGCAACGGCCTCTTCAGCGATCACACGTTCCTCGTCGGTCGGGATCACGAACAGCTTCACGCGGCTGGATGCCGCGTTGATCGAGGTCAAATTGCTGCTGTTTGCATTTTCATCAATCTCGATACCCAACCACTGCAACCTTTGTGCGACGCGCGTCCTGATCTGCGGCTGGTTCTCGCCGATGCCGGCGGTGAAGACGATGGCGTCGAGGCCTTGGATCGTTGTGCATAGCCGCCCGATCTCGCCTGATATGCGCAGGCAGAAAAGATCTATGGCCTCGGCCGCTTCCAAGCTCTCATCATCGAGCAGAGCCCGTGTATCGCCGCTGATGCCCGAGACGCCGAGCAGGCCGCATTGATGGTAGAGGAAATCCTCGATCCGCTCGGGTTGAGGCATTCCCGTCCTCATGAGGTAGAGCAGGGCGCCTGGATCCAGCCAGCCCGGACGCGTTGCCATGGGGATGCCGTCGAGCGCTGAGAAACCCATGCTCGTATCGCGGCTGATGCCGTTTTCCATCGCGCACAGGCTGGCGCCGCTGCCGAGATGGCAGGCGACGACCTTGCCCTTCGCTGCTCCCGGATCGATCTCTCGAAGCTTCGCGGCGATATATTTGTAGGAGAGCCCGTGAAAGCCGTAGCGGCGCACTCCGTCGTCATGCATGGCGCGCGGTATCGCCAGCCGTCGCACGACGTCGGCTTGCGACGAATGAAAGGCCGTGTCGAAGGAGGTGGTCTGAAGAACATCCGGACGCAGCGTTTTCACCGACCGAATGGCACGCAGGGCCTGAGGCTGGTGCAGGGGCGCTAGGGGTACTAGCTTCTCGATCCGCTCGATCGCAGCGTCATCCAAGAGGATAGCCTCTTGAAACATCATGCCGCCGTGGACGACACGATGGGCAACCGCCCGGAGCCTGCCGGGAAGGTGGGCCAGCAAATGATCCAGCGTTTCGGATATGACGGAGACGAACTGCCCGCTATTATCGCCCCGGATCGCCTTCTCGTATCGATCCTGACCTATGGAATAGCGGAGCATCAGCGGGCTCTGATCGAAATCGATCTTGCCGCGGCCGACATTCCTTGGCCCATCGGTCGCCAGCTCGAAGACCCCGATTTTCAAGGTCGAGGAGCCGGCATTGAATGTCAGCAAGACATCGTCGGGCATGTCAGCCTCAAATGAAGAGTATCGACTACCGTAAGTTAGCGCGCTCCAGCCCGGAGGCAACCGGGCATAGGGCCGCATGCCATCCTTATCGACATGGCTCCGCGGCGCGGTACTTCCGTCGCCGCCCGTTCAGAAGGTCCGCCGGCTTCCGCGCGGCGTCAGACCTCCATCACATCTTCGAATGCTTCGGGGAAGCTTTCGCGCGCCACTTTCTCGTTGATGATGAGCATGGCTTCATAGGAGAGCGGATCGAAATCCTTGTCTGCGGGCAGCACCTCGCGCTCGAAGAGCAGGTTAAGCCGTGCAGCGTCGAGATTGCCGCGCTCGAAAGGTTCTGCTCCGAAATAGTGCCAGAGCGCATGCAGGAATGCGGCGTCGATCCGATGTTCCTGCGTTCCCGGCCGCGCGCGGCGTGGCAGTTTCTTGATCGGCGTCACGCCCTTGGGATTTGCGCGGCGAATGGTGAATTGCACGCCCGTACCCGGCATGCCGGAAGGAAAGCCGCGATGTTTCGTCATGTCGGGAAGCTTGCCCATGGCTGCTGCTCCTCTCCTGTTAAGCAATCGGGTATTGCCTTTTCCGATGTCAGGCAAGCCGATGCGGTGGAGAAGGCCGTGTGGGCATCTACTCTGTCGTGATTTCCCTCCGCCAGTCAATTGCGGGGCGAGGCTTTCGTTATGCCGAAGGGGCGCCATTTGCTTCGACCACCCAAGGTAAAGATTACCGCTCGCGAGTAAGGGGCGCCACTTGTGGAGAAGAGTCATGCACCGAAAAGTTCGGTTCCACGTCAACCAAATGATACATCAGCGCGGCGAGCGCGACAAAAAAGACAGTGCCTAGAATGAAACGAAGGAATGTCGGCCACAGGTAAACCATGATGATCGGTGCCAGACGCGCCAACATGAAAAGCCAATCGATAAGCGTGGGCGACTTCTGTTTGTACATGATGTTTCCCTTGAGAGGCTGCCGATGTCGCTCGTCAACTATCTCCGTTCGCTCGGAAGCCCATGCCTGCTGAGGGTTCCTTTCCTGTCGACAGCGGCAACCGCATCAACAAAAAGGGCGATTGATTGCTGTCAGTGTCGGAAGACAACATGAACATCGTGCAGATTTCGTGGAGACGGAATGCAGGCTTGGTGGATCGATTCTGGATGGTCGTCAGCTCTGGTATTCGCTTTACTTTTACGTAAGCGTCATTAAGCTCTCCAATTGATATGCTATTCGCGGAGGGGGAAACGAATGAGCAGTCATGCTGATGTGGTGATCGTTGGAACAGGCTTGTCAGGCCTTGTTGCGGCTTGTGAGCTGCTAGAGCGCGGGAAACGGGTGATCCTTATCGATCAGGAGCCTCGGGCAAGTCTCGGCGGACAGGCCTTCTGGTCGCTTGGCGGGCTGTTCATGATCGATACGCCGGAACAACGGCGGATGCGGATTCGCGATAGTCTCGATCTCGTCCGCCAGGATTGGTTGGGCGCTGCAGCCTTCGACCGACCGGAGGACTTCTGGCCTCGTGCCTGGGCGGAGGCCTACCTCAATTTCGCCGCCGGCGAGATGCGCAGCTGGCTGCATGGGCTCGGCATGCGCTGGTTTCCCGTTGTCGGCTGGGCGGAGCGCGGCGGTGGCCTTGCCGACGGGCACGGCAATTCCGTGCCGCGCTTCCATGTCACCTGGGGCACGGGTCCTGGCGTACTCGATCCTTTCGTGAAGCGAGTGCTGGCGGCGGAGAAGGACGGCAAGATCGAGCTCTTGTTCCGGCGCCGCGTGACACGATTGGTCGGTGATGAAGACGGCATTTTCGGCGTGGAGGGCGAGATCCTGGCGGAGGACAACATCCGCCGCGGTCAGCAATCGAACCGTGATGTTGTCGGCGACTTCCGCATCGAGGGCGCCGTGATCGTGGCGAGCGGCGGCATCGGCGGCAATTCGGAGTTGGTTCGCCGCGCATGGCCGATCGACCGTCTCGGCTCACCTCCTGAACGGATGCTGAGCGGCGTGCCCCATCATGTGGACGGTCTGATGATCGGTCATGCAGAGGCGGCCGGTGCGCGGCCGATCAACGGCGACCGTATGTGGCACTATACCGAAGGTATTGCCAATTGGGACCCGATCTGGCCCAACCACGGCATTCGCATCCTGCCGGGGCCGTCCTCGCTCTGGTTCGACGCAGACGGCAATCGCATGCCGGCACCTTGCCTGCCAGGTTTCGACAGCCTTTCGACGCTGCAGCACATCTGCAAGCTCGGTCATAGCTACAGCTGGTTCGTGACTACGCAGAAAATCGTCAAGAAGGAGTTTGCCCTTTCAGGCTCCGAGCAGAACCCGGATCTTACCGGACGCGATATCGGGCTTCTTCTGCGCAGCCGCCTTGGGCGATCGGCTCCTCCGCCGGTGGAGGCCTTCAAGGCGAAGGGCAGGGATTTTGTCGTTGCCGAAACGCTGGAAGAGCTTGTGGCCGGCATGAATCGTATCGGCGATCGTCCGCTCGATCTTGCCCATCTGCGCAGGCAGATCGAAGCCCGCGACCGTGAATTGGATAACCCCTTTGCCAAGGATGCCCAGATCGTCGCCTTGCGACAGGCGCGCGGCTATCTCGGCGATCGCTTCATGCGCACGGCCCCTCCGCATCGCATATTGGATGCGAAGGCAGGTCCATTGATCGCCGTGCGCCTCCATATTCTGACGCGGAAGTCTCTTGGCGGTCTCGAAACCGATCTGAATAGCCAGGCGCTCGGGCGGAGCGGTGCACTCATCCCGGGATTGTATGCCTGCGGCGAGGCTGCAGGCTTCGGCGGCGGCGGATATCACGGCTACAATGCGTTGGAGGGCACATTCTTGGGAGGATGCATCTTTTCCGGCCGCAATGCGGGGCGGGCGGCATAAGCCGGTCGAAATGGGCGCGGTTTTAGGGGAGGGTGTCCGACGACACTGCGAGGGCATGCAATCTCGCCGGACGCTGCGGTAGTCGGCTCGGGGGTGGCATCCAAGCCGATAGTGAATATCATATCAGCTACCAGAGGTTTATTTAACCTGCCCGAATGGATGGCTGGAGCCTTCGGCGGGCGGGAAGGGTCCGGCAACTGATGCTGCAGCGGCTGGATCATTCGTGCCTCGTATTCGCTCGCGTAGCCTCATGGCCGGCCTATTTTCGCCGGTGGCGCGTCCGCAGAAGGTATAGAAGCATCCTGGCCCGTTCGAAATAGCCGGCTGGCGAAGGCGCGTTACTGTGACCACACGATGGAGCCTGACGAGCCTCGCCGCCGGAAGCAGTCGGTACGGCATCGCCGGCAATCTTATATCCTGCAGGATCCTGTCGTTCGGACGTGAGATGACGCATGTTGGCAAACGCCCCGGGATATGGCGTGGCCATCTCGTCTGGCCGGATGGTATGGCTTTTGAGAATAGGGAAAGCCCACCCCGTGAGTGCCAAAGCGCCGATAAAAATAGGAACGGGAAAAGCATAGCGGAGCAACATTGGGGAATCCAGATTGTTGCCAAGCCACTAGAAGCCGAAGATTGCGTCGGCATTACAAATGCTCGACCGGACCGAGCTACACGGGCAAGGGGATAGCAACTCACTCATCCCGAAGCAATCGGTTGCGATCCGGGATCAGCCTCTACGCGATGTGGGCCAGGCATCAGGCGGTGTCATTCTTGCCGAACCAGAAGTCGAGCTCGCGTATGCGGCGTTTGTCATAGGGCTGATCCGGCGATTTGATCTGCCAGTTGTCGTCATTGGCAAGACCGGTCCACTTGGGCGCACCGCCCTGCTTTTGGACGGATTGCCGCCAACGATACTGGGCATAGATTTCCATGATCTTGCCGGCATATTGGCTGGCAAGATCGCCGTTGCCGGTGATGATTACCAGGTTCTCGTCGTTCACGCCGCTCGCCTTCGGACCCATATTGTGGGAGCCGGTCATGACGATGGGATTGGGACCATATGGATCGACGATGACCACCTTGCTGTGGACCATGGCATGTGCCGTCGGCAGCTTCAGAACTTCCTTCTGCCAATAGGCAAAACGGCCGGGGATAGCGGCGGGCAGCACGACGTCCGCATTGGCATCGATCCGTTCGCCTCTGTTGAACAGCACGACCGGGTTCTTTGCTGTGCCCGGATTCTGGTTGACCACACCCTGAATGTAGAGATCGGGCTTGAACGAAGGGCTCGAGGGAGAGGCAAGCTCGATGATGTCGTTGAGAAGCGTGCCGCGAGGACCTGGATTGAACATGGCAAACAGGATGCCCTGCTGGGCACTGCGGATCAGCTCGCTTGCCTGTTCGAGATCAAGCCCTTCGCGCATGGGCGTGAACCAGACCGTCGTATTCTTGGCTTTCGGCGTTGTTCTGGGCTCGGCATTGCTTTGATAGAGGGCGGGCGGCGAATCATTGCCGTCGGCGGCAAGTGTCTTCCACTGGTCGAGATAGAATTGCGCGACGGCCGGGTTATCGATCAGAAGCGCATTGTTGGCCTGCGTGCAAAGGCCGGTCATCGTCCAGTTCGTGCTGCCGGTCCATACGGCCTGCGGCGATTTATCGGCGCCGCAGATGACCAGGAATTTATTGTGCGCCAGCGCCCGCGGCGCGCTCATGCGATCCCTGACATCGCAGGAAGACAGGTCGGACCGAGCGTCCTCGTTTTCGTCCTCGCCCTTTTTCTTGACGCTGCCATTGCCCAGCACGATATGGGCGCGTTTCTTGAACCCCTGCAGCAGCGGAATGAGCTCAGGATCGTCCAACTCGAACAGGGCGGCATAGATATGGCCGCCATTCGACCTGATATCATTGAGGAGCGAGACCAGCTTGTCGCGGATCGGCCCTGCAAGGAATTGACGGATTGGGTCTTCCGGGTTGGCAATTGCCTTCTTGAGTTTGGTGGTGGGGGCCTCTTCGGGCAATAGGCGGGCAAGCCATTGGCTGGCGACGATGCCTCGGTTGAAATAGCAGCTGACACGGCCGCTGGTTTCGGCCCCGATCTGCACGGCATCGCTCCAGTCCGATACGTGATCGGCCGATTCCTGCAATGCCGTCTCGGGTCCGATCATGGCGGACACCCGGTAGGCGACGACATCGCCCGGATTGACCGCGAAATCGGACCAGAGATATTTCTGGATCGGCCATTCCGTCGTCGGCTTGCGCGTGCCTTCCTCCACGGCCGGCCCGTCGGCAAAGCCGACCCAGCTTGCGACGATCTCCTCATGAAAGCCATCGGCATCGACATCGGAGACCGTATTCGGGCTTTGCGGGCTTCCGGCCGCCCGCTTGATCTTCCGCCGCAGGGCAAAGCCACGGCACTGGTCGATGAAATCGCTGCGCCAGGCGATAAGAGCACTATCGACACCGGGATGCACGATCAGATTTATGTTCATTATCCCTCTCCCTGGATGGTTGCTTCTGTTCGTCTCACTGCGGCGTAGCGGATTTGCGCCGATACCTGACCGCGAAGCCTTAATCGGGCGCGTCTGGTGGTCTGGCCAGTTGAGTGGCTCTATTCTACTTTGCGTCACGGCCGTGACGATCTCATGAATTGCTCTGGGCATCTTAAGGACGGCGCAATGCCATCCTGATTTAGCAGTCTTTGGAACAGCTGTGAAATTCGTGATCCATAGTCGCCTATGAAAATTCCGCTCGAAGTCGAAATGTGATCTTGCGTCTCGAAGCAAGTGGGGCAAGACTTCTGGGACCCCCTTGCGTCGGTGCGGAGCGGCGCGAAAAATTTCGGCAGACTGTATGAAAGCACCCAAAAGAATCGGCATTCTGGACGTCGCCCGGTTGGCCGGCGTGTCGGCTACGACCGTATCGCGTGTCCTGAATGGTCAGGTCGACAGTCGCATCCGCCTGGAGACGCAGGATCGTGTCAGGGAGGCGGCGAGCAGCCTCGGCTACGTTGTCAACCGTCTCGCAACATCGCTCAGAACACATAGGACCGGTGTGTTCGGAGCGATCGTCAACAGCCTGTCGGGTCATTATCAACCGCATTTGACAAGCCGTCTTCAGGCTGTGGCGCAGCGTCGGGGCGTGGAACTGCTGGTCGCGCAAGCCAAGACGGAGGCCGGCGAAATCGCCGGCCAGCTGCGCTTGTTTCAACAGGATTTCTTCGATGGCGTCATTATGGTGAGCGACCTTCCGGGCCAGCAGGCGCTCTGCGATCACCTTGATCTCATAGGTAAGGCGCATGTGACGCTCGGTGCGGGGCTGACGGGTCCGCTTCCTGCGGTTCTAACCGATGATCGGCTTGGCATTAGACTGCTGCTTGATCACCTTGTGGAGCTCGGCCACCGCCGCATTTCCTTCGTCTATCGCGTCAGCCGCAGCGCGCTTCGCGATCGGATGTCGATTTTCCAGGATGCGATTGCCGCCAGTGCTGGCTTGATCGCCGGTGATGTCATCTCCTTTGAGAAGGGCGAGCACGACCGCACGCTTCTTGCCAATCTCCTGGCATCGTCGGAACGCCCGACGGCTCTGATCTGCGGCAGTGACGGGCTTGCCATCGAGGTTGTCGCCTTCGTGCGCGATCTCGGCCTGCAGATCCCCGCAGATATCTCCGTCGTCGGCTATGACAACGTGCCCGACACCGCCTATTGGGCTCCACCGCTGACGACGGTCGCGCAGCCGACGGATGCGCTATGCGAAGCCTCGCTCGATCTTCTGGTTGAGCTTTCAAACCTTCCGATGGACGCACGCGTTGCAAAGCGTCCCATACGGTTCGTTACCCCCGAACTTGTCATACGTGCGTCATCGAGCTCGCCTAGCTTGCGGCCACTTTCCCTTGCGTAAAAGAAAAGACGATCTTGAACGCAAGTGGTCGTATTTCATATGCGCAAACGTTTGTGCAGCGATTTATAAATTGCTTTAACAGGAAAGTGTGCCGATGTCCGATCACCTGCCCAGCGGCTTCAACAGGCCGGTTACCCGCCGCACAACCCTTCTGATGGGAGCCGCGGCCGGCCTCTCGGCTTTTGTCCCGGCGTTGTCGGCCTCGGCTGATGAGAGCACCGACAAAAGGCCTGAACTGCGCATCGCCGTTCAGATGAATCCGGTGTCGCAGGAGCCCGTCGATGCCGCCAGCAACGTCGCCTTCCGCAATAACTTTTCCATCCACGAGACGGTGCTTGCGCTCGACATGCGCGGCGACTTCTCCGTGAAGCCCAATCTCGCGACGTCCTGGACCTGGATTTCGCCGACCGTGCTCGAAATGAAGCTGCGCCCCGGCGTGATCTTCCATGATGGCCGCGAGATGACCGCTGATGACGTCGCCTTCTCCTTCGGGCCTGAGCGACTTTTGAACAAGGACGCGCCGGGCTATCCGACCTATCGCACCAATTTCACCAGCCTCGATCATGTCGAAGTTGTGGATTCGCTGACGGTCCGCTTTGTCACCAAGTTCCAGGACCCGATCTTCCTGCAGCGCCTCGCATCCTATGCGGCTGTCGTCATCAGCAAAGATGCCTGGCAGAAGAACGGCGGCAACTGGACGACCTGGCGGCAGAAGCCGGTCGGCGCCGGCCCCTACAAGGTCGAAAGCTATACGGTTAATGAGAGCGTCGTGCTGGCCGCTCACGATCAGGCCTATCGCGGCAAGCCGGCCGCCAAACGCGTGACCTTGCGCATCGTGCCCGAGGTTTCCTCGCGCATTGCCGGTCTGCTGGCCGGCGACTATGACATTGCAACGGACCTGCCGCCGGATCAGCTCTCGGTCGTCACAGCGAGCACCGATCACGAGATCGTCGGCGGCCCGGTGCCGAACAATCGCATTCTGTTCTTTGACAAGAACAATCCGGCGCTGAAGGACCCGCGCGTTCGCCAGGCACTCATCCTCGCCATCGATCGCCAGGCGATCGTCGACACGATCTGGAACGGTCGCACGAAGGTGCCGAACGGCCTGCAGTTCGAGCTCTACGGTCCGGTCTATCTCAAGGATTATCCTGCCTACAAATATGATCCGGACCAGGCCATGCAGCTCCTGAAGGATGCCGGCTACAATGGCGAGGAAATCGAGATCCGTTCGCAGAACAATTATTACACAGCGGAAAACCCGGTCACGCAGGCCGTTGTTGCAATGTGGCAGGCTGTCGGCGTCAATGCCAAGATGAAGTTCGTCGAATCCGGCAAGCTGTTTGAGAACTCGCCAACCCGCGCGACGGGCAACTGGTCGAGCACCGGCCAGGTCCCCGACCCCTATATCTCGTTCTTCACGCAGTTCAGCTCGGCCGGTAATCTGAGCTCGTTCAAGATCTGGCAGAATGCCGATTTCGATGCCCTCGGCGCCAAGATGGAGCAGGCAGTCGATCCGGCCGATCGCGCCAAGATCTTCCGCGACATGCTGCATCTGATCGAGTGGGAAGATCCGGGCGAGACCGTCCTGCATCAGAATGCCGTCTTCTTCGGCATTCGCAAGGGCATCAAGTGGCAGCCGTTGCCGGCCTTCCAGATGGATCTCGGCGCCGGCAGCCTTGCCTTCGAAGAGCAGAAGAGCTGAGCTGCTTCGCGATGGGCGTTCCCGTTCTTTCCGTCGACAATTTGAGTGTCTCGTTCAGAACGCGCGCCGGGCGGTTTCATCCGGTCAACAACGTGTCTTTCGACCTTGCCGAGGGCGAAATCCTCGGCATCGTCGGCGAGAGCGGATCGGGAAAGAGCCTCACCTGCCTGGCGCTTGCCGGTCTTCTCGGGCCGAGCGCCAGCGCCACGGGCTATATCTCCTTCCAGGATGCGATGTATGACGCGGCTGAGTTCGGCCCGCGGTCGCGGGTAAAGCTACCGCCCATCGGGCTGATCTTTCAGGAGCCCGTCTCCTGCCTCGATCCGGTGCGCACGATCGGCTCACAGATCGCCGAGGCGGCTGTCAGCGCCGGCATGTCCGCAAAGGAAGCCAGGGAAGAAGCGCTCCGGCTTCTGGCGGAAGTCGCCATTCCGCAACCCGAGACGCGTTACAACGCCTATCCCGCGCAATTTTCCGGCGGCATGTGTCAGCGCGTGATGATTGCCACGGCGCTTGCCATGCAGCCGCGACTGATCATCGCCGACGAGCCGACGACGGCGCTGGATGTCACCGTGCAGGCGCAGGTCGTCGCTCTCCTGGTCAAGGCGGTGCGCGAGCGTGGCATCCCCATGATCTTCATCAGCCACGATCTCGATCTCGTCTCGGAGGTTTGTGACCGTATCGCGGTCATGTATGCGGGGTCGCTGGTGGAGATCAATCGCACGGACGATCTATACGACAATCCACGCCATCCCTACACACGGCTGCTGCTGGAGGCCATGCCAGGACGGGGTAAGCCGCTGGAGAGGCTCGCGGATATCCCCGGTGAGTTGAAATTGCACGATGATCTGCCGCAGGCCTGCGCCTTCGCGCCTCGTTGTCCGCGCGCCGAGCCGAATTGCGCAACGATGGTCCCGCCGTTGATTGCCGGTGCGGCAGCACTTGCCTGCTTCAATCCATGGAGCTCCCATAATGCCTGACAAGCAGATGCCACCCGATGCGCAGATTGCTGGTGCGGCACTCGCCGCCCGCGATCTGCAGTTCTCCTATGCGCCGGGCTTTTCCTTTTGGCCGGGACGCGCCAGGGGATTTCATGCCATCAAGGATGTGAGCCTGGAATTGAAGCCCGGCGAGACCCTCGGCCTCGTCGGCGAGTCCGGTTGCGGCAAGTCCACGCTTGCCTCGTTGCTCTGCGGCGATCGTATGCCCACATCAGGCGAAATCACGCTGTTCGGCCAGTCTTTCAAGAGCCTGATGAAGCCGAACCGGCGTGGTCTGGCAAAACATCTGCAGGTCATTTCGCAGGATACGATGGGCGCGCTCGATCCGCGTCGGAGCGTTGGTCATCAGATGGTGGAAACGCTCACCATCCACGGCATAGGCTATCCGTCAAGCCGGCTCGATCGCGCGGCAGAAGTTTTCAAGGCCGTCAGCCTGCCGGTCTCTGCCTTGCAGAAATTTCCCCATCAGCTCTCCGGCGGTCAGCGCCAGCGCGTCGCCATCGCCCGTGCCCTCGTGGTCGAACCGCAAATTCTGCTCTGCGACGAGCCGGTCTCGGCGCTCGACGTTTCCGTGCAGGCGCAGGTACTGAACCTCCTGCTCGAATTGCAGCGGGCACGCGGCCTGTCGCTGCTCTTCATCAGCCATGACGTGCGGGTGGTCCGGCATGTCTCGCATCGTGTCGCGATCATGGAGGCGGGGCAGATCGTGGAAACCGGTCCCACGGAGGAAGTCTTCGCAAACCCGGTCCACCCCTATACCGCAAAACTCCTGTCGGCCGTTCCTCGCGGCCGGCGCAGCAGAGCGCGGCAGGCAG
Organism: Martinezella sp. CNPSo 3959; assembly: GCF_057784355.1. NCBI lineage: Bacteria > Pseudomonadati > Pseudomonadota > Alphaproteobacteria > Hyphomicrobiales > Rhizobiaceae > Martinezella > Martinezella sp. CNPSo 3959. The sequence goes on from NZ_JBXSOV010000017.1 coordinate 81,550, forward strand.
CGGCGATACTCGAAACGCTCTGAAGGAACAGGCAATGCTTCAATCCATCCTGCGGGCGTTTCTGCGAGCACTCGTGACGCTGTTCCTGGCGATGACCTTCACCTTCGTCATCTTGCGCGTCAGCGGCGACCCGCTGCATTCCCTGTTGCCTATCGAGACGCCGCCGGAAGTGGTGGTGCTGATGCGGCAGCAATGGGGTCTCGATCAGCCGCTCTACATCCAGTATTTCGCCTATCTCGGCCACCTTCTACGCGGCGACTTCGGCACATCGCTGCTGAACGGGCAGGATGCCCTTGCGCTGGTCATGTCGAAGGTTCCAGCCACGCTGGAATTGATGGGCGCTGCCTTGATACTGGCGTTCGGCGCCGGCGTGCCTTTCGGCATTCTGGCTGCACGCAACCGCGGCGGCCTGATCGACCGCTTTGTCATGGCGGTTGCGGTGCTGATGCATTCGCTGCCGAATTTTCTGATTGCCATCCTGCTCATTCAGCTTTTCGCCGTCTCCTTGCGGATCTTGCCGAGCGGCGGGGGATCGACGATGGCGCATCTCGTCATGCCCGTTCTGGTCATTGGTCTTTACAATGCCGGCATCATCGCCCGCTTCGTCCGCTCGAGCGTGCTGGAAGTGCTGGGCCAGCGCTTCATATTGGCAGCGCGCGCCAAGCGCATCGGCGAAAGTGCTCTTCTGTGGCGGCATATCATGCCGAATGCGGCCTTGCCGCTTCTGACCATGCTCGGCTTCCTTGTTGGTGGCATGATTGGCGGCGCGGCCGTGGTCGAGAGCGTCTATGCCTGGCCGGGTGTCGGCCGCTTTCTCGTCTCCTCCGTTGCGCAGCGCGATCTGAACATCGTGCAGACCATCGTGCTGCTCATTACCGCGACGATGGTGACTGCCAATCTCCTCATCGATTGTCTCTACATTCTAGCCGATCCGCGTCTGCGGCATCGCGCGTCGGCCTGATTGGCCGCTCGAAAGGTAAAAGCCATGGCTAATGCAGCGACCGGCGCCGATGCTTCCCCGAAGACCAGATCGGAGCGATCTTTTCGGCCCAGGCTTCGGTTCGATCTGATGACGGCCATATGCGCCATTATCCTTGTGGCCTTCATTATAGTTGCGGTCTTTGCAAATGTGCTTGCGCCTCATGGTTTTGCACAGATCGATCTTCATGCCCGCAAGGCGCCGCCGATCCTGTTTGGCGGCTCCTTCAAGCATATTCTCGGCACTGACGAGCTCGGCCGGGATATTCTGAGCCGCATCTTCTACGGCTTGCGCACCAGCCTGCTGATCGCGCTCGGCGCATCGGCGATCAGCCTGACGCTTGGCACCGTGCTGGGGTTGCTTGCCGCGTTCGGCCGAGGATTTGCCGATATGCTGATCCGCGTTGCAGTGGATTTTCAGGCATCGATGCCGTTCCTCATCATCGCGCTCGCCGTCCTCGCCTTCTTTGGCGACAATCTCTGGCTGTTCATGGCATTGCTCGGCCTGTACGGCTGGGAGCGTTACGCGCGATTGGTTCGGACCATGGCCGGGCTGGAACTCGAGCGCGGCTATGTCGCGGCGCTGAGACGAAATGGTGCAGGAACGGGGCGCATCGCCTTCCTGCACGTGCTGCCCAATATCCTCTCCGTCGTCCTCGTCAACCTAACGATCGTCCTGCCGGAGATCCTTTTGCAGGAATCGGCCCTGAGCTTCCTTGGCCTCGGCATCCAGCCGCCGCTCGTCAGCCTTGGCAGCATGGTCGGTGCAGGCCGCGATTATGTGATGACCGAATGGTGGATCGCGATCCTGCCGGGCATCGTGATCTTCATCCTGTCGCTGTCGATCAGCCTGATCGGCGACTATCTGCGCGACGTTCTCGACCCGACACTTCATTAGGTTGCTCCCGTAGAGAACCGACCCCAAGGAGACTTGCATTGCCTTTGCCCCTTCACGCTGCTCGTCATGGTTCGCTCCGCATTGCCGCTCACCGCGGCTTCAGCCGACGCTTCCCGGAAAACACCATTCTCGCCTTCCAGGAGGGTGTGAACGCAGGTGCCAACGAGTGCGAAATCGACCTCATGCTGACCCGCGACGACCAGATCGTCGTGGTCCACGACAGAACGCTCAATCGCACGACGAACGGCTTCGGCTTCGCTGCCGATCATGATCTCCAGCACATTCTTTCGCTCGATGCCGGTGCGAAATTCGATCCGCGTTTCGCCGGGACCCGTGTGCCGACGCTTGCCGATACGCTGCTGTGGGCCAAGCAAACGGATACTCGTCTCGCAATCGAAATGAAGGAACCGGAGCGTGCCGATCGCCTCATCGATCTCATGATCGCGACACTGCGGGAGCTCGATGTTTTTGAGCATGTCGCCATATCCTCCTTCGACCATCTTGACCTGTTGCGCGTGAAGGAGCTCGAGCCGCGCCTGCAGACGGAAGCGATCCTCCACCATCGTCCGGTAGACATTGTCGCCTCGATGCGTGCAGGGGGCATTGACGGCGTTTCGCTGGAACTGAACCGTTTTCATCGCACCGACGCCGAGGCGCTACAAGAAGCCGGCATTGCTGTGCGTTTGAGCCTGCCGTTGCCGGAAAAGCTTGCCATGTTCTGGCAGGGCGGCCGCGATCCGCTTCCTATGATTCGCAGCTGCATTCGGGATCGGTTGGTCGATGCCCTTATCGGCGATGACGTAGATTTCCTCCGCATGCTGGGCGCGAGCGCCTGAGAAGAGGGCATCAAGGGCGGATGGCTATCCGTCACAGGGCGGATAATCTTCTGTTGCTTCCTGATCCGGCACATCACTGTACTGTTCCCCATTTCGGCTTTTTTGCTTGGGTCTATGCAGGTCAAGGCACCCGGCGCGGCATTCCTCACGAAGGAGCGGTTGGGGCCTTGGTCCCTCTATGTCATATTATGACATTAGTGAAATTAGCGCCATTTTAAACTCTTTTGGATTGGCCTGGATCTCCACGGGCCGTGCGCTGAGCCGTAATTTGCAAGCGCGTGTGATGTTCAGTAGCGCCGAGCAATAACGCTCGACACCTCGCAAAATTCATATTATGTCATATGATATAGATCAACCTCATGGGAGAGATGCTCCGTGTATGTGGGAACGCAGGTCGAGGCGCGGGATGATGACGACTATCGCGTTTTCGCTCAATTGGGGGTGAAACATATTTGCGCGGACCCGCCGGGAAAGCCGGAAAGCTGGACCCTTTCCGATCTTGGGCGCGTGCGCGACAAGGTCGAGAGCTTCGGGCTGATTCTGGACATGATCCAGCTTCCCTTGCCGTCTCAGCCGATCGAGAAGGCGACCTATCCCGATATTCTGCTTGCCGGACCGGATCGTGATCGCCAGATCGATGCGGTCTGCAAGCTCATCGAAGATGTGGCGGCCGCGGGAATTCCTGCAGCAAAATACAACCTCAACCTCATCGGCATTCCACGCACGCCGGAAGAACCCGGACGCGGCGGTTCGATGAATGCGAGCTTCCGCTGGGACAAGGCGGACCACCAGGCTGCCCCCGGCCTTGCCGGCGTCCTGTCGGAGGACGAGAATTGGGAGCGCATCGACTATTTCCTCGAGCGCGTCGTGCCCGTGGCGGAGAGCAATCGCGTCCGTCTCGCCTGCCACCCGCATGATCCCTATACGCCGCCAGGCTATAGGGGCGTCACTCGTGTGCTTGGCTCAGTGGAAGGCTTGAAGAAATTCATGCTCATGCGGGAAAGCCCCTATCATGGGCTGAACTTCTGCCAGGGATCGGTCGGCGAGATGCTCGACAATCCGAGGGAGGAGATCGACGACATCATTCGCTGGTTCGGCACGCGCGGCAAACTCTTCAACGTCCATTTCCGCAACATTCGCGGCGGCAAGCTCTCCTTCATGGAGACTTTCCCGGATGAGGGCGACATGGACATGGTTCGTTCCGCGAAGGTCTACAAAGAGGTCGGCTATCAATACATGCTGATGCCCGATCATGTGCCGACCATCAGTGGCCGGGACCCGACCGGCGTCGCTTTCGCCTTCTGCTACGGCTACATCGCCGCCCTCATTCAGTCGCTCGAAGGCGCCTGAGAATCGTTGTCATACCAATCGACGATAGGATTCCAAGATGGACCCGATTGAACTGAAAAAGGCGGTTGGCAGCGGTCTGCTGTCCTTCCCGGTCACCCATTTCGACAGCGATCTCAAATTCGACGAGGCGAAATACCGCCGCCATGTCGAATGGCTGGCAGGCTATGATGCTGCAGCCCTTTTTGCGGCCGGCGGAACAGGTGAATTCTTCTCCCTCAATCCTGCCGAAATCCCGCAGGTTGTCCGCGCCGCGAAGGCATCCGCCGGCAATACGCCGATCATCTCCGGAGCAGGCTACGGCACGTCGCTTGCCGTCGAGATCGCCAAGTCGGCCGAGAAGGCCGGAGCCGATGGGGTGCTGCTTTTGCCGCCCTACCTCATGTCTTCGGAACAGGCGGGTCTCATCGCCCATGTCAAGGCGGTCTGCCAATCCGTGGGGATCGGGGTCATCATCTATAATCGGGACAATGCGGTGCTCAGCGCCGACAGCATCGCGCGGCTTGCCGACGAGTGTCCCAATCTCATCGGCTGCAAGGATGGGGTCGGCGATGTCGATAAGGTGATCGAGATCACGACGACCCTCAAGGACCGTCTTGTCTATGTCGGCGGCATGCCGACCCATGAAGTCTATGCCCAAGCCTATTTCGCTGCCGGTGTCACCACCTATTCCTCCGCCGTCTTCAACTTCATCCCCGCGCTGGCCCAGCGTTTTTACAGTGCGTTGCGGCGCGCAGACCAGGCAACGGTGGACGAAATCCTCACGGGCTTCTTCTTCCCCTTCGTCGCCCTGCGCAATCGAAAGAAAGGCTATGCGGTCTCGATTATCAAGGCCGGCTTGCACGTTCTCGGCAAAGATCCCGGCCCGGTGCGGCCACCATTGACTGATCTGACGCCGGAGGAGCTGTCAGCACTCGCCAAGATTATCGAGATGGCCAAGGCAGCTTAAACCGATAGCGCAATTCCAGGAAAAGTGCGCAGCGGTTTTCCGTTGGTAATTGCGGGAAAAGAGAGAGCGATTCAGAATTTCAGTGAGCTGTATCCCCCGGGCGAACAGTACGCTCCGGGCCGTTCGATCGTTATTCCGTCGCCCTCACCGGCGAGATGGTCACACCATAACTATGGCAACTACGGCCAAGGATCAGTCGCCATCGTGAACTTCGCAGGCTTTCACATCCCGTAACGATGCTTGTCACCTTGGCAAGAAACCCGCGCCGAAGCGGAACTGCTGCCATAAAGCTGCCGTTCTATCGCCAACACGTCGCCGCGCTATGACCTAATAGAAACCGTTTGAGCGCCACATTGCCGCCGGATCGTTCCTGAAACCTAACCGGCGGTGATATCAAAACGATATGTCACCCCTAGCTTTACGCCGTCAAAGAGGTGTTCCCCCCGCACGACTGAAGAGGAATTGAGATGATTGTTCGTCATATCCCCGCTGTATCGCTGACCGCCGCAGTCTTGAGCTTGATGGTTCTCGGCAACCAGGCCTTTGCGCAGCAAGCAACACAAGGGCAGCCACCTGCGCAAGCGCAGCAGCCCGACAGCAATGCTGCTGCTGCACCCGTCAGCGACCAGAAAATAGAGGCCTTTGCCGTCGCCTATCTCCAGGTGGACAAGATCAGGCAGGAATATTCGGCCAAGATCGGCGCAACGCAGGATCCAACTGCGAAGCAACAGCTCCAGACCGAGGCAAGCAAGCAGATGGTGCAAGCCGTCCAGACCTCGCCGGGCATGTCGGTGAACGAATATAACGCAATTCTGACGGCCGCAAAGAGTGATCCGGCGCTTGTGAAGAAAGTCCAGGACAAGATCCAGAAAGCCGAGCCTGCACAGCAATAGGCGGCGCACGATCTCCAGGTAGGTTGATCTCATGCCGCCGCCGCGCCAAGAGCTTCAATCTTGGCGCGGCGGCGGCCGTATTTTATGCCATTGTTTGAAAGCGGTCATTGCGGCTTACCGGGCCGTTGCTTTCAGCACGATTTTGCCGAGAGCTTCACCAGCATAGCGGTAGCTGAATAAATCACGACGGATTTCTAGGCGAAGTTGAGATGAGCAGCTAGGGCTATGCTGCGTTCGCAATCGCCGCTGCGAAGTCGCGATAGTTGTGCAGTGGACGACCCAAAATCGCGGTCAGCCGCTCGACATCGCCGATCTCGGGGATCATGCCGTCGCTGACATATCGTTCCGCCATCAGGCGCATCTCATAGGCGGTCCACTTTGGCATGAAGCTCGCCACGTTCTGCTCGAAGCCGCTCGGATCATCGCCGCCGTAGACAACCGGGCGGCCGAGCAGGTCCGACCAGATCTTGGCTACATCCGGGCCGGTCAGCGTGTCGGGGCCGACGAGGTTGATCGTCTCGATCGGCAGCTTGCCGGGAGCCTCGTCGCGGCGGATCAGCTCGATGGCGGCAACCTCGGCGATATCGCGGGCATCCACCATGGCAATACCCCTGCTGCCGATCGGCATCGGATAGACGCCGTGATTGAGGATGACGTCCTTGATCATCAGTTCATTGTCGATGAAGTAGGTCGCGCGCAGGATGGTGGCACTGAAGCCTATCTGCACGAGCATGCGCTCGGCGCCGAACTTGACGGCGAAATGCGGCACGTTCACCGCGCGATCGGCTTCGAACACAGAGAGATAGACGACGCGTTCGACGCCTGCCTCGCGGGCGATGTTGAGCGTGATGATCGCCTGGGCGAATTCATCGCCGGTAACGGCATTCAGCAGGAAGAGCGTGCTGACGCCATGGAAGGCGCTGCGCAGGGCATCAATGTCGAGCAGGTCGCCTTGGGCAACGTCGACGCCGGCCGGGACATTGGCCTTTGAAGGATCGCGGGTCAGCACGCGGACCTTTGCGCCGCGCTTGACGAGTTGATCGACGACATGGTGGCCGACACGGCCGGTGGCGCCTGTAACGAGAATGGTCATTGTGGTGACTCCGGTTGGGGTGTTCAGTTGACAGTCATCAATTTAATGATCCACATTGATCCCGATAGACGCTCTATTTGGACCCGCTGTCTCACTGGCGAAACATATGGACCTGCTCGCTCTCGCCGATTTCAATCTGGTCGCCCGCCACGGCGGGTTCGGAAGGGCCGCTCGCGCAGCCGGTCGTCCGAAGGCAACCTTGTCACGGCGCGTGGCCGAGCTGGAGGCAAGTCTCGACCTGCGCCTGTTCGAGCGCGGTGCACGGATGCTGAAGCTGACGGAGGAGGGGCGTGCACTCTTCGAGCGAACAGGCGCGCTGCTGACCGAGCTCGACGAAACGGCGAAGGCGATCGCTTCAGGTGGACATAGCCCCCGGGGCCGGTTGAGGATCAGCGCGCCCTTGCTGTTCTCGCAGACGGCGTTGGGAAAGCTTGCAGCAGGATTCGTCCGGAAATATCCCGAAGTTCAGCTTGAGATCACGACGGAAGACCGGGCCGTCGACATGATCGAGGAAGCCTATGATGTGGTCATTCGCGTGAATCCGGAGCCGGATGAAAGTCTTGTCGGCCGCGTCTTCCTGCATGATCGGCTTGTTGTCGTGGCAAGTCCCGACCTGCCGCGTCCAGCGGGCCGCAATGCCGTTCCCGCCGTCAGTCGTGGAGCGATGAACCAGGCCGAATCGTGGGAGGTGACGAGTTCAGCGGAAAAATTCAGCCTTGTGGCAAGGCCAGTCCTGAGTGTCTCCTCCTTCATCATGGTTCGCGATGCCGTCCGCGCTGGCGCGGGTGCGGCGCGTCTACCCCTATCGCTCGCCATTCCGGATCTGGCCATTGGCAGGCTGGTGAGTTGGGGTGAGGTGGAAGGATTTCAGACTGCCCTTTGGGCGCTATACCCGACGCGGCGGCTGCTCAGCGCCCGCGTGTCTGCATTTCTGGACTATCTTAAGGAAGCTTTTCCTCGGGGAACGCCTGAGGAGCTTGCGGCCTATATGGAATGACGGCCTATTGCCGAACCATAAAGCGGGAGCATGGCCTGGTGTTTGTCTGGCTGAGCGCCGATACCGCCGGGCGAAAGGACGTTGATCCAGATTGAAGCTAGCTGGGATCGCTGCAGCGCGAATGAATGCTTTCATTGCTCCGAGCCGTGGCAATCGAGGGCGCTTCCGATCGCTGCCATATCTGCAGTTCGAAAGCTACCCTCGATAATCGGAGCAGACGCTGTGATCTCGCCCGTCAGCTTTGAGCGAGCGCGGTCTGTTTGCCGCCGCGTGCTGCCATCACGATGGTTCCCGCAAGGCATGCCGCCCCAAGGAACGACATGACGCCCAGCGGCCCCTGCAGATCGATCAATACGCCGCCCAGGACCGCTCCGCTCGAAATAGCAACCTGGAAAGCGGTCAGAAGCAATGCTCCTGCGCTTTCAGCTTCGTCGGGAGCAGCCCGCGTGATGTAGCTCTGGATGGAGACGGGGAAGGCGCCGAAGGCGAAACCCCAAATGGCAACTCCGACAATCGCCGCGAGCTCGGATGCGCCCACGGTTACGAAGATAGCGGCGGCAACGGCGATCAGGCTCGATGAGAAGACGGTGCCAACAGCAGCGCTGCGCTCCGCGATCATGCCACCGACAATATTGCCGAAGAAACCACTGACGCCGTAGGCGAGGAGCACCAGCGACACCATCTCGACCTTGAGGTGGGCGATACCTTCCAGATACGGGCGAATATAAGTGAAGCCGGCAAAATGGCCTGCAACGATGAGAAGTGTCGTGATCAGACCCACCCGGATCTTAGGCCGCGTCAGAACGGCGCCGAGCGTTGACAAACCCGCGTGACCTGCCGGTGGTAGCGATGGCACGGTGACAGCCTGGGCAATCAATGCAAGCACGCCGACGGCTCCGGCCAGGACGAAGGAAGCTCTCCATCCAAGAGTCGACCCCACATAGGAGCCGAGCGGGGCTGCCGTGACGGTGGCGAGGGAGACGCCGGTAAAGATCATCGCCATCGCCCGTGGAAGATGTTCGATCGGGACCAGCCGCATTGCAAGCGCGCCGGCCATCGCCCAGAAACCGCCGAGCCCGACACCCAGCAGAACTCGTGATACGAGGAGTGAAATCAAATTGTTGGCGGTTGCCGCCAGGGCGCAGGAAAGGATCAAAAGAGCAGTCAGGCCAAACAGCACGCGGCGCCTATCGAAATTTCGCGTGGCTATGACGATACCGGGGCCTGCAAATGCAGCGACGACAGCCGTTACAGTCACCGTTTGGCCGGTCTCCCCAGCGGAGAGACCAAGATCGGAAGAGATCGGGGTGAGCAGGCTGGCCGGCAGAAATTCCGCCGTAACGAGACCGAAGACGCCGAGCGCCAGGGCGACGACGGCATCCCATCTGGGTCTGCTGGATGTCTCCGCCGTCGGTTGATTGTGAGGAGATGAAATGGGCTTGAAATTGCTCTCTGCCATGGGGGCGGTCCTATATTAAGATGTCTTGGCGCGCATTGATGCCATTGAGCGAAAAGGTAGTCGTGACAGTCTGTACTTTCCATGCTAGGAAATCCGAGATGCTTGACTATTCGTCCAAAGATAATGCCGGCGAGACTCATGATGCCCTGAGCGAGATGCTGAGGGGCTTGCGGCTTGATGGCGTTGAATATAGTCGCTGTCGACTCTCGGAGCCGTGGGCGACCTATTTTGCGCCGCAGTCGTCGGCGAGATTGCATTTCATTTCATCCGGCTCCGCCTGGCTTCAGGCGCCGTCAGGCGATTGGCTTCCGTTGGGAGCCGGCGATGCTGCGCTTCTGCCGCGTGGCAATGCGCATATGATTGCAAGCGAGCCAGGCCTTCCTCCTGTGCCTTTCGAGCAATTTGACCGCAAGGAAGTCTGCCGAGATGTCTTCGATCTCCAGTGCTCCGATGCCTGTGGGGGAACGGTGGCTTTGACTGCAGCGATGCGCTTCAATATTGACAACCTTCATCCGCTGCTGCGATTGATGCCCGACACCATGCTCACCAGCGATCTGGCCAAGAACGAGCCGGCGATTCCGCATTTGCTCGACGCCATGACGCGTGAAGTGCAGATGGATCGGGTTGGCGCGGGAGGCATACTGGCAAGACTTGCCGATGTCTTGACCGCAACATTGATCAGGACGTGGGTCGAACATGGCTGCGGCGATACCACCGGCTGGATTGCCGCGGTGCGCAATCCTGAAATCGGCCGGGTGCTGGCTGCAATTCACCTCGAGCCGGACCGTGACTGGAGCTTGGCGGCACTGGCGAACCTGATGGGCATCTCACGGTCGGGTTTCGCCGAGCGCTTCCTGAAGGTCGTGGGTGAAACGCCGGCGCGCTACGTGGCGAGGGTGCGCATGCATCAAGCTCTTCAATGGCTGCGCAATGGAATGCGCGTGTCCGTGGTCGCACAGAGATTGGGCTACGACGCCGAAGCATCGTTCAGCCGTGCCTTCAAGCGTATTATCGGTGCTCCACCGAGCCAGTTCCGCAATAGCAGCGTAGCTGAAACGAATTCGCACCCTGTGGATTGAAGCTCTCACCGTGCGTGCAGCAAAATAGGTGGCGTGACCGAATTTTGGCCCGAGGTTTTCATTGTTCTTCGATGAGCAAGGAAAAAGCAAAATTGCCTCTTGAGCCGTACCTTACGTCATAGCGTAGAAGAGGTCTCGATCATGAAGGAGACCGCTGTGTGCGCCGAGAGGAATGAAGAGGTATGGCTGACCGCTGCCCAATGTGCCAATCGCATTGGCTTAACGGTCCGTGCGCTCCGACTTTATGAGCAGCGTGGCCTCATACATCCGAGAAGAACGAGAAAGAATTGGCGGCTGTACGGTGCAGATGAGATCGCCCGTTTAAATGAGATTCTGGCTCTCAAACGAGCAGGACTTAGCCTGACGAACGTCGCAAAGCTTTTGGCCGATCATGTCACCGACCTCGATGGCTTGCTGGCCATGCAGCATTCGGCACTGCAGGAGCTGCGGAACCGAACCGAACGCAGTCTCAACATCATTGATACCCTAAGAGTAAAGATTGCCGGGGGTAGGCACCTCTCGGTCGATGAGCTCTTAAAACTCGCAAAGGACACCAATATGACCGAATCTTCCACGGACGAAACAGCATGGCGGCGGTACGAACAGGCGAGACCGCGAACCGAGATTAAAATTGATCCGAATCTGTATGCCGAATATGCGGGATACTACCTCCTGGACAATCTAGGTTATGTCTTCACGCACAGAGACGGTCGACTTTTTACTCAAGTGACTGGCCAGTCTGAAGTTGAAATTTTTCCGGAGGGCATCGATCAATTCTTCTACAAGATTGTACCCGCGCAGATCACGTTTGCTCGCGATCTCAGTGGCGCCATCTCCGGCGTCGTCCTGCATCAACATGGCTATGACCACACCGCCTCCCGTGTGACGGAGGAACTGGTTCAGAGCATTGAGGACAAGCTAGCCGAGCGGATTAAGAACAAGATGCCGCTGGTGAATAGTGAGGTGTTGCTCCTCAAGTCGATTGCGGAGCATCAAAGGGGTGAACCCGACTACGAAAGAATGACTCCGGCACTTGCTGCGGCCACTCGTGAACAGAGCGCCGTGATTCAAGCAGATCTGGAACGATTGGGACCATTGCAAGGCGTATCACTCAAAGGGGTGGGGCCAGGCGGCTGGGATATTTGCGATGTCCGGTTCGAGCATGGGAATATGGAGTGGGGATTTGCCTTGACGTCTGATGGAAAGTTCAATGGCGAATACCTTCGACCGCTGCTGTGAGTAGCGGTTGAAACGGCGGCGCGGCGGCGGGTTCTTCAGGAGGGCTGCATTTTCGGGTGCAAGCTTCGCGAGGTGAACTTCAGATCGCTCTGCACGTTCCGGCAGCTCGCCAAACCGCGCAACGCCTTCGGCGAAAGCATATGGGCGTGCTCGAAAGGGGAGCCGTCTCTTTACAGTGTCGGGACTGGATCTAATTTGCTCCGACTGTGGAATCCCCACGCGAATAATCAACGCGCCGAGCGAATGCTTGTGCGCAGATCTTCAAGAAGACCGCCACAGCCGCCCTCGTCATCGAAGTTGCTCCGCTTACGCGCTCACCATCGAGAATGTGCAATGCCGGCGACGATCGGTTCAGAGATCGTCAGCCTTGGCCAATAACGCGCTCTTCAATGGCAATAGCGCGGGAGACAATGTAGACAGAAGCATGTCTCTTGGCACGCCGTCGGCCGCCTGCACCGATAGGCCGTGAAGAAAAGCGGCGTAGAATTCCGCCAGCGCGCGGGGGTCGGCATCAGGTTTCAACTCGCCGGCCTCCGATGCCATTTTCAGACGCTCGTGTAGGGAGGCAGCGCGGTCCCGCCGGTATCGGCCGAGCCGCGTGCGGACCGCCTGGTTATTGATCGTATAGTTGGTGGCCGCCATCACGATCATGCAGCCGTGCGGGTGATTTGGACGCGTATAGAGCAGGATCGCATCCTGCAGAAGCCGCTCGAAGGCATCGAGAATAGTCGATTCCTCAGCCAGGGCACGGGTGGCAAATCCGCCCTCGCCGGAGGCGTACAGCATGACCGCTTCCTGGAACAGCGCCTCTTTCGATTCGAAAGCGGCATAGATGCGCGCGGACGCTATGCCCATGGCGTCGACGAGGTCGGCCATCGAGACGCCTTCGTAGCCTCGCTCCCAGAAGAGGTCACGGGCTTTGGCCAACGCCTCATCACGATCAAATTCCCGTGGCCGTCCTGCCATGCTTAACCTCAATCTTTGTCATTCAACAAATAATAGCCTTGACTCGACTATGCAAGTCTAACATTATTTGTTGATCGACAAAGAATTGACGGAGAGGGTCAATGGACCACCTTGCAGAAAGACCATCAGTCGGGGCAGGTGCGGCGAATTTCAACCGGGCGGCTGCGCTGGCGCTCCTCGCATTTGCACAGTTAATCATCTCGCTCGATATCAACATCGTCTTCGTCGCCTTGCCCAAAATCGGCGAGAGTCTCAACTTTTCCGGTCAGACGCTGCAATGGGTCGTCAGCGCCTACACAGTCTTCTGCGGCGGTTTTCTGCTCTTCGGTGGGCGTGCGGCGGACCTCATCGGCCAACGCCGATTGTTCATCACGGCGCTCGGGCTCTATGCGATATCCTCACTGGTGGGGGGATTGGCCTGGGAGCCCGCAGTCATCATCGCAGCGCGAGCCGTCCAAGGCATCGGCGGTGCTTTTCTCTTTCCCGCCACTCTCTCCCTCGTCAATCGCCTATTTGCAGAAGGGGCGGCGCGCAACCGGGCTCTGGCGGTCTGGGGCGGGGCGGGTGCCAGCGGTCTTACGATCGGATCGCTCGCTGGCGGTTTTCTAACGAGCGCTTTTGGCTGGCCATCGGTGTTTTTCGTCAATGTCTTCCTTGCCTTGATTGCGATCGTCGCAGCCCTTTTCGTCATCCCGCGAGATCCTCGTGTGTCTCATGGCCGCTCCTTCGACTTGTCGGGAGCGCTGACGGTTACGGGAGGCGCCACTCTGCTGGTGTTCGCACTCGTCCAGGGGCCGGTGTTCGGCTGGAATGCCGCACCTATTCTCTGGGCCTTCGGTCTATCGGCGCTTCTGCTGCTGGCGTTCATGATCATCGAATCGCAAAGCCGCGATCCATTGATGCCTCTCAGGCTGTTCGGCAACCGCATGCTTGTGACGAGCATGGCCATCACCTTTCTCTACATGGGTACGTTTGGAGCCTTGCCCTATTTTCTGACGGTGCTGTTTCAGGATATCCATCACTTCACGGCCTCGGAGACGGGTCTTGCTTTCCTCGTTCCCTCGCTTGCCATTGCCGCCGGTACTCAAATCGGCGAGCGGTATGCGTCGCGCTTTTCGGCACGATCGACATTGATCGCGGGAATGCTGGTAGGGGCGGCGGGTACCGTTATCATGGTGGCCGGGGCGTGGCCCGAAAGCAGCTATGCAGCCATCGTTCCGGGTCTGCTCGTCTCGGGGATCGGTCAGGGCGTCGTATGGACGGCAATGTGGATCATTGCCGGTTCCGGAGTGCCGGATCGCGAACAGGGTGTTGCATCGGGAATGGCGTCGACCACGATGAACATCGGCAACGCCGTTGGCCTTGCTGTCCTCGTTGGTCTTGCCAATGCTTATGCCGGTTTTGCAGGGGGCAAGGTGTCCGCCGGCGATCTCGCGAGCGGTGTTCGTCTCGCCTTTTGGCTTTGCGCGGCGGGCGGCGTCATCGCCACGGTTATTGCCGTAGCAGCGTTGTTCCGACCTCGGCAGTCGTAGTAACGTCCAGCAAGCATCGATTGTATATCGCGGAGAAGCTCTTGCATCTTGTCGCTTGGCGGTTCTTCGGTTCGCCGGCGGCTTTTTTTGGTCATAACCGTATCAGGCTGGCCTCTGCCAACCATCGTCGAATTTTCACCTGCCAGAAGGTCCCATTTGGCAACCATGATCGTAGCAATATATGTGAAATCATCGTTCGTGAGCGGAAGCATGCTTATTTGACTGTCGAGGTGAGGGAGCTCCAATGGCTGAGGCATATTTGGTTTGTGAAGTTCGTTATCACATCGATCGGGACGGCCTGGACGAATTCAAGATCTACGCGCAGACTTGGAAGGAGCTCATCGAGCGTCACGGCGGAAAGCACGACGGATATTTCATTTCCCGACAGGCTCCTATTGGCGCGACCATGAGTTTCCCGGGAGTTGGCCATGAGGACACGTCTGTGGTCGCCGTTGCGCGTTTCACATTTCCTGACGACGCGAGTTATCTGCGATATCGGGAGGAGGTCGGAAGAGATCCCGATGGTATCGAAGCGAATTCGCGATATCGGACAAACCCGCCGTTTAAAAGCTACGAGCGGACATTTCTGGAGCATTTGGTCTGAATAATGAAATCCCCAGCGACTGCTTAGGGCGATCGGACATCTGATGCCCGCAAATCAAGGCCGAGTTTCCATCCTGGGCCACCGGAAATCTAGGCTCCTAGTAATGTTGCTCGGTATCGGGTTCGGGTCATCTCCGATTTGCATATCGATATGCTGAAGGTGAGCTCCGGGAGTTTCAGTAAACCGAGCTCCCGTCAGCAGTGAACAAATTTTGAAGATCGGGGCCCTTCGTTTCCCACTTCCCTGCCGCGACATCCCTTTACTCGCAACATTTATCGCTGGAGCTGACCCGACACCATCCGCATGATGAGGGTGATGCGCTGAGACCGGAAAGCGGGCCTTATTCTGCCGTGGCGCTCAAGCTCCACCAATCCGTGGAGCGCTGCCCAGAAAGTTTCCGTGGCGGTATCTACATCCTGGGCGAAGGGCGCGATCACCGTCGCCATGGCTCCGAAGCCCGCACGGAGCTGCGGTGGCGTATCGGATCTGGCGAAGCGCAGACCGGTGGGAAGGATAAACATCGCCTCGTACATTGCCGGTCGGGCAAAGGCGAAATCGAGATAGGCGGTCGCGACGCTTTCTATTGCCTCTTCGGGCGTGGACGACGGCCGGATCGCGGCGCGAAGTATTCCGGCCAACTCGCCAAATCCTTCGAGCGCGACCGCCCCGACGATTTCATCGCGATTTTGGAAATGCGAATAGAGAACGGGCTGGCTGTATTCGATCTCGTCGGCGAGACGCCGGATCGTGACCGAGGTCCAGCCGTCGCGTTCGGCGATCGTCCTCGCAGCGACAACGATCCTCCGGCCTCGTTCCTCCCTTTCCCGGGCCTTGCGTTCGCTGATACCCACGTCGTCTCCTCGTCTTCATGCACGATTTCTCGACGCTAACGTTATCAAAAAGAACGTCGGTTGAAAAACTAGCAATGCTAGATTATATGACATCGCTATAAGAACTCACCGCGACATGGCTCGCTGGAGAAGAGAATAGTGATGGATCTTCCAGTTCAAATTTTCATGGGCACAACAGTGCTCAACACCGTTCTGGTTTGGCTGTCCGCAGCCGCGTTTCTCGTCGGGGCCATAGTGAACATGAGCGGCCATTCAAAAGTCCGCGCGGGCTTCGTGCAGCTTGGATTTCCATTCTGGTGGTGCTGGGTCACAGGCGCGCTCGAATTCCTAACCGCAGTGCTGCTGGTTACAGCCGGCAGCCGATATATCGGGGTCGCTTTGGGCACCTGCATCATGCTCGCAGCGATCACGGCCATTGTCCGTATCCGGAACTATCGCGAGCTACCGCCGCCAATGCTGTTCCTGCTGTTGCTGATGCTGGCCGGTCTCAGCGGTCATGCTTGAGCATCTCGCCGCACATAAGTTCATCACCCTGAGAACCTCCGCGTAACTGGCTGGCTAAAACTATCCATCGCCAGGTGTCGGGCATCATTCGAACTCGCGCCATCAACCTCTTCTGAAAGAAGGCGCCGTACGGAGCGAAATCGCCTCCGGACTGCGCAAAGCCACGGCCCCAAGGAGGCCAGATCATCGTGTCACATCGCAAAAGCAATACAGCCATCGTCTATCATTCCGGCTACGGTCACACTCAGCGAATGGCGGAAGCCATCGCAGAAGGGGCGGGCGGTACGCTTTACGCCATTGACGCCGACGGCAACCTTTCAGATGAGGCCTGGGCCGCATTGGATGCCGCCGACGCCATCATCTTCGGATCGCCGACCTACATGGGTGGTCCGAGCTGGCAGTTTAAGAAGTTTGCCGACACGTCCTCGAAGGCCTGGTTTGCCAACAAATGGCAAGACAAGGTCTTCGGAGGCTTTACCAACAGCGCCAGCCTGAACGGTGACAAGCTCAACACCCTCGAATATTTCGTTCTTCTGGCGGGACAGCATGGCGGTCTTTGGGTCAGCCTGGGTATGAAGCCGGCCAACGTGAAGGCGTCGAAACGCGACGATGCCAACAGGATGGGATCGTACATTGCGCCCATGGCTCAGTCCGACGCCGATGCAGCCCCGAGCGAAATGTCGGTCGGCGATCTCGCAACCGCCCGCGCCTACGGCGAGCGCGTCGCACGGGTTGCGCTGCGGCTCGCATCGGCTCAGGCGGCCTGATATCGGCGCCGGTTCTCAAGGCGTAAACGGCTGCTGGCTCCCGTGGGCAGGCGGCCGTTTCTTGCATACCGACACCCTCTTCTCCCGTCCCTGAAGGAAAATTTCGTCGACCCGGTGTCGGACGGATCCGGTTTCAATCGTCCCTGGGATAGTACGCCATAAACGGAGAGGACGATGACCAGCAAAATATCGACCATCATTACCGTCTTTGAACGATCGCCAGACCGTGGCCGGGGACTGGCGCGGGACATGCCGGTTCGCTGGGCGCTCGAAGAAGTGGGAGAGCTTTACGAGGTTCGCCTTGTGTCGTTCAAAGCGATGAAGGAGCCCGCACATCGCGCGCGTCAGCCCTTCGGGCAAATCCCGACCTATGAGCGAGGCGATCTCGTTCTCTTCGAGTCGGGGGCGATCGTGTTTCATATCGCAGAGCATTACCTGGGCCTGCTGCCAGTTGACCCAAACGGCCGTGCCCGCGCCGTCGCCTGGATGTTCGCTGCGCTCAATACGGTGGAGCCGCCAATCATCAACCGCGGCGTCCACGAGCCCTGGTACGAGCAGCGCCGTCCGCTCGTTGAAGAAGCCATCCGCGATCGACTGGGTGACCTGTCCGCTCGCCTTGGCGATGCCGACTGGCTCGAGGGCGCATTCAGTGCCGGCGACCTGATGATGGTATCGGTGCTGCGCAGGCTGCACGCATCGGGCATTCTGAACGAATATCCGAATCTCCACGCCTATGTCAGGCGCGGTGAAGCGCGGCCTGCCTTCCAGCGGGCTTTCGACGCCCAGCTGGCGGTTTTCACCTCCACATCGGGCGGTTGATCGCGGTTTGCCGAAAGGCGGTCTGCCATCTTGCGGATCCCCGTTCAGTTAATTGAGCGCTCCGAACGATTTTGAGCTGACGTTGCCTGCCGGAGCGTGTCGTCGGCTGCGCCTGCCGATCAGTTTTATGTCCACGCCCCGATCAGCATGCGCATGAAATGTTCGGCAGCGGGCGACAGCGTTCCGCCCCGACGGCGGACAACGCCGATGGTGCGCGAGATTTCGGGATTTCGGATCGGGCGTGTGACCAGGAACGGGTGCTCCCCCTGCGGGGTCGCCATTTTCGGCAGCACGGAAATCCCGAGCCCTGCCTCCACCAGACCGAGCGATGTGGAAAGATGGGTCACTTCGTAAAACCAGTTGAGCTTGATGTTCGATCTGGCCAGAGCAGCGTCAAGCAACGTCCTGTTCGCGCTGGAGCGATGAACTGTGATCAGCGGGTAGGGTTCAAGATCCTGCCATCGGACCTCTTTCTTTTCCGCTAGCGGATGGTCGCGCTTGGCTGCCAGGACAAATGGATCCTCGGCCAGCCTCTCGAAGACAAGATCGCTGTCAGAGCTTCCCATGATATTGATCCCGAATTCGACCTCGCCGCGTGCCACCGCCTGCAATGCGTCAGTCGCGGTCAGATCGAGAATTCGAAGCCGAATATTCGGATATTCCTGGTTGAACTGGCGAATGACGGAAGGCAGGAAATAAAAGGCTGCCGTCGGCAGGCATGCGATTGTTACCAGCCCTCCGCGCTTGGTTCCCAGTTCCCGCATCGAAAACAGCGAACCGTCGAATTCTTCGAGCATACGCTGCACCAGAGGCACGAGTTCGGTTCCAAGAGCTGTGGCTGCGACATGGCGCGTCGTCCGTTCCAGCAGCGGCGCGCCGATTGCCTGCTCCAGCTTTTGGATGCGCCGGCTCAGCGCCGGTTGCGACATGTTCAGCTGATCGGCCGCGCGATGAAAGCCCTGCAGTTCGACCACGGCAAGGAAGGCTCTAAGGTCAAGGATTTCGCAATTGATGTTCATTCCGTATCAATGCCCTCGATTTTAGCATTTCACATATCAATCATTAATTCCATAATAGCAATAACAAGGCGGATTGATACGATAATCACATTATATGGCGAGAAAAACGCATGAATGATTTGCTCTCCATACCGTGCGTGCTGATGCGGGGCGGCACCTCGAAGGGCCCGTTCTTTCTGGCGTCGGATCTGCCGCAGGACCCGGCGGAGCGGGATCAAGTACTTTTGTCCGTGATGGGCTCCGGGCATCCGCTTCAGATCGATGGTATCGGAGGGGGAAATCCGGTCACCAGCAAAGTTGCCATTTGCGGCCCGGGAACGGTGCCTGGTGCCGACGTGGATTATCTGTTCGCGCAGGTTCGCGTCGACAGGCAGATCGTCGATACCTCACCCAATTGCGGGAACATGCTGGCGGCCGTTGGGCCGTTCGCGATAGAGGCGGGGCTTGTGCCGGTCGCCGGAGAGACCACCCTCGTCAAAATCTTCAACGTCAATACCGGCAAGATGATCGAAGCCGAGGTTCCGACACCGAATGGTGCGGTAGCCTATCTCGGCGACGCTCGGATTGACGGTGTGCCCGGTCAGGCTGCTCCGATCGCGCTCACGTTCAAGGATGCGGCAGGTGCCCGAACGGGCCAGCTCTTCCCAAGCGGCAAATCGATAGAGACGATCGCCGGCATCGATGTGACCTGTATCGATTGCGCGATGCCGATGCTCCTGATTGAGGCGGCCTCGCTTGGCGTGACCGGATACGAGAGCGCTGCTGAACTGAACGGCAATCATTCGCTGATCGAGCGGCTGGAAGATCTTCGCATTCTCGCGGGCGAGAAAATGGGGATGGGTGACGTTCGCAGCCAAGTCACCCCGAAACCGGTTCTCATCTCTCAGGCCAGACACGGCGGCGCATTGAACGTTCGCTACTTCATGCCGAATGAATGCCATCCGTCACTGGCGACAACAGGCGCTGTCGGGATTGCAACGGCCTGTGTGAGCGAAAACACTGTGGCATCCCGCCTTATTGGCGTTCAAACACCGCCCGTCGTGCTTTCCATTGAACATCCGAGCGGCCATCTGGACGTGAAGCTGCAGTTGCGAGATGGAAAGCTCGTCGCCGGAATTCTTCGCACGGCACGCAGGCTGTTCGAAGGCCATGTCTTTGCAAAGCCCGCCAAACCGCTGGTTTGTGCAGCATAATCAAGCAACCCATGGTGCCGGGAGGGCGCCAAGATGGAGGAGATCGAATGAAAAAGCTTATTCTCGCACTCGCTGCGGCGGTAGCGCTGTCCGGAACGGCTTTCGCGGAACCTGTCCGCATCAGCGTTGGTTCCTACAACCTCAACAACCTGCCTTTCCCGGTCGCGCAGGGCTTGGGTCTTTATGAGAAAGAGGGCCTGGAGGTCACCGTCGAAAACTTCGCGTCGGGCGGATCGAAAACCCTGCAGGCGCTGGTTGCCGGCTCGACGGATGTTGCTGTCGGCTTTTACGACCATACGATTCAGATGCAGTCGCAGAACAAGCATGTTGTCGCCTTCGTGGAGCTTGGGCGCAATTCCGGGCTGGTGCTGGCCGGCGGCAAAGACGCGAAATTCGATCCGAAAGATCCGGAGACCATTAAGGGCGCCAAGATCGGAATCACCGCTCCGGGCTCGTCCTCGGACTTCTTCATTCGCTACTATCTTCAGCGGCATAAGCTCTCGGCGAACGACGTTTCGATCATCGGCGTCGGATCGGGCGCCGCGGCAGTGGCAGCGCTTCAGCAGGGCAAGATCGATCTCCTCGTAAATTACGATCCTGCGGCAACGTTTGTGGTCGAGAAGGGTGTCGGAAAGATCCTGATCGATGCTCGCAACGACGATGGTGCTAAGGAAATCTATGGTGGCATCTATCCGACATCGGTGCTCTACGCCACGCAGGACTACATCTCCAAGAATCCGGAGACCATTCAGAAGGTTACAAACGCAACGGTAAAGGCGCTTCAATGGATGAAGACGCACAGCGCCGCAGAGATCGTCGAAAAGCTTCCGCCGGAATTCATTTCGGGCGACAAGGAGACGTATATCAAGGCAGTTGAAAACGCGCGGCAGATCTTTTCCACGGATGGGCTGCTGGACGAAAAAGATATCAAGACGCCTCTCGATGTCCTGACGTCGTTCAACGACAAGGTCAAGGCTGCCAAGATCGACCTTTCCAAGACCTATACCAACGAATTTGTAGCGAAGGTGCCGGCGACGGCATCGAACTAAGGGAGGTTAAGATGTCCGTGACAGCCTTAAAGCCGGCAGCACAGACACCGCATGCGGCGGCGTCGCCCAAAGCGATGGTGGCAATCGAAAATGTCACCATGGCCTTTGGCTCCTTCGTCGCGGTCCAGGATGTGAATCTGGCGGTGGCCGATGGCGAATTCGTCGCTATCGTCGGGCCGACGGGCTGTGGCAAAAGTACGATCCTGAATGCGATTGCAGGTCTTTTGAAGCCGGCAAAGGGCTCGGTCTCCATCGATGGCAGCGTGGTCTCCGGCATCCAGAATAATATCGGCTATCTGTTTCAGCAGGATGCTCTGCTTCCATGGAAAACCGCGATCGAAAATGTGGAACTGGGGCCGATGTTCCAAGGCGTCGGCGCGGGCGAGCGCCGGGAGCGAGCCCTCAAATGGCTGGCGAAGGTCGGGCTTAAAGGCTTCGAGGATCGCTATCCGCATCAGCTTTCGGGCGGCCAGCGTAAGCGTGTGCAAATGGCGCAGGCGCTGATAACGGGGCCGAAGGTTATCCTCATGGACGAACCTTTCTCCGCGCTCGACATTCATACCCGGCATCTGATGCAGAATGAACTGCTTCGGCTATGGCAGGAAGAGCAGCGGGCTGTGGTTCTGATTACGCATGATCTTGAGGAAGCGATTGCTCTGGGCGATCGTGTTGTGGTTCTGGCCTCGGGTCCCCGGTCGCGCGTCATCGACAGTTTCCCTGTCGATCTGGAGCGGCCTCGCGATGTCGCGGAGATCAAGCTCGATCCCCGCTTTACCGAACTCTATCGCAATATCTGGGCTTCCCTGCGCGGTGAAGTGGAGAAAAGCTATGAACGCCATGACTGAGAGACTTACCCAACTGGCATTGCTGCTGGTCATTGTCGGCGGTTGGGAGATCGGCGTGAACCTGGGCGTGATCGATGTCTTCTTCTTTC
Source organism: Martinezella sp. CNPSo 3959 (assembly GCF_057784355.1). Lineage (NCBI taxonomy): Bacteria > Pseudomonadati > Pseudomonadota > Alphaproteobacteria > Hyphomicrobiales > Rhizobiaceae > Martinezella > Martinezella sp. CNPSo 3959. The sequence goes on from NZ_JBXSOV010000017.1 coordinate 103,556, forward strand.
CCTCGCCTGTCGATATTCTGAAACAGGTATTCACATGGGTCACCGATCCCGGCTTCTTCAAGCATGTGACCATTACCCTCACGGAAACGGTGCTCGGCTACATCATCGGCACGGCTCTTGGCGTTGCTGCAGGCGTATGGCTCGGACTATCCCGCTCCGCAGCGCGAATCCTCGATCCGTTCATCAAAGGCCTGAACGCCATTCCGCGTGTGGTTCTTGCCCCGATCTTTGTCTTGTGGCTCGGCCTGGGCCTTTGGTCCAAGGTGGCTCTCGCCGTCACGCTCGTGTTCTTTGTAACCTTTTTCAACGCGATGCAGGGTGTGCGTGAAGTCAACCCCGTGGTGCTGTCCAATGCCCGCATTCTTGGGGCGAAGAAATCCGAACTGCTGCGCCATGTCTATTTCCCGGCTGCGGCGAGCTGGATCCTTTCATCGCTTCGGACATCCGTTGGTTTTGCGGTTGTTGGCGCCATCATCGGTGAATATCTGGGTGCATCGGCCGGTCTGGGTTACCTCATCGCGCAGGCTGAAGGGAACTTCGATGCCGTCGGCGTCTTTGCCGGGATCTTCATCCTGGCAGTGTTCGTCCTGCTGATCGATCTCGTCCTGGATTTCGTCGAGGCTCGTCTGATCAAGTGGCGTCCACGGGCGGCGGAACGTACCACCTGATTGTGCAAAGATAGTCGGAGCGTTCACGCATTTCTTCGAATTGCGTGAACGCTCTTTGGTTCTATGCGCATCCGGCCGGAAAGCCGGTGCGCATTTTTTCTGGAATTGCTTTAACGCTCAAATGGCTCGCCAAGGGAGGCGACACCGTTGAGCTTGAGCAGGCCACGGTCTGCCGAGATGATGCCGAGGACGATAATCGTCACGAGATAAGGTAGGCATGACAAGAGTTGTGAGGGGACCGCAAATCCGGTCGCCTGGGCGGCAAGTCCCATAAGCGATACCGCACCAAACAGGCAGGCGCCCAGGAAGATCCTCCCCGTCAGCCAGGTTCCAAATACGACGAGAGCAATAGCAATCCAGCCGCGCCCGGCGATCATGCCGTCCGCCCAGAGCGGTGTATAGATCGTGGAAGCGTAAGCGCCGGCGAAGCCTGCCATTATGCCGCCGAAGGCAACCGCGGCGAAACGGATTGCAATAATGGGATAGCCGATCGCATGCGCGGCCTTCGGGTTTTCACCGACCGCGCGCAGCACCAGGCCAACCTTGCCGTAGGCAAACAGCGCCCATATGGCGATCGTCACGACAAGCGAGATCCAGACGACGATATCTTGATTGAAGAGACCGCCGATACCCGGAATGTCCGACAGCCCGGGGATCGCGATCTTCGGCAGCGTCGTGACGGTCAGGCTCTCATAACTCTTGCCGAACAGCGCCGAGAGGCCTTGGCCGAAAATCCCAAGAGCAAGGCCGGCCGCAACCTGGTTCGCGTTGAAACCCAGGATGATCCCGGCAAAGATCATCGAAAGGAGAGCGCTTCCTAGGCCCGCGGCGAGGAAGGCGAGAAAATGGCCGCCGCCGTGATAAACGACAATGAAGGCGATGGCGGCACCAAGCGCCATCAGCCCTTCGACACCGAGGTTGAGGACACCGGCACGCTCTGCGACAAGCTCGCCCAGGGCTGCCAGCAGAAACGGTGTTGCAGCTGCCAGCATGCCCGCAAGAATGAACTCGACAGCACTCATGATGTGCTCCGTACGGATGTGGGGCGCCATACGATACGATAGCGCACGAAGGCCATGGCGATCAGATAGATGAGAAGCAGGCTGCCCTGGAATACGCGGACCGCAGCAATGGGCAAATTGGCGGAAACCATGGCATTGTCGCCGCCGATATAGAGAGCTGCCATGACGATCGAGGAAATGACGATGCCGATCGGATTGAGACCGCCAAGGTAAGCGACGATGATTGCGGCGTAGCCATATCCGGTCGAGATCGAACGCTGTAGCTGGCCAAGCGGGCCTGCGACCTCGGCAGCACCGGCAAGACCGGCCGCTGCTCCGCCAATGATCAGCGAGAGCCAGATTGCCCAGCTCTCCTTGAAGCCGGCATAGCTTGCCGCCCGGGGCGCCAGTCCGCCGACCTGCAATTTATAGCCGGCGAAGCTCTTCTGCATGAAGATCCATGCGGCAATCGACAGAGCAAGGGCAAACACGAATGAAACATTGACGCGTGTTCCCTCAAAGAGGATAGGCACCATGGCATCGTATTGGAACATGACCGACTGCGGGAAGTTGAAGCCGTTCGGATCTTTCCATGGCCCGAGAAGCAGATAATTGAGCAATTGCGCGGCGACGAAGCTCAGCATCAGCGAGACGAGGATCTCGTTGGCATTGAGCCTGACACGCCAGAAGGCGGTGAGAGACGCCCATAGAGCGCCGCCGAGCGTGCCGAGCAGCAGCATCGCCGGCCACATCCATTGGCCCGTTGCCTGCGGCATCCAGATGGGTATGGAGGACGCGAAGATTGCCCCGAGAATGAACTGGCCCTCGGCACCGATGTTGAAGACCTTCGTTCGAAAGCCGATCGCCAGACCCTGTGCGATCAGAAGCAGCGGACCGGTCTTCAGCAGTACCTCCGAGAATGATGCCCACGAGACGAACGGCTCGATCAGCATGGCGTAGATCACCGCTGCCGGGTCGCGACCCATCGCAATGTAGAGGCCAAGATTGAGGGCGATGGTCACGACGAGGGCAATCGGCGGTGCGAGCAATTTCGCAGTCAGCGAGGCTCGTTCCCGTCGGACCAGGGTGGGCAGGGCGGCGGAGAAGGAACTGCTCATGCGGGCGCTTTCTCGCGTTGGGGCTGTACGCCGATCATGTATCGACCGATCTCTTCCGGGTGGGTGTCGCGCGTGACGAGCGGCGGGCTTAACCTGCCGTGATAAAGGACCTGGATAAAATCACTGAGTTCGAACAGCTCCTCGAGTTCTTCCGATATGACGAGAATGGCCATGCCCTGATTGCGCAGCTCGATCAGCCGCTTGCGAATAGCGGAGGCCGCGCCCACGTCGACGCCCCAGGTTGGTTGAGCCAGGAACAGCAGTTTCGGCGCCAGCATGATTTCGCGCCCGACAATGAACTTCTGCAGGTTTCCGCCGGAAAGCGAGCCCGCTTCCGCATCCGGGCTGGGCGTGCGCACGTCATAATCCCGGATGCATTCGTTTGCGAAGTCAGTCGCCGTGCCGCTGTCGAGGAGGCCATGTTTCACGAACCCTAACGGATGCGCCGTTAGCAGACCATTGAGGGTCAGCGACATTTCGGGGACGGCGCCATGACCCAGCCGGTCTTCCGGGACAAAGGCAAAGCCGAGCTTCCGGCGGCTCGCCGCATCGAGACTACCCACGTCGTGTCCCATCATGAAGATCTGGTCGCGCTTGTCCCGCGGCAGGGTCGTTTCCCCCGAAATCAGCGCGGCCAGTTCCTTTTGTCCATTGCCGGAAATGCCGGCAATGCCCAGAATCTCGCCGCTGCGCACACTCAGGCTGATGGTGGATAGCGGCATGCCAAAAGGATCGTCGGGTTGGTAATCGAGGCCAATGAGTTCCAGGCGCTTTTCGCCTTCAGCCATGGGCAATGCAGGGATTGCTTCCGGCATGTCGCGGCCGATCATCATGCGGGCGAGATCATGGGCGTCATGCTCGCGCGGATCCACATGCCCGGTCACATGGCCGGCACGCAGGATGGTGGCGCGGTCACACAGGGACTGGATCTCCTCCAGCTTGTGCGAGATGAAGAGGATCGAGACGCCGCCGTCGCGCAGGCGGCGCAGCGTCTCGAACAGCTTCCCGACAGCCTGCGGCGGCAGCACCGATGTCGGCTCGTCGAGGATCAGCAGCTTCGGATCGGTCATCAGGCATCGGATGATTTCCACCCGCTGCCGCTCGCCAACTGACAGTTCGTGCACATGGGCGAGCGGATCGACTTCGAGACCGAATTCATCCCCCAATTTGCGGATGCGCTGCGCAAGTTCGGCTCTGCGGCCGGCCACGATCAAGCGAATGTTCTCGACGACCGTCAGGTTCTCGAACAATGAGAAGTGCTGAAAGACCATCCCGATGCCGGTACGCCTCGCCTCCGCTGGGGAGGCAAGGCTGAGAGGCTGCCCATGCCAGGCGATAGTCCCTTCGTCCGGTTGTTCGACACCGTAGATCAGCTTCATCAGGGTCGATTTGCCGGCGCCGTTTTCTCCGAGGATGGCATGGATCGAGCCCTTGGCCACGTCCAGGTCGATATGCTTGTTAGCATGGACCTGGCCGTAGCTTTTAGAGATGCCGCGCAGCGACAGCAGCGGAATGGTCATGACGTGATTACTTCGGCAAAGGCGTCTTCACACCTTTGACATGCCAGTCCATCGCGACGATCTGGGCATCCGTCAATGTCGCGCCCGAAGCAGCTCCCTCGCTGCCGTCGGCCTTGGTGATCGGGCCGGTAAACGGCGAGAAGCTGCCGCTTGCGATCTTGCCTTCGGTTTCTTTGATCTTCGCCATGGTATCGGCCGGGATTGCCGTGCTCCAGTCGACGACCTGGACGACCTTCTCCGCGACGCCGAGAAACGCGTTGGCGCCTTTGAACGTGCCGGCGAGATGGGCATCGACCGATGCCTTGAAGAAGGGCGACCAATCTGTGGACACGCAGCCGAGATAGGTTTTCGGCGCATATTTCTTCATCGAGGAGTTCAGGTTGAAGGCGTAGACGCCGGCTTCCTCGCAGGCCGATATGACCGAAGGCGTATCCTGCGCGTTCGAGAAGATCACGTCGCAGCCCTGCGAGATCAAGGCCTTGGCCGCTTCCTGTTCCTTGGCCGGATCGAACCAGGAATTGACCCAGACGACCGATACCTCGATGTCGGGCTTCACCGCCTGCGCTCCGAGCGTGAAGGCGTTTACCGACGTGATCAGTTCAGGAATCGCGAAGGCGGAGACCGAACCGAGCTTGCCCGTCTTGGAGACGGCGGCTGCCGCCATGCCAAGCAGGTAAGTTCCTTGAAAATACTTGGCGGCGAAGGGGGAAAAATTCGGCGCGACCTGGAAGCCGGAGGCATGAAGGACGCTGACCTTCGGATTGCGGCGAGCAACCTGAAGCGCACCGTTCTGATAGCCGAACGAGCCGGCGATCAGGAAATGGTTTCCATCGGCGACCGTCTTGTTCATGATGCGGTCCGCATCCGGACCTTCGGCAATGTTCTCGATCACCGTCACCTTGACCTTGTCGCCATAGGCGGCCTTGATCGGATCAAGGCCCGCGGCCAGCGCATGGCCCCAGCCGACATCGCCGATCGGCGAGGGCACGACGAGCGTGATGCCCAGCGGTTCGTTTGCGGCAAAGGCAGAGCGGCCGGTAAAGGCCGTTGCGAGCCCTGCAACAGCCGCGCTCTTCATCAATGTTCTGCGGGTCAGATTCTTCTGCATCCCAGTTCCCCTTTTGGTTTTTCAGAATTCTACTGTTGCAAGTGCGGCCTCGGCCGCGGCAAACAGCGCAGCCTCGTCCAGTCCGGTAAATTCACCGCCCTGCCAGACGATGCGTCCGTTGATCATGGTCAGATCGGTGGGCATGCCGATCCCGACCTTGGCAATCAGGCTCAGCGGGTCATGCCGAGTTCCGACATAGTCCATCCGTCGCGTATCGATGGCGAAGAGGTCGGCTGCCATGCCCGGGGCGAGACGCCCGATATCCGTGCGTCCCAGCAAGCTTGCGCCTCCGCTTGTCGCATAGCGCAGAAAATCGAGCGGGGCGGGGACCGAGTGCTGACGCGTCGAGGCCGTCAGGCACTGCAGCATATAGGCGGAATGGATGCAGTGCATGAGGTTGGAATTGTCGTTCGATGCCGCTCCATCGCAGCCGAGGCCGATGCGCAAGCCGAAGGCCTGCATCGCCGGAATATCCGTCACTTCGGCGCCGACGAGGTAGACCGGCTCCGGACAATGGGAGACGCCGGTGCCGCTCGCCGCCATCTTGCGCAACTCGTCATGCGTCAGTTCCCAGCAATGGGCGTAGAATGCATCAGGGCCGGCAAAGCCCAATTCGGTGCAGTAATCGACCGTGCGCATGCCGTGCCGCGCCTCGATGACCGGGCTTTCGCCTTCGCCGACATGCGTGTGCATCTGCACGCCGCGATCGCGCGCCAGCGCAACCGACTCGACGAAGGTTTCGCGATAGCAATTGACCGGCTGGCAAGGCGCGACCACCACCTGGCGCATGCTGAAGGGGCCGGCATCGTGATAGCTGTCGATCAGCCGCGCGCAATCGGCAATGAATTCATCCGTGGTTTCGAGCATGGCGTCCGGGATCGTCGACCCCTCGGATTTCGGCAGGGTATTGCCGCCGCGGCCTGCATGAAAACGCATGCCAAGAAGGTCGGCTGCCTCGAACTGGCGGTCGATCAGACGCTTTCCGGCATGGCGGGGGAAGCAATATTGATGGTCGAAGGCGGTGGTGCAGCCGTGCTTGATCATCTCGGCCATGGCGGTGACCGAGGAATGATAGAAGCAATCCTCTGTCAGCCGCGAGAAGATCGGATAGATGCGGTCGAGCCATTCGATGACGGAGAGCTTCGTCCAGTCGAGATCCGCCCGATTGCGCACGAAGCACTGAAAGAAGTGGTGATGGGTGTTGACGAGCCCCGGATAGACGAACCAGCCGGTAGCATCCTGAATGATCGTGCCCTCCGGCAGGGCGTTCAGCGAGAGGTTTTCGCCGATCACCTGGATCGCCGGGCCGTTGGTGAGCAGGTCGACGTTTCGGCGCACGCTCGGTCCCTTGCCCTCATCGACGATCACAGCCGCGCAATTTTTCAGGAGATAGCCGGTCATTCCATCACGTCTCCGCCGCCGGGTGCGGATCGGGTTTCAGCTCGTGCAGGCGGTGAATGCCGGGCATTTCGATGAAACCGGGCAGGCTGCGGATGGCGCGCATCCAGAGCCGGATCAACGGGTAGGGGTCAAGCGAGATGCCGCCGTCGGGCGCAAGCGCGACATAGGGAAAGCAGGCGATATCGGCGATGGTCGCCCGGCTTCCTGCGAGGAATTGCATGCCGCGCTCGCCCTGCTCGAAGAGGCCAGCTTCGAGTTCGCGCAATGCCGCAATCCCCTGAGCCTGTAGAAGTTTAATGTCACCCGGTCGCAGGAGCATTTCGTGGAGCCGTGCGCCACCAAGATTGGCGGTCAGGCGATGCGAGAAGGAGAGCCATTGCTGTACGCGCGCCGTCTCCTGCGGCGAATCCTGCCCCAGCCATTCAGGCGCAGAATTGGCAGCGAGATAGGCAAGCATGGCGGAGGATTCGGTGAGCACGAGATCGCCATCTTCGAGGATCGGGATGGAGCCTGCCGGATTGAGCGCCAGAAGCTCCGGCCCGCGATGCTCCGCGCCGGGATGGAAGTCGACGGGCCGGATGTCGAGCTTGATACCCAGGATCGCGGCCATCAGCCGTACCTTGTAGCAACTCGGCGATAGAACATAATCGTAGAGCTTCATTGTGCGACCAACTGTGCGCCGTAGGTATAATTATGGCGCTTGAGCCATCGCCGGTAGGCGACCGAGGTGAGGTCGGCCCTTGTCGGGATTTCCATGCCGGGATCGAGCGGAAGAAGCGCGGGTATCTGGTTTTCGAGGATCGAGCGGTCCTGCAGGAAGATCGTCTGCTGAAAGTGGATGAGGTCCGTCATCGGCGTTTCATCATCGAAGAGCGCCATCCACGGCCACACGTCGCAGAGGTCTTCGGCAAGAGGCTGGACGAACAAGGTTATGACGTCCCATTCGCTGGGGCGCGGAGGGCATGTCTTGTAGAGGACGGAACAGGTCGGGGCCGGCACGCGGTACATATATTCGGTGGTAATGCCGCCGGTCGCGGACTTTGCAGCCTGCGGCTGGTAGAATTTTACTTGCGTTGCCCAGACTTCATCGACACCCTCGCGGATCTCGACCTTGTAGTTTTCGACTTCCGTATGCGGTTCCGCACCGAGGATGTCGGTGTGGACGAAGGGAAAATGCGCGATGTCGAGAAAGTTCTCTACGGCGCGAAGCGGCGAGCAGCGCACACGGACCACGCCGACATCGACGAAGCGCCGGCCCGGCTGATCGGCCTCCGGAATGGCGAAAAGCTCCTTCTCCGGGTTCCCGAGGGAGGACCAGACATGGCCATACCGCACGCGGACGGGGAGGGCTCTTCCCTCGGCAGTCATCACCTGCGCATTGCCATGCCGATCGCGCGCGACCTCGATCGCCTCGCCCATTAGCCAAGTCTTGCTTCCCTTCTCGCTGAGCTGGCTGAAGAGGCCGACAGGATACCATTCATCGATCATGGCGCCGCCTTTCATTCCGTGATTTCCCTATGGCGCTCTTCCGCCGCACGGCGGATGGATTCGACAATCCGGGATGCCGCAATGCGGTCTGCCGGGCTGCGATCCCTGTCGACCATGAGAAGAACGAGCGTATGCTTTTCCTGTAGCGCCAGCAGCAACCCGATCCAGGGAAATTCCGGCAGGCGGATCAGTCCCCTCGCGTCGACCTTCGCCCCTGTTGCGGCCTCGATTGCCGCGACATCCGCTTCCACGCTCAGAGAGCGTAAAGGGACAAGCTCGTCAAGCTGTGGAGGCTGTGTTGCCGGCGGTGCGACGGCTGCCCATAAGATGCCGCCCGCTTCTTCGATCTGCTGGACGGCGACGCGGATGGTTTCCGGGGGAACCAGATCCGGATGGGCGGGAATGCGAATACATCCGCCTGACAGCGAATAGCTCCATCCGTGATAGATGCAGGAGAGCGCTTCGCCGCGAACGAAACCATGCGATAATCTCATTCCGCGATGCGGACAGCGATCGGAAGATGCAGTTGCGCGGCCCGATTGACTGCGCCATAGGGCAATCGGGCCAACCGATGTCCAGGCCGGTATGACGGTTCCTGGCGGCAGATCAGAGGAAAGGGCGACTGGCGCCCAGGATCCGATCCCATCAAATGGCATAGCCTTAACTCTCTTAATTTCACCAATGGCTTAGCGCCGCTGGTCATGGGCAGGCGCCGATGCCTGCATCCCGTACCGCTCAAAGGTTTTGCATAAATAATTCGCATTGGCAACAATGATTAAATAAAAGGCAATAGATCAGGAATTTCTAAGATGCGATGGCTGCGGCTCATTTATGACCCTGCGCTGGATTTCCTCCACCCAGACATCGATCGGACCGAGTGAGCAGCCCATTTCCAGCATGTCGATCAGTTCCACAGGCCCGGTGACCTCAAGTTCGATCCGGTCTGCATCGGACTGGAAAAACGTCTGCGAAAGCCCGAGCTTATTGGCGTGACGCCGGATCCAGGGGACGAACGAGGCTACGTTAAGATCGCCGAGTATCGTCATGCGCTCCCGAAATTCACCTTGCGGCACGTGCATTCGCCAATGATCCTTGCCTTGCATCAAGATGACAGAATAACCGCTTCGTGGGTTTGCGAAAGGGGCATCTTACAAAGCAATGCTCCGCCGCCCCTGTGGACGGCGGAGCTGGGACCATGTCAATTTTTGACCGTATCTTCCAGGAAGAAGCGGCCGAGCGGATTTTGATGGAAATTGTCGACGTTCTTGCGCGCAACGTTGATATAGGGGCTGTAATAAAGGTCGATCCAGTTGACATCGTCCTTCGCCATCTTCTGCAGGTCGATATACATCTGCTCGCGCTTCTTCGGGTCCAGCTCTAGCCGCGCCTTGGCGACGAGATCCTTCACCGCATCGTTCTTGTAATTGGTCATATAGTTATTGTTAGAATCGTGGCCGAGAACGAATGTCGTCTTCTGGTCCGGATCAAGGATATCGTTGGTCCAGTAATTGACGGAAATGTCGTAGTCACCAGCGATGGTCATATCCCATTCCTGGCTCGGATCGACCTTCTGCAGGTTGGCGGTAATGCCGGCCTTGGCAAGCTGCTGCTGCACCAGGACGGCCGTCTGCTCATCCACTTCATCGCCGGCGCGAATGAGGTACTTTACAGTGAGATTGGAGACGCCTGCTGCCGAAAGCATCTGCTTGGCCTTCTCCGGATCGTAGGGGCGTTGCGGATTATCCGCATAGTAATACAAGGCGCCCTTCGGAATGTAGGAATTGGCGACCGTGCCCTGATGGAAGGTAACCGCATCGACGATCGCCTTCTTGTCGATCGCCATGTCCAGGGCCTGGCGGACTTCCTTCTTGCCAAGGTCGCCATGGGCATGATTGATCAGCAGGTGATCCTCACGCGTGGACGGATCGATCAGCACATTGAGGTTCGGGTCCTTTTTCAGCTCTTCGACGCGCGAGAACGGCACGAAAATGGCGGTATCGAGCTGGCCGGCCTGCACGTTCAGCATCCGGGTGTTGTCGTCCGGTACGGAGATCCATTCGACGCCGTCGAGCTTGACGCGGTCAGCCTGCCAGAAATTCGGGTTCTTCTTCAGGATAATGCGATCGCCGCGGCGCCATTCCTCGACGGAGAAGGCGCCTGAGGCGATCGGCTTTTCCGCATAGGCATCAGCGCCTATGGATTGCATGCCGGCCTTCGAGATGACCGAGGCATTCGGGAGCGCCAGCGTCGACAGGAAGGGTGCCGATGCGTGCTTGAGCTTGATCGTCAGCGTGTGTGGATCAGTCGCGACGGCGGTATCGATGACCTTGTAGGAATCGCTCCAGAGTGACGCCGGATCATCGCGGATGCGCAGCAGGCTGAAGGCTGCATCGTCAGCCGTCAGCGGCGAGCCATCGGAAAATTTCGCGTCGCGAATCTTGAAGACATAGGTCAGGCCGTCCTCCGAGGTCGTCCAGCTTTCCGCAAGACCCGGCTCCAGCTTCGTGCCTGTCTTGTCGACGCGCACCAGCACGTCGTAGACGTTGGAGAACACCCAGTTGTCGATATTCTGTGCCGTCTTGATCGGGTCGAACGTCGTCGAATCCTCGCGGCGGCCGATGGTGAGTACGCCGGCGGCCTCCGCATAGCTTGCGCTCAGCGTCAGGCCGGCGAGAATGGCGGCAAGCCCGATTGTCTTCCACTTGTTGGTCATGAATTCGTTCCCTTCGTTGTTATCGCATGCGTTTGGCTGATTGGGTCTGCCCGGCCTGTGCCGCGTCGCGTTCGCCATGCAAGGGCCTGTCCGGATCGATATCGGGAATGGCTGCAATGAGCGCTGCGGTATAGGCATGTTTCGGGTGGGAGAAGATTTCCTGCGAGCGGCCTTCCTCGACGATCTCGCCGCGATACATCACGACGGTCCGCTCACAGAGATTGCGCACGATGGCGAGGTCATGGGCAATGAAGATCAAGGTCAGGTTCATCCTGCGAGTCAGCTCACGGAAGAGATCGATGATCTGCGCCTGGATGGTGACATCGAGGGCGGCCACACATTCGTCGGCGATGATAAGCTTCGGGTCGACCGCAAGCGCTCTTGCAATGCCGGCCCGCTGGCACTGGCCGCCGCTCATGCTGCGCGGCTTGCGATCGGCGAATTCGCGCTCCAGCCCGACGAGATCGAGCAATTCGCCTATGCGTGCAGGGATGTCGGCCCCGGCGACCTTGCCGTGGACTTTCAAGACTTCGGCAAGCGTCTGGCCGATCGTCAGCCGCGGGTTGAGGGCATTGAACGGGTCCTGGAAGACCATGGCGGTTTCGCGCCGGAGCCTTGCGAGGCCGGCGCTCTTCTGCTGGGTCAGATCGACACCGTCGAAAGTCACATGACCGGAGGAAATCGGGGTAAGGCCGAGAATTGCACGGGCAAGCGTGCTCTTGCCGCTGCCGGATTCTCCGACGATGCCGATGGTTTCGCCCGGCATGACCTGCAGGCTGACGCCGGAAACGGCGCTGACCGTCTTTGCGCCGCTGCCCTTTAAGAAACCGCCGCCGACCCTAAAGTCGACGCGCAGGTCATCGATTTCGAGAAGCGGCTTGGCTGACCTCTCCGGCCTTGTGGGTTCCGGCTGCGTCATCGCCGCTTCGTCGGGCAGGGAAGGGTGGCTGTTGATCAGATCGATCGTATAGGGATTTTCAGGCCGGCTGAGGATCGTCCTTTTGTGACCCTGTTCAAGCAGCCGGCCGCCGCGCATGACGGCGATCCTGTCGCAGGTCTGGGCGACGATGCCGAGATCGTGGGTGATGAGGATGATCGAAAGCCCGCGCTTGTCGCGAATGTCGATCAGCAGCCGCAGGATCTGCGCCTGAATGGTGACGTCGAGGGCCGTCGTCGGCTCATCGGCGATGAGGATCTTCGGATTGCAGGAGAGTGCGACGCCGATCATGGCACGCTGCCGCATTCCGCCGGAAAACTCGTGCGGATAGCTGTCATACTGCCTTTTGGGATCAGGAAAGCCCACCTGCTCAAGGATCTCGGTTGCGGCTGCGCGCGCCTCGCGCGTTTTGAGCCCCTGATGGTAGCGGATGCCTTCGGCGATCTGGTCGCCGATGCGCATGACAGGATCGAGATGGCTCGTCGGATTCTGGAAGATCATGCCGATCTCGCCGCCACGCACCTCAAGCATCTCGGCATCACTGATTTCCGTGAGCTCCCGCCCTTCAAGGCGAATGGAGCCGCTTTCGATTTTCAGAAGTGACGACGGCAGCAACCGCACCAGCGAGCGGCACAAGAGGCTCTTGCCCGAGCCGCTCTCGCCGACAAGACCGAGAATCTCGCCCTTGCCGAGATCGAGCGAAACGCCGTCGATCAGCGTGCGGGTGCCACCATCGAGTCTTGCCTTGACCACGAGGTCTCGAACGGAGAGTAGGGGGGCGCTCATTCATGCACCCCCAGCAGTTCGCCAAGCGCGTCGCCCAGCATGCTGAAGCCGAAGGCGAGGCAGACGATGGACAGGCCGGGAAACAGCGTGATCCACCAGGCCGTGGTGATGAAGCTCTGGCCTTCCGCCACCATGACACCCCACTCGGCGAGCGGCGGCTGAACGCCGAGGCCGAGATAGCTGACGGCCGCACCGCTCAGGAGCACCAGCACGGCATCCGACATCGAAAAGACGATCGAACCGGCAATGGCGTTCGGCAGCAGGTGACGGAACATGATCCGGGGACGGCTGAAGCCGAGGCTGACGGCAGCAACGGCATAGTCGCTGCCCTTCAGCACCAGCATCTGCGCGCGGATGAGGCGGGCATAGGAGACCCAGCCGACCAGGGCCATGGCGATATAGAAGCTGCTCAGTCCTGGTCCCAGAATGGCGATGATCGACAGCATCAGTACCAGGAAGGGGAAGGCCAAGATGATATCGACGATGCGCATGAAGATCGCGTCAACAATGCCGCCGAAAAAGCCAGCGATCGTGCCGACCGTCGTGCCGATCAGAAACGGGAAGAGCACGCCGATGATGGCGATCTGCAGATCGATGCGCGTACCCCAGATGACGCGCGAAAGAATGTCTCGTCCGAAATTGTCAGTACCGAACGGATGCAGGAACGACGGCGCCTGCAGGCGCATATCGGCATTCTGAAAGATCGGGTCATAGGGCGCCACCATTGGCGCTGAAATCGCCAGAAGGAGAAAGAACAGAAGGATGCCGCCGCCGAGCGTCAGCGTCAGGTGCTTCCCAAAAAACCTGCTCCAGCCGAGGGAGGCGGTCGCTGTTGCCTCGATGCTCATAGCTTCACCCGCGGATCGACGGCGACCGTGACGATATCGGCGAGGAAGTTGACCAGCACCGTGGCGCAGGCAAAGACCATCGCAACTCCCTGAACGACCATGTAGTCGCGCGAGAAGATGGCACGCACCAGCAGTTGCCCCATGCCGGGCAAGGCAAAGACGCTTTCGACGACCACCGTGCCGCCGATCAGCCAGCCGATGTTGACGGCGAGTAGGTTGATTGATGGTACCAGCGAGTTCGGCACGACATGCCGCCAGAAGACGATGCCCTCCGGCATGCCGCGGGCACGGGCCGCAGTCGCCACATCCGATTTCAGAGATTCGATCATCGCCGCCCGCAGGCTGCGGGTCAGCACCGTCGAAAGCGAGAGTGCAACAGTCAGAGCCGGCAGAATGAGGTGGGCAATCTTCTCGCCGATCGTCGAGCCGTAGCCTGAGACCGGCAGGACGCCGAGTTGGACACTGAAGAGGATGATCAGCATCAGCCCCAGCCAGAAGGGCGGAAAGCCGATGCCGAAGGTCGAGACGACGCGCACGATATGATCCGGTGCGCGCCCGACATTGCGCGCGGCGATCGCCGACATCGGCACGGCAATCAGGATCGACAGGATGACGCTCGAGACTACCAGTGCGATCGTCGGCTCGATCCGCGTCGAAATCAGCGGCAGCACGTCGATCTTGTAGAGGATCGATTTGCCCATCTCGCCATTGCCGAGGTTTTTGATGAAATAGAAATATTGCAGCCACATCGGCTGATCGAGGCCATATTGCGCGCGAATGCTGGCAAGTGCGGCCGGCGTGGCGCGCGTACCGAGGATATTGCGCGCGGGATCGCCGGGAATAAGGCGGACCAGAACGAAGGTGATGACGCTGATGCCGAAGAGGACAGGCAGGAATTGCAGCGGCCGTGTCAATACGAATCTATAGCGATGCATGGCGGCGATCGCCCCCTTGTCGTCGGTGGGATTGGATCGCCTTAACTTGCATCAGCTTTCCCTATGCCGTGACAGGAAATCGAGGAGCGCCGGATAGTAATCCCACGGGTTCTCGTAGAAGGGCATGTGGCTGGCATTGGCGAAGACCTTGAGTTCGGCATCCTTCAAGGCAAGCTTCATCCTGAGTGCGCAGGCCGGCGTCAACTCGTCATGTTCGCCCGCCGTGATCAGCACCGGCATGGCAAGTTGCGGAAGGTTCGGAATGCGGTTCCAGTCCTTGAGATTGCCGATATAGAGAAATTCGTTCGGCCCCTGCATCGTCTCGTAGGGACCCATGTTCCAATCGTCGAGCGAACGGCGAACCGGTGCCGGCCATTCTGGCAAGCGGCAGACATGGCGATAGTTGAGGATGGTGACGGCGGCGAGATATTCGGGGTGATTATAGCTGCCTTGCGCCTCGTGCTTCTGCATCATCGCAACGGTTTCCGGGCCGAGCGCCGCGCGCAGTCGCTCCAGCTCCAAAATCAGATGCGGCATGTCGGCGACGGTATCTTCGAGGATCAGCGTCTTGAGGTTCTCGGGATAGGTCAGCGCATACTCGATTGCCAGCCAGCCGCCCCAGGAGTGGCCGAGCATATGGACCTTGCCGAGGCCGAGCGCCTTGCGGACGGTCTCGGTCTCCTCCACGTAACGGCCGATGGTCCATAGACCCTTGTCGGTCGGGCGGTCTGAGGCGCCGGTGCCGAGCTGGTCGAAGGCAACGACCCTGTACCCCTTGTCGACCAGGCAGGAATGAGCCTCGCGCAGATAGTCGCAGGGCAGGCCGGGGCCGCCGTTCAGGCAGAAGACCGTCTCAGGGCCGCTGCCAAAGCTGTAGGCGACCACCTTGTAGCCATCGACCTCGACGACATGCCGCGCCTCCGGCTCAATTTCACGCCACATTGACAACTCCGGCGAAAGATTCTGCTTGCTCAATATTTGAGCATGGCTAAATTTTTACCTTAAACCGCGCTCGGCACCAGCTATAAGAAGTGATAGGTTGGGAGGTCGCAGGCACAGACGGGAACCGCTGCATGTTCGATCAAATCGGAACCATCAGGCGCCAGTTCACGGCGCATCAGACGCTGGACGGCCGCATCGACCATATCTTCGAGGGTATGAAGGCAATCGGCTTCGAGGCTTTGATCTACGATTATTCGCCGGTTCCCTACGACCTCGACGGCAAGATCATGATCCCATCACTTCTGAAGCTCAGGAACATCTCCGACGACATGTATGAATACTGGTTCGATCGCGGCTATTTCCGCATCGATCCGGTGCAGCAGGTGGCGCTACGGACTTCGGCGCCCTTCTTCTGGAATTATGATCCCGACGCCGATACGCTGATCAAGCGCTTCATGAGCGAGGACACGGTTCCCGTCGCGCGCTACCTGAGCGAGCGCGACATGTCGACGGGTGTCACGGTGCCGGTGCACATGCCTCGCGGCGATTACGCGACGGTCACGGGAATTCGCTTCGGTGCCAACAAGGAGTTCGAGCGCGATGCCCTGCGCTATATCGCCGATTTCAACCTGCTTGCACATGTCTTCCACGAGACGGCCTATTCGCTCTTCGACACCGCAGCGCTGAGTGTCGGCAAGATCCGGCTGACTGAGCGCGAGAGGGAATGCCTGCGCTATTCTGCCGAGGGCTATTCCGCCAAGGAGATTTCCCGCATCATCGATCGCTCGGTGCCGACGGTCGTCATGCATTTGAATGCCGCGGCAAAGAAGCTCGGCGCCAAGAACCGCACGCAGGCGGTTGTTCGCGCCACGCATTATCGGCTGCTGGACGCACAGCCATCCTATAACTTGTGATAGCTGCCGCAGCCGTTTCGGTCGCGTTATGGTCTGGTCCATCGAAGCCTGGAGATGGAGAGACACGTGGCCGCAATCCCGACGCAGGAAGCCTTTCTGCCCTTTCGCGAATACCGGACATGGTACCGTGTCACCGGTTCGCTCGATTCCGGCAGGCTGCCGCTCGTCGTCGCCCATGGCGGGCCTGGCTGCACCCATGACTATGTCGACAGCTTCAAGGGCATTGCCGAAATCGATGGCCGCGCCGTCATCCACTACGATCAACTCGGCAACGGCAAATCGACGCGACTGCCGGAGAAGGGGCCCGACTTCTGGACGCCGGCGCTCTTCCTCGATGAGCTGGACACGCTGCTGAGGCACCTCGGCATTCAGGATCGCTATGCCTTTCTCGGACAGTCCTGGGGCGGCATGCTGGGTGCCGAACATGCGGTGCGTCGACCGAAGGGGCTGAAGGCATTGGTGATCGCCAATTCGCCGGCCAACATGCATACCTGGGTCGCAGAAGCAAACCGCCTTCGCGAGGAGTTGCCGCAGGAGGTGCAGGATACGTTATTGAAGCACGAACGCGCCGGCACGATCACCGATCCGGAATATATCGCCGCCTCCCGCGTCTTCTATGATCGCCATGTCTGCCGCGTCGTGCCCTGGCCGGAAGAGGTTGCTCGCACCTTCGCCACCATGGACGAGGACAATACTGTCTATCGCAACATGAATGGCCCGACCGAGTTTCACGTCATCGGCACGATGAAGGATTGGACGATCGAAGACAGGCTTCCGCTCATCGAGGCGCCGACCTTGTTGATCTCAGGCAAATTTGACGAGGCGACGCCTCTGGTGGTCAAGCCTTATGTCGATCGTGTCAGGGACTGCGAGTGGATGCTCTTTGAACATTCGAGCCATATGCCGCATGTCGAAGAGAAGGATCTTTGCCTGAAGACGGTCTCCGAGTTCCTGGAGCGGTATGACTGATCTTTCGGTCTTAACGGCGTGTCAATTGTGATGCCCGCCTCGCTTCTTCCATCGTGGACCACTTCGATCCCCGATGGAATGGCGCGGTCGTTCTAGATGGGTTTGTGGAGCATAGGGCGACCGTTGTCGAAGCTCTTGCGCCCCTTTTTCCAGCCGGCAATCACACGGGCAATCTCGCGCACGGCCGCATCGGGGCCGGGACTGTCGAGAAGCACGATCGTCGCTTCGCCGCCGGCCTGCAGACGTGTGCTGCCGTCGAATTGGCCCGCTGCCCTTCCGCTTACCATGTCGAAAACCAAGGCCATCTCGTCGTCACGCGAAAGCTGGGCGACATTGGCGTAAAGATTAGCCATGCGAATGAGCGAAGCGTCGCCATAGGGTGTGAAGGGATTAAGGACATTGTTGGTCGCAATCGACGTGGCGACCCCTCTTCTGGCGAGCAGATGGGCCGGCGCCACACCACGCGGGATCAGCCGGTCGTGTCCGCGGCCCATCAGAAACAGATCGGTTGCCGGCAGCACCGACAGGGCGATCCCGGCTTTTGCCAGATCATCTGCAATGGCAAGGAGCTGTGCCACCGGCATGGCAGACAGATTGGTGACGTGGCCGATCGATACGCGACCTTGCCAACCATAACGGAGCGTCGCGTCGATCACGTCAGGCAGATCGGTTCGATCGGGATCGAGACTGAAATCGAGATGAAAGTCGACCGGGACATCGTGCTTTGATGCGAGGGCGAAAATCATGTCCACATGCCGGCGGGGGGAAGGGTCCGTATAGGGGCAGCCGCCCACCATTTCGGCACCATCGGCAAGTGCGGCGTCGAGCATATCGTATGTTTGCGGGTCGTTCGTGAGCCCGTCCTGAGCGAAGGCGCAGATTTCGATGTCGACCGCGAAAGCATAATCCCCACGGATGCGCTTGATTGCCTCAAAGGAACGGAAGCCTGCGCGTGGATCGATCTCGACGAACGTCCGCATCCTCGTCGTGCCGTGGGAAATCGCCTTCTCGACAACACGTGCAGCGCGCGAATAAACATCGGCTTCTTCAAAGCCCACCTTGGCTTTGGCGACTTCCTGCACGGCCTCTGCTAGCGTACCCTCGCAAATTGCGCAGCGGTCGAGAATGCAGGCCTTGTCGAGATGGATATGGGTATCGACAAATCCACCGAAGGCAAAGCTTCCCTCGCCGTCGACGTCCGATACCGCGTCGCACCGAATGCGGGGTTCTATGGCCGCGATCCGGTCGCCCCGAACTGCGATGTCGACGAGATCGCCGCCTTCCGCGACACGGACATTTCGGACGATGAGATCGAGCGGCGGGTCCACGGTGTTCACAGCAGGATTGCACCTCCGTCGCTGCGTGGATCATGTGCGCCGTCGATCGCCCCGTCTTCGCCGATGCGGATCACGCCGGCTTGGCCCCCAAGTGGACTGAGCGCATCGATGGTGGAGATCTCATGTCCCATGGCGGCGAGGGTGGACACCAATTCGGCGCCAATATTCTCCTCGATCTTCAGGCTATCGCGGCTGTCCGAGAATGTGCGGCCGAGCAAAAAGCGCGGGCGCGCGAGTGCTGCGGCGGGATCAAGGCCGTGATCGATCAGCAGGCTGAGCAGCAGCGACAGCGTCTGCGGCTGGCCGTCCGCGCCCTGCGTGCCGTAGACCAGATGCGGACGCCCGTTCTTCAGCGCAAGACCCGGATTAAGGGTATAGAAAGGACGCTTTCCAGGCTGAATATGATTAGGGCTTGCCGGATCGGTGCTGAAGGCTGCTCCCCTGTTTTGCCAGAGGAGGCCGGTGTCGCCGATCACCACCCCGCTGCCCCAGTCGAAATAGAGGCTTTGCAGTAGCGACGCGCATCGTCCATTGGCATCTACGGCGGCAAGCAGCGCCGTATCGCCGTGCCGATAGTCTTGCGGCCATGGCAAGGCCCATGCCGGATCGATCGAAGCAGCCTTGGCCACGAGGCGATCCGGATCGAGAAGGTGTTTCGCGACATCCACGGCGTAGCGAGGATCGGCGATGGCGTGCCGATCGAGGAATGCCCGTTTCACTGCCTCGACCAGTGCATGATAATAGGCTGGGCTGTCGGGCCGGAAATCTGCCATCGGCAGGTGGCAGAGCACACCCATGATGCCGAGGGTGGTTATGCCTTGGGTCGGCGGTGGCGGAGCAAGAAGTATCGTGTCGCGATATGCCTGCCGGAGGGGAGCGACAATATCGGTCCGCGTGGCGGCGAGATCGGCGGCGGAGAGCGGAGAGCCGACCTCGGCGAGCCCGCTCGCAATTCGCCGGGCCAGCGCGCCCTCATAGAATTCGCGGGTGCCGTGACGAGATATGGCCTCGAGCGTCCGGGCCAAAGCGGGCTGGTGCTGGAGGCCGCCAAATCGGAAGAGCCCGGTGAAGCCCGGCCAGTCGTTCAGCTCATTGCGCCGGAATTCGTGCCAGAAAGCCTGCGACTGACTGACTTGAAAACCATCGTCCGCGAGCGCGATGGCGTCGTCAAGAAGGGTCGGCAATCGTTCGGTGCCTGCCCATTCGGCAGCGGAGTAGGCCAGCGCCTTCTCCCAGCTGTCGACGAGGCATGCTGTCGTGAGCGTAGAGGCCGACCCCCGCAGAGGTATCTCTCCCCGCGGCATGGCTGCCGCGGCCTGTCCGATGCCGAGGAACGTCCGCGCATTGCCTTTCTCGTCTGCCACCAGCCAGACGGCATCGCCGCCGAGACCGCAGAAATGAGGATAGGTAACCGACAAGGCAGCGCCGGCTGCAACAAGCGCTTCGATTGCATTGCCGCCGCGCTTCAGCACTTTCGCGCCAGCTTGGCTGGCCAGCCAATGCGGTGTCGCGATCATTGCGCTGGAAGACGGCGAATTCGTTTGCGGGGTCTCTTTAGCAGAAGGGCTCATGAGTAGATTTCAGCGATGCTTCCGGTGGCGATGCGGTTTGGCGTGGAGCGACGGCGGCGGCTTTCGACCGATACTCGGCCATTGGAGTCACGAAATTGTCCTTCAGGCTAACGGTAATGACATGCGTTTGGCATGGGCACAATCCTGACGGCATGATCTGCATAACCGTGCATGCAATACCGATGCCATAAGGAATCCTGGTTAGCCGTGCTCAGCATTTCGCCCGCTAAGCTTTTGTGTTTTATTTGGAATAAGTCTGCGGCCAACCAATCCCGGAAGAAAGCGGCCTTTGCCGGTTCTCCGAGATTGCCGCAGCCGATGCCTAACAATTCATTTCGTCATGAATAGGTGACGGAAAAAGCGGCAATCAGCTGCAGGTTCTCGAAATCACCCGGCATGATGAGGTCGGCATAAGGCTGTTTTGGAAGATCCTTCTCCTTCTTATCGGGATAGGGGATCGACGGTGGGTGCGGGCGGGACGTCGGCGCCCGCACCCTTCTCTTCGGTCGGTCTCTTGGTCCGGAGGAGGGACAGTACAAAGACGAAAAAGACCGGGACGAAGAAGACGGCAAGGACCGTTGCGGAGATCATGCCGCCAAGGACACCCGTGCCGATCGCGTTCTGGCTGGCGGCACTGGGACCCGTTGCGATCGCCAGCGGCACGACGCCAAGCGTGAAGGCAAGCGACGTCATCACGATCGGGCGGAAGCGGACGCGAGCAGCCTCGGCCGCTGAATCCAGCAGGGACTTGCCCTGCGCGTAATAATCCCTTGCGAACTCGACGATCAGGATGGCGTTCTTCGCCGACAGGCCGATGATCGCAATGAGCCCGACCTTGAAATAGAGGTCGTTCGGCATGTCGCGGAGGATCGCCGCCAATACGCAGCCAATGATGCCGAGTGGTACGACAAGCATGACCGACAGCGGGATCGACCAGCTTTCATAGAGGCCCGCCAGCAGCAGGAAGACGAAGAGGATGCTGAAGGCAAATAGGATCGGCGCCTGGCTGCCGGAGGCGATTTCCTCGCGCGACTGACCGGACCACTCATAGCCGAAACCGTCGGGAAGTTCGGATGCGAGGCGTTCCATCTCGGCAATGGCGGCACCCGAAGACTTGCCTGTTGCTGCCTCGCCGGTGATGCGGATCGTCGGATAACCATTGTAGCCGACAATCTGCGGATCGCCCTTGCGCCAGTCGGCGGTCGCGAACGACGAGAGCGGCACCATTCCGCCGCTGGCGTTGCGGACGTTCAGCTTCATCATGTCTTCAACCTGCATGCGGCTGCGGCCATCCGCCTGCACGATGACCTGCTGCATGCGGCCTGCGTTCGGATAGTCGTTGATATAGGAAGAGCCGAGGTTCGCGGTGATCGCATCGTTAATGTCGGTGAAGCCGACGCCGAAGGTGTTCGCCTTCTCGCGGTCGATCGCCAGCATGATCTGCGCCGCCTCCTGCATACCCTCGACGCGGACGTTCGTCACCACACTGCTCTTGGCCGCTTTTGCCATCAGCTCTTCCGCCGCTTGCTTGAGCGCCTTCTGCCCGCGCCCAGCGCGATCCTGGAGCCGGAAGGAGAAGCCGCTCGTCGTCCCGAAACCCTCGATCGGCGGCGGCGAAAGGGCATAGGAGGTGGCGTCCTTCAATCCGGCGAGCTGTGCGTTGACGCGCGCAGCGATTTCCGGCACCGAACTGCCGGCCGGCCGTACGGCCCAGTCCTTGAGCGTCACGAAGGCGATGGCCGAGTTCGGCCCGTTTCCGGAGAAGCTGAAACCCTGGACGGCAAAGACGTTTTCGACAGCAGGTTCGGCCTTGAAAATCGCCTCGATCTGCTTCAGCGACGCGATCGTACGGTTGGCGCTCGCCTCCGGCGGCCCCTGGACGTCGACGATCAGAATGCCCTGGTCTTCCTCCGGCACGAAGGAACCGGGCAAGTTGACGAAGAGGTGGCCGAGGCCAACGGCAAGTGCGAGATAGACGGCCATCACGCGTCCCGACCGGCGCGCAAGGCCGGCAGCCGTCCTGGTGTAGCCCGCCGTCATTCCGTCGAACTTGCGATTGAACCACCCGCCGAGACCTTTCTTCTGATGATGATTTCCGTCGATCGGTTTCAGGAAGGTGGCGCAGAGCGCCGGCGTCAGCGATAGCGCCAGGAAAGCCGAGAACATGATCGAGACGACCATGGTCAGCGAAAATTGGCGGTAGATGATGCCGGAAGCACCCGGGAAGAATGCCATCGGAATGAAGACGCAGGACAGCACCAGCGTGATGCCGAGGATGGCGCCGGTGATCTGCTTCATCGCCTTCTGCGTCGCGGCTTTCGGCGGCAAACCCTCTTCGGCCATGATACGCTCGACATTCTCGACCACGACGATGGCGTCATCCACCAGGATGCCGATCGCAAGCACCATGGCAAACATGGTCAGCACGTTGATGGAGAATCCTGTCGCATACATGATGGCGCAGGTTCCGAGCAGGGCAACGGGCACGACGAGCGTTGGGATGACCGTGCAGCGAAAGTTCTGCAGGAAGACGAACATCACGATGAAGACAAGCACGATCGCCTCGATCAGCGTGTGCACGACCTTCTCGATCGAGGCATTGACGAAGGGGCTGGTATCATAGGGAATCGAGTATTCGACGCCTTTCGGGAAGAACTTCGACAGCTCGTCCATCTTCGCCTTGACGGCGCCCGAGACGGCGACGGCGTTGCCGGTCGAGGAAAGCTGGATGGCAAGGCCGGCGCTCGGATTGCCGTTGAGCCGGCTTGCGGTCGAATAGGTTTCCGCACCATCCTCGACGCGGGCAACGTCGCGCAGGCGCACGGTCGAACCGTCGGGATTGGCGCGAAGGATGATGTCGCCGAATTGCTTCGCGCTATTGAGCTGGCCCTCGACGATCACGGTCGCGGTCAGATCCTGGCTGACCGGATTGGGCGTCGCGCCGATCTGGCCGGCTGCGACCTGCGCGTTCTGGGCGGCGATTGCCGCGCCGATGTCGGCCACCGTCAGATGGAGGCCGACCATCTTGTCCGGGTCGATCCAGACGCGCAGTGCTCGCTGCGAGGCGAAGACCTGCGCGCGGCCGACGCCGGGAAGGCGGCGCAGCTCTCCTAGGATATTGCGGTTGATGTAGTCGCCGAGCGCAATCTCATCCATCTTGCCGTCGGTTGAGGTCAGGGCTGCGATCAGCAGGAAGCCGGCACTGGCTTCTTCGACCTGAATGCCTTGCGTGCGGACCGTCTGCGGCAGCCGCGCCTCGATGCGTCGCACCGCATTTTGCACGTCGACCGTCGCCTTGCCGATATCGGTTCCGGAGACGAAGGTGGCGTTGATGCTCACTGAGCCGGAATTATCCGAGGTCGACTCGAAATAGGCGATGCCGTGGACGCCGTTCAGCTCCTGCTCGATCAGCCGGGTCACGCCCTGATAGATTTCCTGCGGCGAGGCGCCGGGGTAGGAGGCGGAAATGGAAAGCTGCGGAGGAGCGACGGCGGGATATTGCGCGACCGGCAATAGGGGGATCGCAATGATCCCCGCAATCATGATGAAGAAAGCAAAGACCCATGCGAGGATGGGTCGCCTGATAAAGAACTGTGCCATGATTTGATTACTTTGCGGCCTGGTCTGAGGTGTTCGGCTCGGCGCTTGGCGGCGTCCACGGTTCGGCGACAACCTTGCCACCGTGCGTGACCTTCTGGACCCCGTCGGCAACGATGGTTTCGCCGTCCTTCAGGCCGGAAACAACGATCCACTCGGTGCCCAGCGATGCGCCGAGAGCGATTGTGCGCACCTGCGCCGTTTGATCGGCAGAGAGCACGAAAATCTGAGGATTGCCTTCGGCGTCCCTCGTCACCGCCCTTTGCGGAATGGTGATGCCGCTCTTCTGGACCGCCTGCTCGATGCGTACGCGCGCATACATGCCTGGCAGGAGATCGCCATCGGGATTGGGAAATTCCGCACGCAATGTGACCTGTCCCGTGCTCGGGTCCACATTCGCGTTCGAAAACAAGAGTTTGCCCAGCTTGGAATAGGTCTTTCCACCGTCGAACACGAGCTCGACGGCTGCCTGTCCGGGTGCCAGGCTCTGCAGCTTGCCTTCGCTGACGGCGCGCTTCAGCGCCAGGAGGTCCTGCGCGGATTGCGTGAAATCAGCATAGACCGGATCGATCTGCTGGATGAGCGCGAGATTGGACGCGCCTTCCGCGGTTACAAGCGTTCCCTCGGTCACGAGAGCGCCACCGATGATGCCGGTGATGGGCGCTTTTACCTCGGTGTAGTCCAGATTGATCTCAGCTTCGTCGAGCGAGGCTTGCTGAGCCGCGACATCGGCGTCGGCCTGTGCGAGATTGACGGCGGCTGTATCATAGTCGACGGCGGTCGAGACATTGCGCTCTCGCAGCGAGCGCTGGCGTTCCAGCTGTTGCCTCGCATTGGCCTGGACGGCTTTGGCTTTCTGCAAGGCCGCCCTGGCACTCACCACCCGCACCTGGAACAGCTTCGGATCGATCCGGTAGAGAACGTCGCCCTGATGCACGAGGCTGCCCTGTTCGAAGACGCGCTCCTGGAGAATGCCTGAGACCCGAGCACGCACTTCGGAGATCCTGGTGGCGGCGATGCGCCCTGGAAGCTCGCTCATGACAGGCACGGGGTGCGCCTTGATTTGCAGGATACCGACGGCGGGCGGAGGCGTTTCGCTGCTCTCCTGCGCGTAAGCGCGGCTGGAAACCAGCATAAGCATCGCCATTGCCGCCAATATCGCCTTCCCGCAAGGCAGTTCGATTGCAGATCGCATAGATGTATTCCCAATTGACCGGGACGCGAAGAGATCGTCGCTCCGCGTCTCGACGGCATGAACCCATTCGAAAGGAGCCGCTTCAACGCCGGGCGCGAGTGGCACTTTCGTCCGAGCCTAAGCAAACATTGGGATTGTTGGTCTTCGGTCGACGTTTTGTGGAGGTTTCATGGAGGAGGGCAGAGGAGTGTTGACGCGCAGGCCCTGTCTGACGTTTCTATCCGGTAAAGGAGCCCTGGATGGAAAATGCACTGATATTGATCGTCGAGGACGAGCCGGAAATCTCCGATATTCTTGAACGCTATTTTGAGCGCGAGGGGTTTCGGGTGCTGACGGCCTCGGATGGCGAGATCGGACTTTCCCATCACCAGCGGCTGCGGCCCGATCTCGTCGTCCTCGACCTCAAGCTGCCGAAACTCGACGGTCACACCGTGCTTGCCACCATCCGCCAAAGAGGCGATACGCCCGTCATCATGGTCACCGCACTTGCCGACGATCTCGACAAGCTGCATGGGCTGCGTTCCGGCGCCGACGACTATGTGGTCAAGCCGTTCAACCCGGTCGAGGTGGTTGCCCGGGCGCGGGCGGTTTTGCGACGGGCGACGGGAAGTGCTGCGAACAAGGTGCTGCGGGTCGGCAGGCTCGCAATCGATCCGATCGCCCACATGGCCGTCGTCGAGGACGGCGAAAGCCGCATGCCA
>NZ_JBXSOV010000018.1:0-128300 GCF_057784355.1 Martinezella sp. CNPSo 3959
CCACCCTTCGGGTTCCAGAATGCAGCATTGCTCCGGCACCGGCACGAGCACCGCGCTGCTTCCAGCCGTCATCGGCTCCGATAAGGGGCCATTGGCGACGACGGCGCCGGCGGCCGTGTTGCATTGATATTGATAGGCGCGGCCGAGATAAGTGCGTGTTCCCAGAACCGCCGCCAGGCCGTTGCCTTCGCGCCGAACCGAAAGCCCGTCCGCGCGGCAGCCGAGAATAAAACTGTCCGGAATCGGCCCGAAATCATCCTGCGACAGAATGATCCTTGCGCCGCCTGTAACCTCGGCTGAGACGGAGGCACCCTGGCGCTCGACGACCCCCAACGGCAGCAGGTTTTCGAAGCCGACGAAGCGGGCCACAAAACTGTTGGCGGGCTTGCGGTAAAGGGTCTCGGGCGTGTCGAGTTGCATGATGCGGCCGGCATTCATGATGGCGACGCGATCGGAGATCGAGAAGGCTTCTTCCTGATCGTGCGTCACGTAGAGCGAAGTCGTGCCGTTGGCGCGCTGCAGCTGGCGGATCTCCACGCGCATGTCGATCCTGAGCTTCGCATCGAGATTGGAGAGCGGCTCGTCGAACATCAGGAGCGGCGGCTCGATGACGAGGGCGCGGGCGAGCGCGACACGCTGCTTTTGGCCACCTGAGAGGGCGCCGGGCAGGCGGTTGCCGAGGCCGGAAAGACCGACACGTTCCAGCATGGAGGCGGCCTTTTGCCTGCGCTCTTGTGTCGGCATGCGGCGCTGCTTGAGGCCGAAGGCGACGTTATCGAGCACCGTCAGATGCGGAAAGAGCGCATAGTTCTGGAATACCAGGCCGATATCCCTGGCATGCGCCGGCAGCGTCGTCAGATCGCGGCCGCCGAGCTTGATCGTGCCGCTAGTCGGCTGCAGGAAACCGGCGACCAGCCGCAAGGTCGTCGTCTTGCCGCAGCCGCTCGAGCCGAGCAGCGAGACCAGTTCGCCGGGGGCAACGGCCAGCGAAAGATCCTGCAGGACGGCGGTCTTGCCGTAATGCGCGCTGATGGAGTTGATAGAAAGCGATACGGTCACGGGCGGCTACTTTGTCAGGAAGGTGAGGCCCAGGGTGGCTTCGACGATCGCCATCACGGCGACGGTCACGAGCATCAACAGCACGGAGACCGAGGCGATGGTTGGGTCGAAGAACTGCTCCATATGGGCAAGAATCTGGATCGGAAGGGTGGAGATGCCTGGGCCGGTTAGGAAGACCGAAACGGAGACATCGTTGATGGAGGTGATAAAGGCGAGGATGAAGGCGGCGATGACGCCGGCGCGGATGTTCGGCAGCACCACGGTCAGGAAGGTCTTCAGGGGTGGGCAGCCGAGGCTGATGGCAGCCTCCTCGATCGAGAAATCGAAACTTGCGAGACTGGCGCTGACGACGCGCACCGAATAGGGCAGCACCAGCAGTGCATGGCCGATTAGGAGGCTCGGAAAGATCGGCAGTCCAAGCCCGATCGTGATCGATTTCATCAGCGAAAAGCCGAAGACGATTTCCGGAACGAGGATCGGCAGCACGAAGAGTGTCGAAAGCCAGCGCGGCAGTTCGACCCTGTAGCGGCTGATGGCGTAGGCCGCTGGAATGCCGATGACAAGCGAAAGTGCCGTTCCGAGGAAAGCGAGCTCCAGGCTGGTGATTGCCGTCGTGCGGAAGGCTTGGATCTGAAAGATGTTTGAGAACCAGTGCAGCGTCAGGCCCTGCGGCGGAAAGGTGAGATAGGTCGTGTCGCTGAAGGCGGCGCCGATGATGATGACGAGCGGCGCCAGCAGGAACAGGAAGACAAGGGCCGTGAAAGCGATAAGCATGGGGTGGACGGACTTTGTCATGGTCATACCGCCATCGGGTTCAGCCGTCGTGCGAGACGACTCATGATCGCGACAATACCGATCGTGACCACCACCATGATGGCCGCGATCGTCGAGGCGCCGACCCAGTCGAAGGTGACCATGGCGCGCTGATAGAGGAAGGTGCCCATCATCATCTGCTTTTCGCCGCCGAGCAGCTGCGGAGTGGCATAGGAGGTGAAACTGCCGGTGAAGACAAGCACCGCGCCGACGATAAGGCCGGGTGTTGCCAGCGGCAGGATGACCTGACGAAAGGTCGCGGCCGGCGTCGCGCCGAGGGACGTCGCCGCCTGAATGAGATCCTGCGGTATGCCTTCGAGCACGCCGACGAGCGTCAGGATCATCAAGGGCACGAAGAGATAGACCATCGCGACGATGACCGAGCCCTCGGTATAGAGCATCGATAACGGTTCGCTGATGACGCCGGCCGACATTAGGATGGTGTTGAGAATGCCGTTCTTGCCAAGAATGATCAGCCAGGCAAAGGAGCGCACGACAACGCCGGTCAGCAGCGGAAAGACGGCGGCGATGATCATCACGCTCTTGGCGCGGCCTGGCATCTGCGCGATCACATAGGCGGCGATGAAGCCGATGAACAGTGAGATCGCCGTCGTAATGAGAGCGATCTCGATTGTCCTGAAGAGCACGGTTCGGCGAAAACCGCTGGAGAAGAAAGCGACATAGGGGGAAAACACCCCCTTGGGTTCGCCGAAGGTCGCCGTGATCGTAATGACAACGGGAACGAGCAGGAAGAGCGTTACCGCGAGGATCGCCGGCGTCGCCAAACCCCATTTCATCAAATGCTTCATCAACTAAATTCCGTGAGAACGCCGCGGGAGTGTGCGGCATGCCCTGTTACATGCCGAAGATCTCGTTCCAGCGATCGACCCAGTCCGATTGCGCTTCGATCAGCTTCTGATAGTCGATCCGGCTGAGCTTGGCGATCATCTCGGCGCCGTAGGTCCAGAGCTTGGCCTTTTCCGGCGGCAGCGCCACCTTGGTCGAGACCGGGGCATCGACGCCCTGTTCGGCTTCCGCCTGCTGAACATCCTTCGACAGGACAAAATTGATGAACTGATGCGCAAGCTCGACATTTTCCGAGCCCTTTGGAATATTGACCGTGTTGAGGACGGCGATATCGCCCTCTTTCAGGTTAGCCCAGGCCATCGTCGGGACGGCCGTGCGCAGGGATGACAGAACGAAGTCCTGCGTTATCGCCACCTTGGCCTCGCCTGTCGAGATCAGGTTCACCAGCTCGGAGCCGGTATTGTAATTCTTGACGACATTCGGCTTCAGCGCCTCGATGGCCTCAAACGCCTTTCCGGCATCGGCATAGGGATCGGCGCTTGCATGCTTGCCGGCTTGGAGCACCGTCAGCGGCCCACCTGTCGTGGTGATGCCTGGAAGCGAAATTGCGCCCTTCAGGTCGTCGCGCCACAGATCGTTCCAGGAGGTGATCGGCGGGTTCACCTTCGCCGTATCGTAGACGATGCCAATGCGGCCGATCGTGTAGGCGGGTCCGTAATTGCCCTGCGGCGCTTTGGCGATATCGTAGAGATCGGCAAGGTTCGGGATCTTGCTGCGGTCGACTTCCTGGAAGAGGCCTTGCTGGATGCCAAGCTGCGAATAGCTGTCCGTGAGATAGATGACGTCGACGCCCTTGCCGCCGCGCAGCTTCAGCTTGTTCAAGCGATCGGCATTATTGCCGGTTTCGAAAACGACGTCGCAGCCGCAGATCTTCTTGAAGGGCTCGATGATGTTGGCCTGCATCTTCTCGCCATTATAGCCCCACCAGGAAATGGTCAGCGTTTTTGCCTGGGCGAAGGCCGGCATGGCTGTTGCCGCGGCAAGGAAAGCAAATCCCGCGACGCGGGCAAGGGTGAGGCCTTTCATTCTCGAAATCCTTTTGGTGAGTGAAATCGGGCATATGTTTCAAGCTTCTAGGATACTATTTTTCGAGCACCGGCTTTACAAGCCCAACAAATGGGCAGGGCGGTGGTTTTTGCCTTTCATAAGATGAATATTCTTTGTCGTCGCGCACAATGCTGGCTTATGAAGTGCCTGAGATCATTAGGCTTCCTTGATCCGATTCGGTCGGCTTTACAGGCTCGTGCGTCATCTTTACCCTCGGCGGATCGATTTCACTGGCAGGCATGCGTCTCATGACATCCCCGAAAACAAAGCTTCCCGACGATTTGCTGATCAATGCGGCGGACGAAGTCCTCATTCGTCAGGATCTGACGCTGACCGCGCTCGGCCGCCGTCCGGCAGATCGGCTGCTGCGCGTCGGCAGGCTTTTGGATGTGCATAGCCGCACTTGGCTGGACGACCAGGAAATCGTCATCAAGGGCCGGCGCATCGCCTATGTCGGCCCGGCCGGCAGTTATCAGGGCGAGGTGAGCGAGCGCGTGCACGAGCCGCATCTCGCAGCGGTTCCCGGTTTCGGCGAGGCGCACAAGCATATCGAAAGCTCGCATCTGACTCCCGAATGGGAAGCGGCTCTGGTCATGCCGCATGGCGTCACCTGGACCTGTGAAGCAAGCCACGAATTCTCCAACGTCAATGGCGCCCGCAATCTGGAATTCTGGCTCGAGGCCCGCCGCCGCGGCTCGCCGATGAAGATATTTCCCCTGCCGGGATCGGCCGTACCGCCGACCGCTTACGAATGGGGCGGCGGTCATTTCGGCTATGACGAGCAGAAGTCGTTTCTCAATGAGAGCCTGATGGTGGCCGGCCTTGACGAGGTCATGGACTGGCCCTCGGTCAGCAATCCGGAGAATCCGGCTTACGATCGTCTCTGGGGCATGATCCGCGCGACGTTCGAGCAGCGCGGCGTGGTCGAAGGTCACGGCGCAGGCCTGCGTGATCTTGCGTCTATCAATGCCTTTGCCGGCGCAGGCCTCGCCTCCGATCACGAGGGATGGTTCCTCGACGAGATCTGGGAAAAGCTGACGCATGGCCTGTTCATCGAACTCAGACCGCATTCCCTACCCGAGGTCATCAAGGGCCTGATCGAGAAGGGATTGTCCGACTGGTCGCAGATCGCCTTCGTCACCGACGATCGCAGCGCCAGCGATACGCTGAAGATCGGTGCCACGGATTATAATGTCCGCCTGGCAATCGAGAATGGACTGGCGCCGGAAATCGCCATTCAATGCGTGACGATCAATCCCGCCCGCCATATGCGGCTGACACCATGGGTTGGCTCGATTGCACCGGGCCGCTTTGCCGATATCGTGCTGCTGGACGATGTGAAGACGCTGTCGATCGCCAAGGTCTGGGCAGATGGCAGGTCGGCATCCGAAGGCAAAGCCTTCGTCGGTGTTCGGCCCGAGATCGACTGGCCGGAATGGGCAACGCAGACTGTCCGCATCGATCGGACCGTGACGGCGGAAGATTTTCGCATAGCCGCCCCGTCGGCGTCTGACACGGCCAAGGCTGCACTGCTGCGGCCGTTCCACTGGGCCGATGATTTCGTCACCATGGATCTGCCGGTCCGCGATGGTGCCGTTCAGCGCGACCACGAACGCAATGTCACGAAATTCGCGATCGTCGATCGCTTTTCCGGGCAAGCCAAGGTCGCGCGCATGTTCTGGCTGGGCACGGGGCCGCGCACGCCGGATACCGCGCTCGGTGCCACGCTCGGTCACGATAAGCACAATATCTGGGTTGTCGGCTCCTCTGATGAAGCCATGGCGATGGTCGCCAACGCGCTAAAGGAGCAGCAGGGCGGCTGGGTGCTGGTCTCGGGCGGCAAGGTCGTCGCCCGCGTCCGCTATGAAGTCGGCGGCCTGATGACAGCGCGCTCGGCCGAGGAGCTGGATGAGGAGATGCAGGCGCTGTATAAGGCCGGGGCCGAGATCGAATGGATGTATGAGCCGACCTTTTCGCCGCGCTGGTGGCCCGGCTTTCCCGAGCGTCTCTCCTTCGCGACGCTTACCTGCGCGCCTTGGCGATGGGTGCTGGTCGCTCCCACCGAAAGGGCGCTGGAAGGTTTCGTCAATGTCGCGACTGGCGAAACTCACCCGATCGTCTGGTAAGGATATCCGTACGGTTTACGCAGAATATCCGCCCTTGCTCCATGGTAGGTCGATGAAGCCGCCTCGTGGGATAGAGCTGCGATCTACGCTTGACGGCGGAAGTCAGCTTCTTAATTATCCATCTGGTTACTTATGTCGGGCGGCAAGCTGTGGAGGCTGGACGTGCTCATTGGCACGTTGAGCGGCGGTAGCTGGCAAACAGGGCGGAGGAGCCTCTGATGGTGGCACTTGATAGGGACGTTCCGCGAATAACATCGGCATTTTCTACTCTGGGATGTGCAGAATTGGAACTGGTCGACGCCCTCGAACTGGCAGGGAACCACGGCGTCGATGCGATAGAAATCCGAGCCCTTGGAGGTACCGTTGATCTTGTCACCTATTTCACCGAAAGGTTCGGCTCTCCGGCGAGTCTGACCAAAGTGCTGGAAAGCTCTGCGGTAGGCGTCTGCGCTTTCAATACTTCGCTGCGTCTGGCCGGTGCGACAGCGCAGGCAAAGGAAGAGTTCCTGCGCTACCTTCCCTGGGCGGAGGCCGCCGGCGTTCGTTCGCTCAGGGTCTTCGACGGCGGGGAAACTGCCGATGAGGGCGAGCTGGCCGAGGCGCTGGCCACGCTGCAATGGTGGCGTGAGACCGCGGTGCGCGAAGGCTTTCGGGCCGACATGGTCATCGAAACCCATGATTTCCTTGCGTTGCCGGACGCTATCCCGCGCTTCCTTGAAATAGCGCCCGATTGCGCGCTCATATGGGATACACATCATACTTGGCGCAAGGGCGGGCAGGATCCCGTCGAAACCTGGAAACAGGTTCGTCGCAATACGCACCATCTCCATGTCAAGGACAGCGTTTCCCGGCCGGGGCCTAGGCTGCCCTACACTTACGTAGAGCCCGGCACCGGCGAGTTCCCGATGGCGGCGCTGCGTTCGGTGCTCGACGCCGATGACTATAGCGGTATCGTGAGCCTCGAATGGGAAAGATTGTGGCACCAGGATTTGCCGCCTTTAGGTTTGGCTTTGCAGTCTGCGCAGCGAAGTGGCTGGTGGTCCCGCCCCAAATGGTGAATAATTATTGAAGAGCATTAATATTTTAATTTAGTTGAAAGGAAGAGTGCCGCACGGAGATTGACTTTTGCAGCGATCGTTAATTAGTCTATTAGCAATTATTAAATAACTATCTCGTACGCATATCCTCGCCGGTTGACTACGGTCTTCGGCGCAATATTTCCAGCTCGATGAAGGGAAGCCTCAATGATTGAGGTCGAGGGTGTCTGGAAGATGGAAGAGGCAAATTATAGCTATCCGAAGTCCCATGTTTGGGCGCGATATGCGCCGCGCTCGGCTGCTGCTTCCGGCTTCCCGATGCTTTGCCGCTTCGCCCCGAAAGGGAGGCCCAATGAACGGTAACGCAAGTCGCGAGGAAGAGGGGCACGGAGCCCTGATCTTGAAGGCGATTGCCGAAGGCGGGCTGGGTTTTGCCGCGCAATGGATTCATGATGCCGCAAATCCCGGCAAAGTGTTCTACGCCGAAAGCCTGGCGCGCGTAACGGACTCGGACGGAACCGTGCATACGGCTGGCACCTTCGTCTCGCTCCTTGAGCGCCAGGATCGCTGGTTCGATCTCGATCTGCGTATTCTGGATATGGTGCTGTCCGACCTGGCTGCGGATGAGACGCTGGTTCTCGGTTTCAATCTCTCGGCCACCAGCCTGTCGCATTCGGATCGGTTCGCCGATGTGTTCGGCCGAATCAGCCGCCGTCCGGAGCTTGCCTCGCGGCTCGTCATTGAGGTCACCGAGAGCTATCCCGTCGTCGGCGCGTCCATCGAACGCATGAAGATGATCCGTGCTCTTGGCTGTCGTATCGCGATCGATGATTTCGGATCTGGCTTTGCCACGCCGGAATCGCTGCTGAAGGTGCCGGCAGATATCGTCAAGATCGATGCGGCCTTTGTCTGGGATAACAGGCCCGGGCGCGACGGAAGCAATAGCCTCTCCCACATCGTCGGATTTGCGTCCTGTTTTGCTCCTTTTATCGTCGTCGAGGGGATTGAAACCGGCGCTCAACTCAATGCCGCGCAGGAGGCGGGTGCAACGCATGTCCAGGGTTTCCTGCTTTCGAAGCCGGTTTCCCTGGCGCGGCTTCGACGTCATAAGCGCAAAGCTGTCTTGCGGGGGGTGGCATGAACAGTTGCGCACTGGAGCCTGTCGTTCTCGCTCTGCAGGTGATGCCATGATGCAGCGACTGGCTTTCACATCGGCCTATCAGATATCGGCGGCGCGTGCGGCGAGCGAACTCAAGACGAAGACATTGCTGCGCGCCCTGGTCAGCCGGCTTCGCATCGTCTTCTCCGGAAGCGGCGGTGAGCTGTCAGCCACTTTCGTCGGCGGAGCGGGCCCGCATGTCCTCATTTGCGATCAGACCGCCGAGGCGGTGGCCCGCGTCACCATCGATGCGGAGACGGGTCTCTATGTCTTGTGTGAACTGGGCGGTCATGCCGATGATATCGTCATAGTGACCGCAGGTGAAAATCGATTGCTCGAGGAGATTGCTCTCCATCTTGGCGATGGCCAATCACTGCACGAACCCGTGGATGCCGCCGTCAAAACACTGGTCGGCCAGACAATGGAGGATGTCGAGCGCAAGCTCATTCTCCAGACTCTGCAGCATTGCGGCGGAGATCCCACTCACACGGCGTTCATGCTTGGCATGCCGCTCGTCACCCTTTGTAACAAGCTGGCGGTCTACTTTGCGGACCCCGCCGGCGAACTGCCGCAGTCTGCTGCGGATACGAGATAGGAGTCGAAAGCTACTGGCTGTAATTGCGCACGCATTTGATGCGGACGCATTGAACCCCGGTTATCAAACCGGGACAGCGTCCTGAAACAGGGCGCAAATCGAAACGGTGCGATGTCCGTCTGCGGATATCGTGCATGATGTAATTCGAGCGGGGCGGCGCACGAGGAACCAAATGAGATCCGGGAAAAGATCATGGATTCTTTCGAGACAAAAACCCCCGCTCCGCCAAAGCCTTCCTTGTTCGATGGCTGTGTGAAGATCGTTTCGGCCTATGTCAGTCACAATGCCGTTCCCATCCACAGCCTTCCCAGGCTGATCAAGGATATCCATGAGGTGCTGCTGACATTGGATGGCTCGGCTACCACCGTCGATCGCGCCAATCTGGTGCCGGCCGTGGATTTGAAGAAATCGGTGACGAACGATTATATCGTCTGCCTCGAAGACGGCAAACGCTTCAAGACGCTGAAGCGTCATTTGCGCGTGCATTATGGCATGACGCCCGAGGAATACAGGCAGAAATGGGGTCTTGCTCCCAACTACCCGATGGTGGCGCAGAATTATGCCAATCGTCGTTCGGAGCTTGCCAAGATTTCCGGCCTCGGTGCGAACGGCAACAAGAGGGAAACCGTCGACTGAGCAATTTCGGAACAGGCGTTTCGCACGCGCTTGACCGGCGCCGCTTGTGTGCTCCGTGAGAATTCGTCCGCACAATGCTGCAAACAAAATGGCGCCCTCGTCAGGGCGCCATCGTCTTCGGGAATAGTCTCCGCTGTCGATCAGAAGACCTGGCGCAGCACGATGAATAGCACGAAGGCCAGCGTGATCGAAGCCGGCAGCGTCAGGATCCAGGCCATCAGCATGTTGCGCACCGTTGACCACTGCAGGCCGGAACCGTTTGCCGCCATGGTGCCGGCGACGCCGGAGGACAGGACGTGCGTGGTCGATACCGGCAGGCCTAGATGGTCGGCAGCACCGATGGTCAGCATGGCGACGACTTCGGCGGCAGCACCCTGGCCGTAGGTCAGGTGGGTCTTGCCGATCTTCTCGCCGACGGTCACGACGATGCGTTTCCAGCCGACCATGGTGCCAAGGCCGAGCGCCAGCGCCACGGCAACCTTCACCCAGAGCGGGATGAACTTGGTCGCGTGATCGACGGCGGCGTGATAGTTGGTCACGGCCTTCAGGTCCTCGGCGCTCATCGGCAGCAGCTTCTGCTTGTCGATCAGCTTCAGCGATTCACCGATCAGATAGATATCGTTACGGACGTTGCCGACGAGCCCGTTCGGCAGCTTCTCGACGCTTGGATAGGCCGCGATCTCCGCGCTCGTGGCATGAATATATGCTTGGAGAGCCGGGGTCGTCGCGTCCGTCCAGGTCTTGGTCTTTACGGCGCTGCTGACGGTGGCCTTCGGATCGGCCGGTGCGGCAACGCCCGGCTTCACATATTTGCCGAGCACCGTCTCGACCTGCGTCGAGGCAGTTTTGTAAGCTTCGAGATAGTTGACGTCAGGCGTCTTATTCAGCGCGAAGGCAGTCGGTACGAGACCGATGAGGATGAGCATGATGAGGCCCATGCCCTTCTGGCCGTCGTTCGAGCCGTGGGCGAAGCTGACGCCGGTGCAGGTGAAGATCAGCAGGCCGCGGATCCAGAGCGGAGGCGGCGTGTTGCCCTTCGGTGCTTCATAAAGCTCCTTATTGCGGATCAGCACCTTGGCAACCAGCAGCAATATTGCAGCTGCGGCAAAGCCGATGATCGGCGACAGGAGCAGCGACATGCCGACGCTGCTTGCCTGCGACCAGTCGACACCGCTGGTGGCGGAGCCGGCGGGTGCCAGGAACTGGTTGGCGAGGCCGACGCCGATGATCGAGCCGACAAGTGTATGTGAACTCGAGGCCGGCAGGCCAAGATACCAGGTGCCGAGATTCCAGATGATGGCGGCGGTCAACAGGGCGAAGACCATGGCGAGACCGGAGCCGGAGCCGACCTGCAGGATGAGCTCGACCGGCAGCAGCGCCAGGATGCCGAAGGCGACGGCCCCCGATGAGGTCAGAACGCCGAGGAAGTTGAAGAAGCCAGACCAGATGACGGCGAACTCCGCCGGCAGCGAGCGCGTGTAGATGACGGTGGCAACGGCGTTGGCAGTATCGTGGAAGCCGTTGACGAATTCGAAGCCGAGCGCGATCAGCAGCGCCAGCCCGAGCAATATCCACGGAACTGCGGCGGCCTCTGCAAGGTCGCTGCCGAGAGCGTAGGCGACATAGACGAGGCCGGCCAGGACGACGATGCCGAAGAGCGGCAGAAACCATTTTGCCGAGCTGCCTGCGCCATGAATCGGATGGTCGGCATTGCCGCCTTCCGCATTGTTTGAAACGAGGTCGACCATCCCGAACTCCCTTATTGCAATGGATATTGCCGGTGTAAGCCTCCTTCATGAAACTCTCGTGACGCGGGAACAGGCTGCGGCGAACTGCAAATGCGGGGAGTGCTTAGCCCGTTCGACTGCCGGCAGGTTCTCGGGCTGATCTCGATTTGCCGCCAAAAGGCCATTTTCGGTTCAGCCGGCGTTCATACCTTCGGGGGTTAAATCCCCCATGTAAGGGACTTGGATAGAGGGCCATTAATATGAGATCGTCCGTGATTGCCATTGCTGCCTTGTTCGGCAGCCTGGTTGTATCTTCGGCAGAGGCAATGCCTATCCCGGCCGTTGGGTCAACGGCCTCCGTGCCGATTGTGAAAGTTGACTATGCCTGCGGTCGTGGCTGGCACCTGACGCGCTGGGGCGAATGCCGCCCCAATCGCTGGGGTCCGCCGCCCCGGCGCTGGGGCTATTACAGGCCGCCACCGCCGCCACCATGGGGCTGGCACGGCCATCGCCATCATCGCGATGGCTGGGGCGACGGCCGCTGGCGCGATCGTCCGCACTACTGGTGAGATCAGAAGCACCGCCGCATCTTGCGGCGGTGTTTTGTTGAGGGCAGTTCCGAAAAAATGCGGTTCTTAAGGCTGAGCTTGCAGCCGTAACGCGCGCGCTCCGAGCCAGAGGCCTGCAAAAACGAGCAGGCTGGCCGATAAGATCGCAGCAAGGCTTTTCGCATGGAGTGCGATGTCGGCAAGCTTTGGCCGGATGAGATCGGCCGTATTGAAGCTCTCGCCGCTGAATTTGCACAGGATGAGCGAGAGGCTGTTGCGCACGAGCGCCGCGTCGATATCGGAGACGAGATCGTCGACCGATGCCTTCTCCACTTTCATGACGCGCATCTGCCGCAGCACCGCCTTCGCTGCGGCGAGGTATGCGTGGGAGCATTCGTTGAACGGGCTTTCCTCGTCGCTGACGCTGCCCGGCATCAGGCCCCATAGGCAATAAGCGCGCTGGATCTGCGCGAAGTTCAAGAGGCGGCGGAGGGTTTCGTCGGTATCCGATACGCTATCGGCAATCGAGATGATTCGCCCGTAATAGGGAGCGATCACTGCCATCTCGCCATGGGTAAGACTGGGAATGGGGATGCCAGCCTGGCTACCGGAGGAACTGCCATGCGCCGCAACTGAAGCCGGCCAACCCGATAGCATGAGAAAGATTGCAAGCAGGATGGCACCTGGATGTTGGCGTAACCCGCGCATGTTGCCATGCGTGGGATGCGATCTACTTATCACGCTAGGCCCGGCGCAGGCTGGCATTGCGGTAGCGTGCCTGCGGCAGTTGGCGTTCTGCCCAGGCTCCAAAGGCAAGGCCGAGCGTCGTCCAGAGGATGGCGTGCATGCCGAGCGAGGTGATGCGGAAGCGCCAAAGCACGACGGCCGAGAATTGCTCGGGCACTTCGTTGATCGAGGGAAGCAGATATTGTATCAGCGCGATGAAGACGATGTAGCCGATGCCGGCAATGATCGTACCGTTCCAGGAACCATAACGCGCCGCCAGCCTGCGTCCGAAGCCCACCGCGACGATCATGCCGACGATGGAGGCAACGATCATGATGAAGAACAGCTCTGTTCTCGCACCGATCGTCTCGGGATTGCCGACGGCCGGTGGGTTTGCCGGATACTTGATGTCGGGCACGAGCGAAATCGTCACGAAAGCGGCGAGCGCGAGCAGCGCCGCCGTGCCGCGCGCACCCAGGGGGCTGATGCGGCCGTAGACGAACGAGAAGACCAGTGCGAACAATCCGCCTATTGCGGTCGAAAAGATCACGCTGCCGGTGAAAAGGCCGATGCCAGCCTGCGTGGCGCGGCTGACGATTTCCGGCTCCGGCGCTTCGCCGGCCGCCTGCGCGGCCTTTTCCTCAAAGCCGATAGCCCAATCGACCAGCGGCTCGCCGAAGATGTGGGCGAATGCAAAAACGAAAATACCGGCAAGGGCCCCGACGATCATGCCGCGGAGCAAAAGACGTCCAACCATGTGCTTGACCCCTTAGTGGCAGGGGAAGCCGAGAAGGTGACGGGCATCATGCACGAATTCGTGCACATACATGCCCGAGATGAGCGAGGTCGCTCCTTCTTCTGCGCCGATGAAATAGATCGCGAGCAGCATCAGAAGGCCGGCGAAAATGGCCCAGGGCAGGATTTGGCCGAGCGGGATCGGCTGCGGAACTGCGGATGGGGCGAAAGTGGTGTCGGACATTGTATTTCCCTCGTTAAGAAAAGCGCGTTCCATTTGCGGAAGGGTTCTTGCGGGAAGGGTCTGGCTCTCGAGGGCGAAGTTTCCGTCATCGATTACAGTGGCGCGACCGCGCCGGGATTCCACCGGCTTCCACACCCGCAAGTGCAAGTTTATAGCTATCTGCAAATATGATTGTCAATCAAGCGCCACAGCGATGCGAAATCGCGACAAGAGCGCGCCAGGGGATGGAAATAGAGGAGTTTCATGAAAACGCGTTTGAGCTGGATTTGTCATGGGGCGACGCGAGCCCATCGGAACGGCTGCTTTCCGGATGACGAACCCTTGGAGGCGAAGGCGGCTCAGCAGGCTCAATCTTTGTCCTTCGGGCTCGGGGCAATCGACCGGGTTTGGGCGAGCCCGGCTTTGCGTGCCCGCCAGACCGCCGCCGTCCTCGGCCTCGATGCTATCCCGGACGTCGCCCTGCGCGAATGCGATTATGGCGATTGGCGCGGGCAATCCCTTGCCGAACTGCATGAAAGGGACGCGGAGTCCCTCACGCTCTGGATGACGGATACCTCGGTCGCCCCGCATGGCGGCGAAGCCCTGTCCTCGGTCATGAAGCGTGTCGGCGAATGGATGGGCAATCACATCGACGATACCGGTCACATCGTTGTCATCACCCATGCGAGCGTCATTCGTGCTGCTGTTCTGCAGGCCCTGCAGTCGCCGCCCGCAGCATTCTGGGCTGTCGATGTCGAGCCGTTCGGGATTGTCGAGATGACGAGCGACGGCCGACGCTGGCAGCTTCGTTTCCCGAAAATGACAATATAGAGCGGCGCCGGGAAGTGTATGGAGGAGTATGGTGCCCGGAACTGCGCGAAAACGCAGGGCAGAGCGCTCACTCTTCTGCAGTGGAAATGCTCCGGTGCTCAGTGAGCCGCTTTTGCCCGCTGCCTCTCGAAATAGACGAGATAGACGGCCAGCCCCAATGTCATGGCAGCCAGTCCATACCAGGTGACGGCATAGACGAGATGGCTGTTGTGGAAGGTAATCTGCGTTAGCCCGCCCACGGGCAATTCACCGGGATTTTTCGCATCGTCCGCATCGATGAAATAGGGCGCCACGTTCTGCAGCCCACGGGCCTCGGCAATGGCTGCCACGTCGCGTGAATACCAGCGCTCCTCCGCCGGCACGTTCGAACGCAGCAGCGTGCCTTTGGGCTCGCTGATCCTGAGCAGGCCGGTCACCGTAGTCTCCCCGGAAAGCTCGCCTTCGGCACGCGTCGTCGGATTGCGCTTCTCTGTGGGAACGAAGCCGCGGTTGACGATGATGATGGTGCCGTCTGCAAGTTTCAGCGGTGTCAGCACCCAGTAGCCCGCGCCGAGCGCAGTCGAGGCATAGACCTGTGCTTGCCTGTCGTTGAGGAAAGTGCCGCTTGCCTGGACATGCTTGTATTCGGAGTTTTCGGCGGTGATATCAGCCCATTGCGCCGGGCCGGGTGCCTGAACCGCCGACGCATGCACGCGCGCATCGACCCTGGCGATCAGATCCAGCTTCCAGTGCAGCCGCTTCACCTGCCAGGTGCCGAGGTCGATGAGGAGGGCGGTCAGGAGCAGAAGCAGCGATACCCAGATGATAAGGTTAAGCGTCGAGCGCGGCTTGCCCTGAGATGTGCTCGAGGAAATATCGGTCATGGCGCAGGTCTCCGGGGACGCGCTGACGCATGATTTCGGGCGGTTCGATACTCTTCGCTGAAGATCATGCGCGGTCGGGAAGATTTGGCTGCGGCTTCCGGCATTTCAAGCATGCACTGCGCAGCGTCCGGCGGATTTCGCGCCGGGAGAGAGGGCGGGCCTTCGCTCGAAGGCCCGCCGCTCGAATTTACGGCATGTTGCGCATCATCTCGGGCGACATGGGCATCATGTTCGCGTTGAGGTGATGCATGACCCAGAGCGAGCCGGACAGCGCGATGATGACGATCACGATCGTAAAGATCAGCGCCATCATGTTCCAGCCGCCTTCCGAGCGGGTGTTCATGTGCAGGAAGTAGATCATGTGCACGACGATCTGAATCGCGCCGAGGATCATGACGATCGCTCCGGTGACGGCCGGATCGGAGATGACCTTGCCCATGACCAGCCAGAAGGGAATGGCGGTCAGAATGACGGAGAGGATGAACCCCGTCATATAGCTCTTGAAGGTGCCGTGCGATGCCTCGTGGCCGCCATGATGATCGTGGCCGTGGGCGTCGCCGGAATGATGCGAATGGTTTGCGTTCGAGCTCATCCAAGAACTCCCATGAGGTAGACGAGGGAAAACACGCCGATCCAGACGACGTCGAGGAAGTGCCAGAACATCGAGAGGCACATCAGGCGGCGCTTGTTTTCCGGGATCAGTCCGTAGCGGCCGACCTGCACCATCAGCGTGATCAGCCAGACGATACCGGTGGTGACGTGCAGACCGTGCGTGCCGACCAGCGTGAAGAAGGCCGACAGGAAGGCGCTGCGCTGCGGGCCGGCACCGTCGAGGATCAGGTGATAGAACTCATAGAGTTCGAAGAAGATGAAGAGAGCACCGAAGATACCGGTGATCGTCAGCCATATCAGCGTGCCCGACTTGTTGTCCTTCTCCATCGCCAGCATGGCGAAGCCATAGGTGATGGAGGAGAAGAGCAGCATCGCCGTGTTGAGGGCGACGAGCGGCAGCTCGAAGAGGTCGGCCGGCGACGGGCCGGCCGCATAGCTGTGGCCGAGTACCGCGAAGGTGGCGAAGAGGACTGCGAAGATCAGGCAGTCGCTCATGATGTAGATCCAGAAGCCCAGCATGGTGCTGCCTTCCGGATGATGCTCCTCCTTCAGATAGAAGGCGGGTGTTTCGCCGTCCATGGGAGCTTGTGCAGAGTGGGTCGTCATAGTCTTACACCTGTCCTGCGAGCTGCTTCGTACGCTCGTTCTCGGTCTTGACGACCTCGTCGGCGGGAATGTGGTAGTCGCGCTTGTAGTTGAAGGTATGGCCGATCGTGATGACGATCATCGCGACGAAGGTGATGGCGGCGAGCCACCACATGTACCAGATCATCCCGAATGCAAAGCCGATGGAGAGCACGCCGAGGATGATGCCGGTGCCGGTGTTCTTCGGCATGTGGATCGGAATGAAGCCTTCGGTCGGCCTGACGTAGCCACGGTTCTTCATGTCCCACCACGCATCGTGATCGTAGACGATCGGCGTGAAGGCGAAGTTGTAGGCCGGTGGCGGCGACGAGGTGGACCATTCCAGCGTACGGCCGCCCCAGGGGTCGCCCGTATGATCGCGAAGCTCTTCGCGCTTCATGAAGCTGACGGCGAGCTGGATCAGGAAGCAGGCGATGCCGATGGCGATAAGGCCGGCGCCGAAGGCGGCGATGATGAACCAGATCTGCAGCGACGGATCGTCGAATTGGCTGACGCGGCGGGTGACGCCCATCAGGCCGAGGATATAGAGCGGCATGAAGGCGAACCAGAAGCCGATCTGCCAGAACCAGAAGCTCATCTTGCCCCAGAAGGGATCGAGCTTGAAGCCGAAGGCCTTCGGGAACCAGTAGTTGACGCCCGCGAACATGCCGAACAGAACGCCGCCGATGATCACGTTATGGAAGTGGGCGATCAGGAACAGCGAGTTGTGCAGCACGAAGTCGGCCGGCGGAACCGCGAGCATGACGCCGGTCATGCCGCCGATGGTGAAGGTCACCATGAAACCGACGGTCCATAGCATCGGCGGCTCGTAGCGGATGCGGCCGTGGTACATCGTGAACAGCCAGTTGAACAGCTTCGCACCCGTCGGGATCGAGATGATCATCGTCGTGATGCCGAAGAAGGAGTTGACGCTGGCGCCCGAGCCCATCGTGAAGAAGTGGTGCAGCCAGACGAGGTAGGAGAGGATCATGATCACGCAGGTGGCGTAAACCATTGAGGCGTAGCCGAAGAGGCGCTTGCCGCAGAAGGTGGCGACGACTTCCGAGAAGACGCCGAAGGCCGGCAGGATCAGGATGTAGACTTCAGGGTGACCCCAGATCCAGATGAGGTTGACATACATCATCGGATTGCCGCCGAGGTCGTTCGTGAAGAAGTTCGTGCCGGCATAGCGGTCGAGGGTCAGCAGAGCGAGCGTGGCGGTCAGGATCGGGAAGGATGCAACGATCAGGATGTTGGTGCAGAGCGAGGTCCAGGTGAAGACTGGCATCTTCATGAAGGTCATGCCCGGCGCGCGCATCTTGACGATGGTGGCGATCAGGTTGATGCCCGAAAGCGTCGTTCCGATACCCGCGACCTGCAGGCCCCAGATGTAATAGTCGACGCCGACGTCGGGACTATAGGCGATGCCGGAAAGCGGCGGATAGGCCAGCCAGCCGGTCTTGGCGAATTCGCCGATGAAGAGCGAGATCATGATCACGATCGCGCCCGCCGTCGTCATCCAAAACGAGAAGTTGTTCAGGAACGGGAAGGACACGTCGCGGGCGCCGATCTGCAGCGGCACGACGAGGTTCATCAGACCGGTGACGAAGGGCATCGCCACGAAGAAGATCATGATGACGCCGTGGGCGGTGAAGATCTGGTCGTAGTGATGCGGCGGCAGATAGCCCTCGGATCCGTTGAAGGCGATTGCCTGCTGCAGACGCATCAGCAGCGCGTCGGAAAAACCGCGCAGCAGCATGATCAGCGCCAGCACGACATACATGATGCCGATCTTCTTGTGATCGATGCTGGTGAACCATTCCTTCCAGAGATAGCCCCAGAGGCGGAAATAGGTCAGCAGGCCGAGGAGCGCGATACCGCCGATGGCGACGCCGAGGAAGGTCACGACGAGGATCGGCTCGTGATACGGAATGGAGTCGAGCGTTAGCCGACCGAAGATGAATTTGTAGAGGTCCGGGTTGGAAAACATGGATTGCCTCTGTCCCTTATGAATGTCTTGTTATTGAGCGCACCGGATCAATGACCCTGATGCTGCGCCGAACCGGTCGACGAATCGGAAGAAGAGCCGTTGCCCATATCCATGCCCGGCATGGAGTTGTCGCCATGCTGCATGGTGTGGCCGGCGCCGCCGTCTGCCTTGACCGGGGTGACCTCGGCCGAGGCGCCGTCGCGGTTGTCATAGATCAGGCGCTCGCGGTTTTCGTGGCTCTCCTTGCCGCCGCCGCCCTTGGCGTCGATATGCATCATCTCGCTCATGCACATCTTGCTCGGATCGGCGCACATGTTGAGGATGGCGTTGTAGAGCCCGTCGTCGACGGCGTTGAAGTACTGCACCGGATTGCGCTCGCTCGGCTTGGCAAGCGCCAGATATTCCGGGCGGCCGAGCGCCGTGCCCTGGCTCTTGGCCTTCTGGACCCATTGATCGAAACCGGCCTGATCCAAACCGTGGAACTTGAAGCGCATGTTCGAGAAGCCGGCGCCGCTATAGTTTGCCGACAGGCCCTGGAATTCGCCGGGATGGTTGATGACGGCGTGGAGCTTCGTCTCCATGCCCGGCATGGCGTAGATCTGGCCTGCCAGCGCCGGGATAAAGAAGGAGTTCATGACAGCCGAAGCCGTGATCTTGAAATTGATCGGACGGTCGACCGGAGCTGCCATCTCATTGACGGTGGCGATGCCGTATTCCGGATAGAAGAAGAGCCATTTCCAATCGAGTGCCACCACTTCGACCGTCAGCGG
Organism: Martinezella sp. CNPSo 3959; assembly: GCF_057784355.1. NCBI lineage: Bacteria > Pseudomonadati > Pseudomonadota > Alphaproteobacteria > Hyphomicrobiales > Rhizobiaceae > Martinezella > Martinezella sp. CNPSo 3959. Next base: position 18,989 of record NZ_JBXSOV010000018.1, read on the forward strand.
CTTCACGTCGGCGCTGAGCGGCTTGTCGGCAGCAATGCGGTCGAGAGGCCGATAGGGGTCGAGCTGATGGGTGCTGATCCAGGTCACCGCGCCGAGCGCGATGATGATGGCAAGCGGAGCGGACCAGATGACCAGCTCCAGACGTGTCGAATGATGCCAATCCGGCTCGTAGGTCGCTTCCTTGTTCGACTGGCGGTATCTCCAGGCGAAGAACAGCGTCAGGAAGATCACCGGGATGATGATGATCAGCATTAGCACGACCGAAATGATGATGAGGTCTCGCTGCTGCATGGCGATATCGCCGGAGGGATCCATCACCACCAGATTGCAGCCCGACAGCAGCAAAAACAATGGGATGACAGACAAACGGCTGAAAATCTTCGATAGTCTTAGCACGTCTTAAAGCTCTTTTTGTTTCGACCCTACCGCGACTAAAGGACGGCGGTCATGAACGATATGAGGTGTTTCGTCGCACCGCAGCAAGATAGAGTGCATTGCGGTATGGAATGCTGTCCCACGTATCGGGAAAACCCTCAGAAATCCAGAAGGTTTTCTATTGAGCAATTCGCTTTTGCCGGCGCTAATATACCCGGATCGGAACAAATGGCTATCACCGGCGGTTGTTCTTCGTCCGGAACGCGGCACCAAAGGCAGATAATGGCTCGACTGATTGCTAATTTGCGAATTATTTCATGCTGGATACTTGATATGTTCGCACGTTTGATCGACATTTTCATTACGCGCGAGTTCGTGGAGGAATTCGTGCTCGGAGAGGGAGGCTCCCGCGCATGGTCAGCGTAACGCATGAATCACTGAACCCCACATCTTCAACTCTGGAGAGCGATGCCCGCAGCATGCATGCGGGCGGCTCGGTCGCCCCCGGCAACATCGCCATCGGCGTGATCATTGGTCGCACGTCCGAATTCTTCGATTTCTTCGTCTATGCCATTGCATCCGTACTGGTCTTCCCGAAGCTGATCTTCCCCTTCGCAGACCCGCTGCATGGCACGATGCTTTCCTTCCTGGTCTTCGCGCTTGCTTTCATCGCCCGTCCGATCGGCTCGTTCATATTCATGGCGATCGATCGCACCTACGGCCGTGGCGTCAAGCTGACGATCGCCCTGTTTCTGCTCGGCGGATCCACGGCATCCATGAGCTTCCTGCCCGGCTATTCCGAAGTCGGCGTCTACGCGATCATCCTGCTCGCCATCTTCCGCATCGGGCAAGGGCTTGCACTGGGCGGTGCCTGGGATGGTCTTGCTTCGCTCCTCGCGCTCAATGCCCCGACGAACCATCGCGGCTGGTATGCGATGATCCCGCAGCTCGGTGCCCCGATTGGCTTCATGCTGGCAAGCGCTCTGTTTGCCTATTTCGTCACGAGCCTCACGACGGCGGACTTCCTGGATTGGGGTTGGCGCTATCCCTTCTTCTGCGCCTTCGCCGTCAACGTCGTCGCGCTCTTCGCTCGCCTGCGTCTGGTGGCGACAGAGGAATTCGGCACGCTCTTGGAGCGCCATGAGCTCGAGCCCGTGAAGATGACGGAGCTGCTGCGCGTGCATGGCCGCGACGTCCTGATCGGCGCCTTCGTGCCGCTGGCAAGCTTTGCGACCTTTCATCTGGTCACGGTTTTCCCGCTGGGCTGGGTTACGCTCTACAGCGAGCAGAGTTCGGGTTCGTTCCTGCTGGTGGAATTCCTCGGCGCGATCTGCGGCATTCTCGGCATCATCTGTTCCGGTATGCTCGCCGATCGGATCGGCCGCCGCAATCAGCTCGCAATCGGCGCGGTGTTGATCGCCTGCTTCGCTTTCGTGGCACCCTGGCTGCTGGATGGCGGCGCGACCGGCCGCCACATCTATGTGGTCCTCGGCTTCACGCTGCTCGGCCTCTCCTTCGGTCAGGCCGCCGGCGCTAGTGCTTCGCGCTTCAGCCAGAACTACCGCTACAGCGGCTCGGCCCTTGTGTCGGATCTGTCCTGGCTGATCGGTGCCGGCTTCGCGCCATTCGTGGCGCTTGCCCTCTCCAGCCAGTTCGGCCTCGTCTACACCAGTCTCTATCTGCTGTCGGGCGTCGTCTGCACGCTGGTCGCAATCTTCTTCAGTAAGACGCTGGAAACGCGAGACAACTGAGACGGATCTTCGAATTCAGCGAAAGGCCGCGGCATGCAGATGCCGCGGCCTTTCGTTTATGCCCAATGCTTGAGCGATGAGGAGCGATCCGCCAGTACATTCCTGACCGGGGTTCGGCCGCAAGGCGAGCTATTTTGTTCCGATCGTGCCTGTCAGCCTTCGCGACGGTCGAAGATGAAATCTTGACTCCCATTATCAAACTTTTGTGATAAGCAGGCACCACCGTAAACTTGAAAAAAACGGTCAGGAAAAATATAGGCTACCGCATCGCTGCCCGATGACGGTGGCTTCCAAGCGAGAGGACTTAATGACTTTTTCCTTTTCTCATCTCACCAGCGCGCTGGCGCTTGCCGCAGGTCTTGCCGTCGCTCCGATGATGGCGCATGCCGCCGAATCCGATGGTATCGTCGTCTACAATGCCCAGCATGAGACGCTGACGCAGGCATGGGCGGATGGCTTCACCAAGGAAACCGGCATCAAGGTCACGATCCGCAACGGCAGCGATATGCAGTTTGCCAACCAGATCGTTCAGGAAGGCGCTGCCTCTCCGGCAGACGTTTATCTGACGGAAAACTCGCCGGGCATGGCTCTGGTCGATGCCAACAAGCTCTTCGCTCCGGTCGATGCCGCGACACTCGCCCAGGTGCCGGAAACCTTCAAGGCAGCCGATGGCAATTGGGTCGGCGTCGCCGCCCGTTCCACCGTTTTCGCCTATGACAAGACCAAGCTGAAGGAAGCCGATCTGCCGAAATCGCTCCTCGATCTCGCCGATCCCAAGTGGAAGGGCCGTTGGGGCGCTTCGCCGGCCGGCGCCGATTTCCAGGCGATCGTCAGTGCGCTGCTTGAGCTGAAGGGCGAGGACGCAACCCGCGCCTGGCTGAAGGCGATGAAGGAAAATGCGAGCTTCTACAAGGGCAACAGCGTCGCGATGAAGGCTGTCAATGCCGGCGAGACCGAAGGCGCTGTCATCTATCACTATTACTGGTTCGGCGATCAGGCCAAGACCGGCGAAAACAGCAAGAATGTCTCGCTGCACTATTTCAAGAACCAGGATCCGGGTGCCTTCGTCAGCATTTCCGGCGGCGGCGTTCTGGCGTCCAGCCAGCACCAGAAGGAAGCACAGGCTTTCCTGAAGTGGATCACCGGCAAGGGCGGCCAGGCCGTCCTGCGCGATGGCAACTCGTTTGAATATGCCGTCGGCAATGGCGAGGCTTCCAATCCGAAGCTCGTGCCGCTCTCCGACCTCCAGGCTCCGAAAGTTGAACCTTCGAAGCTGAACAGCAAGAAGGTCACCGACCTGATGACAGAAGCGGGTCTCATCTAACGCAAAAGCCCGCGCGCGAGCACGTTTCGCGGGCCTTCGCGTGGGCTCGGCTCTTGCATCCCGTCCGCCTGCCCTGCTAGGGCATACGAATGGCCGCAGGGTCGATCGATCGGGCAACCGCCGTCAGCGGCGGTTGCCTTCCTATTTCAGGGCGTGAAAGGCAGCTCGGATTTGCTGCAGAAGAACACATATGCCGGCGAGGCCGCCGCCATGCGAATGCCCCCGTTGACGGCTGCTCCCCGTAGCCGCGTTCGGCACGCATCCGTCGTCGCCCTTGCTTCGATCGTCGCGCTTCTGAGCCTGGTGCCGCTCGGCTTCATCGTCTGGATCACGATCGACACTGGCTGGACAGAAGTCGTTGCTCTGATTTTCCGTAGCCGCGTCGGCGATCTGCTCGTCAATACCGTCCTGCTCGAAGTCTGCACCATTCCGCTTTCCGTCCTGCTGGCCGTCACGCTCGCCTGGCTGACCGAACGCACCGATATCCCCGGCGCGCGTCTCTGGTCCTGGCTGGCGGCCGCACCGCTTGCCGTACCCGCCTTCGTGCACAGCTACGCGTGGGTCAGCCTCGTGCCGAGCATGCGCGGGCTCTGGAGCGGCGTGCTGGTATCGGTGCTTGCCTATTTTCCCTTTCTTTATCTACCGGTCGCGGCAGCGCTGCGCCGGCTCGATCCGGCGATCGAGGATGCCGCAGCCTCGCTCGGCCTCGGCCCCTGGCGGGTCTTCTTCCGGGCGATCCTGCCGCAGCTTCGCCTCGCCATCTGCGGCGGCTCGCTGCTGATCGGCCTGCATCTCCTGGCGGAATACGGTCTCTACGTGATGATCCGCTTCGACACCTTCTCGACCGCCATCGTCGACCAGTTCCAATCGGCCTATAACAGTCCGGCGGCAAACATGCTCGGCGGCGTCCTCGTCTTCTGCTGCCTGCTGCTGCTCGGCATCGAGGTGCTGGCGCGCGGCAACGAACGCTATGCCCGTATCGGCTCGGGTGCCGCCCGCCCGGCCGATCGGCGCCGTCTCGGCTGGTTCGTCGTTCCCGCGGTCGCGCTGCCCATCGTCACCGCCGCATTGACGCTCGGTGTTCCTTTCGTCACCCTGGCGCGCTGGCTTTATCTCGGCGGCGCAGGCGTCTGGCGGATCGACACGGTCGGCTCGGCCTTACTGCAGACCATTCTTCTCGCGATCGCCGGTGGCCTCCTCGCCACCATTGCAGCGACCCCGATGGCGTGGCTGTCGGTACGCGCGCCCGGCCGGCTGCAGCGCATTCTCGAAGCCTGCCATTATTATGTCGGCTCGCTGCCGGGCGTCGTCGTCGCCCTGGCCCTGGTGTCGATCACCGTCCGGCTTGTCCTGCCGCTCTATCAGACGTTCGCCACCCTTCTGCTCGCCTATGTGCTGCTGTTCCTGCCGCGCGCCATGGTCGGTCTACGTGCCAGCATTGCTCAGGCACCCGTCGAACTCGAGCGCGCCGCCATGGCGCTCGGCCGTACGCCGGCGCAGGCGGTGCGGCAGATCACCATGCGGCTTGCCGCTCCCGGCTTTGCTGCCAGCGTCGCGCTCGTCGCGCTCGGCATCACCAACGAGCTGACGGCGACGCTGATGCTCTCTCCCAACGGTACGGAAACGCTGGCGACGAAATTCTGGTCGCTGACCAGCGAGATCGACTATGTTTCCGCAGCGCCCTACGCCTTCATGATGGTCGTCCTGTCGCTGCCGCTCACCCTTCTTCTCTACACGCAATCAAAGCGAACGGCCGGACAATGACCTTTCTGGCGATCAAGAATATCAGCAAGCGCTATGGTCCCGTGCAGGCGCTCGACAATATCGACCTCACGATAGCTGCCGGCAGCCGCACGGCCATCGTCGGCCCCTCCGGCTCCGGCAAGACGACGCTGCTGCGGATCATCGCCGGCTTCGAAACTCCCGATGCCGGTCAGGTAGTGCTTCAGGGCGAAACACTGGCGGATGGAGAGGCCATCGTACCCGCGCATCGGCGCGGCATCGGCATTGTCTCTCAGGATGGCGCCCTGTTTCCGCATCTGAGCGTATCGGAGAATATCGGTTTCGGCATGGAGCGCGGCGCGCGCGACCGCGACCAGCGCATCAACGCCCTCATCGATATGGTCGAACTCGACCGCGGCATGCTCGACCGCCGGCCGCATCAGCTCTCCGGCGGCCAGCAGCAGCGCGTGGCGCTTGCCCGCGCGCTCGGCCGCAAGCCGCGGCTGATGCTGCTCGACGAGCCTTTCTCCGCCCTCGATACCGGCCTGCGCGAAAACATGCGCAAGGCCGTCGCCCGCGTGCTGCAGATCGCCGGCATCACGGCGGTCCTGGTGACGCATGATCAGGCGGAGGCCCTGTCCTTTGCAGATCAGGTTGCTGTCCTGCGCGAGGGCAGGCTCATACAGGCCGGTACGCCGCAGGCGCTCTATCTCAACCCGAGGGATCGCGAGACGGCACTCTTCCTCGGCGATGCCATCATATTGGCGGCCGATCTCGATCAAGGTCTGGCCAAATGTGTCCTGGGGCAGATCCTGGTCGATGCCGGGAACCGGCAGGGTCGCACCGACATCATGTTGCGGCCGGAGCAATTGCGCCTCCGGGCGATCGATGAAGCCGGCGCGGGTGCTGCCTGCATCGGCAAGGTGACCGAAATCGAGTTCGGCGGCGCCGTCTGTGCTGTTACGGTCGTGCTCTCCAACGGCTCCGAGACGCTGAATATCAAGAGTTCCGGCGTCGGCCTGCCCGAGGTCGGCAGCATGGTTTCGGTGAGCGTCATCGGAAAGGCACATGTGTTCGACAGCTCGATAGCTGAGCGTTAATTCGAGTTGAAGCAGGCGACGCTTTGGGGAAGATAAAGCATGTCGCGCAAAAGCGTGCAGCGGTTTTGCGACAACGACATGCGTCAAATCAACGTCCTAAAGCGCAAGAAGCGAAGGATCGCGGTGCGCTTTAGGCACGCATCATCGTGCCCCATGCCGAAGGAATCTCTCCATGTCTTTTCCCCATGAGATCGAGCCGGATCTGCCTTTCCTCACCTCGCTCCGCCGCAATCTTCATGCGCATCCAGAACTCGGCTTTGAGGAGGAGCGCACCAGCGGCATCGTCGCCACCTTGCTGGAGGAAGCAGGACTGACCGTGCATCGCGGCCTCGGCAGGACGGGTGTCGTCGGCACGCTGCAGGTCGGCAACGGCACGCGCCGTATCGGCCTTCGCGCCGACATGGATGCGCTCGCCATGCCGGAAAAGGCCAACCGTCCCTATAAATCCACGATCCCAGGCAAGATGCATGCCTGCGGGCATGATGGCCATACGACGATGCTGCTCGGTGCCGCTCGTCATCTGGCCGCCAAGCGCGGCTTTTCCGGCACGGTGCATTTCATCTTCCAGCCGGCTGAGGAGGGTCGTGGCGGCGCCAGGCGCATGGTGGAAGATGGCCTTTTCGATCTGTTTCCGTGCGATGCCGTCTACGGGCTTCACAATATGCCCGGTCTTGCGATCGACGAGATGGCGGTTGTCGAAGGGCCTCAGCTTGCTTCATCGGATAGCTGGCGCATCACCTTCCGAGGCACCGGCACCCACGGCGCCAAGCCGCATCTTGGCAAGGACCCGATCACGGCAGCGGCGACCTTCCTTTCCGCGCTGCAAACCATCGTCGGCCGCGTCGTCGATCCGCTGCAGCCGGCCGTCGTCAGTGCCTGCTCGCTGCAGGCGGGCGATCCCAAGGCGCTGAACGTGATACCGGATACGGTCGAGATCGGCGGCACGGCGCGCGCCTATACGCCGGAGGTCCGCGATCAGCTGGAAGAGGAGATCGGACGCCTGGCGCATGGGACTGCAGCCATGTTCAACATTGCCGTCGATTATCAGTTCGAGCGCCGCATCCCGCCCGTCGTCAACGATGCCGATGCCACGGCGCGGGCGTTGAAGGCTGCGACGGCTGTTTTTGGCGAGAATGTGCGGACCCGATTTCCGCCATCGACAGCCGGCGACGACTTCGCCTTCTTCGGCCAGAACGCTCCCGGCTGCTATGTCTGGCTCGGCAATGGCCCGGCCGTTGACGGCGCCCTGCATCACAATACGGCCTATGATTTCAACGATGAGGCAATCGCCTCGGGTGTGGCTTTCTGGACGACATTGGTCGAGCAGGAATTGGGAGAGGGCTGAGGCAGGTCTCAACGTGTCTTACCGCGGTATCCCTCTATTGCCACCACTTCTCAGCGTTCAGCCTCTCGCAGCAATGCGTCGAATATGATCCGGCGTGCCCTTTCGGCGTCGATCTCCGCAGCAAAATGGGCATTAAATTGCCCATGCGAGGCGCGCGTTTCGACGACGGTGCGCCCACGCGTGTGCTGTCCATGCAATTCCGCATCGATCCGGGCATGCCGAAGGGTGGCGATGTCAGGTTCGACGAAAATGGCGGCCGCTGTTGGATCGTAGATCGCCATGGCGGGTCTGCCGCGGCTGATGGCGATGTTCACATAGCCCTCTAGTAGATCCGCGAGCAGCTGCGCCTTTTCGCTGCCATTCTCACGGATGCGGGCGACATCCTCCGGCCAGGCCAAGACCTTGCGACAAATGTCGAGATCGATCATGCGCAACGGCAGGGCATGCGCCAACACAATGGCGAGCGCCTCGGGATCGGCAAAGGCGTTGAACTCAGCCGATGCCGTGTGATTGCCCGCAGTGACCCCACCGCCCATCCAGGTCATCTCGTCGATGCGGGCGGCGAGATCCGGCCGTGCCAACGCCAAAGCGGCAATATTCGTGAGCGGCCCGAGCGCCAGGATGCGCTTCGGCCCGTCGCTGTCGGAAAGCCAGTCGCATAGCGCGGTAAATGCGTCGCTGAATGGAAGTGGATCGGCCGGCGGCAGGCTTCTGCCTGTGGTCGGAATGCCGGTCTGGCCGAGAATGTTCTGCGCCGTTTCCAGCTTGCGGAGAACGGGCAGCTTGCGGCCCGTATGGATCGGAAAGGTCCAGTTGAAGACGGCGGCAGCGCTCGCCGCATTGGCCTTAACGTGAGATAGGGGTGCATTGCCGCTGACGAGCGAAACGCCATCGATGGCGAGATCCGAATGCGCCACCACCAGAATAGCGGCGATATCATCGAATCCCATATCGGTATCGATCCAGATTCCCATACTCTATCTCATCGGTCGCAGCGAAATGGCACGGCGGCGTTTCCTGCCGCCCTGGCGGGATGGTCGCGGGACGCGCGCAAGCGGTGTTCGTCCCGCGGATCGCTTAGCTGGCTAGCGCATCAAGGATACGGATCCAGGAGCGAATGCCCTTGTGATAGGAGCGCAGCTCGTATTTCTCGTTCGGCGAATGGATGCGGTCGTCGGAGAGGCCGAAACCGACGAGCAACGATTCCATGCCGAGCATCTTCTGGAAGTCGCCGACGATCGGGATCGAGCCGCCCATGCCGATGATGAGGGCTGGTTTCGGCCACTCGTTGGAAAGCGCCGTCTTCGCTTTGGTCAGTACCGGCGAATCGTAGGAAAGCTGGATGGCCGGCGAGCCGCCATGCTCATGAAACTCCACCGAGCAATCTCCAGGGATCTTGGAGCGCACATAGGCGCGGAAGCTCTCGCGGATCGCCGCCGGATTCTGCTGGCCGACGAGGCGGAAGGAGACCTTCGCCGATGCCTTGGCGGCAATCACCGTCTTGAAGCCGGCGCCGGTATAGCCACCCCAAATGCCGTTTACTTCCGCCGTCGGCCGCGCCCAGGTGAGTTCCATCACGGACCGGCCCTTCTCGCCCGAGGGGATCGACAGGCCGACTTCGCCGAGGAATTTTTCGGCCGTCATGCCGAGCTTCTCCCAGGAAGCCTTGATATTAGCAGGCGTTTCCTCGACGCCTTCATAGAAGCCGGGAAGCGTTATGCGCCCCGTTTCGTCATGCAGTCCGGCAAGGATGTCGGTTAGAATGTGGATCGGATTGGCGGCAGCGCCGCCGAAAAGGCCCGAATGCAGGTCGCGGTCAGCAGCGGTGATGACGATTTCCTCGCCCACGAGGCCGCGCAGGCCTGCCGAAATCGCCGGCGTATCGCCGTCCCACATGCCGGTATCGCAGACAAGGGCAAAGTCCGCCTTCAGCTCGGCAGCATTGGCTTCAAGGAAGGGCTTGAGCGAGGGCGAGCCGGATTCCTCTTCGCCTTCGAAGAGGACGGTGATGCGCACCGGCAGTGCGCCCCTCGTTTCCTTGTAGGCGCGCACCGCCTCGACGAAGGTCATCAGCTGCCCTTTGTCGTCGGACGTGCCGCGGCCGGTCAGGATCTTGCGGCCATTGCCCAGGTCCTTGATGGCGGGAGCGAAGGGATCGCTTTCCCAGAGCTCGAGCGGATCAACAGGCTGCACGTCGTAGTGGCCGTAGAACAGAACATGCGGTGCATCGGCGGTGCCGGCATCGTGATGGGCGACCACCATAGGATGGCCGGGCGTATCGCGCACGGAGGCCTTGAAGCCGAGCGAGTTCAGATAGGTGACCAGCCATTCAGCTGCCTTGCGGCATTCCGGCTTGTAGTCCGGGTCCGTCGAAATGGACTTGATGCGCAGCAGCTCGAAAAGGTTGTCGAGGCTGGAGGGAAGGTTCTGATCGGCGCGGTCGAGAACGGGCGATAGATCGGTCATATCCGACTCCTTACATGAGATTTGGAGCGACGATAGACCAAAGGCCAGCCGGTTTCGAGGCGTTAAAACCGAAAATTTACCGTAGCTTGCCTCTTTCGACGGGAGCCTGCTCTTATGTGATTAGTTGCGCATGTAGTTTACAAGTTTTTTAGATTATTAGAAATAACGTCAATCCAGAAGAGTATTCTGGAGACGCGTAATGTTTTCAGTGATTGCATGTATTCGCGACGCTCATGACTTCAGGCTTATTCTCGTGGCGGCAGCCATCTGCCTCATCGGTAGCCTTGCCACCATGCTTCTTTTTTCGCGTGCACAGGAATGCCAGTCGCATCAGCGTCGCTACTGGATTGCGGCCGCAGCCTTTGCCAGCGGTATTGGTATCTGGGCGACGCATTTCATCGCCATGCTCGCCTATGAGAGTAACCTTCCCATCTCCTACGGCGTTTCGCTGACCGCGCTTTCGGTGGTCTTTGCCATCGTCGGTTCATGGCTCGCGATTGCCGTTGCCTTCGAATGGGACAATCGCGTTTCCTTTACAGTCGGCGGCATGCTGATGGCGTTTGGAATAGCCGCCATGCACTTCACGGGCATGCAGGCCATCGAGGCCTCGGCAAAGCTCTCCTTCGATATACCGCGCGTCGTCGCTTCAGTCGCGATCGGTGGCGTCTTCTCTTCACTGGCTTTCCTGGTGTTTCGCAGCCTTCGTGGCTTCAGTCGCATCATGGTCGGCGCTCTTCTGCTGTTGCTTGCGATTTGTTCCCTGCATTTCACCGCGATGAGCGGCGTGACGCTGATGCCCGAAATTGGGATGCCGGGGGCCGCCCTCGCCATGGATCGAAGCATCCTCGCAGGCATCGTCATGGCTGCTGCGATGGGTCTGATCCTCATCGCTCTCGGCGCCATCTTCATCGACCGTCATCTGACCGACCTTCGCGGCTTCGCCAATGCTTCGCTCGAAGGCCTGCTCATCCTCCGCGACGGCCGGGTCATCGATGCCAACGAGCGATTTTTCGCCATTTCCGGGTGGTCGCAGCAGCAGGTGGTCGGCGCCTCGCCAGAAACCTTCCTGGCGATCGACATAGATGCCCAAAGTGATGCCGCCATTCCACTGGAGACAACGCTGTCCGGCTATGATGGCAACGCGATCCCAGTCGAAACCGTGCGTCGCTCCATCACCTATCGCGGCCACGAATGCAGCGTATTGGTCGTGCGCGACCTGACCGAGCGGCGTCAGGCGCAGCAGATGATCGAGCATCTGGCGCACCATGATATATTGACGGATCTGCCCAATCGCTCGCTGTTCGACCAGCGCATGCGTCAAGCGCTGCAGGTGGCCAACCGCAGGGGCGGGGAAGTCGCCATCTTCTGTCTGGATCTCGACCGCTTCAAGGCCATCAACGACGTCTTCGGCCATGCGGAAGGCGATCGCATCCTCTGCAAGGTTGCCGGCATCCTGCAGCGTGCGATCGAGGAGGGCGATACGGTGGCAAGGCTCGGCGGCGACGAATTCGCCATTATCCAGCCCAGGCGTCAGCAGCCCGAGGGGGCCACGCGTCTTGCCGAGCGCGTTCTTTCGGAATTTGGCATGGAGATGGATACCGCCCGCGATCCGACGGCCGTCGGCGTCAGCATCGGCATCGCCATCTATCCGCGCGATGGCACGAGCGCCGAGCAGCTTTACGCCAATGCGGATATGGCGCTTTATCGCGCCAAGCATGCGGGCCGGGGCCACGCCTGCTTCTTCGATGCCGAAATGGACAAGGCCGTGCGCACCCGTCGCCAGCTTGAGAACGATCTGCGTCAAGCCATTCTGCGCCGTCAGCTCTTCCTGGAATATCAGCCGATCTACGATGTCGGCAGCGACGGTGTCAGCGGTTATGAGGCGCTGTTGCGCTGGGCGCATCCGGATCGAGGCGTGATTGATCCAGAGACGTTTATTCCCATTGCCGAGGAAAGCGGATCGATCGTTGCGATCGGTGAATGGGTGCTGCAGCAGGCCTGCCAGGAGGCGACGCGCTGGAGCGAGCCCGCGAATGTCGCGGTCAACCTCTCGCCGCTGCAATTCATGATCCCGACCCTCTACGACCAGATCGAACGTATCCTGCGCAAAACCGGCCTCGATCCGCAGCGCCTCGAACTGGAAATCACAGAGGCGGCGCTGATGCGCGAACGAACGACTGTGATAGCGACATTGCAGCGGCTGCATCGCCTCGGCGTTCGCGTGGTCATGGATGATTTCGGCACCGGCTTTTCTTCGCTCAGCAACCTGCGCGCCTTCCCATTCGACAAGATCAAGGTCGACCGCAGCTTCACCGGCGCCCTCGAACACGATCCCGCAGCTCGCTCGATCGTCCGTGCCATCATCGGCCTCGGTCACAGCTTGAATATGCCTGTGGTCACGGAAGGGGTCGAAACGGAAACCCAGCGCCGCATCGTCATCGAGGAAGGCTGCGCCCAGCTTCAGGGGATATTCTTCGGCAAGCCCGATGTCGGGCCGAGCCAGTTCCAATCAGCTTTGAATAGGGTGGTCGGCCAGGGCTGAGGCGCGCTGCGCAAACGTATGAAGCGGCTTTGCGGAAAACCGCTGCATGCTTTTCCTGGGATTGCTCTAAAGCTGCCTGGCATTCTCCAGCACGCGCCGGATATATTCCAGCAGCAGCTCGCGTTCGAATTGCCGGAAATCCTTTAGAAGATCCGTATCGGCGGCCATGGCGGCCTCGATCGCTTCCGCCTGCATGGCCGCGGCCTTGTTCGTCAGGAAGACCAGTTGCGCCCGCTTGTCCGAAGGGTGCGGGCGGCGTTCCACCAGGCCGTCCCGTTCCATGCGCGACAGCGTATTGGCCATCGTCGCCTGTTCGATGTCGATCCTCTCGAGCAGCTGCTTCTGCGTCAGCCCGTCCTCGGACCACAATTCCAGCAGGATCGGAAACTGACCGGGGGAAAAGCCGAGCGTCGCCGCGCGTTGTTGTAGCGAGCGAGCGAATCCCTTCGCCATCTGACTGGCAAGGTAGGCGGCGGAGTCCATCCGATTAAATCCCATGATTGCAAATATGCCCATAATTCAGAAGCAAGACAATCAGCAATTCTTCGCGTAGATCCCCTCTGAAATAAGCAACTCAGGTGAATTTTTTCACCTTCATAGGTTGCATTTTTTGGTATGAAAAAGCCGCCATGGCCTGGAGGGGACGCCATGGCGGCTCATGAAAGAGGGACAAAGGCCCGGAGAGGGGATAGGCCTTTGTCCTAGTCTGACATGGCGGGGGACAGGCCGGTTGTCAGACCCGCGGCGTATCATCGCCGGTGAATAGGATTTGAGGTTTCGAATGTGGTTTTTCAAGGGAATGCGCAGATTAGATTGATTAAAAGTTAGTAACGTTTCGGTGAGAGATCTGGCCCTGTTACAACACTGCAAAACTGAAGTTTATATGGACGTTGGAAGTGCGCCACGCTATCCATGCTTCCATGAAAAAAGGTGATCATCTCTTCCTCGTCGACGGTTCCGGTTTCATTTTCCGGGCCTTTCATGCTTTGCCGCCGCTGACGCGCAAGTCCGACGGATTGCCCGTCGGCGCCGTCTCCGGTTTCTGCAATATGCTGTGGAAGCTGCTGACTTCGGCGCGCGATACCTCGGTCGGTGTGACGCCGACGCATTTCGCCGTGATCTTCGACTATTCCTCGAAGACCTTCCGCAAGGAGATCTTCCCGGAATACAAGGCTAATCGCTCGGCGCCGCCGGAAGAGCTGATCCCGCAGTTCGGCCTCATCCGCGAGGCGACCCGCGCCTTCAACCTGCCTTGCATCGAGACCGACGGCTTCGAGGCAGACGACATCATTGCGACCTATGCCCGTCAGGCGGAGGCGGCTGGCGCCGATGTGACGATCATCTCGTCCGACAAGGATCTGATGCAGCTCGTCACCCCCATGGTCCACATGTATGACAGCATGAAGGACAAGCAGATCGGCATTCCCGACGTGCTCGAGAAGTGGGGTGTACCGCCGGACAAGATGATCGATCTCCAGGCCATGACCGGCGACTCGGTCGACAACGTCCCCGGCATTCCCGGCATCGGCCCGAAGACGGCGGCGCAGCTTCTGGACGAGTTCGGCGATCTTGACACGCTGCTCGCCCGCGCCGACGAGATCAAGCAGCAGAAGCGCCGCGAAAACATCATCGCCAATGCCGAACTTGCCCGCATTTCGCGCCAGTTGGTGACGCTGAGGACGGATGTACCGCTGGAACTTGCGCTTGACGCGCTGGTGCTGGAGCCGCAGGACGGCCCGAAGCTGATCGGCTTCCTGAAGACCATGGAATTCACGACCCTGACGCGGCGCGTGGCGGAGGCCTGCGACTGCGATGCGGCGGCAATCGAGCCCGCCGTCGTCAAGATCGAATGGGGCGAGGGCGCTCATGGCCCCGATCTCGATGTCGGCGAAAATGTCGATCTTGTTGCCGGCAGCGTTGTCGAGGCCGAAGGGGCATCGGTTCCGGCGCCGTCGGCCAAGGCGCGTCTGGCTTTGGATGGCACCACAGAGCCCGAGGATCTCGCCAAGGCGCGCGCCGCAAGTTTTGCGAGCGCGCCGATCGACCATTCGAAATATGTGACCATCCGCGATATCGCCACGCTCGACCGTTGGATCGCGGATGCGCGCGAAACCGGTATCGTCGCTTTCGATACGGAAACGACCTCGCTCGATGCCATGCAGGCCGAGATCGTCGGCTTCTCGATGGCAATCGCCGACAACCGCAACGATCCCTCGGGTTCTTCCATCCGCGCCGCCTATGTGCCGCTCGCTCATAAGACCGGTATCGGCGATCTGTTGGGCGGCGGCCTCGCTGACAATCAGATCCCGCTGCGTGATGCGCTGCCGAGATTGAAGGATCTGCTGGAGGATGCCTCCATCCTCAAGATCGCGCAGAACCTCAAATACGATTACCTGCTGATGAAGCGCTACGGCATCGAGACGCGGTCCTTCGACGACACGATGCTGCTATCCTATGTGCTCGATGGCGGCGCCAATGCCACGCATGGCATGGACAGCCTCTCCGAGCGCTGGCTCGGGCATAAGCCGATCGCCTACAAGGACGTCGCCGGCAGCGGAAAGTCCAACGTCACCTTCGATCTCGTCGATATCGACCGCGCCACCGCCTATGCCGCCGAGGATGCCGACGTGACGCTGCGCCTCTGGCTGGTGCTGAAACCACGACTTGCGGCGGAAAAACTTTCAGTCGTCTACGAACGGTTGGAAAGGCCGCTCGTGCCGGTGCTTGCCCATATGGAGGAGCGCGGAATCACCATCGACCGGCAGATCCTTTCCCGCCTTTCCGGCGAGCTGGCGCAGGGCGCCGCCGCCTTGGAAGACGAGATCTACAATCTGGCCGGCGAGCGCTTCAATATCGGCTCGCCGAAGCAGCTCGGCGATATCCTTTTCGGCAAGATGGGGTTGGCCGGCGGCAGTAAGACCAAAACCGGGCAATGGTCGACCTCGGCGCAGGTGCTGGAGGATCTGGCGGCGGCCGGCTTCGAGCTGCCGCGCAAGATCGTCGACTGGCGCCAGCTCACCAAGCTGAAATCCACCTATACGGATGCGCTGCCGAGCTATGTCCATCCCGAGACGAAGCGCGTCCACACCTCCTATTCGCTGGCCTCGACCACGACAGGGCGCCTCTCCTCCTCCGAGCCGAACCTGCAGAATATTCCGGTGCGCACGGCGGAGGGCCGCAAGATCCGCACGGCCTTCATTTCGACGCCGGGCCACAAGCTCGTCTCCGCCGACTACAGCCAGATCGAACTGCGCGTGCTGGCGCATGTCGCCGATATCCCGCAGCTCAAGCAGGCCTTCGAAGACGGCGTCGACATTCACGCCATGACGGCCTCCGAAATGTTCGGTGTGCCGGTGGATGGCATGCCGAGCGAAGTGCGCCGTCGCGCCAAGGCGATCAACTTCGGCATCATCTACGGCATTTCCGCCTTCGGTCTGGCGAACCAACTCTCGATCGAGCGTTCGGAAGCCGGCGACTACATCAAGAAATATTTCGAGCGCTTCCCGGGCATCCGCGACTATATGGAGGGTGCCAAGCAGGCGGCGCGCGACAAAGGCTATGTCGAGACGATCTTCGGCCGCCGCATCCATTTCCCGGAAATCCGTTCCTCCAATCCTTCCGTCCGCGCCTTCAATGAGCGTGCCTCGATCAATGCGCCGATCCAGGGTTCTGCCGCCGATGTCATCCGCCGCGCCATGATCAAGATGGAGCCGGCGCTGGCCGCAGCCGGGCTTGGCGATCGTGTGCGCATGCTCTTGCAGGTGCATGACGAACTGATCTTCGAAGTCGAGGATGCCGATGTCGAGCGCACCACGCCGATCATCGTCTCGGTCATGGAAAACGCCGCCATGCCGGCGGTCGACATGGCTGTGCCGCTGAAGGTCGATGCGCGCGCTGCTCATAATTGGGATGAGGCGCACTGAGGCTGCCTATCCCGCCCCCGGCGGGCGGGAAAGCAAAATCAGCATTTAGCCGTCAGGCTAAGTGCTAGATTGTCCGACTTCATTTCCCAATCAGCGTTTCCAGCACCGAAACGATCGCGCGTTCCGCTTCTTCGAGCGTGCCGCTATTGTCGATATCGGCGACGTCGTAGCTGCCCTCAACGGTCAGCGAGCTTCTTTCCAGCCGCTTTAGCACGTCCTCACGGCTCTCGCGTCCGCGCGCCATCAACCGTTCGGCCAGCACTTCGCGTGTCGCCGTGATGTTGATGACCTTCAGACGTGGAAATGCGCTCTGGAAGTGATGCAGCGCCGAGCGTGAGCCATTGGCGATCACCAGATGGCCCTGCGCAAGCTCATCGAAGACGTCGGCCGGAATGCCGTATTTCAGGCCGTGCGCTTCCCAGGAGACGGCGAAGGCGCCGGCCTGTTCCATCGCATCGAAATCCGCTTCGGAAACGCTTCTGTGGTCCTCATTGCCCGCATCGCCATCGCGCGTGATGACGCGGCGCACGAAATGGACATCCTGCCGGCCGGCAAAATGCCGGGCGGCCAGATTCATCAGCGTATCCTTGCCGGCGCCGCTCGGGCCGACGACGACAGCGAGCGTGCCCGCCGTCGCATCCGTCAGGCCGAGATTAGCCGGCTCGAGATTGGCGCTTGCGCTCATGCCACCCGGCGTCCTTCCCGCCAGACGGAGCGCGTAACCGGAACGCCATGATCGCGACGGACGCGCACGAGATCAGCGCGCAGGCCCTCTGCGATGCGGCCGCGATCGTTCAGGCTAACGGTCCTTGCGGGCGTCGCCGTCACCATGGCGATCGCCTGCGGCAGCGAAATGCCCTCGACTTCGTCCGCGAGGATGAAGGGCGCATGCAACAGGCTGAGCGGAACGTAATCGGAGGAAAGCACATCGAGTACGCCGAGTTCGGCGAGGTCGCGTGCGGCGATATTGCCCGAATGCGACTTGCCACGCACGATATTGGGTGCGCCCATCAGCACGCTCATGCCGGCACCGTGGGAAGCCTTGGCGGCATCGATACTGGTCGGAAACTCCGCCAGGCGAACGCCGTAGTTGATGGCTTCGTCGACATGGGCGAGCGTTGCATCGTCATGGCTGGCGACCGTTATGCCGCGTTCGGCGCAGACCTTGGAGATCGCGTCACGATGCGGCGTGGCATACTTGGCCGATTCTTCCTGCCGCTTGGCAACGAACTTGGCAAAGGCCTCGTCGCTGAGCCCGCGCTTCTTCTGATAGTAGAAGATGTACTGATCCATCGTCTGGAACTGGCGCTGGCCCGGCGCGTGGTCCATCAGCGAGACCAGACGCACGTAAGGGTCCTTCTCGAAATCCTGGAAGTGGTCGAGCACGTTGTCGGAAGAGACTTCGCAGCGCAGGTGGATCAGGTGATCGGCGCGCAGGCGGTCTTCACGCTGGGCCGCCTGGATCGCGTCGGCCATGTCGCGCATCTCGCCCTTTTCGAATCCGCCATCCTCGTCCGAGCCCATGCGCAGGCAGTCGAACACGGTCGTGATGCCCGAGGTGACGATCTGGGCATCATGCGCCTGGATCGCCGCCGTCTTGTTCCAGCGAACGCCCGGGCGCGGGGAATAATGCGCTTCCAGATGGTCCGTATGCAGTTCGACCAGCCCGGGGATCAGAAAATCGCCCTCGAAATCCTCGCCGATATCGGACTTGCCTTCGGAGATGGCGGCAATGCGACCGTCACGGATCAGCACCGAACCTTCGATGATCTTGTCTTCGAGGACGATGCGGGCGTTGGAAAGGACGGTTTCTTTGGTCATATCGGCTCTTCATATTAGGCGCCGGCAAGCGGCAGCCAGGAACGGACAGTAAAGGGAGCACCACGCTCTTCTTCGACGAAGATGGCGAGGCCGGAAATATCGAGCGGCTTGCCGGTATGCTCGGCGAAACGTTCGCGCAGCACCTCATGCATCTCGGCCTGCCGTTCGGCCGGAACGCGTCCCGTCAGCGTCATGTGAAAACGGAACTCGTCATTGACGTAAGGATAGCCCCAGCGCAGCAGATTGGCGCGCTGCGGCTCCGTCAAACCTTCCGGCTTACGCCTTGCGATGTCATGGTCCGAAAGCGGTGCGCGCAAAGGCTCGAAGGTTTTCACGACGCGCGAGGCGAAATCCTGTAACGGCTCGTAAACGGTGCTGGGCACGAGCGCGAAGAAATGGCCGAGTTGGCCGAGCACAAGTTCCGGAATGGTGAAAGCCTTGGTCTGCGAGGCGAATTCAGCGGCAACTTCGAGGAGATCGCGCTCGGTCACCGAAGCGGCCAGCTCGAACGGCGCCTTCAGCGTGGCATGAAAGCCGTAGCGGCGCGGATCGGCCGTCAATTCGGCATGGCCTTCCGGCAGGGGACCCATGGCCTTGTCGGAAAAAATCTCACCGGAAAACGCATCGCGGCCAAGCCAGCGAGCGGCAAGCGATGTCAACAGATCGTCTTTTGGCGGCGTGAAGTAGAGAGCATAGCGCAAGGCTGCATTCCTTGGAAAAATCGGCTGCGCAGGACACTGTTGGGTGATTTGCTTCAAACCGCAAGAGCAGCAAGGCAGCAACGGTTCGAATCCGGCTAAAGCCGGCCTGACCGTTACGGTCTTGCCGGCCTGCGCTACCGGATTCCCGTGACAGAATGATGATGGGAAACGATTTTTTTCCCGATCTTTTTTATTTCGTTCGCGTGCCCATCAGCCGCGAGCGCAAGGCGTTGGATGCAGCGTCGAAAAGGAAGACGACGATGAGGATCAACAGCACCATATAGGCGACGTTTTCCCAGTTGGCGTTGGTGCGCATCGCTTCCCAAAGCTTGAGGCCGATGCCGCCAGCGCCGACGGCGCCGATGATGGTGGCGCCACGCACGTTGGATTCCCATTGGTAGAGCGTCTGGCTGACGATGACCGGAACGATCTGCGGCACGATCCCGTAGCGATGCACGAGAATGGTCGGCGAACCGGTAGACTTGACGCCCTCGCGCGGCTTGTTGTCGATATTCTCCAGACCTTCGGAGTAGAGCTTACCGAGCGTGCCTGTCTCGGTGAGGAAGATCGCGCCGCTGCCGGCAAGCGGGCCGGGGCCGAAGGCGCGGGTCAGGAACAGTGCCCAGATCAGCATGTCGACCGAACGCAGGAAGTCGAAGAGGCGTTTCAGCACCTGATTGAGCAGCCGGTTCGGCGTGATGTTGCGGGCTGCCAGAAAGGCGAGCGGGAATGCCGCGAGCGAACCGAGCAACGTTCCGAGGAAGGCCATGACGATGGTCTGGAACAGTTTGGTCCAGACGTCGCCGTGCTGCCATGCGCTATTGTTCCAGACATTGTCGAAGGCCAGCGAGAGATTGGATTGCGTGGGGTCCAGCCGCGGCCCGGATACGATCAGGCTGATGACCTCACTCGCCGGCTTGTCGAAGAAGGGCGAATGCGTATCGAAGACGAAGTTGGCCCAGCCGAGAAAGCGCTTGCGGATCTTCACGCGGTCGGTGGAAATGCTGGCATCGCCCGCAAAGCCGAGATTGACCAGGATATTGTCGTCATAGACCGTCATCCAGCTGGGAACGGGCTCGGAGCCGACGATTTTCGGCACATCGCCGGCAATATCGATCGGAATTGTGATGCCATGCGCCGTCACGATGGCCTGCGTCTTGGTGACGGTTACCGTGCGGCTCGTGCCGCTGACGGAAACCGTCATGCTGCCATCGGGGTTGGTCTTCACCCAGTCGGGATTCGGATTGTCGCCCAGCGGCGAAAAACGCGGATATTTGATGGTGATCTTGTCGCCGGAGATGCGGAACTCCGGCTGCACGTCATAGCTCACCCATTCGCTGAGATAGATGCCGACGCGTTCCCAGCGTGCTTCGGAAATGACTTTCGGCAGATCGAAGAACCAGACTGCATAGATGCCGTAGAGGATGACGCCGATGAATATCATCAGCGCACCGAAGCGCTGGCGGAAGGACCGGTGAAGAACCTCCGGGTAACGTGCTTCCATTTCCTGCATGCGGCTCGCGTCGATGATGGACATGGTCAACCTCAATGCTGCAAAAGGAAGGCATGTTCGCCGACCAGACGGCGGCGGAGCCACGCGGAAAACTGATCGACGGCGATGATCGTCAGGAAGAGAAGCAGCACCAGCGCCAATGTCTTGGCGCCGAAGCCGCGCGAAATCGCAAGCTTCAGCTCCTCGCCGATGCCGCCGCCGCCGACGGCGCCGATGATGGTGGAGGCGCGAACATTGATCTCGAGGCGCAGCAGCGCATAGGACATGAAGTTCGGCAGCACCTGTGGCAGGGCGGCAAAGCGGACGCGCTCGCTCCAGCTCGCGCCGACGGCGCGCATGCCCTCGTCGGGTTTCATGTCGATATTCTCGACGACTTCATAGAAGAGCTTGCCGAGCGCACCGATCGTATGCAGGCCGACGGCGATGATGGCGGCGATCGGGCCGATCGACAGGATCGCCGAAAACAGTCCGGCGATGACAATCTCGGGAAAGGCGCGCAGGAATTCCATGATGCGCTTGGTCACCAGCCGGATCGGATTGGATGGCGACATGTTACGCGCAGCGAAGAAGCTCAAAGGCACGGCAAAGACGAAGCCGATGATGGTCGATACCAGCGCCACGTTGATCGTGACGATCATCAGCTCGAAATATTCGGGAATGTAGAAATCGCCCCAGACATAAACGCGGCCGAGCGGGAAATTGAACTCCTCGCCGCCGGCGCCATTGGCCCCGTTCGGGCTCGGCAGGTCGAAAAGCGCGCGGTAGACGTCCGCCCAGTCCTTGGGAATGAGCCAGCTCAGGAAATCGAAGAGATGCGGCAGGCGGTCGAAGAAATGACCAGCGTTGTTTTCGTCGGCGAAGCGCACCGAGCTGATGAAGGCGACGAGCAGGATCACGAGACCGATGCCGGTGTAGAGGCGGCGCTTGGCCACCATCTTGCTCCAGGCGTCGCCGATCTCCTTGGCGCTCTGCGGCGCGCTTTGTATGTTCGGGTGCGTATCGGCGATCGTCATGAAATCCTGCCCTTGTGAATTGCAAAGGGTGTGAATGGCAAAGGTGTGTGAATAGCAAAAGGGCGGCCGTTGCCGGCCGCCCCATTATCGGGATGCGGATCAGCCGCCGATGGCAGCCTTACGAACTTCGATAACGGCGTTGTAGAAATCCGGGGTAACCTTGACGTAGCCCTTGAAGTCGCCGCCTTCGATAGCATTGAAGCACTTGGCGTCGGTGCTCGGCAGCTTCAGGAAGAAGTCGGCCAGCTTGGTCTGCCATTCGGTGCCGAGAGCGTTGCGAACGACGAGCGGGCCGTTCGGGATCAGCGGCGAACGCCAAACTTCGACGAGCTTGTTCGGGTCGACGGTACCCTTGTCGACGGCCTTGCGGAAGGTACCGGAGGTGAAGCCATCCTTGAAATTGCCGATGCCCGAGGAATCGTCGACAGCAACGTCGACCTTGCCGTCATAGGCGGCGAGCAGGTTGTTCTCATGGCCGCCGTTGAACTGGGTCGAGGCGAAGAACTTGTCGTTCGGGGCGCCGGTGGTCTTCGGAATCTGCGTCAGCGGAACGAGGTAGCCCGACGTGGAGTCCGGATCGGCATAGCCGAGCTTCTTTCCCTTGGCGTCGGCGATCGTCTTGATGCCGGAGGACTTGAGAGCGAGGCCGATCGAATAGTAGCCGGTCGCACCGTCGGTCTGCTGTGTGGTCAGAATCGGGGTAACGGCCTTCGGGTCCTTGATGGCGACGGCTGCGTAGCCGGAAGCGCCGAGTTCTGCGAAGTCGAGCGTGCCGCCGAGCAGGCCCTGGATAACGCCGTTATAGTCGGCAGCCGGGAACAGCGAAACCTTCTCGAAACCGAATTCCTTCTTCAGGTGGTCGGAAAGGCAGGCGTAGTTGCGCAGGCGGTCGGCTTCGTTTTCACCGCCGAGAATACCGACGCGGAATTCCTTGAGATCTGCGGCGTTGGCAGCAGCGCCGGCTGCGAGCGCAACGAGCGCCGTAGCGGCAAAGAGTGCTTTCTTCAACATGGGTTCGTCTCCTGATTAACCGGTGTCCCCGGATGTCTTCGGTCTGATAGAAGAAATGCGCCCTTGACGCGGGCCTTCGATCCCGGCCGTCCCTCTCAGAGACCGGCCAGTGCCAGCGGTTGCGGGCCGGCAGATTCAGTCGCCGCGGCTTGGGCGGCCGGATCGGCGATGTTGATGGATGTCGACGTCATGGTCTCGTCGATGCCGGCGCCGTCCTTGTCGGTGCCGTAGATTTCCTTGACGGCGGCTGCCGTCAGATCGGTCGGCTTGCCGTCGAAGACGACTTTGCCACCTGCCATGCCGACGATGCGTTCGCAGTAATTGCGCGCCGTATCCAGCGTATGCAAATTGGTGATGACGGTGATACCTTCGCGCTCGTTGATATCCCGTAGCGCATCCATGACGATCTTGGCATTCAGGGGATCGAGCGAGGCGATCGGCTCGTCGGCCAGCATCATCTTCGGCTGCTGCATCAGGGCGCGAGCGATGGCGACGCGCTGCTGCTGGCCGCCGGAAAGCGTGCCGGCCATCTGCAGAGCCGTCTGCTCGATGCCGAGGCGCTCGAGTGCCGCGATGGCTTCAATGCGTTCCTCACGGGAAAAGACGGACAGCAGGCTCAGTACCGTCGAGCGCTGGTTGAGGCGGCCGAGCATGACGTTGGTAAGCACGTCGAGGCGCGGAACGAGGTTGAACTGCTGGAAGATCATGGCGCAATCGCGCTGCCAGCTGCGCAGCGCACGGCCGCTGAGCTTCGAAACCTCGGTGCCGGCGAAATGGATGGAACCGGAACTCGGATCGGCGAGGCGATTGATCATGCGCAGCAAAGTCGACTTGCCGGCACCGGATCGGCCTATGACGCCGACCATCTGTCCCTGCGGTATGTCCAAAGTCACGGAATCGACAGCGAGCTTGTTTCCAAACCGGCGCGAGACATTCCTGAGTTCGAACATAGTGCTTCCCTTTCGCGGCTGCCGGGCTGCAGAAATTTCAGCGGTACCGGTGCTAAGAATGGGCGCATGCCCCTGCCTCGAAGGGAGTTTCGACGGGGTCGGCGCCAATCACAAGGCAACCGATTAGTCCCGCTTCATGAAGCTCCGATGTCAGTTTTATGTAACTGCTGTTACAATTCCCGTCGTTTTTGCAAGATTAGCCGGCTGAGAGCTTTCCGTTATGTTTAGCCGTCAAACATGCCTGTCGGCAGGCCGTCCATGCTGAAGCTATTCTTCTCGCGCCGATATTCTTCAATGCCATCAGGACCCTTGGCTTTGGCCCACTGGTCGAGGCTCGGCCTCTCGCCTTCATAGGAAAAGAGCGGTACGCCGAAGCCGCAGGAGGTCTGCACGAGATCGAAGTCCAGCCATACGATCTGCCGTGCGCCGAGGGGCTCTTCGCCCGCATAGTGATCGTGCAGCAATTCCCGATATTCGGGTGTCGAGCGATGGATGATCCGCCCGCGGCCATAGAGGCGCAGGATCATCGGCGGCCCTTCGACGGCGCAAAACATGATCGTCAGCCGGCCATCGGCCTTCATATGGGCCGATGTCTCATTGCCGCTGCCGGTGCGGTCGAGATAGATGGCGGTATTTGGGGAGATGATGCGCAGGCACAGCGTTTCGCGCGGCGAAACATTGACCCGGGACGCCGATGTCGCAGATGCCGTGAAGAAGATGTGCTGCCGCGCGATGAAATCGCGCAGCCGGTCGTCGATGCTGGAAAATTGCTTTGCCATGGAAACTCCTCTCGATCCCGTCCTTGCAAGGATCATCTGAAAGCTGGATCGCTTGTCACCGCCTCGCAAGCCCGATGAGGGTAGAAAGCGTCCTCAGGCGGCGTAACGACCCAAAAACTCTTCCGCAGACAGGGTGCGGAAATCGGCAAGCGCCGTGCGCAGGCGGTCGTGATTCCAATCCCACCAGGCAAGTCTATCCATGCGCGCACCGACTTCGGCGGTGAAGCGTTCGCGGATCAGCTTGGCCGGCACGCCGCCGACGATCGTGTAGGGCGCGACATCTTTGGAGACGACCGCGCCCGCCCCAATGACGGCACCATTGCCGACCGTTACACCCGGCAGGATGGTGGCACCATGGCCGATCCAGACGTCGTGACCGATGATGACCCGGTTGTCGCGCCGCCAGGTGAAGAAATCCGTCTCCATATCGGCATCCGGCCAGTAGTCGGCGGCCCGGTAGGTGAAATGGTGCAGCGTGGCGCGCCATGTCGGATGGTTGGTGGCGTTGATACGCACGGCGGCGGCGATGTTGACGAACTTGCCGATCGTCGCGCACCAGACCGCACCATCCTGCATGATGTAGGAATAGTCGCCAATCTCGACTTCGTCGATGCGGCAGCGGTCGGAGACTTCGGTATAGCGGCCGAGCGTCGAATTGCTGACGCTCGCCGAAGGGCTGATGAAAGGCGTTTCGCCCAATTTGCGGCTCATGCGGCGGCCTTCCGCGGCGAGAACTGCGAGACATCGAGAATGCGGCTGCCGACGGCCTCGCGCACCTCCTCGTCATGGAAAATGCCGAGAAGCGCGACGCCGGCTTTCTTCTTCTGCTCGATCATGTCGACGACAACGGCCCGGTTGCGGGCATCGAGCGACGCCGTTGGCTCGTCGAGCAGCAGGATGGCGTGGTCGGTGATGAAGCCGCGCGCAATGTTGACGCGCTGCTGCTCGCCGCCGGAGAAGGTGGCAGGCGGCAGCTGCCAGAGTTCCTTCGGCAAGTTCAGTTGTGCGAGCAGTTCCGCGGCCCTGTCGCGGGCCTCGCTCACGGTCACGCCACGGCTGAGCAACGGCTCGGCAACCACATCGATGGCGGCAACGCGCGGCACGGTGCGCAGGAACTGGCTGACATAGCCCATGGTCTGGCGACGGACATCGAGCACGGTGCGCGGATCGGCCGTGGCGAGATCGACGATCCTGTCCCGGTGAGTAACAAGGATTTGGCCGCTGTCGACGGCATAATTGCCATAGATCATCTTCAGCAGCGAACTCTTGCCAATGCCGGACGGACCGCCGAGCACGACGCATTCGCGCGCGGCGACGGAGAAGGAGACATCGGCGACGACAGGCAGGCGGATGCCGTCGCGCAGATGCATGGTGAAGCTCTTGAAGACTTCGGAAACGACGAGTGGGGTTGCCATGTTTGTTCCTCAGACCTGCAGGATCGAAGAGACCAGCAGTTGCGTATAGGGTTCGCGCGGATCGTCGAGCACCCGGTCGGTCAAACCGTGTTCGATTACCTGTCCGTCCTTCATCACCATCATCCGATGCGACAGGAGACGGGCAACCGCGAGATCGTGCGTGACGATGATGGCCGAAAGGCCGAGATCGTTGACGAGGCCACGCACGAGGTCAAGCAGACGGGCCTGCACGGAGACGTCGAGGCCGCCGGTCGGTTCGTCCATGAAGACGAGGCGAGGGCCGGTCACCAGATTGCGGGCGATCTGCAGGCGCTGGCGCATGCCGCCCGAGAAGGCGCGCGGCTGGTCGTCGATGCGGTCGGCATCGATCTCCACCCGCTCCAGCCAGTCAATGGCGGTGTTGCGGATATTGCCGTAGTGGCGGTTGCCGATCGCCATCAGCCGCTCGCCGACATTGGCGCCGGCGGAAACCGTCATGCGCAGGCCATCGGCCGGGTTCTGATGCACGAAGCCCCAGTCGGTGCGCATCAGGAAGCGCCGCTCGGCCTCGTTCATGCGGAACAGATCGCGATAGGTCTCGTCGCGCATGTGGTATTCGACGCTGCCCGTCGTCGGCAGCAGCCGCGTCGAGATGCAATTGAGCAGCGTCGTCTTGCCGGAACCGGATTCGCCGACAATGGCCAGTACTTCGCCAGGCCAGAGCTCGAAGGACACATCGCGGCATCCGATGCGGCTGCCGTAGAATTTCGAGACGTCCTTGACCTTCAGAAGGGGTGAGTCACTCATTCGGCAGCCTCCTGGTTGGGTGCCAGCATCGAGCCGATATGGCCGTGGGCGCGACGGTCTTCGCAGAAATCGGTATCGGAGCAGACGAACATGCGTCCGCCCTTGTCGTCGAGGATCACCTCGTCAAGATAGACCTGCTCGGCTCCGCAAAGCGCGCAGGGCTTGTCGAAGCGCTGCACTTCGAAGGGATGGTCCTCGAAATCCAGGCTGACGACTTCGGTGTAGGGCGGCACGGCATAGATACGCTTCTCACGGCCGGCGCCGAACAGCTGCAGCGCGTCGGACAAGTGCATTTTCGGATTGTCGAACTTCGGCGTCGGCGAGGGGTCCATCACATAGCGGCCGGCGACCTTGACCGGATAGGCATAGGTCGTGGCGATGCGACCGTTGCGGGCGATATCCTCATAGAGCTTCACATGCATGAGGCCATATTCCTCGAGCGCGTGCATCTTGCGCGTCTCGGTCTCGCGCGGCTCGAGGAAACGTAAGGGTTCCGGGATCGGTACCTGGTAGACGAGCACCTGGTTGGAGCCAAGCTTCGCCTCCGGAATGCGGTGGCGCGTCTGGATGATGGTCGCCTCTTCCGCGCGGGTGGTCACGGCGACATTGGCGACCTTCTGGAAGAAGGCGCGGATGGAGACGGCGTTCGTCGTGTCGTCGGCACCCTGGTCGATCACCTTCAGAACGTCCTGCGGACCGATAATGGATGCCGTCAGCTGAACGCCGCCGGTGCCCCAGCCGTACGGCATCGGCATTTCGCGCGAGGCGAAGGGAACCTGATAGCCGGGAATGGCGATCGCCTTCAGGATGGCACGGCGGATCATCCGCTTGGTCTGCTCGTCGAGATAGGCGAAATTGTAGGTGGCGAGTTCGGTCATTCGGCTGCCTCCGTCATGGGTTCCATGCCGCGATCGCGAGCGGCCTCGAAGTCGCGGCGCATACGCCGCACCAGGTCGAGTTCGGCCTGGAAGTCGACATAGTGCGGCAGCTTCAGATGTTCGACGAAGCCGGTCGCCTGCACGTTGTCGGAATGCGAAATGACGAATTCCTCGTCCTGAGCCGGCGCAACGATGTCTTCGCCGAGCTCTTCGGCACGTAGCGCGCGGTCGACCAGCGACATGGCCATCGCCTTGCGCTCGCTCTGGCCGAAGACCAGGCCATAGCCGCGGGTGAACTGCGGCGGCGCCTTGGCTGAACCCTTGAACTGGTTGACCATCTGGCATTCGGTCACCTGGATGCGGCCGAGCGAGACGGCAAAACCGAGTTCCGGTACGTCGAATTCGACCTCAACTTCGCCGATGCGGATTTCGCCGGTGAAGGGGTGGGTGCGGCCGTAACCGCGCTGGGTCGAATAGCCGAGCGCCAGTAGAAAGCCTTCATCGCCGCGGGCGAGCGCCTGCAGGCGAAGGTCTCGGGTCATTGGGAATTCCAGTGGCTCGCGCGTCAGGTCGCCGATCTCGTGATCGACGGGCATGGTGCCGTCACCTTCGATCAACCCTTCCTGATCGAGAATTTCGGAAACGCGCATGACGCGGCCGTCTTCCGCCGGGCGCTGCATCGGCTCGTCCACAGGCTCGTCTGTCAGGAGGCTCGGGTCGAGCAGGCGGTGCGTGTAGTCGAAGGTCGGGCCGAGAAGTTGGCCGCCGGGCAAATCCTTATAGGTCGCCGAGATGCGGCGCTCGATCTTCATTGCTGAAGTGTCGAGCGGCTGGGAATAGCCAAAGCGCGGCAGCGTCGTGCGGTAGGCTCTGAGCAGGAAGATCGCCTCGATCATGTCGCCGCGCGCCTGGCGAACTGCAAGTGCGGCGAGCGTCCGGTCATAGAGCGAGGCCTCGGCCATGACGCGGTCGACGGCGAGTGCGAGCTGCGCCACGATCTGGTCGATACCGACAGCCGGCAGCGAGCGGTCGCCGCGGCGACGGTCGGCCAGCAGCCGGTGAGCATTGGCGATGGCGGCTTCGCCGCCCTTTACGGCAACATACATATGTTACATCTCCGTCGCAGTGATCTTGGTGGTGCGCGGCAGGCAAAGGAATTGCCGGCCCGCCGTCAGGATGAGATCGGCGCCGCGCGGGAAAAGGGCGCGATTGTCGTTCCAGATGCGCAGCAGCGCATCCGGCAAGCCGATTGGCGCAATCATGGTGATGTCCTTGATCCCAGGGCCGGAAAGCGCCAGGTCCTTGCCGCCTTCCAGGCTTTCGATCTCAAGCACAATGGTCGTGGAACGGTCCGGATATTCCTGGGTGCCGATGCCGAACTGGCTGAAGGAGGAAAGCGCCATACCAGCTTCAAGAAAGGCAAAATGTGCCTCCAGCCGCTCCGATATGATGGGTGCGCCGGTATGGAATGCCAGCCATTCCGGCAGGCTCGATCGCGCGAGACCATTGGAGAGCCAGACCGGCGTGTCGTGATCGCAAAGGGTGAGCCCGATGGCGCCGGCAGCGATGCCGAGCGGAGCCGGCGGCGCAATGTCGGCCGCAACGGTCTGCAGGGTGCCGGGACGCGCCATGGCGTCCATCGTCATCTTGAAGACACTCTGGGCGTCGAAAACCGGATCGGTGAAGCCGCCGGTCAGGGCTTCGTTGCCGAAGGTTGGGGTGCTGGAAAGGCTCATCAATCTTCTCCGCGAACCATGGTGAAGAAATCGACGCGAGTTGCTGCCGTCTCTTCGGCGCGCTTGCGGTCATAGTTTTCGATACGTTCGGTCACGGGCTGCAGGATCGCCTTTTCGACGAATTCCTTCGTGGTCGATTGCTGCCAGAGTGCATCGAAGATGGCCGAAAGGCGGGCCTTTTCGCGATCTGTGCCGAGCGCGTGCGCATGGCCGATCGTGTTGGATGCCAGCCGGACGGTAGCGCGTGTCACCGTGACTTCGCCGAGGTTAAAGGGGGAGCCGCCACCACCGATGCGGCCGCGCACCATGACCAGCCCGGTTTCGGGGCCGCGCACCGGCTGGACTGTCGGCTTGCTCGGCAATGCTTCCCAGGCCGCCTCTAGCTCGTCGCGTTCTGCCTGCGCCAAGAGATCGGCGACGCGCTTGCGTTCCCGCCGCTCTTGTGCCGCCGCTTCCTGCCTTTGTGCTGAATTCATCGCGCCTTCCTCTAAATGTCTATTGATATAGACAACCATACAAGATATATTTATATCTATTAGTGAGTCGTGACAAGCGTGTGACAGGGCGAGTGGGCGAAATGGCAGGGCAGAAGATACAGAGGCAGACGGGGGTGGCGCTCTGGCGGCAGATTGCCGACCGGATTCGTACGTCCATCAATCACGGCGACTTCGACGAGACGGGCATGGTGCCGCCGGAAACGGTGCTGGCGCTGCAGTTCGGCGTCAACAGGCACACGATCAGAAGTGCGTTGGCGGCGCTTGCCCAGGAAGGCATCGTCAGGGCCGTGCAGGGGCGGGGGACGCTCATCGAGCGCAAGGAGCGGCTGAGTTTTCCGATTTCAAGGCGCACGCGATTTTCGCAAGGGATCGGCGATCAGGTGCGCGAGACCCGCAGCGTACTGCTTGCATCAGGTGAAGAGGCCGCCAGCGCCGAATTGGCCAGGCAGCTAAAGATCAGGACCGGCACGCCGCTGATAAGGCTCGAAACGCTGGGTCAGGCGGATCATCGGCCGGTATCGCGCGCCACCAGCTGGTTTCCGGCAGATCGTTTCGGCGATATCGCGGAGGTCTATCGGACGACCGGTTCGATCACCAAGGCATTCAAGGAGCTTGGCGTGCCCGATTACGTCCGCGTCGTCACCGAGATCACCGCGACGCATGCCGACGAAAGCGATCTCACCGATCTGCAGCTATCCCCGGGCGCCATTGTTCTCGTCGCACAGGCGCTGAATGCGGATCTCGACAATGTCCCGGTGCAATACTCGATTTCCCGCTTCGCCGCCGACAGGGTGCGCTTCACTGTCGAGAATTGAGAGTGGGCGGGGGGTAGCCCCTCATCCGGCCTATCGGCCACCTTCTCCCCGCCGGCGGAGAGAAGGGGAAAAACGCGCTCTCCGTCGCATCGCAATCCCGTTGGAATCGGGAATTTTGGAAGAGATAGTCCCCTCTCTCCGCTTGCGGGGAGAGGGCTAGGGTGAGGGGCTTTCCAGCCCAAATAGATTGCGCTCAATGCGCGCCGGACATGTCGCCGAGGACTTCCTTCGAGGCGACGGTGGAATCGGCCTTGAGCTTGTAGACCATCGGCACGCCGGTCGCGAGGTTGAGTTCGAGGATCTGCGCCTTGCTCAGGCGATCGAGAACCATGACGAGCGAGCGCAGCGAATTGCCATGGGCGGCCACCAGCACATTCTGGCCGGCAAGCACGCGCGGCAGGATTTCGGTCAGGTAATAGGGCCAGACGCGGGCGCCGGTGTCGCGCAGGCTTTCGCCACCGGGCGGCGGGACGTCGTAGGAGCGGCGCCAGATGTGGACCTGCTCTTCGCCCCACTTGGCGCGGGCGTCATCCTTGTTCAGGCCGGAGAGATCGCCATAGTCGCGCTCGTTCAGAGCCTGATCCTTGATGGTTTCGAGGCCCTGCTGGCCGATTTCATCGAGGATGATTTTCAGCGTGTGCTGGGCGCGTGTGAGTGCCGAGGTAAAGGCGATATCGTACTTGATGCCGTAATCGGCCAGAGCCTTGCCGCCGGTTTTGGCTTCTTCGACGCCAAGCGCCGTCAGATCGGGATCCTTCCAGCCGGTGAAGAGATTCTTCAAATTCCAGTCGCTCTGGCCATGGCGAACGAGGACGAGAGTGCCGCTCATAAAATTTCTCCTTAATGAAGCAATTCCAGGAAAGGTGTGTAGCGGTTTTCCGTCCGGAATTGCGAGACAATAAAAGGCCGGAGCGGGTCGGCAGGTCCCTGCCGATCCGCTCCGGGATAGGATCAACGTGTGGAGAGCCCGAGAACATCGAGCATGGAATAGAAGCCGGGTTTCTTGTCGCGTGCCCAGAGTGCTGCCTGCAGCGCGCCGCGAGCAAACAGCGATCGGTCGCCGGCATTGTGCGACAGCGTCAGCCGCTCGCTCTCGCTGGCGAAGATTACCGAATGATCGCCGACCACGCCGCCGCCGCGCAGGGTCGCAAAGCCGATCGTGCCCGCAGGACGCGCACCCGTATGGCCGTCGCGCACGCGCACGGAATTGTCATTGAGATCGATGCCGCGGCCCTTCGCCGCCGCCTGGCCGAGCAGGAGTGCCGTGCCCGAGGGCGCATCGACCTTGTGGCGATGATGCATCTCCAGCACTTCGATGTCCCAGTCGTTCGAAGGCAATGCCCGCGCCGCCTGTTCGACAAGCACGCTCAAAAGGTTGATGCCGAGACCCATATTGCCCGATTTGACGATGCGGGCATGGCGCGCGGCCGCCTTGAACTTGGCCTCGTCCTCATCCGAGCAGCCGGTCGTGCCGATGATGTGGACGATGCGTGCCTGTGCGGCGAGGCCGGCAAAGGTGACGCTGGTTGCCGGCGTCGTGAAATCGATGACACCTTCGGCATGAAGGAAGGCGGAAAGCGGATCGTCGGTGACGGGAATGCCGATCGGCCCAAGCCCGGCGATCTCGCCGGCATCCTTGCCGATGAAGGCGGAGCCGGGACGGGCAACAGCGGCATGCAGAGTTACGCCGTCGGTTGCATGAATGATGCGGATGAGAGCCTGTCCCATGCGGCCCGCCGCGCCAACTACCACCAGCTTCATCGCATCGTCGCTCATATCGTCTCTATCGTCTATTTGCGGGAACTACTTGAAATCGCCGGTAGCTGCAGGTTGTTGAGCCGAGCGTAGAGGCCATTGTCGGCCCTCGCAAGCGTCTCGTGGTTGCCCTCTTCGACAACTCGGCCGTTCTGCATGACGACGATCTTCTCGGCGCGAACAACCGTCGACAGGCGGTGCGCGATGACGACGACCGTGCGGCCGCTCATCGCCTCTTCCAGCGCCTTCTGAACAGCTGCTTCCGATTCCGTGTCGAGCGCCGAGGTCGCTTCGTCCAGAAGCAGGATCGGTGCATTGCGCACCAGCGCGCGGGCGATCGACAGTCGCTGCCGCTGGCCGCCGGAAAGCGTCACGCCGTTCTCGCCGACCGGTGTATCGTAGCCCATCGGCTGCGCCTCGATGAAATCATGGGCGTAGGCGAGACGGGCTGCTTCCTCGATCTCGGCATCGGTCGCGTTCGGGCGGCCGTAGCGGATATTGTCGCGGATCGTGCCTTCGAAGAGATAGGGCTGCTGCGAAACATAGGCGAGCTGCTCCCGCAGCGACTGTTTCGTCACATGCGCGATGTCCTGCCCGTCAATGAAGATGCCGCCGGCCTTGGGGTCGTAGAAGCGCGGGATGAGATTGATGACGGTGGACTTTCCGGCACCGGATGGCCCAACGAGTGCGGTCGTCTGTCCGCCTTCGGCTGTGAAATTGACGCCGGACAGGACGGATTCGTCACCATAGGCGAAATGCACGTCGCGGAACTCGATGCGGGCGTCGGTGACTTTGAGCGGCTTGGCATCTGGCAGGTCGCGCTGGCGCGGCTCCATGTCGAGCAGCTCGTAGATCATCCGCGCGTTAACGACCGCCCGCTCGAGCTGCACCTGCAGCTTGGCAAGGCGGCGCGCCGGATCATAGGCGAGCAGCAGCGAAGTGGCGAAGGAGAAGAATACGCCGGGCGAGACATTGTCGTAGATCGAGCGATAAGCGGCATAGGCAAAGAGGCTGGCGATCGCAAAGCCGGCGACGGTTTCGATCAGTGGACCGTTGCGTTCCGAAAGGCGGGCGATGCGGTTCTGCCGGTGCTCGGCGGCGGTGATCAGCTTATTGATCTTGCGCTCGAGCTCCTCTTCCATCGTGAAGGCCTTGACGATGGAGACGCCTTGAATGGTCTCCTGCATCGCGCCGAGCACATGGCTGTTCAGGACGATCGCATCGCGCGTGGCGGCGCGCAGGCGCTTGGAAATATAGCGCAGCGCGAAGAAGAGCGGCGGCGCGATAACGACGAATGCGATGCTGAGCACCGGATCCTGGAACACCATGACGCAGAGCAGGGCGATGAAGGTCAGAAGGTCGCGTGCCGTCGACGTGATCGTCAGGTTCATCACATCGCGGATGCCTGAGACGTTCTGGCTGATGCGGGCGGCGAGCTGTGCGGAGCGCGCTTCGCTGAAGAAGCCGACCGACAGGGTCATCAGGTGTGAATAGAGCCGGCGCTGGTAGCGGGCGATGATATTGTTGCCGATCTTCGACAGGATGACCGACTGGAAATATCCGGCAAAGCCGCGCACCACGAAAACGAGGAAGATGCTGAAGCAGATTTTCCAGGCATCGACGATATCGCGCGCGATGAAGGCGCTGTCGATGACCGATTTGACGATGTAGCCGATGTAAGCGGTCGAAAGCGCAACGAGGATCAGGCAGGTAATCGCGATGGAGTAGCCGCGGATGTGATCGCGGCCGTTCTCGGCGATAATACGCTTCAGCATGCCGGTAATGGCTTCGCTGTCGACGTTTTTGCTTTTCGGGTCAGGCAATTTCAATAATCGGCTTCCTGTCTTGAACCAAGCGAGCCGCATCTGGCACGTGCTTTCGCGGCTCTATTAAAGAGTTAGCACGGCTTTGGCTAGACATGGCTTGCCGCGCTGGTTAAGGCCGATCACGGAGCCGGGCCCATTATAGAGGAAGGCGGCCTCTTCAAAAAGGAGGCGCGCCGGCTGTTTTGGCGCGCCTTGAGCTGTTTGGCAAGCGTTAACGCCGCCAGCGACGGCCCTCCGTCGCAAGGCCGAAGCTGGTGGATTTGCGAGCATAGGTCGCAAGTCCGGAAAGAGCTGCCAGCGGATTGACGACCACGTGCGTCGGGATCGTCTTCATCATTTCAGTGTGCGGCGCCTTGTCCTCGAAGGCTGCGCGGAATTCCGGCTTCTGGAGCGCCGGCAGGATTTTCTGCGGGATGCCGCCGGAAAGGTAGACGCCGCCACGCGCCATGAAGATCATGGCGATATCGCCGGCGACGCGGCCGAGATAGGTGACGAACAGCGTCAACGTCTCCTCGGCCTGCCTGTTGGTGCCGGCGAGCGCGTGGTTGGTGATGTCGGCCGGTTCCTTCAAACTCGGTTCGATGCCGTCGGCCGTGCAGATCGCATGATAGAGGTTCTGCAGGCCGCGGCCGCAGATCACTTGCTCGGCCGAGATGCGGCCTTCGATCGGATCCAGATGCGGCCAGATCTGCAGGTCGCGTTCCGTACGCGGTCCAAGATCGATATGCCCGCCTTCGCCCGGCACGGGCACCCATTGATGCTGGGTATGAACCAGAGCGCCGACGCCAAGCCCGGTACCCGGCCCAAGCACGACGCGCGATGCGGTCATGTTCCCGGATGCTTGGCCGATGGTTTGGCGATGCTCGTCGGAAATCTCGGCGATCGCGAGCGCCTGCGCCTCGAAGTCGTTGATGACGAGCACGTCCTCGATGCCGAGATTGGCGATCATCGTCTTCGGACGGATCACCCAGGGGCAATTGGTCAGAGGAATCTCGTCGCCCTGTACCGGCCCCGCCATGGCGAGAATTGCCGAGCGCGGCTGAACTTTGCTGTTTTCGAGGGCGAGTTTGATCGCATCGTCGATCGTGGCGAAATTCGCCGTCTGCACGACCGGGAAGTGCTCCTGCTCGGAGTCCGCATCGGCAAGGATCGAGAAGCGTGCATTGGTGCCACCGATATCGCCGATCAGGATTGGGAAAGGCAAGGGGGCATCACTGTGATTGAGCTCGGGCATGGCCAGGTCCGTGGTCTGCCGCCGGCAAGGCGGATTAATGGTTCAGTGTTTTGATCAGCCGCTCGGCGGTGGATTCGTTGAGCGCCATCGGAATGTCGTAGAGAACGGCAAGCCGCGTCAATGCCTTCACGTCGACGTCATGCGGGTGCGGAGTGAGAGGATCAATGAAGAAGACGAGCATGTCGATCTCGCCGGTGGCGATAAGCGCGCCGATCTGCTGGTCGCCGCCGAGCGGGCCGCTTTTCAGACGGGTGACCTTGAGGTCGGGGCAGGCATCCAGCACGCGGCCGCCCGTCGTACCCGTGGCGACGATGTTCCAATTGGCAAGGGCGGCCTCGTTGCGCCGTGCAAACTCTGCCATCGCATCTTTTTTCTGATCATGCGCGATCAGTGCGATGCATTTGCTGCCGGCCATGAAATCTTTGCTCCGCCTGATGCTTT
Source organism: Martinezella sp. CNPSo 3959 (assembly GCF_057784355.1). NCBI lineage: Bacteria > Pseudomonadati > Pseudomonadota > Alphaproteobacteria > Hyphomicrobiales > Rhizobiaceae > Martinezella > Martinezella sp. CNPSo 3959. The sequence continues at coordinate 54,708 of NZ_JBXSOV010000018.1, forward strand.
CAATCGATTTACCCGCCTTCTATACCAAGGGGGCGCGTTTTGAAAGACGCCTCCGGCAAGGACGATCCAGGATCTATTGCTGCGGAATCTGACCCGGCGGCGTATCGCCCGAAACCGGCATCGCATCCGTCTCCGCAGAAACGCCGGCAGTTTTGGCGCCAGAGGCAGCCGGGCGTGCGGAAGCAATCGAAGGTGCTGCCAATACGGCCTGGCAAGCCTTGGGAAGATCGGCGACCATGACCTCGCGCGGCTTGACCGGCGGCTTTGTGCTGGGCTTCGGCTTGGCCCAGGGCTCGGCTCCGAACCACCAGGCAAGCGACTTGTCGCAGCCATCGCCGGCGGCGACCGGCGCCTGCCCCGTGCAGCCGACGGAGCCGGCTGGGCAGCGAAGGCGGATATGGAAATGCGAGTCGTGCCCGTATTCCGGCCGCAGCTTACCGAGATTGCTGCGATCGCCCGTCCAGGTCTCGCACATCTTCTTCTTGATCGCCGGGTTGACGAAGATACGCTCGACCTCGGGATAGCTCGCCGCGCGCATCAGCAGGCGCGCATGCGCCGGCGTCCAGACCTTGTCATTGATCGACAGGAACTTGTCCTTGGCGAGCATCGTGGTGAAAGGCATAGCTTCGCGCTCTTCCGCCGTCATCTTGCGCCGTGGCATCGGCGTCAGCCAGACGTCGGCGTCAAGGCCGATCTGATGCGAGGCGTGACCGTTGATCATCGGGCCGCCGCGCGGCTGCGAGATATCGCCGACAAGCAGGCCCGGCCAGCCGTCATTCTTCGCCGCGTCGCGCGACAGGCGCTCAAGCAGGCCGATCGTTTCCGGCCGGCCCCAGCGACGATTGCGCGACAGGCGCATCGCCTGCCACGTCGGGCCGTCGGCCGGCAGAGCGACTGCGCCGGCGAGGCAACCCTTGGCATAGAAGCCGATCGATTGCGGCGGCCCCTGTGTCGGTAGCGTCACGGCGCCGAAGACCGCTTTTGCGCTGCCGGGCGAAGGTGTGGCCTGCTGCGCCAGCGCATCGCTGGCGACAAGGCCCATCCCGATCGAGGTTGCGAGAGAGAATTTGCCGATCGTTCGAAAGGCGCGAGCCAGAAGTGAAGCCATGCATATCCTTGAAGGCGGTCGGCATTAGCCGAAGTGATTTGCCGCGAGATTATCCTGAAACAGGATGGAAGTGAATCCGCGACAATCGCCGGTGGTTACCGGCCGACCGCCTTTGCCAACATGGGCCGTCGTTACGACAGATCAGTTCGCCAGGATTTCCGCCGTCTTGCGGATACGCGACAGCCGCGGCAGCACCTTGGTGCAGGCGAAATCCTGCATCTCCTGCGAAAGGGTCGTCACGGCATCCTCCGCAACAATGACGGCATAGTTTGCCGCATGGGCATCGCGCACGGTGCCTTCCACACCGAAATTGGTGGCGACGCCAGTCACGATCAGCGTTTTGATGCCACGGCGGCGCAGCTGCAGATCGAGTTCCGTGCCATAAAAGGCGCTCCACTGGCGCTTGACGATGGCGACATCGGGCGTCAGCGCTGCCATCTCGGCCGGAGCTTCGAGCGCGGCCGGCGGCAAACCTCCTGGGGGAAGCGGGAAGCTTTCGTCTGTCGGCTGATTGACAGCGTCGGCATAGTCTGCGGAAAATCCGACCGTCACGAACACGGTCGTCCCGCCTTCGGCTTTCAGCCTGTTTGCGATGGCGACCGTATTGGCAACGATCTGCTGGGCGGAGTAGGGCGCAAGCGGGCGGCTGAGCACGAGGCCTTGCAGGTCGATGGAAACAAGAGCGGTGGTCTTGGGATCGTAAAGTGACATCTGGGGGCTCCGAGAAAACATGAGGGTATCCTCACAATGGAAAATATGAGGATGACCTCACAAAAATCAAGTGAAGAATTGAAGACGCGCGCGCCGAAGCGGCAGCGAGGCCACGATCGCGTTGCCGTTCTGCTCGAAGCGGCGGCGAAAGTCTTTGCGCGCAGGGGTTACGATGCGGCAACGATGACGGAGATCGCGGCGGAGGCGCATTCATCGATCGGCTCGCTCTATCAGTTCTTTCCGACAAAGCCCCTGCTCGCCGAGGCGCTGCATATCGATCGCCTGGAGCGCCTTAAGGCGGGGCTTCGTGACATGGCGGAACGGAGCATAGGGCTTTCCGCCGCCGGTAGCGGTGAGGCAATCTTCGATGCGCTCGCCGCTTTCATCGAGCAATATCCCGAGTTTCCCGTACTAGCCGGGCGTCGCGATATTCCCAAGGACCGCAAGGCGCGCTCGCGCGCGGAGTTGCGAGAGCTGATTGCCGCCTTTCTGCGGCAGGCCCATCCGCCGATCACGGACGATATCGTTCTGATGGCGGGCATCGTGCTCGAATTGCTGCGCATTGCTGTCGTCGTTTCCAGCGACCCGGATGCCGCCGAGGACCGGCGCGTCTTCGCGGAACTGCGGCTGATGCTGCGCAAACGTCTTGAGGATGCTACGGCAAAAAACTGAGCCTCGGACACGGTTTTCAGCCTTTGCAACGAGATGAGTTGTTGCGTCCTGCTTTTTGCCCTCATTTGCCGTATGCTGATTCCTCAGACATCATCAGGAGATCATGAATGGCATTGTCGCGGTTGAAAGCAGGCTTGGTCGTTTCTCTTTTTTGCCTGCTGGCAATGCCTCTATCCACGAAAGCCGAAGAGCCGCAATTCCGCATCGGCACGGCTATTCTTGGCGACTTGAAATATCAATCCGGCTTCAAGCGTTTCGACTACGTCAATCCGGACGCGCCCAAGGGCGGCGAGCTTAAGCTTTCGGCCGAAGGCACGTTCGACACGCTCAATCCCGTGCTGTTTAAGGGCAACCCCGCCAGCGGATTGTCAATGGTTTTCGATACGCTGATGAAATCGTCCAATGATGAGATAGCCACTTCCTACGGCTTGCTTGCCGAGGGCGTCTCCTATCCCGATGACATAGCGAGCGCCACCTTCCGCTTACGCGCCGAGGCGAAATGGGCCGATGGCACACCGGTGACCCCCGATGATGTGATTTTCAGCTTCGATCGCACCAAGGAGCTCAATCCTCTCGCGACCAGCATCTATTCCCACGTGACGCGAGCCGAAAAGACCGGCGACAGGGACGTCACCTTCTATTTCAATGAAAAGAACAATCGCGAACTTCCTTTTATCGCCGGCCAGTTGCTGATCGTGCCGAAACATTGGTGGGAGAGCGCCGGCGCGGACGGAAAGCCGCGCGATATCTCCCGCACGACACTCGAGCCGCTCATGGGATCCGGACCGTATAAGATCGTCTCCGTGCAGCCGGGATCATCAATCCGATACGAATTACGCGACGACTATTGGGGCAAGAACCTGCCGGTCAATATCGGCCAAAATAATTTCGGGGCGATTTCCTATACCTACTACGCCGACAAGGATGTGCAATTCGAAGCCTTTCGTAGCGGAAACACCGATTTCTGGCAGGACCAGTCAGCAAGCCATTGGGTGACCGCATATGACTTTCCAGCCGTCAAGGACGGCCGCATCAAGCGCGACGAGCTGCCCAACTCGCTGCGCTCTGTCGGCATCATGCAGGCGGTGGTGCTCAATCTCCGGCGCGATCAGTTCAAGGATCAGCGTGTGCGCGAGGCGTTGAACTACGCCTATGATTTCGAGGAGATGAACCGAGCGCTTGCCTTTGGCCAGCTGACCCGTGTCAACTCCTTCTTTTTCGGCACCGAGCTTGCCTCTTCGGGGCTGCCCACGGGCGAGGAATTGAATATCCTCAACAGCGTCAAGGATAAGGTGCCGCCCGAAGTCTTCACCACGCCCTATACCAATCCGGTTGGCGGCGACCAACAAAAGGCACGCGACAACCTGCGTAAGGCGATCGAGCTTTTCAAGGAAGCCGGTTATGTGTTGAAGGGCAATCGCATGGTCAACGAAAAGACCGGCCAGCCCTTCGCGATGGAAATCCTGCTCGGCAGTCCTTCGATGGAAAGATCAAACCTGCCTTACGTACAGAACCTGCGCCGCATTGGCATCGATGCGACCCTCAGAACGGTCGATTCATCGCAATACATCAACCGCATTCGCAGCTTCGACTATGATGCGACCTGGAACGTCTGGGGCACATCTCTGCCGCCCGGCAGTGAGCAGATCGATTACTGGGGCTCGGCTTCCGCAAACCGCCAAGGCTCTCGCAACTACGCCGGCATATCCGATCCGGGTATTGATATATTGATCGGCAAGCTTGTCTCTGCCGCGACCCTCGAAGAAAAGACTGCTGCCGCCAAGGCGCTTGACCGCGTACTGCTCGCCCACCACTACGTTGTTCCGCTGTTTTATGGGACGACGAACAAGATCGCTTATTGGGACAAGTTCGAACATTTGCCCGAGCTGCCCTATTACTCCATCGGCTTCCCCGATGTCTGGTGGTCGAAAGGCGCCGGAAAGTGAGCCTCTCTTGCAATGAGGGGCCTGCTGGCTCCAAATGCAGAGGGCTGATTCGGGTAGTTTCAAGCTGATATGACTGCGCCGGCCTCGATCCGGCGGAAGGGAATGTGATTTTGATCGACGGACGGATTGAGGCGAGGCGGAACATACCCCTCTTCGAGGGAGCGGTGGGCTGATGGGCGCCTATATTCTGCGACGTCTCCTGCTGATGATCCCGACCATTGTCGGTATCATGGCGATTTCCTTCACCATCGTGCAGTTTGCGCCGGGCGGTCCGGTCGAGCAGGTCATCGCGCAGCTGACCGGGCAGGGCGACAATGCCAATGGCCGCCTGTCGGGTGGCGGTACGGACCTGGCTGCCCAGCAATCCCTGGACGATAGCAGCTCGAAATATCGCGGCGCGCAGGGGCTCGATCCCGAGCTGATCGCCAAGCTCGACAAGCAGTTCGGCTTCGACAAACCGCCGCTCGAGCGTTTCGGCCAGATGATGTGGAACTATATCCGCTTCGATTTCGGCGAGAGCTTCTTCCGCAATACCACCGTCATCGACCTGATCGCCCAGAAGTTGCCGGTGTCGATTTCGCTCGGCATCTGGATCCTGATCTTCTCCTACGCCATTTCCATTCCGCTCGGCATCCGCAAGGCGGTACAGGACGGATCGACCTTCGATGTCTGGACCTCGGGCATCATCATCGTCGGCTATGCCGTCCCGAGCTTCCTGTTCGGCATCATGCTGATCGTGCTGTTTGCCGGCGGCTCCTTCTTCGACTGGTTCCCGCTGCGCGGCCTCGTCTCGGATAACTTCGCCGACCTCACCTGGTGGCAGAAGATCCTCGATTATCTCTGGCATCTGGTGCTGCCGCTGATTTCGCTGTCGCTCGCAGCCTTCGCCACGACGACGCTGCTCACCAAGAATTCCTTCATCGAAGAGATCAAGAAGCAATATGTCATCACCGCCCGCGCCAAGGGTCTTTCCGAACGGCGCGTGCTCTATGGCCATGTCTTCCGCAACGCCATGCTCATCGTCATCGCCGGCTTTCCCGGCGCCTTCATTTCCGCCTTCTTCACCGGCTCGCTTTTGATTGAAAACATCTTCTCGCTCGATGGGCTGGGGCGTTTGAGCTATCTCTCCGTCGTCCAGCGCGATTATCCGGTGGTGTTTGCGACACTCTTCATCTTCTCGCTGCTCGGCCTCGTGGTCAGCCTCGTCTCCGACCTGATTTACACCTGGATCGATCCGCGCATCGACTTCGAGCGGAGGGACGTGTGATGGACGCAGCCAATCAGCAGACGCTTCCGACAACGGTGAAGCCGCCGCGCAAGGGGCTGTTCTCGCCGACCAATGTCCGCCGCTGGGAGAACTTCAAGGCAAACCGCCGCGGCTACTGGTCGCTCTGGATCTTCCTGGTGCTGTTCGTCCTCAGCCTCGGCGCCGAATTCATTGTCAACGACCGGCCGATCCTCGTCTCCTACAAGGGCGAGATCCTGACACCGGTCTTCGTCGATTATCCGGAGGAAAAGTTCGGCGGCTTCCTGGCGCAGACGGATTATCGCGCCCCGGATATTCAGGATGAGATCAATGCCCATGGCTGGATGATCTGGCCGCCGATTCACTATTCCTATCAGACCGCCAACTCCAATCTTCCCAAGGGCATGTCGGCGCCGACGCCGCCTTTCTGGGCGATGAGCAAGGAGACGCGCTGCTCGGGCTATCCCGGCGGCGTTGCCGATCCGAATTGCAACTGGAGCAATTTCAACTGGCTCGGTACTGACGACCAGGCCCGCGATGTGCTCGCTCGTTTGGTCTACGGCTTCCGCATCTCGGTGCTGTTCGGCCTGGCGCTCACCATCTGCTCGGCTGTCGTCGGCGTCTGCGCCGGCGCGATACAGGGCTATTTCGGCGGCTGGACCGATCTTTTGATGCAGCGCTTCATCGAGATCTGGTCGTCTATGCCGGTGCTTTATATCCTGCTGATCATTGCCTCGGTGCTGCCGCCGGGTTTCTTCATCCTCCTCGGCATATTGCTGCTGTTTTCCTGGGTCGGCCTCGTCGGGGTCGTGCGCGCCGAATTCCTGCGGGCGCGCAATTTCGAATATGTGCGCGCCGCCCGCGCGCTCGGCGTCAACAACCGTACCATCATGTATCGCCACCTGCTGCCGAACGCGATGGTCGCGACGCTGACCTTCGTGCCCTTCATCCTGTCAGGCTCGATCACCACCCTGACCTCACTGGATTTCTTGGGCTTCGGCATGCCGCCCGGCTCGCCGTCGCTGGGTGAAATGATCGCCCAGGGCAAATCCAATCTGCAGGCTCCCTGGCTGGGGCTTTCGGCCTTCTTCACCATGTCGATCATGCTGTCGCTGTTGATCTTCATCGGCGAGGCCGTGCGCGACGCCTTCGATCCGAGGAAGACGTTCCGATGAGCGAAAATTCCACTCCGCTGCTGTCAGTCCGCAATCTCTCCGTCGCCTTTCATCAGGGCGGGCAGACGTCGATTGCCGTCGACGGCGTCTCCTTCGATATCCACAAGGGCGAGGTCGTGGCGCTGGTCGGAGAATCCGGCTCAGGAAAATCGGTTTCGGCCAATTCGATCCTGAAGCTCTTGCCCTATCCGTCCGCAAGCCATCCTTCCGGCGAAATCCTGTTCAAGGGCAAGGATCTGCTGAAGGCATCGGATAACGAGTTGCGCGCGGTGCGCGGCAACGACATCACGATGATCTTCCAGGAGCCGATGACCTCGCTCAATCCGCTCCACTCCATCGAAAAGCAGATCAGCGAAATCCTGGCGCTGCACCAGGGCATCGTGGGCGAGGCCGCGCGCAGCCGCACGCTGGAACTCTTGAACCAGGTCGGCATCCGCGAGCCGGAAAAGCGCCTCAAGGCTTATCCGCATGAACTGTCCGGTGGCCAGCGCCAGCGCGTAATGATCGCCATGGCGCTCGCTAATCGCCCGGAACTGCTGATCGCCGACGAGCCGACGACCGCGCTCGACGTCACCGTGCAGGCGCAGATTTTGGAATTGCTGCGCGACCTCAAGGGCACGCATGGCATGTCGATCCTGTTCATCACCCACGATCTCGGCATCGTCCGTAAATTCGCCGACCGGGTCTGCGTCATGACCAAGGGCAAGATCGTCGAGACCGGCACGGTGGAGGACGTCTTCACCCGGCCGCAGCATGACTATACCCGTCATCTGCTGGCGGCCGAGCCGCGCGGCGAGCCGCCGGCAAGCGATGCGAACAAGCCGGTGGTGATGGAAGGCAGCGATATTCGCGTCTGGTTCCCGATCAAGGCTGGCTTCATGCGCAAGGTCGTCGATCACGTGAAGGCGGTCGACGGCATCGATCTGAAGCTCAGGGCCGGCCAGACGCTCGGCGTCGTCGGCGAATCCGGCTCAGGTAAGACGACGCTTGGTCTCGCACTCGCCCGGCTTATTTCCTCCAAGGGCCGTATCGCCTTCGTCGGCAAGGATATAGCCGGCTATTCGTTCCGCGAAATGCGGCCGCTGCGCAACCAGCTGCAGGTGGTCTTTCAGGACCCCTACGGGTCACTTAGCCCACGCATGTCGGTCGGCGAGATCATCGCCGAGGGGCTCAAGGTGCATGAACGCTCGCTTTCGGCCGATGAGCGCGACAAGCGCGTCTGTTGGGCGCTGGAGGAAGTCGGCCTCGATCCGTCCACCCGCTGGCGCTTCCCGCATGAGTTCTCGGGCGGCCAGCGCCAGCGCATCGCCATTGCTCGCGCCATGGTCTTGAAGCCGCGTTTCGTCATGCTCGACGAGCCCACTTCGGCGCTCGACATGAGCGTGCAGGCGCAGGTGGTCGACCTGTTGCGCGACCTGCAGCAGAAGCACGATCTTGCCTATCTCTTCATTAGCCACGATCTGAAAGTAGTGAAGGCGCTCGCCAACGAGCTGATCGTCATGCGCTTCGGCAAGGTCGTCGAGCAGGGCGCATCCGCCGATATTTTCCGGGCGCCGAGAGAGGACTACACCAGGGCGCTGCTTGCCGCCGCCTTCAACATCGAAGCGGTTCCTACCGCCGCCATTCAGCAATAGAGACCACCATCATGCCGGCCAAAAGCCCCGTTCTCGTCGACCTCAAATTCGATCCTGTGTCCGTTGCCAAGGCGGTTGAGACGGCCTTTGCCGATCGCGGCAGCATCAATCTGGCCGATCCTGCCAATAAAGGCGCTGATCTCTCCCATGTCGACTACGCGCTTTTGTGGAAGCCGGATGCCGATCTTTTCGAGCGCGCACCCAATCTCAAGGTCATCTTCTCGGGCGGCGCCGGTGTCGATTCGATGATGTCGATTGTCGGCCTGCCTGACATTCCCGTCGTCCGCTTCGTCGATCGCAGCCTGACGGTGCGCATGAGCGAATGGGTCGTGATGCAGTGCCTCATGCATCTGCGCGATGTGCAGGGGCATTTCAGGAATCAGCGCCAGCACGTCTGGGCGCAGCAGAATGGCCCTGAAGCCGCCGAAGTTACCGTGGGCGTGATGGGGCTCGGTGTTCTCGGCTGCGATGCCGCAGCCAAGTTGAAGATCATGGGCTTCAATGTCATCGGCTGGTCCCGCAGCAAGAAAGAGATCGACGGCATGGAAACCTTCGATGCTGCCGGGCTCGATGCATTCCTGGCGCGCACGGACATCCTGGTCGGCCTCCTGCCGCTGACGCCGGAGACGACGGGTATCTACAACGCCTCGCTTTTTTCCAAGCTGCATCGCAACGGCCCGCTCGGCAAGCCGGTCTTCATCAATGCCGGCCGCGGCAAGAGCCAGGTTGCGGCCGATATCGCTTCGGCTGTTCGCACCGGGATTCTCGGCGGCGCGTCGCTCGATGTCTTCGCCGTCGAGCCTCTGGCTGCGGACGATCCGCTTTGGGACTTGGAAAATGTCATCATCACGCCGCATGATTCCGCCATGTCTGACGAAAGGGCGCTGATGCGCCATGTCGAGGAGCAGATCGCCCGCTTCGAACGCGGTGAGCCGCTGCAGCATCTGGTAGATCGCGGTCGGGGATACTAAGTCTATCTTCGGATGGTGGTGGTCTGGGCACTATGCCTCAGCAGGCGCCGGCAAAATGCGACCCATTTGCCCTGGTATCAATTTTCTTTCAGCGACTGGACTTTCGCTCAACATTTTTTGATAACAGGGCGCTACAACCGCATGTCGGCAGGATGGTCGGCGGCGAGCATGACGTCCGTAGGGCAGGAGACGGGGCAGGAACGACATGACCAAGACGGATATCGCCACCCGCGTCTATAATCATACCTGGAAGCTTGATCCGATCATCCGCAGCTTGATCGATACGGATTTCTACAAGCTTCTGATGCTGCAGATGATCTGGAAGCTCTATCCGGATGTCGATGCCACCTTCTCGCTTATCAATCGCACCAAGAGCGTTCGCCTTGCCGAAGTGATCGACGAGAAGGAATTGCGTGAACAGCTCGACCATGCCCGAACGCTCCGCCTCTCCAAGAAGGAGATGATCTGGCTGGCGGGTAACAGTTTCTACGGCCGCGCGCAGATCTTCGAACCGGAATTCCTCGCCTGGCTGTCGAATTTCCAGCTGCCGGAATATGAGCTCTCGAAGCGTGACGGCCAATATATTCTCGACTTCCACGGTTCGTGGAAGGAAACGACGATGTGGGAAATCCCCGCACTCGCCATCATCAACGAGCTTCGCTCCCGCTCCGCGCTGAGGGCGCTCGGTCCCTTCACCCTCGATGTGCTCTATGCCCGCGCGAAGGCGAAGATGTGGGGAAAGGTGGAGCGGCTGCGGGAACTGCCGGGCCTGCGCATCTCCGATTTCGGCACCCGCCGACGCCACAGCTTCCTCTGGCAGCGCTGGTGCGTCGAGGCGCTGAAGGAAGGTGTGCCGCATGCCTTCACCGGCACGAGCAACGTGCTGCTTGCCATGGACTCCGATCTCGAAGCGGTCGGCACCAATGCCCATGAACTGCCGATGGTTGCCGCAGCGCTTGCAAAAAACGATGAAGAGCTTGGCAAGGCACCCTACAAGGTGCTGCGCGACTGGAACCGTCTCTATGGCGGCAATCTGCTTGTCGTGCTGCCCGATGCTTTCGGCACGGCTTCCTTCCTGCGCAACGCTCCGGAATGGGTGGCCGACTGGACCGGCTTCCGCCCCGACAGTGCCCCTCCCATTGAGGGCGGCGAGAAGATCATCGAATGGTGGAAGAAGATGGGCCGCGATCCGCGCCAGAAGCTGCTGATCTTCTCCGACGGCCTTGATGTCGATGCCATCATCGACACCTACAAGCATTTTGACGGCCGCGTTCGCATGAGCTTCGGCTGGGGCACCAACCTCACCAACGATTTCGCCGGCTGCGCTCCGACCGAACTCAAGGGCCTCAACCCTATTTCGATCGTCTGCAAGGTCATCGAGGCAAACGGCCGGCCGGCCGTGAAGCTCTCGGACAATCCTCAGAAGGCGACGGGCGAGCCAGCGGAAGTCGAGCGCTATCTGAAGTTCTTCGGCGCAGAGGATCGCGTCGATCAGGAAGTGCTGGTTTAAGGCGTTTCCCAGGAAAAATGCCTAGCGCAATTCCAGCAAAAGTGCGAAGCGGTTTTGCGTATGGAATGCGTAAAACGTCTAGTGGCGAATGGCCGCTTCTATCCGGGTGACGCGGCGAAATAGCGTCCAACGGCCATTTTCCCAGCGATATTGATCCGGCGAAATAACGTAGGGCACGTCGCTGAGATCGGCGCTGATCAGCTCCAGAAGCTGCAGGCCTTCAATGTCGTTCTCATGCGTGAAGAACACCTTATCGCGCGATAGGAAGGCGGCGATCGGCGCGGCGCCGCCGGATTGCTCCTGCACCTGCGCCCAGAAATTCGGCAGAAAGGCGATGCTGGATTCGAACTGACCGTCCACCTCGACATATTGGAACCGGCTGCGTTTGGCGATCTGGACGCCGGTCTTGGCAAGGAACTTCTGCAGGTTGGCCTGTGCCATCTCGGCGAGTTCCCGGACATCGATGCCCCAATCGTCGAGTGCTTCGGCCATCACATAGTTGACCGTCGTCTCGCCATTGACGACGAAGAGCTTGATCAGGTTTTCTGCTTCTTCGAGGTAGACAAATTGCGGCAGATTGGGCTCGTCCTTGACGGCCTGCATCATCTGCTGCCGCGCAACCTCGACGAAATCGCGCGCTTTCAGGACCGGCAGGACCTTGGCGAGCTCGCCGCTGTCGACCATGGCCTCCGTCATGTTGAGATAGTTGAGGAGCGCCTGCGCGCGCGCCGGCCCACGCTTTTCCCGCAGCGCCAGCAGCGCATTGCTCAGGAATTTTGTCATCGTATCGCCGTTGCGGCTGTGCAGCGTCAGGCTGCCGGCCGTAGGATCGTAGTCGACGCGGATCAGGTCACCGAAGAACGGCAGGCGTTCCTGCAGATAGGCGGCGAAGGCCGCTTCATCCTGCAAGGCTTCGTCGGGAATGTTGAGATCGAGAGTTTTGGCAGCCGCTGTGTTCTCTGACTCCTGCATTGGGAAGGCTCGGCCGGTGCGCACGTCTGCGCGCTCGCCTCTGCCGAAGAGCCTTTTCAGGAAATTGAACACGCGCATCCCCGAGTACCGAACGGTATTGCAGCAGAACCTAGCGCGACAGCCGTTGCGGGGCAATGGCGACATGATCGGGATTGGGAGCCGTAAGTGCCTGCTTGCCCGTGTCAAAAACGCGTATAGTCTGCAGGAGCGGGCCGGATGGTCCGATGGCAAGAAGGGCAGCGCAGATGAAGAATGTCAGGGGCGGCAGGTGGACGATCGGAGGCCTGCTTTTTTGTCTTTTCGCACTGGCTGTGCCCATGGCGGTCTTCGCGCAGAATGCGGCCGTAACGCAATCGGTAACGCCGCCGCCCGACAAGGTTCGCGAGCTGATGCAGCTGCTGAACGAGCCCGATGTCAGGCAGTGGCTTACCACGCAGCTCAGCACTCAGCCTGCGTCCGCCAGCGATAAACCCGCACCCGCCAGCGATCCGGCTCCGGCCGACGGCAATCAGATGTCGGTTCTGTCAGGCATGCTCGGCCACACGCGGCATCACCTCGAGCTGGTCTCTGGCGCTGCGATGACTTTGCCCTACGAGGTCATGACCGCATCGGAAAAGCTGGAGGGGGAGGGCAAGTCGGTCGGCCTCGTACGCATCATCGTTCAGATTGTCCTTCTGTTCTTCCTCGGATTGGTGGCCGAACTCGCCGTTGCCCGTTTCATCAACACCAGGCATATGCAGCGCACCGAGAGGGCTGCCGGTACCGAGACGGAACTGCAGGCAGCGCGCTTCCAGTTTCTGGGCGGCGTCGTGCCCGCCATCATCCATGGCCTGGTGACACTCGTTCCGCTTCTTGCCTTCGACTGGCCGCCTGCCATTGAAAATTTCGCCATCGCTTGCGTCATTGCGATGGTATCGATCAGGCTGGCGATCTCCATCGGCAAGCTTGGGATGGAATTGATCGCGATGCGCCGCGCCGATGATGTTCTAGACGAGGACGGCGGTACCGCCCGCATCGCCGAACGGCGGCGCGTGGCCTATTACTGGTATCGGCGATGCACGCTATTTGCCATTTATTTCGCCTGCGGCTGGGCAGTCATACAGGCCGTCACGTCGCTGGACTTTTCTGCCGGCGCGCGCGACCTCATCGGCTACACGCTCGGCATCGGTTTGTTCCTGATCGCCACGGCTGCCGTGTGGTCGAGGCCACTCCCGCCGGAAAAGCGGGGGGCGAAGACGGTTTCCTGGCTGCTGACGATTTTCTTCGTGGCGCTCTGGTGCCTCTGGGTGGCCGGTTTCGACGGTCTTCTATGGATCGGCATCTATGCGATATTGCTGCCGCGCGTCCTCTCGGTATCGACAAAGGCAATCGACGCTCTGCATGATGCGGCCGACGGCATTTTTGGTGCCGGCAAGATCGCGGCTGTGCTGCTCGACCGCGGCGTGCGCGCGCTGATTATCACTTTCGCGGCTTTGTGGCTCGGCAAGATGCTTGGAGTCGAGGCGCATGCGATGATGAGCGGCAGCGAATCGGTCGTTGGCCGCATCGCTCGCGGCATTCTCGGTGGCATCGTCATCCTGCTGGTCGCCGATCTCGTCTGGCAGCTCGCAAAAACCTATATCGACGGCAAGGTAATGGAAGCTCTGCCCGCCGCCGGCGAATCCGACGAGATAAGGGCAAGCCGCGCCCGGCTGCAAACGCTGCTGCCGATCTTCCGCAACATTCTTGCCGTCGTCATCGGCATCATCGCCGTCATGATGGTGCTGTCGGGCCTCGGCGTTCAGATCGGCCCGCTGATCGCCGGCGCCGGCGTCGTCGGCGTCGCGGTCGGCTTTGGTGCGCAGACCATCGTTAAGGACGTCATCAGTGGTGTCTTCTATCTCTGGGACGATGCCTTCCGCATCGGCGAATATATCGAAAGCGGCCATTACAAGGGCGTAGTCGAATCCTTCAGCCTGCGCTCAGTCAAGCTGCGCCACCAGCGCGGCCCGTTGGCGACGATCCCCTTCGGCTCGCTCGGCGCGGTCAACAACATGAACCGCGACTGGGCGATCGACAAGATCATCGTCAAGGTCACCTACGATACCGATCTCGTGAAGCTGAAGCGCATCGTCAAGGATATCGGCCAGCGCCTGCTCGAAGACGAGGATCTGAAGCCGAGCATCATCCAGACGCTGAAGATGAAGGGCGTCGAGCAGTTCGGCGATTTCGCGATCGAGATCAGGCTGGCGATCACCGCCAAGCCGAACGAACTCTCGGTCATCCGCCGTAGCGCGCTGGCCCTGATCAAACAGTCCTTCGACGAAAACGGCATCCAGTTCGCCTTCCCGACCGTACAGGTGGCAAGCGATAAGGATGCCACTGCCGCAGCCGCCCGGCAGCTTATCGAGATGCGGGCGGCAAATGTGGATGGCGCGCAGCAGGCGAGCTAGATCCGGTCAGGTCGCGGCGCCGCCGTGCTGCCGCGCACGATCAGCGTGACGCCGATCATCTCGCGCTCAGCCGGTACGGCATCGTGAAGAACGGCCTGCACCGCGCGTTCCGCGATCTCGGCAAAGGGCTGAGCCATGGTCGTCAGGCCGGGCTCCACCATTCCGCCTTCCGGCACGCCGTCGAAGCCGATGACGGAGACGTCCTGCGGCACTGAGAGACCTCGCGCCCGCAACCAGTTGATCGCTAGAAGCGCGATGTTGTCGGACATGGCGAGGATCGCAGTCGGCGGTTCGGGCAGGGAAAACAGGTAGTCCAGCCCGGCTTCAACGCTTGGCTTGTCGTTGAGCGTCTTATAAATCGGCACGTCCTCGCGCCGAATGCCGAAGGCTTCGAGCGCCTGCCAATAACCGAGTGCACGATTGCGGGAGGTGGAATAGATCCCGCGTTCGATCTCGGCAATTCCGACCGGCCCCACATTGTCGTCCGAAAGTTCTGTTGCAAGCACGCCGAAACGCCTGTGGCCCAATTCCGCCAGATGCCGTGCCGCAACGGCCGCGCCTCCCACGTTGTCGACGCTGATCGCAGGGATCGACGGGTCCTCGTCATTCAAGGCGAGAGCGATGAAAGGCAATTGCCGCTCGCGCGTCAACTGCACCAGTTTCTCTCCGCCCTCCACGCAGAGCAGGATGAAGCCATCCACCAATGCGCTCTTGATGTTCCAGTCCACCGTCTGCCGGTCCTTGGCCGAGACCAAAGCCAAGCCAGTGCCGCTGGCATCGCACACGCGGGAAACTGCGGCCAGCAGAGCCCTGGCCCATGGGTCATTGAAGAAATAGGCAATCGGCTCGACCGCGGCGACACCGATCGCATTGACCTTTCCCGCCCGCAGCAGCCGGCCCGTCAGGCTCGGCCCGGCATAGCCGAGCCGCTTGGCTGTCTCGAGCACATGCTCACGCACTTCCTCGCGCACCACTTCGGGCCGGTTGAAAACATTAGAGGCGGTCCCCTGCGATACGCCCGCCGCCTTGGCGACATCCGCGAGCCTGATGGTGCCCTTGGCCAATGAAATGCTCCTTATGTTTCCGGCGGATACTAGCAACGAAGTTGTATCGGTTCAATTCTTCTTGACGGCGGAGTTTTAAGGCGTATCATTGAACCGATTCAACAAAAGAAGCCCGAGCAATTATTGAATCGATTCAATATCGAGGAGAAACCAATGCTGACCAATTATCTCTTCAAGGATCTCTATGATGATCGATGGGGCGATCCGCGCAATCCGGATGCAGTCGAGCCGCCTTCACCGGAGGACGAGGGCGGAGCCGGCCGGCAAGGTTTGCTGGGTCGACTGGCAAACATTTTCCGCCGCCGCCGGAAACATCCCTCGGCATGGTCCTTCACGATTCCAAGCGAAGTGCCTGACGCCGAATGTGAAGCCGATCAGCGGCATCGTAATGGGCTAGAAGATCCGAAGTTTCTCGCAATCGCCAAGGCTTTGTCGCGGAATTGCTAGAGCTACGCCATGGAGCGCACGAAATTTCGAGCCTCAGAAGTTTTCCTTGTAGGGGCGCAGATCGAGCTCCTGCGTCCAGGCCGAAGGATGCTGACGGTGGATATGCCAGTAGCTCTCGGCGATGGCGTCGATATTCAACAGCCCATCGGCATCCACATCCGGCCGACGCGAGCGCAGCCGCTCTCCGTCGATGCCGCCATCGATGATGGTGTGGGCGACATGAAGGCCGAGAGGACCGAATTCACGCGCCATGCTTTGGCTGATCATTCGAAGGCCGGCCTTGGCGGCGGCGAATTGCGCAAAGCCGGCCTTGCCGCGCAGGCTCGCGGAAGCGCCGGTGAAGATCACGGTGCCACGGCCAAGTGGCGCCAGATGCCGCGCCGCCTCGCGCCCGACGAGGAAACCGCCGAAGCAGCAGATGCGCCAGAATTCTTCGAATTGGGCGGCCGTCAGATCGCGGAAACCGATCTGGCGGTTGATGCCGGCGTTGAAGACGACCAGATCGGGCTGAGCGATGTCGTCCCGAGCGGTAAAGGCGTGCTCGAATAGCCGGATGACCGCAGCTTCATCCGTCGCATCCGTTTCGATCGCCTCGGCACTGCCGCCGGCTGCCTGGATGGCAGCGGCCACCTGATCGATCTTCGCTGCGGTCCGGCCGGCAACGGCGACATGATAGCCCTTGTCCGCGAGAAGCCGGCAGAGCGCCGCACCCAGACCCTGCTCGGCACCCACTCCGACAATAATTGCGCTTGGCGTGCTCATTCGGCGGCCTCCCTGGCGTTCAGCGTCGGATAGTCGGTGTAACCCTCGGCACCGCCGCCATAGAAGGTTGGGCGATGATAGGGATTAAGAGGAGCACCGAGACGAATGCGCTCCGGCAGATCGGGATTGGCGATAAACAGGCGACCGAAGGCGATGGCATCGGCATGGCCCGCGGCAAGTGCGGCCTCCGCGGTATCCGGCCGGAAATTGCCGGCGGCGATCAACGTGCCGGACCAGGCCGGCCGAAAGAGTTCCGCAGCCGACGGCACGTTCTTGTGGTCGACCTCGGCTTGGCCAGCACCGCTGGCGCGCGGCTCGATCAGATGCAGATAGGCAAGGTTGAGCCGGTCCAGCTCGCGAATGACATGGCCATAGAGGCGCAAGGGATCGTCCTCGCCGCTGTCATTGGCGATGCCGAAGGGCGAGAGGCGGACACCGACGCGATCCGACCCCCAGACTTCGGAAACCGCCTCGACGACCTCGAGCAGCAGCCGCGTGCGGTTCTCGATCGAGCCGCCATATTGGTCGGTGCGCTGGTTCGTGCGGGCCTGCAGGAACTGTTCGATCAGATAGCCGTTGGCGCCGTGGATCTCGACGCCGTCGAAGCCGGCTTGCTTGGCATTGGCAGCGGCTTGAGCATAGACGTCGATCAAAAGCGGCATCAGGTCGATATCGATCGCCTGTGGCGTCTCGAAAGGCACGCGCTCGAAGGAGGCCGTGAAGGCATGTCCCTGGGCGGCAATGGCCGAAGGAGCAATCGGCAGAGCGCCATCGGGCTGGTGCGAGGAATGGGAGATGCGACCGACATGCCAGAGCTGCAGGAAGATCTTGCCGCCCTTGCAATGAACCGCATCCGTCACCGCCTTCCAGCCGGCGATCTGTTCGGCCGTGTGGATGCCCGGCGTTGCCGGCATGCCCTGTCCGGCCCGTGAAATCTGCGAGCCCTCGGAAATGATCAGCCCGCCCTCGCTGGCGCGCTGGGCATAATATTCTGCATTCAAAGCCGAGGGCACGTTGCCGGGCTGGCTCGCCCGCATGCGGGTCAGCGGCGCCATGACGATACGATGCGCAAGCTCATAGGGGCCGATGGAAAGAGGCGAAAACAAAGTGGCTGTCATAAAATTCTCCTGCCTGGAGCCAAATTGCTCCCCGGGGCGGAAGGGCCTGTCAGCGGCGATTCGGTCTCGGGAGTTCGAATAAGATGATGGTCATCATTTATTCCAACGATCGGACATGCGCAACTGAATCTGATCTCAGGCGGCAATCCGAGCGAGGAAGGCGAGCAGAGCGGCGTGGAACTGCGCCGGCCGCTGCAGCGGTGCGAAATGGCTGACGCCGGGCAGAAACATCAATTCCGCCCCGGGAATATGCCGGACAAGATAATCGGCGTGTTCGCGCTTGATGAACTCATCGTGCTCGCTGTGCACAATAACGACGGGTACA
This sequence comes from Martinezella sp. CNPSo 3959, assembly GCF_057784355.1. Lineage (NCBI taxonomy): Bacteria > Pseudomonadati > Pseudomonadota > Alphaproteobacteria > Hyphomicrobiales > Rhizobiaceae > Martinezella > Martinezella sp. CNPSo 3959. The sequence continues at coordinate 72,801 of NZ_JBXSOV010000018.1, forward strand.
TTGATCTCGGCAAGATCTTTGATCGTGTAGTTCGGCTCGGTCCGCTGCATCAGGCCGACAGCCTCGACGAAGGCATCGAACCTATCCGGCGTGGCGGAAAGGGCTGCGTAATCCTTCGTATGACGGGAGAAGCAGCGCTCGATAATCGGCGTCGCTACGAATTCTTTCGTGCCGCTCGGGTCCATGTTGCAGGCAAAGAAAAAGACGCCGGAAACACGCTCCCGATGGGTTTTTCCAAGCACCATGCCGATGCAGGCGCCGTCGCTCCATCCGGCAATGACAGCCTTTTCGATCTTTAGCCTGTCCATGACGGCGAGAACGTCGGAGGCCATGAGCTCATACGTGTATGGTCGCTCGTCGCGTGTGCTGCGGCCATGGCCGCGGCTGTCGATGACGATAACCTGATGGCCTGCGTCGATCAGCGCCGGCGCCTGATAGCTCCAATTGCCGCTGTTTCCGAGCCCGCCATGCAGGAGGATCACCGGTGCGCCGCTGCCATAGGAAGCGTACCAGATACGCGCGCCATCATGATCGACATGGCCTTCCACCTCGGTTTGCGGCAGGGGCGCGGCCCCTTCGGCTTCGAAGCGGTGAAGCTCGTCGTCGTGAAATTCCATGCCTACCTCCCATTGCGCCGTCTCCTCCCGACAGCCACGCGGGAGACTAGTCGATCCCAACGCGTCTTTTCAACAGGTCGGGCTCATATCGTTGCCAGATGTTCGAAAAGATCGCGAGCCGGTGACGGAAGGTCTTCGAGGGAGCGTGTGCAGACCGAAAGCCGGCGCGTCGCCCATGGGTCGGTGAGGCGGAGGGCCGTAATTTTTGCGGATCGGCTGCAGCGACGTGCTGCCGTTTCCGGCACGATGCCAAGGCCGATACCCCGGCCTGCCATCTCGCAAATGGCCTCAAATGTCCGCATCCGCACCCGCATCTTCAATCGACTGCCGAGCCGGGCTGCCTGCGCGTCGATATGATCCTGCAGCGCTCCGCCTGCGAGCCCGACAAAATGCTCATGCAGGATGTCCGCAAAAGCAATCTGCTTTGCCGCCGCAGGCGCATGATCGCGAGGCATCACCACCACCAGCCGGTCGACTGCGAAGGGTTGCAAAAGCGGGCCCGCAGTGTCGACGGCATCCGAAAGGATGCCGATCTCGGCGAGTCCAGCCGAAACGGCCCGGGCGATCTCGATGCTTTGGCGCTCCTTGAGATCGATGTCGGTTCGCGGGTTTCTGGCCATCCATTCGGCAAGGCGAGGCGGCGGATATTCGGCGATCGCCGCGGTGTTGGCGAGAAGCCGAATGGTTGCGCGCAGGCCGCTTGCATGTTCCCCAAGCTCGCCGCGCATCTGTGTCAGTTGCCTCTGGATCAGCCGGGCATGATGCGCAAGCGCTTCGCCGGCGGGGGTCGGGCTCACACCGCGTCGCCCGCGCTCCAGCAGCTTTACGCCGCCATTCACCTCCATGTCGCGCAGTCGCTCGCTGGCGGCCGGCAGCGAAAGCCCGACATCGGCGGCCCCATGCGTGATGCTGCCGGCATCGACGACGGCGAGGAACAGGCGAAGGTCGGTCAGGTCAAAGCGCATGAAGCGGAGATTACCGCATCTCCAGGCTTCGGAACAGCCGAAGGCTGGCTTCGCATCATCCGCATTGTGCCGGTCTTTGTCTCTGCTACTGAAAAGGCATGATGGATCATTCGATATGGCTCGTCGCGGCGATCTTCGCGACCTTCTTCGTCGCCGGCACTGTCAAGGGCGTCACCGGCATGGGGCTGCCGACCGTGGCGATGGGCGTCTTAGGTACGTTGATCTCGCCGCTGACGGCAGCGAGCCTGCTGATCGTCCCGTCTTTCGTCACCAATGTCTGGCAGCTTCTGTCAGGTCCGAGTTTTGGCGCGCTTGCCCGTCGCTTCCTTCTATTGGTTCTTGCCGTGGTCATCGGAACCTTCGCCGGCTCATATTTCCTTGCCGCCGGCGATACACGTCTGACGACCGCTGCTCTGGGTGCGGCGCTCATCGTCTATGCCGGCCATGCTTTGTTCGCCCGTCAACTGCATATGCCCGCAAGGTTCGAGCCGCTGCTATCGCCGCTCGTTGGCGGGGTCACCGGCCTGCTCACAGGAGCGACCGGTGTTTTCGTCGTGCCGGCAGTGCCCTATCTGCAGTCGCTCGGACTGGAGAAGGAGGAGCTGGTTCAGGCGCTCGGCCTTTCCTTCACCGTGTCTACCGTGGCACTGGCCGCAGCGCTTGCCTGGCACGGCGCCTTTCGCATCGACAATCTCGCGCTCTCTACCCTCGCGATCGTCCCGGCACTTGCCGGCATGTGGGCCGGCCAGATCATTCGCAATCGCGTCAGTCCTGCCACTTTCCGCCGCTGGTTTCTGATTTGTCTGCTGGTGCTTGGCGCCGAGATGGTGATGAAGGCCTCTTTCTGAGGCTGTCTTGCCGGGCTGCCCGATGCGCACCCATATGGAGTTTGTTTCATGGCAGGATCTGAAGGATTGATGGAAGAAGAGCAGCGAGAGATTTCCGATAACAATCCATTGGCCGATGCCCTGCTGGTCGTCGATGTCCAGAATGCCTTCGTACAAGGCCCAGGCGCGGTCGCCGATCATGCCGTGTTGAGGTCGGCGGTGGAGGTCCTGCTGGACAAGGCGCGGTCAGCATGGGCCCCTGTGATTTTCCTGCAGAACGATGGTCCGTCAGGCGCGCTGGATGAGCCGTTTCAGCCGGGATGGAAACTCCATTTTCCACCCCTATCAGGCGAAGTGGTCATCAGGAAAACGGAGGATGACGGCTTCGACGGCACCGACCTTGACACCATTCTCACAGCCCTCGGCGTGAAGGATCTGGTGATATGCGGCGTGCTCTCGGAAATGTGCGTTGCCGCGACAGCGCGGACGGCGCTTGAGCGCGGCTATGGTGTACTGCTGCCGCATGATGCCCACGCCACCTATGATGTTCCCGCCGGTCCAGGCTCACAGGGCGTGCCCGCAGCCATGGCGGCAAGGGCGGCGGAATGGTCTCTTGGCGACGAGATCAGGATTTGTGCTTCGGCACGCGAAGTTCGTTTCAAAGAGCGAGCTTAACCGCAGCCCTGCATCATCTATTCTTCTTCCGGCACCTTCACGATAACCGTCTCGTCCGGGCCGATGGCACGCCCGTCCTGCGCCCGGATGTCAAGCTGCACCGGCTGACCTGTGACGCAATCCACCAGTAGCGAATGCTCTTCCGCCGGCGCAAAGAGATGGCGTTCGCCGAATTGGCGCAGCGCCACCATCACCGGAAAGAGATCTTTTCCCATCGCCGTCAGCCGATATTCCATGCGCGCACCGCCTTCGCTTGTCGGTACGAGCTCCAGAATGCCGCTTGCGACAAGCGTCCGCAGTCGCTCGGTCAAAATATTCTTGGCAATGCCAAGGCTCTTTTGAAACTCCCCGAAGCGCGTCAGCCCGTCGAAGGCGTCGCGCACGATCAGCAGCGACCACCAGTCGCCGATCACGTCGAGCGACCGTGCGCTCGGACAATAATCACCCTTCAGGCTTTTCCGCGCGACCATCGCCTTAGCCCTTCCGGTCCTTTGTTAGTAGAAATGGTTGCATGATTAAACCAATAATGTTACTCGATCGTTGGTTTCATTATTAAACCGAAGAATCGGGAGTTTTGCAATGACGATCGATCAGGACGCGCCGCCAGCCGGCAGCGCGAAGGATATTCTGCGCCCTAACTCCTCGCGAGAGGGTTCGTCTAAGAGCGCCCAATACTCCGGAGCGCCCAATTCGCCGTTGACGCGCGCAACGATTTTCCTCTTTGCCGTCGCGAGCGGCGTCGCCGTTGCCAATGCCTATTTCGCCCATCCGCTTCTCGATGTCATGGCCGATGATCTCAAGCTGTCGCGCACGGTTGCCGGCCTGATCGTCGGTGCGACGCAACTCGGCTACGGGCTCGGCCTGATCCTGCTGGTGCCGCTCGGCGATCTCGTCGATCGGCGCAAGCTCATCATTGTGCAGTCGCTCTTGAGCGTAGCCGCGCTCATCTGTGTCGGCTTTTCCTCAAGTGCGGCGATGCTGCTCGCCTCCATGGCCGCAGTCGGCTTTCTGGCCGTGGTCACACAGGCGCTCGTTGCCTATGCGGCGAGCCTGGCGCACCCCGCCGAGCGCGGCCATATCGTCGGCATGGTCACGAGCGGCATCGTCCTCGGCATCCTGCTGGCGCGTAGCGTGGCGGGAACGCTGACCGATCTCTCCGGCTGGCGGACCGTCTACATTGTCTCGGCCGCGCTGACGCTGGTAATTGCGCTTCTCCTTTGGTGCGCACTGCCGCGGCAGGAAAGGCCGAAGAGTGGTCTGTCCTATTTCGGACTCATCCGCTCGCTCGGCACCCTGCTCGTCGAGGAGCCGGTGCTGCGCATCCGCGGGATCATCGCCATGCTGATCTTCGCCAATATCACCACCTTGCTCGCTCCTCTGGTGCTGCCGCTGACCGCCCCGCCTTACTCCCTGTCCCACACGGAAGTCGGCTTGTTCGGCCTTGCCGGAGCGGCAGGTGCACTCGGCGCCGTTAGGGCAGGGCGCTGGGCCGACCGTGGCCATGGCCAGCGCACCACGGGGATCGCACTTGCCCTGATGTTGTTTGCCTGGCTGCCGATTTCCATGCTGGACCGCTCGATCCTCTGGTTGATCTTCGGTGTCCTCGTTATCGATTTCGGTCTGCAGGCGGTGCACGTCACCAATCAGGGCATGATCTATCGCGTCAGGCCGGATGCGCAAAACAGGCTGACCGCCGCCTACATGATCTTCTACTCCATCGGCAGCGCCGTCGGCTCCTCGACGTCGACGATCATCTATGCCCATGCGGGCTGGACGGGCGTCTGCATATCGGGTGCTGCCATAAGCCTCGCAACGCTGCTTTTCTGGGCGCTGACTTTGCGGGCAACGCCTGAGGTGGCGACGCAGAACGTCGATCTGAAAAATAGCTAGCTTTTCGGCGGGGAGGCCGTGCCGAGCTGCTCCTCCAACAATGAAAGCACCACCCGAATCCGCGGCGGAAGCGGCCTTATCACCGGGTAGAGCGCATTGAGATCGAAGCCCGGCACGGTAAATCCTGGCAACAGGCGGATCAGGTTGCCATTGGCAAGATCATCCGCGCAGACCGGCTCCTGCAGGATGCCAATACCGGCTCCATCCAGCAGCAGGCGGTACAGCGGCCGCCAATGGCTGGTGCTGACGGCGATGTCGACGGCGGCAAGTTCGGTCTGTCGCTCCGGATCGACCAACGGAATCCGGCCGTTATTGAACAGGCCGGAGACCCGCAGAAAAGGGTGGTTGGCGAGCTCATCGGGGGTCGTTGGCGTCCCATACTCATTGAGATAGGCGGGCGAGGCCACGAGTACGCGGCGGACATGGCCGAGCTTGCGGGCGATGAAGCTTCCCTCGCTAAGATCACCCAGCCGCAGCGAGATATCGACACCTTCCGTCACGGGATCGACGATCCTGTCGTTGAGGATCAGCTCGATTTTGAGCAGCGGATGACGCTTGCGCATCTGCAGCAGGATCGGCGGCAGGATGATCTCGCCGACGCCATGTGGCGCCGCGATTCTGAGCGTGCCGCGGAGCGACTTATCACCATCCGCGACCGTCAAGGCATCCTCGGCACTTTCGAGAACTTGCTTGCTGCGCTCGTAGAAGGCGGCACCGACATCGGTGACGGAAAGCTTGCGGGTATTTCTAAGCAGCAGCCGTGCTCCGAGATATTGCTCCAGCCGATCGATCCGCTCGCTGACGGCAGGCTGGCCCATGCCAAGATCGCGGGCGGCAGCCGACATGCTGCCCCTTTCCACCACCCGCACGTAGACGCGCATCGCAACCAGCAGATCCATATGCGCCAATATATCGGCTCAGCCGATAAATGTAAGTGGATGATGCCGTCTAGTGGGGAAGCATTCGATCGCCGAAAACGGCGCTCGAACAGCAACCACAGGTCAGGCTTATGAGCGATATCAGGCTTTATATGTTTCAGTCGGGCACGCAGCGATGCAAGGCCCACGACATCAGGATGAACCAGGGTGGTGACGCCGATTACGAAATCCCTGTTCCCTGGTTTCTGCTGACGCATCCGAAGGGCAATGTCGTCATCGATGGTGGGCTGGCGGTGGAGGGCCTTTCCGATCCGCGCGGCTATTGGGGCGATACGGTCGACAGCTATCAGCCCTTCATGACCGAGGAGCAGGGATGCGTTGCGCAGCTAGCAAAGCTCGGCATATCCGGTGAAGACATCCGCTTCGTCGTGCTGTCCCACCTGCATTCCGACCACAGCGGCGCTATCGGCCGCTTCCTGAACGCGACCCATATCGTCCAGCGTAGCGAATATCACTATGCCTTTGCACCGGATTGGTTCGCCGCCGGCGCATATGTCCGAAAGGATTTCGACCGTCCCGGCTTGAAGTGGCACTTCCTGGAGGGTGCCGCGACCGATGGCTGCGATCTCTATGGCGACGGCGTGCTGCGGATGATCTTCACGCCTGGCCATAGCGTCGGTCACCAATCCTTTCTCGTGCAGTTGCCGAACGCAGGCACGATATTGCTGGCGATCGATGCAGCCTATACCCTCGATCACTGGAACGAAAAGGCACTCCCCGGTTTCATGGCGTCCGCCGTCGACGCGGTGCGATCCGTCGGCAAGCTGCATGCGCTTGCCGAACAGACCGATGCCCTGGTGGTCACGGGGCATGATCCCGAGGCGTGGCCTCGGTTCAAGCACGCCCCGGCCTATTATGATTGAAGGCGCATCCCGCCGATCAGCCTCGGCTTGATGGCGCTTGTTCCGTATCGAAGAACAGTGCCCGATGCTGGCGAACCCATTCCTCGATACCGGTCGGCTGGAAATCCTCAAGGCCGGCTCGCGGTTTGAAGGGCTTGGCCAGCATCCTATCCGCATCTTCGGGATGCGTTGCGAAGAAGCGGAATTTCGAGGCGACGCGGCGCCCTGTTCCTGGCCCCATCGCCGCATCGACATCCCGCTCGAACTCGTCGAGCGGCTGCTGGCGATAGGTGATCCGGCGACCAAGCCCGGCACCGATGCGCGTGACAAGCTCGTTTCCATCAACGCTCTCCGGCCCAGCAATGCAGTGGTCGCCGGATGCAATGCCGCGTTCCAAAAGGGTGACGGCGGCGCAGGCGCAATCGTCGACCGAGCTCCAGGCGATCCGCTGGGATTCGGCAATCGGCGGCGCAAAGATCCCATGTTCGACGATGTCCTTGCGCGCGGATGGTTTCAAGAGATTGTCGAGGTACATTGTGGGGCGAACTATGGCAAAGGGCAGGCCTGACGCGCGAACGACATCCTCGATCATGGCGTTGGCGACGAAGCTCGGTTCCTCGCAAGGCGCTGGTCGGCTGGCGCTCGCAAGCTTGAGGACAATGGATTTCATACCGGATGCCAGCGAAGCCGATATCGCATTGTCGGCCTGGATACGCATGTCGCCCTGTGATCCGATTGGAATCTGCAGCACCGCATGGCTGATGCCGGTGCTGGCGGCGCGAAGCGAGGCGGCATCGCGAAGATCCCCTTCGGCAAGTTCGACACCGAGGGCTGAAAGCGCCGAAGCGCGCCTTCGGTCTCGCACAAGCGCCCGAACCTTGAGGCCACGCTGCAACGCGGCGCGAATGACTGCGCTGCCTTGGACGCCGGCGGCGAGATAGACAAGGATGGGCTGGGATTGATCGATAGTGAACATGGTATGACTCCTTCGAACATGGTCTGCCGAGGAAGCATCGTCAAATGGCTACCACCGCGCAGACCCGAGACGCGCACGAGGCGCAGGGACTGTCGGGGTATCCGCGCGAGCGCGGAACAGAGCTTCTCCGTCCGAGGAGAAGGGCCTGGGCCTACCGAGACCAAGCCAGCCATTTTCGACGGACGATATCTAGGTCGGCTTCACCGATGCTGTCAATGGATAGATACGCGCGGACACGCGCGTCACGCTATTTGCCTTACGGTTGAGGCAGCAGCGATCTGATCCGCTCGGCATCATCAGGCGTTGCCGGATTGTAGACGATCATGCTGAGATCCGTTCGGCCGTCGACCGAAAAGGCCGAATATTCGAATGCCAGCGGGCCGAGGATGGGATGGCGTATATGTTTGACGGCCTCGGTGTGAGTGCCGGGAACGTCGTTTTCGCGCCACATGGCCCTGAATTCCGGGCTGATGCGGCAAAGTTCCGCCACGAAAGGCTCGATCTCACTCGATGCGCCTGCGCGCGCTGCATCGACACGGAATGCGCCCAGAGCGAAACGGGCGACGCTTTCCCAGTCATATTGCACGGCGCGGGCGCGCGGATCGAGAAAGATATAGCGCAGAATGTTGCGTTCTTCCGGCGGCAGCGATCCGTAATCGATCAGCATCACGGGTGCTGCCCGGTTCCATGCGATGACGTCCCAAGTGGCGGTTCGGATGAGGGCAGGGCTCGGCTCCAGCGCATCGAGCACACGCTGCAGCCGCGGCGTCACGCCATCATTCTTGCGATAGCGCGCTTCCGGCGGCCGGCCGAGGCCGAGCAGGAATAGATGCTCGCGCTCCACTTCGGTCAGCATCAGCGCACGGGCGATCCGGTCAAGCACGTCGGCGGAGGGCGCCCCGCCGCGTCCCTGTTCCAGCCATGTGTACCAGGTCGGGCTGATATTGGCGCGCTGCGCCACTTCCTCGCGCCGAAGCCCGGGCGTGCGCCGCCGCTCGCCGGCAAATCCCAAGGCGGATGGGTCGAGTTTTGCGCGGCGGTCCCTCAGATAGGTCCCGAGCACGTTTTCGGTTTCGATGAGATCGGTCATCCTGTTAGTGTCTTTACTATGATAATGTCACTACTTTACCAGAATAAACGATAGGCAGAGATTTGTCTCCGACGAAATAAGGAGACAGTGCATATGCGTATATTCGTTACCGGTGCGACCGGAAATGTCGGCTCGCATGTCGTCAGGGAGTTGATTGGCGCCGGCCACCAGGTGCTGGGCCTTTCGCGCTCGAAGGAAAAGGCGGTCGCGCTTGCCGCTGCCGGCGCCGAAGTCCTTAACGGCACGATCGAGGACGCGGAAATCCTGAAAAGCGGCGCCTCGCAATCCGACGGCGTCATCCACCTTGCCTTCAACCACGACTTCTCGAGATTCGTCCAGAATTGCGAGGATGACCGCCGGGTCATCGCAACGCTGGCCTCGGCGCTTGCCGGTTCCGCCCGTCCGCTGGTCATTACGTCGGGCACGCCGATCGCCAACACGGTGCCGGGCGAGCCCGCGAAGGAAGACAATCCGATCGTCCGCTCCGACAGGCATCCGCGTGCCGCCACGGAGGAAGCGGGGATATTGGCGAGCGAAATCGGCGTCAATGTCTCGGTCGTGCGCCTCCCGCAGGTGCATGATCCGGTCACCCAGGGGCTTATTACTCCCTTGATCCAGATATTCCGGGAAAAAGGTGTTTGCGCCTATGTCGGAGATGGGCTCAGCCGCTGGCCGGCGGCGCATTTTACCGATGTCGGCCGCCTTTACCGCCTCGTTGTCGAGCGCGCCGAGCCGAATGCCAAATATCACGCCGTTGCCGAAGAAGGCGTCCCCTTGCGCGATATCGTGGAGACGATCGGGCGGCGCCTGAACCTCCCGGTCAAATCGATCACCAAGGAAGAGGCGCAGGATTATTTCGGCTGGCTCGCTCTGTTTGCCGGCCACGACATGCCGGCCTCCAGCGCCAAGACCCGACAGAAGCTCGGTTGGGAACCCAACGGTCCGACACTGCTTCAGGATCTTGCAGAGCTGCAGGTTTCCGCAGCGTGATGCCGGTGCCATCGGCCACGATCCGCGGATGGTCGATGGTCTGACTGAGCATGTATTCGAAAACCCGGCCGAGCCTTCGGCCGGGTTTCATCTTTCAGGCTGCGATCCAGGAAGCTCCGGAGTCAGACATACGGCGTCCCGGCAAGAGCGGCGTCGACACCAGCAAAACCTCGATCCAGGACGCTCGCCAGCGCTGCCTCGGGCCTTCGATTCTCGCGAAAGGCGCTGAGCGCCTCGCCATAGGCGGTCACCAACGTCGCCATCAGCATGGTGCCGGCAAGCCGCGCCTCGGGATCGGAAGCGGGCCGGCCCACGGCGTCGGACAGCATTCCCGAGAGATCGCCGGCAAGGCTCACCTGCAGTCCGCATGCATGCGCCGTCAGCGCCGGGCTTTCCGCGACCATGCGCCAGAATGCGATTGGCCGCTCGGTGATCCTGAACAGAGGATGCCGCGTTTCCAAAAGTTCCCGCATCAGCGCCTGGAAGGCGCGGACCGGTGGCTCACGGCCGCGGTCGGCAATCGCTTTGCGCACCAGCTCCCGCACCTCATCCTCGCGATCGAAAACCAAATCCTCCTTGCGGCGAAAATAGTTGAATACCGTCTTTCTGGCGACCTCCGCTTCGTCAGCGATGTCGGCGACGGAAACCTTGTCGAAGCCATGTTCGACGAAGAGGCGTGTTGCGACATTGGAGATCGCCTGACGCGTCATCTCCTTCTTGCGGTCCCGGAGTTTGATTCGGTTTGACATGGATATATTTATACCATAAGTAAATTTATACCGAGTGTAAAAATCGTATCGCGATCACGAAATCGGTGAAATCGGCACAGGTTTTACGACTGTCCCTGTAGCCGGACCGTCGCCCGCTCGAATGGAGATGGGCATTTTCCAATGAGACTCGCGCCAGCTGGGGCTTCCGGAAGCCGGAATGTCTGGCGCCCTTGCGGCGCCGCTCGCTTGAGGAGTTCTGTCTTGATTTATGATGTCCTGATTGCCGGCGGCGGACCTGTCGGCTTGTTTCTCGCCTGTGAGCTGGGTCTCGCCGGTCTCTCCGTATTGGTGCTGGAGCAAGCCGAGGATCCGCGCTCGCCCGTGAAGCGCCTTCCCTTCGGCATGCGCGGCCTTTCGGCGCCGACCATCGAAGTCTTCTATCGTCGCGGCCTGCTGAAGGACATCGCGGCGGTACAGCGCGCCAAGAATGGATCGGGCGACAGCGGTGCTTCATCTGCCGCGCACTGGATGCACCAGCCGCGCCGCCCGGGCGGCCATTTTGCCGGCATCCAGTTCTTCCATGACAATATCGATGCTTCGAAGTGGCCCTACCGCCTGTCGAGTCCGGCCGGCACCAGCATGATGATCGAGATGGAAAGCCTCGAAGCTGTCCTTGCGGCGCGTGCAGAGGCCATGGGCGTCGAGATCAGGCGCGGCTTCGGCGTCGAGAGCTTCGAGCAGTCGGATGAAGGTGTCTCCGTCTGCGCCGGAGGCGAGACCTTTCGCGGACGCTGGCTTGTCGGCTGCGACGGCGGCCGCAGCACCGTTCGCAAGGCCGCCGGCTTCGAATTCGTCGGCACCGATCCCGAATTCACCGGTTATTCCGCTGAGATCGAGATGGCGGAACCGGACAAGCTACGTCCCGGCCGCCATTATACCGCGACGGGCATGTACACTTTTTCGCCTCCCGGGACGATCGCGATGGTCGACTTCGACGGAGGCGCTTTCCACCGGACCCAGCCGATCACGCTCGAGCATGTGCAGTCGGTGCTGCGCCGTATCTCCGTCACCGAAGTCAATCTAACGGCGCTCAAGCTTGCCACCACATGGACGGACCGCGCCTACCAGGCGACCAGCTATCGCAGAGGGCGCGTTCTGCTTGCCGGCGATGCCGCGCACATCCATTCCCCCTTGGGCGGCCAGGGCCTCAACCTTGGTCTGGGCGACGCGATGAACCTTGGATGGAAGCTTGCCGCCACAATTCGTGGCGATGCGCCGGACGGCCTGCTCGATACCTATTCCAGCGAGCGGCATCCCATTGGGGCGAAGGTGCTTGATTGGTCACGCGCCCAGGTCGCACTCATGCGGCCAAGCCCGAGCTCGCGTGCCCTCGAAGCCATCATCCGCGATCTGATCGACACGCGTGATGGCGCGACCTATTTCGCCGAACGCGTCTGGGGCGTTTCTCTCCGCTATGATCTCGGTGGCAGCCATCCGCTCGTCGGCCGCGGCGCTCCTGATTTCGAATTGGCTGATGGGAAAAGGGTTGGCGATCTTCTGAGAGCAGGCGGAGGCCTGCTGCTCGATTTCGATGCTAGCGCATCGCTCGAAGCGCTTGCCGGTCGCTGGGGTGACCGGATTGCCTATCTCGCCAGTGACGTCAAGGATAGGCTTGGCTTGGGCGCCTTGCTCGTGCGGCCCGATGGCGTGGTTGCCTGGGTCTGCGAGACGGAGCCGGACGTTGAAGCCGCCGCCGATGCCGCATCTCGCTGGTTCGGGGAAGCGTAGCTCCTCGGCCGAACTCGGCCCGCTCTTTCATCATCCATTCTTGACAACGCCAACGATCCATAATTATACAACGTATAATTATGGAGATGCGATGATGAGCGGCCATGTTTTCATTGCAACCAGCTTGGATGGGTTCATCGCTCGTGATGACGGCGACATCGAGTGGTTGCTCAGATATGACGCTTCCGGCGAAGACCATGGCTACGATGATTTCATCGAAGACATCGACGCCATCATAATGGGCCGGGGCACCTTCGATGCAGTCCGCAATATGAAGCCCTGGTTCTATACGCGCCCGGTGCTCGTTCTTTCGGCCACCCTGGCAGAACAGCCGGTTCCGTCCGAGCTTGCCGGCAAGGTCCGTTTCACGCGGAAGTCGCCGAAGCAGGCTATGGCCATGCTCGAAGCGGAAGGGTGCCGCCACGTCTATGTGGACGGCGGGCGGATCATCCAGTCCTTCCTCCGGGAGGGCTTGATCAGCGATCTGGTCATCACGCGCGTTCCGATACTGCTCGGCAGCGGCCGCCCCCTGTTCGGCCCGCTCGCGCGTGACGTTCATCTCACGCATGTCAGCACTCGTCCGTTTCCCTCCGGGTTGGTGCAAACGACCTACACAGTTGCGAAATGACCAAGCGAAGCCGAGGCCGGCCACGCGCCGATGAGAACGGCGTGTCGCCGGCAAAAATTCTTTCGGAGGCTTTCGCTCTCCTGAGTAGCGAGGGTTTTGAAAATCTGACGATGCGGGCGGTCGCCACGCGTGCGAATGTCAACCCGATGACGATCTATCACCACTTCCAGGACCGGGACGGATTGATCAAAGCACTGGCGGAGAGCGTCTATGCCGACGTTGCCGCGTCTCCGGAGGGAACGGTTCGGTCTCGAATAGAGGGCTTGCTGAAGGCGTATCGGGCAAAGGTGGTGCGCTATCCAGGTCTGACCCTTGCGATCTTCAACCGGCCAGCCGTGTTTCCAGACCATGCAAGGCGGATCACCGACAACATGACGGATCTGCTGAAAGAGCTTGGCCTTTCGCCGTCGCGAGCTCTGCTGTGGGTGCATATTCTTGTCGATTATACGCACGGTGCAGCGCTTGCCGTGGCGACGGACGCGAATGGCCCACAGCCGGCAGCAACGGACCCGGAGCATACGAATTATGAACGCGCGATCTCTGAATTACTGGACCGTCTGGAGGCGTAGAGTAAACGGTTGTAAATGGCGGACAAGGTGGGATTCGAACCCACGGTACGCTTTCACGCACACACGCGTTCCAGGCGTGCGCCTTAAACCACTCGGCCACCTGTCCATCTGCACTTTCGCATCCGATAAAGGAGCTATTGTGGGAACGGCGCGATATATACCGATGAATTTTCTAGGATCAACCCGAATCTGACAGTTTTTTGACTTCTGGACAAAAAACTCTGCATCTCATCCCCATTGCGCTTATTTCGCGTTCCACTTATCTAAAGAAATGGATGAGGCGGCATAAGACCGGTCGGCCTACAAAGGCTGGACGTAGTGAGTATCCGGAGGAGTTCATGCGTTTCCTGTTGCGTTTTTCCAGCCTTGTCGCGCTGGTGGTGGCCGTGATCGCTGGCACCATCGATTCCATTCAATCCGTTGCGGCCTCCGCCGTGGTCATGACCCCGATGGGAGATGCGTGGAACGATGTCAGCCCTTCGTCGCTGGCAAGCCTTCGCGCGACCATCGCCTATTATGTTCATCCCCGCTTCTATGATTTGGCGATGCAATGGCTGCTGTTTCAGCCGGCCTTTGCCGTCTTTCTGGTGATCTCGCTGCTTCTATGGATGGTCGCCTATAAGCGCCAGCCCGTTGCCGGACGCTTCAGCGCCTGAAAGGGGCTGCGTTTCGCTCTGTGCCATTTGGGGATTTTGGTGACGTCGAAGAATGTCTGGCGATGGGCTTGCAGCTATGCCGTGGTGAGCAAAACTGGCGACTGCGGAGAGCTGACCGGCAGCTATTCTGACCAATAAAATTGCAGTTTTGGCCCGAAATTGTTTAAAAAAAGGGTGGTTTGGATGGGTTTTCACCAATTCCCACAAATCTTTACCAACTGAAAAATTTCTCGTGAATTTTTCATGCAGCCATGCAAGGATGCGCGCCAGCTTGGCCTCGGGGAGGTCGGCGGTTCCGCAGACTTGCCCGGTCAACGGGCTTGCGGGAGGACCCAACAAGATAGAAACAATAGGGCTGCACCACATGAAAAAATCCCTTTTGACCCTTTTCGCTCTGGCTGCCATGTCGGCAACGGCGCTTGCGGCCGATATCAAGCCGGCAATCGTTTACGGAACCGGCGGCAAGTTCGACAAATCCTTCAACGAAGCTGCCTACAACGGCGCCGAAAAATTCAAGAAGGAAACCGGCATCGCTTACCGCGACTTCGAGCCGACGGGCGACACTCAGGGCGAACAGGCGCTGCGCAACTTCGCCAGCAAGGGCTTCAATCCGGTTATCGCCGTTTCCTTTGCCTGGACCTCCGCGCTCCAGAAGGTTGCTGCCGAATACCCGAAGACCGAATTCGTCCTGATCGACGACAGCCTTGACCTGCCGAACGTCCGCTCGGTCAAGTTCAAGGAAAATGAAGGTTCCTATCTCGCCGGCGTCATGGCTGCCATTGCGTCGAAGTCCGGCAAGATCGGCTTCGTCGGCGGCATGGACATTCCGCTGATCCGCAAGTTCGAATGCGGCTACGAGCTCGGTGCGCGTGCCACCAATGCGAAGATCGAAGTTTTCCAGAACATGACAGGCACGACCGGCGCTGCCTGGAATGACCCGGTTCGCGGCGGCGAACTCACCAAGAACCAGATCGACCAGGGCGCAGACGTTGTTTACGCAGCTGCCGGCGCGACCGGCCTCGGCGTGCTGCAGACCGCCGCCGACAACAAGAAGCTGTCGATCGGCGTCGATTCGAACCAGAACTACCTGCATCCGGGTTCCGTTCTGACCTCCGTCGTCAAGCGCGTCGACCTCGCCGTTTACAATGCCTTCAGCGACGCCAAGAACGGCAAGTTCACGCCTGGTACGCAGGAACTCGGCCTGAAGGAAGACGGCGTCGCCGTCGCTATGGACGACAACAACAAGTCGCTCGTCACTCCGGAAATGCAGGCTGCTGTCGACAAGGCCCGGACCGATATCGTTGCTGGCACCATCAAGGTCCACGACTATCTGACCGACAACGCCTGCCCGAAGAACTGATATGAAATAAGGGCGTATGACGGAGCAAAAACGTCATGCGCCCTTTTCTTATCCGGAAACCGGTTTCTGGAGCCCCTATAGTGAGCCAAATCTCTGCCATCGAGCTCGTGGGCATCGACAAGAAGTTCGGTGCTGTCCACGCCAATAAAGATATCAACCTGACCGTCGCCAAGGGCTCGATCCACGGGATCATCGGCGAAAACGGTGCCGGGAAATCGACCCTCATGTCGATCCTCTACGGATTCTATCAGGCCGACAGCGGCGAAATCCGCATCAACGGTAATCCCATTGCCATCCGCGACAGCCAGACGGCAATTGCATCCGGTATCGGGATGGTGCACCAGCATTTCATGCTGGTTGACAATTTTACCGTCCTTGAAAACGTCATGCTGGGCGCCGAAGGCGGCGCGCTTCTCGCCAAGGGGGTAGCGGCCGCACGCGCCGAGCTCAACCGGCTGGAGAAGGATTATGGCCTGGAAGTCGATCCGGATGCGATGATCGAAGAGCTTCCCGTCGGTCAGCAGCAGCGCGTCGAGATCCTGAAGGCGATGTATCGCGGCGCGGAAATCCTCATTCTCGACGAACCCACCGGCGTCTTGACGCCGGCCGAAGCGGACAATCTCTTCCGCATCCTTCGCGTCCTTCGCGATCAGGGCAAGACGATCATACTCATAACCCACAAGCTGCGCGAGATCATGGCGATCACCGATACGGTGTCGGTCATGCGCCGCGGCGAGATGGTTGCCACGCGCAAGACGGCGGAAACCACCGTCGAGGAACTGGCAGAATTGATGGTCGGCCGCCGCGTGCTGCTGCGCGTCGAAAAGGGCGCCCCCAATCCGGGCGATATCCTGCTGTCGGTGCGCAATCTCACCGTCAAGGACGGCCGTGGCGTCACCATGGTCGACAATGTCTCCTTCGATGTCCGCGCCGGCGAGATCGTCGGCATTGCCGGCGTTGCCGGCAACGGCCAGTCGGAATTGCTGGAGGCCATCGCCGGTATCCGTAAGCCAGCCTCGGGCGAGATCCTTCTGCATGGCAAGCCGATCGGCAATGCCGATCCCGCAGCACTTCGCGACCTTGGCCTTGCCCATATTCCGGAAGATCGCCATCACATGGGCCTCGTCCTCAAGTTCGAGGAGTATGAGAATTCCATGCTCGGCTATCACCGCGACCGCAAATACGGGCGCGGCGGCATGCTCGATCTCGATGCCATGCGCAAGGATGCCATCGAGAAGATCGAAAAATACGATATCCGCCCGCCAAACGCGCGGCTGAAAACAGCCAATTTTTCCGGCGGCAACCAGCAGAAGATCGTCGTCGCCCGTGAGATCGAGCGCGATCCGAAGGCTCTGCTGATCGGCCAGCCGACGCGCGGCGTCGACATCGGCGCCATCGAATTCATCCATCGTCGCATCATCGAGATGCGCGACGCCGGCAAGGCCATCCTGCTGGTTTCGGTGGAGCTGGATGAGATCCGTGCGCTTTCGGACCGTATCCTCGTCATGTTCGCCGGCCATATCGTCGGTGAAAAGTCGGCTGAGGCCGGTGAACAGACACTCGGCCTGATGATGGCCGGCATTGCCGCGTGAGGCGTATATGAGCACGGCTTCCGTTCCGCTCCCCAATTGGATCACCTACGGTCTGATCCCCCTTCTCAATCTCATTGTTGCCTTCCTGATCTCCGGCCTCGTCGTCTGGTTCATCGGCGAGAGCCCGCTCGATGCGCTTGTCCTGCTGCTGCAGGGCGCGCTTGGCAGCGGCGAAGGCATCGGCTTCACGCTGTATTATGCGACAAGCTTTATCTTCACCGGCCTGTCGGTCGCCGTCGCCATCCATGCCGGCCTTTTCAATATCGGTTCGGAAGGCCAGGCCTATGTCGGCGGTCTCGGCTGCGCCCTGGTGGCGCTGACTCTCGACCATTATGTTCCCTGGTATGTGACGATGCCCTTTGCCGTCATCGGCGCGGCGATCTTCGGGGCGCTCTGGGCCTTCATTCCTGCCTGGCTGCAAGCCAAGCGGGGCAGCCACGTCGTCATCACCACGATCATGTTCAATTTCATCGCATCGGCGATGATGAACTTCCTGCTGGTGCATATACTGATCGTTCCGGGCAAGATGGCCCCCGAAACCCGCACCTTTCTGGAGGGCGGTCAGCTGCCGAAGCTCGGCTGGTTGATGGATATGTTCGGCTCGACCATCGGTGCGGCACCGCTCAATGTGTCGTTCTTGATCGCGCTGGTCATGTGCTTCCTGGTGTGGGTACTCGTCTGGCGCACCAAGCTCGGCTATGAAATGCGCACGTTGGGCCTCAGCCCCACCGCTGCGGTCTATGCCGGCATTCCCTACGCCCGCACGGTCATCATCGCCATGCTTCTTTCCGGCGGTCTTGCCGGCATGATGGCGCTTAATCCCGTCATGGGCGCTTCCGCGCGTCTGCAGGTGGAATTCGTGCTCGGTGCGGGCTTTGTCGGCATCGCCGTGTCGCTGATGGGCCGCAATCATCCGCTTGGCATCATCGTGGCGGCGATCCTGTTCGGCATTCTCTATCAGGGCGGCGACGCGCTTTCCTTCGATATGCCCAACATCACGCGCGACATGATCGTGGTGATCCAGGGTCTCGTCATCCTGTTTGCCGGTGCCCTCGAATATATGTTCCGACCTGCGCTCGTGCGCATCTACCAGACATTCGCCAGGACGTGAGGATCGGACGATGGACTATTATGATCTTCTCATCAGCATACTTGGTTCGACGATCCGCCTGTCGATTCCGCTGATCTTCACGGCGCTGGCGGGCCTGTTTTCCGAGCGCGCCGGCATCTTCGATATCGGCCTTGAAGGCAAGATGCTGGCCTCGGCTTTTGCTGCCGCCTGCGTCGCCTCGATCAGCGGCTCACCCTGGGCCGGCCTTGGCGCGGGCATTGTCGTCTCGGTCGTCGTCGGCCTGTTGCACGGTTTCGCATCGATCACCAATCGTGGCAACCAGATCGTTTCAGGCGTCGCGATCAACTTCCTGATGGCCGGCCTGACCATCGTTCTCGGTCAAGCCTGGTTCGGTCAGGGTGGCCGCACGCCCACTTTGCCTGCCACCGCACGTTTTTCCGGCATCACGCTGCCCGGCGCCGATGCCATTCGCGACGTTCCGTTCATCGGGCCGCTCTATGCGAATGTCATCTCCGGCAACAATATCCTGACTTATCTGGCCTTCCTGACGGTGCCGATTTCCTGGTGGATTCTCTATCGCACCCGTTTCGGTCTGCGCCTGCGTGCCGTTGGCGAAAATCCTGGCGCCGTCGATACCGCCGGCATCTCGGTCGAATGGCTGCGCTATCGATCGCTGATAGCAGCCGGCATTCTCTGCGGCTTCTCCGGAACCTATCTCGCCATCGCCCAGTCGGCCGCCTTCATCAACAACATGTCCGCGGGCAAGGGCTATATCGCGCTTGCCGCACTGATCTTCGCAAAATGGAAGCCTGTGCCGGTCATGTTCACCTGCCTTCTATTCGGCTTCCTTGATGCCTTCGCCAATTTCATGCAGGGCAAGGCGGTTCCGGGCATCGGTGAGGTGCCGGTACAGATTTTCCAGGCGCTGCCCTATATCCTCACCTGCATCCTGCTTGCAGGCTTTATCGGTGTCGCCAAGCCTCCGAAGGCCGGTGGCGTGCCCTATACCAAGGAGCGCTAGTCTATGTCGCATGATCTGTTCGAGGCCGCGCGCGGCGCGATGGCGTTCGCGCATGCTCCCTATTCGAAGTTTCCCGTTGGCGCGGCGATCCGCGCTGAGGACGGCAAGATCTATACCGGCGCCAATATCGAGAACCTGTCCTTCCCGCAGGGCTGGTGCGCCGAACCCACAGCGATCGGCCAGATGATCATGGGCGGCGCCAAGAAGATCGTCGAGATCGCCGTCATCGCCGAGAAGCTGCCGCTCTGCCCGCCTTGCGGCGGCTGCCGGCAGAAGATCGCCGAATTTGCCAGCAAGGAGACGCGCATCTATCTTTGCGACGAAACCGGCGTGAAGAAGACCATGACCATGGACGAAATGTTGCCCTTCAGCTTCGAAACGGAGGTGCTCGGATGAGTGCGGCCGTCGATATCCTCACCGAGAAGCTCGGCGAGCTGAAGCCGCGCTATGGCATCATCCTGGGTTCCGGCCTCGGCTCTCTCGTGGATGAGGTCAAAGACGCGCTGCGCATTCCCTATGCCGATCTGCCCGGCTTCCCGGTCAGCGCAGTATCAGGCCACGCGGGCACACTGGTCGCAGGCAAGCTCGGCGATGTCCCCGTCATCATGCTCTCCGGCCGCGTACATTACTACGAAAAGGGCGACGCCAACGCCATGCGCGCGCCGATCGAGACCCTGAAGGCGCTTGGCGTCGACACGCTGATCCTGACGAATTCGGCGGGATCGCTGCGGGAAGAGATGCCGCCGGGCTCGGTGATGCAGATCACCGATCACATCAACTATTCCGGCATGAACCCGCTGATCGGTGAGGAAAGCGACAGGCGCTTCGTCGGCATGACCAGCGCCTACGACCTCGACCTCATCATGCGCATGCGCAAGGCGGCGGAAAAGGCCGAGATCAAGCTGTCACATGGCGTCTATATGTGGTTTTCCGGCCCGAGCTTCGAAACGCCGGCCGAGATCCGCATGGCGCGCATCCTCGGTGCCGATGCCGTCGGCATGTCGACGGTGCCGGAAGTCATCCTGGCGCGTCTTTTCGGTTTGAGGGTTGCCGCTGCCTCCGTCATCACTAACTATGGTGCTGGTATGACCGGCGGCGAGCTCTCGCATGAGGAGACGAAGGACATGGCTCCGGTCGGCGGCGCGCGGCTTGCCGCTATCCTGAAAGAAATGATCGCGGACGAAGGAGATCCACAATGACCGGCCATTCGCTGAGAGAAACGGCAGCCGTTGCGCTTTCCCTTCTCGATCTCACCAATCTCAAGGATGACTGCACCCCGGCTCAGATCGAGGCGCTGTGCGCCCGTGCGCAATCGCCCTATGGCAATACGGCCGCCATCTGCATCTGGCCGCGTTTCGTCGCACAGGCGCGTGGCATTCTCGGTGTCGATCATGCCATAAAGATCGCGACCGTGGTGAATTTCCCGGCCGGCGACATGGAAGTGGCCGATGTTGCCGCCGAGGCGCGCGAAGCCATTGCCGATGGCGCCGACGAGATCGATCTGGTCATTCCCTATCGCGCCTTTCTGGCGGGCAATGAGCAGGCCGTCACCGATATGGTTGCCGCGGTAAAGGCCGAATGCAAAGGTCCGGTCCTTCTGAAGACCATCCTTGAAACCGGCGAAATCAAGGATACCGCTCTCATCCGGCGCGCGTCAGAACTCGCGATCGATGCCGGCTCCGATTTCATCAAGACGTCCACCGGCAAGGTTGCCGTCAACGCGACGCTCGAAGCCGCTGACATCATGCTGCGCGCCATCCGCGACAGCGGTCGCAAGGTCGGCTTCAAGCCGGCCGGCGGCATCGGCTCTGTCTCCGATGCGGCTCTGTATCTCAGCCTCGCCGAGACCATCATGGCGCCCGACTGGGCTATGCCGTCGACCTTCCGCTTCGGTGCGTCGAGCTTGCTCGACGATATCTCGAACGTGCTGGCCGGCGGCGAGTCCAAGACGGCGTCTTCAGGCTACTGATCCATGATCCCGCAGGAGATCATCCGTCAGAAGCGTAACGGCGCCACCCTTTCGGCTGCCGATATCGATGCGTTTATCGGCGCACTAGGGCGGGGCGAACTGGCGGAAAGCCAGATCGGCGCTTTTGCCATGGCCGTCTGGTTTCGCGGCATGACGCGGGAGGAAACGGTGGCGCTGACGCTCGCCATGGCCCGCTCTGGCGATATCCTCTCCTGGCAAGGCATCGGCAGGCCGATTGCCGACAAGCATTCGACTGGCGGTGTCGGCGACAACGTCTCTCTGATGCTCGCTCCCATCGCCGCCGCCTGCGGCCTCGCCGTGCCGATGATCTCTGGTCGCGGTCTCGGCCATACCGGCGGCACGCTGGACAAGCTGGAATCCATTCCCGGTTACGGGATCACGCCGGATGCCGCCCGCTTCCGCAAGGTGGTCGATGAGGTCGGCTGCGCCATCATCGGCCAGACCGGCGCGCTGGCGCCCGCCGACGGCAAGCTCTATGCGGTGCGCGATGTCACCGCGACCGTCGATTCCGTACCGTTGATTACCGCCTCCATCCTGTCGAAGAAACTGGCGGCTGGGCTGGAAACGCTGGTGCTCGACGTCAAGATCGGCAGCGGTGCCTTCATGACCTCGCAGGAAGAAGCCGAGACGTTGGCGCGCTCGCTGGTGGAAGTGGCCAATGGCGGCGGGGTCAAGACTTCGGCCCTGATTACCGACATGAACCAGCCCCTGGCCGATGCGGCTGGCAACGTGGTCGAGCTTCGTAACTGCCTGGATTTCCTGAAGGGCAACAAATCGGGCACGCGGCTCGAGACGGTTGTGCTGGCCTTCGCATCCGAAATGCTCGTTCAGGCCGGCATTGCCGCGAACGCTGCCGATGCAGAGACTAGGGCGCGTACGGCTCTGGCATCCGGCAAGGCGGCAGAGATCTTCGGCCGTATGGCGCATGCGCTTGGCGGCTCCGCGGATCTGCTGGAACACCCTGATCTCTACTTGGCGAGTGCGCCGGTGCAGAAGCCCGTTCTCGCCGCCGCCGATGGCTGGCTTGGCGCCTGTGATGCGCGGGAGATAGGCATGAGCGTCATCGATCTCGGCGGCGGCCGTCGCCGCCCGCAGGACAAGATCGATCATCGCGTTGGCTTCACAGACATTCTGCCACTCGGAACGAAGGTGAGCAGGGGCGACCGCATCGCCACCGTTCACGCGGCGGACGAGGCAAGCGCGCAAAAGGCCGCAGGCGATTTGTCGGCTAACTATCGTATCATGGATGCGGTGCCCGTTTTGTCACCTGTCATTGTCAGACGGATTTGATCTGAAGGCGCCAGTCGGCCGCTTCGCAGTCTCGGGAAGGCCTTCTATCCTATTGCTTGAGAAGCAATGTGCCGTTCTGAACACCATAGGAGTTCAGCTTCTTCATGAAGCTCATGCCGATCAGCGTCGTGCCCAATGCGCTGTCCTTTGCCACCACGGCATCGATATCGCGAACTCGGATCGTGCCGATCTCCAGGCGGTCGAGTTTGATGTGGGCGACCTTTGACGTGCCGTTTGCCGTTTGGGCTGAGTAGCGATAGTCGAGATCGACGCTGCTGAAGCCGAGGCTGCGCGCGGTGCTTTCGTTCATCGTCACATAGGTCGCGCCGGTATCGATCATCCCGTGCACAGACCGGCCATTGATGGTGAAATCGCCTTCATAGTGGCCGCCCGCATTGGCGCGCAGTTGAACGCGGCCAAAGGAAACGGCAGCTTCCGCCTTCGGAGGGGCAAGCGAAACCGCTTCGACCGGTGCGGGCTTCGCGGCATGTTCGCCATAGCTGCTCACCAGCATCGGCACCTGGGTCGCCGCAACGGCGATGACACCGGCAACGGCAAGAACACGAACGAGCATCGGCAAGGCCCCTCCTGCGGACCATGCCATCTATAAGCCGAGAGTGCTGAAAGGATGCTAAAGCAATCAATAAAAAGCCCCGCAGTCGAATAACTGCCGGGCTTCCTGAAAAGTATTAGAGCGGATTTACTTGGTGCCGTACATGCGGTCGCCGGCATCGCCGAGGCCGGGGACGATATAGCCCTTTTCATTCAGGTGGCTGTCGATGGCGGCCGTGAACACCGGAACGTCCGGATGCGCCTTGCGGAAATTGGCGATGCCTTCGGGAGCCGCCAGCAGGCAGAGGAAGCGGATATTGTGCGCACCGCGCTCCTTCAGCTTTTCGATCGCGGCAATCGAGGAATTGCCCGTCGCGAGCATTGGATCGACGACGATGATCAGGCGCTCGGAGATATCCTCTGGCGCCTTGAAGTAATATTCGACCGGCTGCAGCGTTTCATGATCGCGGTAGACGCCGATATGCGAGACACGGGCCGAGGGCACCAGGTCGAGCATGCCTTCGAGCAGGCCGTTGCCGGCGCGCAGGATTGAGGCGAAGACCAGCTTCTTGCCCTCGAGGATCGGCGCATCCATCGGCTGCAGCGGCGTCTCGATGGTCTCGATGGTCAGTTCGAGGTCGCGCGTCACTTCGTAACAGAGCAGCGTCGAAATCTCGCGCAGCAGCCGGCGGAAGCTTCCCGTCGACGTGTCTTTCTTGCGCATGATTGTGAGCTTGTGTTGCACAAGCGGGTGATCGATGACAGTGACGCCGTCCATGGTTTCAGCCTTCCAGTAATTCCGCGATATAAGATGGTTCTTCCACGGAAATCGCCTCTGGTGCAAGAAAATAGGCCACTTCTGGAGATTTCATCCCCAATCTGCGGCCAAAACCACGCTTTTAGAGCTTCGCTAGCAATGCCGCCCGTGTCGCCTCGTCCACAAACGCCGCCTCGATCGCCGTGCGGGTCATCGCATTGATCTCGTCGTCGCTGAAGCCGAAGGCTGACGACGCAAGCTCGTATTCTCGCTCGAGCGAGGTGTGGAAGAAGGGCGGATCGTCGGAGCTGATCGTGATCTTCACGCCGGCGTCGCGCAGCTTGCGCAGCGGATGCGACTGGAAATCCGGAAAAACCTTCAGCGCGATGTTGGAACCGGGGCAGACTTCCAGCACGGTGCCGAGATCGGCAAGGCGTCTGACGAGATCCATATCCTCGATGGCGCGCACGCCATGGCCGATACGCTGTGGACGCACCAGATCCACCGCGTCGGCGACGCTAAATGCACCACACACTTCGCCGGCATGGATGGTGATGCCGAGGCCCGCCTCGCGGGCGACGTCAAAGGCGCGGGCGTAATCGGCGACGCGGCCCATGCGCTCCTCGCCGGCCATGTTGAAGCCTGATATCAGCGGATTATCGCTCTTGGCGGCATATTCCGCCGCCTTCACTACGCGCTCCGGGCCGAAGTGGCGTTCGCCTGTCACGATCAGCCGCGCCTCGATGCCCGTTTTTGCCTTCGCGGCACGGATGCCGGCCGAAACGCCGGCCATATAGGCGTCAGCGCCGAGGCCGATGCGGTCGCCATGGTCGGGCGAGACGATGAGTTCGCTATAGATCGTGCCGATGCCGGCAAGCTCTTCCAAATAGGTTTCCGTCAGCAGCGCATAGTCTTCCTCGGTGCGGTAGACCTCGGAAACCTTGTCGTAGCAGACGAGGAATTCGGCAAAATCCTTCCAGAGGTAAACGCCGTCCTTGAGGAAGGCACTGGTGTCGACTCCGTATTTCTCCGCTTGTGCGAGCGTCAATGCCGGCGGAGCGGCGCCCTCCAGATGGCAGTGCAGCTCCACTTTCTTCAAATGCGATGTCAAAGGAAGCTCCTCCCGTGCGGCCCTGCCGCAATTCCCAAATGTTTCGCAACCGTCTCGCCGATATCCGCATAGGTCTGACGGACGCCGATGGAGCGCGAGCGAATGCCCGGCCCGTAAGCCATGACGGGCACGCGCTCGCGTGTATGATCGGTGCCGCGCCAAGTCGGGTCGCAGCCATGATCGGCGGTCAGAATAACGAGATCGCCGGCCTTCAGCTTCTTGTGCACTTCAGGCAGGCGCGCGTCGAAGGCCTCGAGCGCTGCAGCATAGCCCGGCACGTCGCGGCGATGGCCATAGACCATGTCGAAATCGACGAAATTGGTGAAGACCAGATCGCCGTCCTCGGCTTCGTCCATGGCTTTCAATGTCGCATCCATCAGCGCCATGTTGCCATTGGCCTTGATGACCCTGGAGACACCCTGATGGGCAAAGATATCGCCGATCTTGCCGACGGCGTGCACCGTGCGTTCGGCCTTGATCAGACGGTCGAGCAGCGTCGGCTCGGGCGGCAGAACGGAAAAGTCGCGACGATTACCGGTTCGCTCGAATGTCGCCACTGTCTCACCGATGAAGGGGCGGGCTATGACGCGGCCGATATTGTAGGGATCGAGGAGCGTGCGTACGATCTTGCAGAGGCCGATCAGCCGGTCGAGGCCGAAATGCTGTTCGTGCGCTGCAATCTGGAAGACGGAGTCGGACGAGGTATAGCAGATCGGCTTGCCGCTGCGGATGTGCTCTTCGCCGAGCTTTGCGATGATATCCGTGCCGGAGGCGTGGCAATTGCCGAGAATTCCCGGCAGATCGGCGGCCTCGCAGATGGCCTTCACCAGCTCCGGCGGAAAGGCATCGCCCTCGGCCGGAAAGTATCCCCAGTCGAACATGACGGGCGTTCCGGCGATCTCCCAATGGCCCGAAGGTGTGTCCTTGCCGTGGGAGACCTCATTGGCGCAGCCATAGAGACCATACAGTTTTTCCGGTAGCGGCATGCCGGCGGGATAGTTGCCCGTTGCCGCCTTGGCGATCTCCAGCAGGCCGAGGCCAGATAGGATCGGCAATGTCAACGGGCCTTGGCGCAGGCCTGCCCGATCGGCCGCGCCCGCAGCGCAGAATTCCGCGATATGGCCAAGCGTGTCGGCGCCTTCATCCCCGTAGCTTGCCGCATCGGGGCCGCCACCCACGCCGAAAGAATCCAGAACGAAGAGAAAGGCGCGCGCCATAGATCACCCGATAGAATACCGTCACCCCCGGGAGGTCTTCCGGGTCATTGGACGTCACCCATATAACGGAGGCATCGACTTGGCAATTTTCCGTTTGGAGCGTCCGCTAGGCGCCTCTCAGCGGCGGAGTTCTCAGCAGTCGCTGCAGCTGATCGAAGTGCCGACACGCTGGCGATAGTAATATTGCCGGCTGATGGTGATCTGGTTTGTGCCGCTCGGCAGGAAATTGGCACCAAAGCTGAGGAGCTGATAGGGGAGGGCAAGTTCGCTGCGGACGAGGAATGTGCTTGCCTGGTTCATGTTGGCCGGCAAAGTGACCGTCGAACCCACCGTATATGGCCTGGTTCCGTCCTGTGCCCAGGACCATGCCACTGTCGCCTTACCTGAGGCGTCGATGGTGATGCCGGTAATCTTCAGCGTCAGGCCGGTGGTGTTATAGGGTGCGAAGATGGCGCCGGCGACCGAGGGCATTGTCGTAAGCACGGACTTTGTGATCGACGATTGCTGCGAGACGATATCGGCTATCGAACCGGCCGAGCGGCTGGCTCGTTTCGAGGCGCTGAGGCCGACGGTAAGCTCGAAGGCACCGAGATAGAGCATCAGCAGTACGGGAAAAAGAATGGCGAATTCGATGGCGCCCACGCCGCGTTCGTCGCGGGCGAATCGCCGCAATATGCCTGAGGGCGCACTTTCTTTCGCGGTCACGCTTGCGGCCCTGTTCACGGATAATTCTCGTTCTGAAATGCCGCCGTGGCGACGATAAGATAGACTGAGGCCGAACCGTCGGTCGGGTGCACGTTGGTCAGATAGGGGCGCAGCAGGTCCGTTATGATCCCCCAGCGATAGTAGGCGCGCACCATGTTCAGTGACTTGGCCCCGCCTGGCGTGAAGGCGAAACCTGTGGTGCTGAGGTCGGAATAGGGATCGGTTGAGGACTTGCGAGGGATTGTTGTCGGCATCGATGCGAAGCTCGAATAGCTCTGCACATCGAGGTAAAGGTTTGTCGGCGTCTGTAATTCAGTAGATGAGCAGGTAATGAGCACGGAAATCTGATTGCAAAATGCCTGCCGGAATTGCTGCGAGCTGGTATTGGCCGCAGTAATCTGCCCGGTTCTGATCTGACGCGATAGAGTATCGACGGCGTTCGAAACGACCTGTTCCGCAGTAAAGGCGACAAAGGTTTCGATAATGGCGAAGATGATCAGAAAATAGGGAATCGCAAGCAGAGCGAATTCGATCGCTGCCGTCCCATCGCGAGAGCGCACGAATTCGCGCAATTTACCCCGGGCATGCTGCCGTGCAGGGCTTGTATTGGCGAGAAGCGCGTTGTCTGGCGTCATAGGTCATCCGCAATGTTTAAACGCGGAGGACACTAGAGTTGCTTTCTTGATAATCCGTTTCTCTTCTCTATTCATATTTAGAGGAAGTCGGGATTATCGATCGCAATTCAATTCTTCGGAAGTACTTTAGAATATTTGCGTTATCGAATGTTGCTATGGCCCTGCGGCGGCGGTCGGTGTCGCCGTATTGTTTTGCTGGGCGTGCTGTTCGCAATTCGGCGTGCACGACAGCACGGCGCGATCCGTCTGGCGGAAAACACGGACCGTATTGCCTTCGTCGATCGACACCAGGATCTGCTCGTCTACGATCGCATTGCCGTCGGTATCGAGCAGGATGATATTTGTCGTGCCGAAGCTGCGGCCGGTCAGTACGATGGTTTTCGGATCGGCGACCGTTGCATCGGCAACCTGCGAATTGCCGACGATGACCTTACTGACAGGGCGGTCCAGCTTCAATACGCGCGCGTGATCCATATAGACGCGCAGCATGCTTTCTCCGGCGGCGTGGGAAAGCTGCGGCGTCATGCCGGCCACGGCAACAATGCAGGCAAGGAATGCTGTTCTGCCGCCGATTGGCATGGCTTGGCCTCTTGGAACGCTATGGCGAAAAGAATTCCGGATAGAATGGGAAAGAATGGTGAATGAACGATTAAGCTAATCCGGTATCGTTCGATTATGGTGCGGATGTCCCGCTTGTCCGTCATATCATCCCATCATTGGGGGATCGTGTATTGTTTCGAGACGAATCATATATCTCGCTAATATTCTCCTATCTAATAATTTCAATTTGACTGAAGAATTTCTTTAAAACGGAAAGAAGATCATGAAACTTGCATTAACTATTCTTTTTTCGTTTTTGTATTTACTGTGCATTAACCTCATTCTTTAAAGCGATGGAAACGGCGCGCAGCTACCGTGCAGTTCATCCGATCAACGGCAACAGTTGGCGGACGTGCTGTCAACAAAGTGGAGTTAAACTTATGTCCAAGCTTTTTTCGCGTTTCCTGAAGGATGAATCCGGCGCGACCGCAATTGAATATGGCCTGATCGCCGCCCTGATCTCGGTTGCTATCATCGCTGGCGCAACCACACTGGGTAACACGCTAAGCGCTACCTTTACCAATATCTCAGGCAGGATGAATGGCGCTGTCGCTTTGCATTAAGCGCGCCAATTTCATCGTGGCATGTCTTGTTCGGAAACCGCTCAGTACTATGAGCGGTTTTTGACTTTTATAGTTGAGTTGGGGATGTTTGATGCTTGAAGCCGCAACATTACTGATTTTCCCGCTCTGTTTGGCGGTCGCTGCCCTCTCCGATCTGCTTACCATGACGATCCCGAACCGTGTGTCGCTCGTCCTGCTCGGCTCCTTCATCGTGCTTGCGCCCTTGCTCGGTCTGACATGGCCCGACATCGGCATGCATTTTGCCGGCGCGGCCATCGTTTTCTGCGTCTGCTTCGCGCTTTTTGCATTGAACGTCATGGGCGGTGGCGATGCCAAGCTGCTGGCGGCTTCTGCACTCTGGTTCGGCTTCGATCCGTCGCTCCTGTCCTTCCTCATCTATGTTGCCTTCCTCGGCGGTGCGGTGACAATTTTCATCCTCCTGATACGCTCACAATCCAGTATCATAATGGCGATGGGCCTGCCTGTACCGAACTCGCTGTTGGTTGCCAAAAAAATCCCCTATGGCATTGCCATCGCCATCGGCGGTTTCCTGGTTTTTCCCTCGTCGCCGATGGTCATCGCAGCGACATCACATCTTCTCTAAATTAGAGAATTCTAAGCATTAATGATGTATTGCGCGATATTGTATCTTATATTTCTTTAATAGTTTGGCTTAAATAATTGTAAATGTAACCACCCATTAACCATAATTACACCAATTGCCGGTCATTCTGCAGGGCGAAGAATCCTGTTCCTCAAGGAATGACCATGAAACCCGCTCGCATAATGATCCTCGCAGTGGCAGCCGTCGCGGCCGGTATGGCCGGTCTGCTCGCGATGCGCCTGGCGGGTTCGCGCGATATCGTTCCCCAGCAGATCGCGGCGGTCGTGGAGAAGGAGGCGACGGTCAACGTCCTCGTAGCCGGCGCCAATCTGCCCGTCGGTTCGCGTCTCAACGAACAGTCGATCCATTGGATGCCTTGGCCTGAAAGCGGTCTCGTCAAAGGCCTCGTCACCGAACGCGAACGGCCCGACGCTCTGAAAGATCTGACCGGCGCTGTTGTTCGGCTGCCGATCTTCGAGGGCGAGCCCATCCGCGAGGAGAAGATTGCCGATTCCAACAGCCGCATCCTTTCGTCTTTGCTGCCGGCGGGCAAGCGGGCCGTCGCCACGGAGATTTCCGTCTCCACCGGCGCAGGCGGCTTCATCCTTCCGAATGATCGTGTCGACGTCATCATGGTGCGTAAGGGCTCCCAACAGCAGCTCGTCACGGAAACCGTGCTCAGCAACGTTCGCGTTCTGGCAGTCGATCAGCAGATCGAGGAAAAGCAGGATGGAAGCAAGGCCGTCGTCGGCGCGACCGCGACGCTGGAGCTGACGCCGGACCAGACGAGGGTCCTAGCGGTCGCCCACCAGATGGCCGATCGCCTGACGTTGGCGTTGCGCTCTGTTGCGGACGCGCAGCAGTCCGATACGACGGCCGCTGATTATCTTCTGGCCGGCGACAATGGCGGCAGCATGATCCAGGTCATCAAATCCGGAGCAATCGTGACCGACGGCCCGACCGGGCCGAAGCCGCAGTGAGAAGGGGCGAGACCATGTTCAAGACAAGCAACAAAGCCAGCCTCTCCCTTGGTGTAAGCCTCTCCTTCTCGATCGCCTTTGCCGGCCTGCCCTTAGCAGACATGCCGGCCTTTCTGCGCACGCCTGCGGCCTTCGCGAGCGGCTCGGACAGTATCGTGACGATAGCCGGCCTGGGCACGAAGCGCACATTGAAGCTGGGCCTCAACAAGGCGCTTGTCGTCGATCTGCCGGCCGATGCTCACGATATCCTTGTCTCCGATCCCAAGATGGCCGATGCGGTGACGCGAACCTCACGCCGCATCTATCTTTTCGGCAAGACGGTCGGCCAGACCAATATCTTCATCTTCGGCGCCGACGGTAAGGAGATCGTCAGCCTCGATCTGCAGATCGAGCGCGACATTGCCGGACTTCAGGCCAACCTGAAGCGCTTCATTCCGGACTCCGACATCAACGTCGAGATCGTTTCCGACAACATCGTCATGACCGGTACGGTGCGCACGCCCCAGGATGCGACACGGGCCGAGCAGCTTGCGCAGGCCTTCCTCAAAGGCGGCGAGGCGACGACTCGAAACCAGACTGCCTCGGGCAGCGGCGACAACAATGCGGTCGCCATTTTCGCGGAAACACGGCAGACCTCGCAGATCGTCAACATGCTGCAGATCGAAGGCGAAGATCAGGTGACGCTCAAGGTGACCGTCGCAGAAATCAAGCGCAGCGTGCTGAAGCAGATCGGCTTCGACAATCTCGTCAGGAATTCTTCCGGCTTGACGGTTGCCCAGCTCGGCAGTCCTAGCGCGGATGGGACTGCGGCGGCCGGCGGCGGCGGCCTGGCCAGCTTGTTCAAGACCGCCATCGGCAAATACGATATCAGCACCTATCTCAATGCTCTCGAGCAGGCTGGGGCCGTCCGTACGCTGGCTGAGCCGACGTTGACGGCGATCTCCGGCCAGGCCGCGACCTTCAATTCGGGCGGTCAGACCCTGTACGCCGTCGCGAATAAGGACGGGACCGTCACGGTCACGCCCTTCACCTATGGTATCAGTTTGGCGTTCACGCCTGTCGTGCTGTCTGCCGGACGAATCGCCCTGCATGTGCAGACCCAGGTCTCCAATCCGGTTGGCACGGCCAACGCCGGCACGGCAACCTACAACCAGCGCGCCGCCGATACTTCGGTGGAGTTGCCGTCGGGCGGCTCGATCGCCTTGGCCGGTCTCCTGAGCGATACCATTCAGCAGACCACCAACGGCACGCCGGGCGCCTCGAAGATTCCGATTCTCGGCGCTCTGTTCCGTCAAAAGAGCTTTCAGCGCGATGAAACCGAGCTGGTCATCATCGCGACGCCTTATCTGGTGCGGCCGGTCGCCCGTAGCCAGCTTGCCCGCCCCGACGATAACTTCTCGCCGAGCAACGATATCAGCGGCGTCTTCATGAATCGTGTCAACAAGATCTACGGCCGCAAGGACGGGCCGCCGGTCGCCGATGCCGATTTCCACGGCACTGTCGGCTTCATCTACAAGTGAGGAGAGACCGATCATGACGCGCGCCTTTTCAACCGGATCAACGAAAGATCCCAAAATGGCCAGCCTGGAGCACAAAGCGCCTCGCACCGGCCGGTCCCGTTCCCTCGGGCTGGCTCTGATGGTGCCGGCCCTGATCGTGACGGCTGCAACTATCAGCAGCTGCGCCGATTCACGTGATCGCATGACCACCAGCGCGATCAATGACGATTACCGGCAACGTCATCCGATCGTGTTGACGGAGAAAGAACACAATCTCGATATCCCGGTTGCCGCCAGCGACCGTCGCCTGACGACGGGAATGCGCGATACCATCCGCGGATTTGTCCAGGACTACCGAACCCGTGCGAGCGGTACGGTCGAAATCCTTGCCCCCAGGGGATCGATGAATTCGTTGGCAGCATCTGCGTTGCGTCAGCAGATCCGCAGGGAGCTGGTTGCGAACGGCATTCCGTCGGCCCGCATCGTCGACAGCTCCTATGGGGCTGGCGACCCAGGCGATGCGGCTCCGATTCGTCTGCGCTTCACAGCGACGACGGCGCTCACCAACACATGCGGTCAATGGCCGGACGATCTTTCGGACAACGCTTTCGATAACCAGAACTACTACAATTTCGGCTGCGCGACACAGCATAATCTGGCGGCGCAAGTCGCCAATCCGACGGATCTGATCTCGCCGCGTGCCGTGTCGCCGATCGATACCGATCAGCGCAGCAAGGTGATCGACAATTATCGCAATGGCTCGGTCCCGACGAGTACCGCCACGGTTGGCGGCTTCAGTGGTTCCGGCGGCTCGGGCCAATGAACATGAGAGTTACGCGCCGGCGGAACAGGATGAAATCATGAACGCCATCGAATATGATATCGGCTCGACTGCCCCGGAAGCGGAGGAGGTTTCGCGCTCGGCCAATCTCGACAGTCTACGGCCGCTGCCGCGTATTTCCATACATGCCTTCTGTGAAAGCGAGCAGCTGCAGCAGGTGATGGATCAGTGTGCCAACGATCGGCGCATGTCCAAGGTTAGCCTTCGCATCACCAGCGGTGGTGTCGCAGCGGCAGCAAACATGTTCGCCTCGGCGCCGACCCCTAATCTGATCATCCTGGAGACGCGCGCCGGTCCGCGCGGCCTGCTGGCGGAACTCGAACCGCTCGCCGCCGTCTGCGATCCGAGCACCAAAGTCATCGTCGTCGGCTATCACAACGATATCGGCCTTTATCGTGAACTCATCCGCAACGGCATCTCCGAATATATCGTCCAGCCGACCGACATGGTCGATCTCTTAACTGCGGTGGCGGCGATCTTTATCGATCCCGATGCCGAGCCGCTCGGGCGCAGTATCGCTTTTATCGGCGCCAAGGGTGGGGTAGGCGCATCGACCATCGCCCATAATTGCGCCTTCGGAATTTCCAGCCTTTTCTCCACCGAAACCATTCTTGCAGATCTCGATCTGCCCTACGGCACCGCCAATATCGATTTCGACCAGGATCCCGCGCAGGGTATCGCGGAAGCCGTCTATGCCCCTGAGCGGCTTGACGAGGTCTTCCTCGACCGGTTGCTGACCAAATGTTCCCAGCATCTCTCGCTGCTGGCGGCTCCCTCGATGCTGGATCGCGCCTATGATTTTGAAGGGCAGGCTTTCCTGCCGGTGCTGGACGTCCTTCAGCGCAGTGCTCCGGTCGCGGTTCTCGATGTGCCGCATGTCTGGACGGAATGGACACGCTCGGTGCTTGGCGCGGTAGACGAGGTCGTCATTTGCGCCGCGCCCGATCTCGCCAATCTGCGCAACGCCAAGAATCTGATCGACGCGTTGCGCAAGCTGCGGCCCAACGACAAGGCGCCGCACCTCATTCTCAATCAGGTCGGCATGCCGAAGCGTCCCGAGATCAATCCTTCGGAGTTCTGCGCACCGCTTGAGACGGATCCGATCGCTATCATCCCCTTCGACATCAACCTGTTCGGCAATGCCGCCAACAGCGGGCAGATGATCGCCGAAACCGATCCGAAGTCGCCGACCGCGGAGACTTTCTCGCAGATATCGCACATCGTTACCGGACGTGTCGCTTTGAAGAAGGCCAGAAAGGGCGGTTTGCTGGGCCTTCTGAAGCGAAAATGATCGTTTGATTTCGCACGGACTTCCGAAGGCCGATTTTCATGGAGGCCGTGCAGCAGCATTAGAATTGGATCAGAAAGATGTTTGGCAAGCGCGGAAATGAAGGTCCTGCAAAGAGCGGCGCGATGTCTCCGCCGCCGGCGCGCGTGCCCGCCGTTGGCAATGGTCCGACGGCACCGGCCGTGCTGATAGAGCCGTCCCATGATTCCACGCAGCCGCGTCAGCAGGTCGCGCCTCCCTCGATGCAGACGCCCAGCCGCCGTCGCGTGGCGCGCACCGAAGAATATTACGATACGAAATCGCAGGTCTTCTCCGCGCTGATCGACACGATCGACCTTTCGCAGCTTTCCAAGCTCGGAAACGAGGCCGCACGCGAGGAAATCCGCGATATCGTCAACGATATCATCACCATCAAGAATTTCGCGATGTCGATCTCCGAGCAGGAGGAACTGCTCGAGGACATCTGCAACGATGTGCTCGGCTACGGTCCGTTGGAGCCGCTGCTCGCCCGCGACGACATTGCCGACATCATGGTCAACGGTGCCGGACAGACCTTCATCGAAGTCGGCGGCAAGACCGTCGAATCCGAAATCCGCTTCCGCGACAATTCGCAGCTTCTTTCCATCTGCCAGCGCATCGTCAGCCAGGTCGGCCGCCGCGTCGATGAATCCAGCCCCATCTGCGATGCGCGCCTGCCCGATGGATCGCGCGTCAACGTCATCGCACCGCCGCTCGCGATCGACGGTCCCGCGCTGACCATTCGTAAATTCAAGAAGGACAAGCTTACCCTCGATCAGCTCGTCCGCTTCGGCGCCATCACGCCCGAAGGCGCGACGCTTTTGCAGATCATCGGCCGCGTGCGCTGCAATGTCGTCATCTCAGGCGGTACCGGTTCGGGCAAGACGACGCTTCTGAACTGCCTGACCAACTACATCGACCGCGATGAACGCGTCATCACCTGCGAAGATACCGCCGAACTGCAGCTGCAGCAGCCGCATGTGGTGCGTCTCGAAACCCGTCCGCCGAACATCGAAGGCGAGGGCGAGATCACCATGCGCGATCTCGTCAAGAACTGCCTGCGTATGCGCCCCGAACGCATCATCGTCGGCGAAGTGCGCGGACCCGAGGTATTCGACCTGCTGCAGGCGATGAACACCGGCCACGATGGTTCCATGGGGACCATCCACGCCAATACGCCGCGCGAGTGCTTGAGCCGTATGGAATCGATGATCGCGATGGGTGGTTTCAGCCTGCCGGCCAAGACCGTGCGCGAGATCATTTCCAGCTCCGTCGACGTCGTCATCCAGGCCGCTCGCCTGCGTGACGGTTCGCGTCGCATCACCCAGATCACCGAGGTGATGGGCATGGAAGGCGATGTGATCATTACCCAGGATCTGATGCGCTACGAGATCGAGGGCGAAGATGCGAACGGCCGGATTATCGGTCGGCACGTCTCCACCGGCATCGGCAAGCCGCATTTCTGGGATCGTGCCCGCTACTATAACGAGGAGCGGCGTCTGGCGGCCGCCTTGGATGAGATGGAACAGAAGGCGCAATAGGATTTACGATGTTCGGTATCGATCCAATAGTGCTGTTGATTGTGCTGCTGGCGGCGGTTTCCGCCGCGGCAGTCTGCTATGGCGTTCTCTATTCGCGGATCGAGACCCAGAAGAAGGCGGAAGGTCGTGTCAACCGCGTCAAGCAGGCCGAAACCGATCGCGTCAAGGTCAAGGCAGCGCGTGATCGCGTCCAGGAAATGTCGAAGCGGCGCAAATCCGTGCAGGATTCTCTGAAGGATCTGGAACGGCGCCAGTCCGAAAACACGAAAAAGAGGCAGTCCCTGAAAGCCCGCCTCGCTCAGGCCGGTCTGTCGTTGACGCCGGCGCGCTTTTACATCTTCAGCGTACTGTTCGGCCTTTTCGTCACATTGGTTCTTTTCATTGTCGGCGCCCCGCTGCTGGCGATTCTAGGCATATTCTTTGCCGCTGCTTTCGGCCTGCCGCGCTGGGTCGTCCGCTTCCTCATCAAGCGCCGGCAAAGCAAATTTCTAGAGGAGTTTCCGAACGCACTCGATGTCATCACGCGTTCCCTTCGCTCAGGCCTGCCGCTCAATGATGCGGTTCGGCTGGTGGCCGGTGAGGCACGGGAGCCCGTCAAGACGGAGTTCCGCCGGGTGGTCGAAGCGCAACAAGTCGGTTTCAGCATGGCGGATGCCTGCGCGCGCATCTCGAACCATATGCCCCTGCAGGAGGTAAATTTCTTCTCGATCGTTATCGCGATCCAGGCCCAGGCGGGCGGTAACCTGTCGGAAGCTCTCGGCAATCTTTCGAAGGTGCTGCGCGAGCGCAAGAAGATGAAGGCGAAGGTCAAGGCATTGTCGATGGAAGCCAAGGCATCCGCCGTCATCATTGGCACTCTGCCCTTCGTGGTGATGCTGCTGGTCTATCTGACGTCGCCGCAATACATGATGATCCTGTTCGCCGATCCGCGCGGCCATCTGATCTTGCTCGGAGCCGGCATCTGGATGTCGATCGGCATCTTCATCATGCGCAACATGGTCAATTTCGAGATCTGAGCGGGAAGGAGCCGCGTAGCCCATGACCGATCTCGCTGCCCGTTTAACCGATCCCGGCACTCTTCTTGCCGTCGTGGTCGCCATTGCCGTGTTCGCGACTTTCTACACGATTGCGATACCGCTTTTGGAACGCGGCGATCTCAGCAAGCGCATGAAGGCCGTGTCGACGGAGCGCGAACAGATCCGTGCGCGCGAGCGGGCACGGCTGAATGCGGACGGCGGCAAGGCATCGCTGCGCAGCCACAACAATCGAAACGTCAGACAGATCGTCGATCGGTTCAACCTGCGCAACGCGCTGGTCGACGCCAATACCGTCAATCGCTTGCGGGCCGCGGGCCTGCGATCGGAAAATGCGCTCAACATGTTCCTGGTGGCGCGATTCCTGCTGCCGTTCCTGTTTCTCGCGGTTGCGATCGTCGTCGTCTTCGTTCTCGGCTGGTTCGCCGCAAAGCCCCTGCCGATCCGCCTGCTCGGGGTCATCGCTTTCGCCTATCTGGGCTTCTATACGCCGAACATTTACATCTCCAATCTGGTGAGCAAGCGCCAGAAATCGATCAAGCGCGCCTGGCCCGATGCCCTCGACCTGATGTTGATCTGCGTGGAATCGGGCATTTCAATCGAGGCGGGTATGCATCGCGTGTCCGAGGAAATGGCGGAGCAATCCCCAGCACTTGCCGAGGAAATGGTGCTGACCACGGCCGAGCTTTCCTTCCTGCAGGATCGCCGTACCGCCTTCGACAATCTCGCCGCCCGTACGCAGATCGATCTCGTCAAATCGGTGACGCAGGCGCTCATCCAGGCCGAACGCTATGGTACGCCGCTCTCGCAGGCGCTGCGCGTCATGGCGCAGGAGGGCCGCGACGAACGCATGAACGAGGCGGAAAAGAAGGCGGCCGCGCTGCCGCCGAAGCTGACAGTGCCGATGATCATCTTCTTCCTGCCGGTCCTGATGGCTGTCATTCTCGGCCCGGCGATCATCCAGGCCATGGACAAGTTCTGAATTGCCTGCTTGCCCGCCACGCGGAGACATGGTTAGTTGTATCCAATGTCGTCGATTGCGTCTCGCGTGTGTTCCAGCAAGCGGAAGTCATTCGCGCCGAGCGTCTTTGGAGGTCTCGCATGTCATCCCTGGCAATATTTTTCAGCGTCATGGCGGCCGTTTTCATCGGGGCGGTCAGTCCCGGCCCCAGTTTCGTGCTCGTTTCGCGCATTGCTGTTTCGCGTTCCCGTAAGGCGGGGCTTGCCGCAGCCTTCGGTATGGGAACCGGCAGCGTCATTTTTGCGACCTTGGCCTTGTTTGGCCTCAGCGCATTGCTGATGAAAGTCGAATGGCTGTATCTCGCACTGAAAATCGGCGGCGGCCTCTATCTGATCTATGTCGGCATTAGGATCTGGCGCAGCGCAGCGGACGATCTTCCCATCAATGCGCCGGCAACGCCGGCAGAGGGCGGCGTGATGCGCAACTTCCTCTTTGCGCTCGGCACGCAGCTCAGCAATCCAAAGACAGCCATTTTCTACGGCAGTATCTTCGCCGCACTCCTGCCGGCTGCTCCGCCTCCGTGGCTGCTCTTTACGGTTCCACCCGCAGTCTTTCTGGTCGAGGCTGGCTGGTATACCGGGGTGACGCTTGCCTTCTCCTCCAACCGCCCGCGCGCCATGTATGTTGGATCAAAGCTCTGGATCGACAGGGTGGCGGGCGCTGTTATCGGCGCGCTCGGAGCGCGGCTTGTCGCCGAGGGGCTGCCGCGCCACATCTGGCGTTAAGTGCCTCGAGCTGCCGGGTATCCGCCTGAATTGGCGCGCGGCCGGCTTATCTGTGCGAGAGGTGCGCAGGCAAGCCCTTATGGCCGCTCCCGCTGGCCCTATTGTTGGGCGACTTTCCTGCCGTTGCCGCTGGCGGCAAGCTTCTGCCAGGAGTTCTGCTGCGCCAGCATGCCGCGCAGATAGGCAACGTTGGCGTTCGCCTGTTGCGGCGTCAGTTCCTGCCGGGCAATTTGTTCGGCTTCCGCAAACCGGCCCTGCAGACCGACGACCAGCGCCAGATTCTGCCGTACGCGGCTATCGGAGCCCGGCTGCGAGATGGCCGTGCGGAGATAGTTTTCCGCATTCTTGAGATCGCCGGTCAGCACATAGGACATGCCGAGATTGGAAAGGATGGTCGGCTCGTTTGGAGCCAGCACCAGCGCATCCCGATATTTGGCGCGCGCATCTTGGGAGCGCCCAAGCTGATCGAGGATAGCGCCCTGCGCCGAAACCAGGCGCCAGTCCGGCCGATCCGGAAGCTGGGCGCGGTCAATGGTCGAAAGCGCCTCGTCAAGCTGGCCCGCCGCCGCCTGGGCCTTACCATAGGCCGCCAGCACGCCGCGGTCGGTCGGATTGGCGATTGCCACCTGCTGCATGACCGCAAGCGCTTGATTGTTGCGGCCGCTCATGCGCAGCGCATTGGCGTAGTTGACGCCGGCATCGCGATCCTTGGGATTGGCATCATAGGCCTTGCCAAACGTCGTGGTCGCCTGAGCCAGCTCCGTGCTGTTCATCGTATCGACAGATTTCGAAGTCTTGGGGATCGAGCCTGTCGTCATCCTGTCCTGTCCGGTCGTCGAGCAGCTTGCGAGCGCGAGCGCCAGAAGTGCGACGGAAGCTCCCTGCAAAAGAAAGGTTCTGAATGAAGACGCGGCTGCGACGGCGGGCATGACGCTGATCCCTGAATTCCTATAGTCTTGCGCCCGGCCTAGAATCGGAACAGGGAAAGGTTCGACGCAATGTTCGCTCCAGCAATAATCTGTTAACCCTAACAGACGGTTAACTCTCGATTCCCCTCAGTCATTGCCGAAGGATAGTCATGGCCCCCTTTCAATTCATCGAGCGCGCGACGCCTTTCAATTCGAAGGGTGGCGCGACCCTGCCGATCTTTGCTGTCACCCCCGCGCATATCGAGACGGGCACCATCGATCCCATCGCGCTCGATTGGGCACGCAAGGCGGGTTACAAGGCAGAGAGCGGCTCGCTGTTGTTGATCCCGACCGCTGAAGGGCATCTGGGCGGAGCTCTGTTCGGCCTCGGCTCCAATCCGTCCGAACAACCCTTCCTCACAGGCAAGCTGGCACGCAGCCTGCCGGCCGGCGCCTGGCATATTGAGACGGCGCCGCTGACGGCGAACCGGCTCTCGCTTGGTTTCGGTCTCGGCAGCTATCGCTTCGACCGCTACAAATCCGAAAAAGCCGCGGCGCCGACATTGATGATCCCGCGCGATGCCGATGCTGCCGATATCAAGCGCCAGCTGGCAGGCGTCTTCCTCGCCCGCGATCTCATCAACACGCCGACCAACGACATGGGTCCGGAACAGCTCGAAGCCGCCTTCCGGGCGCTGGCCGAGCACTACAAGGCTGAGATGTCCGTCATCATCGGCGATGATCTCCTGAAGGAGAATTTCCCGCTGGTCCATACGGTGGGACGTGCGAGCGCCGATGCGCCGCGCCTTCTGGAACTGCACTGGGGCAAGAAGGGTCATCGCCGCATCACGCTGGTCGGCAAGGGCGTGTGCTTCGACACCGGCGGCCTCGATATCAAGCCTGCCTCCTCGATGCTGCTGATGAAGAAGGACATGGGCGGTGCCGCCAACGTCATGGGCCTGGCGCTGATGATCATGGACGCCAAGCTCAAGGTCGACCTGCGCGTCATCATTCCGGTCGTCGAGAATTCGATATCGGCCAATGCCTTCCGCCCCGGCGATATCTACAAGAGCCGCAAGGGCCTGACCGTGCAGATCGACAATACCGATGCCGAGGGGCGGCTGATACTCGCCGATGCGCTCGCCTATGCCGACGAGGACGCGCCGGACCTGATGATCGATATGGCGACGCTGACGGGTGCTGCCCGCGTCGCGCTCGGTCCCGACCTGCCGCCCTTCTTCACCGACGATAGCGAACTTGCCAGCGATCTGACCGAGGCGAGCCTGGAGACGGACGATCCGCTGTGGCGGATGCCGCTCTATATGGGCTACGATAAGGATATCCGCACCAAATTTGCCGATATCACCAATGCGCCAGCAGGCGGCATGGCCGGCGCCATTACGGCCGCCCTGTTCCTCAAGCGCTTCGTAACGAAGACACCGAGCTGGGTGCATTTCGACATCTTCGGCTGGGCGCCGAGCGAACGTCCGCATTCACCCGGCGGCGGCGAGGCACAGGCCATCCGGGCGCTTTATCACTATATCAGGCAGAGCGTGCGGTAGGGGCTGCATTATCGCGAGCAGATGGGTGTTCGATTATGCCGAGCCTCTGATACCCCCCTCTGTCGCTGTTGCGACATCCCCCCACAAGGGGGGAGATTGGTTACTCGCTGCACATACCTGCCACAAGCCTAATATCGTGCCTGGTGAAATCGCAGTTCGTTGTTTTGAGGTCGACGAGCGGCAAACTCCCAAAGATCTCTCCCCTTGTGGGGGAGATGTCGCGAAAGCGACAGAGGGGGGTGCGCACCCTCCGCGAATTCTATGGCTCGAAAGTCCATCTTCGAAAGAGCTAGAACCAAAACACCCCTTGAAACCGCCATGATCTTGGTCGAGACTGGAACGGCAGCGTAACGAATTCCGGGGTTGCCCTTGCCGCTTGAACTCACCGCCTCGCAGGCTCTCGGCCTTTGGCATGGCGTGACGCTCGCTCAGGTGCGCCGCGAGGATCATGATTTGACGCTGCGGCAGACGGCGATTCTGCTGCAGATCTATCTTGTGCCGCCGCCGCATACCGTGCGCGGTTTGGCCGCGACGCTCGGCGTCACCAAGCCGGTCATAACTAGGGCGCTTGACACCATGGGCGTGATGGGATTGGTCGACCGCGTGCGCGACGATCGCGATCGCCGCAATGTCATCATTAAACGAACAGTCACCGGCGCGCTCTATCTTGAAAAACTCGGCGATCTCATCATCGAGCACGGCCGAAAATTGTAACCTCAGGAATTTCACCATGATGCTTGACCGCCGTCTCAATGCTTTCAGACCCGATCTTGCCGAGGCTTCTCTCAAGGGCAACGTTGAGGCCGAGCGCTTCGTCGAGGGCAGCATCGCGCGCATCGCGGTACCGGTCGCTGCGCTCCGGCCGAAGCCGGATCTCGCTTCGGGCATCGATACCGAGCTCTTGATGGGCGAAGAGGTGACGATATTCGAACGCCGCGACGGCTGGTGCTGGATCAAGGCTGTGTCTGACGATTATGTCGGCTATCTTCCGGAAACGGCGATCAAGGAGGGCGCGGCAGCTCCGACCCATATCGTCGTCCCGCAGCGCACTTTCCTCTATCCCGAGCCGGAGCTGCGCAAGCCACATGCTGCGATCCTCTCCATGGGCAGTCTCGTACATGTGACCGGTCCGGCGGAGGCGCGCGGCAATCATTATGTCGTCCTGGAGGATGGAACCGCCATTTTCGCAAAGCATGTCCAGCCGATCGGCTACAACAAGGGCGGCGACTTCGTTGATGTCGCCTTACGCTTCATCGAGACGCCCTATCTCTGGGGCGGCCGCTCGGGCCTCGGCATCGATTGCTCAGCGCTGGTACAGCTGGCGCTGTCGATGACGGGCCGTGCCGCGCCGCGCGATACCGACATGCAGGCCGCCGGCCTCGGCCAGCCAATCGAGCGCGATGAGCTGAAGCGCGGCGATTTCGTCTTCTGGAAGGGGCATGTGGCGATCATGGAAGATCCGGAAACCATTGTTCACGCCAACGGCCATACCATGACCGTCGCCCGTGAGAATTTCGCCGCCGCCATCGAGCGCATCGGCTGGCTTTATGAAAGGCCGACCGGCTATCGCCGTTTCATCGACTGACTGCGCTCCGAAACCCTGTAGCGACAACCCATCCGGCATTTGCCGTGGCGGCGGTCTTACGGCGTGCGAGGGCGTGCTATCCAGATGCCGGCGACGATGACGATACCGCCAAGCGCCTGCAACAGCGTGACGTCTTCGCCGAATAGGAACCAGGCGAAAAGGGCGGCCGCGATCGACTCCAGGAAAATGACAAGGGAGGAGAATACGGTCGGCAATCTTCCGAGCGCGACCGAAAGCAGGCCTTGTCCGCCGGCATGGCTGATGAGGCCGAGTGCCAGCAGCACGCACCATCCCGAGATCGACTGCGGCAATATGCGCGGCTCGAAGAAGAAGGCGATCAGGAACAGGATCGCCGACGTTATGATGCTCAATTCGAAGGTGACGCGCGCGGCGTTGGTCCCGGGGCGCGCCGCGCCGACCGCCAGGAAATAAAGGCCGAAGAACGCGCCGGTGATGATGGCGAGAGCATCGCCGACCGCCCGGCCCGGATTGAATGCCAGGCTTTGGACGACGAGCGCCGTGCCGCCCGCAAGGCAGACGAGGAGGCCAAGAAGCGTGGCGCGACCGACCCTTTGCCTCAGCAGGAGCCAGCCGAAGATCACGACCCATAGCGGCGCCATCGTCGCGAAGAAGGTGGCGTTGGCAATCGTTGTCCGCATGATCGAGAGATGCCAAAAGAACAGGTCGCCCGTGAAGGCGATGCCGGCGAGAATGGTCGGTATCGTGAAACTGGCGCGAGGCGCATTGGGCTCCGCGACCTCCGCGTAGCGCATCCATATCCAAAGGATCGGCAGCGCGAGAAAGACACGCCAGAAGGCGCTGGCGAAAGGCCCGACATCGGCGAGGCGCACGAGGCTCGGCGAGATGCTCATGGCCAGCGCCGCGAGAACCATCGCCATTACGCCGAGAAGAAAACCCTTCGTATCGGCGCTTTCTCCGAGGCTTGCGCTACGCATATCGTATTCGGTGTCCGGTTGTGACATTCTCGTGCCTTTGCAGTCAGATGATGTGTGGCGCAAAGCTAGTACATTGGGGAAGAGGATTTGGC
Source organism: Martinezella sp. CNPSo 3959 (assembly GCF_057784355.1). Taxonomy (NCBI): domain Bacteria; kingdom Pseudomonadati; phylum Pseudomonadota; class Alphaproteobacteria; order Hyphomicrobiales; family Rhizobiaceae; genus Martinezella; species Martinezella sp. CNPSo 3959. The sequence continues at coordinate 116,081 of NZ_JBXSOV010000018.1, forward strand.
TCCATTTTGACGGCTTTCATGCAATTTTGTTTCCTCTTTGCGGTAAGGATGTATTGAAATGCGCAAACCCGCCGATCTCGATGAATTCGATCTGGCAATTCTCGAGATATTGCAGAAGGACAGTACGGTTCCGCAACGCGAGATCGGTGAGCGGATCAACCTGTCGGCGCCGGCTGTGCAGAGGCGCATCAAGCGCATGCAGGAAAGCGGTGTCATCCAGGCCAATATCGCGGTCGTCGATCCGGCGGCCGTGGGCTTGCCGATTACCATCGTCGTCGAGGTGCATATCGCAAACGAGCGGTACGACCTCATCAACGCGATCAAGCGCAGCTTCCTCGAAGCGCCGGAAGTGCAGCAATGCTACTGTGTCACCGGCGAGGCCGATTTCGTGCTCATCATTGTCGTCCCCAGCATGTCCGCCTATGAGGAGGTGGCCCGGCGTCTTTTCTACGACAATCCGAATGTCACGAAATTCAAGTCACTCGTCACCATGGACCGGGTCAAGGTCGGTCTTTCCGTGCCGTTGTCGCTGGACTAGCTGGCTGTCTTCAAGTTCTGTTCACGCCGGCCGCTTCGGCCAGTTCGTCACGCCGCCGCTCCAGTCCTCGAAGGCCTTCGAGAGGCGAAGCACCAGCATGTCGTCGAAGCGCGGACCGATGATCTGCATGCCGATCGGCATGCCGGAACGGGAAAAGCCGCAATTGATCGACGCAGCCGGCTGCTCCGACATGTTCCACGGAACGGTGAAGGCGATGTGCTCGAAAGGTCGCGCCGGGTCGTTGGTGGGTGAAGCCCATTCGGCGGGATAGGAGACGATCGGATTGGTCGGCGAAAGCACGGCATTCACCTCTGCGAAGAGCTTGGCGCAGCTCTTACGCATCTCGTAGGTCTGGTTGAAGCCGCGAACGGCATCGACGCCGCTGATATCGGCGCCGCCCTTCGCCCAGCTGTAAATATAGGGCAGGATGCTGTTGCGGCGCTCCTCGCTCAAGGCCGTCATGTCGCCCCAGAAGCGGGCGCGCCAGAAGGCGTCGAGCCCATCCAGCATCTGCCTCGTCAGCACCGGCGCGACATCGACGATAATGGCGCCCGCTTCCTCGAAGCGCTTGGCGGCAGCGGTGACCGCATCGCGTATCTCGTCCGCGACAGGCAGGCCGCAGCCGGCGTCCAGCATGAGGCCGATTTTCATGCCACGAATGTCGATGTCGAAATCCATCCAGTCGATCCCGTTCGGCTGTAGGCTGGTGCTGTCCCGCCAGTCGGGCCGCGAGAGCGTTGCCATGGAGAAGGCGGCATCCTCGACCGTGCGGGTCATTGGTCCGGCGCATCGCCCGAGATAATAGGGATCGATCGGAATACGGCCATTGCTCGGCTTGAAGCCAAAAATGCCGGTCCAGCCAGCTGGCAGGCGTATCGAGCCGCCGATATCGGTGCCGATGTGCAGCGGTCCATAACCGGCAGCGGCGGCGGCCGACGCACCGGCGCTGGAGCCGCCCGGATTCTGGCTTGGGTCCCAGGGGTTGCGGCTGAGCTTGTGAAAGCTCGAAAGGCCGGAGGAGAGCATGCCGTAATCGGGGCAGGTGGTTTTCGCGAAAATCACCGCGCCATCCTCGCGCATGCGGGCGGCGATGGGAGCATCTTCGGCAGCGGGGACAAGCTCGACCGCTGCGGTGCCGAGCGGCACCGGCTGACCCTTGGTGGCGATCAGCTCCTTCAGCGTCACTGGAATGCCGTCCAGGGTCCCAAGCGGCGCACCTTTCGCCCAGCGCTCTGTCGAAGCAGCTGCCTGCTTACGGGCATTCTCGGGATCATAGGCATAGAGAGCAGCGATGGTCGGTTCCCATGCCTCGATATGCGTCTCAAGCGCCCGCCAGTATTCGCTGGGGGACAGGCTCTTGTCGGCGAACTTGCGCCGGAGGTCTCGGATGGAAAGATCGGTAAGTTCGGTCATGATCTATACTCTTTATGTCTCAATCAGCGCGTCGCCTCGCGGGGGTCGAGGAGATCGCGCAGCCCGTCGCCGAGCAGGTTGAAGCCAAGCACGGAGAGCGCTATGGCAAGCCCCGGCAGCAGGGCGAGCCACGGCGCGACGTGGAAATAGGTTTGCGCATCGGCCAGCATCCGCCCCCAGGTCGGTGCAGGCGGCGGCACGCTCAAGCCCAGGAAGGCAAGTCCGGCTTCCGTCAGGATCGCAAGGCCGAGCTGGATCGTCGCCTGGACGATGATACTGCCCATGATGTTCGGCAGGACATGGCGGCGCGTGATGGAAAGCTGCGTATTGCCGATGGCGCGCGCCGCCAGCACATAGTCGCGGCTCCAGGCCTGCAAGGCCGCACCGAGCGCGACACGGGCAAAGACCGGCACCATGAAGACGGCGATGGCGATGATGGCCGTGGAGCGACCCGTCCCGAGAAATGCGCCGAGGATCATCGCCGAAAGAATCGGCGGCAGGGCGAAGATCACGTCGCAGGCCCGCATAACCAATGCCTCGAACAGGCCGCGTTGGGCGGCGGCGGAAACGCCGATGATCGTTCCGATCGTTCCGCCGATCGCGACGGATGACACGGAGATGGAAAGCGAATTCCAGCAGCCCACCATCAGCATCGACAGGACGTCGCGGCCGATCTGGTCGGTGCCGAGAAGTCCGAAGCCAAAGGGCGGCTGCAGCTTGTGAAGGATTTGCATCTTCGCGGGCGGCACCGGCGTCCAGAACTGCGAGAGGAGAGCGACGCAGAAGAGCGCAAGGATGATGACGGCGCCGACGATGAGATTCATTCGCCGCAGCGCCCGAAAACGGCGGCGGGAAGGTGGCGCGGCAACTTTGGTGTCGACTGTAGTCATCGCGCACCTCCCGCTCGCAGCCGGGGATCGATGGCGAGATAGGAGAGATCGACCAGAAAATTCACGACGATGACGAGGCCGGCGAAGAACAGCACGACGTCCTGCAGAACGATGACGTCGCGCTGGCTGAGTGCCTGATAGGCGAGGCGGCCAAGGCCGGGCAGGGTGAAGACATTTTCGATCAGTACGGCGCCTGCCACCAGAAAGGTGAATTGCAGTCCGAGAATGGTCAGCACAGGCACCAGCGCATTCGGCACCACATGTCCCCAGAGCACGCGGCTGCGCGATAGGCCCTTGGCGATCGCCGTGCGGGCAAAATCCTCATGCAGCGTATCGAGTACGGCCGAGCGCGTCACTCGTGTCAGCACCGCCGCTTGGGGCAGAGCAAGGGCAGCCGCCGGCAGCACCAGCGACTTTGCGGCAGGCCAGAATCCGCTCTCCCAACCGGGAAAACCGCCCGCCGGCATCCAGCCGAGCGATGTGGCAAACACAAGCACCAGCAAGAGGCCGACCCAGAAGCCCGGAACGGCGATGCCCATCTGCGAAAATAGTGTGGCGATGATATCGAAAACGCCGCCGCGCCGTGCCGCTGCCGCAACACCGAGCGGCACGGCGACAAGAACCGACAACAGGATGGCAAGCAGCGCAAGCGGCAGGGTGACGGCAAGCCGCTCGGCAATCAGGCCGGCGACCGGAACACCATAGGTATAGGACGTGCCAAGATCACCCGTCAGCGCGCCGGCGAGCCATTGCCCATAGCGCACGATCAGCGGCTGATCGAGCCCCATATCATGCCGGAGCGCGGCAAGCGTTTCCGGCGTCGCCGAGGTGCCGAGCGTGATCGCGGCCGGGTCGCCCGGCAGCAGCGCCATAACGGCAAAGATCAGCAGCGAGACGGCAATCAGCGTCAGCACAAGTCCGAAAATCCGGCGGGTGAGCAGTACGATCATAGCAAGTCCATGGCTGATCATGCCCGGCATCGAAATGGTTGGCTTCGAAAGGGTTCGCGGCGGGCGAAGCGATCCGCCCATCCGCGCCTGCAGGCAAAGAGCTCAGTCTTCCCAGGAAACGTTGGTCAGCACGTTGGACGGGATCGGTTCGTTCTCCCAGAGACCCTTCAGCTTCTTGTCCCAGACGCCGAGCTTCGGCATGACGAACAGGAAGAGCGACGGCACATCCTCGGCAAGAATGCTTTGCGCCTCGCCATAGAGCTTGTTCTGCTCGGCGGGATCGGCGGTGAGCTGGATCTTCTTCATCAACTCGTTGAAGGCCGGGTTCTTGTAGTTGAAGTAATAGGGATCGCGCGAATAGATATCGATATCCATCGGCTCGGCATGGGCGACGATGGTCATGTCGTAATTGCGGCCGGTGAAAACGTCCTGCACCCATTTCGCCGGGAATTCCGTCGGCTCGATATTCATCGTCACGCCGATATCGGCAAACATGGCCTGCATCACCTGAGCACTGCGCGGCGCATAGGCCATCTGCGGCGTCTTGATGGTGAAGGTGAAACCATTTGGATAGCCGGCTTCGGCAAGCAGGGCTTTGGCCTTGGCGGCGTCATAGGGCAGCGTGCCGTTCAGGTCCTTGTAGCCGGGGTCGTTCGGCGTGTAGTGGCTGCCGATCGCGGTGCCGAAGCCGGACCACGCGCCCTCGATGATCGTCTTGCGATCGAGCGCCATCATCAGTGCCTGGCGCACGCGCTTGTCGTCGAAAGGCTTGCGGGTGTTGTTCATGCCGGCCACGACCTTGAGCTCGGTATTGCCGATCTTGGTCGTCAGCCTGGCATCGCCCTCGAAGGAACTCATGAGCTCCGGCGCGGCGAATTCCGGAAAGGCATCGAGATCACCGGCTTTTAGTGCCGCGGCCTCCGCCTGCGGATCGGAAATGAAACGGAAGGTCACCTTCTCGAGCTTCACGTCAGCAGATTTGTTCCAGTAGTCCGGGTTCTTGACGAGGTCGACATGGTCGCCCTTCGTCCAGGAGGAGAATTTGAACGGTCCGGTGCCGACTGGCGTGGTCTTGTTATTAGCAGAGGACTTCGGCCCGACCATGACGGAGCTCGGCCAGCCAAGCCAATAGAGCAGGCTGCCGGTCGGCGAAGAAAGATGCAGGACCAGCGTCTCCGCATCCGGCGTGTCGATCGAGGCGATGGTCGCAAAGAAGCGCTTCTGCGGATTGACGGAATCGGAGCCGCGAGCGCGATCCAGCGTGAACTTCGCCGCGGCTGAATCGAAGGCTTCGCCGTCATGGAATTTCACGCCGGTCTGCAGTTTGAACGTATAGGTCAGGCCGTCAGGCGAGATTTCCCAGCTCTTGGCAAGCTGCGGCACGATCTTGCCGTTTTGGTCGATGGCAACCAACCCTTCGAAAATGTTCTGCCAGGTGACTTGGCCGATTGCCACGGGCGCGGCGATCGTCGGATCGAGACCGGTCGGCTCGACGCTCATGCCAAGATTGAGAGTTGTCTTCGCGGCCTCAGCCTGTGTCAGGCCCATCATCATCAGCAGGCCGGCAGAAACTGCGGCGCCATAGGCAAGCCGGCGCGCGACGTCGCCCAGGCTCGGGCGTGAAAACTTGGTCATGTCGGTTCCCTTGCTTTTGCCCGCATGTCCGGCTTCCCTCCGACTGCGGTCTTTTTCAGGATAGTGTCATCTCACAGGCGCACACACAATTCCGAAAATGTGTGCTCGGTGTAGCCGAAACCGCTACACTGGTTTTGTCTTCTACGGTGCTGGGTTCAATCCTGCCTCCCCTTGGCGGAAAGTTGCTGGCGCATGAAGCGCTCGATGAAATCGAGCAGCTTGCCGGCCGCGAAGGAGAGCTGGCGATCGGGCGCGACGCAGAGATCGACCGGCGTCCGCGCCCCCATGCCGCCCGCGACGGGTCGTGCGACGAGCTGACCCGCCTCGATCTCCCTTTGAACGGTCAGCGCCGGCAGCATGGTAATTGCTGCGCCCCGCAGCACCAGCTCCTTCTGCATTTCCAGCGAGCCGGTCTCAAAGACTGGATCGAGCCTCAGCCCCTCACGTTCGAACAGCGCGTCGAAGGCCTGCCTTGCGCCGAAGGAGCGATCGGGGACGGCAAGCGCGTGTGATGCAATTTCGTCTAGCGTGATCTCGCTGGCGGCGGCAAGCGGATGGGAGGAAGCGGCGATCACGTCATAGACGAGCTCGGACCGCAGGCGCACCTTTGTGCCGGAAAGCGGCGGGGCAAACAGCGTCACCGCAATATCGGCCTCGGCATTGTTGACGGCTTCGATGGCGCCGCGAGCGCTGGTGATGGTCACTTCGAAGCGCAAACGCGGATAGCGCAGGCTGAACTCTGCCAGCGCTGGAGCAAGGATATTGGCGACCGACGCGCCGTTGGCATAGATACTGACCGTCCCGCGCTGCAGGCCTTTCAGGTCTTCGATCAACTGGTGCACATGATCGAGCTCGCGCAGCGTCCGGCCGGCGCGCTCCGCCAGCAATTCGCCGGCAGCCGTCAATTTGATGCCGCGGGCGCTGCGTTCGACCAGCAGCGTGCCGAAATGATATTCGAGGTTCTCGATCTGGCGGCTGATGGCCGTCGGCGCCACGTTCAGGTTTTCGGCCGCCTGGCGCATCGAATTGGTGCGCACCAGCTCGTCGAAATAGATCAGCGCGCGGATCTGCATGCGCGGGATCTCCCTTTAGACGACCGGGTTGGCGAAGCGATCCCGCCACGCCGCTTGCCCACCCTCGACCGGCAGTGCCGTCGCCTCGTAGACGCCGCGGGCGATGGCGCGCGCCATGACGATAGTGGCAAGGTGGCAAAGCTCCATGAAGCCAGGCATATCGTCGCGGGAATGCTTGCCGGTAGAGGCGGCAAACACGGTATCGCCGTCGAGCGGCAGATGCGTCGGCAAGAGCGCCCGGGCGAAGCCGTCATGGGCTGAGATGGACAGACGATGCGCCTCTGCCTTGGTCAACTGGGCGTCGGTGATGACAGCGCCGATGGTCGTAGCGGTGATGTTGGTGCCCTTCAGCCGCAAGCGAGAATCGACCACCTGCGGCATACCGAAGCCGCCGAATTCGTCGTCTTCTTCGAAGGGCGCCGCCCAGAAATGCGGGCCGTCGCCGATAGTGGCGGAACCGAGCGCATTGACGGCGACGATCGCAGCGATCCTGTATCCCGTGCTACTGACGGCACTTGCCGAGCCGAGCCCGCCTTTGACTGTTGCCGTCGTGGCGCCCGTGCCGGCGCCGACGCTTCCAAGTGCAAAGGGTCCTTTATCCGCGGCCTTGAAGGCGACATATCCCATATCGCGATAGGGCGAGTGCAGCCCCCAATCCTTGTTGCCGCCGTTGATGAGATCGAACAGGATCGCCTGCGGCACGATCGGCACCAGCGCGTTGCCAACTTTCAGGCCGCGGCCGATTTCCCTCAAGCCGGCCTGCACGCCGCCGGCGGCATCGAGCCCGAAGGCCGAGCCGCCTGAGAGCACGAGAGCATCCACGGTGCCGACCGTCATTGCAGGGTCCAGCAATGCAGTATCCCGTCCGCCTGGCGCGCCGCCGAGAACGGTACAGGAGGCGATAGCCGGCTCATCGAAGACGATGGCGGTGACGCCCGAGCCGAGCGCAAGATCGGTCGAATGACCGACAGCGACGCCTTCGACATCGGTCAGGAGATTGAGGAGGTCAGCCAATGAAAAATCCTTCGCCGTTGCAACGCGAGGTCGTCATGGCGATAGGATCGTAAAGAGGGGGAAAAGACAAGATGGGTTTGTTCGACCCAAGCGATGCAGGACTGGAGGCTCCGGAGCTTCGGCGTTTCACAAGAAGCCGGTGGAAGCTTCCTTCGAAAGAAGCCATGCGATGGCCTCAAATAAAAAAGCCCCCACCCTGATTCTATCAAAGGGTGAGGGCTGGGGATGGGATTGAGTAAAAGCGCAGGTAATCCGATCCATCAAACATGGATCGGCTTGGCCTGCTGGCGGGAGAGAAGGTCGCGGATCGCAAGCTTCACTTCGTCCGCATTTCTGAAATGCTGCTCGTCCAGATCATGGACATGATATTTTACAGCGATGAACTTGAGCCGATCCTGATCGGGAACGACGATGCCGACGGGAACGCCGGCGTATTCGATGACTTGCTTCTTCATAAATAGACTCCCTCTGCGCACGCACGGCGCAGACATGGCGAATTGACTGTCTTATTCCGGGAAGGAGGACGAACGTCACATTCGACAGCACGGGCGGGAGAGCGCGCCCGAACGGTCATTGCCAAGCACGGGCCGCCCAAGGAACGAAGCAATGACTTTTCTATTCAGCATGTCACTTCCTCAATTGGCGTTGTACTTGTTAGGGTCTCAGTAGCAGAGACCCGGTGAGTGCACCATTATCCACTATATTAGTAGATAATAGCAATTGCATCCTCAGAAACATATTCCGAAAGATGTCAAAATGTCGACGATCGGGAAAATAAAATTCCGAACCTGGCGGATTGCGGGGAAGGTTGTCTTAAAACCTTCGTCTTGCTACCCGTGTCGGTACGGCTCGCCGATCACCGAGCAACAGATAGGAATTGGCGCGAGATTCGACAATGCCCCGGCAACATTAAAATTCACGCGCCGCTAAAACACCTAAATGGTTAATGGCGCGCCGGGATCGTCAAAATCCATCTTCCAGCACCTTTTCCAGGGCATTCACGAAGAAATCGGCGCTCTCGGGTGCGAGGCATAGAGGCGGCTTGATCTTCAACACGTTCAGGTGATCGCCGGTCGGCTGCATGAGGACTCCGAGATCGAGCAGGCGCTCGCAGATCGCAGCCGTCTCTTCGGTGGCCGGCGTCAGGCTTTCGCGGTCGCGCACGAATTCGACGCCGAGATAAAGCCCCGTGCCATGCACGGCGCCGATCAGCGGGAATCGATCCATGAGAGCGATCAGGCCAGCCTTCAGCCGGTCGCCGATGACGCGGGCATTTTCCTGCAGATTCTCGTCCTTGAGAATATCGAGAACGGTGAGGCCGACGACGCAGCTGACCGGGCTGCCGCCGGCGGAAGAAAAGAAATAGCCTTCCTTTTCCAGCGATTCGGCGATCTCGCGTCGGGTGATGACGGCGCCGAGCGGATGGCCGTTGCCCATGCCTTTGGCGATTGTGATGATATCGGGCACGACGCCCTGGGTTTCGAAGCCCCAGAAGTGTTCGCCGAGTCGGCCGTAGCCCACTTGCACTTCGTCGGCTATGCAAAGGCCGCCACGCTGCCGTACTGCATCGTAGACGCCGGCAAGATAGCCATGCGGCAGCGCGATACCGCCGGCATTGCCATAGACCGGCTCGGCAATGAAGCCGGCAAGCCCCTCTCCCTTTTCATCGATGGCCTGCAACTTGGCCGTGACATCGTTGAGATAGTCGATCCCCGAATCTGGGCCGCGGAACGGGCCGCGATAGGTATTGGGAGACAGGACGGGATGCACCCACTCCGGCCGTGTCGTCAGCGCCTGCGGATTGTCGGCAATCGAGGTGGAGACGGCATCGCTCGCAACGGTCCACCCGTGATAGGCCTCCAGCAGGCAGAGCATGTTCCTTTTGCCCGTGTGCGCCCAGGCAAGGCGGATCGCAAGATCATTGGCTTCCGAGCCGCTATTGACGAGGAAGACGCTGTCGAGTCCATCAGGCGCCAGCGCCGCCAGCCGCTCGGAGAATTCCGCGACAGCGGCATAGTGGAAGCGGGAGTTGGTATTGAGGCGAGACCATTGCTGGGCGATCGCTGCCGTCAGGCGCGGATGGGCGTGGCCAAGCGTCGTCACGTTGTTGACCATGTCGAGGTAGGAGCGTCCCTGCGTGTCGAACAGGAATTCGCGCCAGCCGCGCTCGATCTGCGGCGGGAACTCGTAATAGTGCTTCTGCGGCTTGGCGAAGCGGGCGTTGCGCAATGACAGCAGCGCGGATGGATCCGGCCGCGGCGCTTCGCAGGCCGGGTTCAAGAGAGCAACAGGCGACGGCGATATGGCTGACCAGCCCTCCGCCTGGTCCGCCGTCGCGAAGAGCGGCGGCACAAGGCCGGGCACGCGGCAAAGCTGGATGCGCAATCCCCCGATTGCAGAGCCCTCGCTGCCAATGGTCCCGATCGTAGCTCCTTGCTCGACGGCTGCTCCGTCCTCAAGAGCACTCTCGATGCCGTCGAGATGCAGGCTCACGTCGTCGCCGACCAGCACGAAATGCTGGCCTTGCCGTTGCAGAAGGCCGGGAAAGGGAGCCGCAACCGTCGCCCCAGCCGGCAGGCAGATATCGCAATGCAGGGCGAAATTCTGCGGCTGTGCCATGTTAAGAGGCGCGGCGAGGGAGAGGCGGAATTCGCCGTAACGCGTTGCGGCAGTCCCCGACGCGATTGCCGTCTGGGCAAGCAGCCGCCAGTCCATATCCGGCTTCTGCCAGTTGCCGTCGGTAAAGTCAGGGCCGGTGACGGAAAGATCGATGGCGGCAATCTGCGAGGGATCGATGTCGGGCAGCAGCGGCGCCCAGCCGTTGGTCGCAATTGGCGCGACATCGAAGCCGATCGCCTTGAGGATCGCGGCTTCCATCACATCCGGCTGTGCGCCGGTCGCGACATCGAAAATCTCGCGTTCGAAATCGAGATTGCCGCGCACATAGTCGTTGTCCGGATCGATGGCGAGCTGTTGCTCGCTGCTGGCGGCAAGGATGACGGCGCGCGCGACGATCAGCGGCCAAAGCGCCTTGCCCTCTGCCTCTGTCAGCGGATAGACGGCATGATAGCCCTTGATGGCGGGAAGGATGTAGAAGGGGTTGCCGTCCGCATGGTGCAGCAATGATGCGCAGGTGACGGCGAGATCACCGACCAACCAGCCCTGAATGATATCACCGAAATCGATGACGCCATCGGGCACGAGCTGTCCATGCGCATCCGGATGGCTGACGACGTTGTCGTCGGTGACATCGTGATGCACCGGCTGCACGCGCAATTCGCTTGCCAGCGGCTGGATGCGCTTGACGGCAGCCACCATTGCCTTGGCGATGCGGTCGCGCGCTTCGTGGTCCGTGATCGCCGACAGCAGCTGCACGGCGACCGGCCCGGCGCGCCGCAGGTCCCATTGCAGGTTTCGATGAAGGCCGGGATGGTCGAAATCGGCAAGGTCTCGGGCAAGACGGGCCGAAAGCGCGCCTAAGCCTGCGGCTGCGGCAGGCGGCAGATGCCTGCGCCGCGTCAGCGTCTGGCCCGGAAGAAAGCCGAGCAGCCGAACGAGATAATCCTGTTCACGAAGGGTAACGGTGAGAATATCGCGGCCATTGAGAGAGGGCACGACTTCAGGCACGCGCGGCGCGTCCGGCTTGGCGTGCAGGTGACGGATCGCGGCGTTCTGCGCCTCGAGTTCGACCAGCTCGTATTCCGCCCGGCAGATCTTCAGCACATAGGCATTATCGCCGGCATCGATGCGGTAGTTGCGGTCCTGCTGACTGCCGAGCTCGGTCAGCGTCCCGCTCAGGCCGTAATGCATCTGCAGGATTTCGGCCGCCTCGTCCGGCGTCACGTCCGGCCTCGGCAGTTGCATACGGTTCACGAGCGTGGCGTCGGCCATGGCATCCCCCCGGATGGTTCATTTGCATCGACACTAAACCATTCCATATTAAAGAAAATTACCCAAAGCAGATAGGGCTGTCGAGCGATGGGGAAGAAGATAGGCCACGGAATGCAGCCGGCTAGCCGCAAGGGCCTATTCGACCTCAATGGAATAGCTGCAACCGGCCAGCGTCTTATCAGGATGGGTATCGACTGTGGAGACGTTGAGCGAGATGCGCGTTTCCAACACGGTGTCCGAATTTGCCTGCTGATCCTTGTGTGACAGAACGACCTTCTCGCCAAGAAACTTGTTCGGCTGGTCGACCGAGGCCGTCGCGCCAAGCTGTTTGGCCAGTGAATGAGGATCTGCCTCATCGAGCACGGCGAGGGGGCCTGTGGAGGTAAAGACGATCCTGTTCGTCCGCCGTCCGAAGACGGTCAGGGGCATCGAAAGCTGGAATTCGCGCAGAAAGGGATTGTCCGACGGCAGCTCGCTGATGCCGAACTGCTTCATGGCTTTGGCGCTTTCTGGCCCGGTCAGCCATAGGGCGAAATTATTGTAGCTCGGCACGTCGTATGTCGTGCATTCGATCAGCTTGGCAAGATCGATCTTGGAAGGGTCATCTTGCGTTGTTGCTGCATGCGACGCTGGCGCGCTCAAAAGGAACGCCGCGAGCAGCAGCGTTCCATTTCGGTAGAATGACATGTCCTCTCCTTAGTCTCCGGGCGATTCGATAGCGGTGATATCAAATCGCGCTCCGGAGCGAAAAGGAAGAAAGGTGGCCAAAACCCAGCCTCGGTACCTCACCCCATGCGCTCGGAAGCGTAGGAACCC
>NZ_JBXSOV010000019.1:0-93049 GCF_057784355.1 Martinezella sp. CNPSo 3959
TCAGGACAATAACCTTAAGGGTGAGCAACGCGAACGGTTCAAAGCCTGCCCCAAAACCAAATACAAAAAGGCCCGCATCCAGCGGGCTTGTTCTATTTGGCTACGCCTCCAGGAGTTAACCCCTCGCCAGCGCCCCGCAAGCAGCCAAAGCCCCCGCACCGGTACAGAAAACCTTCAAAGCCTGCCCCAAAACAAAGCTCATCCCTCCCAAGAACAATATCCAGGGCGGGAAGACCTCAGCTTCAATGGCTATGCTAGAGCGTCGGTCGATAAAACTAACCATAACCGAGAGGCCGCAGGGAAGGTATCCGCCAGATCCTTGAGCGCCAGACAAAAAGCGGCTGACGCCGGAAGGCGCAATGCTGCCGTAATCCATGAAACGTACCTCTGCCTGCGATCTCTCTCCAGTTGCAAAGGACGTTCTGATGACTGCCATTCGCATGAAGCAGCTCCTCCGTGGAATTGCTGCGCTCATAGTCCTGCTGATTCTGTCGGCCTGTGCCTCGCAGATCATGAAGAGCTATATTGGCGCGCCGATCAGCAGCGTGATGCTGGACTATGGTCCGCCGGACAATGTCTATGATCTAGGCTCGGGCGCGCGTGCCTATCAATGGCGCAAGCAGAAGACGCAGGTGGTGTCAGGCCAATCCAGCGGCGAAATCCGGGATACACGTCGCGGCAAACGTTATGAAGTCACCGAAACGCCCGGCTATGTCGAGCATACGGAATGTTTCTACACCTTCTATACCCGAGGCTCCGGTTCCGATTGGTATGTAACGAGTTTTCGCCAACCTTCGCTTGAATGCGAATAAATCCCTCTAGCGGCGGGAAGCCGGATAATTCCGCTGCTCGCAAGGGACCAACTCAATCCCGACTTGGTCGTCAATTTTGCCCCATGGCCATCGCCATGGGGCATCCCTTTTCCACCAGGCAACGAAAATCAGCAATGCCGTCGGGACGATGATCGCCGTGGTGTAGTCGATTGGATGACTATCCGCATTAGGCCCGTCGACGAAGATAAAGGCCATCAGCACCAGCGCATAGATAACAAGCGCCATCCAGCCCTGCCAGCAGCAAGGCCGGCCGGCTCCGTAACCATAGGCTTTGACATGGAACCACGGGGCTTGGTGTCTCATGCGGTCGGATCCTTCGGTGGATCAGTCATCGCTCCGCTGCACTTTTCCACCGGGATTGTCCGGCAACTTTCGGGCAACCACAAGACCGCCGATCGTGCGAAACGCGATGGCAGCGAATGGTTCGATTGCGTAAGCATGACGCGGCTGACTTTCATGATCGAAAGCGGCGAAAGCGCTGATTTGGGGTTCGATCAGCCATCCTCCGCCGCTCTCCGTCAGGCCCGCCTTGGCTTGAAAAAAGCGTGCCGACCTCTGCAAATCGGCGATCAGAAGCGATAGTTCAGGCCGGCCTTGATGACGTGATCGCGCAGATCGGTCTTCGACTTGCCGCTCGATGTCGTCGTGGAGACGTCGTTGGTCATGACGTAGTTATATTCGATCTTGGCCGTCAGACCGCCACCGAATCCCTGTTCGACGCCGCCGCCGACAAGATAGCCCTGCTTCCAGCCGGTCGAGGTGGAAACGCCCTTGCCGCCTTCGAATTTCGTCATCGTCAGACCCGCGGTGCCATAGACCAGCGTGCGGTCGAAGGTCAGGCCGGCCTTGGCCTTGGCGGCGCCGCGGAAGCGTTCTTCCACCTTGCCGTTCGGTACGTGCAGTTCGTTGTTTCCGAGATAGGAGCCTTCCAGTTCGGCGCCGACGATGCCTGGCCCCACCTGGAAATTGTAGCCGGCTTGCACGCCGCCGGTCAGCCCCTTGCCGCTGGCGAAAGGATTGAACTTCGGCGAGGCGATACCGCCATGGGCGCCGAAATAGGCGCCGCTCCACTGAAAGGCCGGCGGCCTGTCATAGGCGGAGGCATCCGGCGCCTGGTAGGTGGTGAGATCGGCGGCTGATGCATTGTTTGCGGCCGCTATGGCCAGAGCCGCGAACAGGAAAGATTTTACGCTGAGCGACATTGCTAACTCCATACGAAACCCATGCGCCACTATCGACGCTCGCAAGGTCTCTGTTGCGTTGGAGAACCGGACATCGGTTCCTGCTGTTCTCCGGGACAGACCGCCTTGGGGAACGGGTCGTCTTCAGGAGATGGAGGTCATTTTGCCGGTGAGAATTGCGAGTACATTGCAGGGTTGAAAATGTTCAGAAATTATCTAGTATTTTAAGATAGTTGATCGGACTTCCTTAACTCTTTGTTAAGGTTTAGCAGTCGGAGGATCGCGATGGGTATGCAGGACCTTCGTCCGTTGGCTTGATGATGGCGTCTCTATCAATCTCGATCGCGATGTTCATTTCCCGACCGATTAGCGTCCTTGCGCGCAGTCTACCCGCCCATCCTTCGTTTTAGTCGACTGCTTGCGGCTCCTCGTAATGAACGGATTCCAGCCACGCCGCGCCGACGGCCGCGCCCAGCGACAGCAAGAATGCCAGAAAGATGCAGGTCGTGCGAAATGAGGTCAAACCCATCGCAGCGCCCGTCAGCATGTATTCGACCGGCAGGAATAGCAGAGCGATCGAATAGGAAAGACCCATCACATGGAGTCGGCAGTCGCGTGGCGGCCTCAATTGCAGGATCGCGACGAAGGCGGGTGAAAGCCAGCCGTTCGCCAATCCGGCGACGAGACCGGCCACCATCATCGTCATCGGCGAAATCTCGATCCATAGAATGCCCATCGAAAGCGCCAGGCCGAGCAGAGCCTTGGAAACGATAGCCGTAGGCGCCGGTAAGACATGGCGCGATGCGAGATGCAGGTTCATCATGATCGTGCCCGTCGCCGATGCTGCAACGAAGAGCCCGAGCCACGCCACCGATTCGCCCTGCAGGCGCAAGGCGGCCGGCACGATAAAAATCTGCAGTACCATGAAGAAGCCGAGCGCCGCGCTTGCGCAAAGAGCGAATGGCAAAGACACGGCTGCAGTGCGGAACCGCCTGCCGGCGTGGAGGATATCGCCAAGCTTCGGCGCTGGCCCCAGCCGGAACCGTGGCAGGCTGAAGGACAGCAGCACCATGGCGATGAAATTGCCGATTACGATCCACCATGCCGCATCTTTCGGGTCGATGACGGCAATGATGAAAGCGCTGGCGGCAGAAGCCGTCAACAGCAAGAGGCCATCGATCGTATCGTCGATGGAAACCGCTGTGGCTGATGACAGCCTCGAAAGCCGGGCGATTTCCGGCGTCTTTGCCTCTGTGGCGACAGTTGCCGGGCCGTCGAGGATCGACCCCGCGAAGCTGAGAAGGAGGAAGGTGCCCGGATGCAGGAAATCCGCCATATAGAGGATCGCGATCATCAGCGACGCCAGCATGCCGATCTTCGCGGAGATGAGCGCGGTGTGGCGCGTGCCCAGCATCTCTGCCACATAACCGCCAAAGACCATGCCGATCAGAAGAACCATGCCGTTCACGAAAGCGATCAGCGCCATGCACACGACGCTGCGGGTGAGATCGTACATGATCCAGGGATAGAGGACGGCTGCAAAGGCATGGCTGGAATTCAGAGCGATATTGCTCAATTGAAGCCCGACGAAAGGCCATCGCACGCGGCGTTGAAGTTGAAACATGGCTCTTTCCTGACGATCATCTGCATCGTCAGGTTCGGCGCTCCGCCTTGCGGCAACATTACGGAAATAAAATTATTGCAGGCGAGCTCCGGGGACCACAGCGGCCGCCTGCGCACCCTCAGCGATCATGTCTCCAGGGTGCGAAGATCTATTCGCAGCGCTGGCCGGTGGCGCGATCGAAGAGATGCAGCGCGCCGGCATCGAAGCCGAGTTTGAATTTCTGTCCTTCGGCAATCACTGTGCGCGGCGGCAGGCAGGCCATCAGCCGCTGCGAGCCCGCCTGCGCTGTCACGATCAGTTCGGGGCCGGTTAATTCCGCGACTTCGCATATGGCTTCGAGCTTGCCGCCCTCATCGAGATGCAGTGTTTCCGGCCGGATGCCGATGACCAGCTCCTGGCCTTGGTTGATCGGCGCTTTCGTCGACGGCAGCGGCAGGGTGATCGAGGTGCCGTCGATGCGCAGCGAACCCTGGTCAGCGGTCGCGTTCAAAAGGTTCATCGGCGGCGCACCGACGAAGGTCGCGACATAGAGCGTTGCCGGATGATTGTAGATTTCGTCCGGCGTGCCGAGCTGCTCGATCCGGCCGTCGCGCATCACGGCGATGCGCGTTGCGAGCGTCATCGCCTCGATCTGGTCGTGCGTCACATAGACGACGGTGGTCTTCAGCATCTGGTGCAGGCGCTTCAGCTCCGTGCGCATTTCCATGCGCAGCTTGGCGTCGAGATTGGAGAGCGGCTCATCGAAGAGGAAGACCTCCGGCTTGCGCACCAGCGCCCGGCCGATCGCCACGCGCTGACGCTGGCCGCCGGAAAGCTGGCTCGGCTTGCGCTCCAGCAGCGCTTCGATCTGCAAGAGCTTCGCTGCCTCGCGCACCGCCTTGTCGCGCTCTGCGGCAGGCACCTTGCGCATTTCCAGGCCGAAGCCGATGTTGCGGTGGACCGAGAGGTTCGGATAGAGCGCATAGGACTGGAACACCATGGCGATATCCCGATCCTTCGGGTGCACGCCGAGCACGGAACGATCGCCAATGCGGATATCGCCGCTGGTTGCCTCGGCAAGGCCGGCGATGATGTTCAGAAGTGTGGACTTGCCGCAGCCGGACGAGCCGAGCAGCACCAGGAACTCGCCGCTTTCAAGCGAAATATCGATGCCTTTCAGCGTCTCCACTTCGCCGTAGCTCTTGCGGATGTTCTGGATTTCGAGCGCGCTCATTGAACGGCCTCCTCGGATGCTTGGGCCGGGCCGTAGCTGCGCGGCAGAGTGGAAATGGCGCGGGAAGCGACTGCGGTCCCCGCCGAAAGGCAGGCCGCAATCGGCTTTCCGCGGGCAAGGGCGGCCAGGAAGCCGGAATTGAAGACATCGCCGGCGCCGATTGTATCGACCACTGTGACTTTTGGCGCCGTAGCCGAAACGAGCCTGCCGTCAGCATCGATGGCGATCGCGCCATCCGGACCGCGCTTGACGACGAAGATGGCACCTTGAGGCATTAACGCATGGAGCGCGCGCGCGGCTTCGGCAGGGTCATCCATGCCGGCTAAGGTCGTCGTCTCGACTTCGTTCATGAGCGCCACGCCGCAGCGGGAAAGCCAGCGCCGCGTGGCATCGCAATTCTTTTTAGTCCAGCCGTCTAGCGGCCAGCCTGTGTCGAGCGCGACGGTGATTCCATGCTTGTCAGCCCAGTCGAACAACGCATCGTAATCCCGCGTGAGATCCTCGGTGAGGAAGGCGCCGCAGAGCAGCGCATAGCCGCCGGCAAGTTTCCCCCCGTCGAGAACCGCCAGCACGTCGCCGAGATTGAAACGCGGCAGATGGCCGCGCGTTGTGAAGAATGTGCGCTCGCCATCGGGGTGGGTGATGCCCACCGAGAGCGTCGTCCCCTCGGGACGTACCGGCCATTTGCTGCTGCGCGCACCAAAGGCTTCGCTGAGCCAGCGTCCGAACTGATCGCTGCCGACATTGGCTGCGATCTCGTAATCGACGCCGAGGCCTTCCCAGGCAAGCGCACTATTGCCCGCCTGGCCGCCGACGCGCACCTCGTCGTGATCGACGATGATCTCCGTGCCGGCCTTCGGCCATGGTGCCGCCGGCCCGAGGATCAGGTCGATATTGACGTCGCCGATGACTGCAAGCGGCTTCATTCATTCGCTCCGGGTGATTTTGGTCGAGCGAACCGGCGTGCCGGCATTCTCCACCCGCTCGTCGGCAAAGGCGATCATCAGCGACTGGGCGACGGGCAGCATCTGGAAGATGGCGGCAAGGCCGGTTTCCGGCTTGAAGCGCAGCGTGACGCAGCCGGGCACCGGCTCTTCTTCGGAACCATCGAAGACGATAACCGGCGCGCCGGTTTCGAGCGCGGAAACGGTCATGGCCGTCACGAGGCCGGCCGTCGCATCATTGCCGCGGAAGAGCACGACGCCGACCGACGGGCCGAGCATTTCCATCGGACCATGGCGCAGTTGGCCGCCTTCAAGCGAGAAGCAGGGACGACGGGAAAGTTCGGTGAGGCCGAGCGCCAGCGCCTCGGCCACGCCCTGCAGGCGGCGGCCTGAGGTGACGACCGTCGCGACATTGGCGAGGGCCGCAAGTGCCGGCTTGATATCGAGCGCTTCGGGCGCACGAAGCACGGCGAGCGCTCGAGCCGGATCCTGCCCCAGCGCGGCGAAGATCGCCAGATGCAGCGCGAAGCTGACGGTGAGGCTGCGGGTTGCCGCAAAGGCAAGCTCGGTGCCGCCGGCGCCGACGAGAGAAGGCGCGGTTTTCGCAAGGAAGGAGCCGCCTTCCAGCGTCAGGCCAAAGGTCTCGGCAGTGCCGCCCGTCTCGTTGAACCAGCGCACCACCTCGGCGCTCTCGCCGGATTGCGAGGTCATGAAGATCGTGCGGCCCTCCAGCGACAGCGGCTGGCCGAGCTGTTCGGAGAGCGGCAGCGCGATCGCATCGATGCCCGCTGCGCGATAGAGCGGCTCAACGGCGCGGTTGACGGCGTGCGAGCCGCCCATGCCGAGCAGCAAGAGCTTGCCGGTGCGCTTCAGCGAGGCTGCGGCCTTAGCGGCCATATCGGCGGCAGTGTCAAAGGAAGCGAGCGCATCGGCATGCTGGCGAGCCATTTCGCGGTCGATCGCGGCAAGGCCGGCGGGGCGTGTGTTCTCTTTGGTCATGGTCATCCCTTGACGCCGCCATTGGTCAGGCCCGAGATCAGGGCACGCTGCATGACAAGGCCGATCAGCACCGGGGGCAGGGCGGCCAGCACACCGGCAGTCGCGATCAGTCCGTAATCCGAGACACGGCCGCCGGCCAGATCTGCTATGGCGACGGTGAGGGTCTTGGCGCGCTGATCTGAGGTAAAGAGCAGCGCATAGAAGAATTCATCCCAGGCAAGCAGGAAGGCGAAGAGCGCCGAGGTCGCCATCACAGGCATGGCAAGCGGCAGCGTGATGATCTTCAGCGTCTGGAACAGTCCGGCGCCATCGATCATCGCGGCGGCCTCGATTTCCTTCGGAATGGAATCGAAGCCGGATTTCATCAGCCAGGTCGTGAACGGCGCGAGAATCGTCAAATAGACGAGCGCCAGGCCGAAGACGTTGTTGAGCAGGCTGAGATAGGCAAGGCCCATATAGAGCGGCACGGCAAGGGCCACCGGCGGCAGCATATAGGTGGCGATGACCATGGAAAGTGACCACCCGACGGACGGAGTGCGCGACACGGCCCAGCCGGCGGGAATGGCGAGCGCGATCGCCGCGATGGTCGCCATGCCGGCCACTTCGATGCTGTTGCGAAGCGACGAGGTGAAGGCCGCGCCCTCGCTGTTTTCCAGCGTCGACAGCAGCACTTTGTAGCGTGAGAAATCCGCCGTCTGCGGCCACCAGCGCAGAGGCTTGGCGGCAAGATCGGCAGCCGGCGAAATGCTCATGATGAAGAGCCAGGCGATCGGCGCCAGGATGACGATGGCGAGCAGGATAGCGCAGACATAGATGAAGCAGGTGAAGAGCGGGCTCTTGCGTTCCATCAGGCGGCACTCCCTGCGGTCTTACGGACAAGGGCTGCATAGGCGGCGGCAAGCACCGTGACCAGCAGCGTGACGATGAGGGCAAGCGATGCGCCCGATCCCGCCCGCTGGAAGGAGAAGGCTTCCTGGTAGACGAGGATGGAGAGCGTGCGCGTGCTGTTTGCCGGGCCGCCGCGGGTCATCACCCAGATGATGTCGAACACCTTGAAAGCCTCGATCGTGCGCAGCACCAGCGCGACCATCAATGGCCCGACAAGATAGGGCAGGATGACGAAACGGAAGCGCTTGAAGGGGCCGGCGCCGTCAACCAGCGAGGCGGCGGTGATATCGCGCGGCACGGCCTGCAGGGCGGCCAGCGCAATCAGCGCCACCAGCGGGAAATTCTTCCAGCAGTCGGCAACGATCAGGGCTGTCAGCGCCGTGCCCGGCTCGCCGAGCCAGGAACGATAGGTGTCGAGCAGGCCGAGTTGGGTGAGGGCCGCGTTGAGCGCGCCATATTCGGGATTGTAGATCAGCCGCCAGAGCGTTGCGTTGACGACTGTTGGTAGCGCCCAGGGCAGGATCATCAGCGCGCGCAGCACGCCACGGCCCTTGAAATTCTGATTCAGCAGCAGGGCGGCCAGCACGCCGAGCACCATTTCGGCGGCGACGGAGACGATTGCGAACCAGGCCGTGGTGATCAGGGTGCGCTGGAAATTGGAATTCGCCAGCATCTTTGCATAGTTGTCGATACCGACGAAATTGCCGCCGGTTCCCACAAGCTTCGCATCGGTGAAAGAAAGGCCGACCGTGTCGACGAGAGGCCAGCCGATGACGGCGATCATCACCACAAGCAGCGGCAGCATCAAAAGCCAGGCGCGGGTTGTCATAGAGGTGCCGGACATGGCGGGCCCCTTCTTTCATTCTTCATGGAGGATCTAGAGAGGCGGGCGGCGACTGGCGCCGCCCGATAAGGGTATCAGAGACCGCTATTGTCGGCAGCAGACTTCAGCGCATCTTCCGGAGAAGACTGGCCGAGCAGCGATTCCTGGATCGCCTGCTGCAGTGCGGTCGACAGTTCCTGATATTTCGGCGTCGTCGGACGCGGATACATGGCAGCGAGGCCGACCTTTGCGGCCGCGATCAGTTCTTCCTGGCCTTTTGTCACGGCCGGATCGTCATAGGACGATGCCCAGATCGGCAGGCTGAGCTTGGCATACTGGTTCTGCGTTGCCTGCGAGGTCATGAAAGTGATGTACTTCCAGGCCTCGTCTGGATGCTTGCTGGCAGACGTGATGCCGAGGCCCATCGAGCCGTTGACGGCAGAAGCCTCGCTCTTGCCGGCAACGCCCGGTGCCGGTACGACGCCGACCTTGCCAGCGACCTTGCTGTCCTTCGGGTCATTGGCCATGTTGTACATGTAGGTCCAGTTCAGCGCGAAGGCGGCATCGCCGTTTTCGAAGACCTTGCGGACATCCTCTTCGAGGAATTCCTTGGAGTTCGGGTTGGTGAGGCCGGACTTGTAGCTGGTGACCATGTACTTCAGGGCATCGAGGCCGCCACCGGTCTGGAAGGCCGGCTTGCCGTCCTTGATGAAGTCGCCCTTATAGGCGCTGACGAGCGTCGCGTAGTCGCAGATCGCGGCTTCGGCCTGCGACCAGCTCCAGGCGATCGGGGTGGCGAGAAGACCCTTATCCTTGATGATCTTCGCCTGTTCGTTCAGTTCATCCCACGTCTTCGGCGGCGTCTTGATGCCGGCCTTTTCCAGGATGTCCTTGTTGTAGAACAGATACTTGGTGTCGAGGATCCACGGCATGCCATAGGACTTGCCGTCATACTGGACCGTCGTCCAGGCACCCGGCAGCACGCTCTTCTTCGTATCGTCGGAGATGCGCGAGGAAACGTCGACCAGAACCTTGTTGGTCACGTATTCGGCAGGCCAGATCACATCGAAGAGCACGACGTCATAGCCGCCGCCGGACCCTTGAGCCAGCACGGTCTTGTCGTGCAGGCCTTCATAAGGGACGAATTCGAGATTGACCTTGATGTCCGGGTTGGCCTTGGAGAAGGCATCCGTCATGGCGCGTACGTCGGCTTCGCTATAGGCAGCCTGTGCCATGAAGAGGGCATTGATCGTGGTTTCGGCAAAGGCGTGCGAGGCGAAAGATGCGCCGATCAGCGCTGCGCCGAGCAATGTCTTGTTCAATGATTTCAACATTCCATCCTCCGGTTTTTTGACAGTCACGCGATTTTTCCAACGGCGGCTGAAGCGTCGCCATCGGTTGTCGAGCAGGCAATTGGCCGGGCTGGCCGCCGAACATCGATCGGCGCGTCTCTGAGCCATAAGGCTCCGTTTTGTTCCCTAATGAAACTCTGTGGTTTCTTTTAAGTCAATTGTCTTGACTAATTTGTTCTTCAATATTCTATTGCTGTCAAGAGGCAAAAGCAGATGAACGATATTCGCCCGATCAGGGCTACGAGCGGAACGAACCACGAGGGCACCAGCGCCCATAACCGGCGGGTAATCATCGACGCCTTGCGGCTCAATGGTGCGCTCTCCCGCGCCGATCTCGCGCGCGCCACGCGCCTGACGAAACAGACCGTCTCCAACATCATGGAGGAGCTGGAACACGACGGGTTGGTGACCTCAAGGGAAACGGTGCGCCGCGGCCGCGGCCAGCCTTCGACTCCCTATGGTCTCGTGCCGGAAGGAGCTTTCGCCATCGGCCTGCAGATCGACCGTCACATCACCCGCGCTATCGCCGTCGATCTTGTCGGTAATGTGCTGATACGCAAGGAAGCGAACCTGCCGGTTGGCGGGCCTGTCACCGGTACGCCCGTCGTCCTGCAGCTCGTGCAGGATGTGCGCAGCGAACTGAAACAACGCGTGGCGCAGGCGGAGAAACGCCTCGTCGGCCTCGGCGTGGCGATGCCGGGTCCCTTCGGCATCGAGCAGGAAGATGCCGACAATCCCTGGATGATGGGCGCCTGGCAACGCTTTCCGCTGCTGGAAACGCTCGCCGCGGGCACCGGCCTCAATGTCACCTTGCAGAATGACGCCGCCGCCTGCGCGACGGCGGAGCGCATGGTCGGTGCCGCGCATGGGCTCGATCACGCCGTCTGCCTCTATGTCGGCTATGGTATCGGTGCCGGGTTGATCCTCGGGGGCGAGCTCTATAGCGGCGCCCATGGCAATGCCGGCGAAATCGGCATGGCGCTGCTGACATCAGGCGGAAAACAAACCCAGCTCGAGCATCGCGCGTCGCTGGCTTCGCTCTACGATCACCTCGGCGTCGATCCGATGGCGCCTGATATTTACTCGCTGATCAATGATCGAGCTGCCGCCGACGATCCGGATATTCTCGCCTGGATCGAAAGGGCGGCGATCGATCTGCGCTGGAGTGTCCAGCTCATCGAAACCGTCTTCGATCCGCAAACGGTGATTCTGTGCGGCGGTGCCCCCGTCGCGTTGGCAACACGGCTGATCGCCGCCATGCAGCCGCTGTTGCCCTCCAATGCCGATCGTCCCGACCGATTGCTGCCGCGCCTGCAGCTCGGCATGACCGACCCTTGGGCTGTAGCGCGCGGTGCGGCGGCGGAGCCGATCGGCCACGCCTTCGATCCGCGTTTCCAGGCGATCTTGAAATCCTGATATTCAGGGATGTCTCGGGCTGGCCCCGAGGCGCGCAAGCACCTTGTTCGGAATGCCATAGCGCTGAATGACATCGCGGCCATTGCGCAGACCGCAGATCTCGCGATGGATGAACATTCCCCAGACGGCTTGCGCCGCGATATCCACCAGCCGCTCGTGCTCCACGCCCGCCTTGCCCTTGGCTTCGCCCTCTTGCAACGCGGCAAGCGCCGCTTCCACCTTCATGCCGTGATGGCCGAGCGTGCTGGCGCGTTCCGACATCATCTCATATTCGAGGATGCCGAGGCCGGTTTCCTTGGTTTGCGATGGATTGAAGTTCCGTGGCGGGCGAACTGTCATATCGAGCTCCGCATGCTTGACGATCTGGCTTTCCGCGATTCTACACAATTCCAGCCCATTCCCCAAGCGTGCGCATGGAGGCTGCGTTATCTTGCGGCCGAGCAAATGAATCAGGAAATGCCGGGATTTTCCTACCCGTCGTCCGTTTTCGGGTGGTTGGCGACCGTCATTTGAGGTCCAATAGGGACATAAGCGCTCCATCCGAGGCAATCTCGCCCGATGCCACGAGTGCACTTCAAAGAAAGGATATCGGCATGACCAAAGCTCAAAAAAATGCGGAAAAGCAGTATGTCTATCGGATTGTGAATTCGCCCGTCGGCGCCTTGAAGCTCGTCGGCAGCGATGATGGACTTGCCGCGATCCTCTGGGACAATGATCGCCCGGGCCGCGTACCGCTGCTGATCGTCGCGGAAGACGCGAGCCATCCCGTGCTGCTGGAGACCGAACGGCAGCTGCGCGAATACTTCGCCGGCGAACGACAGGTTTTCGATCTGCCGCTCGACTTTGCCGGAACGGAGTTCCAGCAGAAGGTCTGGCAGGCTCTGCTCGCCATTCCCTTCGGCGAGACGCGCAGCTACCGCCAGATAGCGACCGAGATCGGCTCTGCAAAGGCGATCCGTGCCGTCGGCGCCGCCAATGGCCGCAACCCGATCTCGATCATCGCGCCCTGCCATCGCGTAGTGGGATCGGCTGGTGATCTCAGAGGATTTGCCGGCGGTCTCGAGCGCAAGGCCTATCTGCTGCGCCTCGAAGGGGCTGATACGAAGACATTCGATTTCGCTGCCTGATCATTTGGCAATTATCAACGACGCATATGCAAAAGGCCCATCCGGTTTCCGGATGGGCCTTTTGCATCAATAATGCCTTTGAACGATAGGCCTATCTCAGCCCTCGAGCCACTTCACCTGTTCCAGCGTCAGCTTGATGTCGAGCGCCGACAGGCTGTCTTCCAGTTCGGCGACCGTGCGCGGGCCGATCAGCGGGATCACCGGGAAGGGCTGGGCGACGACATAGGCAAGCGCGATGTGGATCGGGCTCCGGCCGAGCTTCTGCGCCAGTTCGATCGCCCTGTCGCGGCGGCCGAAATTGCGGTCGGAATACCAGACGCGCACCAATTCCTCGTCGTCACGCTTGTCGCGCCCGGCGCGGTCGGTGAAGAAGCCGCGGCCCTGGCTCGACCAGGCGAAGTTCGGGATCTGTTTGGCGTTGAGCCAGGACTTCCACTCGTCGTCGGAGGCGGCGACGCATCCGGCCCAGATCGGATCGAGCATTTCCGCCAGCGAGAAGTTGTTGGAAAGTGCAGCCGGTGCCGTCTTGCCGTTCTTCTGAGCATAGGCGATCGCTTCGTCGAAGCGGGCGCGCGTCCAGTTCGAGCCGCCGAAGATGCCGCGAATGCGGCCAGCCTTCACCTCGGCGTCCATCGCATCGACGAACTCGCCGACCGGAACGTCGGTATTGTCGCGGTGCATGAAGTAGATGTCGACATAGTCGGTCTTCAGGCGGTTAAGGGATTGGTCGAGCTGCTTGGCGATCACGTCCGGATAGCAAAGCGGCGAATGCGCGCCCTTGCCGATCAGCACGATCTCCTCGCGCGGCACGTTGCGGCTGGTGTGCCAGTCGCCGAAAATGCTCTCCGTCTTGCCGCCACCATAGACATAGGCCGTGTCGAAGGCATTGCCGCCGGCTTCATAGAAGGCGTCGAGCGTCAGCGAAGCGGCTGCGAAATTCGGGAAGAACTCGAAGCCGAGCGTGACGAGCGATGCCGGCTTGGAGATGCCGGGAATGCTGCGCTTCGGAATGCTGTTGCCCTTGGTGACGGTCGCGCCGGCGATGTTCTTCGTCCGCTTTGCTGCCTTCTCGATGCTATATTCGAGGCCGATCGAGGCGCGCCATTGGTCGAGCACCTTGAGGTTGCCGATCGAATCGGCCCAGCTGATGCCAGGATAGGCGAATTCCTTTTGTCCGGCGTGAATGGCATCGCCGGCCGCATCGACTTCGAAGGAATAGAGCCAGCGATCTTCCTTGACCTCGATCGTCTGGGTCTCGCCGCCCTTGATGACGTCGATCTTGCCGACGCCGCCCTTATGGCCGGAGGCGAACCAGAAGTCGGCGACTTCGATGCGACCTTCGGAGCCGATGATGCGCAGCGTGTTGTCCTGGTTCGCCATGATCGAGCAGGACACTTCGGCAATGACGTTGTTCGGGAACTTCAAGACGGCGGAAGCCCATTCGTCGACGCCGGTCTGGCCGAGATGGCCGACGCCCGAGACCTTTTCAGGATCGAGGAACGGCTTGCCGTCGACCGCACCGGCGATCAGGCGGGCCATAGAGACCGGATAGCCGCCGACATCGAGGATGCCGCCGCCGGCAGTCTCATTGGCAAACAGCCGGTGTTCCGGATTGACCTTGCCCATGTTGAAGCCGAAGGAGGTACGGATGATGCGCAGATCGCCGATCACGCCGCTTTTGACGAGCTCGATCAGTTTCGCCGTCTGTGGATGGACGCGATACATGAAGGCTTCGCCGGCGAAGACACCGGCTTTCTTGGCCTCGTAATAGATGGCCTCCGCATCGAAGGCGGAAAGCGCGATCGGCTTTTCGACGAGCACATGCTTGCCGGCGCGGATCGCCTTGATCGCCCATTCGGCATGGCCGGTGTGCGGCGTGGCGATATAGACGGCGTCGATCTCCCTGTCGGCGAGCAGGGCTTCATAGCCATTGACGATGCGCGCGCCTGGGAAGCCGTCGCTCAGGCCCGGCTTGTCCGGGTTGCGGCTGCCGATGGCCACCAGCTTGCCGCTGCGGGAATGGGCGATACCTTCGGCAAAAGTCTGTGCGATCCTGCCGGGGCCGATAATGCCCCAGCGGATTGGTGTCTCAGTGGTCATGGAACGATCCTTTCCTAAATCTGCATGCTGTCTTGGGAGTAAGGGCAGCGCCTACCGCAATCGGTTGCCGGCGCTGTCGAACAGGAATGTCTTGGCGGCCGATAGCGCCACGGTGAGCTTGTCGCGATTGCCCGTGTTGCGGGACTCCTCGCGCTCGATGACGATCTGCTCGCCGCCTTCGACATTGGCGTAGATGTAGCTGGTATTGCCGAGATGCTCTGCGACATCGACATCGACGGTCATGTCCACATCACCCCGTCCGGCCTCGAGGAAATGTTCCGGGCGGACGCCAAGCGTCACCGGCTGGCCGACCTCCAACTTTGCCGAGGAGACGGGCAATGTCAGGCGAACGTTGCGCTGACCCTTGAGTACCACGGCGACGCGGCCCTGCTGATTGTCTGCGACCTCGGCCTGCAGGAAGTTCATTTTCGGCGAGCCGACGAAGCCGGCGACGAACTGATTGGCCGGATCGTCATAGAGATCGAGCGGCGCGCCCACCTGCTCGATGTTGCCGCCGCGCAGCACGACGATCTTGTCGGCGAGCGTCATCGCTTCCGTCTGGTCGTGCGTGACGTAGATCATCGTGGTGCCGAGCTTCTTGTGAAGGCGGGAGATTTCCACGCGCATCTGCACGCGCAGTTCGGCATCGAGGTTCGAGAGCGGCTCGTCGAACAGGAAGATCTGCGGTTCACGCACGATGGCGCGGCCGATGGCGACGCGCTGGCGCTGGCCGCCGGAGAGCTGTTTCGGCCGGCGTTGCATCAGCTCTGATATCTGCAGGATCTCGGCCGCCTGCTTGACGCGACGGTCGGTGTCGGCCTTCGGATTGCCGTTCATACGCAGCCCGAAATTGAGGTTCTGTTCGACGGTCAGGTGCGGATAGAGGGCATAGGACTGGAAGACCATGGCGATGCCGCGATCGGCCGGCTCCACATCGTTGACGACGCGCCCGCCGATCTTGAGTTCGCCGCCGGTAATGTCTTCAAGCCCGGCGATCATGCGCAACAGCGTGGACTTGCCGCATCCGGACGGCCCGACGAAGACGACGAACTCGCCGTCCTTCACCTCGAGATTGGCGCCGTGGATGATTTCCAGCGAACCGTAGCGTTTGACGACATTGGTAAGAGACAGTTCAGCCATACGGGTCTCCCGGAATTATTTGATTGCGCCGGCGGCAATGCCGGCGATGAAGTGGCGTTGCAGGAGAACAAAGATGATGAGGATCGGCGCCGTCAGCATCACGGCACCGGCCATGATGCCGCCCCAGGAGACCCTGGTGAGGCCGATCAGCGTTCCGAGCGCCACGGGCGCGGTCATCATTCCTGGCCGGGAGTTGATGAGCAACGGCCAGAGATAATTGTTCCAGGAAGCCAGGAACAGGATGATGGCGAGTGCCGCCATCGTCGGCCGCGCCAGCGGTAGGGCGATGCGCAGGAAAATCTGCCATTCCTTGACGCCCTCGACGCGGGCGGCGTCAAAGAGTTCGCCCGGCATCATCGAGAAGGCCTGGCGCATGAAGAGGACGCCGAGCGAGTTGAAGAGCGGCGGAACGATCAGCGCTACCCACGTGTTCGCCAGCCCGAAATCGCGTGCCACCATGATGAATTGCGGAATGATGACGACGGAGTAGGGCAGCGTGATCGTGCCGAGGATGATCCCGATGACGCCCGAGCGACCGGCGAACTGGTAGCGCGCCAGCGCCCATCCGGCCATCGACGTCAGCAGCACAGACAGGCAGGTATAGACGACGGCAACGACGATGGAGATCGTCATCGCGCCGACGAAGTTGGTGTCGGCCTGCAGGTTCCGGAAGTTGTCCATGAAACCAGTCGACGGTGTCAGGACGATGCCGGGGCTGAAAATGCCGTAATCGGGCATGGTCGAGAAGACGAACATCATCCAGATCGGAAACAGCCAGATGATGGCGAGCGGCGCCAGCAGGCCGTGCAAGGCGATCGAGCGGATCAGAGTGGATTTGGACTTTGATTTCATTTCGGTTCGCGCCCCACCCAGAGATTGAGAAGAGAGATGGCCACCGCAAGCGCCGCCATCGTATAGGCGATCGCAGAGGCGTAGCCGAAGTTGGTGGACTGGAAAGCCTGGCGATAGAGCAGCAGGCCGAGCGTTTCCGTCCCGCCGCCGGGGCCTCCTCTATTGGTGATCAGATATGGTTCGGTGAAGAGCTGCATGGTGCCGATGACGGACAGGACGACGCAGAAGAGGATGATCGGCTTTAAGAGCGGCAGGGTGATGTGGATGAACTGCTTGAAGCGGCTGACGCGGTCGAGGGTCGCGGCCTCGTAAACATCCTCGGGGATCGACTGCAGCCCGGAAAGAATGATGATGGCGTTGTAACCCGCCCAGCGCCAGGTGACGGCGATAACGATGAGTACCATTGCGACATGCGAGTCGGCAAACCACGACACCGGCGCTATGCCCACGCCGCCGAGCAGCTTGTTGATGATGCCGAAGTCGACGTTGAACATCAGGCGGAAGACGGCGGCATAGGCCACTTCTCCGACAACCACGGGCGCGAAGAAAGCAAAGCGAAAAATGCCACGCGCCTTCAGCAGCGGCGAATTCAGCAGCACCGCCATGACGGTGGCGAGCGTGATCATGACCGGCACCTGAACGATCAGGATGATCAGCGTATTTTCAAGCGCATTGTAGAATGCCGGATCGCCGAACAGCCGCCCCCAATTGAGCGACAGATTGAAGGTCCAGGGATTAGCCCGGGTATTCTGGAACGATATCAGGAACGAATCGATGATCGGCCAGACCCAGAAAGCGGCGAATACCAGAAGATAGGGTGCAAGGAACGCATAGGCGCTCCGGTTTCGCAACCGCATGAAAGCCTTCTCCTTTAGCGCAGGAAAATGATGCGTGACATCACATCCCCGCCGCCCCTAGAGCGTGACGCCGAAAAATGTAGGCGGTTTTCGGACGACGTCACGCGCTACTTCTTTGATTCTAGGGCGGCGGGGATGCCGGGCGCGGCTTGGGAGGCACGCCCGGTAGTGTCACTCATTTCGCGAGCGGCAGACCTGTCGCCGAAGCGATCTGCTGGGCTGCATCGTCGAGCGCGGCCTTGCCATTCGGATAGCCGCCAGCGAGATATTTCGTCTGGACAGCCTTTATGACCTCATCGGCATCACTGAAATACTGGGTGCCCGGGCTCGGGTTGATTTTCGGCAGGGTGGCGAGAATATCGGCCCAGACCTTTTGCCCGCCCCAATAGGGCTGCGGCTGATTGACGAAAGGATCTTGGACCGCCGTCAGCAGCGACGGCACGAGGCCGAAGGATTTTAGCATGGTCACCTGGCCCTCATTGGTGCCAAGTGTGTATTCGAGAAACTTCCAGGCGGCTTCCTTGTGCTTGGATCCGCTGGCGATTGCGAGCGACGAGCCGCCAAGATTGGCTGCGTGCGGGCCGTCGGCTGTCATGCTCGGCATCGGGTAGACGCCCCATTTGCCGGCAAGATCCGGTGAGGTGGAGCGGACAGTGCCTTCATACCAGCCGCCATAGAGCTGCGACGCCACCTTGCTTGCCGTGTTCGCCTGGATTTTCTCGTTCCAGTTCGCGGCGCTCATCAGGCCCGCGTCCTTGATTTCCTTTACCTTCTCCAATGCCTTGACGCAGCCGGGCTGATTGACGGTAATGTTTTGGCTGTCACCTGAAAAATACCCACAGCCCTGTTCATTGGCGAGCATGCGGAACCATTCGGTGTCGCCGTTGAGATCGGCCTGCGTCATGATCACGCCCGGATTGGCGGCGGAGATCTTCTTGCCGGCGGCGATGAAATCGTCCCAGGTCTTGATCGTTGCCGGATCGACGCCTGCTTTTTCATACATGTCGCGGCGATAGAACATGGTGACCGGACCGGAATCCCATGGCATCGCATAGGCAGCATCGCCGACCTCAAGCTCGGCGCGCTTGAAATCCGGGAACTGCTTCTTCAGCTCATCCTTGTAGCCGAGTTTCGTGAGATCGGTCAGGCAGTCCGGAAAGCGGTTCCAGAAGATCGAAGCCTTGTGGTTTTCGATCGACACGACGTCGGGCAGCCCATCGCCGCCGGCAGCGCAGGCGGCCAGCATCTTGTCGAAGACCCCTGGGTTGCCGATGTCTTGAACCTCGACCTTGATGTCAGGATTTTTCTTATTGAATCCCTCGACCGTCGACTTCAGGGCCGACGCGGCGATGTTCCAGCTCCATACGGTGATGGTGGTTTGCTCAGCAAAGGCAGAACCGGAAGCAAGCAGGGCAGCAAGTGCCGTCGCTCCAGCAAGTTTTAAACGCATTGAAAATCCTCCCTTTTCAATTGCCGTCCTCAGTAGAACACGCTTAAACTATCCGCCGGTACGCTTCTGTCTCCTAAAAAGGGAACATGGACTTGGCGAAAAGTAAGGTGGGTCAACGGGCAGTTTATCAGCCGGGTGCAAGCAGTGTCGAAGGGCTCCCAAACGTCCTGCAGATGTTTCATAACCAGCCGTTGCCGATGGCAAAGCCGCATTGGCACGCACAGGTGGAAGTCAATTACATTGTCCGCGGGACCGTGCACTACCGCATAGGCGATCACGAGCTTACTTTGCGAGCCGGTGAGATCTGTCTTTTCTGGGGCGGCCAGCCGCATCAGCTGGACGAACTGTCCGACGATTCGATCTATGCCGGCGCGCATCTGCCGCTCGTCCATTTTTTCCGCCTGCGGCTGCCGCTTGATATCTCCGGCCGCCTCATTCGCGGACAGGCATTGATAAGCTCGGCGACA
The DNA here is from genome assembly GCF_057784355.1 of Martinezella sp. CNPSo 3959. Lineage (NCBI taxonomy): Bacteria > Pseudomonadati > Pseudomonadota > Alphaproteobacteria > Hyphomicrobiales > Rhizobiaceae > Martinezella > Martinezella sp. CNPSo 3959. The sequence goes on from NZ_JBXSOV010000019.1 coordinate 19,267, forward strand.
GATGCCGCCGATGACGAAAATTTCGCCCGATGGCACCGCTATGTCATGTCCGGCGACGGTGCCAAGGCGGAACATGCCGTCGCGGAACTCCTGCTGCGTTTGGAGCGCATCGCCTTCGAGCCCTATCGCATGGTTCCGGAAAAGACTGGGAATGCGGCCAATGACCAGGCTCATCCGCAATCTTCGCGCAGCCTCGCGCGAATGTGCGATTTCATCGCCGATAATTTCCTCCATGACATCGATACGGTTGACATCGCCAAGGCGGCTCACCTCCATCCGAAATACGCAATGAACCTCTTCAAGAAATCCACCGGCATGACGCTGGCCAAATATGTGAACCTGCTGCGCCTTTCGCGGGCGCAGGCGATGTTGATGTGCGACGGCGCCAATGTTCTGCAGGTCGCCATGGATAGCGGCTTTGGCTCCATCAGCGCTTTCAACAAGTCCTTCCGCCATATTGCCGGGATGTCGCCTTCCGATTTCCGCCGTGATATGCGCGTGCTCTCAGCAGTGAAGGTAGAGGCCATCAAACCTTCGATGCCGCGGCTGCCACAGCAGTATCATCGCTAGAGAGGCTTGCCGTTGCGCATGATCTCGCGCATTGCTCCTGACCAAATCGAGGGAGGAGAATCTCATGCGACAGTTTTCGGCCTGTATCGAGTGGTTGTTTGCGCGCGATGGCGATGTCTTTGCCGATCGTGTCCGGCTGGCACATGCGGCGGGACTCGATGCGGTCGAGTTCTGGCACTGGACGAACAAGGATCTGGACGCAATTGCAGCTGCCGTCGCCGAAACCGGCGTCCCGGTGTCCGGTCTCGTCGCGGAGCCGATGATTGCGCTGACGAATCCGGCAAACAAACAAATTTGGCTGAAGGGACTGCAGGAGTCCGTCGTTGTCGCCCAGCGCCTCGGCGCGCCAGTTCTGATCGCGCAGGCCGGCGATGATCTGGCGGAATTTTCCCGCGCCGAGCAGCGCGCGGCCATCGTCGCTACCCTTCGCGCCGGTGCTGACCTTCTAGAAGGCTCCGGCGTCCGGCTCGGCCTTGAGCCGCTGAATACGAAGATAGACCATGTCGGCTATTACCTGTCTTCGACGGCGGAGGGCCTTGATATCGTCGATGAGGTCGGCCGTCCGGAAATAGGCATTGTCTACGATCTCTATCATTCGGCCGTCATGGGCGAGGACACGCAGCAGGTGATCGGCGATCGCATCGACCGCATCGTCCATCTCCATGTTGCCGATCATCCCGGCCGCAACGATCCCGGCACCGGCCATATCGATCTGGCGGAACGGCTGGATTGGCTGTACGCCCAAGGCTATCGCGGCAGGGCGGGCCTGGAATACAAGCCGACGACACAAGATCCGGCGGCCGTTCGTTCGGTCGTGAAATCGCTCGGCGGCTAGACTGGCTCCATCATGCCAAAGACGGCAACCAGCGCGATGACGATAATGCCGATCACGATCTCGGAGATACCGCCGAGCCGGAGGGCTAGCAACGCCCGGTCCGGCTTGCGGCCGATCCAGGGAACGAAGACGTAGCGGTTGATGATCGCCAATACGGTCATGACGGCAACCAGGGCGATCTTGATGGCAAGCAGCTTCTGATAGGACGAAGACCAGTCCGTCGGCAGCCGTTTCAGGATCAGCAGCGTATTGACGATACCGGAGAGGATGACGAGCGCGACCGCAACATGACCGGCATTGGAGAACCGGCGCAGCGCGAGTTGCGCTTCCGTCCTATATTCCGGCCGGCCGAGAAGCTTAAGGATAGGGATCAGCGGCACCAGCGCCCCCAGCCAGCCGCCGCCGGCAAGCACGTGCAGGATATCATTGGCCCGATGCACCTGCTGCATCCACCCCTCCAGCATCGAGGCATGCCCAGTCAATGACAGAGAGGCAAGGCCAATGCCGGCGCCCAGGGCCAGCCCGTGGCGGCGCCAGTTCTGTGGCGGCAGCAAAGCGCAAATCATCACGATGGCCGCCAGCATCTGCGCCTGCCAGGCGAGCCCGACCGTGGTTTCGAAAGCCACTTCATGGATCATGCCGGCATCGAGCGCATCGCTCCAGCCATTGCCGATATCCGCCGTCGTCACCGGCAGCGCGGCCAGTGCCGTTAAAACCGCAACCACGGCAATCAGCACAAACGGTCTCGCAATCATGCGCCAAACGGTGTCAGCAAGTGCTCTTGGTACGAGGAGAGAGAGATAGGCGCATGCGCCCCATAGAAGCATCAGGGATGCATCATGCAGAAAGCGGCAGAGTTGGAGCGCTATCGTCGTATCCATCAGGGCTTCACGATAAGTTTACAGTCGCCATGAATGGGACGTTCCAATTTGAGGCGGCAGCCCGTGCCGAGGCCCCCAACTTCTGGGTTTCCAGGGTTGACGGCGGAAGGTCTCGCGCCAGCGTGGGTAGCGCGATAAGATTGCGGATACGCACTGTCAACTTTCTCCATGCATAAAGGTGCCGTTCGGGACGCTTTGCCGCAAGGCGGGTTGGTGCTGCAGGTTCGGTCCTGCTGCCAGAACCGTCACCAGCGATAATTTCCGCCTTTCTGGCAAAGAATCGTCGCTTTTGAGTTCTTTTTGCAGACACAGTTGAGGCGTTCCGGGGTGTGCGCTCGAAAGGCAGTTTCATGGCGGCGTCCAGGATACGCGAAAAAATGACCAATGGCTTCGGCCATCGTCGACGCCGGGAATGGCTCGAACACCTCGACATGCCCACCTACGTCATCGGCGATGTCCACGGCCGTTACGATCTCCTGAGCGCACTGGAGCGCAAGATCTTTGCCGACGCGGCGGGGCTTCCCGGCCGAAAGCTCATCGTCATGCTGGGGGATTTCATCGATCGCGGTCCTGCCTCGGCGCAGGTCGTCAGTCGCCTGATGGCGCCGCCGCCGAACGGTTTCGACCGCATCTGCCTGACCGGCAATCACGAGATGGCGATGCTGTCCTATGTCGACGGCGAGATATCGCTTGAGGATTGGGTGGCGCTCGGCGGGGATGCGACGCTTGCTTCCTATGGCGTGGATATCCCTCGTTTGCAGCAGCTATATCCAAAGCGGAAGAAGCTCGATACCTTTATCCGAAGCTGGCTGCCAGAGGATCACGTTGATTTCCTGCGCCGACTGCCGATCCTGCTGGATACGCCAGAGGTGCTATTCGTCCATGCCGGCATCGATCCGGATCGGTCGATTGCCGATCAGCAAGACGACGACCTCGTCTTCATCCGCTCGCGCTTCTACGACAGCGCACAGCCGCTGCCGAAGCTGATCATCCATGGCCATACACCGATCCAGCAGGCCGAAGTCAATGGTCTCAGGCTCAATCTCGATACCGGCGCCTTTTACACCGACCGGCTGAGCGCGGCCCGCCTGTGGCAGGGCCGCATTCATATCACCTCAACCTGATAGCCGGCTACAGATTGCCGATGCAGAGATACTTCATTTCGAGATAGTCGTCGGCGCCATGGCGCGAGCCTTCACGACCGAGGCCGGATTGCTTGATGCCGCCGAAGGGTGCCGTCTCTGTCGACATCAGGCCGGTATTGATGCCGACCATGCCGTATTCCAGCGCTTCCGCCACGCGCCAAACCTTCTTGAGGTCACCGGCGAAGAAATAGGCGGCGAGGCCGAATTCGGTGTCGTTCGCCTGGGCGATGACATCCTCGACGGTGTCGAAGCGGAAGAGCGGTGCCACCGGCCCGAATGTCTCCTCGCGGGCGACCTTCATGCTCCGGTCGACGCCAGTCAGGATGGTCGGCGCGAAGAAGGTGCCGACGCCTTCGATGCGCTTGCCACCTGCCACGACGCGAGCACCCTTCGAAACGGCATCCCGAACATGGTCTTCCGCCTTGGCGACGCCCTGTTCGTCGATCAGCGGCCCCACGGTTACGCCCGGCTTGAAGCCGTCACCGACGGAAAGTTCGCCCACTTTCGCGGCGAGCTTGGCGGCAAAGGCGTCGTAGACACTGGATTGCACATAGATCCGGTTGGCGCAGACGCATGTCTGGCCGGCATTGCGATATTTCGAAGCCATGGCGCCTTCGACGGCTGCGTCGAGATCGGCATCGTCGAAAACGATGAAGGGCGCGTTGCCGCCGAGCTCAAGGCTGACTTTCTTGATCTGGTCGGCGCACTGGCGCATCAGGATGCGGCCGACTTCGGTCGAGCCGGTGAAGCTGATCTTGCGCACCTTCGCATTACCGCAAAGCTCGCGGCCGATCGCCGGGCCATCGATGCCGACGATGATGTTGAGGACGCCTGGGGGAATGCCTGCCTCCTCGGCAAGCACGGCAAGCGCGATCGCCGTCAGCGGCGTCTGTTCGGCCGGCTTCGAGACCACGGTGCAGCCGACGGCCAGCGCCGGCGCGATCTTGCGGGCGATCATGGCCGCCGGGAAGTTCCAGGGCGTGATCGTGCCGACGACGCCGACCGGCTGCTTGATGACGACCATGCGCTTGTCGTTGGAGGGGGCGGGGATGGTTTCGCCATAGATGCGTTTAGCCTCTTCCGCATACCATTCGACATAGGAAGCGGCGTAGAGAATCTCGCCTCTGGCTTCAGGAAGCGGCTTGCCCATTTCGGCGGTCAGGATTGCCGCCAGCTCATCGGCATTGGCGATCATGAGATCGAACCATTTCCGTAAGATTGCTGCCCGCTCTTTAGCCGGACGGGCGGCCCAGGCGGCCTGGGCGATATAGGCGGCATCGATGGCTGCGGTCGTCTCGGCGGCGCCCATATCGGGCAGCGAGGCAAGCACTTCGCCGGTGGCGGGATTGACGACATCGAATGTCTTCGTTGCCCCGCCAGCCGTCCAGGCGCCGTTGATATAACCGGCGGCGCGCAGGAAGCGCGAGGAGAACGGCACATGCTTGGTCATTGCTGTTGTAAAGGACATGCTATGCACTCCGACAGGTTTCACCCGGCTGGCCGCGCGGGCGGATAATTAAGAAAATGCTGATGGCGGCGATTAGCGGGCGGCGCTTGCCTGCAGCAGCGATGCCTCGAGAATGTCGAGTGCTTCGCTGAAGACGCCGTCCTGAATGGTGATCGGCGATAGGAAGCGGATGACATTGCCGTAAACACCGCAGGTCAAAAGGATCAGGCCCTTGTCGAGCGCGATCAGCCGCACCTTGTTGGCGAAATCCGCGCTCGGCAGCTTCGTCGTCGCGTCGTTGAATTCAACCGCATTCATGAAGCCGGGGCCGCGGATATCGACGATTTCGGGTACCTTGTCGCGCAGCGATTCCAGTCGCTGTTTCAGGCGTGAGCCGAGCTGATTGGCGCGGTCGCACAGACCCTCGTCGGCGATGACGTCGAGCACCGCATGGGCTGCGGCGATGCTGAGCGGATTGCCGCCATAGGTGCCACCGAGGCCGCCTGGAGCGGGTGCATCCATGATTTCGGCGCGGCCGGTGACGGCGGCGAGCGGAAAGCCGCCGGCAAGGCTCTTTGCCATGGTGACGAGATCGGCCGCCACCTCATGGTGGTCCATCGCAAACATCTTGCCGGTGCGCGCAAAGCCGGTCTGCACCTCGTCGGCGATCAGGAGAATGCCGTGCTGGTCGCAGATCTCGCGCAGCGCTTTCATGAAGGCGGCTGGCGCGGGATAGAAGCCGCCTTCGCCCTGCACGGGCTCGAGGATGATCGCGGCCACACGCTGTGGATCGACATCGGCGGCAAACAGCTTCTTCAGTGTCGCCAGCGACTGCTCGACACTGATACCGTGCAGCGGCACCGGGAAGGGTGCATGGAAAACATCGCCCGGCATCGGGCCGAAGCCGATCTTATAAGGTGCGACCTTGCCGGTCAGCGCCATGCCCATGAAGGTACGGCCGTGAAAGCCGCCGCCAAAGGCGATGATGGCGGAGCGGCCGGTGGCGGCGCGGGCGATCTTGACGGCATTTTCGACCGCTTCGGCACCCGTCGTCACGAAGATCGTCTTCTTGGCGAAATCGCCGGGAACGATCGCGTTCAGCCGCTCGGCCAGATGCACATAGCTCTCATAGGGTACGACCTGATGGCAGGTATGCGTGAAGCGGTCGAGCTGGTCCTTGACGGCGGCAATCACGCGGGGATGGCGATGGCCTGTATTCACCACAGCAATGCCGGAAGCGAAATCGATATAGCGATGCCCTTCCTTGTCCCAGATCTCAGCATTTTCGGCACGGTCAGCATAGATCTGCGTCGTCATGCCGACGCCGCGGGAAATGGCGGCGTTCTTCCGCTCGGTCAAGGTCATTGCAGTGGCTCCCACAAGGTGTTTTCGAATTATCTTGCAGAAGTTCTGCAAGTTATTTACAAAACTCCTACATTTTTCCTGTAGGATTTCAAGCGGGATTTTGTGAGAGAGACAAGAATGAGCCGAAGGCGGGCAGAAGGTTGCAGCTTTCCTTTAAGGCGCGCTAAGTCGTTTCATCCGTGCTAAACGGATCGAAAAACGATAACCAGGGATCTTGGCGAATGAGCAGCATCGAGCCGGAGCGATATCCGGTGCGCTACAAGGTGGCGGAAGCGGCGCGTCTTGCCGGCGTGTCGGCCTCCACGCTGCGGCTATGGGAAAGCCAGGGGCTTGTGGTTCCCTCCCGCTCCGAGACCGGGCACCGGCAGTACAGCGCCGAGGATGTGGCGCGATTGAAGCGTATTGCATGGTTCCGCGCTGAACGTGGCCTCAATCCTGCAGCGATTCGCGAAGCGCTCGACACGGAGGAAGGGACTGCCGGTCTTGAAAATGGTGAGCAGCTGGCCTCCTCCGATATCGGCCGCAGGCTCCGGTCACTGCGCCATGCCGCCGGCAAGACACTGGAGCAGGTCGCCGCCGACATGGGCATGACGTCCTCGACGCTGTCGACCCTGGAACGCACCTCACAAGGCGTCAGCTTCAAGACCCTGCATGATCTGGCTGATTATTATGGCACGACGGTATCGCGCCTGTCCGGCGAGGAGCGGGAGGATGCTTCCGCGCTCGTCCGATCCGGCGAATGGCGTGCCTGGCCGGCAACGACGCCGGGCGTCACTGTCCAGCTTCTCGCCGAAGGACGGACGATGATGGACTGCCATCGCTTCGTGCTCGCACCTGGTGCGACGAGCGAGGGTGCCTATCGCCACGAGGGCGAGGAGTTCATCCATGTTCTCGCCGGTCACCTGGAGCTGGTGCTCGACAGCGACCAGTTCTTCGATCTCCTGCCAGGCGATTCCCTTTATTTCGAAAGCCGCCGCTATCATTCCTGGCGCAATCGCCATGATGGTGAGACCATATTGCTCTGGATCAACACGCCGCCGACATTTTGACCGGCCGGTATGGTTCTCATCCTCTCCGTTCTATAGAACGGACGAAAAGCGAATTCAGAACGACAGAGCCGGGAGAATCTCATGGCTGCCACCATCCGCTATCATGAAGGCGATATTTCTACTGAGGATGCCGCCCGCTACACCGGCGCGATAGCCATCGACACCGAAACTCTCGGCCTCGTCCCACGCCGTGACCGACTTTGCCTCGTGCAGCTTTCGCCCGGCGACGGCACGGCTGACATCATCCGCATTGCGGCTGGCCAGAAGCAGGCCCCCAATCTCGTTGCCATGCTGGCCGACCCGACGCATCAGAAGATCTTTCACTATGGTCGCTTCGACATCGCCGTGCTGTTTCACACCTTCGGCGTCACCACGACACCGGTCTTCTGTACCAAGATCGCCTCGCGCCTCTGCCGTACCTATACCGACCGTCACGGCCTGAAGGACAATCTCAAGGAGATGCTCGAGGTAGACATCTCCAAGGCGCAGCAATCGTCCGACTGGGCGGCGGAAACGCTATCCCCGGCGCAGCTCGAATATGCCGCATCCGACGTGCTTTATCTGCATGCCCTGCGTGAAAAGCTGACACAACGCCTGCTGCGCGATGGCCGCATGGACTATGCGGATGACTGTTTCGCCTTCCTGCCGACGCGCGCCAAGCTCGACCTCCTTGGCTGGGAAGAGGCGGATATCTTCGCGCATAGCTGATTGCTTCGCTTGCAGCGCGAAATCCAGGGGCCAGTGTCGCGGAAGTGGCATTGGCCCTTTTATTTAGGGATCTGTTAAGGATTCGACTGCTATTTTGCGGATGATTTCCAGTTCTGCGCGTTCGCGCCTCGTCAGTTCGGTCATCCGGCGCTAGGAAATCCACAGGCCGCATGAGCGGACCTCGATTGAACCTGCTTCCCGCTTCCATCGTCGTCTTGCCAGATAAAGGAGCATGTCATGTTGCTTCCCGTTGGTGCCGTGTCCGCTGTGGGTGTGTCCGTTGAGAAGCCGATTGCCGCGACGGCCGAGACCTCTGGGCTTCAGACGACGGCAACGCCGCTCGCCGTTCTATCGAGCACCGTCAATGCCAGCGTCGAGGGAAAGTTGAACATGTTGCTGGTCGCGGCCCGCGAACGCATGCTCGACAGCCTGCTTTCCGCGATCGATGCCGCCAGCAAGGTGGTGAATGTTTCCCGTGAGCCGGGCGAAAGCAATACCGCCTATGCGCAACGTATTGCCGCCGCAATCCGCAGCCTGACGCCGCCGCAACTCGCCGCCGCGCAGCAGCGGATGGATGCGCAGATGAGGACGCCGGTATCCTTGCCGCTTCTGGCAGCGGCATTGCAGGATCCGGAAAGCCCGCAGGCGGTGCAGCTGGCTCTCCGCCTGGAGCAGGCGTCGGTCACCGAGCCGGACGCCGTCCTGAAGGCGGTCGTCAATTCCTATGGGCAGAATGCCGGCAAAGTGGAAACGCCAGCTGCGCAGGGACCGACATTGGCTCCGCTGCAGAAGGTAGCCGATCTGGCCGCCCAGGCAACGGCACTCGCAGCTGCCGCAGAAGAACCGGCCTCCGCTATGCCCGCATCTGCGCCTGCGCCGGTCACACCACCGACGGCTCAGCCTGCTGCACAGCCGGCACCTGCGGCGCAGCCGACGCCACAATCGGGCATTTCCGTACAATCTCAATCCGCGCCGGCTGCTGCCCAGGCGGCTCAAACACAGACGGTTGCGCAAAACGCTACCGTCGCCGCCCCGCAAGCCGCGCCTGCCAGTAGCGGTGCCGCTGCCCCTGCGGCCGTCACCGTCCAGCCTTCCGAGCTCGCTTCTCTTGTCGATGATTTGACCGCGAGCGTGCTGCTGACGGCGATCGCCGCCGAAGCCGAACTACCGACCGAAGTCGCGCTGATCCGGTCGCCGCTCGCGCCGCCGCCGGTGCCGCGCGATATCCAGCAGATAGAAGCCGACATCAAACAGGGCCTGCAGGTCGTCATCAGTCCGCCAGCGATGGCAACCAGTTCCGATCTTCTTCAGATCATCAACAATCCCTCCTCTTCCGTCGAGAAGATCATCGCCCAGGCGCTGACCGGCAATACCGCGGCGCAGGCATCGTCCACGCAGCCGACGGCCGTCCATGAAGGTCTCAAGAGCCCGGTCGCGGCGGCGGCCATGCCGGTGTTATTGGCGGAAGGATCCGAAACATCCGGTGCTCTCGCCATCGCTTCCGGCAAGCCGACGTTGCAGACGTCGCCTGTAACGCCGATGGCGGTGTATGAGGCTGCGGAGCAGGCGACGATGTCGGCATCCCTGCCGCTCGGCGTTCCCTTCGTCGTGGCGAATTATTTACCGGCAGACACCCCCGCCAAGAACAGCGAATCGAAATTGCTCAATCGCGTCGATCCCGTCGGCGATGAGGAGGGCGGACAAGCTCAGGACGAGGAGAGCCGGCAAGGTCAGGATGAAGAGCACGCCGATGCGGAGGAAGCATCGGCAAAGTCAGAGGGCGAGGCATCTGACGAAGCGGAAGCTGGCCCGGCCTCCGCGAGGGATGATAGCGTCAGGCCGGAGCTCGTTGCCTTGCCGCAGCCTCTGCGCGACCCTCTGCACGACCATGCCTTCGATTTCTACCAGCGCATGGTCGCCTGGGAATAGCCGGCTCGCAGCAGACAGGCGGCACGGGCACCGCATAGTGGACAAAGAAAAACCCGCCGGATCGCTCCGGCGGGTCTTTTGTTTCCAGGCTTCGACCGAAGATTATTCGGCGTTGCGGTTCTTCAGAGCCGCACCCAAGATATCGCCGAGCGAAGCGCCCGAGTCGGAAGAACCGAACTGAGCAACGGCTTCCTTCTCTTCTGCGATTTCCAGAGCCTTGATGGACAGCATGATCTTGCGGTCCTTCTTGGAGAAGTTGGTGACGCGAGCGTCGACAACCTGACCAACCGAGAAACGCTCAGGGCGCTGCTCGTCACGGTCACGCGACAGATCGGCGCGGCGGATGAACGAGGTGATGTCTTCGTGGTTGACGAGCTTCACTTCGATGCCGCCTTCGTTGACTGCGATGACTTCGCAGGAAACGACTGCATTCTTGCGCAGGTCGCCGGAAGCTGCTGCTTCGCCGACTGCATCCTTGCCGAGCTGCTTGATGCCGAGCGAGATGCGTTCCTTCTCGACGTCAACGTCGAGAACGACAGCCTTGACGACGTCACCCTTGTTGTACTCTTCGATGACCTGCTCGCCCGGACGGTTCCAGTCGAGGTCGGAGAGGTGAACCATGCCGTCCACATCGCCGTCGAGGCCGATGAATAGGCCGAATTCGGTCTTGTTCTTGACTTCGCCTTCGACTTCGGTGCCAGCCGGATGGTTGCGGGCGAATGCTGCCCACGGATTTTCCAGCGTCTGCTTCAGGCCGAGCGAGATACGACGCTTGGTCGGATCCACTTCGAGAACGACGACTTCGACTTCCTGGCTCGTGGACAGGATCTTGCCGGGGTGAACGTTCTTCTTGGTCCAGGACATTTCCGAAATGTGGATGAGGCCTTCGATGCCCGGCTCCAGCTCGACGAACGCACCGTAGTCGGTGATGTTCGTGACGGTACCGGAGATCTTCTTGCCTTCCGGATACTTGGCCTGGATGCCATCCCACGGATCGCTCTCGAGCTGCTTCATGCCGAGCGAGATGCGGTGGGTTTCCTGGTTGATGCGGATGATCTGTACCTTGACCTGCTGGCCGATGGACAGGATTTCCGACGGATGGTTCACACGGCGCCATGCCATGTCGGTGACGTGCAGCAGGCCGTCGATGCCGCCGAGGTCAACGAACGCACCGTAATCGGTGATGTTCTTGACGACGCCGTCAACAACCTGGCCTTCTTCGAGGTTCTGAACGATTTCAGAACGCTGCTCGGCACGGGACTCTTCCAGAACCGTACGACGCGAAACGACGATGTTGCCGCGGCGCTTGTCCATCTTGAGGATTTCGAAGGGCTGCGGGTTGTGCATCAGCGGGGTAACGTCGCGGATCGGACGGATGTCGACCTGCGAACGCGGCAGAAAGGCGATAGCGCCATCCAGATCGACGGTGAAGCCGCCCTTGACCTGGTTGAAGATGACGCCTTCGACGCGCTCGCCAGCTTCGAACTTGACTTCGAGCTTGATCCAGCTTTCTTCGCGGCGAGCCTTTTCGCGCGACAGAACGGCTTCGCCAAGCGCGTTTTCGATACGCTCGACGTAGACTTCGACTTCATCGCCAACCTTGAGCGTGCCGTCCTTGGCGCGTGCACCGAATTCCTTCAGCGCGATGCGGCCTTCGACCTTGAGGCCGACGTCTACAACGGCGACATCCTTTTCGATGGCGGTGATGATGCCCTTGGTGACATAGCCTTCAGCCAGATCGTTCTTGGCAAAGGATTCTTCGAGAAGGGCCGCGAAATCTTCGCGAGAGGGGGAAGTTACAGACATAAAATCTCCTGGCGTGTCCCGATCATGCAATCTGGACACTGATGCGCCGGTGGTTCGCGTTGAACAGGCCTGACCCCAGTCCGCCTCCCTTCGGGAAGCTATCCGGCGCTTGGACGGAATGTCAGGCTATCTTGAAATCGGCGGTTTCCGGCGCGAGGCGCGCGAAGGCCGCTCAAATTTTCAGGCATTTCGGCTCAGAGCGGCGTCGATGATCGATTTCGCCGTCTGAAACGCCGCTTCTATACTCATTTCTGAGGTATCTAGCAAGTGCGCGTCTTCAGCTGGTTTCAAAGGGCTGTCGGTACGTCCCATATCGCGCTCGTCGCGCCGTTTCACGTCCTCGAAAATGGCGTCGTAATCGGCGCTGCCGCCGGCGTCGACGATTTCCTCGTAGCGCCGCTTCGCCCGGACTTCGGCCGAGGCCGTCACATAGAGTTTTACCGGTGCGCCCGGGCAGACCACGGTGCCGATATCGCGGCCGTCGAGCACGGCACCTGGCGTCTTTTCGGCAAAGCGACGCTGCGCCTCGACCAGCGCCCGGCGGACGGCCGGCATGACGGCGATCTTCGAGGCGGCCTCGCCGATCTCATGTCGGGACAGAACGGCCCGGTCGAGCCCGGCGAGATCGACCTTGCGCGCCATGCCTTCGGCAATCGCTTCATCGTCGAGCGGCAGCCCGGCATCGAGCAGCGCCTTGGCCGTGGCGCGATAGGTGAGGCCGGTGTCGAGATGATGATAGCCATAGGCTTCGGCGATCCGGCGTGCCAGAGTTCCCTTGCCGGCAGCCGCTGGTCCGTCGATGGCGATGATCATGTCTTCTTCCGTCCCTAACCGGTCTCTCATTGTTTGCTGTAGCGACGCACCATTTCCGCCGCCGCCGAGCGCTCGATTGCCGAAAGGCCCTCGGCGACGCCCTGTCGGTCAACCAGCGGCCGGTTCTGGCTCACCTTCCATTTGCCGTCAATCGCTTCGATGTCGATTTTGATGCCGGCGATGCCTTTCATCTGGGTTGCGATGAATTCCGGCAGCCCATCTTTCCACGGTCTATGGCTCAGCGCGCCTGGGCCATTGCATTTTCCGGGTGAGCATCTCCTCGACGACCTCCCGCTTCGTACAGCCCTTTGGCAAAGGCCTGCCGACCACTATACTAAAACCCTATGCAAAGCGGCGTGAACTTTAGCTTTGACAGAAACGGCGGCAACGATTAAGGGGACCGGCTGATATTTCCCTTAAAACGCCGGCTTCCCCGGCATTGCCGAATTTTCATTCGGCCATTCATGAGGCTTTGACAGTGGCGAAAGCGGAACTTGGAACAAAACGTACCGACCCCGATACCGGCAAGAAGTTCTATGACCTGAACCGGGATCCGGTGGTCTCGCCCTATACCGGCAAGTCCTGGCCCTTGTCCTTCTTCGAAGAAACCTCCGCTTCCAAGGAAGTTCCGGAAGAGGATGAAGTGGCCGAAGTCGATACCGAAAACACGGAAGTCGAACTGGTATCGCTCGAAGATGCCGATGAGGCTGCAAGCGGCGACGACATTCCGGATATCGGCGATGACGATGTCGAAATCGGCGACGATGACGACGATACCTTCCTCGAAGCCGATGAAGATGAAGACGATGACGACATGAGCGACATCATCGGCGTCACCGGCGACGAAGACGACGTCTGATCTGAAAGACGATCGGCCCGGTGAAAGAAAAAATTTCCCGGGCCGAATTTTTCGGCTTGCTATCTGTGAAAACCACAAGTAATAAGCCGCCACCCCGACGGGCGAAGCGCTCGGAAGGGACCCAGGGCCGGTCAAACGGCACCATCTTGATGGGGCTATAGCTCAGCTGGGAGAGCGCTTGCATGGCATGCAAGAGGTCAGCGGTTCGATCCCGCTTAGCTCCACCAGCCTTCGCTCTCCGAGCTTCGGCTCGGCAAGTCAGTAGACGAAGGCTGTCGCGCTGAAGTTACGCAGTAACGAAAGCGGACTTTCTCCAAGCGGACTCAATGAGCTAAACTGTAAGATGGGTTTTGTACGACTGGTCGATAATGCATCGGTTGTGTCGACGTTGCTATTAGCTATCATGCGGTGCATGAAGTACGTCTATATCCTCAAAGCCATGATTTTCCTGATCGTTACTATATCGGCGTGACCGGAGACTTGAAAGCTCGTCTGGCGAAGCACAATGCCAGAGAAGTGCCTCATACATCGAAGTATGCGCCGTGGTCGGTCAAAACCTACATCGGCTTTTCCGATGAGGCGCAGGCGTTCGCATTTGAAAAATATCTCAAATCCGGATCGGGTCGCGCCTTTGCCAGGAAGAGATTGTAACCGCGCTTTGGAGAGACGTCCTCCGTTGTAAACCGGCGCTATAATCCTCCGCATCCCCCCAACTTCATGCTAACCTCCAATCCTCCGTAACTCGCCCCGAATCGCCCATGACCAGACAGCGCCGCCGTCGTCTCATCAAGACCCGCCGTACCGTGACGGGGTTTCTGCTCGTTGCCTCGATTGCCTTTCTGGCGGGCATGACCGATGCCGTCGGGCTGATGCTGACGGGCAATTTCGTGTCCTTCATGACGGGAAATACGACACGGGCGGCGATTGCCCTCGGAATGGGCGAGTTTGGTCATGCGGCGGTGCTTTTCTCGGCCATCCTGACATTCATCATCGGCAATGCGCTCGGCATCGTCATTGCCCATGCCGCGGATCGGCGAGCTTTCGTGGTGCTTGCCTGCGTCAGCATCCTTCTGGCCGCTGCCGCGGGCTTTGCGGAGCCGTCGCTGCTTCTGGTGCAGTTCTATCTGGTGGTTCTTGCTATGGGGATGGTCAATGCCACGGTCGAGCATATCGAAGGCCTGCCCATCGGCCTCACCTATGTTACCGGGGCGCTGTCGCGCTTCGGGCGTGGTCTTGGCCGTTTCCTGCTGGGGGATCGGGATTTTCTCTGGACGGTGCAGATCGTGCCCTGGAGCGGCATGATATCAGGCGCCATCATCGGCGCGCTTCTGGCCGGCGCCTTTGGCGCACACGCGCTCTGGCTGGTGTCGATGGTCGCGCTTGTCCTGGCGCTGTCGACGCTTTTCATCCCCCGTCCGCTGCAGCGCCGCTTCAATCAGCGCTTCGCGCCGCCGCCGCTGGCACGGCGGGCGAAATAGCCACATTGCAGTGCACAAAAATCTGCTAGGGAGTAAAGCGAATCGTTTTGCCGACAAGCGTAAGGATGTGCCGTGTTCGTTTTTTCGAAACTTGTCTGGATCTTCGGTCAGCCGCTGTCGCTGGCCTTCTTGTTTGTCCTGTTGGCATTCATCGCCGCACTGCTGCGCTGGCGAGCAACCGTCATCACCTCGGCGCTCTTGTCGGCGCTGATCCTGTTTGTCTCGCTTTATACGACGGCCGGCGCCTATGTCGTTCAAACGCTCGAAGAGCGCTTTCCGCATCCGGCTGCCGATCCCGCCGATCTCAAATGCATGATCGTTCTCGGCGGCGCCACGCAGAACGAGGTGACGACGGTCCGAGGTGGCTACGAACTCGATTCGGCCGGCGATCGCCTGATCGAAGCGCTGCGTCTCGCGCAGAAATACCCGCAGGCGCGCATCGTGATCTCGGGCGGCGACGGCTCGATCGGCGGCACCTATGAGGGCGATGCCGTGATTTCCGAGCGTTTCTTTACCGCGCTCGGCATTCCGACAAGCCGCATGGTCGAGGACAAGACCTCGCGCACCACCTTCGAGAATGCCGTCAATACGAAGGAGCTGCTGGCGCAGAACGGGCTTTCGGATTGCCTGCTCATCACTTCGGGCTTCCACATGCCGCGCTCGATGGGCATTTTCCGCAAGCAGGGCATCAATGTCGTGCCCTGGCCGGTCGACTATCGCAGCACCGGCAAGGAAAGTCTCGGCTTCGATTTCACCCAGCCTTCGCGCAATGCGCAACTGCTGGCGACCGGATTGCGCGAATGGGTCGGTCTGGTCGGCTATTACGCCGCCGGCCGCACCTCGGCGCTATATCCAGGACCATAACCACGTGACCGGACCGTTGCCACGTGTCCGGACCGTGACCATCTGTCCGGTCTGAAATGACGTGTTCGCGCCGTAAAACCTATTTCTGGGATATGGTGACGAATTTGGTGCCGCGCACCCTGACGGTGATTTCGCAGACCGCTTCGCCATCCTTGCGGTCGCAGAAGCGCGGATGCATCTTCATGACCAGCACCATGTTGCCGAAGCGCTGGATGAAATCGTAGCCGTAGATCTTCGCCGTGGCGATCATCAGGTAGCCGCCTTCGGCCACCTGGACATAGAAATTGTAGGGGCAGCCTTCGTCCGTGCAGTAGGGTCCCTTTTCGCCCTTGCAGGTGATCTCGCCTTCATTGACGACAATATCCATCAGCTTGTCGTTGTTGATGTCCTGCTGGGTGGCGAATTTGTCGCCGAAGCTCACCTGGCCGTCACAGCTCTTGGTGAAATGGTCCTTCTCGAAGGCCACGGGGTCCTGCAGGATCGATTGCTGCGCCTCGGCCACGGCGGGCATGACCACGAGAGCGAAGAGATTGAGGATTACGATCAGCAGGGATTTCACGGGGGATTCCTTTTCGAAGCGCCGTTACGGCCGCGATAACAGCCGCAGCCGCTGCGACATCTTTGCACGCGCCTGCTTGCGCGGCCCTTGCCGTCGTGATTCATTTCGGAAAAATCGCGGGCGTTCCGCTGGAGTTTTCGATGTCGCTTCTCTCGTTTCTTGATTATGCCGGCGTCGCCCTTTTTGCCGCAACCGGCGCGCTCGCGGCCTCGCGCAAGCAGCTCGATCTGATCGGCTTCCTGTTCCTGGCGGCCGTCACTGGCATCGGCGGCGGCACGCTGCGCGATATCGTCCTTGGCCGCGTGCCGGTCTTTTGGGTACTGAACCCGACCTATATCATTATCTGCGCCGTGGTCGGCGTCCTGGTCTTCTTCACCGCGCATCTCTTCGAATCGCGCTATCGGCTGCTTATCTGGCTCGATGCGGTAGGACTGTCGGCCTATTGCGTGATGGGGGCGGCTAAGGGCATGGCGGCGACGGGCTCGCCCACCGTCGCCATCGTCACCGGCGCGCTGACGGCGACCTTCGGCGGCATTTTACGTGATCTCTTGGCAAACGAACCTTCGGTGCTGCTGCGTCCGGAAATCTACGTGACCGCTTCGCTCGTCGGCGCCAGCGTCTTCACCGCCGCCAATGCAACGATGCTGCCGCTTTATGCCTCGGCGGGGCTGGGAGTGATCGCGGCCTTTGCGGTGCGCGGCGGCGCGCTCTGGTTCGGCTGGACCTTTCCGACCTATCACCATAAGCCAGGCCGGCATCCGGACGATGTAATGTGAGGGAGAATCTTGTCGCAGGTGAGCTGATGCGGCGCTTATTTCAGCGCTGTTGCTTGCGCCGCAGGCGGATCACTACGTCGACATGGGCGATTTCCATGCCCTGCGGCGGCTCGGGCAGATTGTCGATCGTCAGATTGCTGATCGGAATATCCAGCACCTCGTTGTGGCCTTCCACGAAAAAGTGATGGTGATCGGAGACATTGGTGTCGAAATAGGTCTTGGTGCTTTCGACAGCGAGCACACGGATCAGGCCTGCTTCGGTAAATTGATGCAGCGTGTTGTAGACGGTCGCGAGCGAGACGGGCACGCCGGCGGCAACGGCTTCCTCGTGAAGCTCTTCCACGGTCAGATGGCGGTCACCCTTGGCGAAAAGGAGGTCTCCCAGTGCGATCCGCTGCCTAGTCGGCCTTAGGCCCACATTACGCAGCCTGGTTTCGATCGCGATTTCGGCATGTTCTGCCATCCAGGGACTCCAGATTCCTGATCTCTATAATTCTTTACTAAGCCATATAACTTTTGCCTTGATTGCTTTCAATAGTTTCCGTGGGGTGGGAAGGTGCTCAAAAGCCGGAAAAATCGGGCTTTTGCCGCATTTGGCACTGGTAGCGGCTCTGGCGTTCCTGTATGCGACCACCACATAAGAGCTACTGCGTTCGATCGAACGACTGAATGAGAGTGTGATGGTTACGCTTCATTTTCTGTCGATCTTGCACTAAAGCTTCACATCCATCGGCATTCATGCGGGGGAAACGGAATTTTTATGACGACGAGACAATCCAGCTTCAATTACGAGGAAATCCTGTCCTGTGGCCGCGGCGAGCTGTTCGGCCCGGGCAACGCACAGCTTCCCCTGCCGCCGATGCTGATGGTCCATCGCATTACAGATATTTCCGAAACGGGCGGGGCCTTCGACAAGGGCTATATCCGCGCCGAATACGACGTGCGCCCCGATGATTGGTACTTCCCCTGCCATTTTGCCGGTAACCCGATCATGCCGGGCTGCCTCGGCCTCGACGGCATGTGGCAGCTGACCGGCTTCTTCCTCGGCTGGCTCGGTGAGCCCGGTCGCGGCATGGCGCTTTCGACAGGCGAAGTGAAGTTCAAGGGCATGGTTCGCCCGGACACGAAGCTTCTCGAATACGGCATCGATTTCAAGCGCGTCATGCGCGGCCGCCTCGTCCTTGGCACCGCTGACGGTTGGCTGAAGGCCGATGGCGAGACCATCTATCAGGCGACGGACCTGCGCGTGGGCCTGTCCAAGGACAAGGTTGCCTGAACCGCGGCATCGCCGCCTCCACAAAGACAGATGTTTTAGAAAAGGTCATCGACATGAGACGGGTAGTTGTTACGGGTCTGGGTATTGTCTCTTCGATTGGAAACAATGCTCAAGAAGTGACCGCCTCGCTGCGCGACGCCAAATCCGGCATTTCCTTCTCTCCTGATTTCGCCGAGCATGGCTTCAAGTGCCAGGTCTGGGGCGCGCCGAAGATCGATACGACCGACCTGGTGGATCGCCGCGCGATGCGCTTCCTGTCGCAGGGCGGTGCCTGGAACCACGTCGCCATGAAGCAGGCGATCGCCGATAGCGGTCTCGAGGAAGGTGATATCACCAACGAGCGCACCGGCATCATCATGGGCTCCGGCGGCCCCTCGACCCGCACACTGATCGAGGCGGCCGATATCACCCGCAAGAACAATAGCCCGAAGCGCATCGGCCCTTTCGCCGTGCCGAAGTCGATGTCGTCGACCGCGTCGGCCACGCTTGCGACCTGGTTCAAGATCCACGGCGTCAACTACTCCATCTCGTCAGCCTGCTCGACCTCGGCGCACTGCATCGGCAATGCCGCCGAAATGATCCAATGGGGCAAGCAGGACGTCATGTTCGCCGGCGGTCACGAGGATCTCGATTGGACCATGTCGAACCTCTTTGACGCCATGGGCGCGATGTCCTCCGATTTCAACGAGAACCATCCGGAAACCGCCTCGCGTGCCTATGACGCCAAGCGTGACGGCTTCGTCATTGCCGGCGGCGCCGGCGTGCTGGTTCTGGAAGAGCTTGAGCATGCCAAGGCCCGCGGCGCCAAGATCTATGCCGAAATCATCGGCTACGGCGCCACCTCTGATGGGTACGATATGGTAGCACCTTCGGGCGAGGGTGCGGTACGCTGCATGCGGCAGGCGCTTGCCACGGTGAAGGGCGATATCGACTACATCAATACCCACGGCACCTCGACGCCGGTGGGCGACAGCAAGGAAATCGGCGCGATCCGCGAAGTCTTCGGCGACAAGATCCCGCCGATCCAGTCGACCAAGTCGCTGACGGGCCATTCGCTCGGCGCAGCGGGCGTTCAGGAATCGATCTATTCGATCCTGATGATGCAGGAGCGCTTCATCGGGGAAAGCGCCCATATCACCGAACTCGATCCGGAATTCGAAGGCGTGCCGGTCGTGCGCAAGCGTATCGACAACGCCAAGTTCGATATCGCTCTTTCGAACTCTTTCGGCTTCGGCGGCACCAACGCCACGCTCGTATTCCAGCGCTACAACGGATAAGGCAATGACGGGAATTATGCAGGGTAAGCGCGGCCTCATCATGGGCGTCGCAAACAATCATTCGATTGCCTGGGGTATTTCAAAGGCGCTGGCAGCCGAAGGCGCGGAACTGGCTTTCACCTTTCAGGGTGAAGCTCTCGGCAAGCGCGTCAAGCCGCTGGCAGCCGAAGTCGGCTCGGATTTCCTTCTGCCATGCGACGTCGAGGATCTCGCTTCGGTCGATGCCGTCTTCGACGCCATCAAGGAGCGCTGGGGCAAGCTGGACTTCATCGTCCATGCCATCGGCTTTTCCGACAAGAACGAGCTGAAGGGGCTCTACGCCAACACCACGCGGGAGAATTTCACCCGCACGATGGTGATTTCCTGCTTCTCCTTCACCGAGGTCGCCAAGCGTGCCGCCGAACTGATGACGGAAGGCGGCAGCATGCTGACGCTAACCTATAATGGTTCGACGCGCGTGATCCCGAACTACAACGTCATGGGCGTCGCCAAGGCCGCGCTCGAGGCATCCGTGCGCTATCTCGCGGCCGATTACGGCCCGCGCGGCATCCGCGTCAACGCCGTCTCCGCCGGCCCGATCCGGACGCTCGCCGGCGCCGGCATTTCCGACGCCCGCGCCATTCTCTCGTGGAACCAGCGCAACGCACCGCTGCGCAAGTCCGTCACCATCGACCAGGTCGGTTCCTCCTCGCTCTATCTCCTGTCGGATCTCTCGGCCGGCGTAACCGGCGAAATCCACTTCGTCGATGCCGGCTACAACATCACCTCCATGCCGACCTTGGAAACGCTGTCGAGCGCGGATACGGAATAAGCTCCCGATCTCAGTCGTGTCCTCCCGGTTTTGGCCGGGAGGATCGAATTTCCGGATATCCTTCCAGAGGATTCCCGATGACGTTTAACGACGCAGAACTTTTGGCATCGACTGATCGCCTCGTCCTCCGCCGCTTTGTGCCCGAGGATTTTGTCGCCTACAGTGCCTATCGCTCCCTGCCGGAGATCTATCGTTTTCTTTACCGCAATCCTCCCTCGCCCGAAGAGATGAGGGAACGTTTCGATATCCGCCTGAATTCCCCTTTCTCCGAAGATGGGGATACTCTGCTCTGCGCTGCCATTCGGCGGGAGGATGGCGCCTTGGTAGGTGACGTCAGCCTGACATTCGCAAATAAGGCCGCACTTCAGGCCGAACTCGGCTATACCTCCAACCCAGCCTATGCCAGGAAGGGATATGCTACCGAGGCGGCGCAAGCCGTGATTACCCTCGGTTTTGAAAAATTCGGCTTTCACAGGATCTTTGCACGGCTGGATGCGAAAAATGCCGGATCCATTGGCGTTGTCGAACGCCTCGGTCTGCGCCGCGAGGCCCTTTTGATCGAAAACGATCGCTTCAATGGTGTCTGGGGCGACGAATGCGTCTACGCCGTGCTCGACCGCGAATGGGCCGCAAGAGCTGCGAAACGAACTTCCTGATCTCCACTCAAAAAAATGGCGGCCATCTGACCGCCATCATTCCTTATTTCTTTGCCCAGAGCACCTTGTAGCGGGCGTTGCGGCAGGTCTCGCCGAATTCCTTGAAATTTTCGGCCAGCACCGGCTCGTAGGGCAGGCCGCGATTGGCGACCAGCATCAGCCGGCCGCCGCCGCGCAGAGCCGAGGCGGCCGTCTTGATCATCGCCTGACCGAGCGAAGGCTCGGCGGCGTGGCCCTCATGGAAGGGCGGGTTCATGATGATCAGGTCGTATTTGTCCTTGACCGGCTCACTTGCCAGATCGTGCCAGAAGAAGCGCTGAGCGACTTTCGGGCAGTGCGACAGCAGATTGGCGCGTGCGGCCTCCAGGGCGCCGTAGTGGGCCTCGTAGAGGTCGATGCGCTCGATCCTCGGCGATTTCGTTGCGAGCTCGACCGAGAGATAGCCCCAGCCGGCGCCGAAATCGGCGGCATCGCCGACAAAATCGGTCGGCAGGCGCGAGGCGAGCAGTTCCGAGCCGGCATCGATACGATCATGGGAGAACATGCCGGGCGCCGTGGTGAAGCTGTCGTCGACGAGGATCGCCGGCTTTGCGAGCTGCGCCGTCAACAGCTTGATATCGGCAGGGCGCGCAAACCAGAAGGCCACGCCGTGATATTTCGGCATGTGCTCGATTTCGAGCCCGAAGGCCTCGACGCGCTTGCGCAGCGGTTGGATGCCATCTTCCTTGCCGCCGGCGACGACGATGAGGCCGCCTTCCTTTACCCGCGATAGCGCTTCGGCGATATGATCCTCATTCTCGCCCTTGTGCTTGCCGCAGAGCACCAGCGCTCCGTCGTAGCCTTCACCCTCGATCTCCGGCGTCACGTTGATGCGCTGCGCCTGCAGCTGGCGATAGAAGGGGCGGAAGCCCTGGACGGCCGAAAGCTCGGCAGCAAACCCCTCCGGCAGCGCAAAGCCCGCCTCGGCGCCGAGAAACAGGATCCGCTCGCCCTCGCCGGGTGCGTCGACAGTGCCGGAGGCAAAGGGATGGAACAGGGTCTTCAGGGCATCGCGGCTCATGGGCGTGGTCTCGTTATTGTTTCGTTGGTCGGGCTTGCTGGCAGGTATCTGTTTCCGCGCGTGCCCCTCACCCTAACCCTCTCCCCGCAATGCGGGGAGAGGGTTAGGGTGAGGGGCCAGGCACGTAGTTTCGGCAAAACCGAACCGGCTAACCTCTTAAATATAAAAAGGGCGCGGAAAAAATCCCGCGCCCCGGAACTTGGATGAAGGCGCAGCTTATTCGGCTGCGTCGTCCTTCTTCTTGTCGGCAGCGATTTCCTGGCCGGTGGCCTGATCGACGACCTTCATGGACAGGCGAACCTTGCCGCGCTCGTCGAAGCCGAGCAGCTTGACCCAGACCTTGTCGCCTTCCTTGACGACATCCTGCGTCTTGGCAACGCGCTCGGAAGCGAGCTGCGAGATGTGGACGAGGCCGTCGCGGGCGCCGAAGAAGTTGACGAACGCGCCGAAGTCGGCGGTCTTGACAACGGTACCTTCGTAGATCTGGCCGACTTCCGGTTCTGCGACGATCGAGTGGATCCACTTGCGGGCCGCTTCGATTTCCTTACCGGAGGAGGAGGCGATCTTGACGGTGCCGTCGTCCTCGATGTTGATCTTGGCGCCGGTCTTTTCGACGATTTCGCGGATGACCTTGCCGCCGGAGCCGATGACTTCGCGGATCTTGTCGACCGGGATGTTCATGACTTCGATGCGCGGAGCGAATTCGCCGAGCTGGCCACGGCTTTCGGTGATTGCCTTGGACATTTCGCCGAGGATGTGGGCACGACCGCCCTGCGCCTGGCCGAGCGCGACCTTCATGATCTCTTCGGTGATGCCGGCGATCTTGATGTCCATCTGTAGCGAGGTGATGCCGTCGGCAGTGCCGGCGACCTTGAAGTCCATGTCGCCGAGGTGGTCTTCGTCACCGAGAATGTCGGAGAGAACGGCGAAGCGATCGCCTTCCAGGATCAGACCCATGGCAATGCCGGCAACCGGCTTCGCCAGCGGCACGCCGGCGTCCATGAGGGCGAGCGAGGTGCCGCAAACCGTTGCCATCGAGGACGAGCCGTTGGACTCGGTGATCTCGGAAACGACGCGCAGCGTGTAGGGGAACTGTTCCGCCGACGGCAGCATCGGGCGGATAGCGCGCCATGCGAGCTTGCCGTGACCGATTTCGCGACGACCCGGGGAGCCCATACGGCCGGTTTCGCCAACCGAGTAGGGAGGGAAGTTGTAATGGAGCAGGAAACGCTCCTTGTACATGCCGGTCAGGCTGTCGACATACTGTTCGTCTTCGCCGGTGCCGAGCGTGGCGACGACGATTGCCTGCGTTTCACCGCGGGTAAACAGCGCAGAACCATGCGTGCGCGGCAGAAGGCCGACTTCCGAAACGATCGGGCGAACGGTCGACAGGTCGCGGCCGTCGATGCGGCTCGACGTGTCGAGGATGTTCCAGCGAACGATCTTCGCCTGCAGGTGCTTGAAGATGGCGCCGACTTCTTCGGCCGTGTACTTGGCTTCGCCTTCTTCCGGCAGGAAGTGTGCCTTCACCTTCGCCTTGACGGCGTCGACGGCGGCGTAGCGATCGGCCTTCTGGGTGATCTTGTAGGCGTCGCGTAGTTCGGCTTCGGCGAGACCGAGCATTTCCTTCTCGAGCTCGGAATAATCTTCCGGCTGGAAGTCGCGCGGTTCCTTGGCGGCGACTTCGGCGAGCTTGATGATCGCGTCGATGACGGGCTGGAAGCCGCGATGACCGAACATGACGGCGCCGAGCATGACGTCCTCAGGCAGTTCCTTGGCTTCGGATTCAACCATCAGAACGGCGTCCTGCGTCCCGGCGACGACGAGGTCGAGGCTCGATTCGTCCATCTCGTCGAGATGCGGGTTGAGCACGTATTCGCCGTTGATGTAGCCAACGCGCGCGCCGCCGACCGGACCCATGAAGGGAACGCCCGAGAGCGTCAGGGCAGCCGAGGTTGCGACCATCGACAGGATGTCCGGATTGTTTTCGAGGTCATGCTGGATGACCGTGACGACGACCTGGGTGTCGTTCTTGTAGCCTTCCGGGAAGAGCGGGCGGATCGGGCGGTCGATCAGGCGCGAAACGAGCGTTTCATTTTCGCTCGGACGACCCTCGCGCTTGAAGTAGCCGCCGGGGATCTTGCCGGCTGCGTAGGTCTTTTCCTGGTAGTTGACGGTGAGCGGGAAGAAGTCCTGGCCCGGCTTCGGCGCCTTGGCGGAAACGACGGTCGCAAGCACCACGGTCTCGCCGTAGGTGGCGACAACGGCGCCGTCAGCCTGACGGGCGATCTTGCCGGTTTCGAGCTTCAGCGGGCGGCCTGCCCACTCGATTTCGACGGTATGGATATCGAACATATCTTGTCCTTGCATGATGCGGGAAAAGGCGCCGTCGCCGACGAATTCGGCAGGGCACATCTTCGACCGCACGAAGTGTGACGCATCACGGGCAAGACAACGAGAGGCTTTCGAAATCAGGCCGAAGCGCTAGGCTTCGGCTGAAAGCATCCGGCAATCCTGCCCCATGACAGGTCAACGGTTGTTGTTGGCAGCACCGGCCCATCCGGCCTGCCGGCAGTTTCGCGTCGCACCGGCATAAGGCGCGAGGGAAACTGGTCTCAAGGGTTCATACCCTTCATAAGCATCCGGCGGACGTTCAGGTGAACGCCCGCCGGAAATTCCGTTAGCGGCGGATACCGAGGCTGGTGATCAGCTTGGTATAACGGCCTTCGTCCTTCTTCTTGAGGTAGTCAAGAAGCGAGCGCCGGCTGGAAACCATCGTCAGGAGGCCACGACGGGAGTGATTGTCCTTCTTGTGGTCCTTGAAGTGTTCCGTGAGGTTGTTGATGCGCTCGGTCAGGATCGCAACCTGGACTTCCGGAGAACCGGTGTCGCCTTCGACGGTAGCGTATTCCTTGATCAGCGCAGCCTTGCGCTCAGCAGTGATCGACATCGGATGGTCCTTTCTATGAGAGGAGATTGAAGTCGCCAAACGCCGGGATGTCGTCCAGCATTGGCCGCGAATGCAATCAGGCATGCCTGATGCTGGCGCTGCCTATAAACCAATTGAGCGCCAATTGAAAGAGGGTTCTCCCTGGGCGCTTTTCAGCGCCCCGCCATGGCGTCCCGGATCATGGCATTGTAGCCTTCCGGATCCTGCAGCATGGCGAAATGGCTGGCATCCTTCAGAATAACAAGCTTCGCGCCCGGGATCTCCTTCGCCATCATCTCGGTATGGTCAAGCTTCACCGCTTCGTCATGGTCCCCGATGGCAAGCGTCACCGGCACCGTGATCTTGCTGAGGTCGGCTGCGGTCCATGCCGGCTGCGTCGCCCACATTTGCGAGATCTGGTTGACGAAAGCCTCATATTCGTTCGGGGTCGGCGACAGTTTTTTGTAATATTCGCCGGCGACGTTGATGTAATCGTTGAAAGTCTTGTTGCTCATGACGTCGGGCTTCACGCCGTCGGTCGTAACATTGGCGGCTTGCGCGATCACGCGCGTCAGCTTTTCGGGATGTTTCATCGCCATGTCGATGCCGATGATGCCGCCGTCAGACCATCCGACCAACGTCACCTTGCCGACCTTCAGATAGTCGAGCAGTGCAACATAATCCGAAGTCATCAGATCGTAGCCGAAGGGTTTTTCGCTGCGCGTCGAGCGGCCATGCCCGCGGCTGTCGGCGACGATGACGAGATGATTTCTCGCGAAATCGGCGACCTGAGCGCCCCAGACGTCGGCATTCCCGAGGCCGCCATGGATGAAGAGGATCGGGTCGCCCGCGCCATATTCGGCATAATACATCTTGATGTCGTTGACATCGGCCATGCCGCTCGTTTTCGGCTGCGGCATTGGCGGAAATGGCGGTAGCCCGGCCCACCGCTCGGCAGATTGGGCGTTCGCAACTGTCAGGAACAGGGAAAGGAATGCAAGTATTCCGAATGCAACTCCGCGCATGTTTGCCCCCTTTGGACGGGCCATGATGGCCCGTCGGGGAACATATCGCATCGCCATTGCCCGCAATAGCCGCTATTTCCGGTTGATCGAGGTCAGCCGAACACGCGCTTGGGGCGGAATTCGCCCTGGCCGATCTCGCCGATGGCGATCAGCTTGCCGCGGGAGGTGGCATAGGCCTCGGTCTCGGCAATCGGCGCATCGCGGCCGCGCACCAGGATCGGGTTGCCCATCTTCAGGCGGTGCGCCTGGTCGTCGCTGATGACGAGATGCGGCAGCGAAGAAAGAGCTTCCGCCGTATCGATCAGCAGCGCATCGAGGGCTGCCAGTCGCTCGTCAGCATCTTCGATCTCCTCCAGCGCCACGAGATCGGCAAGCGGTACCATCGCCTCCTCGGCAAAGGGCGCGACGAAGCTGCGGCGCAGACCGGAAATATGGCCGTAGCAGCCGAGATCGCGGCCGAAATCGCGGGCGAGCGCGCGCACATAGGTGCCCTTGCCGCATTCGACTTCGAAATGCGCCGTATTGGCATCCGGGCAGGCAAGCAGCGTCAGGCGGAAAATCTCGACTTCGCGCGAGGGGATCTCGACCGTCTCGCCTTCGCGGGCGAGGTCATAGGCGCGCTCGCCTGATATTTTGATGGCGGAGAACTGCGGCGGAATCTGGTTGATGACGCCGGTATAGTTCGGCAGCAGCGCGCGGATATCCTCTTCGCTCGGACGCTTGTCGGAGGTGGCGGTTACTGCGCCCTCGAGGTCGTCGGAAGCGCGTTCCTCGCCCCAGGTCACGGTGAATTCATAGATCTTGCGGCCATCCATGACGTAGGGAACCGTCTTCGTGGCGTCGCCGAGCGCGATCGGCAGCATGCCGGAGGCGAGCGGATCGAGCGTGCCGGCATGGCCGGCCTTCTGGGCCTTGAACAACCACTTGATCTTGGAAACGGCTTCGGTCGAGCCGAAATCAATCGGCTTGTCGAGGATGAGCCAGCCCGAAATCGGACGGCCCTTGGGCTTGCGTGGCTTGGACATTCTCTGTCTCTGTTATTGATCTTGGTCGTTGTCGTCGTCGAGATCGCGGCTGACCTCGGGCGAGCGCAGAAGCGCGTCGATCTTCTTGTAATTGTCGAAGCTCGTATCATCGCGGAAGCGAACTTCCGGCATGTACTTCATCTGGCGCAGTTGCGGGCCGAGGCGACCGCGGATGTATTTTGCATGGCGGTTCAGCGCTTCGATGACGGCGCCGTGGTCGGAAACGCCGAGCGGCGTCACGAAGGCCGTCGCGATCTTCAGATCGGGCGACATGCGCACTTCGGAAATGGAGATCACGGTGCGCTCGATCAGGTCGTCGCGCACTTCGCCGCGCTGCAGAACCTGCGTGATCGCTGAGCGCACCTGCTCGCCGACGCGAAGCATGCGCTGCGACGGCGCGGAGGAAGTTGGTTTGGTCATGGTTGTTCCGTTGGCAGCGTCCCATTGGACGCGATAAAGGGGGTCAAATGACTCGATCCGAGCCAAAGGTCAAGGCTGGACAGGGTTTGCGGCCTGCCAGAAGCCGAGAATCCTTGCGAAAGCGGCATCCTGCGCCTGCTGATCGGAAAAGGCGGAGGCAGGAATATAGGTAACGAAGGATTCGAGATCGAACTCGATCCGCCCGTCGGCGCGGCTGATATTGATGATTTCGCTCCAGCCGAACCAGATCCTGGTATCTGTCGACGCCCAGGACGCACCCTGAGCATTGGCCGTCGCGGTGATCCTGACACCGGGGCGAATGCGCGAGCGCATCACCGCCCGTCGCCGCCGCATTGCCCAGCGATAGTAGACCAGAATGAGCGCGTAGATCATGAGGGAAGGCACGAGCCATATAATAGCAAGCTCGGCTTCGTGGATGGAAGGCGATAGTCCGAAGACGGGGACATAGACATAGTGTCTTAGCAAATAGAAGAGAACCGGCAGGCCAACGCCGACGGCGATCGCCGATATGAAGAACCATGCCACCTCGTTCTGGACTTTTTGCGGGCTGCGGCGCGCCACGCGCCTGCCCGCCCTCAGCATCACCGCGACGTGCTCGTCCGGCTGGCGAATGAAGGAGACGGAGATTGAATGTTCGTCCTCAGATCCTGTCGTCATATCGGTTGCGCATCCCCGTTCGGTAGCATCCAATGAAAAACCGCCGGTTTTGGCCGGCGGTTTTGATATCTCGCAAATCGAAGGATCGCTTACAGCGTACGGGTGATATGCTCGACGCGGAAGCACTCGATCGTGTCGCCGGCGCGGATGTCTTCGTAGTTCTCGAAGGCCATGCCGCATTCCTGGCCGACATTGACTTCCGACACTTCGTCCTTGAAGCGCTTGAGGGTCTTGAGCTTGCCTTCGTGGATGACGACGTTGTCGCGCACCAGGCGGACGCCGACGCCACGCTCGACCTTGCCTTCGGTGACGCGGCAACCTGCGACCTTGCCGACCTTCGTGATGTTGAACACCTCGAGGATCTCGGCATTGCCGAGGAAGGTTTCGCGGCGCTCCGGAGAGAGCAGGCCCGACATCGCCGCCTTCACGTCATCCACCAGGTCGTAGATGATGTTGTAGTAGCGGATCTCGATGCCCTGACGCTCGGCGAACTGACGTGCCTGCGCATTGGCGCGGACGTTGAAGCCGATGATCGCTGCATTGGAGGCTTCCGCCAGCGAGACGTCCGACTCGGTGATGCCGCCTGCGCCCGAATGGACGATGCGGGCACGAACTTCGTCGGTGCCGAGCTTGTCGAGAGCGCCGGCAATGGCTTCGATCGAGCCCTGCACGTCGCCCTTGATGACCAGCGGGAATTCCTTCACGCCGACCGTCTGAAGCTGGGTCATCATCTGCTCGAGCGAACCGCGCTGGCCGGACAGGCGGGCAGCCGCCTTGTCGCGGGTGAGGCGCTGGCGATATTCCGAGATCTCGCGGGCGCGGCTTTCGCTTTCGACGACGGCGAACTTGTCGCCGGCCTGTGGTGCGCCGGAAAGGCCGAGCAGTTCGACCGGCATGGCCGGGCCTGCTTCCTTCACATGCTCACCCTTGTCGTTGACGAGCGCACGAACGCGGCCCCACTGATCGCCGGCAACGACGATCTGGCCGGGACGCAACGTACCCTTCTGCACGAGCACGGTGGCGACGGAGCCGCGGCCGCGGTCGAGCTGAGCTTCGATGACGGTGCCTTCGGCCGTGCGGTTCGGATTGGCCTTGAGGTCAAGGATTTCCGCCTGCAACAGGATGGCTTCGAGCAGCTTGTCGAGGTTGGTTCGGTTCTTCGCGGAGACTTCCACGTCGAGCACTTCACCGCCCATTGATTCGACGAAGACTTCGTGCTGCAGCAGTTCCGTGCGGACCTTCTGCGGGTTGGCTTCGTGCTTGTCGATCTTGTTGATCGCCACGATGATCGGAACACCCGCCGCCTTGGCGTGGTTGATCGATTCGATCGTCTGCGGCATCACGCTGTCGTCGGCTGCGACGACCAGGATCGCGATATCGGTCGCCTGGGCACCGCGAGCACGCATCGCCGTGAAGGCGGCGTGGCCGGGGGTGTCGATGAAGGTGATCTTCTGACCGTTCTGCTCGACCTGATAGGCACCGATATGCTGGGTGATGCCACCGGCTTCGCCGGCCACCACGTTCGCATGACGGATGGCGTCAAGCAGCGAGGTCTTGCCGTGGTCGACGTGGCCCATGATCGTGACGACGGGCGGACGGGAAACCAGTTCGCCTTCCTCGTCGGCAACGTTGAAGATGCCCTGTTCGACGTCGGATTCCGAAACGCGCTTGACCGTGTGGCCGAATTCGCCGGCGATGAGTTCGGCCAGATCGGCGTCGATGACGTCGCCCGGCTTCATCATCTGACCTTCCTTCATCAGGTACTTGATGACGTCGACGGCGCGTTCGGACATGCGCTGCGACAGTTCCTGAATGGTGATGGTCTCGGGGAGCACGACTTCACGCGAGATCTTCTCGCGCGTTTCCTGCATCTGGCTGCGCCGGAACTTTTCCTGGCGGCGGCGCATGGCCGAAAGTGACCGGCCGCGGGCATTGCCGTCTTCGTCGACATTGGCCGTGGTGACCGTCAGCTTGCCGCGGCGGCGCTCGTCCTCGGTCTTCGGACGCGTGGTAACAGGCTTTGCCGGTTCCGGACGTACGATTTTGCCGCGTGCCGGAGCGCCTCGGGGCGGGCCGCGATCGCTCTCTTCTTCATTGACGCGACGGCGGTTGGCCGGTGCCTCGCCGGCAGGAGCGCCAGGGCGTGCCGGCTGAGGAGCCGCATCCGGACGACGTGCAACGACGGGAGCCGCAGGCGCCTGGACTGCCGGCTTCGGCGCTTCCACCGGTGCGGGTGTCTCGACCTTGGCTTCGGCGGCGCGCGCGGCCTCTTCTGCGGCGCGGCGTGCAGTTTCAGCCTGTTCGGCGATGCGGCGTGCCTCTTCTTCCTGAGCGCGGCGTGCTTCTTCCTCGGCACGGCGCACGGCATCGGCAGCGTCGCGAACCTGGGCTTCGGCGAGTGCACGGCGGCGAGCATCCATTTCGCCGGCCGACAGATGGTTCAAGACCACCGGTCGCGACGAACGCTCCTGCTGCGGGCGCTGCTGGCTACCCTGGTTGGGCTGCCCCGGCCGCTGTTGCTGGCCACCAGGCTGATGAATGCGCGGAGCCGGCTGCGGCGGGCGCGGCGGCTGCGGCGTCGGTTCGGCGACGCGCGTCACCGAGGGCGCGGCGGTCGTTACCGGCGTGATTGGCTTTTCGTCTTCAGGACGTAGCGGGCGGCGCTTACGGGTCTCAACCACGACCGCCTTGGTGCGACCGCGGCCCATGTCCTGGCGCACGGTGCCCTGGTTTACGCCTGATGGCTTCAGGGTGAGAGTCTTCTTACCTGAAACATTCAGCGTCTTGTCGTCTTGATTGTCGGTCATTCCGTTCCTGTTCCTTCGGACAGGGCACGGAAACGTCCGTCAGACCCTGTCGTTCAATGCATGTACCTTAATGAGGCGTCCGGCAAAGGCCGGTGACCGCGTCATTGTTTTCGCCGGCCAGCGCCGCCCGTTGCCCGGGACTGACCGCCGTTGCGGTACCGTTCGAGCAGGTTTGCGCGCTTCACTACACCCTCACCCGCCTGCCCTGCAAGCGCTGCGGCATGGATAAAAGCATTCTGGCCCATCAGTTCTTCCATCTCCGCTTCCGTAAAGACACGGAAGGAAGGTATTTCCTTTTCGGTTTCCATACCGAGATGCCAGGCTTTTCGTGCCTGGTCGATCTTGCGGACGCCATCGGCGGCGGCGGCGATCGCATGAAACACGGCAATTGCCGAGCCGTTGCGAACGGCGCCATCAACCTTCGACGAACCGCTGACGAACCGGCCCGCCTTGCGAGCCATGTGCATCATCCCGGCCAGTTGCGCCAAGAGAAGCCGGTCGACCACGGCACCGAGATCTGCCGGTGCCGTCACTTCCGCCTTCAAAGCGCGGGAAAACAGTTTCTTCGCCACTGCCTTGTCCACCAGTGCCCGGTCTATCTTAACCCAGCAGCCGCGTCCCGGCAGTTGCCGCTTCAGATCGGGAACGACAGTTCCGTCCGGAGCGGCTACGAAGCGGATCAATTCGTCGGGTGATCCGCTTTCGCGTGTTACGATGCACATGCGGCCATTTGCGTCGTTACCGCCGAGATCATTGTCCTCGGTCGGTGCGCTAGGCCCCTCGGTGATCGTCATGCTTGTTGCTCGGTTTCGTCCTCCGCGACCTCTTCGGTCTCAGCGGCGAGATCGGCTTCGGTGATCCAGCCGGCCAGCAGGCGAGCCTGCACGACCATCTGTTCGGCTTCGACGCGCGAGACTTCAAGCTTGGAGAACAGGCCTTCGAACTTCTTCGTTTCGCCGTTCTTGCGTTCGCTCCAGCCGACGAGGTCGTCAGCGGCGCAGCCGGCGAAGTCCTCGATCGTCTTGATGCCGTCCTCGCCGAGAGCGACCATCATCTGTGCGGTCATGCCGTTGATTTCGCGCAGCTCGTCGGAGACGCCGAGCGCCTTGCGCTTTTCGTCCATCTCGGCTTCGAGCTTCTCGAGATATTCGCGGGCGCGGGTCTGGATTTCCTGCGCGGTATCTTCGTCGAAACCGTCGATCGAGGAGATTTCGTCGAGATCTACGTAAGCCAGTTCCTCAACGGCGGCAAAGCCTTCCGAGGCCAGAACCTGGCCGACCATTTCGTCGACGTCGAGCGCATCCATGAACAGGTTGGTACGCTCGTTGAATTCCTTCTGGCGGCGTTCCGATTCCTCGGCTTCCGTCATGATGTCGATATCCCAGCCGGTCAGCTGCGATGCGAGGCGGACGTTTTGGCCGCGGCGGCCGATGGCAAGCGAAAGCTGCTCGTCCGGCACCACGACTTCGATGCGCTCTGCATCTTCGTCGAGAACGACCTTGGCGACTTCGGCCGGCTGCAGCGCGTTGACGACGAAGTTCGCCGGCTCGCTGGACCAGGGAATGATGTCGATCTTTTCACCCTGCAGCTCACCGACGACGGCCTGAACGCGCGAACCGCGCATACCGACGCAGGCACCGACCGGATCGATCGACGAGTCGTTCGAGATGACGGCGATCTTGGCACGCGAACCCGGATCGCGGGCAACCGACTTCACCTGGATGATGCCGTCGTAGATTTCGGGCACTTCCATGGTGAAGAGCTTGACCATGAACTGCGGATGCGTGCGCGACAGGAAGATCTGCGGGCCGCGCTGCTCGCGGCGTACGTCGTAGACATAGGCGCGAACGCGGTCGCCGTAGCGGAAGTTTTCGCGCGGGATCATTTCGTCGCGGCGGATGATGCCTTCACCACGGCCGAGATCGACGATGACGTTGCCGTATTCGACGCGCTTGACGGTGCCGTTGACGATTTCGCCGACGCGATCCTTGAATTCGTCGAACTGGCGGTCACGCTCGGCTTCGCGCACCTTCTGCACGATGACCTGCTTGGCCGACTGGGCGGCAATGCGGCCGAAGTCCATCGGCGGCAGTGGATCGGCGATGAAATCGCCGAGGGCTGCGTCCGGATTGCGGTCGCGGGCCAGCTCCAGCGGGATCTGCGTGGAATAGTCCTCGGCCTTCTCGACCACTTCGAGCAGACGCTGCAGGCGGATTTCACCCGTCTTCGGGTTGATGTCGGCGCGGATATTCGACTCCGTGCCGTAACGCGAGCGCGCGGCCTTCTGGATCGCATCCGCCATTGCGGCAAGCACGATCTCGCGGTCGATGACCTTTTCGCGCGCCACTGCATCTGCGATCTGCAGAAGTTCTAGCCGGTTCGCACTGACTGCCATTGTTCTTAGTCTCCGTCTTCCTGCCTTCAGGTTTCCCGTTCCGTCAGGCGGTTCGTTGATCGGTTATTCTTCTTCGTCGTTCGCTTCGTTCTGGTTCGCTGCCTCGGCTTTCGCAAGCTTGTCGGCGCGCAGCGCGTCGCGGATGAGATCGTCCGTCAGGATCAGCTTGGCCTCAGCCAGCGTGCTGAACGGAATGGTTACCTTCTGTTCCTCGCCGCGGGTCGCTTCATCGCGTTCGATCGTGAAGCCATCGGCATCGACGGCGACGATCTTGCCGCGGAAACGCTTGCGGTTATCGACGAGGATCGACGTTTCGCACTTGACGATGTGGCCGATCCAGCGCTGGAAATCCGACTTTCGCACCATCGGGCGGTCGATGCCCGGCGAAGACACTTCGAGATGATACGCCTTATCGATCGGATCTTCCACATCTAGGACCGGAGAAATGGCCGTGGAGACCTCTTCGCAGTCCTCGACGGTCATGGTGCCGTCGTTGCGCTCGGTCATGACCTGCAGCGTCAGGCCGTTCAGATTGAGGAGACGCACGCGCACCAGACGGAAGCCCATGCCCACAAGGACGGGCTCGATGATGGCGGCGACGCGCTGATCAAGGCCAGTTTCGACGATCAGCCGGGGTTCATTGGTATCGTCTGCGTTTGTCACGTCCGACAAGCATTCACTCCGCATTGTTCATGCATTGGGAGATCGCGCTAATAAAAAAGAGCGGGTCCTTGCGGCCCACTCTTCATCACACGATCAAGAATTTGATGCGGATATAAGCCTCTTTCCGGCAAATTGCAAGGCATTCGCGCCGAAAGGCGTTTCCGCAGCTATTTCAGCACGCCAAGCATGGAGCTGTCCGGATAGCAGGTGGGTTTCATGCTGCTCTTTTCCTGCCACTGGCCGATCGAGCGTCGGGTCTTATAGCCGGGCAGGCCGTCGGTACCGCCGACATCGTAGCCCTTGCGCTCCAGAGCCTTCTGCATGTTTGCGACGTCGGAGCGTAGCATCTTGCCGACATCACCCCATTTTTCCTGGAAGGCGCCGCTGCCATTGGCGATGCGGTCGGCTAGATTGCCGATATAGAGGCCGTAGAGGTCGGAATTGTTGTATTCCTTGATGACGTAGAAGTTCGGCGTGACGATGAATTCCGGCCCGTCGCGGCCGGCCGGCACCAGCATCATGCCGCTCGCCCGCATTTCGTCGGATGGAAATGACTTGCCGGAAACCCGCTGAATGCCGAGCGAGGCCCATTGCGAAATCGGCTTGGCGAGATCGGGCCCTTCCTGGGCGCAGGAGACGTTCTGCGGAATGGTGACTTCATAGCCCCAGCCGCGGCCACGCTGCCAGCCCTTCTGAACCATATAGTTGGCGATGGATGCCAGCGTGTCGGGCACTGAAGTCCAGATGTTGCGATGGCCGTCGCCATCGAAATCGACGGCATATTTCAGGTAGTTGGTCGGCATGAATTGCGGCTGGCCGAGTGCGCCGGCCCAGGAGCCCTTGAACTGATCAGGCGTAACGTCGCCATGTTCGAGGATGCGCAGTCCAGCGATCAGCTCGTTGCGGAACATGTCCTTGCGCGTCGACATGAATGCTTTGGTCGCCAGGACCTGAATTGCCGAATTCGGCAGCTTGGCGATGCCGAAGCCGGTTTCGCGGCCCCAGATGGCAAGCAGGATCGGCCCCGGTACGCCATAGGTCTTCTCGATCCGCCGCAGCACCGGCCCATATTGCGAGGCGAGGCTCCGCCCGGTTACGGCCAGTTTCTGCAGCCGTCCCTCATTGAAATAGGGGGCCGGCGAGGAGAATTCGGCCTGGGTCTGCGCCTGTTGCTTCGGTTTCGGGAAGCCCGGCGGCTCGAGATCGGGCAGATCCCAGTTCAGCGTTACGCCGGCAAACGCGGCCTGGAAGGTCTTTTCCGAAATTCCGGCCTTTCGCGCCTCCGGCCAGAGATCCTTCTGGATCCAGACCTGAAACTGCGCTTCGACATCGGCTTTCGAGGCGGCGAGAGCGGGGAGGGGAAGGAGGGCGAGGAGGAGGATGTAGAATAGGGAAAATAGTCTTTGCGCATGCCGAGCCGCTGATACCCCCCTCTGTCGCTTTCGCGACATCTCCCCCACATGGGGGGAGATTGTTGGGAGTTCGCTGCGGCCCCTATCCGTAAAATCTCTCTCGGCATCTGCAGGCAGAATATTGGTTTGAGGCAGGTCGGTGCTGCGAGCGACCAATCTCCCCCCTTGTGGGGGAGATGTCAGCGAAAGCTGACAGAGGGGGGTAAAAACTCTCCTCATACTCTTTCCTTTGTTGCAGCTCTCAAATCAAATCGCCGTCCGCGCCCTCAGCGCCGCCGCAAGCGTGCCCTCGTCAAGATAATCGAGCTCGCCGCCGACGGGCACGCCATGGGCAAGGCGGGTGATCTTGACCTCAAGGCCATCAAGCTGGTCGGTTATATAGTGTGCTGTGGTTTGCCCCTCGACCGTCGCATTGACCGCGATGATGATCTCACGGACACCGCCTTCGCCGACGCGGGCGATCAATCCGCGAATGTTGAGATCGTCAGGCCCGACGCCGTCGAGGGGCGACAGGACGCCGCCGAGAACGTGATAGGCGGCGTTCATCGCGCCTGAGCGCTCCAGAGCCCAGAGGTCGGAGACATCCTCGACGACGATGATAACGGACTGGTCGCGGCGGTCGTCGGTGCAGACGGTGCAGGGATCGACGGTATCGACATTGCCGCAGCGCGAGCAGATCTTCACCTTGTCATAGGCATCGCCCATGGCATGGGACAATGGCCCGAGCAGCTGGTCCTTCTTCTTGATCAGATGCAGCGCCGCGCGGCGCGCCGAGCGCGGCCCGAGGCCCGGCACTTTCGCCAGGAGCTGGATGAGTTTTTCGATTTCGGGGCCGGTGACTCGCTTTGCCATGGGAGGCTTTTAGCTCATATGCTCAAGGAACGGAATCTCGGAAGGAACGGTTGACCGATGAAAATTCTCGCCGTGTGCCGTGGTGTTCCTGAAACGCTGCCGGGCAAGAAAGCGAAGACAGGCATCAACAAGCATGCCGTCAACGGTGCCGTCATGATCGACGAGCTAGGGCTGCTCGGTGATGCCATCTGCAATCGCAAGCATCATGGCGGCCGTGACCAGGCGGTTTATGTCGAGGGTTCGGTGACGCTGGACTGGTGGGCAAGCGAGCTTGGACGATCGCTGGAACCGGGCACCTTCGGTGAAAATCTCATCATCGAAGGCCTGGACAATCGCGAGATCGCCGTCGGCGATCAATTCATAGCCGGCGATCTGGTTCTGGAAGTGACCTCGGCGCGTATTCCCTGTTCCACCTTCGCAGCGAAGATGGGCGATCCGCAATTCGTCAAGCGCTATATCCGGGCCGGACGGCCCGGCATCTATTGCCGCGTTCTTGCGAGCGGCACGGTGAGCGCTGACATGCCGGTCACCTATCTGCCTTATGCCGGCGCGAGGGTCACCATGCCGGAAATGATGGCGACCTTCGGCAGGCGATTGTCGCCGCAAGATCGGGCGCGCTATCTGGCGGCGCCTATCCACTATAAGCTGCGTGCGTTCATCGAAAGCGACGCAGCGGCCTGAAATCACCGCATGGCAATCGCGACGGCCGCGCCTGCCATGGTGCCGGCGCTGGCGCGGTTGGCGATGCGCACAGCCCGGCGGCTCTTGAGGAAGGTTCTGGCTTTGGCCGCCAGCATCGCCCAGGAGAGATCGATGATGACGAGCACCGCAAACATCGTCGCGGCCAGCTCGGCCCAGCCCGAAACCGTCACGCCATGCAGATCGATGATCGAGGGGAGCAGCGCCACATAAAAGACCATGATCTTCGGATTGCCCATGGTGACCGTGAAACCGGCCAGGAAGAGCCGCATGGCTGATTGCTCGTCCGGCAGCTCCTCTCCCGCTGTGTCGGAGGAGGCAAACCACATCTTCCAAGCAAGATAGAGAAGATAGACGACACCCAGCCATTTGATCGCCACGAAGGCGAGATGGAAGGTTTCGGCAATGGTTGCAAGTCCGGCAACGGCGCAGGTCAGCCAGATCGCTTCGCCAAGCCACATGCCGGAGAGGAAGGGCAGCACGTTGCGCGCGCCCTTCGTCAGCACGCGCGCCACGAGTGCCGCGATGTTCGGTCCCGGCGATCCCGCCGCAATGAACAAGGCACCGGCAAAAACAAGCAGCGTCGACAGGCTCATCGCATTCCCTCCAACAGGGCAGCTGGACGATATCTGGAAAAAGAGTGCCAGAGATAGCATTCCGGCGCGGCTTTTCCAAATGCCGGATGTGGGTTCAGCCAAGCTCGGCGTGAAAACGCCCGAAGATTGCCTTGCCTTCCGGCCAGTCACCCAGTCCCGATGCCGCATTGATATGCCCGCGTGGCCCGACATCGACGAAGGCGCTGCCCCAGCTTTCGGCGCTGCGACGCGCATGGTCGAAGGACCCGAACGGATCGTCGGTGCTGGCGACGAGCAGGGACGGAAAGGGCAGCCGCTGCCGTGGCGGATTGGCAAAGCTGCCGGCCTCGGCAAGATAGATTTCGCCCGTAGGATCGGGCGCGGCCACCAGGAACGCGCCAAGGATCGCCGTCTTCTTCACAGTGGCCCAATGGGCGATCAGCTGACAGGCAAGGCTGTGCGCAATCAGGATCGGCGGCGTTTTGGAGCGCGAGATTTCGTGCTCGAGCGCGGCAATCCAATCCGAAAGGATCGGTCTGTCCCAGCTTGATGGCTGGAAGCGTCGCATAGCCGGATCGTCCCGTTCCCACAATGTCTGCCAGTGACCTTCACCCGAGCCGCCAAGCCCCGGCAGCGTGATGATATCGCTCATCTCTATCCTTTCTCCATAGTTTCTCATGGAGAAAAACTCGCATGCCGGGATGCCGATTGACATTACAATCCATCGGATAAAACTTATCCCAACCGATGAATTGAAGGTGAGCAATGGATACAATCGAAAGAGGCCTGGATCCGACCGATCTATCGATCATCGAAATCCTGCAGCAGGATGGGCGAATCTCGGTATCGGAGCTCGGCCGTCGTGTCGGCCTGTCGCAGCCGGCGGCATCGGAGCGGCTGAAGCGGCTGGAGGAGCGTGGCGTGATTGCCGGCTACCGTGCTGTGGTCGATCCCGCTGCCGTCGGGCTCGGCATGATGGCAGTCATTCGGCTGCGCACCACGCATGAGCATATCCGGCCGTATCTGAAGCAGTTTTCGGAAATGCCCGAAATTATCGAGGTACTCAGGCTGACGGGCGAGGATTGCTTTCTGCTCAAGGTTCTCGTGCCGACACCATCAGACCTTGAAACCATCGTCGATTGCATTGCCCGCCATGGCGCGGTGACGACATCGCTGGTGCTGCGAAACGAACCCATAAAGGCGATCGGCCGCGATCTCATTCGCAAGGCGGCCGGCCGCTGAAAGAAATGTCTCGCCTCAGAACGGCAGCTTGAAGCCGGGCGGGATCGGCAGGCCGGCGGTGAGTTCGCGCGTCTTTTCGGCGGCGATCGCCTCGGCTTTTTCCTGAGCATCTTTGTTGGCGGCAACGATCAGGTCTTCGAGGATCTCGACATCGTCTTCCTTGAAGAGCGAGGGATCGATCTTCAGGCCGAGCATCAGGCCCTTGCCGTTGACGGTAACGGTGACGAGGCCCCCGCCGGCCTTGCCTTCGACGCGAATGTCGGCGATCTCCGACTGCATCTTCTCCATCTTCGCCTGCATTTCCTTCACTTTGCCCATCATGCCCATGATGTCGCGCATCGTCTTTGGTCCTTCTTCTGCAAGTCTCTGTTTGAGCGGCAGGATATGTCGTCATGGTCGTCAACCGCTTCAAGCCGAAGCGGTTCCGCCTGCACTCATCCTAACCTTAGAATTCGATATCGTCGCCCGGCAGGATGTCGCCATCAATGGATTCGGCGATTGCCGGAGGAGCAGCGGCTTCATCCTCTTCGTCCGTCTCGGGTGCTCGCACCCGCACGTCGATGATCTTTGCGCCCGGAAATTGCGCCAGGATCGCCGCGACATCGGGGTCTTGCCGCGCATCGGCCACCCGCTGCTTCTGAGCGTTTGCCTCGGCCTCGACAAGCGTCGGCAGGCCTTCCTCGCGGCTAAGGCTGACGATCCAGTGGATGCCGGTCCATTCCTTCAGCTTGACGGCAAGCTCATTCAAAAGCGTGCCCGGCGCGCCCGGCGTTAAGCTGACATCAAGCCTTCCTGGCTCCAGCTTGACCGGGCGCACGAAGGTGCGCACCAGCGCCTTCAGCTTCGGATCGCGCTTCTGGCTGGCGAGTTCGGCGATGTCAGCCATCGAATTGACAGGCACCAGCGGCTTCGGCGCCTCGACGGGCTTCGACTCGATGCGTCCGACGGGGTGCGAATCCGGCTGCGTATTCGGCACGGAGCGCAGCATGGCGACCGGGGCGGAAGGCGTGGGTCGCGGCGCCGGCGTTTCCACAGCACGCGCTACGGTATTGCCCTGATAGGACACAGCGCCGCCACCATTGCCGCCGCTGGAAGAGGGTGACGGACGAGCGCCGCCATTACCATCAGAAAATTCAGCAAGCCTGCGCGCCGCATCTTCCGGTGCCGGCAGATGGGCCGCATGCGCAAGCCGGATCAGAACCATTTCCGCAGCGCCTGCGGTGCGTGAGGCATTCTCCGTCTCGGTGATGCCCTTGAGAAGCATCTGCCAGATGCGGGAAAGTGCGGTTACCGCAACCCCTTGCGCGAATTCCGCCGCTTTCGTGCGCTCGACTTCACTGAGCGATGGATCGTCGGCGGCATCGGGCACATATTTGAGGCGGGTCACGAGATGGGTGAAATCGGCAAGGTCGGTGAGCACGACGACAGGATTGGCTCCGGCCTCATACTGGCTGTTGAATTCGGCAAGGGCTGCCGAAACATCGCCTTTGACGACATGGCCGAAGAGATCGACGATGCGGGCGCGGTCGGCAAGGCCGAGCATGGTGCGCACGGCATCCGCGGCAACGAAGCCGCTGCCATGGGCGATCGCCTGATCGAGCAGCGACAGGCCGTCGCGTGCCGAGCCTTCGGCGGCGCGTGCGATCATGGCGAGTGCTTCCGGCTCGGCCTCGATGCCTTCCTTGCCGGCAATGGTGGTGAACAGCCCGACGAGATCGGAAGCGCTGATGCGGCGCAGATCGAAGCGCTGGCAGCGCGACAGCACCGTGATCGGAACTTTACGGATTTCCGTCGTGGCGAAGATGAATTTCACATGCTCGGGCGGCTCTTCGAGCGTCTTCAGGAGCCCGTTGAAGGCGGCCGTCGACAGCATGTGCACTTCGTCGATGATATAGACCTTGTAGCGGGCCGAAACGGGCCGGTAGCGCACCTGCTCGATGATCTCCCGGATATCGTCGATACCGGTATGCGAGGCGGCATCCATCTCGATGACGTCGACGTGCCGGCCTTCCATGATCGCCTGGCAATGGTCGCCGGGTTCGCGCAGGTCGATCGTGGGACGATCGACTGCAGCGGTCTTGTAGTTGAGGGCGCGGGCAAGGATACGGGCGGTCGTGGTCTTGCCGACGCCGCGCACGCCGGTCAGCATATAGGCCTGAGCGATACGGCCGGTCTCGAACGCGTTGGTCAGCGTTCGAACCATCGGCTCCTGGCCGACCATCAGGTCCGTGAAGTCCTTGGGTCTGTATTTGCGGGCCAGCACCCGGTAACCGGTGCCGGTCGAAGCGGCATCTTTTGCTTGTCGCTCGGTGTCGCTCATCGCCCTGCTTGTTGCCCGGAAAGCCGGGTCTTGCTTTCGGAAAGGGTGGGAGGCTGGCACGAATGACCCGTGCCGGGCTCGTTAGGGCTGCTTCCTTCCGGACCTGACCCGGTTGGCGAGTGGCTCGTCCACCACCAACCTCCCGGATGCACATATCGGCAATATCGTCATCAAAAGCAAGCCAAGGTCAAAAAAAACTGCTAAACATTTGATAAAACAATGGAGGATGCCCCTTTGAAGGAGTTTACGCTCGACGATCGTCTTGCGAATGACAGCGTTTCCGTCGCCATAACTGGCCTTTGCGACGTCAGGCTGATGAAGGATCGCCGCTGGCCGTGGCTCGTGTTGATCCCGCGCCGGCCCGACAAATCGGAAGTTTTCGAGCTGACGCCCCTCGACCGGATCTTGCTGACCTTCGAAACGGATAAGGTCGCAAGCGTCCTGAAGACGGTGACGGGGGCAACAAAAATCAATGTCGGGGCACTTGGAAATATCGTCCGCCAGCTGCATGTTCATGTCATCGCGCGGTTCGAAGGTGATGCCAATTGGCCGGGTCCCGTCTGGGGCTATGGCAAGGCGGAACCCTATTCGGACGAAGACATGAACAGCCTCATAGCCAAGTTGCGGGAAACGCTTTCACAATGAGCCATTCCATCTTTTCCTCGGATGCCCCGCATCCGGAAGCCAGCAGTCTCACCGCTTTCGCGGAAAACCAGCTCAACCGAGATGCCGAGCATCGCGACGAGGAATCGATCAAGCAGGCGCTCGCCAAGGAAGGCACGCATATCCTGGCCTTCGCTCAGGACCGGCTTGTCTTGAAGCATGATGGCCAGGTGCTCGACCCTCTGTTTGCCCGCTACGAGCTGCAGGAGCTCGACCCGAATTGGGAGGAGGCCGTGCTTCTTGGCTACCGCAAGACTGGCGAGCCTCGGCTTGCCGTGCCCGTGCGCGTCAATCCAGACGAGCTTGCCAGCCAGTACAAGCCGGCTGACATGCGCTCTCTCTGGCGCGATCTTCTGCTCGAAGGCGAAATCCTCGGCGAAGCCGCGCAGGGCGTGAGCCTCCTCCGCTGGAATGGCGACAATCGCTTCTGCGGTCGGTGCGGCTCGGTCATGGAAAGCCGGATCGGAGGCTACAAGCGGGTCTGCACGGCCTGCGAACACGTGATATTCCCGCGCACCGATCCCGTAGTCATCATGCTTGGCATCGACGAGGAAAGGAATCGCTGCCTGCTCGGCCGCAGCCATCATTTCGCGCCGGGCATGTATTCCTGTCTCGCCGGTTTCGTCGAACCGGGCGAAACCATCGAGAATGCGGTGCGCCGCGAAACGCTCGAGGAATCCGGTATTCATATCGGCCGCGTACGCTATCACGCCTCGCAGCCCTGGCCGATGCCGCATTCCCTTATGATCGGCTGCTATGCCGAAGCCAAGTCGCTGGAAATCCATATGGATGAGGCCGAACTTGAGGATTGTCGCTGGTTCACCCCGGAAGAGACGCTTGCCATGCTCGACCGCGTCTCGGCATCCGGCAATACCTCTCCGCCCAAGGGTGCCATCGCCCATCGCCTGATGCGCGACTGGGTGGAATGGAAGCGCTAGGACTATCCTGCCATGGCCCGCTCCGAACGCTTGTTGACGCTGTTGCAGACGCTGCGGCGCTATCGTCGTCCAGTGAGCGGCGCCGTTCTGGCGGAGGAAACCGGCGTCAGCCTGCGCACGCTCTATCGCGATATCGCCAGCCTGCAATCGCAGGGCGCCATGATCGAGGGCGAACCGGGGATCGGCTATGTCCTGAAGCCCGGCTTCATGCTGCCGCCGATGATGTTTTCCCAGGATGAGATCGAAGCGCTGGTGCTTGGGTCGAGATGGGTGGCGCGTGCAACCGACGCTCGTCTGGCGGCAGCCGGGACCGATGCGCTCGCAAAGATTGCCGCCGTGCTGCCCGCGGACCTCCGCGAGGCGGTCGACCAGGCGGCCGTGGTCGTCGGCACGCGCCGCATCACCGAAGACAAGGCCGATCTTTCCCTGATGCGCAAGGCGATCCAGACCGAGCGCATGGTGCAGTTGACCTATGGCGATGTGAACGGCGCCATCTCGACCCGGCGCATCTGGCCCTTCGCGCTCGGCTATTTCGACAATTCCCGCATCATCATGGCCTGGTGCGAGCTGCGTCAGGATTTCCGCCATTTCCGCGCCGATCGCATCGTCGATTTCGCGGTGCTCGAGGCGCGCTACCCACGCCGTCGCGTCGCCCTGGCAAGAGAATGGCAGGCGCGCGAGGGCCTGGCCCATAATTGATCTCGGAGCGTAACGCTACTGCCAGAAACTGTCAGTAGGGGCGGCTATAATGGGTCCATTCAATCAGGAAGGAGGACCGATCATGGCAGGCAACGTTTCCATTATTTCGCAACATGTGCATCGCGGCGGCATTGAGGCGCGTAAAGGCAAGCATCGGTCATGGCCCGCTCGTCTCTCTGAGGTCGCCCTCGGCTATTTCAGCCGCCGCTGGAATCGTCTCGATATTGAGGAAGTGCCCGATTCCGTGAAGCGAGATCTTGGCTTTCTCGACGGCTGTGAGCCGTATCGAGAGGAAGATCGGATGCGCTGAGGCACTCGTCGCGACTTTCGCGATGACGACCTGCGCACAATCAAAGATCCGAGCGCAAGACGCTGATCCAAATAGCGCAACGCGCTTTGGAATCGCATCTCCGCACGCCTTCAACCAGGCAACGACACAGTCACTCCCGGCGAACTTTACTCCGTTCGCCGGTTCCTATCCGCATGCCCTTAAATTCACCCAAACGAGAGGACCATCCACATGACCAGCCCGAATCTCATCATTTTCTATGTCAAGGATCCCAGCGAAAGCACGCCGTTCTACCGCGATCTCTTCGGCCGTGAGCCGGCATTCGCGTCGCCGAACTTCGTGGCCTTCGCACTCGACAATGGCCTAAGTCTCGGTCTCTGGCGCCGCAGCAGCGTCGAGCCACAGCCCTCCGCCATCGGTAATCGCGGGGAATTGGGCTTCATGGTCGAAGGCACCGGGGCCGTCGAGCAGCATTACAGGGATTGGAAGGCACGCGGCCTGCCGATCGCACAGGAGCTGACGACCATGGATTTCGGCCCGACCTTCGTCGTGCTCGATCCGGATGGCCATCGCCTTCGGGTATGTGAGCCGGATAAGTAAGGCGGCTGGGTGAGGTTGCCCCTCTCCCTAGCCCTCTCCCGGCATGCGCGGAGAGCGGACGACCTGAGGCTCTGGCCAAGTCTCATGATGGAAGGTAGGCTGCAGGTGCGTCTATCCCCTTCTCTCCGAAGGCGGGGAGAAGGTGGCCGACAGGCCGGATGAGGGGCCTGAAGAATTTAGAGATCGCCCCGCGTCGGGTGCCCCTTGTAGACGCCGAGGATGCGGACCTTTTCGGAGAAGAAGCGCAGTTCTTCCAAGGCGCGGCGC
Organism: Martinezella sp. CNPSo 3959; assembly: GCF_057784355.1. Taxonomy (NCBI): domain Bacteria; kingdom Pseudomonadati; phylum Pseudomonadota; class Alphaproteobacteria; order Hyphomicrobiales; family Rhizobiaceae; genus Martinezella; species Martinezella sp. CNPSo 3959. Next base: position 63,929 of record NZ_JBXSOV010000019.1, read on the forward strand.
ACATGCGCATCGGCGGGATGGCCCTCGATATCGGCATAGAATTGCGTTGCGACAAAACGGCCGCCGAGCTGATAGCTCTCAAGCTTCGTCATGTTGATGCCGTTGGTGGCGAAGCCGCCGAGCGCCTTGTAGAGGGCGGCGGGAATGTTGCGGACGTTGAAGACGAAAGTGGTGACGATCTTTTCGTCCGGCGAGCTGCGTGCCGCCCAGTCTTCATCGCGCGACAGGATGACGAAACGCGTCATGTTGTTTTCGGTGTCTTCGACATTCTCGGCGATGATCTCCAGCCCGTAGAGATCGGCTGCGAGCCGCGGCGCCAGCGCCGCCATGCTGCGGTCGCCGGTTTCCTGCACCAGCTTGGCAGCCCCTGCCGTATCGCCGGCAATGACCGGTTTCCAGCCATTGGCGCGCACGATGTTGCGGCATTGTCCGAGCGCGTGGATATGGCTGTGGACCGTGCGGATCTCTTCCTTCTTGACACCGGGCAGCGCCATTAGCTGGAAGCGGATCGGCATGAAATATTCGCCGACGATATGCAGGCGCGATTCCGGCAGCAGATGATGAATGTCGGCGACACGGCCGGCAATCGTGTTTTCGATCGGGATCATGCCGAGATCGGCGTCGCCGTTCTCGATGGCGGTGAGGGCATCCTCGAAGGTCTGGCAGGGCAGCGGTTCCATGGTCGGGAACATGTCACGGCTGGCCATATCGGAATTGGCGCCGTACTCGCCCTGGAAGGAGATCTTGTTGGTCTTGGTAATCATGGGACTGCCCTTGGGGGAATGCCGTCAATGAGAAGCGGCGGAGAGGATGCGTCTGGCCTTTTCGAGGTCGGCGGGAGTATCGACACCGAGCGGGATCGTGTCAACGATCTCGACATCGATGCGCATGCCGGCTTCCAGTGCCCGCAGCTGCTCCAGTGATTCGCGCCGCTCCAGCGGCGACGGACCGGCCTTGACGAATCGCTCAAGCGCGGCGCGGCGATAGGTGTAGAGGCCGATATGGTGATAGAGTGGCCCCTTGCCGTAGGGTGCGGTCGCACGGGTGAAATAAAGCGCGCGCAGGCGATTTTCGGAAATCGGCGAACCGACAACCTTGACGACGCTCGGCAGCGTCTTTTCTTCCTCGTCCCTGATCTCGACGGTCAGCGTGGCGATGTCGACGGCTGGGTTTTCGAGTGGGCGCAGAGAGGCGCGGATGGTCTCGGGATCGATCGTCGGCAGGTCGCCCTGCACATTGACGATGATTTCGGCCCGGCCCTGCGGATCGACGGCCTGCAGCGCCTCGTAGATGCGGTCCGAGCCCGATTGATGATCCTTGCCGGTCATCACGACATCAAAGCCGGCATTGGCGACGGCGGCATAGGTATCCTCATGGTCGACGGCCACGACGATGCGACCGATCGCCGCCTCGCGCGCGCGCCTGGCAACCTGTACGATCATCGGCAGACCGCAAATGTCCGCGAGCGGCTTGCCCGGCAGGCGCGTGGAGGCCATGCGGGCGGGAATGAGGACCAGCGTCTTGTCTAAATTTGAATCAGTCATTGTTGGGCCTTCTATTCCCGAGGGAAAAGTGTCAAAACGTCTCATGGTGGAGACCGTTTACAGAGTTGCAAGAAACAGCCAAAAGACATAGGTTTCGCGCGAATTCAAGATGGGCCAGCGGAGGATGCTGGCGGCGAGGGGAGCATAGCAGATGAATTCATCCTACGTGAACATGGGTGTCGGGGCGCTTTTGGCCACGCTGTTCGTGTTGAAGTCCGTGTCGCTCGCGTCAGGATTTATTTTCCATTCAGAGGCACCGGAAAAGCCCGGTTTTGCCATCGTCGCGACCGAGGAACCGGCTGCGGGCGGTGACAAGGGCGCGGCTGCCAAGCCGGATACGCCGATCGCTCAGCTTCTGCAGAAGGCTGATGCCAAGGTCGGCGAAACGATCTTCAAGAAGTGTCAGGCCTGTCATTCCGGAGAAAAGGGTGGTCCGAACAAGGTTGGCCCCGATCTTTGGGGTATTGTCGACCGCCCGGTCGCCGAGCACGAAGGTTTCGCCTATTCGTCCGGCATGAAGGATTTTTCCAAGGGCGGTTCGGAAAAGTGGACCTATGACCACCTCTATCACTTCCTGGCCGCGCCGAAGAAATTCGTTGCAGGCACGGCGATGGGCTTTGCCGGTCTGCCGAAAGAAGAGGATCGCGCCAACGTGATCGCCTATCTGCGCACGCTTGCCGATACCCAGGTGCCGCTGCCGGACCCGAACGCACCGGCCGCCACGAACTAAGGCAATTACCGGCTTGATTGAAAAACGCGGCCGTCAGGCCGCGTTTTTGTGTTGCTCGCTCAGATTGAATGCCGGCGGGAGCGCGTCCGCTGATCGAGGTCGAACACCTTCAATCCGTCCTCGGCGCTCGGCGGCATGCGCCAATCCTCGGCGACCAGCGCCTTGCGGGCATCGCGCAAGCCGGCCTCCCAATGCTCGTGCATGGACAGCGCCGAAAACTCGTAATCCTTCGAATGCGACCGGAACTGCTTGTTGCGGTAGATCAGGTGGATGATGGTGACGCCGTAGTCGGAGCAATGCCGCTCCAGCTTCTTGATCTCCGGATCGGCTTTGGCCTCTTCGGGAAGGCGGGTATAGAGCTCCGATATTGCGCGCCGCAGGCGATGGCGTTCCAGAAAGAGATCTGTGTTGAGCCGGGTGCGGCTCGAATAGGTGATGTCCTTGCGCCGCTCCTCGACCTCTTCCAGATCCTGCGGCAGCGGGCCGACGGCGCTGAAGAGATCGACCTGAAAGACGACCGTGTCGATATTGGCGCCATTGCGCAGCACGTAGCTGAGGGGCGTGTTCGAGACGAGGCCACCGTCCCAGTAATGCTCGTGGCCGATCTTGACCGCTGGAAAACCCGGCGGCAAAGCGCCGCTCGCCATCACATGCTCGGGTCCGATCTTGATCTCCTTGTTGTCGAAAAAGGCAAAATTGCCGGTGCGTACATTGACGGCACCGAGGCTCAAACGCACCGGGCCATGGTTGATTCGGTCGAAATCGACGTGATCGAGCAGCGTCTGGCGCAATTGCTCCGTATCGTAGATGCTGGTCGCGCCCGCTGAGCCGCGCGTCTGGAACCAGGCCGGGAGCTGCCACGGGGAAAAGAAGCCGGGCACGCCGAAGGTCGATACCCACCAGCTGCTGACCGAGCGATAGAAAGGGTTGGTCTCGCGGCGATCTTCCATCAGCAGATCGACGGGGAGATGCACGGTCACCTTGTTCCAAAAGGAACTCAGCGCCTTGAGCCGTTCGCCGGGCACGTTGCCGGCCATGATCGAGGCATTGATCGCGCCGATCGAGATGCCGGCGATCCAGTCCGGCTCGATATTCTGTTCTCTCAGCGCCTGAAAGGCACCCGCCTGATAGGAGCCGAGCGCGCCGCCGCCTTGGAGCACGAAGACCTTCTGCGCATAGGCTGACGCGGGATTGGTGAGCGGAGCTGCAATATTCATGTGCCATCCTTTGCTGCGCTCCGGGTGGGAAGGCCGGGATGCGCAAAATATATGACCATTTTCCTGCCTGCTTCTCCGAAAGCGGAGAGATGCCGTTACGATCGGCGGGTTTCGGCCTCGGTTATCCGAGGAGATAGGCCCAGAGTGATACCGAGAATGCGCCGAGCGCTGTCGTCAAGGTAATCGTCGAGGCCGCGAGACTGTGGCCTACGCCGAAGCGATTGGCAATCAGCCAGGCGTTCACACCTGTAGGAACAGCGGCCGTGAGGACGAGTGCGGCCCGCCATTCCGGGCTCAGGCCGAGAAGAAGTCCGGCAGCCAGCACGCAGGCCGGCAGCAGAAAAAGCTTGAAGGCGGCAATGACGCTGGTGACGCCGAGATTGCCCGACAGCCCATATTGACGCAGCGCCATTCCGAGCGAAATCAGCGCAGCCGGGCCGGCGATGTTGGCAATGTTGTCGACGACCGTGCCGAGCGTTGCGGGGATGGGAAGGCCGGTCAGGTGGACGATGAGACCGCAGAAAAGCCCGATGACGAGCGGATTGCGCAGGAGATTGCTGCCGACCTGACGCAGCAACTCGCCGGTGCTACGGCCGGCGCCGGCATTCTCCTTGCGCTCGGCCTGCTCCATCAGCAGCGTGCCTGCGATCATCATCGTTGGAAGATGCACGGCGATCAGGATCGACATCGCCATGACGCCGTCAGGCCCCACCGTGCGTCCGACCAGCGGCAGGCCGATGAAGATCGTATTGGCAAAAGCCGAGGAAACACCGGCGAGCACGCCGATGCGCGCATCCCGCCCGAAGAGCCGCGTCGCGACGATATGGCCGGCAGTCCAGGTGATGGCGACGCCGGAGAAATAGGCGATCCACAATCGAAACGGCGAAGCACCACGAAAATCCGCTTCGGCAATGGTCCGGAACAGCAGGAGCGGCACCGCGACCTTGAAGACGAACTCGCTCATCGCCTCACCGACGTCGACTTTCAACAGGCCGGTGCGGACGATGACCCAGCCGACGAGAATGAGCAGGAAGACGGGAAGAACGTCTGTGAGGATTTCGGACACGCGGGTATGAAGCTCGTGATTTCGGGGAATTGGACCCGAAACTTGTAGCAGCTTGCCCGGGGCTGGAAACCCGCAAAACAAAAAAAGCGGGCTTAGCCCGCTCTTGTCGATCTCGCCCCGTTGGGAGGTCCCCCCGGTGCACATGCCGCCAGTTCATCCGTGGTCGACCCGCGTACCGGTGAGGCGGAAGGCATCATTCCTTCCCAAACTGGCTCGGAAGTCTTTCGAGCTTCCCATCCCAGTCGCGTGATAAGCATTTAAAGATAGAAAGTGACAGGCAAATGACTGATTGCAATCAAGTTGGCCGCCTACGCGCGGATTTTTCTTTAAAACTTCAGAAAAACCGATAATACCGGATACCGGCTATCACCAGGATCCGGGACCCTCCTATAGATGACTCGCTTCGATGTACTGACCGTCGGCAATGCTATCGTCGACATTATCGCCCGTTGCGACGATCAGTTTCTGATCGACAACAAGATCACCAAAGCCGCGATGAACCTCATAGACGCCGAGCGCGCCGAGCTTCTCTATTCGCGCATGGGCCCGGCTCTGGAAGCCTCCGGCGGCAGCGCCGGCAATACGGCGGCCGGTGTCGCGAATTTCGGCGGCAAGGCTGCCTATTTCGGCAAGGTTGCCGAAGACCAGCTCGGCCAGATCTTCGCCCATGATATCAGCGCCCAGGGCGTTCATTACGAAACCAAGGCGAAGGGCACCTTCCCTCCGACCGCCCGTTCGATGATCTTCGTCACCGAGGATGGCGAGCGCTCCATGAACACCTATCTCGGCGCCTGCGTCGAACTGGGTCCCGAAGATGTCGAGGAAGACGTCGTCGCCGATGCAAAGGTAACCTATTTCGAGGGCTATCTCTGGGATCCGCCACGCGCCAAGGAAGCGATCCGCGAGTGCGCCCGCATCGCCCATGCCAATGGCCGGGAAATGTCGATGACGCTCTCTGACAGCTTCTGCGTCGGCCGCTACCGCGACGAGTTCCTCGACCTCATGCGCTCCGGCACCGTCGATATCGTCTTCGCCAATCGTGACGAAGCCCTCTCGCTCTACGAGACCGACGACTTTGAAAAGGCGCTGACTCTGATCGCGGCCGATTGCAAGATCGCCGCCGTGACGACGGGCAAGGATGGCGCCGTCGTCGTACGCGGCGATGAGCGCTATGTCGTCGATGCCCATCCGATCGAGGAGCGTGTTGACACGACTGGTGCAGGCGATCTTTTCGCGGCTGGCTTCCTCTTCGGCTACACGCAAGGCCGCGGTCTGGAAGACTGCGCCAAGCTCGGCAATCTTGCGGCTGCCATCGTCATTGAGCAGATCGGCCCGCGGCCGATGCGGTCGCTGTCGGAAGCCGCCAAGGAATTCGGGCTTCTCTGACGGAGTCTGTCTCTATCAGCAGATCATCGAAGCCGCCTCCGGCAGATTACAGGGGCGGCTTTGTTGTGAAGTGCCGAAGCAAGCTCATCACCGAAAGAGCGTTACGGTTCCCGCCTCATAGAGGATGAGGATGCCGAGCGCGATCAGCACGAAGGGCACGACCCTGTGTCCATGTCGCCGGATCGGTGCGCCGAGCTTCGGATGATTGACGAGAGAATGCGCTGCACCCAGCCAGACGGCCGTCAGCACCGCGAAGATGCAGCCGATGGCTAAAATCTCATAGGCGGAACGCGTCGCAAAGAGGGGCGTATAGACGCTGATATTGTCGCCGCCATTGGCGATCGTGACCAAGGCGATCGCCACGATGTTTCCATGTCCTGCCGAGGCCTTGGCGTGATCTTCCGGATTGTCGCCGGCCTCCCCGCCGTTCCCGAGCTCCCATAGCCTGCCGAGGCCGAAATAGATCGGCGCAAGGCCGAGCAGGCCGATATAGGCTGCGGGAATGACGAGAGCGAGCAACGAGGCAATGGCGCTGACGCCGTAAAGAACGCCGATACCGAGATATTGGCCTATGATGATCTGCCTCAATCGGAACTTCGGATCGGCAAAGAAGCCAAGAAGCACGAAAATATCGTCTATGTTCGTCGATGTGAACGTAACGATTGCAACGCCAAGAACGCCGAGCACATACGCCAAGATAGCCGGTCTCCGTTTCTCATACCGGATACATCATTGTGCCGGAAAGCCGTACCATCGCTTATGCGGTGAAAACGCCGAGTGATGCGTTACTTGAACGCCTCGCCGGGGTAGGCGCCCCAGATTTCCGATTGTGCCACCCAGCCCTCGGTGCCATCGGCGGTAACGAGGCACCAGTCGCCCGTGCATTCCTTGACGCTCATCATCACGCCGGGCTGAAGCTTGGCGATGACGGCGGCAGATGGCTGGGATTCACGGCGCATGTTGACAAAGACGGCCTTGCCCTTGCCCTTCATCCAGGGTGCGGCGATCGCCGAGCGCTGGCCCGACAGCAGCGACTGGTTGACCCAGCCCTCCGTGCCGTCGGCATCGCGTACGCGGCGCCAATTATCGTATTCCTGAATGATTTCGACCGGCAGGCCCTGCTTGAGATAGAGCCATGATACGGCGTAATCCGCGCTCGGCCCGATACGCAGGTTGACCCGCTTCGATTTCAGCGTGACGAAGCGCGGCAGCGGCAGGCCGCTCGGACCCTTGGCGGCCTGGGCGACGGCAAGATCGGCCGACACAGCGGCCATCATCAGGCCGATTGCGAAAATGGCGCAGGACTTCAAGACATTGCCACGCATGGGAGTTCCGTTCGTTCGTCATGACAAAGGCGCCATTCCGGCGACCTTTCGCTCCGGTGAGCGGCAAATCCTCGGATCGCGTCAGCGAGTTTTGTTTGTCTTCGCCTGCGGGTCTGGTAGAAATGCCCGGAACGGGAAAATTATCCTGCTTCTTGGTTAAGAACATCTGAACAAGGCATCGCCGCTCGCCATGACGACGAAGAAAAAACCGAAGGTCTACGTCACGCGCAAACTGCCTGACGCGGTGGAGACGCGCATGCGCGAACTCTTCGATGCCGAACTCAACATCGATGATCGCCCGCGCACCAAAGCCGAATTGATGGAGGCCGTCCGCTCGGTCGATGTGCTGGTGCCGACCGTCACCGACCGCATCGATGCCGAGATCATCGAAGAAGCCGGCCCGCAGATGAAGTTGATTGCCAGCTTCTCAAACGGCACGGATCATATCGATGTCGAGGCTGCCGCCCGCCGCGGTATCACCGTCACCAATACGCCGAATGTGCTGACCGAAGACACCGCCGACATGACCATGGCGCTCATCCTCGCTGTGCCGCGGCGACTGGCGGAAGGTGCGCGCGTGCTGACCGACAATCCCGGCGAATGGGCCGGATGGTCGCCCACCTGGATGCTAGGCCGCCGCATCCACGGCAAGCGCATCGGCATAGTCGGCATGGGGCGGATCGGCACCGCCGTCGCCCGCCGCGCCAAGGCGTTCGGCCTATCGATCCACTATCACAATCGCAAGCGCGTCAATCCGGCGACCGAGGACGAGCTGGAGGCGACCTATTGGGACAGCCTCGACCAGATGCTCGCCCGCGTCGATATCGTCTCGGTCAATTGCCCGTCGACACCTGCGACTTACCATCTGATTTCGGCCCGCCGCCTGGCGCTGCTGCAGCCGACGAGCTACATCGTCAACACGGCGCGCGGCGATGTTATCGACGAAGCGGCGCTGATCAAGATCCTGCGCGAGGGCAAGATCGCCGGTGCCGGCCTCGACGTGTTCGAGAACGAACCGGCCGTCAATCCGAAGTTGGTCAAGCTCGCCAACGAGGGCAAGGTGGTGATCCTGCCCCATATGAGTTCGGCCACGCTCGAGGGCCGAATCGACATGGGCGACAAAGTCATCATCAACATCCGCACCTTCATCGACGGCCATCGCCCACCCAATCGTGTGCTGCCCTTTCGATGACGGAAGCATGCTGATTCGCCCGCTGAAACGGGGCTGAATACCCGGCTGCAAATTTGATCTCACTTCCCTCTCGCCGGACATGTGCATGTCACAAAGCCGGCCCAGAGGTGATCACGAACACAAATCAGGAAGGGCGGAAATCATGGCGCGCGCGCTGCCGCATGAGCGGATTCAATACGTGGTCGAGGGCGGCTTCAAGCTGTCGGGAGAGATCGAACCGAGCGGCAACAAGAATGCCGCATTGCCGATCATCGCCGCATCGCTTCTGACCGATCAGAGGGTCGAGCTCAGCAACGTGCCGCGCATCCGCGACGTCGAGGCGCTGGTGGAGCTGATCCAATCGGTCGGTGCGAAGGTACGTTGGCTCGGTCGCAACCAGCTTGAAATCGAAGCGCGCGAGCTTCGCCCCGCCAATCTCGATCCCGATCTCTGCGCCCGCATTCGCGCCTCCATCCTGCTTGCCGGTCCGATGCTGGCACGCTGCGGCGAGATCACCCTGCCGCCGCCCGGCGGAGACGTTATCGGCCGCAGGCGTGTTGATACGCATTTCCTGGCGCTGGAACAGCTCGGCGCGAGGATCGAGGTCAATAGCGTCTATAGCTTCCGCACTGAAGGACTACGTGGCGCCGATGTCTTCCTCGATGAACCGTCCGTGACGGCGACGGAAAATGCGCTTTGCGCTGCCGTGTTCGCCGAGGGGACAACGATCCTGCGCAATTGCGCTTCCGAGCCGCATGTTCAGGATCTAGCCCGCTTCCTGATGGCCATGGGCGCCCGAATCGAAGGCGTCGGCACCAATATGATGACCATTCATGGTGGCCAGCGGCTGAGTGGTGCGTCGCATCGCATCGGCCCCGACCACAATGAGGTGGGCTCCCTGATCGGCCTTGCCGCCGTCACCGGCTCGGAAATCACCATCCGCCGCGCTGGCGTCGAGCATCTGCGCTCCACGCTGATGACCTTCGAGCGCCTGGGCATCCGCTGCCAGATCGACGGCGACGATCTCCTCATCCGCTCCGATCAGGAGATGAAGATCCAGCCTGATTTCGGCGGCCATATTCCGAAGATCGAAGATCAGCCCTGGCCGGCCTTTCCCGCCGATACGATGTCGATCGCCATCGTCACCGCCTCGCAATGCGATGGTGTCGTGCTGATGTTCGAGAAAATGTTTGAAAGCCGCATGTTCTTCGTCGACAAGCTGATCGCCATGGGTGCCCGCATCGTGCTGTGCGATCCGCATCGCGCCATCGTCGCCGGCCCCTCCAAGTTGCGTGCCGCCCAGCTCGAAAGTCCTGACATCCGTGCCGGCATGGCGATGCTGATCGCGGCCATGTGTGCCGAGGGCACCAGCGTCATCAACAATGCCCAACAGATCGAGCGTGGTTATGAGCGCATCGAGGAGCGGCTGAATGCCATGGGTGCCCGCATTACTCGCATCCCGCCACGCGAAGCGTGACGGCCCCGTTGATCGGCTAAGGATGCGCTAGGCAATCGCCTTGCGCATCTCGATCGATGTCGTCCGATCGAAACCGGCATGGCGATTTTCGGCCGTCTTGCGAAAGCCCCATGCGGCGAAGGTAGCATGGTTGTCGACCAGCTCGATCCGCGTTTCCAGCCGCAACGCCTTGAGGCCAAGCTCTCGCGCCGTTGCCTCGGCCATGCCTAGCAGCCGCTTGCCGATACCTTTACCCTGTGCTGCCGGCAGCACGGCGAGCTTGCCGACATACAGGCTTTCCAGCTCCGGCCGACAGAAAATGCAGCCGACCAACTGCTCGCCATCGAGTGCCGCATAAGCGATCTCGCTAAACGCCTTCGCTTTCAGCGTTTCGGATGTCAGCGCCAGCGCCGAGGATGGCGGATCGATGTGGCCATTCATGTAAGCGAAGGATGCCAAGATGAGATCCAGCAAGGCACCCCAGCGGTCGAAGCCGTCATCGAGGCGACGAAACGCGATTTCGCTCATTCCGCCGCGACCCGAGCGCGTTTGCGGCGATAGCGTACGGTTTCGAAGCGCGAGGAAAGCCCATCATAGAGCAGCAGGCGGCCGATCAGCGGCTCACCGATGCCGGTGCTGAGCTTGATCGCCTCCATTGCCATCAGCGTGCCGATGACGCCTGTCAGAGCACCGATGATACCGGCTTCCGCGCAGCTTGGAATCAGGCCCTCCGGCGGTGGAGCGGGGAAGAGATCGCGATAGCGCGGATTGGGATTGCCGTCCGCATCGCTTTCGTAAGGCTTCAGTGTCGTCACGGACCCGTCGAATCTTCCGACAGCGCCGGTCACCAGCGGCAGATGCGCCGCTTCGGTCGCATCGGCAGCCGCATAGCGCGTGTCGAAATTGTCGGAGCCGTCGATGACGAGATCGAAACCGGCGAGGTGCCGCGTGGCGGTATCGGCGCTGAAGCGCTCTTCGAAGCGGATGACGCGCACATGCGGGTTCAGCCGCGCGATGGCATCTGCCGCGCTCTGCGTCTTCATTTCGCCGATCGTGCCCGTGTCGTGAATCACTTGGCGCTGCAGGTTGGACAGCGAAACGCGGTCGTCGTCGGCAATGCCCAGCGTACCGACGCCGGCGGCCGCGAGATATTGCAGCACCGGCGCACCAAGGCCGCCGGCGCCGATGACAAGCACGCGGGCCGCCTTCAATTTTTGCTGGCCCGCGCCGCCGACCTCCGGCAGGAGAATATGGCGGTGATAGCGGGCGATTTCGTCTGAGGTCAAAGGATCCATGTGCTTGAGTTTAGCACAATCGCGGTGAAGGAGGCGTTAGAGCCGGATGATTTTAGGTCTATTCGACCTAAAATCTGAATCCGGCTCTACAATCAAATAAGTAGAGCATGATGTCGTCCGAAAACCGCTCACACTTTTCGGCATCATGCTCTAGGATTTCGTAATGCCGCCATGCGCCACGGTAAAGAATTGCGCGCGCTCGCCAAGCGCCGAGAACATCGACCTGTCGGTACCAGTCATGAAGGCTTGCCCGCCGAGCCCGTCGATGAGATCAAAGAGGGCTGCACGCCGTCCCTCGTCGAGATGTGCAGCGATCTCGTCCAGCAGCAGGATCGGCGCATAGCCTGTCAGATTGCCGACGAGCCGCGCATGCGCGAGGATAAGGCCGACGAGCAGGGCCTTCTGCTCGCCGGTGGAGCAGCGTTCTGCCTCCATGTCCTTTTCGCGGTGACGTACGAGAAGGTCGGCCCGATGCGGCCCGTCCAGCGTCCGGCCGGCAGCGGCGTCACGGTAACGCCCCTCGCGCAGCATGTCGGCATAGACATCTTCGAGATCGACGGCCGGCCGGTCGAACTGGCCCTCGAGAAAGCCGGAAAGATCGAGTGCCGCCGAGGGGAACGGCGTCGTCTCGCGCGTTTCGGCGATCAGCCGCGAGAGGAGGCCGAGCATTTCCTGCCGCGCGATCGCCATGGCGATGCCGAGGCTCGCCATCTGCTCTTCGATGCCGCCGAGCCAGGATGGATCGAACCGGTTTTCGGACAAAAGCCTATTGCGGCTGCGCATGGCCCGCTCGAAATCGCTGGCGCGGCGGCCATGAGCGGGATCGAGCGACAGGACCAGCCGATCGAGGAAGCGGCGACGCTCCGAGGAGCCGCCGGTAAACAGGCCATCCATGGCCGGCGTCAGCCAGAGGACGCGCAGGTGATCGGTCAGCTCGTCGACAGTCTTGGCCGGCGTGCCGTTGATTCGAAGCCTGCGGGCTGTCGATTCGTCCACCGTGTCGATGCCGGTGCCGATCTCGACGCTACCGTCCATGCCTTCGAGCTCGGCAAAAATGGAAAATCCGGCTGGCGCATTGACCCGGGTGACATCGGCATAGGCGGCCCGGCGCAGGCCCCGACCGGGCGAAAGCAGCGAGACCGCCTCCATGAGATTGGTCTTGCCTGCGCCATTGTCGCCGGTCAGCACCACATGCCGCTCGTCAAGCGTCAGCGCCGCCGCCGCGTAATTGCGGAAGTCGGTCAGCTTCAGTCGCGAGATGGAAACCTTGTTCGGCATCGGTCTTTCGGATTCTGGGTCGATGGGCGAGGCGTATGCCGAACCCCGGCCAAGTGCAAGGTTTTTGCCGTCGGCAATGGGTGCAAGAGAGATCGAGGACGCTTCCAGAGGCCGCCCCTGTCCTTCGACGTGTTCAGGATGAGGGTGGAGTGGCTTTTGCGCCAAGTTCAGCAGATCAATCCTTGTAATAGCGGACGTTTCCCATGGTGAAGACGCCCGCCGGACCGCCGAACCACGAGGGCGGCTGATTCGCGTACCCAACAAAAAATCCGGCCGATGATTCGGCCGGATTCATGTGAAACAGCTTTGCTTGGCGAATCAGTCGCTGAACGTATCGAAGAAATCCTTCATGCGGGCGAAGAAGCCCGTCGATTCGGGATTGTTGTCCTTCGAAGAGATCTGCTCGAATTCCTGCAGCAGTTCGCGCTGGCGCTTGGTGAGCTTCTGCGGCGTTTCGATCTGGATCTGGATGTAGAGATCGCCGACCTGGCTGGAGCGCAGCACCGGCATTCCCTTGCCCTTCAGGCGGAACTGCTTGCCGACTTGGGTTCCCTCGGGAACGCTGACACGCGATTTCGTGCCATCGAGCGTCGCCACATCGAAGGTGCCGCCAAGCGCCGCCGTCGTCATCGAGATCGGCACGGCACAATAGAGATCGGCGCCGTCCCGCTGGAAGAACTCATGCGGCTTGACGGAGAGGAAGATATAGAGGTCGCCCGAGGGGCCGCCGCGAAGACCCGCTTCGCCTTCGCCCTGTAGGCGGATGCGCGTGCCGTCTTCGATGCCGGCCGGAATGTTGACGGAGAGCGAACGCTCCTCGGTCACGCGGCCCTGGCCATGACACTTGGTGCAGGGGTCGGGAATGATCTGGCCGCGGCCATGGCAGGTCGGGCAGGTGCGCTCGACGGAGAAGAAGCCCTGTGCGGCGCGGACGCGGCCGGAGCCCTGGCAGGTGCCGCAGGTCTTCGGCTGTGTGCCGGGCTTGGCGCCCGAGCCGGAACAGACGTCGCAGGTGATCGAGGTCGGAACGCGGATCTGCGCGGTCTTGCCGCTGAAGGCTTCCTCGAGCGAGATTTCCATATTGTAGCGAAGATCGGCGCCGCGCTCGCGGCCACCGGACGAGCGACCGCGCGCGCGTCCGCCACCCATCATCTCGCCGAAAATATCCTCGAAAATATCGGAGAAGCCGCCGCCGCCGAAACCGGCTCCGAAGCCGCCACCGCCGCCCATGCCCCCATGCTCGAAAGCGGCGTGGCCATAGCGGTCATAGGCTGCACGCTTCTGCGGGTCCTTGAGCGTTTCGTAGGCTTCGTTGATTTCCTTGAACTTCCGCTCGGCGCTGCTGTCGTCCGGATTCTTGTCCGGGTGATATTGCATCGCCAGCTTGCGAAAGGCGCTTTTCAGCTCTTTCTCGTCCGCCGTCTTGGAGACGCCCAACGTCTCGTAAAAATCCGCTTTTGCCATTCAGCATTAGACCCCGGAAATGGATTTCCGGCTGCCATGAGGCAGCCGGATCATGCGCATAACCCCTTAAATTGGTTCAATTTAAGGAAAGGCTTAGGCGCCACCTAAGTTCTACTGCGACCTTTGCGCGTCCAAAGGGACGCGCGGGCTCAGTAGTTTCCTGAACCTTTCGGTTCGCGCTTATGCAGACCGTTTGTGGTCGCCTTCGTCCTTGATTTCCTCGTAGTCGGCATCGACGACGTCGTCCTTGCTGCCTGCTGCCGAGGCATCGCCGGAACCGGCTTCCGCCTGCTGCGACTCATAGATCGCCTGGCCGAGCTTCATGGAAACTTCCATAAGCGTCTGGGTCTTGGCCTTGATGTCTTCGGCATCCGGTTCGGAAGCTTCGGTTGCCGCCTTCAGCGCTGCAATCGCGTCGGAAATCGCGGTGCGATCGGCTTCGGTGACCTTGTCGCCGTAATCCTTCAGCGACTTCTCGCTGGAGTGGATCAGGCTTTCGGCCTGGTTCTTGGCTTCGACACCTTCGCGGCGCTTCTTGTCTTCGGCAGCATGGGCTTCGGCATCCTTGACCATCTTCTCGATGTCGGCGTCGGAAAGACCGCCGGAAGCCTGGATGCGGATCTGCTGTTCCTTGCCGGTGCCCTTGTCCTTGGCCGAAACCTGGACAATGCCGTTGGCGTCGATATCGAAGGTGACTTCGATCTGCGGAACGCCACGCGGTGCCGGCGGCAGGCCGACGAGGTCGAACTGGCCGAGCAGCTTGTTGTCTGCAGCCATTTCGCGCTCGCCCTGCGAAACGCGGATGGTCACGGCCGACTGGTTGTCGTCGGCGGTCGAGAAGGTCTGCGACTTCTTCGTCGGGATCGTCGTGTTGCGTTCGATCAGACGGGTGAAGACGCCGCCGAGCGTTTCGATGCCGAGAGACAGCGGGGTCACGTCGAGGAGCAGAACGTCCTTGACGTCGCCCTGCAGAACGCCGGCCTGGATGGCGGCGCCGAGCGCGACGACTTCATCCGGGTTGACGCCCTTGTGCGGCTCCTTGCCGAACAGCTGCTTGACGACTTCCTGTACCTTCGGCATGCGGCTCATGCCGCCGACGAGAACGACTTCGTCGATTTCAGCGGCGGTAACGCCGGCATCCTTGAGGGCTGCCTTGCACGGAGCGATGGTGCGCTGAACGAGATCGTCGACCAGGCTTTCGAGCTTGGCGCGGGTCAGCTTCAGCGTCAGGTGCTTCGGGCCGGTGGCGTCTGCCGTGATGAAGGGCAGGTTGATTTCGGTCTGCTGCGCGGACGACAGTTCGATCTTGGCCTTTTCGGCAGCTTCCTTCAGGCGCTGCAGGGCAAGCTTGTCGCCCTTGAGATCGATGCCATTGTCCTTCTTGAACTCGGCAACGAGATATTCGACGAGGCGCATGTCGAAGTCTTCACCGCCGAGGAAGGTATCGCCGTTGGTCGACTTCACTTCGAAGACGCCGTCGCCGATTTCCAGGATGGAGATATCGAAGGTGCCGCCGCCAAGGTCGTAAACGGCGATGGTCTTGCCGTCCTTCTTGTCGAGGCCGTAAGCAAGGGCTGCAGCCGTCGGCTCGTTGATGATGCGCAGAACTTCAAGACCAGCGATCTTGCCGGCATCCTTAGTTGCCTGGCGCTGAGCGTCGTTGAAGTATGCGGGAACGGTGATGACGGCCTTGTCGACCTTCTCGCCGAGGTAGGATTCGGCGGTTTCCTTCATCTTCTGAAGGATCATTGCGGAAATCTGTGCGGGCGAATAGCCCTTGCCGTTGGCTTCTACCCAGGCGTCGCCATTGTCGCCCCGAACGATGTTGAAGGGAACAAGGTGCTTGTCCTTCTCGACCGTCGGATCTTCGTAGCGGCGGCCGATGAGGCGCTTGACAGCGAAGAGGGTGTTTGTGGGGTTGGTGACAGC
Source organism: Martinezella sp. CNPSo 3959 (assembly GCF_057784355.1). NCBI lineage: Bacteria > Pseudomonadati > Pseudomonadota > Alphaproteobacteria > Hyphomicrobiales > Rhizobiaceae > Martinezella > Martinezella sp. CNPSo 3959. Next base: position 79,790 of record NZ_JBXSOV010000019.1, read on the forward strand.
CTGGCGCTTGGCCGGCTGGCCGACGAGACGTTCACCATCGTCGGTGAAGGCAACCATGGAGGGGGTCGTCCGGGCGCCTTCGGCATTTTCGATCACTTTTGCGTCCTTACCGTCCATGACGGCGACGCAGGAATTTGTCGTTCCAAGGTCGATACCAATTACTTTTGCCATGTCATTCTCTCCTTGAAGCAAGCTATCGGAACCCCTGTCAGGCATTCCATTGACAGCCCCTTACGGGATGGTCTTGAGGATTGCGCAGCCATGACTGCGGTGATGCCGCGTATATAAGTAGCGGTTTTACTGACTGCAAGGCAGGAAATCGCCTGAAATCCAGCAAAACAAATGGTTTGTCGCTCAAATTCCATATGGTCCCATATGCGCCGGGGACCTCAGGATTTGACGCGACCGCGTATCAGAGCAGCCTTGCTGCGGCCATGCAAGCGTCTACTGCATAATTCTCTAAATGGGGATCGATTTAAGAATAAAATTCTGCAGCAGGTCCAAGTGCTGCAGCGACCTTAGCGCGCCTATATGACGCGCAGTGCTGTGGGGTGCGAAATTGCGATTTTATCGGCCCAGGATGACATCGAGCAGCGACGAGCGGTGCGGCCGCGCCGTGGCGACCGGAGCGCCGCCATCGCCGACATCGGCAGGCGGTATATCGCTGTCATATCGATTGGAGCTGTAAGGGTTGGCGTCGTCGGCCAGATTTGCCGGCGGCAGGTCCTGCGGGTCGTCGTTCGCGGAGGCTTGGTTGACAACCTGCGGCTGGATCGGCTGTTGCGACGGCCTTTGCTGTAAGGTCGGCTGCTGTATGGGCTGTCCGCCATTGGCGACGCCGGAGATGATGTTGCCGATGGTGGTCGGCTGGTCGCCGTTCGGTCCTGCCTGCGCCATCGGCAGGCCGTTGTCGATGATCTGGCCGCCGCCGAAGATCGGCGTCGGCGTGATGCCCTTGTGGGCGGCGACCATGAATTCCTTCCACGCTTTTGCCGGCAGACCACCGCCCGTCACCTTGCGCATCGACTTGCCGTCGTCATTGCCGAACCAGACGCCTGTGGTCAGGTGGCTGGTGAAGCCGACGAACAGCGCGTCGCGGAAGGATTGCGTCGTGCCCGACTTGCCGGCCGCTTGCCAGCCTGGAATGCGTGCTGTCTTGCCGGTGCCGTTAGTGATGACGCCGGCCATCATGGCGTTCATGTTCGTAACGATATCCGGGTTGAGCACGCGCTCCGGATTGTCTGTATTGGCTTGGTACAGCACCTTGCCGGAGGCGGTCGTTACCTTGGTGACGACATGCGGGGCCACTTTGAAGCCGCCGTTCATGAAGGTGGCATAGGCGGAGGTCAGCTCCAGCAGCGACACTTCGGACGTGCCGAGCGCAATCGAGGCATTGGCCTGCAGATCCGATTCAATGCCGAGCCTGCGGGCGACCTTGATGACCTGGTCCGGCCCGACTTCGGCGACGAGCTGCGCGGCAACCGTGTTCAGCGAATGCGCGATCGCGGTGGCAAGCGTGACGGGGCCGCTATAGCGCTGTTCATAATTTTCAGGCGCCCAGTTGCCGATCTTGACCGGCATGTCGTTGCGGATGGAATTGGGTGTCAGGCCCATCTCAAGCGCTGCGGTATAGACGAACGGCTTGAAAGCAGAGCCCGGCTGGCGCTTGGCGGTGACCGCGCGATTGAACTGGCTCTGTGCATAGTCGCGGCCGCCAACGAGAGCACGGATGGCGCCTGTCGCGTCGACGGAAACCAGTGAGGCCTGCGATGCGTTCAGCTTTTTGCCTTCCTTTTCGAGCACATCGCTGAGTGCCTTCTCTGCCTTCTCCTCGAGCGACATGTCGAGCGTGGTGTCCACGATCAGGTCTTCCTTGACATCGCCGCCGATCAGCTTCGGCAGCTGGTCCATGACCATGTCGGCGACGTAATTCTCGGCGCCGCTCCAGTAGCTCTTCGATCGTGTCGGCGGCTGGGACATCGCCGTCTTGGTATCGGCCTCGGTGATGAAGCCTTGATCCTGCATCGCCTGCAGCACCAGCTGCGCGCGCGCCTCGGCGGCGGCAGGATCGCGGGCGGGCGACAGCCGCGAGGGAGCCTTGACCAGGCCGGCGAGCATGGCGGCCTCGCCGAGATTGACGTCCTTGGCAGATTTATTGAAGTAGCGCCGCGAGGCGGCCTCGACGCCATAGGCGTTGGAGCCGAAATAGACGCGGTTCAGGTACATCGTCAGGATCTGATCCTTGGTGTACTTGTGCTCCAGCCACAGCGCCAGCAGCACTTCCTGCACCTTGCGTTCCAACGTGCGGTCCGGCGACAGGAAGAGGTTCTTGGCAAGCTGCTGCGTCAGCGTCGAGCCGCCCTGAACGGCATGTCCCGTCACGATATTCGTCACTACCGCGCGACCAAGGCCGATCGGATCGAAGCCGAAATGCGAGTAGAAGCGTCGATCCTCGATCGCGACGATAGCCTCGGGAATATAGGGCGACATCTCGCTCAGCGATACCGCCTCGCCGCCCGTGGTGCCGCGATTCGCGATCAGGGTTCCGTCGAGACCGTTGATCTTGACGTTCGGCGGCCGTTCAGGGATGGACCACGTGCTGGCGCTCGGCATGCGCGAGCCGTAGTAGGCGACGAGCCCGGCAAGGCCGATACCGGCCCAGAGGCAGAGTACGAGACCCCAGTAGATCGTCGAACGGATGAAGCCGAAAAAGCCGCGCCGCGGCGGCGCACGGCGTGCCGGTTTGCGGCGGCTGCGGGCGCGAGTGCGGCGAGGCTTTTCGACCACGGGCTCATCCTCGTCGTCATCGTCGTCGGGTTCCGGCTCTTCGTAGTATGTTTTGGAAGAAGACGAATATTTCTTGGCCGAGCGCCTATTGCCGATGATGCGCTCGCCGGCATTGAATCCGTCCTCGATGCGTTCCCGGCCGCTGGAAAAGGATGGTTCTATCCTCTGGCTTGATTTCTTCTTATCTGCCATTGCCGGCCGGTCGTACCTCGGTGCCCTTGTATTCCATGCCTTCTATCAGGCTGATCGCAGCGGCGGTAGCGCGCTTCGAGCCAATGGGCGATCGAGGTAAAGCAACTCGCCTTGGTTCCGCCTCTCCTGAAGACATCAAATCCCGCCTGAATTGTAAATGCGGCGATTTAAGGAGGGATTAAGAACATTCCGCCCCGCAATGGCGGCGATCTCGCCCTGCGACCGGCGGGGACGCAAGGAACTTTTCGCCACCCTGAGCATTATCCTCTCATAAAAACAAAGAGGGCGAGCCCATGACTTCATTACTGAAGATAGAGCAAATTGAAGAGAGCAAGCTGCGTGAGGTCTGGAGCGTCGAGGATTTCGTCCGACGCCACCGGATTTGCAAGGAGGAGGAAGCCCGGCTGAAAAAGCTGTTCGGCGATTTCGCAACGAAGCAGGAATTGCTCTCCAACGCGCAACGGCCGCCCCAATTCCGTTGAAATAAAGTGGTTGGCCAGTGCGATGTTCATCGTGAGCCGCTGCGATCGAACGGATCGCAGCGGAGGAGACTGAGCCAATGTGGAAACGTTTCGAACTGTGGCTGGTGGACCAGATCGACCGCATATTCGGCCTTGAGCGGCTTGCGCGCCGTGCCGGCTTCTCTCCGGATGAGGCGAGGCGGATCGCACGTGAAAAGTAGCTTTCCTGGGGTTTGATGCATCTGCGGCTGCCGGTGTTCTCCTGCAATTTGGGGATACTATCGCACTCGTATCGGATGAGGCTGCGTCGATACTTCACGCACAACAAGCCATCTTCCATATTTTCGAATGCTCTGAACAAGGTTATAGTACTGTCATACGGCCGTCTTGATCGACGGTTCCAAGTAATTGGTAGCGCGTGAGGAGGAGTGTTCATGCGACATATCAAATGGAGCAATCCGATCGAGGTCGGTTTTGCTCAGGATAGGTTCCAGGTCGTGACAGGCCCGTCCGAGGCCCTCAACTGCATGGCCAATCTATGGCCCGACCGCCGCGGTCCCCTCTATGTGGCGGCTCGAAGCCTTTGCCGGGCTGCCATTGACGGCCGCAAGTCTGCCGAAGAAGCGCGCGAGATGTTCATTTCGGCGACTCGGGAAGCGCGTCTAAAGATGCATTGAAGCATGCCGTTCCCATCGGATTAACTGTCCAAACCTTGCGAACCGGCGAAAGCGTGGCAGAAGTCGAGAGTTTTGGGCGCGTGTTCTTCCGTGAAATCATCTGCTGAGTGAAGCTCCCGCATGGGAGCGGATTCTTCTGGGAGGCAATGCACTTCACCAAAAAGGCCGGCGACTTTCAAAGTCGCCAGCCTTTTAGCTTTTCAGGTGGTCGCAGGGCCGGCCGTCAGCGGTTCGAGCCTCTCACCGACATCCGGCAGTTGGGCTCCGATGCGGGGCATGGATCCCTGTGGTTAGGGCTATAAGGTCCCGGGTCGCTTGCATTCGGCCGAGGATTGTTCTGCGGCTGCTGCGGCTGTGGTTGCGGTTGAGCCTGCTGCGGTTCCGGGCGCGGGCGGTTGTCCGGGCGATTATTGTCCGGACGGTTGTTGTCGCGCTGGCGGTCTGGCCGGTTACCCCAGTCACGGTTGTCGTCCGGGCGCTGTCTGCCCCAGTCACGATTGCCGTCGCGTTGTCCGTCCCAATCGCGATTACGATCACGATCAGGCCGGCGATCCCAGTTGCGATCCTGTCCGTCATTCCAGTCGCGATTGCGATCAGGGCGGCGGTCCCAGTTGCCGTCCTGATTATCATTCCAGCCGGAGCCGCGGTCCCAGCCCGGAGAATTGCGGCGGTCCCAGCCGCTGTCAGGCCGCCGATCGCCCCAGCCAGGGCCGCGGCGCCAGCGATCGCGATCGCGGTAGAAGTCGCGGCCGCGGTAATAGCGACCCCAATAGTCGTCGAAATTGAACACCACTGTCGGAATACCGAGCGGCCGGTAATATTGCCGGTCGATATAGATGCGGCGCGACTGATAGGTCGCCTGGATATAACGGCCCGCAACCCAGCCGCGGCCACCGTAGAAGGAGACATCGCACCACGGCGTATCATTGAGGCAGCCATTGATCTGAAGCGGCACACCGACCGGGATCATCGTGACAGCCGGATAGGCGGTGCTTGGGCCTGACCGCATGTTGACGTTTGCCGTGGCAAAGCCTTCCGCCGCTTCCGCAATGGCTGGCAGCGCCATGAGCGCTGTCAGTAGACTCGCCGCGAGAACCTTGAATTTCATAAATCACTCTCCCTTTCGCGCACTTCGCCGCCCCGGCGCTTGTTCACAGTCACGCGCCTACCCCGGCGCTCTTTGGTAACACTAGCCAACTTCGGCAAGATAAAGGCTTCTCCATGCACGGGGTCTGATAGGAATCCCAAGTGCCTCCTCAATCTGTGCATGTATTGTAAAAGCATTTGCATGAATACAGCTTGAACGCGCCAGTTCGAAACCGAAAAGGCGTTAAGGTTTTCGATCAAGGCTGCCGGGCTGCTTTAGAAGGTTTCTGGCAGAAACAACAAAGCGGCCTTGAAATTGCCACCTTGCCCTCTCATATACGCTTCAGTCATGCAGCCGATGGGCGCTGGCGCGCTGGAAAGCGAGCCGTTTCGTCCGTTAATATCATGAAAGTGGCGTTAACCCTTCGTTGACCTTTCATGATCAATCTGGCTGCAGTTCCGCCCTTGCCTTTGACCACGGATGTACTGGCACTGATGTGAAGGCGGATGGCGAAAGGCCGGGTCATTCCGGCCTTTTTGTTTTTGGCGATGGCGTGTTCTTGCGGAAGCGGAGCGCGCCATTTTCATTTTAGCCATCTCTATGCACCCAAAAGAAAAACCGCCACAGATCCCTGCGGCGGTTTTCAAGTTCAAGCGGTAAGGCTCTGGTACAGCCTAGGCCATAGGCTTACATCGCCTTCTTGGCAGCAACCTTGATGGCCTCTGCCTTGGCTCTGGTCGGTCCTGCGGCCGCGATCGCCTTATCGGCCGGCACATAGCCTGCGCCGATGTTGACGTTCAGCGAGATATAGTCGAGAGCGCTCGCTTGGATGGCTTGTGCCAGGCTTTGCTGGGCAGCGGTCACGTTGCGCTGTGCGTCGAGAACGTCGAGCAGCGAGGATGCACCGTCCTTGTAGCTTGCTGTCGAGAGCTGCAGGGCTTCCTGATAGGACTTGACCTGAGCCTGCAACGCCGCGACCGTCTGAGCATCACGGGCAACTGCCGACAGAGCGTTTTCGACGTCTTCGATCGCGGAGCGAACCGTCTGCTGCCAGGCGAGATAGTTCTCGCGGCTTGTCGATTCAGCGCTCTTGACGCCGGCGCGCAGGGCACCGCCATCGAAAATCGGCAGGTTCAGCGATGGGCCGAACGACCAGGTGGTCAGGCCGCCGCTCGCTGCCGAAGTGTGGACATAGGTCGGCGAAATCGAACCGCTAAGGGTGATCGACGGGAAGAGCTTGGCTTCCGCCACACCGATCTGGGCCGTCGAGGCTGCAAGCTGACGCTCTGCAACGCGAATATCGGGACGGTTGCGGATGAGGTCGGCCGGAACACCGGTGCGGACGCTGCCGCGGAACACCGGCTGCCTGCCGCCGCCCTGCATCTGCGCGATAATCGTCGACGAAGGCACGTTCAGCAGCGTCGCGATGTGGTGCACCTGCTGGCGATAGCTGATTTCATAACCGGGCACCAGCGCCAGCGTCTGGTTGACGAGGCCCTCGGCCTGGACCACGTCGAGGCGGGAAGCCGCCCCGGCTTCGAGCTGGAACTTGGTGAGAGAAAGCGTATCGCGCCGCGACTTCAGGTTTTCCTGCGCGATCGAGATAAGCCTCTGGTAATAGCGGGCATTGACATAGCTGTTGGCGAGATCCTGTAGGTATGTCAGGCGCGCGACATCGACGCTGGAATAGGCGGCGTCGACCGAAGCATTGGCGCTTTCCGTAGCGCGGCGATACTGACCCCAGAGGTCGAGCAGCCAGGAAGCCGAAGCGGTTCCCGTCGTCGTATTCCGTCGGCCACCGGAACTCGATACCCTCGAGCCACCCTTCTGGCCGCTTGTCGTGTTGTCACCCAACACGGTGAGGCTCGGGAGACCGCCTGCACCTGCCGTGACGACGGCAGCTTCCGCTTGGTTGATGCGTTCCAGCGACTGCTGGATGGTCAAGTTCTGGGCAAGTCCCTGTGCGGCGAAGGCATTCAGCTTGGTGTCGCCGAAAGCGGTCCACCATTGCGAGCCGGCGACATCGCCGTTTGCCTTCGTACCACCCTCCGAGAATTTGGCCGGGAGAGGCATTTCCGGTGGCTTATGGTCTGGGCCGCTGACGCAACCTGCCAAAACAAGCAGCAGGGCGGGGGCGGCAGTACGAATGGAAACCATCACTTTGTCCCACAATTCAATTTACTGATCAGTGTTTTTCGGGATCGGCTTGACCCCATATGCCGGCGCTCCAGTCTTACGCAACACAAACAACGACCCGAAGCGGTCGGCGACAATCTAGCAACGAGTTTTGCAATAGCACAGTGGCTTTTACGAATTCTCGGCAGCGAACATATGTGGGATCGGGCGAAATATCAGCTTGTCGGTAAAAAAAATCTAAAGTGTTGCAAAAAACATACCCTTGCATCCACAATCAAAGGATGTGAATGGCGCAAAACTCCATCTCCACCGCAACTTACGGGAAGTTGCAGCGTGCCGATTCAGCGAAACGACCGTTCAAACGGTCTCCTAAGGGAAATAGCGGACGAGACTTGCGCGAACCCGGTCAAGCGGGGTTGCGCCGCGATCATCGGGCACGAAAGTCATGCCTGTGATCGCTTCATAGGCGCGTATATAGACCTTGGACGTCTCCTCGACCAACTCCCGTGGAATTTCGGGGATCTCGTCCTTATAGGGATCGCAGCGCTCCGTGACCCAGGCCCGTACGAAATCCTTGTCGAAGCTTTCGGGGCGCACACCGTTTTTGAAGCGGTCCTCGTAGCTATCGGCAAGCCAATAGCGGCTGCTGTCGGGCGTGTGGATTTCGTCGGCAAGGATAATGGTGCCGTTTTCATCGGTCCCGAACTCATATTTGGTATCGACGAGGATCAGCCCCCGCTTGCGGGCGATTTCCTGTCCGCGCGCGAACAGGGCAAAAGCATAATTCGTCAGCGTCTGCCACTGCTGCTGTGTCAGAAGCCCGCCCTCGACGATCTGCTTCGGCGTCAGAGGCTCGTCATGACCGCCGTCGAATTCCTTGCTCGTTGGGGTAATGATCGGCTGTGGCAGGATCTGGTTGTCGCGCATGCCATCCGGCAGGGTGATGCCGTACATCTCGCGCTGACCCTTCTTGTAGAGCGTCAGGATCGAGGTCCCGGTGGTGCCGGCCAGATAGCCGCGAACGACGACCTCGACAGGCAGGATATTCAGCCGCTTGCCGACTACCACGTTCGGGTCGGGATAGTCGATCACGTGGTTGGGGCAGATGTCACGTGTCTGCTCGAACCAGTAGCGGGCGGTCTGCGTCAGCACCTGGCCCTTATAGGGAATGCAGGTGAGGATGCGGTCGAACGCGCTCAACCGGTCGGTGCTGATGATGATGCGGCTGCCGTCGGGCAGATCGTAATTTTCGCGCACCTTGCCGCGATAGTAGTTGGGCAATTCCGGAAAATAGGCTTCGGAGAGAGTTCGCAACGCGTCCACCAACAGGCTCGTGCATCCGCCCGACGGATGCTTCTTGAGCGGACCCTTAGCGTATTGCGGCCGGAAGCGGAACGGTTTTCACATATATAATATGCAATTTGCCTTCCATCGCATGGCCGCAACAGCAAAATGCGGTCAGCTCGGCCGACGCCAGCCGCTTCCACTCCACTCGAGGATAGGCGTCGAAAACACTCCGGTGATTTTCTCGCTCCAGCGCTTGTCGTCCAGATCGACACGATCCCGCCAGCGTTCGGATTGCAGCATCGCCGCGCCGATCACCACGGGCTGGATGCCGCAAGACGTTAAAAGAGAAAGACCTGCAGCGATCGAGGCGCCGCTGGAGATCACATCGTCGATCAGCGCGACGCGCTTTCCTTCCAGCAGCGGCAGCATGCGCGGGTCTATATAAAGACGCTTCTCCTGGTTTGGCGTGGTGATGGAGGAGAGCGGGACCGAAAGCTCCTCGCGGTACCAGAACTTGCGCGATGTTCCGAGCGGCACGTAGCGCGTATGGCCGAGTGCGCGGGCCACTGCCGCCGCCAGCGTCAGTCCGAGCGTCGGCAATCCGGCGACGACATCGATATCATATTCTACCATTCGCTTCGCAAGCGTCTCCGCAAGAGCGTCCAGCACGGTGAAGCTTGCCTGATTGACGATTAGCGACGCCAGCGCATGTTCGCCGTCGGCGAGTACGCGGATCGGTAGCCGCAATTGCTGCCCGTCCGGCAGCTCGGCTACGTAGAAGTCCGCACGCTCCGCCATTGGATCGAAGGTGCCCGGCGCATTCAGCTCCTGCCAGAAGTCATGAGGTTGCATCGCGCTTAGCCTTCTATCGATTGACTTTCATTCCGGCGCGCCGATGCAAGCGCAGGATTTCGGCCTCGGTCAAGGCGCGCACGCCGCCCTTCGGCAGATCGCCAAGCGCGATATCGCCAAAGGCAACGCGCACCAGCCGCAGGCATTCGATGCCGAGCGCCTCCAGCATGCGACGGATCTGGCGATTACGCCCTTCCTTCAGCTCCACCTCGATCCAGCTGTTGCGGTCGCCGCTGCGCAGCAGCCGGGCCGAGCTCGCGGTCAGAAGTTCACCATCGTCGATGATGCCACGCTCCATGCGCGCCAGCTGTTCCAGGTCCATGATGCGGTCGACCTGCACATGATAGGCCTTGCCGACATGGCTGACGGGGTCGAGCAGGGCCTGCGCCAATACCGTGTCGTTGGTGAAGAGCAGCAATCCCTCGCTCGCCTTGTCAAGGCGGCCGACGGGTGCGAGATGGCGGGCATCGATCTCCCTCAGGCAATCATAAACGGTCGGCCGTCCTTCGGGATCGTCGCGCGTCGTCACCAGCCCGCGCGGCTTGTTCAGCATGAAATAGAGCTTCTTTTCGGCTGATATCTCCATGCCGTCGACCGCGAACTTCGAATGCTCCAGATCGACCCAGGTGGCAGGATCGGAGATCAGGCGGCCGTCCACGGTCACGCGGCCGGCCACGATCAACGCTTCCGCCTGCGTGCGCGAGCAATAGCCAAGCTTCGAAAGCGCCCGCGGCAAGGTCACGCGCTTGCCTTCTGGCTCTGGGGTGCGCCTTGTCGCTTTGCCGGATCTCTGCGGTGATTGCCTTTGGCTCAACCGTCCTGCCTCATGAGCATGTTTCCCTGGCCCGACATTGCCGTCGGTGAAGGTCAATCCTTTCGCACGGCGGCGAGCAGGACGCAAACCCGCATTGTCGAAAAGGATCGGCGGTTTGGAAAAGCAGACAGGGCTCGCATTTCGTGGATGCGAGCCCTGTCGCGGGCCGGAGCGGGCGATGGGGTCGGGTAGGCGGCAACGAAGCTGCCGACTTCGCTCCGGAGGGATCCGGCTACGGAGAAACTGCATCGCTTCTTTTGCTGGGATTTTTCAAAAGAAGGGAAATTTGTTACAGTTTGTAACGTCGGTCGTTTCCCTGTTGCCAAAACCGCCTCTCGCCCCGCATGGAAGAGCCATGGTTTCCGCATCGCTGCTTCTGGTCGAAGACGACCGCGAGATTAGGGCGCTCCTGGAGGAGTTCCTGAGCCGTGAAGGTTTTGCCGTGCAGGCCGCCGACAGCGCCGCGGCTATGGATCGCATTCTGTCCAGGGGGTTCCCCGATCTGATCATCCTCGATCTGATGCTGCCGGGTGAAGATGGTCTCTCCGCATGCCGGCGCATCCGCACCCGCAGCAAGGTGCCTATCCTGATGCTGACGGCGAAGACTGAAGATATCGATCGCATTCTCGGCCTCGAAATGGGCGCCGATGACTATCTCGGCAAGCCTTTCAACCCGCGCGAGCTCCTGGCACGCATCCGCGCCATTCTCCGCCGCTCGGGGCCGGAGCGGCCGGAAGATGCCGGCATTCCATCACGGCGCAAAAGCTTCGCCGGATTGATCGTCGATCTCGACGGCCGGGTGATCGAGATGGATGGCGAACGTGTCGTGCATCTGACGACTGCCGAGTTCGATCTGCTGGTCTGCTTCCTCGAAAGACCGCGCCGGGTGCTGTCGCGCGAGCAATTGCTCGACTGGACGCGCGGCCGGGGCGCCGATCCTTTCGACCGGACGATCGATGTTACGGTCTCCCGCCTGCGCACCAAGCTCGGCCATTGCCTGCCTGATGGCGCTCAGATCATCACCACGGTGCGCAATGCTGGCTATCTCCTTACAAGGGACGTGAAGGATGTCTGAACCATGCTGAAACTCGGTCTGGTCGCCCGCATCATCATGATTGTGGCCGTGGCGCTGTTCATCATTCAGCTTGCGGCTTTTGCGGCCGCACAGCTGAAGCCGGATACGCCGTTCAATCCGGAGCGGTCGCCCGCCAAGCAGGTGAAGACCGCGATCCGTCTTCTCGATGCCATTCCGCCCGAGGCGCAGCAGGCGGCCGTGCGGGCACTGAATGCCAACGGCTTGGCGATCCACCTGGCCGATCCGCCGGCCCTAGGCCAAACGGGGGAGGCGCCCAATCTGACGCTTACCGAGAAGCTCGCCCGCGAATTTGCGGCGCTCACCCTCGGCAACCGCTATTTCAACATGCGGTCGCTTTCCGAAAAGCCGCGGGGCTGGTTCTCCGTCGGTGCGCCGGACAGGATCGTGGAGGTGTCGATCGGCGTTGCCGGCGGCAAGGTCGCCGTCTTCAACCTGCCCGAAACGCCGACGGTGCGATTGAACGGCATTCCCATCGGCCTCATTGGCGGCATCCTCGGCATACTGGTCGCCGTGATCGCCATTGCCGCCGTCGCGCGGGAAACCCGGCCCCTGACGCGCCTGTCGCGAACCGTCAACTCGATCGGCAATGGTCTGCAGCCGGTTCATATTCCCGAAAGAGGCGCCTGCGAGTTGCGTCTGCTGATCAAGGCGATCAACGCCATGCAGTTGCGCATCGCCGCGCTCGTCAGCAACCGCACCCTCATTCTCGGAGCGATCTCGCACGATCTGAGGACCTACCTCACCCGCTTCCGTCTGCGCATGGAAATGATGCCGGAAACGCCGCATCGCGAGCGGGCGATCGCCGATGTCGAGGCCATGCAGCGGCTGGTGGAGGATGCACTCGGCTTTGCCCGCAGCACCGTCATCTCGGACGGCAAGACCATTGGCGATCTCGACGCTGCCATCCAGGGTCACCTCGCCGAGCGGCAGGACGGCCAGGGCCTGGTAGGTTTCATGCCGATCGGGCAGCCGATTGCGGTCGCGATGACGGAGACCGCTCTCGTTCGAGTGCTTGATAATCTCATGGACAATGCGCTGCGCTATGGCGGCCGGGCCGATATTGTCGTCGGGCGCCGCGGCGATCAGGATGCCATCATCGTCGGCGATCGTGGACCGGGTATTCCCGCGGAGCGGCGCAAGGAGGTCCTCGAACCCTTCGTGCGGCTGGAGGAATCGCGCAACCGTGATCTTGGAGGCAGCGGGCTTGGTTTGGCGATCGTCCGCCAGATCCTCGATGCGCATGGTGGCACGCTCTGTCTGGAAGACCGCGAAGGAGGCGGATTGAATGCCGTCGTCCTGTTGCCGCCGATGACGATGGAAAGAAAGGCAGCTTGAAATAGGCGCGCCTGCCAGCCGATCGCACTGGTACGCGATCGTCTCCTTGCGCGGAGCGGCCTGCTCAATGACAGGTCAGGAATCTCTGCAGCTCTTGCCGGTTTAAGACGATACCGGCGGCTGCTTTCTGCGGATCGGGATGCGTATAGGTAAAGCTCGGCAGGTCGGGCAGGTCCAACGCCTGGCGCATGCTCATAATACCGAGCGCGCGACGGCCACTGGCGCTGTCGAAGCTGACTTCTATGATGCTTTCCGGTCTTGTTGTATGCATTGTTTCCTCCCTTCCCTTTTTATCTGCCTCAAACCATAGCAGAAACCTCATGGAAAATCTCGGCCTTTCTAAGGCTTGGGGCCAATAGGTTGCACGGAAGCCCCGAGGCGCCGTCCGTCTGCTCGACGGGAGGGGTTTTGCTGGACGGAGGATGCCATATAGAGGGAAGGCACTCGTATTTAGCCGCCCCGCGCAAAATTTGACCATCTGGACAAGATTTTTAAGGCTGCTGAGGAAAACTTTCCCCTGCCTTCCGCCCATTAAG
>NZ_JBXSOV010000020.1:0-79927 GCF_057784355.1 Martinezella sp. CNPSo 3959
TCTTTCTTCTCTCCTATTTTGCGAAATCTTCGACATACTCTATCGCTGGCGCGAAGACTTCATCTTCAAGGCCGAGCGTAGCTCCTCGTGCCTCAGGACAATAACCTGAAGGGTGAGCCGCGCTCGAGCATAGCTCGAGCGGACAGCCACTCGACTGTCCCAAGCAACAAACGTCGCAAAGAGGGCCAACAAAACCGACTCAAATTGCCAAGTCGCGCAGATCGGCCGCCCAATGAGGCGGCCTTTTTGCGTTCGTGAGCTCTGATGGTTGCGCCCTCCTCACTCATATCGCTCGGGCGTTTCGTCCGAGCTTCGCGGCCCCGACCGCAAGGCCGCCTATGGCGATACATGCGAAGGCGAAGCCACACATACCGTTCCAACCTTGTGCCGCCCACATGATGCCAGCCCCCGCGCTCCCGCCCGCTCCGCCGGCGAAGGTGAAGGCCATGTAGATCGTGTTCAGGCGACTGCGAGCTTCAACACCGAGGGAAAAGATGCGCGCCTGGTTGGCGATCTGCCCGGCGGACAGCGCGAAGCTCAGGAGGTTTCCGCCGATGACCAGAGCCAGATAGCTGTCCGGCTTGACGAGGACGACGCCGAAACTGACAGCAGCGAGCAGGATCGCTCCGGCGCTTACGCAATCCTCCCCGAAACGGTCGATCAGCCCGCCCGCGAACAGGGATGCCAACCCTCCGATACCGCCCCAGAGGGCGAACAGGCCGACACCCGCAAGGTCGAGACCAAATGGCGGCTGGCCGAGCCGGAAAGGAATCGTCGTCCAGAACGCCGAGAAGGCTGCGAACACTGCCGCGCCAAGCAGGCACGACAGGCGCAGATCCCTTTCCCGCCGAAACAGTCCCCACAAGGAACCGAGCAGTGACACGTAGGGCATGGTTGCGGAAGCCGCCCCACGTTGCGGCAACACTGCCGGAAGGATGACGGCTGACGCAGCCATGAAACCGGCGGCGATCCCGTAGATCGGCCGCCACCCGAAGCTGTTGGCGCCGATGCCTGCCAGCGTGCGCGACAGGAGAATGCCGACGACGAGGCCGGTTTGCACCGATGCAACGACGTGGCCACGCCGCTCGGGGCGGGTCAATCCGGCCGCCAGAGGCAGGACGATCTGCGGGACGCAGGTTCCCATGCAAATGACGACGCTGAGGCCCGCCAAGATGCCGAGCTTCGGGGCGAAGGAAGCTGCTGCCAGGGCGATGGCAACGCCGATGAGCAGGATGCGCACCAGCGAACGCGGCTCGCTGCGGTCGCCTAGTGGAACGATCAGCAGGATGCCGAGGGCGTAGCCGAGTTGGGATAGGGTGGCGATAAGCCCGACATCTCGCGGGCTGACGCCGAAATCCGCCGCGATCGCGGTGAGCAACGCCTGATTGAAGTAGACATTGGCGACAGTAAGCGCCGCCGCGACCGCCATGACGACGATCGCGGTCGTGCCCAGTTCGCGTGTAGGCGATGGCGTGGTCATGCGTTTGCCCCGTCTGCGGTCGTATCGGCCTTCGGCATGACCTGCGCCGCCGTCGTGATGGCCGCCAGCGCCGTGGGAATCCCGGCGACGATCGCCACCTGGATCAGCGTGCCGAAGATTTCTGCGCGCGTGGCCCCGGCCCGGAGCGCATTTGGGACATGGAATTTGATAACGTCGATTCCGGTTGCGCCCAGCGCCGCGCCGGCAGCGATAATGATGAGTTCCCGCGTCTTCAGGTCGAGATCGTCGCGTCCGTACACATCGGCGAAGACCCACTCGATGAGATAACGCCCGAAGTCGGGAGAGCTTTCGGCCAGGCCGTCAAAGAAAGCCTGAGCGGGAAAGCCGGTCACGGCTGCGAAACGCTCGCAGCCTTGCATGAAACGCGCGTCGGATGGGGAAATGGTGGAAATTGTCTCTGGCATCCTGTATCTCCTATGCACTGCACAGTGCAGTGTCATTCAATTACACTGCACTGTGCAGTGCAGTCAACGGGAGAAAAATGCCTTGGCAGATCCGCGTAGCCGTGTACCGAAAACAGTGCCTTCGGACAGCGAGCCGGCTGTGCGCGCCGACACGCCCAAGCGCGACGCCATTCTGGACGCGGCGACGCGCGTGTTTCTCACGCATGGTTACGAGGGGGCGAGCATGGACCTCGTGGCGAAGGAATCCGGCGCGGCGCGGCGCACGGTCTACAATCAGTTCGAGAGCAAGGAAGCATTGTTCTCGGCCGCCGTGGAACGGGTCTGGCGGGATTTTCCTGTCGTAGAAATCACCGCCGACGAGCAGGCGCTACGCGATCCTTCTGTCGGCCTCGGCAGGATCGGGAAGGCGATCGTCGATTTCTGGGAGCCGCCGATCGCGGTGGCGTTCCTTCGCATGGTCATCAGCGAGGGCGCGCGCTTCCCCGATCTGCCGCGCAACTTCTTCGAGGCCGGTAAAGCCCCTGCCATGCGGGCGCTTGTCGGCTATCTGAAACAACTCGATCAGAACGGGGCACTCGTTCTTCCCGACGCCGAACTTGCCGCCCGCCAGTTCCTCGGCCTGCTCAACGAACCGCTGCTCTGGCTGCGAGTGGTTGGTGTTGGCGAAGCCTCTTCGGTCAGCGAGCGCCAGCGCGTCGTTGACGAAGCCGTGGCGATGATGATTGCGCGGTATGCGAAGAGATAAAAGGCGATGCAAGGGCGCGCTTACGCCGCCCGTCGGGATCTTCCAAGCCGGCAACGGTGAAACCATGTGATCCGCCTCGCAGCACATTCGCGAGCAGAGGTGGGGGTCAATTAGCCACCGGCTCGATCTGCGGTAATGATCCATGCGCGGGAGTCGAAGAGCACGCCTTCGGAGGTCATGTGTGCCTCCAGCAGATCATGCAGACGCTGCAGTGATTGGTCGGCTGTCCCGTCTGTGTGCGAGAGCGCGTCCTTTACCATATACAGGTTACTCAAGGCATCGACGGCGGAATCGACGTCAGGTCCATAGAAGACCGGTTCGTGCACATCGATAAAGTCGATCGCGGTGAAGCCAGCGGTGCTCAATAGCTTCGTGGCTATGGCGGGATCGCCGAGCGAAAATGCCTTGCCGGCTTTTTCAGAGATTGTGCTTCCTGGAGCCAGCGCCTGCCTGATGGCGCTGGACCATTTGTTGTGCTCTTCGCTTTGCCATACCATCCAGGCAATGCGTCCAGCCGGACGCATCGTGCGGGCGATATTGGCAAATGCTACCGGCGGATCGGCGAAGAACATGACGCCAAAACGGCTGATGCATAGATCAAAGGCGGCAGCTGGAAAGGCGTAGGTTTGTGCGTCGCCCAACTCGAAGCTGACGTTGCGTAATCCCGCTTTAGCGCTGCGTTGACGCGCAATCTCAAGCATCTCGGCGGAAGTATCCACGCCGACCGCGCTGCCTTGTGTTGCGGCAAAAGCTGCTTGCCGGCTGGTTTGCCCGGCGCCGCAGCCGATGTCGAGTATCCGGTCATGCGTCCGGACGTTGGCGGCGGCTCGTAAATGCCGGTTATGCCGCGAGAGTTCAGCGTCGTAAAAATCAGCACATTGCAGCACTACAAGCCTCCCTCATCTCGGAATTTCTTTGACGGAAGTCGATACCCGGTGATGTAGCTTCCTCATAAACTGATTGCACAATAAGATCAGTCATGCAATATGGATTCCAGTTGCAATTTGCAATCGGATGGATTTGTCATGGAACGAATGGAATCATTCGCCGCCACCGAGACGTCAATCGAGGTCAAGGGAGCGAAACTGCAGACCCAGGCTTTCGGTGATCCCTCCAGCCCGCCCATCATATTGATCATGGGAATGATGGCTTCGATGATGTGGTGGCCGGACAGGTTCTGCGAGACACTTGCCGCCCGCCAACGCTATGTGATCCGGTACGACCAGCGCGATACCGGCCTCTCGACGCATTATCCGCAAGGCGAACCCCATTATTCGTTCAGCGACTTAGCCGACGATGCCATCGCAATTCTCGACGGCTACGGATTGGAAACGGCGCATGTGGCGGGCATGTCGATGGGCGGCGCCGTTGCGCAAGAAGTCGCGTTGCGCCATCCCCGGCGCGTGCGGACGCTTACGCTGATCAGCACATCACCGCTCGGCGTCGAGGGCTTGCCCTCTTCGACGGAGGCCTATCAGGAGCATTCCAGGTCGGCCGAAGCAGTCGACTGGTCGAATCTTGAGGTTATTGCCGATTTCCTGCGCCGCGAGACGGCCATGCTTGCCGGCACCAGGCATCCGCATGATCCTGACGCTGCAAGTGCCTTGATCGCCCGCGACATGGAACGGGCGCCGTCATTTGCCAGTGCTACGAACCATTTCACGCTCGTGAGCGAGGAAAGGCCTGCAAGGCTTCAAGCCTCCGATATCAAGCTGCCGGTCCTTGCGATCCATGGCACAGCCGATCCGTTGTTTCCCATAGGGCACGGAGAGGCCTTCACCAAGGTGGTGCGGAATGCGCGGCTGCACCGAGTCGAAGGTGGAGGGCATGAAATCCACGAGCGCGACATTGACGAGATCGCGCAGGCCATCATCGATCATACAGGCTGACAGACGACCGGCCCGACAGACAACCAGAAAGCCAGGCATGACCTCGCTTTCCGGTTCGTTAGAGCAATTGCAGGAAAAGTGCGTAGCGGTTTTCCGTCCGGAATTGCGAGACAACAAAGAGATAGAGCGGTTCAGAGATTCCGTGAAAAACTGAACCGCTCTAGAAATCAGCTTCTCGGCTTCAGGTTCTCCGCGTCATAGAGCGGCTTGTAGCCGACGCCGGCGACTTCGACCGGGTAGGTTTCGCCAAAATATTCGACCGTCAGCTTGCGGCCTTCCTGGGCATAGGACCAGGGGAGGTAGGCGAGTGCGATATTCTTGCCGATGGTGGGGCCATAGGCGATCGAGGTGGTGAAGGAGCGGCGGCCGAGCTCATCGACGAGGGTTTCGCCGGTTTCGGGATCCATGACCGGCAGGATGCCAACGGGGTAGCGGGCAATGCCGTTGGAGTCGATGTTATCGGTCACGACGAGCGTGCAGAGCATAGCCGGCTGATGCTCGCGGGCGCGATATTCGAGGTGCTTCGCCTTGCCGCGGAAATCGGCGTCCTTGACCTTCGGGCGGGCGAGATCGGCTTCGAGGAGGTTATATTCCGTCAGCAGGTCGGCATTCTGCAGGCGCAGGCTCTTTTCCATGCGGCGGCTGTTGGCATAGGTCTCGACGCCGACGGCGATCGCGCCGGTCGAGCGCAGCGCATCCCAGACGGCCAGCGCGTCACCATAGGCCATGTGCAGTTCCCAGCCCTGTTCGCCGACATAGGAAATGCGGAATGCGGTGACGTTCTTGCCGGCGATGCGGATCTGCTTGATCGCGGCGAAGGGGAAGTTTTCGTGCGCGAGGTTTTCCGGGCTTTCGACCACCTTCTGCAGGTTGGTGCGAGCATTCGGTCCCCAGATGCCGATCGTGACATAGCGTTCGGTGACATCGGTGAAGGTGACGTCGAAGCCCTTATCCTGGGCAACACGGCGCATATAGTGGAAATCGCGCGGACCGGCATCGGCGCCGTCGATCAGACGGCAGCGGTCAGCCATGCGGATGACAGTGAAGTCGGCACGCACCATGCCCTCGTCGTCGAGGAAGTGGGTGTAGATGCCCTTGCCGATATTGGCGTCGCCACCGATCTTGGCCGCGCAAAGCCATTCCAGCAGTTCGACATGGTCAGGGCCTTCGATGTCGTACATGGCGAAATGCGAGAGGTTGATGATGCCGCAATCCTCGCTCAGTGCCAGATGCTCGGCATTGGAGACGCGCCAGAAATGGCGGTTGTCCCATTCGTTTTCACGCACAGGGATGCGATCGCCGTATTTCTCGAGCAGGTGCTCGTTGGCGGCATAGCCATGAGCACGCTCCCAGCCGCCGAGCTCCATGAAATAGCCGCCGAGCTCTTTTTCTCGTTCATAGAAAGGCGAGCGACGGACATTGCGGCCGGTCGCATAGGGTTCGCGCGGGTGGACGGCGGGATTGTAGATCTTCTGCGCAGCCTCGGTGCAGCGGCCTTCGATGAACTTTTCTTCCAGCATGTGCGGATAGAAGCGGGAATAATCGATCCTGTTGTGATCGATCGGCGTGCGGCCGTCCGTCATCCAGTCGGCGACGAGCTTGCCGAAGCCGGGACCGTCCTTCACCCAGATGGCGACGCAGTACCAGAGACCGCGGACCTTCTGGCTTTCGCCGACGGAGGGGCCGCCATCGGTGGTAACCTGCAGC
This sequence comes from Martinezella sp. CNPSo 3959, assembly GCF_057784355.1. Lineage (NCBI taxonomy): Bacteria > Pseudomonadati > Pseudomonadota > Alphaproteobacteria > Hyphomicrobiales > Rhizobiaceae > Martinezella > Martinezella sp. CNPSo 3959. The sequence continues at coordinate 6,247 of NZ_JBXSOV010000020.1, forward strand.
AGGCCGTTGAAGGAATGGCCTTCATTGTAACCGAGTTCGCCGAGGATCGGCGTCAGTTCCATTGCGCGTTCGAGCGGCTCGATGATCTGTTCCATGTCGAGATCGCGCTGGGAAGGCGAAAGGCGGGCCTCATGTTTCTCGAGGAGATCGCGGGGATGGCAGAGGCGCGGGTTCTTCTCTTCGTAGTAACCCCATTCGATCTGGCCGCCTTCGGCGGTCTTCGGGTCGCCGGTGTCGCGCATATAGGCGGAGTTGCCCTGATCGCGCATCAGCGGGAAGCCGATTTCCTTGCCGGTATTGGCGAATTCATTGTAGGGGCCAAAGAAGGTCAGCGGATGGTCTACCGGCATGACCGGCAGGTCTTCGCCGACCATTTCGGCGATCAGGCGGCCCCAGAGGCCAGCGCAGACGATGACATATTCGGCTTCGATCGTGCCGCGATGCGTAACAACGCCGGAGATGCGGCCGTCTTTCACGATCAGCGACTGGGCCGGCGTGTTGGCAAAGGATTGCAGCTTGCCGCTCTTTTCGCCCTGGTCGATCAGCTTGCCGGCAACGGTCTGAGAGCGGGGGATGACGAGGCCGGCATCCGGGTCCCACATCCCGCCCTGAACCATGCTTTCCTCGATCAGCGGGAATTTTTCCTTGATCTCGGCGGGGTCGATCAAGCTCACGCGCGTGCCAAAGGCCTTGCCCGAGGTTACCTTGCGCTTGATTTCGGCCATGCGGTCGTCATCGCCGACGCGGGCGACTTCGAGGCCGCCGACGCGGGCATAGTGGCCGAGCTTGTCGTAGAAATCGATGGAGTAGAGGGTCGTCCAGCAGGAGAGGAAATCGTGGCTGGTCGTGTAGCAGAAGTCGGAGGCATGGGCCGTCGAGCCGATATCCGTCGGGATGCCTGATTTGTCGATGCCGACAATATCGTCCCAGCCGCGCTCGATCAGATGATGAGCGATCGATGCGCCGACGATACCGCCAAGCCCGATGATGACGACCTTCGCCTTTTGAGGAAATACTGCCATTGCGTGCGACCCTGATTGATACTGAAAACGGATTTTATGATGTGTGCGGCGGCGACCAGAGCCTGTCTACGACATATTCAAGATGCTTGCACGACGACCATCACGCTGTCCTATCAGGAAATGGCTGGGTTTGTCGGCGACATATGCTGATCGGAGATGTCGCAAAGGCGATGGCATCTCCTGAATGCGCTTATTGCGGGATCGACTGCATCATGATCTCGCGTCGCAGGATCGGGCCTTCCTGGCCGAAATAGGTCGTCAGCAACTTCGCGAAATCGTCCGACTGGTAGGTCTCGGTCAGCGTCTGATCGACGAGCAGCCGGAAGGCAGAGTCATCCTGCCGGAGGGCTATGCCATAGGGCTCATGCGTGAAGAGGCGGTTGCCGATCGCGAGCGTGGACGGACTATGGGCATGGGAAGCGAGATCGAAGAGCAGGGCGCGATCGGCGAAATAGGCATCGATCTTATGGTTTTCGAGCGCGACCAGACCGTCCTGATGCGTGGCGAAATCGGCGATCCGCGTCTTCGGCACGTCGGAACCCAGCGCCTCGCGCAGCGTCGCGCCCGTCGTCGTGTCGGCGCGAACGCCGATCGTGCTCGTCGCGGGGGCCGGCTTGGCGGAGACCTGCGCCAGCCGCTTGTCGAGGAACAAAGCCATTAGATAATCGGGCGAATCCCTGCGCAGTAGAGCGCTGGCACCGGTGATGAAGATCGGCTGGGAGAAATCGACATTCTGGCGTCGGCCGAGACTGATGGTCAGCGCGCCGCAGAGAAGATCGACCTGGCCGCTTTTGACTGCGTCGAAGCCATCGGCAAGCGTGGTTTCGACATAGTCGCGCTTGAGATCGGTGACCTTGCGCCCGACGGCATCGGCGATCTTGCCGCAGAGATCGATGGCGTATCCCGCCGGGTTGCCATCCTTCTTCTTGAAGGAGAAGGGTGCTTCGTCGCTGATATAGCCGATCCGGATCGTGCCCTTTTGGGCGATGAGATCCAGCGTTTGCGCGGCCGTAGCCGTATAGGCGGATATGCCGAGGATAATGCCTGCCAGAACCAGTCGTCTCATGCAATGTGCCGGCATGATCCTGATCTCCAAAAGAAAATTGGGCAATCGCAAAGGCTTAGGCGCAGATTATGGCCTGACGGTTTTTTGTCAACGATGGATTGTCCTTGATCGCCTGCCGTCGAGCAGAGGTGGCGGCCTTTCCTGTCGCGAAGATCGGCTTTTCAGCGAGACAGACTATGACTCGCGGTCCAGCTGGAGATGGCGGCCGCAATCGCTTGGGGCTGATCTTCCGGCGCGATGTGCCTTGCCGGTCCGCAATTTTCGATCGCCAATCCGGCAATATTCTCGCGGCACCAGTCTATCATCCTTTCGCCGACCAGCAGCGTCTCCGCCGGACCATCGAAAGTCAGCAGCAGTTTCGGGATATCTTTGCTGCGGGCAAGCCAGGCATCATAGGCTTCGATGCGCGCGACGACATCGGCGGGTTCGCCTTCGATCGGCATCGCGCGCGGCCAGGCAAGCAGCGGACGGCGGCTTTCGCGCGTCGGGTAGGGCGCGCGATAGACGCCATGATCCTCGGCGCTCAATTCGTTCAGGACCGTGGCTTTCAGTGCCTGCTCGATGAAGAAATTCTCGTCCAGAACCTTCGCTTCGCCCGTGCCCGGTGAGCGCAGCAGTTCATAGCGAGCCCGTGCATTCGGCAGGTCGTTCCAGGTCAAAGGCCTGATGATCGTTTCCATGAAGGCGATGCCGCGCACGCGTTCCGGATGGCGGGCGGCCCAGTCGAATGCGAGTGCGCCGCCCCAATCATGGCCGATCAATACGACATCATCGAGCGCGAGTTTGTCGAACCAAGCTTCGAGATAGCGTGCATGGTCGTCAAATGAATAAGCGATATCAGGTTTGCCGGACTGGCCCATGCCAATGAGGTCGGGAGCCAGGCGGCGGGCACGCACGGCAAGGGCCGGGCTGATATGCCTCCACAGGTAGGATGAGGTCGGGTTGCCATGCAGGAAGACGAAGGGTGTTCCCGTTCCGGCATCCTCGTAGAAGATCGACGAGTCAAGCACATTGAGGGAGGGCATGTGGGTATCCTTTCGTGAAATAAAATGGTAAGGTACCTGTCTATTTAACATAATAGTCAGGTACCTGTCTATATCATGGAAGATTGTGTTCCCACTCGCCCGTCCCTGGGCCTGCTGCTGCGGCTCGTGCATCAACATTGGACACAGGATGTCGAAGCCGCGCTGGAAGAGGCCGGTTATGGCGATATCCGACCACCGCATGCCAATGTGTTTACCTTCATGCGTCCGGAAGGAATTCAGGTGAGTGAGCTCACTCGGCTTGCCCATGTCCGCAAGCAGACGATGACGCAGGCGGTGGAGGAGCTGGAGCGCCTGGGTTATGTCGAGCGCCGACCGGACCCTGACGATCGACGTGCAAGACTTGTGTTTCTGACCGAGCGCGGCAGAGGCGTGCGGCCAATAGCAGCGGCAACAGGCCGCCTTGTAGATCAGCGCTGGTCTGATATCGCCGGTTCTGAGGAGATTAATGCGCTGAAGCAGGCCTTGCAGGAGGTGCTCGGCAAGCTCCGAAGCGACGGGGATTCCGCAGGGCTGATAGACGAGGCGGCGACATAGGAGGTGGGTTGATCCGCCTCTGGTATGGGAACCCCGTGCTTCGGAGTGTTATCACGAAGAGTTTCGTTACCCCGTCCTGGTTTATGGCCTATTTCTCGTGCACGACCGTCAGCCGAAAGGGATGCGCCGATGCAGGAGTGGAACTTGATCAGGAAGACAACGGGTTGGATCCGGAAAGCTAGTCTTGCTTTCGGCTTCGGTTTTTCTGTTCTTTGTGGGACCTTTGGTTTCGCGGTGACCTCGCCGGCAGCAGCGCAGACGATCATCGATGATTGGCAGAAGGTGAAGCCGCCAGCGGCGCCGGAGCTGAAGATAGTTACCGTCGATCCGAAGACGACGGCGTTGCTGGTCCTCGATTTCAACGGTGCGCAGGACCCGACCAAGGGACCGTGTAACGTGAAGACCAAGCCTCGTTGCTTGGCATCCGTCCCGAAGGTGAAAACTCTGCTCGATCAGGCGCGCGCCAAGGAGATGCTCGTCGTCTTCAGCCTGGCCGGCGTTGGCGAGCCGCAGGATATCGCAACGGCGCTGGCGCCCCTGGCGAGCGAGCCGATCGTCAAATCCGGGGCGGACAAGTTCATCGGTACCAATCTGCGCAGTATTCTCTCGGACAAGGGCATCAAGACCATCATCGTGACAGGCACGGCCTCGGAGGGGGCGGTGCTCGATACGGCGACGGATGCGGCGCTCAACGGCATGAACATTGTCCTGCCCGTCGACGGCATGTCATCGACAGAGCTTTACGGTGAGCAATATGTGGCCTGGCACATGGTCAATGCGCCCGGCGTTTCGCAGAAGACGACGCTGACCAGCATCGACAGGATCAAGTTCTGATTTGCTGCAGCCCGCCGGCCAGCACGCCCTCAAGCGCGCCATTCTCCAGAAGTGCCACGACCGATAATCCATCGATCAACATCTCTTGAGTTTCGGCGCTTGTCGTCTGTGACATAGTATCGCCGGCAACGACAGCTATGCGATGATCCCTTTGGAGGATGCGTTTCATGTCTTTTCGCCAGATGGTTCCCGGCCTGGCGCTGGCCCTTTCGCTGATATCGGCAACGGCATCCGCCGCTCCGCCCGAGCAGGGCCACGGCGCGCCTGCCAGTGCGAGCGGCGTGCTCTCGCTCCTGCCGCCCGATGCCGTGAGCGACCATGTGCTGACTACGGATGGCAAGACCATTCCCTATACGGCGACTGCGGGTACGCTCGATCTTTTCGGCCAGGATGGCCAGCGCAGCGCCGCGATCTTCTACACCGCCTATGTCGCCAAGAGCCGGGATGCGAACCGGCCCGTGACCTTCGTGTTCAATGGCGGGCCGGGTGCTGCTTCGGCCTTCCTCAATCTCGGGCTCGTCGGTCCGCGGATCGTCGATTTCGGCGCAGACGGGCGCGATGGCGCCCATGCCAAGCTGGTCGACAATCCGCAAAGCTGGCTGGAATTCACCGATCTCGTGCTGATCGATCCGATCGGCACCGGCTGGAGCCGCGCTGCCAAGCTCGATGATCAGAATGATTTCTACAGTGTCGACAGCGATGCCGAAAGCCTCGCCAAGGCGATCGCCCTTTACGTTGCCCATAACAGCCGGGCGTCGTCGCCGAAGTACATTCTTGGAGAAAGCTATGGCGGGTTTCGCTCGGTCAAGATTGCCAACAGCCTGCGCGAAGATCAGGGCATTCTGATTTCCGGCATCGTCATGCTGTCGCCGCTGCTGGAGGGCCGGTTCGTCTTCGGGGGCGGTGAGGATGCTCTTGGTGCAGCCCTGCAGCTGCCGTCACTGGCGGCGGCCGAACTGGAGCGTCAAAACGCCTTCAGCGAGAAAGCAGTCCAGGATGCCGAGGCCTTCGCCTTCAACGAATATCTGCCGACCCTTGCCAGACGGCCGCCGTCGGGAGATTCCGGCCAGGCCTTCTACGGGCGCGTCGCGAAGCTGACGGGCATACCGCAGGATGTCGTTGCCAAGAACCAAGGTTTTCTCGGCGGGGTCTACCGCAAACATTCCGATGGTGACGGCGCGGACGTGGCGAGTGCTTATGACGCCTCGTTTCTGGCGCCGGACCCCTATCCGCAGTCGGAGGCCGAGCATGGCGGCGACCCGATCCTGGATGGCTTTGTTCGCGCCTATGGCGGTGCCTTTTCGGGCTATGCCCGTGACGAGCTGGGCTTTCATACCGACATGACCTACACGCTTCTGTCGACATCGGTGAACAGGGAGTGGAAATGGGGCGGGCACAATGGCGGCTCGCGCGGGACCGCCGGTGTTGGCGACGATCTCAAGGAGCTGTTATCGCTCTCGCCATCCTTCCGCGTGATGATCGGGCAGGGTTACAGCGATCTCGTCATCCCCTTCGGCGTGAACAAATATGTGCTCGACCACATGCCCCCCGCCTTTGCTGATCGCGTGGCGATGAAGCTCTATCGCGGCGGCCATATGTTCTACACGCGGCCGATGTCGCGCGAGCAGTTCACGGGTGATGCCAAGGCGTTTTATGCCGGGCAGATCAAGGCAGCGCCGGCAGCGCAATCGAACTGACTGGTTGGCCTCGATGCGCAACGTGGACGGCGGGGTGCGAGACCGGCCTCTACTTGTTTCTCGCGACCATGGCCTTGATGGTTTCGCAGAGCTCGTCCTTCGCCTGCTGCGGGCTGATGTCGCCCGTCGTGGCGGCATAGGACAGCGCTTCGGCCGCACCCAGCATTGCCCAGAGGCCCGCTGATTTGACGGAGCCTGCATCGGCGAAAGGAGCGAGCAGCGCGCGACACTTCTCGATGAAAGCCGTGTCGTATTCGCGTTTGATTTTTTCGAGCTCCGGCGAGCCCGCGAGCGCGGCGATGATGCCGGGTATTTCGCGCCCCTGCAGCAGCACGCAATCGACATAGGAGGCGGCTATCACCTCAGCCCTGCCTGCCAGCGTCGCGCTGCTTGCATCAAGCGCCTTGTCCATCACTGCGGTCTGTCTGATATCGTATTCGCGATAGAGCGCAGCCAGTAGGCCGGAACGAGTTGTGAAGTGGTCGTAGACCACGGGTTTCGTCACGCCGGCACGCTCCGAAAGCTGTCCCAATGTCAGGGCTTCCGTTCCCTCTTCGCCGATGATTTGCCAGGCAACCTGGATGAGCTGCCGGTATCGCTCCTCCCGCGTCAGACGGGTGCGGGGCTCCGGTTTATTTGTCTGCGCGCTTGACATCGCTATATACCAAAAGTAACTTACTAAAAGTATATAAGATTGAGCCGCCGCTCACAATGAGCCAGCAGGAGTTTTTCACATGCATGCGCTTATCGTCGTCTCCAATCCGAATCCCGATTCGTTCAGCCACGCCGTCGCGGCCAAAGTCGCCGAAGGTATAACGGCTTCGGGCGCCACGTTTGAAATCGCGGATCTTACGGCGGAAGGTTTTGATCCGAGGTTCAGCGCCGCCGATATCGCCGCTCATCTCAGAGAAGGCCCATCGCCTGATGACGTCGTTGCCGAGCAAGCGCGAATCGATCGTGCCGATGCGGTGGTGCTGGTCTATCCCGTTTATTGGTGGTCCATGCCCGGCCTGCTCAAGGGGTGGATCGATCGGGTGTTCACCAATGGCTGGGCCTATGACGACATGCCCGGTGACAGGCCGATCAAGAGATTACGCCATCTTCGCGTCCATCTGATCGCTATCGGCGGTGCGACCATGCGCACCTATGCGCGCCACGGTTATTTCGGCGCCATGAAAATGCAGATCGATCATGGAATTTTCGGATATTGCGGGGCTCCCGTCGCGACCTCCGAATTGCTGTTGACGGAAGCACAGGATATGAGTTCCCATCTCGATACCGCCCGCGCCATCGGGCAAAATCTCTTTGCCACTTCACGATCAAAGAAGGCGGCGGATGCGACCTAATGGTGCTGCTGGAGCGGTTCAGTTTTTCAGGGAATCTCTGAGCCGCTCTATCTCTTTGTTGTCTCGTAATTCCGGACGGACAACCGCTGCGCACTTTTCCTGGAATTGCTCTATAGCTGAAAGAGATGCCTGATGCGCGAGCTCAGCGTGCTGACTGGATTGCCGTGTGCCAGCATGTCGGCATTGGCGAAGAGATGCTCCTCCTCCTCTATGCGTTTTGCCAGGATGGCGCCGAGCTCTTCGGCAAGGGTCGGCCGGTCGTGCAGCAGCGGCGCCAGGCACTCATCGCCGATTTCGTAGGTGACGACGAAGGTGAGGGCGCGAACCGTGCCGACCTCACCGGATCCCATCAGCAGCCCGTTCTCACCGAAATAATCGCCTGGGGCAAGGCGCGTCAGCTCGATCTGGCGATGCCCTTCGCGGCGGGTGATGCTGACGACGCCCGAGCGGACGATCGTGAGCGCCCGCATGCGGGCATCCTGTTCGGCGATGACGGCATCCTTGCGATAGGTTCGGCGCTGCATATGCGATGCCAGATGTTCCTTTTCATCCTCGGTCAGTGAAGAGAACAGCGGGATATTGCTGACAAGCCGCCAGGGCGTTCCAGGTGCATGTTGCTTCTCCTCGGCCGCTTCGGGCTTTTGCTCCATGGGAAGCATGATCGTGCCGGGAGAATCGGCGAATTTCAGGTTTGCTGCCTTGGCGTGACGAAATAGCAGATCATAGATCTCGTTCTTTGCGGCTTGTGTCAGCGACATATCGCGCACGCGAAAGGACAGCTGCAGTTCGATCGCCTGCCCATCGATGGAAGTGATGGCGACACTGGGTTCCGGGTTCTTCTGGATCGAGTTGCAGCTGAGCAAGACGTTTTGCATCACATCCGCGATGATGCGTGGCAGGGTGGTGGGCTGAATGCGTACGGTGACGGTTGCACCGTGGCTTTCGTCAGGCGAGGAAAGATTGGTCAGCCGCGTCTTGGCAAGGATACTGTTCGGAATGACGATCAGATCGTTGGTGCCGCTCAGCAGTTGCGTGGCGCGCCAATTGGTTTCGACGACGCGGCCCTGGACATCATTTTCGAGGACGATCCAGTCGCCGACGGAGTAAGGACGGCCGAGATTGAGGGCGATCCCGGAGAAGACGTCGCTCAAGGTGCTCTGCAAGGCAAGGCCGAGAATGATGGCGAAGACACCCGATGTCGCGATCAGTGTACCGATCGGGACGCTGAAGACATTACCGACGATGGAGAGAATGGCGCCGAGATAGATCACGCCGACGATCAGATCCTGCAGCAGCCGGCCCTCGCGGGGCTTGCGCTCGAAAATCAGGAACAGCCGCACGCAGGCAATCAGCACCCAGGCGCCGTTGACCCACCAGACGATCTTGGCAAAGCCCGTGAAGGTGCGCAGCGTCACCGATTCCAGCGGCGGGCTCGGTTCATAGGGCACGATGCCGTGATAGAATAAAAGTGCAGTCAGGCAGACGAAAAAGGCCATCTGACCGATCAGGCGGCCGGCCCGCTGATGACGCAGCATGACGCGGCTGACGAATGTGCCGACGACAACCAGAATGAAGAACTGGACGATCGGATCGCCAAGAAGCGCAATGGACATGGGATTCGGTCGCACTCGATCTTTCGGATGGGGCTAAATTGGCATGAAAGAGGCCGCAGCGCCATATGCAGAAAAAGTATGATTAATTGACGTTGCCGCCTTGATCTCAGGACATGCACCTTGATAATTAGATGACGATTATCATCTTATATCTGTCATCCCATCCTGCTATCTGCTCTCGCAGCGCAACGCCCTAGCGCTCCGACATCCTTAAGGAATACCCATGACACAGTCTTTCGAGATTCGCGGCGATCTGTTGATCGGCTCAGATTCTACCGGCGGCAACAGAACCGTGCGTGCGATCAACCCGGCAACCGGCGCAAATCTGGAGCCGGCCTTTGCGGTCGCCAGCGAGAGCGATGTTGCTAAAGCCTGTGAGTTGGCGGCCCAGGCGTTCGACGTCTACCGCGCCACCAGCCCCGAGCAGCGCGCAGCATTTCTCGAAAAGATTGCCGACAACATCATGGAGATTGGCGATACCCTGATCGAGCGCGCGACGGAAGAGACCGGCCTGCCGGTGGCGCGCCTCCAGGGCGAGCGCGGCCGTACCGTTGGCCAGCTCCGGCTCTTTGCGCAGGTGGTTCGCGCCGGCGAGTGGCTCGATCTGCGCGTCGATCCGGCCTTGCCGGAGCGCAAGCCGCTGCCGCGGCCGGACCTGCGCCTGCGCCAGATTCCGCTCGGCCCGGTCGCCGTTTTCGGTGCCAGCAATTTCCCGCTCGCCTTCTCGGTTGCCGGCGGTGATACGGCGTCGGCACTCGCCGCCGGCTGCCCGGTCGTCGTCAAGGGCCACCTTGCCCATCCCGGCACGGGCGAGCTTGTCGGCCGCGCCATCCGCGCCGCCGTCGCCCAATGCGGCCTACCGGAGGGCACATTTTCGCTGCTGACCGGTGCCAACGAGACCGGTGCCGCGCTGGTGCGCGATCCCCGCATCAAGGCCGTCGGCTTCACCGGATCGCGCGGCGGCGGCCTGGCGCTCGGCGCCATTGCCGCGGCTCGTCCGGAGCCGATCCCGGTCTATGCCGAGATGAGCAGTGTCAACCCCGTTTTCCTGTTCCCCGCCGCTCTCGCAGCACGCGCCGAGGCGATCGGGACGGGCTTCATCGATTCCCTGACGCTCGGCGCCGGCCAGTTCTGCACCAATCCGGGCCTGCTTTTTGCGATCGAGAGCCCTGATCTCGACCGTTTCGTCCAGGCAGCCGGCGACGCCCTGAGCGGCCGCGCGCCAGCGCCGATGCTGACACCGGGCATTCACGCCGCCTTCGACAAGGGCGTTGCGGCATTGGCGGAACATGAGTCTGTCAAGACCGTCGCTCATGGCGCTCCGGCCGAAGGCGTCAATCGCAGCCCGGGCATCTTCTTCGAGACAGAAGCGGAGGAGTTCCTGGCGGACGAGCGCTTGGGCCACGAAGTTTTCGGCGCGGCAAGCCTTTTGGTACGCTGCAAGGATGTCGACCAGATGATTGCCGTTGCGGAAAAGCTCGAGGGCCAGCTGACCGCGACCCTGCAGATCGAAGCGGATGACTATGCCACGGCCGCCAAGCTTGTGCCGGTGCTGGAACGTAAGGCCGGGCGCATCCTCGCCAATGGCTGGCCGACCGGGGTCGAAGTCAGCCATGCCATGGTGCATGGCGGGCCTTTCCCGGCGACCTCGGACAGCCGCACGACCTCGGTCGGCACGCTCGCCATCCGCCGCTTCCTGCGTCCGGTCTCCTATCAGGATCTTCCGGAAGGGCTGCTGCCGGCGGAATTGCGCGATGATGGCGTCAGGGCGCTGCCGCATCTGCTGGATGGTGTGCGCAAGGGTAACTGAGTTACCGTCCCGATGGGATGGAATAATATCCTTGGAGCGGGCCATCTTGGCCCGCTTTTTCTTTGCGCTGTTCTAGGCGGCGGAGCCTTGAAGACGGGCGTCGAGATGCGCCTGGTAATGTTGAAGGGAGAGTTCCGCGCCGAGATGGGAGAGTTCTGTGGCGACGGCTTCCGCAGCATCTTCGGCCGCCGCGACGACGCGTTCGAACATCTCTGCTTCATAGGCTTTGACGGCGCCTTTCCAGTCATCGTTTTCGAGAAGCTGACGGCCAAGCTCCGCGGCATCCAACATGGCCATATTGACGCCCTCGCCGCCAAAGGGCGACATGACATGCGCGGCATCGCCGAGAAGTGTGATGCCGATTCGATTTTGCCAATGGTGGCCGACCGGCAGCGCATGGATCGGCCGCGGGACGATATGGTCGTTGCCGGCTTCGATAAGGCCGACGATTTCCGGCGCCCAGCCTTCGAATTCGGCGGCAAGCCGTGCGCGAGCCTTTGCCGGTTTTGCAAAGTCGAAGGTTTTCTCGGCCCAGTCGGCCGGCACGCGAAAGATCGCATAGGCGCGCAGATGGGCGTTGCCGTTGCGCTGGACGATCAGGCCACGTCCGTCGGCCTCGACGCTGATCTTGCCGCGGCCGACGAGGGTCGCAAGATCGGGGTGACTCGCGTCGACATCGTCGATGCCGAATTCGATGAAGGTGATGCCGCTATATTGAGGGCGGTACGACGACACCAGCGGTCTGACCTTGGACCAGCTGCCATCGGCGCCCACAACGAGATCGAAGGGACCGGCCGTGCCGCTTTCGAAGAGCAGCTCGTATGTGCCGTCGTCGAGCGGACGCACCTCACGCAGAGCATGGTTCCAACGGACGGTTTCAGCCGGCAGGGAGGCGAGCAGCGTTTGCCGCAACGCCGTGCGATCTACCTCCGGCCGGTCGGATGTCTCAGCATCGTCATCCGCAAAGATAAGCGTGCCGTCTTTGGCGTAGAGTCGGCTTCCTTGGTCTTCATAGCGTGCGATCTGCAGGAATTCTTCGTAGAGGCCGGCGCGGTGCATCGCCAGTTGGCCGGATTCGACATGCAGGTCGAGCGTGCCGCCCTGCGGCCGGGCAAGGGCATGTTCTTCCCGTTCGAAAACGGTCTTCGGCACGCCGGCCTGGTGGAGGATGCGGGCCAGCGTCAGGCCACCGGGCCCGGCGCCGATAATGGCAATGCGGGGATAAGATCTCATGGACAGTGCTCTCATAATTTTGTACATAGGTGCCTATATAAATTAATATAGGTACCTATTCAAGTGATGGGGAAATGACAGATTGGGATTTGTTCGATACGCCGGCGCCGCTGATCAACATGGCGGCGCGCGCCTTTTCGCGACTGGGCGAGCGGCGGGTGAAGGCGCTAGGTTTCAACATCGGCCAGCTGCCGGTGCTGTATCTGCTTCGGAATGGGGCGCAGATGTCGCAGAAGGATTTGGCGAAATTTGCCAAGATCGAGCAGCCATCAATGGCGCAGATGCTGGCGCGGATGGAGCGGGACGGATTGATCCGGCGCACGCCTGATCCGGCCGATGGCCGCAGTAGCCTCATATCACTGACGGATGCGGCAGTTGCCAAGCTCCCGGCTGCGCGCCAGGCTCTGGAGGAGGGGCGAGAGCAGGTTCTTTCGGGCTTCAGCGCCGATGAAGTTCAGGCGCTGGTTCAACTGATGCGCCGGCTGAACCAGAATCTGGATCGGATGGTGGCAGACGAGGATGGGATGTAGACGCGCCTGCCTGCGCGCCTACATCGATCCGCTACTCAGGTTTCGGCGTAAACAATCCCCGTAAAGGAGCCGGCATGGTGCAGCAGCTCGCGCTCGCCTGAACCATCGAGGCTTGCGGAATAGAGATTGCCGCCGATGTCGGTGAAGAACATGCGGTTGTTGGGTAGATCGAGCGAGAGGCCGATGCCTTCGTCCAGACCTTCGAGGACCACTTCGGACGTTGCGGCGATATCGTCCATCGCTGCGCGGTTGACGGTATTTCCGCGGGGGAGATTGCCACGGTCCGTCCAGTAGATCGTGCGGGTGGCGAGATCCAGCTCAAGATCGATCGGTTCCGGCAGCTTATCCAGCAGAATTTCGATATCGCTGCGGTTTGTTGCGGTTTCGCCGGCCGGGATATTGATGCCGGCACGGAAGATGCGGCCGAGGCCGGCATCCGGCGGCCCTTTCTGGGTCCAGTAGATCTGGCCGAGCGGCAGGTCGAGGGCGATGCCGACGCACCAGCGTTCGATATCGGCGCTGTCTCCCGGGCTGTCGCCGTTCTGCACCAGAGTTTCGATGTTGCTGCCATCGATATTGGCGCGCATGACGCGCATGCCTTCGCGGTCGCACCAATAGAGCTTGCCGTTGTCGCGGTCGAACTGGATCTGCTTCGGCGTGACGAGCGTGCTGCCCGGCGGAATCAGCGTGATATGGTTGCCGCCGTCGAGGTCCATGCGCTCGATGGAGCCGTCATGGGCGTTGTAGTCGTTGCCCATTTCGGTCCAGTAGATCCAGCCGTTCTCGCTGTCGACGAGAATGCCGTCGGGGCTGCGGCCCGCCCGCTGGACGATGAGCTTCAAATCGGTGCCGTCGATGGCGGAGGAGAGGATTCGTCCGTCGTTGATATCGAGGAAAAACAGTCTTTCGGTCTTGTCGTTGGTGGTGGCAGGCGTCCGTGCTTCTGACATGAGAGCATCCTTTCGAGGGGCGGATCTGCGGATCACAGCGCGGCAATCATGGCATCGGTTGATGACAGCATCATTCGCCGCTGCGATCGGACGAGCATCTGCTGCGCTGCAGCAAAGATCAAGGGCCGGAATGTCGCGGTGTGCGGGGAGGGCTGTCAAATAAGTGTCATCGGCCTGATATAAATCCCGGACATTTCCATAAGACTGCGCCAGTCCAGGGCTGAAACCGAAGCCGGAGGTGATTGATATCATGTCGACGCTCCAGCAGATCGCCTTTCGCGCCGGCTGTTCGGTTGCGACCGCCAGCCGGGTCATGAATCGCAGCGGTCCGGTCAGCGACGAGATGGTACGGCGCGTGCGCCGGGCGGCGGCGGAGCTCGGCTATCGGGCAGGTGGGCGTAACGGCACCGGGCGGCCGGCGATCGGCGTGCTCATTCCGAGCATCACCAATCCGGTTTTCGCGGCTTCGCTTTCCAGCATCCAGAACCGAGCTCTTCACGCGGGGCACAGCGTGCTGATCGCGCAATCAAATTACGATCCGGCACAGGAGGTCGATGCCGTCGCCTCGCTGCTCCAGCAGCAGCCGACTGGGTTGATCCTGACGCTCTGCGATCCCGAGCGCAGTCTTGTTCTGTCCTCCGCCCTGCCGCCGACCGTATTGCTCGGTAACCTGCCGACCGCCCGCTTTACCGCCGCGGTCGCGACCGATAATTTCGGCGCGGGCCGGGATCTGACCGATCACCTCCTAGGCAAGGGTCATCGCCGCATCCTGTTCATATCAGGCCACTTCTCCGCGTCGGATCGGGCCAAGCTGCGCCATCTCGGCTATATCAGGGCGATGGAAGCGGCGGGGCAACAGCCCCTCGATGTGCTCGAAATTTCCTTCGTGAACAGCCTGGAACAGCTCGATCTTTCGGATGCGATTTCGCGGTTCGACCCGACAGCGATCATTGCTTCCAACGATCTTCTGGCGCTCGGTGTCATGGGCGCGCTTCGGCGTCAGGGTTTTTCGATTCCGCGCGATATTTCGGTCGCCGGCTTTGACGGGATTTCCCTCGGTTTTCTGGGTGAAGTGTCCCTGACGACGGTGGAAATTCCGGATGGAACCATGGGGGCGGCTGCCGCCTCGTTGCTGCTCGATATGGCTGAAAATGCCGCGCCGCCGCGTCATCTGACCGTACCCTATCGGATGCGTGCGGGCGGTACAGTGCGCGACCTTGCCATTCAATGCTGACCCTGCCTGCGAATGAAAACGCCGCCTCTTGTTGGGAGGCGGCGCGGATTGTTCAAATCGGTCCGAAAGATCAGCTGCGCGGCAGCAGGCCTTCGATGTCCGAAGCGGCATCATCGAGCGCTTCCTTCGGAGCGGCCGAACCATCGACAATGCGCGAGAGATTGTCGACGATGGTCTGCGTGACCTTGACGCCGTTGGCGCCCGGGAAGGCATACCAGGGAACCATGATCGACATCTGGCTGAGGCCAGCCTGGAACAGCGGGTTCTTCTTGTAGAAGTCACCGAGATATTCGGCCGACTTGGCGGCAAGCTCGTTGTTCGGAACATAGCCGGTGCCGGGAACGACGACCGAGGCGCCATAGGGGCCGGCGGCGAACTTGGCGAATTTCCAGGCGGCTTCTTCCTTGACCGGATCATGAGTCAGGATGACGACGGCGTTGCCGCCTGTCGGCAGGCGGCCGTTGACCGGGTCGATCAGCGGCAGCTTGGCGGTGCGCAGATCGAACTTGGCGCCGACATTCTTGATGGTGTTGACGAGAGCACCGGTCGTCTGGAATTCGAAACCGACCTTGCCGGCAGCGAAGGCCTGCTCGCCGGCAGCCTTGGTGAAGACCGGCATGCCGCCTTCCTTGACGAAGCGCTGGATCAGTTCGACAGCCTTCTGGCCCTCGGGACCGTTGAAGGCAACCTTGCTTTCGTCGTCGTTCAGCATCTTACCGCCGGCGCCGAAGAGGAGGGCGGAGAACATCCAGTCGTCACCCTGCCAGCGGAAGTCCATGCCATCGACGCCGTTGCCGAGCGCCTTGATCTTGCCGGCGAGCGCAATGACCTCATCCCAGGTCTTCGGCGGGTTGTCCGGGTTGCCGCCGGCAGCCTTCACCAGGTCGGCGTTGTAGTACATGATCGGGTTGGATGTCGCGAAGGCGAGGCCGACCTGCTTGCCCTTGACCTGGGCGAGCTTCAGGATCGTGTCCGAGAAGCCCTTCTCGGCCATATTGCCCTCTTTCTTGACGAGAGGGCCGAGGTCGACGGCGACGTTGCGCTCGTCGATCATGCGCAGGCGGTTGAGGCCGATGAAGGTGACATCCGGCATTTCGCTGGTGCCGGCCTGGCGCAGGATGGTCTGGATGCCTTCCTCATAGGTGGCCGAAGGAGCAGCGAACTGGATCTTGATGTCGGGATTTTCTTCCATGAACTTCTTCGAGATCGTGTCCATCACGTTCTTGAAGAAACCCGGCATGGGATAATGAACCGTCAGGGTGGTTTCGGCATAGGCCGGGACCGTCACGACCATAGAAATGGCCGCAGCGGCGAGAATCTGGGTGATATGCTTCATCGCTCGTTCTCCGTTGTCGAATTTCGAACCGATCAGCCTTTGAGACCGGTCATGGTGATGCCCTCGACGAAACGCTTCTGTGCCAGAAGGAACGCCGCGACGAGGGGAAGGGTGATGATCAGGGTTGCCGCCATGAGTGCGCCGTAGTCGTCGCCGGCTTCGGCGGCGCGGAAATACATGAGGCCCAGCGGCGGCGTGAAATATTCCTGCTTGGTGATGACGATCAGCGGCCAGTAGAGGTCGTTCCAGTGCGCGACGACCGAGAAGATCGCAAAGGCGGTGACTGCCGGCCAGGCATTCGGCACGATGACGCGGGCGACGATGCCGATTTCCGACATGCCGTCGAGGCGGGCGGCATGGATCAGATCGTCGGGCATGGAACGGAAGAACTGCAGGAACATGAAGATCGCGAAGACCGAGATCGAGAAGGGTGCGACGAGAGCCGTATAGCTGTTCAGCAGCGACAAGCTGTTGAAGCCGACATAGAGCGGCAGCGCCGTCGCATGGATCGGGACCAGCAGGCCGAGCATGACCAGCACCATCATCGTGCGCGCCGCCGGGAATTTCAGCTTCGCCATGGCATAGGCGCAGGGGATGGCGATCAGCACCTGGAAGAAGAAGATCAGGCCGCAGACGAGGACGCCGTTGAACAGCAGCGTACCCATGTCAACCTTGCTCAGCGCCTTGGCGATGTTCTCGACGTAATAGAAATGCGTCGGGATCAGCTTCAGGGCTGAGGTGAAGATATCGTCTTGCGCCTTGCCGGCGGTCGAGATCATGAAGATGTAGGGCGCGAGGAAGATGAGCGAGCCCAGGATCAGCAGAGAGAGGCGCAGGATGCGGCCGGGAGTGAAGCCTGTCGAGGTCATGTGTAATGCACCTGCCGGTCTTGGACGCGATATTGCAGGAAGGTCAGCACCACGAGGATGGCGAGGAACACCGTGGTCATCGCCGAGGCATAGCCGACCCGGAGATAGACGAAGCCTTCCTGGTAGATGGTGAAGAGCAGGACTTCCGAGGCATGGTTCGGCCCGCCTTCGGTCAAGACCCTTACGGTGTCGAAGACCTTCACCGCATTGATGATGCTGATGGTGGTCACGAACAGCGTCGTCGGCCCGAGCATCGGCCAGGTGACGAGCCAGAAGCGGTCCCATGCCGATTTCGCGCCGTCAACTTCGGCTGCGGCATAAAGCTCGCGCGGGATGGCCGTTAGGCCGGCGAGGAACAACACCATGTTGAAGCCGACCGACTGCCAGACACCGATGATCGACAGGCTGTAGAGCGCTGTTGCCGACGAACCGAGCCAGTTTGGGCCATGCACGCCGATCTCGCCGAGCAGCGCGTTGATCGGGCCGATGGTGGGGTGGAAGAGATACTGCCAGACAGTCGCCATCGCGACGATCAGCGAGGCAACGGGCAGGAAGTAGGCCGTGCGGAAAAAGCTGCGGCCGATGCCTTCGCTCTCGATCAGCAATGCGACGCCGAGGCCGAGCGCGATCGAGACCGGCGCGACGATGGCGGTATAGGTCGCCGTGTTCCAGAGTGACTTTACGAAGGCGCGGTCACGCAGCAGATGCGCATAGTTTTCGAAGGCGACGAAGCGCAGGCTCTTGTCGCCGAGCTGGAAGTCGGTGAAGCCGAGCACGACGACGGCGACGATCGGCACGATGATAAAGAGCACGATCAGGATGATGGCGGGCAGGGCGAAGAGCAGGGCCGTGCGGGCCTCGCTTCGCTCGCGGGCCGCGGCCGCCTGCATCGGCAGGGAGGTGGCAGCGATGCTAGCCATGCGCCTTCTCCCGCGTGGCGTCGACCGTCGACGGGCTCGCGCGCAAACGGCGACCGTCTTCAGCGAAGACCATCGCCTGTTGGGCCATGAGCGTCAGCGCAACGGGCATGCCGGCGGAAAGGCCGGCAGCTTCGGCCGGCGAGAGCTTGACGACCATGGTCTCGCCGATGGCATCGAGCTTGGCGTAGAGGATGACTTCGGAGCCGAGGAACTCCATCCGCTCGATATGGGCGGCGAGCGCATCCTGGCGGCCCTGAGAGAGCTGCACGAATTCCGGACGGATGCCGAGGGTGACATTACTGCCGGCAATACTGCCGTCCTCCAGCGCAAGCCGGATGCCACCGAACGCGACGATGCCGTTTTCGGCGAGCGCCGGCAAAAGGTTGATGCGCGGCTGCCCGACAAAACGGGCGACCTCGACATGGGCCGGGTCGTCATAGATCGTCTGAGGAGAGGCAAGCTGCAGCAGCTGACCGCCGATCATGACGGCGACACGATCGGCCATCGACAGCGCCTCGGCCTGATCATGGGTGACGTAGACAGTCGGCACGCCGGCGCGGCGGTGCAGATCGACGATTTCGCCGCGGGCATGGACGCGCAGATTGGCATCGAGATTGGAAAGCGGTTCGTCCATCAGGAAGACGGCGGGACGGCGCACCATGGCACGGGCAAGCGCCACGCGCTGACGCTGGCCGCCGGACATCTGCCCGGGCTTGCGGTCGAGCAGGTGATCGATCTTCAGCGAGACGGCCATTTCGCGGACGTCGCGGATGATACCGGTGCGGGCCGCGCGCTGGCCGGGGATCAGCGAGCCGATGAAGGGCAGGCGCTGGACACGCGACAGGCGGCGCATGGCGAGCGGCACCGCGATGTTTTCCGAGGCCGTCAGATGTGGATAGAGTGCGTAGGACTGGAAGACCATGGCGATGTTGCGGTCCGCCGCCGCGACGCCGGAAACGTCGCTGCCGCCGAGGATGATTTCGCCGCTGTCGGCATGATCGAGGCCGGCGAGGATGCGCAGCAGCGTGCTCTTGCCGCAGCCGGACGGGCCGACGAGCGCAATGAACTCACCGGGTTGGACATCGAGATCGACGCCCTTGAGAATGGCGTTGCCGCCGAAGGATTTGGCGATGCCGCGAAGCGAAAGCGCACTCATTCGGTCGGCTCCTTTGCCTTGGGGGCGGCCTGCGGATAGACTTCCAGGACGACGTCATCGAGGAAGTAGGCGGTCATGCCGGGAACGGCGACGAGTTCGGTCGAGACCGTCTCGCCAAGTTCGTGAATCGCTGCACCGATCAGGCGTTCGCCCGGCATTTCGCGCTCCATCTCGCCGAGGATGAAGGCTGCGGGCGGTGCCCAGACCAGGTTGGTATCGTTGAAGCGGCCTTCCCAGGTCCAGTGCAGGTGGCCGCTGCCGAAGAGAGCCACGTCATGGGCCGCGATCAGATCATAGAGCCGGCGGCGCTGTGCCGGACGAACGCTCCAGTAGCCGGTATCGCCCTCATCGGGCGCATCGACGAAGAGCGGCTTATGGGCAAAGAGAGCAATGCGGCGCTCGCCACGGCTCTCGAGCATATCCTGCAGCCAGTCGAACTGCTTCTGCTCCTCGGCGTCCTCGAAGCCCATCAGGAGGCTGTTGAGGCCGATCAGGCGCCAATTGCTGATATCCTTAGCCCAGTAGTCCGGACCGACGAGGCGACGCCAGCGGTCCAGCCGCTCCGGACTGACGGGCTGATAGGAGCCGGGCAAGTGGCCGACATCGTGGTTGCCGGGCACGATCAGCATCGGCACGGAAATCTGGCGCATCAGATCCATGGAAAAGAGGAGATCTTCGTCCTTGTCGGCACCATCGACGCTGAGGTCGCCGGTATGAACGACGAGATCGGCGCCGCTTGCCTCGATCCATTTCGCCAGCGGCTCCCAATTGCCGTTGAAATGCGGCTTGTTGGGGCTCAAATGCGTGTCGGTGATCTGGATGATCTTCAAGGCGCTTCTCCGCAGTCTTCAGAAAGGGTGCGCCCGCGGAAGGAATAGCCTTCAAAACCGGCGCGTCTCTGCGCTCTCTTTAGAAGGCCGCCATGTCATTTAGGTAACGGGTCTTTTCAGCTGTTTTTCAGTTTTGTCACATTTCCGTCAAACGACGCTGCAGCTCGCCTTATGCGGAATGGAAGGGCTGTACGCGACGGTACCGGTGCTGTAGATCGTTGCGAAAGGGATCAGACATGTCAGACGAAGAGAGCCGCATCACCAAACTTGAGGAAACGGTCGCCTACCAGGCCAAGACGATCGAGGAGCTTTCCGATCAGCTCGCCGAGCAATGGAAGGTAGTCGAGCAGACCAGGCAGAAGCTGGACCGGCTGACCGAGCGGTTTCTGACGCTGGAGGAGCAGTCGCTCGACGCACCGGCCATTACCAAGCCGCCGCACTACTGAGCTGCGTCCGGCGTTCACGTTTCGGTGTTGCACGCGGGCGTGTGTAACAAAAATGCCCGTCTTCCCGTATTTCCTTGTGACTGTGGCATTTACAATCGCGGTCGAGAGGAAATCACCATGAAGATTTTATCGAAGAACACGATCCGCATTTATTCAGCGCGCGTCACCCGCTTGGCCGGCTTTACGGCGATCGCGGTATTGCTCGGCGGCGTTGCGTTGCAATTTGTCGGCCGCGCTTCGGCCGAGGATGCACGCGTCATTCCCGCGCCGAGTATGGATGAAAAAGCGATTACCGCCAGCACGGAAACAGCGGTGCTTGCCGGCGGCTGCTTCTGGGGCGTCCAGGGCGTCTTTCAGCACGTCAATGGCGTGATCAGCGCGACTTCGGGCTATACGGGCGGCAGCAAGGACGCGGCTCATTATGAAATGGTAAGCGCAGGTGATACCGGCCATGCCGAATCCGTGCGTATCGTCTTCGATCCCCGTAAGATCAGCTACGGGCATCTACTACAGATCTATTTCTCGGTGGCGCATGATCCGACGGAGCTGAACTATCAGGGGCCGGATACCGGCACGCAATATCGTTCGGCCATCTTCCCGACCAGCCAGTCGCAAGCTGATATCGCCAAGGCCTATATCGAGCAGCTCAACCACGCCAAGGTCTTCGATGCGGCTGTTGTCACCAAGATCGAGCCTGCGCGGCAATTCTATGCGGCCGAGGCCTATCATCAGGATTTCCTGACGACGCATCCGACCTATCCCTATATCGTCATCAACGACCTGCCCAAGATCAAGAACCTGCAACATCTCTTTCCCGGCGACTATCGCGCCGACCCGGTTCTGGTGACGGCAAGCGCCAGTGTGAAATGATGGCCGGCCCTGACCGGCGAACGATATCAGCCGGTCAGGGCCGCCGTGCAAGAAATGCTCGTTACTCCCGGCTCGTCTGGTGTATTGCTGCGCCGTCAGACATTCATCGAGAGTGCGTTTCGTCATGATCGTCCGCGACCGGCCGAATCTCTTCCAGCTTTTCTTCATCGTCCGCGGGTCGATCATCCGGCGCATCCTGCCGCAGATCATCGCCATCTTTTTGTTATCGGTGCTGATCGTCTGGGGTCATGAGGCTCGGCCGAACCTCATTGTTTCCTTTAACGGATCAGCGCTTTCGCTGCTCGGCATCGCCCTCTCGATCTTCCTCGGTTTCCGCAATAATGCCTGCTACGATCGTTGGTGGGAGGGCAGGCGTGACTGGGGGCAGCTCGTCCATCTCGCGCGCGGCTTCGCCCGGCAGACGCTGGTGCTGGAGAGTGCAGGGGAGGCCGGTATCGAGGCGCGCAATAACCTGCTGCGCCTGACCATCGCCTTCACACAGGCGCTCGTCTGTCTTCTGCGGCCCGGCAGCGACGAGAGCAAGGTGCTACGGCTGCTGACCCCGAGCGAGGCGGAATTCTATCACGCGGCCCGCAACAAGCCCGATCTCATTCTGCGTCTCATGTCCGCCGATCTCGCGCGGCTGAAAGCATCGGGCGCGATTTCGGATATCCAATATCAGATGCTGGATATCAGCATCGGCCAGATGGGTGCGGTGCAGGCGGCCTGCGAGCGGCTGCGCAACACGCCGCTGCCCTTCGGCTACACGCTGCTTCTGCATCGCACTGCCTATCTCTTCTGTTTCCTGCTGCCTTTCGGTTATGTCGATACGCTCGGCTGGGGCTCGCCCTTTGTTACGGCACTCATCGCCTACACCTTCTTCGGTCTGGATGCGCTGGGCGACGAACTGGAAGACCCTTTCGGCAAGCGCCCCAATGCGCTCGCCATCGGCGCGCTTGCCGATACGATCGAGATCAATCTGCGCGAAGCGCTTGGGGAAACCGACCTGCCGCCATTGCCGCAGCCCAAAGATTTCCTGCTGATGTAAAAAATCAGCAAAAAATATTCGCCGGGCGATGGAATAGAATCCGGAGTGCTTCCGTATATAGGTGTATGGAACGCAAAGGACGCACATTCGATGTTTTGGGGCAGCTCGGTTCGCTGAGACGCTATGCCCGCTCGCTCGTGCGCAATGCGGACGAGGCCGAGGATCTGGTGCATGACGCACTGGTCAAGGCCTATGAGCGTAAGGCATCGTTCAGGCGCGACGGCAATCTGCGCACCTGGCTGCTATCGATCCTGCACAATGTGCATATCGACCGCCTGCGCCAGAAAAAGTCGCTGAGCCGTCGTCACGAGGAGGCGGCGGCCGACCTCGAAACGGCGTTGCCGGCATCGCAGGATCACACGGTTCGCCTGAACCAGGTCCGCGAAGCTTTCTTCAGTCTGCCCGAGGAGCAGCGTGAGGCGCTACATCTCGTGGCGATCGAGGACCTCTCCTATCAGGAGGCGGCATCAGCGCTTGGCATTCCCGTCGGCACGCTGATGTCCCGCATTGCCCGGGCTCGCGCGACGCTTCGTAGTTTCGAGGAGACCGCCTCCAAGGTTTCGCATCTCAGGCTTATCGAGGGAGGTGGCAATGAAAATCGTTGATCCGATCATCGATACCGATCTCGACGCCTATGTCGACGGCGAGCTCACGCTTGCGCGCCGTGTCGAGGTGGAATCCTATCTTTCGGAGCATCCGGAGATTGCCGCGAAGGTGATGGCTGACATGAGCATCCGCGGCGAGCTGCGCATGGCTCTGGCCGGAGAAGGCCATGTGGTCCGGGCGGAAACGCGGGAAGCCGCACGGCGGCTGGAGCGCGGGCTGGCCTATGGCCGCGTGCTAGGCTCGTTTCAGCGTATCGCCGCCATCGCCGTGCTGGTGACCACCGGCTGGGTTGCACATACGTCCTTCGGCGCCTTCACGGCGAGCGAGGTTAGTGCGTCAACACGTCCACCGGCCTTCGTCGACGATGCAGTGCGTGCCTACCAGACGACCGCTATGCGCGAAGAGATCAAGCCGCAGTCGGTGGCTGCAAATTACAATCCGGATGAAATCCGCGCATCGACGGCAATCATATTGCCGGAGCTGCCGGGTGGCTGGCGTGTCACCGATACGCAAATCTATCCGTCCGAATTCGGTCCGAGCGTCGAAATGATGGTCGATGCCGGCGAAGACGGACATTTGTCACTGTTTGCCGTTCGTCCGGGCAATTTCGCCGTCCAGGATGTCAGTCACATCAAGCGTGACGATGTCCAGGCTGCCTACTGGCAGATTGGCGAAGTCGCCTATGCGCTGATCGGCAATGGCAAGGCGGGTCAGCTTGACGGCGATGCCGAAAAGCTTGCCCGCAGCCTCTACTAGTTTGGATTAAAGGAGAACGACCATGAACCCGACCAATCCGCGATACGGCTACGGAGCCGCCGCCGGCTCTCAGGCGCTCTTCGACGAAGGGCTGCGCCGGCATATGCTGCGCGTCTACAACTATATGGGTATCGGCCTCGTCGTGACGGGAATCGTCGCGCTGATCGTCGGCACGACGCCGGCGCTCTATGTGCCGATCTTCCAGAGCCCGCTGAAGTGGGTTGTCATGCTAGCGCCGCTTGCCTTCGTGTTCTTCTTCTCGTTCCGCATCCAGTCGATGTCGGCGGGAACGGCGCAGATGATGTTCTGGGCCTTCTGCGCGGTCATGGGCTTGTCGCTGGCCTCGGTCTTCCTGGTCTTCACCGGTACGAGCATTGCGCGCACCTTCTTCATTGCCGCGTCCATGTTCGGCGCGACCAGCCTCTACGGCTATACGACGAAGCGTGACCTTTCCAACATCGGCTCGTTCCTGATGATGGGTCTGTTCGGTGTGATCATCGCCAGCATCGTCAATATCTTCCTGGGCTCGAGCGCGCTGCAGTTCGCCATCTCGGTCATCGGTATCGTGGTCTTCGTCGGTCTGACCGCCTGGGATACGCAGAACATCAAGGAACAGTACGCCGAAAACTACGATCAGGAATCGCAGCAGAAGCTTGCCGTCTTCGGTGCCCTGTCGCTCTACCTGAACTTCGTCAACATCTTCCAGCTGCTGCTGAACTTCACCGGCGAGCGGGAGTAGTTTGAAATTGCCTGCTTGAGCATGGTCTGAGCTAAAGGGCACTCCACGCCTTTGGTGATCATGCTCCGGGAATGCGTCTCCCTGGGGGCTTGTTGAGACGCATGACGCGCCTGCAGTATCTGCGCCGATACTGCAGGCGCAACTTTTTTGAGGAGAGCGGCACACCGGATGTGCCGCGCTATTCGCCGCCTGGCGGCAAATGGGAGGGCGCCGGATTAAGAGAGCGCCGTCTAGAGCATTTCCGCTTTTCTTCGAATCGCGAAAACGCTCTATCTTCTTGTTTTTACGCCGTTCCGGACGCAAAACCGCTTCGCACTTTTGCTGGAACTGCTCTAAAGAAAAGGCCCGATAGCGCAGATCTGCTGCCATCGGGCCTTTTATCATTGAAGATATGCGATTTCTCGTCCGTCAGGAGACAGGCGTGGTCTTACCATTCGGCGACGCTGCCATCCTCGTGGCGCCAGACCGGGTTGCGCCAGCGATGGCCTTCCTTGGCGCGCTCGATGACATAGGTTTCGTCGACCTCGATGCCGAGGCCGGGACCCTGCGGGATCGAAACGAAGCCGTCGGCATACTGAAACACCTCTTTGTTGGAGATGTAGTCGAGGATGTCATTGCCCTTGTTGTAGTGGATGCCGAGGCTCTGTTCCTGGATGAAGGCATTGTAGCTGACGGCATCGACCTGCAGGCAGGCGGCAAGCGCGATCGGGCCGAGCGGGCAATGCGGGGCAAGTGCCACGTCATAGGCTTCCGCCATGGCCGCGATCTTGCGGCACTCGGTGATACCGCCGGCGTGCGACAGGTCGGGCTGCAGAATGTCGACATAGCCGTCCGACAGCACCGACTTGAAATCCCAGCGCGAATAAAGGCGTTCGCCGAGCGCGATCGGCGTCGAGCAATGATTGGCGATTTCCTTCAGCGCCTCGCGGTTTTCCGACAGCACCGGCTCTTCGATGAAGAGCAGCTTGTAGGGCTCGAGCTCCTTGGCGAGCACCTTGGCCATCGGCCGATGGACGCGACCGTGGAAATCGACGCCGATGCCGATATAGGGGCCGATCGCCTCGCGGATGGTGGCGATGGTTTCTACAGCCTTCTCCACCTTGTCATAGGTGTCGACGATCTGCATTTCCTCGCAGCCATTGAGCTTGATCGCCTTGAAGCCGCGGGCGACGACGTCCTTGGCATTGTTGGCAACGTCCGAGGGACGGTCGCCGCCGATCCAGGAATAGACCTTGATCTTGTCGCGCACCTGGCCGCCGAGCAGCGAATGGATCGGCTGTCCCAGCGCCTTGCCCTTGATGTCCCAGAGCGCCTGGTCGATGCCGGCGAGGGCCGACATATGGACGGCGCCGCCGCGATAGAAGCCGGCGCGGTACATGACGTTCCAGTGATCTTCGATCAGGAACGGATCCTTGCCGATCAGATAATCTTCCAGCTCGTGCACGGCCGCCTGTACGGTCAGTGCACGGCCCTCGACCACGGGCTCACCCCAGCCGACGATGCCTTCATCGGTCTCGATCTTCAGGAACAGCCAGCGCGGGGGAACGATATAGGTCGTGAGCTTGGTGATTTTCATGGGAATGATTCCGTTTGGCTTTGGGTTGTGTCAGCGGCGTGAGACCGCAGATCTCGGGGTTTCGGGATTTGTTTTCCGGCCTTTGTCCAGCCGTCGTTCGACGGCGAGATCACGGGCGGCAAGATCGAGCATACGGTGAGCGCAGGCGCGCGCTGCATCGCGGTCGCGAAGGCGCAGCGCTTCCACGAGTTCGCCGTGCACGGCGATTGCTTCGTCGCGGCTGTCGGCGGCGACGTTGGAAGCGTGCAGCGCATATTTGAGGCCGGCATGCATGGCGCTGGAGAGGCGCCGGAACACCTGGTTGTGGCTGGCGCTGAGCAGCAGCTTGTGAAAGGTCACGTCGGCTTCGGTAAAGCCTTCCGGATCATCGCCGCTGTCGCGCATGCGCTCCCAGGCGTTTTCCAGATCGGCGATCTCGCGTGCTGTCGCTCGTTCCGCCGCATATTCGGCAGCCGCGGGTTCGATGGTGCGGCGCGCTTCGAGGATGGAGCCGAGAATATCGAAATCGGCGATATAAGGGCCCATCCACTCCAGCACATCCTGGTCGAGAATGTTCCAGTCATCCCTGTCGCAGACAGTGGTGCCGATGCGTGGCTTGCCGCGCACGAGGCCCTTGGACTCCAGCACCTTGAGGGATTCGCGGATGACCGTGCGGCTGACGCCGTACATTTCGCAAAGATCGTTTTCGCGCGGCAGGGTCGAGCCGGAGGGATAGCGTTCCGCGCAGATGTCTTCGGCTATCGCCGCCGTCACATTCTTACGCACACGCGGACGACGCTCAGGCTTGGCCGACGCGCCATGCTCCTGCCCTTGCAGCGATTCCACGCTTTTTCCTCCGCACCATTCCGCATTCTCTGCGGAAACCTCTCGCTGCGAAGGAGCTGGGCGTATTGGCACCTTCCCTTTTCGCATTGAGATGAGGGTACGCTAATCATCATACATTGGCAATATTCTTGTATGATGATTTAGTTTGCTGCCTTCCAGCCGTTTGGGAACAATCCGCGACCACAAGGCTTTTCAAAGCCGGCGCGCCTGCTGTTACTGCGGCGTCGTCTTCGAGAGATAGAAGGATTATGGTGACGATGCAGGCGGCCATTCCGCCTGCCGTCGATCGTTACCGGGAGGCGGGACCGCCTCCCCAAGTTCATTCAACGACAAGGAGAACGACATGCAGATCAATCGTACGGGTTCGGCTCAATGGTCGGGCGGTCTGAAGGACGGCAAGGGTCAGATCTCGACCCAAAGCGGCGCACTCAATCATTATCCTTACGGCTTCGCCAGCCGTTTCGAAGGCGTTGCTGGCACCAATCCGGAAGAGCTGATCGGCGCGGCTCATGCGGGTTGCTTCACCATGGCCTTGTCGCTGATTCTCAACGAGGCCGGTTTCACCGCCGAAAGCATGGAGACGACGGCCAAGGTGACACTCGAAAGCGTCGAAGGCGGCTTCGCCATCACCGCCATCCACCTGACGTTGACCGGCAAGGTGCCTGGCGCCGATGAAGCGACCTTCACCGAGCTTGCCAACAAGGCGAAAGCGGGTTGCCCGGTTTCCAAGGCGCTTGCCTCCGTTCCGATCTCCCTGGAAGTTCACGCCGCCTAAGTGGCCTTTTCAGGCTCTCGCGTCGCGCTGGCTGGCGCGGCGCGTTTCGTATATATTCCGCATTCGGGGCGTTGGGCTGTCATTTCCATCGGAATGCAATGCCCCTTGGAGGGGCGAATGTCTGGAATTCTCTTGATTCACGTCGTCATCAGCTTGGTCGCCATCATCAGCGGCATCGTGGTAGCCTACGGCTTTCTCACCGCCGACCGTCATAACCGCTCGACGCTCGTCTATATGCTGACGACGGTTCTCACCAGCTTGACGGGTTTTCTGTTCCCGTTTCATGGCGTGACGCCAGCGATCATCGTCGGCATCATCTGTCTGCTGATCTTCATTCCGACGGCACTGGCGCGTTACACATTCCACCTTGCCGGCCTATGGCGTGCCGTCTTCGTGATCGGTGCGCTCGTGCTGCTGTTCTTCAACTGTCTGGTGCTCATCATCCAATCGTTCCAGAAGATACCGGCACTCAATGCGCTGGCGCCTACCGGTAACGAGCCGCCGATCCTTGCGGCGCAGGTGGCGCTTTTGGTGGTCATTGTCTTCGTCGGCTTTTTCAGCCTTCGTCGTTTCCATCCGACACTTGTGGGTGCCTGATCGCACAGGGATTGGCCTGCGACAAAATGCCGGACACTTTCAGCCCGTTCCGCAAGGAGCGTTGTTGAACGTTTAACTGTTGTTTCAAGTTCTTTGCCACATCATCGGTTTATTCAGTAGCATCTGAAGCTGCCTACGGTTGTGGGCGGCTTCTTGACATCGGCACTCTGATAGATTACGAGTGACGAAAATTGAAAATCGTCACTCGTAATCTATCAGGCTTCCTTTATGCTCGAGCTTTCCGATGTCAACGCCGATCCTGCCCGTCAGGAAAACATCACGCGCATTCTTGATGCCGCCGAAAAGCTGTTTCGCCACTACGGATACAACAAGACGAACGTAGCCGATATTGCGCGCGATCTCGGCATGTCGACGGCGAATATCTATCGTTTCTTCGGTTCCAAGACGGAAATCCATCAGGCTATCTGTGGGCGTATGCTCGGCCAGAGCTATCAGATGGCTCTTGGCATCCGCAATCAGCCGATCAGCGCGAGCGAGCGGCTGCGGACCTACGCGCTATCCCAGTACAAGATGATATTGGAAACCATGCTCGACGAGCAGAAGGTTCACGAGATGGTCGTTGTCGCCATCGAGCGCGATTGGCACGTCATCGAAAAACATATCGATCGCATCCACGATCTGATCGCCGAGATCATTGCGGAGGGTATTGCCGCCGGTGAGTTCGTCGAGCAGGACCCCTATGTCGCGTCCAAATGTTTCGGCGCGGCGACCATCAATCTCTGTCACCCGCAGATGGTGGCCCAGTGCCTCGCCAAGACAAACCGGGCCGAGCCCGAGGATCTCATCGAATTCGCCATCAGGGCCTTGAAGAAATAGCAATACGCGCACCGGATGGCCGGCGTGCTTCCACTCTTTTGTTCGACTTTAGGAGAGCGACATGGTTTCGCTGACGACCACCACCTTACGGACCATTGCCGGTGCGGCTCTCTTTGCCGCTTTCGGACTTGGGCTTACGGGCTGCAATGAGAAGAAAGAGGAGACAGCGGAGGTGGTCCGGCCGGTCAAGGTCGTTGAAATCGCGCAAGCTGACACGACGCGCAAGCTTGATTATTCCGGCGTCGTTCGCGCGCGGACGGACATGAATCTCGGCTTTCGTGTCAACGGTAAGATCGTCGAGCGCAAGGTGGATATCGGCCAGAGGGTAAAACCCGGCGATGTGATCGCCCGCATGGACGCCACCGACTATATTCTCGCGGTGCGCCGCTCGCAGGCCGATCTGGATGCGGCTGAGAAACAGGTGCAGACGACCGAGCTTGCCCGCACGCGTGCGCAGACACTCTTTAACAAGAATGTCACCTCCAAGTCGCAGCTCGAACAGGCGGAGCTTTCCTACGAGCAGGCCGTCTCGACCCGGGATTCTGCGGCGTCGGCCCTGACCGAAGCGAAGAACCAGGTCGCCTATGCCGACCTGACCTCCGACATGAACGGCATCGTGACCACAATCAATGCCGATGTCGGCCAGGTGGTCAGTTCCGGCACACCTGTCATCACCGTTGCCGTCGATGGCGAAAAGGAAGTGCAGGTCGCTGTCCCAGAAATGGACATCGCCCAATTCAAGGTCGGCAAGGACGTCAAGGCGCGCTTCTGGTCCGACGCCGCCCTCGTGCTCAATGGAAAGGTGCGGGAAGTGTCAGGGAGTGCCGATCAGTCGCGTACTTTCGCCGTGCGTGTAAGCGTGCCGAACGATCCGCGGGTGCTGCTCGGCATGACTGCGACGATCGAGGCGCTTGCCGACAATACCCAGTCCTATGTTTCCATTCCGCTGAGCGCGCTTGCGCAGAAGGACGGCAAGCAGATCGTCTGGATTGTCGATCGGAGCGGAGGCACAGTGCATTCCCGTGCCATCAAGGTTGCCGATTTCGCCGATGACGGCGTACGGGTCGCTGATGGCCTGAAAGCCGGCGATGTCGTTGTCGCTGCCGGTACGCAATTCATGACCGAGAACATGAAGGTCAAGCTTCCGGCTGCATCAGCCCAGCAGGCTTCCGCAGAAATCAACGCCGCCTCGGCGGATATCGTACGCTGACCCGGATCGAGGGGGACGAGATTATGTCCATCAATAGCACCTCCGGTGAGAGGAAGCGTTTCAACCTGTCGCGGTGGGCGATCGCCCATCCGAGCATCGCGCGCTTCCTGTTCGGGCTCATCATCATCGCCGGCGCGCTCGGCCTGACCCATATGGGTCAGAAGGAAGACCCGGATTTCACCTTCCGCGTCATGGTCGTGCAGACTGTCTGGCCCGGTGCCTCGCTGCAGGACATGGAAGACCAGGTGGTCAACAAGATCGAGCGCAAGCTGCAGGAAACGCCGCATCTCGATTGGGTCAAATCCTATACCCGCGCCGGCTTTGCCATCACCACTATCCAGATCAAGGGCGATACCAACACCGCCGAAGTGAAGGATGCCTTCTACCAGATCCGCAAGAAGGTCGGCGATATCGGCAACGAGCTGCCGTCTGGCCTGCTCGGCCCCTATTTCAACGATGAATTCGGCGATACCTTCATCACGCTGCATTCGATCAGCGGCGACGGCTACACCTATCCGGAGCTGAAGAAATTCGCCATCCAGGCCCGCGACATGCTGCTTTCGACGCCCGGCGTCGAGAAGGCGACCATCATCGGCGACCAGGCAGAGCAGATCTATATCGATGTCTCCTCCAAGGTTCTGGCCGAGCGTGGGCTGACGCTCAACGATCTGAAGAACGCCATTATCGGCCAGAACAACGTCGATCCGGCTGGTAATGTCGATACCAGCACCCGCTCCGTGCGCATCTCGGTCGAGGGCGATGTCAACAAGATAGAGGATATCAAGAACCTGCGGCTCAACGCCGGTGGCCAGGTGACCCGTCTCGGCGATATCGCCACCGTCACCGCCGGGCTGCAGGATCCCTATACGGCCAAGTTCCTCTACAACGGCCATCCAAGCGTGCAGCTCGGGGTCGTCATGGCTCCAGGCTTCAAGGTGACCGACGTCGGTACGTCGGTCGAGGAAACCTATAAACGCTTCGAAGCCTCGCTGCCGGTCGGCGTTCAGGTCGATCAGATCGCCAATCAGCCTGATGTCGTCACCGACGCGATCAGCGAATTCATGCATGCGCTCGGCGAAGCTCTCGTCATCGTGCTGATCGTCTCGTTCCTGTCGATCGGCTGGCGTTCCGGCCTCGTGATCGCCATCGCCATTCCGCTGGTGCTGGCCGCGACTTTCGCCATCATGTACGAGCTCGGCATCGATCTGCAGCGCATTTCGCTCGGCGCGCTCATCATCGCACTCGGCCTGCTGGTCGACGACGCCATGATCGTGGTCGAGCTCATGGAGCGCAAGCTGGAAGAGGGGCTCGTAAAGCTCGATGCTGCCAGCTTCGCCTATTCCTCCACCGCCTTCCCGATGCTGACCGGCACGCTGATCACGACAGCCGGCTTCATCCCGGTGGGATTTGCGGCCTCGACAGCAGGCGAATATGTCCGTTCGCTTTTCTACGTTGTCGGCATCGCGCTTGTGGTCTCCTGGTTCGTGGCCGTCTATTTCACGCCATGGCTCGGCTACATGATCCTCAAACAACGGCATCATGCCGGTGAGCATCATGATGTGTTCGACACGCGATTCTATCGCCGTCTGCACGCCTCGGTCGCCTGGGCCGTACGCCACCGCGTTATCGTTCTGCTCCTGACGCTCGCCGCCTTCGTCGGCAGCCTCTGGTCCTTCCAGTTCATTCCGCAGAACTTCTTCCCGCAGTCGTCGCGTCCGGAAATCCTTGTGGACTTGTGGCTGCCTGAAGGCACCAGCATCAAGGAAGTCGAGCGGCAGGCGCAGGCCCTGGAAGCCCGCATGGCCGATGATCCGGACAAGCGCTTCATCGCCACCTATGTTGGTCAGGGCGCACCGCGTTTCTTCCTGCCGCTCGATCAGCAGCTCACCAATCCGAACTATGCCCAGATGCTGGTCATGGCCAAGGACGAGCCGGCCCGCGAGCGGCTGATCACCAAGATGCGCGGTATCCTGGCGGCGGATTTCCCCTCCGTCCGTGGCAAGGTCGACCGCCTGTTCCTCGGTCCGCCCACCGGCTGGCCCGTACAGCTGCGCGTCATGGGTCCCGACCGGCAGGAGGTTCGCCGTATTGCCGACGAGGTGAAGCAGCGCTTTACCCAAAATCCGTTGCTCGGCGCCATCCATGACGACTGGCTCGAACCGGTGCCGGCTATGAAGCTGGTGATCGATCAGGACCGTGCCCGGGCTCTCGGCGTCACCTCGCAGCGCATCCGCCAGATGCTGCAGGCCTCGATGTCCGGCTTCACGCTCGACAATTATCGCGAGGGTGAGGAAACCGTCGGGATCGTTGCCCGCGAGCCGGAGGCAAGCCGCCACCTGCTGACCTCCGTGAACTCGGTCTATATTCCCACAGACTCCGGTGGGTTCGTGCCGCTGTCGCAGGTCGCCAAGATCGTGCCCGTCATGGAGCAGAGCATCGAATGGCGCCGTGACCGCCTGCCGACCATCTCAGTGCGGGCAACCTTGCCCGACAACGTGCAGTCGAACGACGTGACGGCCAAGCTCTACAACGACATGGCCGATCTGAGGAGCAGCCTGCCGGCCGGCTACAAGATCGAAATCCAGGGCGGTGCCGAGGACAGCGCCGAAAGCCAGGCCTCGATCGCTGCCAAGGCGCCGATCATGCTCGTCATCATCGTCGTGCTCCTGATGGCGCAGCTGCAGCACTTCGGCAAGGCGATGCTGGTGCTGGCCACCGGCCCGCTCGGCATCATCGGCGCGGCCGGTGCCCTCCTGATCAGCGGTGCGCCCTTCGGCTTCGTTGCGATCCTCGGTGTCATCGCGCTGCTCGGCATCATCATCCGCAACTCGATCATCCTTGTCGACCAGATCGACCAGGATATCGCGGCAGGCATGGACAGGAAGGAAGCGATCATCGGATCGGCCGTGCGTCGTTTCCGGCCGATCATGCTAACGGCGCTGACGGCTGTGCTGGCGCTGATCCCGATCTCGCGCGGTGTCTTCTGGGGGCCGCTCGCCTACGCCATGATGGGCGGCATTCTGGTCGCGACCGTGCTGACGATCTTCGTCCTGCCGGCCGGCTATGCTCTGTTCTTCGGCCGCGATCCCAAGAGCAAGTCGGCGGAGCCGGTTGCCAGCGAGCAGGCCGACGAGGAAGAGGGCAATACGGTTCAGTTGCCGCCGGCGGTGGCAGCGGAGTAGGACGCCTGAAAGAAACAAATATCCCGGCTTCGAGCCGGGATATTTGTTTGAACCGTTCAGATCGACTGGAGGATCGTCGGTCTGCCCTCGGCGATCTTGAGGATCGTCAGGCTTCCGCCCATGGAAACCGCGGTGTCGATGCCGATGCGGCCCGAGCCGAAGGTGGCGTGCGAATGCGGTGTGTGGCCGTGGATGACCAGTAGCGGCAGTTGCGGCCCTTCCGACAGGAAGGGTTCACGGATCCACATCAGATCCTCGTCCGTCTGAATGCTTAAGGGGATACCGGGCTTAATGCCGGCATGCACGAAGAGCGTCGAGTCTAAAATGACGGCTACGGCCAATGAACGCAGCAGATCGACATGCGCCGGCGGCATGGCGTTCAGCGTCATGTCGCGCAATTGCCGGATGCTATAGCCTAGATCGAAGAGAAGATGTCCGGCATCAATGCCGTAGGATGCGAGTGTCGGCAGCGCGCCGAATTCGAGCCAGTGGCTGTTGGTTTCGGGATTATCGAGAAAGCGCAGGAAGGCATCGTCGTGATTGCCGCAAAGCGCATAGCGGTCGAAGCCCTCGGGTGGCGGCGCGCTGAGATGGGCCAGCACGTCACTGGAGCGCGGGCCGCGATCGACATAATCGCCGAGGTACATCAGGAGCTTTCGGCCGGGAAGGGTGCGGGCATCCGCAACGATGCGCCTTTCCGCTTCCACCATTTCGTCATAGGAGCCGTGGATGTCGCTCAGCGCATAGATCGCGGCATAGTCGCGTCCGGTGAGATCGATGCGGTCTCTTTGCTGCTGCATGGAATCCGCCGTTTCCTGCCGGGTCGTGCCTGAACGGCGCGGCAGTCCAATCGCTTGAATGGTATCGAGAAACCCGCCTTTGACGAGCCTATAACGGACGGTATTCCAAGCATCGAGTTGCTGCAAGTCTTACGGGCGCCGGCATTGGTCTGAACCGCTGAAATTGCAGAAAGATTCGGGATCATCTTCGGGAGGTCGCACCTTGTGTAACCTCCCGAAGGGTTACCCCGCTCAGCCGCGATAGGCGGCTTCGAGGCCGGCAATGTCGAGTTTGACCATCCCCATAAGGGCTCGCATGACGCGGGCCGCCTTGGTCGGATCCGGATCGGCGATATACTTGCGGAGCACCGCCGGCACGACTTGCCAATAGACACCGTAGCGATCCGTCACCCAACCGCATTCCACCGGCGTGCCGCCATCAACAAGACCGTCCCAAAGGCGGTCGACCTCAGCCTGGTCGGCGCAATCCACCTCCAGCGAGATCGCATGATTGTATTCGATGCGGTCGCCGCCGTTCAGTGCCATGAAGCGCTGGCCGGCGAGCGTGAAAGTAACGACCAGAACCTCATCGGGCTTGCCGGCAGGCGTATCGACGACGTTCTTCTGCACATGATCGATCCGGGAGTCGGGGAAGAGCGAGACATAAAAATTCGCTGCTTCCTCCGCTTCTCGTGCAAACCACAGGCATGGGGCAATCTTGGACATTTGGTACTCCTCTCTCCAATTGGACGCCCTGAGGACGAAGGAGGAGCGGCAAGGCCGACAGGATTGCGAAAATTTTTTCGACCCTATGTCGGCCGCCGGCCATTAAACGAGGCGGCCGCCGCCATCGATGTGCAAGACCTCTCCCGTCACGAAGCGGTTCATCATCAGGAAAAGGATCGCCTCGGCGATATCCCCCGGCCTGCCGATATTGCGGCTCGGCAGCGTCGAGGCGGTCTGTTCGAGCACCTGCCGCTTGGCCTCGCCCATCAGGCCATCGAGCAGCGGCGTATCCACCCATCCCGGCGAGATCGCGTTGATGCGCATCGGCGACAGTTCGAGGGCAAGCGCACGAACCGTGCTTTCTACCGCGCTGACGGCGGCGGCCACGACCGCACCGATGGCGGCTGGGCGGGAGGCGAATTGTCCGGAGGTCAGGGTAATCGAACTTGCGCCATGCAGCAGGGGGAGAGCGGCCTTGACGGCGAGTAGCGGCCCGATCAGGCGCTCGCTCATGACCTTCGAGAGATCCGCCTCGGACTGATCCTTCAGCGGCTGCAGGTGCACGGTGCCGGCCGTGATCAGCAGATGGTCGATCCTGTCGATCCCGGCGAATATCGTTGGCTGCGGTGCGGCGATGTCCGCGACGATCTGGGTCGCGCCGCCGATCGCTTCCGCAGCTTCGTGAAGACGCTGCGGATTGCGGGATAGCAGAAAGAGATTTGCGCCGGCTTCCTTGGCCCGCCTGGCGGTCGCCAGGCCGATGCCCGAAGAGCCGCCTATGATGACGACATTCTGACCCTGGAGAGATTGAGGCTGGATATTGCCCGATTGAATGGTGCTGGTCTGCAAGACTGGTTCTCCGATTTGGATTGTTGACCGGTCTCTAGTTCGTCGATCGGCATTTTCTTTGGAAGAGAGCGAATGGCGATGTCATTTATCGTAAAAGACGATAGAATTTTGTCATGGACATGCTTTCCGCCATGCGCATCTTCATCCGCGTCATCGAACGCGGCAGCCTTTCGGCCGCCGCGCGCGATCTTGGCCTTGGCCAGCCCACTGTCAGCGAACGTGTCGAGAAGCTGGAAAAACATCTGAGCGCGCGGCTCCTCTACCGCACGACCCGATCGGTGCAGGCGACCGATGCGGGGGCGCGCTTCTACGACTATGCCAAGCGCGCTATCGAGGCCGCCGAGGAGGCGGAGGCTTCCGTCGCATCGGCCGAGACATCGCTGACCGGAACCTTTCGGATCGCTGCGCCGCACGGGCTAGGCGAGATGACCTTGCCCAGGTTGCTCATCGATTTTCAAAGGTTGCATCCGGCCCTGGCCATCGACGTAACCCTGAACGACCGCTTCGTCGATCCGCTGACCGAAGGCGTCGATCTGTCCATCCGCATCGGTGAGATCGGCAGCGGCAATTTCATCGCCCGTCGGCTGGGGACGATGCGCCGGCTCATGCTGGCCGCTCCCGGCTACATCGAACGATGCGGGCAGCCGCGCGAACCGGCGGAGCTCGCGGCGCATCCTTTCATTCGGGTCGCCGGTTTCGCGGCGGATGAGCGACTGCAACTGATCGGCTCAGATGGTGGGACGGTAGAAGCGCCGATCCGCACCACATGGCGCGTCAATCACTGGAGGCCGCTCATGGAGGCGGTGCTGGCGGAAAGGGGAATAGGGTCCTTGTTCGCTGCCGTCTGCGGCAGGGAGATCGCCGAAGGCAGGCTCGTTCCCGTGCTGCCCTCCTATGAGTTCAGGCGCGTGGACGTCCATGCAATCTATCCGCCGGGTCTGCGGCCTGCGGCGAGGACGAAGGCCTTTCTTGCGCTGCTCTCCGAGCGCACCGATCAGCTCTTTGGCGAGACATCGGCGGCTTAAGATTCTTATCAGCCGCCCGCCAACCTCTCAGCGAATTCGATGGCCTCGATCAGGCTGTGTTCATTGGCGATGCCTCTGCCGGCGATGTCGAAGGCGGTGCCGTGATCGACCGAGGTGCGCACGATCGGCAGGCCGAGCGTGATGTTGACGCCGGAAAGATCCATCCATTTGCCCGTCGCGGGATCGATCTCGAAACCCAGCAACTTGACGGGGATATGGCCCTGATCGTGATACATGGCGATGACGGCGTCATACTGGCCTGCGCGCAGCTTGACGAAGACGGTGTCGCCGGGGACGGGGCCGACGATATCGAGCCCATCGGAGACGGCCTTGGCGATAGTAGGCGCGGAGATGTCGATATCCTGCCGGCCGAAGAGACCGCCTTCGCCGGCATGCGGATTGAGCGCGGCAACGGCGATCTTGGGCCTGGCGATGCCGAGGTTTTTGAGAGCCTTGTGCGTGAGGTCGATGACGAGCCGCAGGCGCTCCGGCGTCAGGCGTTTCGGCACGTCCTCCAGCGCGACATGGGTGGTGACATGGCTGACACGCATATTGCCATGGGCGAGCATCATGACAGAGCCGCGCGCGCCGGTCAGTTCCGCCAACAGCTCGGTATGACCGGCATAATGGAAGCCGGCCTTGTTCAGCGCTTCCTTGTTGAGGGGCGCTGTGACGATGCCGCCGACCTTGCCTGACATGGCGAGTTGAACGCCCTTTTCGATCGCCTTGAACGCCATGCGTCCACCGTCTGCAGAAAGCCGGCCAGGCAGGATCGGCTCTCCTTCGGCATCAGCCTGGATGAAGCAGAGGTTCGGCCAGTCGCTCTCCATCTCAGTCTCGGGAATCTCGATATCGAGGCCAAGCTGCTGCTCGGCAAGCCGCAGGGCCGGGCCGCTGCCGATAATTGTAAGTTTTAACTTACCTTCTTCAAGCCGATGCTTCAGCCGCATCGCAGCCTTGACGATGATTTCCGGGCCAATGCCGGCGGGGTCGCCCATGGTGATCGCCAGATGCCGCGTCATGGTTCTTCTCCTCCGGCAATCAGCCCGTTTTCACTCAAGAGGTCGCGCCACAGGGTCGGGCCGCCGAAGGCCCCAGACTTGGAGATGACCGTGGTACCTTCCCACGGGCCGCCGACGATCGTCGAGCGGGGGAGGCCGGGTGCGGCCTGGCCGGTGATGCTGAGGGCTGCCACATCGAGCGCCGAGCAGAGATTGCGCAGGGTCTCGCCGCCGGCGACGATCAATGTGCCCGGGGCGGGCAGCGCCTTGGCCATGCCGCCGAAGCTCGCCGCGATCCGCCTTGCTGCATCATCGCGCTCAAGCCCCGTCGGTAGATCAAGGCTTACCATGGCGACGCCACTTTGCTGAATTTGATGATGGATGGCGTCGGCATCAGCGCCTTCCGCAAGCTTCAGCCAATTAGGGCCGCAGGCCTGGAGCTGCGCCAACGTGATCGGCTGATCCGAGCCGAAGAGGCCGAGCACCGGCCTTTGCAGCTTGCGCGAGATGGGGACCGATGGCGTTGGGTAGCGTTTGCCCTCGTTTTTCCTGGCGGGAGAGCGGTGGTGCGTTGCCCGGTCGATATTGCGTGCCAGAGCGCGGGCGAGGCCGCCGGTGCCGCTCCAGAGGACAGGTCCTTCCAGCCGCGACGATACCCATCCGATGACGGCATCCAGATCGTCATCCGTATGCGCATCGAAAACATGGATGCCATCCGGAATGGGCTGGTTTTCGAGATTATCGAGGGTCGTGTTGAAGGCCGGCAATCCCTCGGCTCGCAGATGCGTGACGAGATCGCCGCTAATGTCGCGCCAGGCGTCCTTGCCGGCATAAAGCACCTGCCGGCCGCCGCGTGTATGCCGCCCGTGATGCGGAAAGGCCGGCGCGAGGATGCAATGCCGCCAGTGGCCGAGCTGGAAGCAGGCGGCCAACTCCGCCGCCCAGGGGCCGCGAAACAGGCTGTCCACCTTCTTGAAGGCGAGATCGGCGCCTTGCAGCAGCGGCGCGATGCCGCCGACGATATCAGCTGCTTCGGCGGCCGTTTTCTCTCGGGTGCCGCTGTCGATCGCCAGGCAATCCGGCAGCTTCATGGAAAGCGCATCGCTGCGCTCGACCGCGATTGGCCCGTAGACACCGACGAATTCGACGGCGGTATCGAGCGCGCCGGTCAAATCATCGGCAATGAGGCGGAGGGTGGGCATTGGCGGAAAAGCCTTCAGCGGGCCTTGCGGGTATCGGATGTGGACATGGGCGGCCCTTGCGGCGGCTCGGACGAAGCGCAATCTTCAGCCTTCTATGAAGGATGTCAACGGGTTGCTTTGTCACCGAGTCATGTCGGGCCGTCGCCTATGAGATCGCGGTCGCACAACCCCTTCCGCCATTGGAGTAGGCGATTGGAGTAGGCGATTGCATATGAAACAAAAAGCGCCCCTCACCCCAGCCCTCTCCCCGTTTTGACGGGGAGAGGGGGCGACAGTGCCAAACCCCTTCGCCCCGCGTGCGGGGAGAAGGTGGACTAGAAGAGTTGAGCGAAGCGAAACTGTGAGAGGACGGATGAGGGGCCAACCTGTCCCTATGCAACTGCCTGCCATTTCATCCATCCGGGCTGCGACGTCTGCCCGCGTTTACCCACTGGCGCATATGCGGATATGCTTGTAAGTGAACGGCGCGGCGGATCGCTTCAGTCGCTTCAAGGAGGGCAGGGTGAGTTACGATTTCCATGTGGGCCAGAAGGTCGTCTGCATCGACGACAAATTCAAGCATGTCAGCATCGATCAGCTGATCCGCAAGGGGACGATCTACACCATCCGCTGGGTCGGCGAATACACGCATTATGTCGACGGCACCTTCATCGGCGTGAAGCTGGAGGAAATCCACCGCGGCAATGACGACGGGCCGGAAGGCTATGGCGCCGCCGACATGCCCTATCGCGCCAGCCGCTTCCGCCCGCTGGTCAAGGACAAGATCGCTTCGCTCAGAAAGCTGCTCGCGCCGACACCGGATGCGCCCGCCGAGCCGAAGGTCAAGACCAAGAAGAAGGAAAAGGTCTGACGGGCGGGCGGCATTAAAGCCAGCCGCCCCTTTGCATTACCCCTGCTGCGCCCGCGCAATCCCGTGCTCGATCAGGCGGCTGATAAGCTCCGAATAGGAAATGCCCGAGGCGCCCATGGCCTTGGGATACATGCTGATATTGGTGAAGCCTGGCATGGTGTTGATCTCGTTGATGACGGCGCTGCCATCCGGCCGCAAAAAGAAATCGACGCGCGCCAGCCCTTCGCATCCGAGCGCGCGAAAGCCATCCGCCGCCATGCGCTTCATCGCGTCTGCCGTGCCAGCCGGAATATCCGCCGGCACGGTGACGACGGCGCCGTTCTGATCGAGATATTTCGCCTCGTAGGAATAGAGCTCGTACGTTGCTGATGTCGCGATCTCGCCCGGCACGGAGACGAAGAGCGCGCCATCCGGCTGCTCCAGGACCGCATATTCGATCTCGCGGGCGCGCACGAATTCTTCCACCAGCACCTTTCGGTCATGCCGGAAGGCCTCAGTCAGTGCGCTCTCGAAGGCTGTCGCATCCTGCACCTTGCTGACGCCGACCGACGAGCCCTGGCGCGTCGGCTTGACGAAGACTGGCGAGCCGAGCCTGCTCACGATCTCATCGAAATCGGGCTTTTCGCCACGCGTCAGCGTCACGGAGCGGGCAACCGGCAGGCCGGCCTCGCGCAGCAGGCGCTTTGCCATATCCTTGTCGATCGCGTTGGCCGAGCCCAGAATGCCGCAGCCGACGAGGGGTAGGCCGACGATCTGGGCAAGACCCTGAATGGAACCGTCCTCGCCATTCAGCCCATGCAGCACCGGAAACAGCACATCGACCGCAGGCAGCTCGCGCGCGCCAGCACCCTCCAGCGCCATCAGCCGCCCCTCGCCGCCCGGCACCAGGCAGACTTGCCGGCCCTCATAGGCAATCGGCTCCGGAAGCACGCCACCCTTTTCCTCCACCAGCAGCCAGCGCCCGGCGCGATCGATCAGGATCGGCACGATCTCATATCGTCCGCCATCAATCGCCTTGACGACATTGCGGGCCGACATGACGGAAACCTCATGCTCAGTGGACTGACCGCCAAACAGAACGGCGACGCGTAGTTTCGACATTGAGGGTTGCTCTCCCGGGCTAGGATGGGTGTGATAGGAGAAGGGGTTATACGGGGGATTGCAGCGGAATTGGGGTCGTGACGGCCGCTTTCGCGCATACTCGTCAGCCGAAGTTAAGATCCCGATGTCATAGCCGATTTAGTTTTGAGGCGTCTGGCTTAATTGGAGACGGCTTTGGCGAAGAAATTCTTCATATAGCGATCCACGCCGAGCTTTTTGGGTTGCCGGATTCCATGAATAGAAATTGTCGTTGTGGGAAACTGCGTACAATTCAGGATTTTCAGTAACTGCGACGACAGCATACAACGCACCAAAAACCCGGACGCCCACTGTCAAAGATGGGCCTACCCGCATTATAAACACGAGGTGCGAATCTGGCTCGGAGGACCATGCTTTGCCAAATGGTATCTTTTCGCTCCAACCTATCGTTCCCGCCAATGAATCTTCGGCACCTTCTAAGATAAAGTGTCGGAGAAGTCGCGCTCTTTTGTCTTCGAGAAAGGTATCTCCCAGCCAGAGATGAGCCGCTTCATAGGCGATTTTCGCAATCCCTCGCCTGTAGTTCTCCAAATCAACTTTTAGCGTGTGGACGACTTCAGCACGCTCGATTTGCTGCCTTTGAATGTCCTTGATTACTGAAGACATTTGTTCTTCGGTCAAGGGCGGGAGTTTAAGTTCTTTTCTACGGCGATTAACGATTTTAGAAACATCTTCAACGTTTGCGGCATCAACGCGTATGTTGATCAACTCTTCGCCGTTTTCGCCAGCGAGCGGATGTTGGTTCGTTATCAGACGAAGATTGAAACGGCCTGACTCTAGGTGGTTCTCTATTCTAATGCGAGAACCGGAGCCATCCTGCAAGACACCTAATCCTAAGACGTCATGCGGTGACAAAACTTTTCCGTATCTGTTGGCAATCTTGTATTGGAGACGCTTAAATTTGCAATGCAAATGATCAACCAGAGGAGCGTCAACTTGTGAGCCGAGCTTATCATTACACGGTTTGCAAACGCGATTAATTGTCAAAGTGCCGCCGATCGCATCGGGGAAAACGTGCTCTAAGGTTGGCTCGCGTTCTTCATAGCAGAAGATACATTGCACTCTGAATCACCTAAGCCTAACTGGAATTTGTTTAATATGAAGATTATGTACTCGGCTCTCATCAACGACAATACGCAATAAGCTTGGCCACTGTTAATAAACCGAGGCTTGTCTATCAGACCCGGCTTAACTGTAGAGAAATATAGTTTTTTCCAATTGCCCGAGCGCGAGCATTGGAACTCTATGGAGTGAATGTTCCACAAACTCTTGAATAAGCGAGGTTATGTAAGACCCTTCACGAAGTTCTTTTATCCAATATTGTGGATAGTATCTGGACAGCATGCCGGTTATATACAGACCTATATAGAAATAACCGAATTCATTCAGGGGGGGATGTTGAGGAAACTATGTAGTAAATATTTCGACTTTCCAGAAATATTTCAGCTACCGACCAATTTTGCCACGGCTGGTTTGCCGTATCAATTTCAATTTGTATGGAAACTCCCGTTGAATTATTTAATCCAAAGATATCTATGTTTTCAACCATTGCGGAATTAAAATTGTATTGTGATATAACGTCGTCAAAGATTTGCTGTGGGGCAGGATGAATTATATATCGAATTTGACGGGATACCTCGGCGCCGTTCGTATCCACGATACTCTGCACTTCGTTTTGGCCTCGCGCTAGCTTTGGTTGTTCTCCAAAGGAGCGGATACTGTTTATCATTGAGGGGATGTGTCTCATACACTCACCAAGAGTTATGGCATTATCTGGTGGTGGCAGCGAGCGTAGCGGTGTCCCGGCGTCACCAGCGGCGAGATTGGTTCTCGATGTCGCGCCATTGACAGTCGTCCAGGTACAATAAACGGGAAAATGGGAAGCATACTGATGCCATAGGCCGAAGAGTCCCGAGATTGAGCTGTTACCCCTTTTAAGAGTATGCGCGGCAAAATCCCAGAGGGATTGGTTTCGCGTGAGCTCAAGACCATGGCCATTGAAGTGCGACGGTCGCCGTTCGAAACTATCGTCCCCGCTTCCTTTCCACAGGATCTCTGCATTTGCCAATGCAGTAATCGAATAATATGCAAGTAATGCTCGTGTTGTGTCCCCTCCTGATCGTGCTGCGTCCGAAAATTCTTTAGCTTGTGCTATAGTGTAAGAAAGTTGTTGCATCTGCTTTCTAACATTTTGCTTTTGTGATTGAGGTAACATTCTGCCGGACATCAGCATTTCTGTAGTTCTTTGGGTATCTTGAAAACGCGAAAATCTGCGCCACACAGCGTCGTATGCCTTGCTCTCGCCTAGTTCCACAAATTGAAATGACATCGCATCCGACCTCCGTTGGGAAGGTCAAGATACAGGTTCTTCGTGGATTGGATCAGATGTGAGACCTATGGACGTAATTGACCCACAAGATTTTTCTACTATTCTTATATTTTACGATCGCCTTGGAATAAGTTATTCGAAGGATGGTATAATTTACTTGGACTTAACTAGTTTCTGAAGCTGTGTTGCTCTTCGTGTCGTGCAGTGCGACCTCATGAGGCAATGAGCGAGTATTTTTGGATTTAGGTTAAGTCAAATGAGTCCGTTACCGGGCATTGCTGAATTTCAGCAAACTGCAATTTACACTAAGCTTTGCGTAATCAAAAACTGGTGCTGCTAGAGAGATTTGAACTCTCGGCCTCTCCCTTACCAAGGGAGTGCTCTACCCCTGAGCTATAGCAGCAATCCGTGGCGCCGCTTGGTGCGCCGTATTGGGCGAGGCGGCTATTGCCATAGGTCGGGGCGGAGTGCAAGCCGCAAATTGCAAGTTCTGTGAAAGATAGTTGGAAAAAATGTGTCGGTCTTTTGACGCCTAGGGTTTTCCGCTATGAGAAAGCCATGGGTGCGGACAAGACG
Organism: Martinezella sp. CNPSo 3959; assembly: GCF_057784355.1. Classification (NCBI taxonomy): domain Bacteria; kingdom Pseudomonadati; phylum Pseudomonadota; class Alphaproteobacteria; order Hyphomicrobiales; family Rhizobiaceae; genus Martinezella; species Martinezella sp. CNPSo 3959. Next base: position 50,217 of record NZ_JBXSOV010000020.1, read on the forward strand.
AAAATCGATGAAGGGCAGGCTTTGCAGGGCGGTTCTGCTCCAAGCGGGGTCGGCGGCGAGGCGGGCGAGCCCGTGGGCGGCAGGCAGGTGACGGAAGCGGATCGGCGGCGCGAGCGTGCCGCGCAGAAGCTGCGCGAGAATCTGTCTCGGCGCAAGCAGCAGGTGAGGGCGCGGCGCGCAGGCCAGGCCGACGAGACGGATGGGCTGCCGGCCGCAAAGCCTGTGGATAGTGCTGAAACCGCCGCAAAAAGGGACGAATCACAATGATTGATGTCGCCCATCATCAAACGAATTGATGCGTTAATCTATTTCGTCTAAAGAGCGCGTTTTACCAGGTGCACGAAACCTGGCGCCCGCGACTTCAAGGCGCCCGGAACTATCAGGAAAGGCGGGCCTCGCCCGTATTGCTTATATGGATCGTATCAGGATTGTCGGCGGCAATGAGCTCAACGGTATCATTCCGATCTCCGGCGCCAAGAATGCCGCCCTGCCGCTGATGATCGCCTCGCTGCTGACCAGCGATACTCTGACGCTCGAAAACGTGCCGCATCTCGCCGATGTCGAACTCCTGATGCGCATTCTCGGCAATCACGGCGTCGATGTCGCCGTCAACGGCCGGCGCGAGCGCCAGGAAGACGGCTATTCCCGTACGATCCACTTCACCTGCCGCACTATTGTCGATACGACCGCGCCTTATGAGCTCGTCGCCAAGATGCGCGCGAGCTTCTGGGTCATCGGGCCGCTGCTCGCCCGCGAGGGCCAGGCGCGCGTTTCGTTGCCCGGCGGTTGCGCCATCGGCACGCGCCCGGTCGATCTCTTCATTGAGGGCCTGCAGGCGCTCGGCGCCACCATGGAAATCGACGGCGGCTATATCAATGCCACGGCGCCGAAGGGCGGCCTCATCGGCGCCCGCTATGACTTCCCGAAGGTTTCCGTCGGCGCGACGCATGTGCTGATGATGGCCGCCACGCTTGCCCGCGGCACTACGATCATCGGCAATGCAGCCCGCGAGCCTGAGATCGTCGATCTCGCCAACTGCCTGATCGCCATGGGTGCCAAGATTTCCGGCGCCGGCACCAGCACGATCACCATCGAGGGCGTTACCTCGCTCTCCGGCGCGCGTCACCGCGTGCTGCCCGACCGTATCGAGACCGGCACCTATGCCATGGCCGTCGCCATGGCCGGCGGCGACGTCACGCTTGAGAATACCGATGTGGCGCTGCTCGACACGGCGCTCGAAAGCCTGCGTCGCGCCGGCGCCACGGTTTCGCCGACCAACAACGGCATCCGTGTCATGCGCAATGGCGGTGGCATCCAGCCGGTCGACGTCGTCACTGATCCGTTCCCCGGCTTCCCGACCGATTTGCAGGCGCAGTTCATGGCGCTGATGACCCGCTCGTCGGGCGTCTCGAACATCACCGAGACCATCTTCGAAAATCGCTTCATGCATGTGCAGGAGCTCGCCCGCCTCGGCGCCAAGATCTCTCTTTCCGGTCAGACCGCCCGCGTCGAAGGCGTGCAGAAGCTGAAGGGCGCGCCCGTGATGGCGACCGACCTTCGCGCCTCCGTCTCGCTCGTCATCGCCGGCCTTGCCGCCGAAGGCGAGACGCTGGTGTCGCGCATCTATCATCTGGATCGCGGTTTCGAGCGGCTGGAAGACAAGCTGACGCGCTGCGGCGCCATCGTCGAGCGCATCAGCGACTAAGCTCGCTGCGCTCTCCACCCGAGCAGCCCCCGGTTTTTGCATTCCGCTGTCGTAAAAGCGCGACAGCATTTTGGATGATCGGGCTTATTTCCATCCATCGGCGCGAAGAGAGCGGGCAAGCCCGCTTTCTTCGGTTGCGTCTTTTGCGCTCGCATTTTATGTCCATCACAAGGAATTCTCGGCAATGGCACTTGCCGGCCGTTTGACTGGCGCGATTAGGGATAAAAGGACGAATGAGCGATCTCAAGCTAATGGCACTCGACACCGAGGATCTGGATGTCATTTCTGCCTATATGCAGGATAGCGTCTTCAAGGTCGGCGACATGTCCTTTGCGCCAAAGCAGGAGCAGTTCTCGCTCGCAGCCAATCGTTTCGTCTGGGAGCAGTCGGACCAGCGCAGCAAGCCTTACGAACGCCATCGTTCGGCGTTGGTATTCAAGCGCGTGCAGGCCGTGCGTTCCAACGGCTTCGACCGGCGCAACCGCGACGAAGTGTTATCGCTGCTTGCGATCCGTTTCGAGCAGAAGGGCGAGGGGCCGGACGGCACGATCGAGCTTGCCCTTGCCGCCAACGCTACGATTGCGCTCGATGTCGAATGCATCGAGGCCCAGCTTGCGGATATCGGCGGCGCGTGGGAAACGGCCCATAAGCCTCGACATCCCGACGCGGGCGAATAGATAGCGACGGTTGGATTTTTGCCGCTGCAGGCGGCCGCAGTGAAAGAGGAATATCAGTTTGGCTATCTGGCTGGATCAGGCGTCGGAAGGGTTCGAGCAGCAGTTCGCCGCATTCCTGACGACCAAGCGGGAAGTGTCCGAGGATGTGAATGCGGTCGTGCGCGGCATCATCGATGATGTGCGGGCGCGCGGCGATGCAGCCCTTGCGGACTATTCCAAAAAATTCGATGGCGTCGATTTTGCCGTAACGCCGATGCGCGTCACCGAAGCCGAGATCGATGCTGCGATCGCGGCCGTTCCGGCGGAAGTTCTGGGCGCGCTGAAGGTCGCCGCCACCCGCATCGAATCGCATCACCGCCGGCAGCTGCCGAAGGACGATATCTATGAAGATGATCTCGGCGTCGGCCTGGGATCGCGCTGGACGGCGATCGAAGCGGTCGGCCTCTACGTGCCGGGCGGCACGGCGAGCTATCCGAGCTCGGTGCTGATGAATGCCGTGCCGGCCAAGGTCGCCGGCGTCGAGCGCATCGTCATCGTCGTGCCGGCCACGGGCGGCGCCGTCAATCCGGCCGTGCTTGCCGCGGCGCGTATGGCCGGCGTCGAGGAAATCTATCGCGTCGGCGGTGCGCAGGCGATCGCGGCCCTTGCCTATGGCACGGAGACGATCAAACCCGTCTACAAGATCACCGGCCCCGGCAATGCCTATGTGGCCGCAGCCAAACGCCAGGTGTTCGGTACCGTCGGCATCGACATGATCGCCGGCCCGTCGGAAGTGCTCGTCATCGCCGACAAGAACAACGACCCGGATTGGATCGCCGCCGACCTGCTGGCGCAGGCTGAGCATGACGAAAGCGCGCAATCCATCCTGATCACCGACGATGCTGAATTCGGCAGGGCAGTGGAGGCGGCGGTCGAGCGACAGCTGAAGCGGCTGAGCCGCTCGCAGACGGCGGCGGCGAGCTGGCGGGATTTCGGCGCCGTTATCTTAGTCTCCGATCTGAAGCAGGCGATACCGCTTGCCAACAGAATCGCGGCCGAGCATCTGGAGCTTGCGGTCGATGATCCCGAGCCGCTTTTGGCCGGTGTTCGTAACGCCGGTGCCATCTTCGTCGGCCGTCATACGCCCGAAGTGATCGGCGATTATGTCGGTGGCTCGAACCATGTGCTGCCGACGGCCCGCTCGGCGCGTTTCTCGTCCGGGCTCTCGGTGCTCGATTTCGTCAAGCGCACCTCGATCCTGCGGCTTGGGCCGGAGCAGCTTCGCGCACTCGGGCCGGCGGCGATCGCGCTTGCCAATTCCGAAGGGTTGGATGCTCATGCGCGGTCGGTCGCGATCCGCCTCAATCTCGAGGGGTAAGGCATGGCAAAGGGCGTCTTCCGGCTGAGCGACGTGGTCCTGGACGACACGATCGGCCGCTCGACGCCGGATGTCGAGCATGAACGCGCCGTCGCCATTTTCGACCTGATCGAGGAAAACAGCTTCGCGCCCGTCGGACACGAGGGCGGGCCTTATCTGCTGAACCTGTCGCTGGTCGAGCAGAAGCTGGTCTTCGACATCCGCATGGAAGATGGCGGCGTTGTCGCCACCCATATTCTGTCGCTGACGCCGTTTCGCCGGATCGTGAAGGACTATTTCATGATCTGCGAGAGCTATTACGAGGCGATCCGCTCGGCCACGCCGAGCCGTATCGAAGCGATCGACATGGGCCGGCGCGGCATCCACAACGAAGGCTCCCAGACGCTGATGGACCGGCTGAACGGCAAGATCAGCGTGGATTTCGATACGGCGCGCCGGCTCTTCACGCTCGTCTGCGTGCTCTATTGGCGCGGGTGACTGCCATGGACGAGCCGCAGGCGATCGAGCACAATGGCAGGTTGTCCGGGGGGAAATCCCCCGGCGCCATCCTCTTCATGTGCGGCCTGAATACCATCCGTTCGCCCATGGCCGAAGCGATCGCTCGGCAGATGCTGCCGCAGGGCACCTATATCGCCTCGGCCGGCGTGCGTGCTGGCGAGCGCAATCCCTTCGTTGATGTCGTGCTTTCCGAGATGGGGCTTTCGCTCGGCCGGCGCCAGCCGCAGACCATGGAGGAGCTGGAGGACGATTTCTTCGATGTCATCATCACGCTCTCTCCCGAGGCGCATCACGCCGCGCTGGAACTGACGCGGGCTAATGCCGTCGACGTCATCTATTGGCCGACGATAGACCCCTCCGCCACGGACGGAACGCGCGAGCAGATTCTCGATGCCTATCGCGGCGTGAGGGACTATCTTTTAGGCCTGATCGAGAGCAGGTTGGTGGAACATCGCGGCTCGCTTTAGAGCTGCGAATGAAACAAATGCAGAAACCCTTATCAACGTGGTTCACAAAACCGCGGCGATTGTGTAGTTTCCGCGCAAATTTCCGGCGACCCCCGCTTTTTTGGCATGGGCGCTGGCCCCAACCGACAGGAAAAGAAGCTTTAATGCCGAAAGAAGAAGTCCTCGAATTTCCCGGTGTCGTCACCGAACTCCTGCCGAACGCGACCTTTCGCGTGAAGCTGGAAAACGAGCACGAGATCATTGCCCACACCGCGGGCCGCATGCGCAAGAACCGCATCCGCGTTCTGGCCGGCGACAAGGTGCTGGTGGAAATGACCCCTTACGACCTGACCAAGGGCCGCATCACCTACCGTTTCAAGTAGTCCGCCGCTCGCTGGAGCCGGATGCCGCCGATATTTTCGGCATCATGCTCCGGAGCCGGCTCTCATTCCCGCATGACAGGTCGAGATCTGATGGCGTTGAAACACAAGCTGATACTGGCCTCCGGATCGCCACGCCGCGTCGAGCTCCTGCATCAGTCAGGCATTGAGCCCGCGCGTCTCATGCCGATGGATATCGATGAGACGCCGAAGAAATCGGAGCATCCGCGCTCGCTGGCGCGGCGGCTTTCGACGGAGAAGGGTGATGCAGCCTTTGCGGCTATCAAGAGCGATGCCGCCTGGCAGGGGAGCTATATCCTTTCGGCCGATACGGTCGTCGCTGTCGGACGGCGCATCCTGCCGAAGGCGGAGTTTGTCGACGAGGCGGCTGCGGCCCTGCATCTGCTCTCCGGCCGCGGCCATGTCGTCTATACCGGCATCTGCCTGATCACGCCGGACCGCAAGGCGCGGCAAAAGGTCGTCGAGACCAAGGTTCGCTTCAAGCGTCTTTCCCGCCGCGATATCGACATGTATCTCGCCTCCGGCCAGTGGCGCGGCAAGGCTGGGGCCTATGGCATTCAGGGGCTTGCCGGTTCCTTCGTGCAGAAACTTGTCGGCTCCTACACCAATGTCGTCGGATTGCCGCTTTATGAAACCATGCTGCTGCTGGCAGGCGAGGGCTTCGATGTCCACGCCGGATGGCAGGAAGGATAGTCGTCATGACGAAGGCTGAAGAGATCAAGGTCGGTTCGAAGGTCGAGCCGTTGCGAAAGACGCGTCCCTGTCCGGAATGCGGCCGCCCTTCATTGCGTGAGCATTACCCCTTCTGCTCGGATCGCTGCCGCTCCGTCGATCTCTCGCGGTGGCTCAATGGCTCCTATGCCATTCCCGTGACCGAGGACGAGGCGAAGGCCGACGGCTCCGATCAGGACTGAATGAGGTTTTCCAAAGAGGTTCGATGTTGCGAACCTCTTCATTTTGTTCGCGAATTGGCAAAATTCGATTTCCTGTCAAAAAAGAGTCATTTGCGGCTGGACATGGCCGAACAAGATGCTATAACCCCGCTCGCTTCCGGGGTGAACCAACCGCCCAGCGCCTTCGAAGGCTCTTCTCTCGACGCGAAGCACGGATGCCCAGATAGCTCAGTTGGTAGAGCAGCGGATTGAAAATCCGCGTGTCGCTGGTTCGATTCCGGCTCTGGGCACCATCTTTTCTCCCCAATCATGCGGACAATGAAGCTTGACGCTGGCTTCGATCAATTCCTCGCTGAGATCGTGTATTTGCGAGAATATGCGGCAACAGGCCGATTGAGGTTGCGTAACCATTGGATGCGTTGCTTCGCCACAACAACTTTATGGTTGCGTTTCATTAATTCGGTGCATGACCCCATCAAGATATTGATGACATTTGGAATCAAGCGTACGAATTATTGACAGATCACCTATTGATTCGAAGCGGATCATACCGCACTTTAGATATAGCGGGATAAAGTGATCTCGTAAAAGCCGGCGTTAATTGCAATAGCAAGCTACCGAGGCGCCATGTTAAACAACGATGTTCTGTTCAACACGTTCGCCCGTACTTTTGAAGCACGGCGCGAAGTCGAGATGTCATTCTCAGAATACCTGGAAGCCTGCCGGGATGATCCGCTCATGTACGCAAATGCGGCAGAGCGGCTACTGGCAGCCATGGGCGAACCACTGCTGATCGATACGGCCAAGGATACAAGGCTTGGGCGTATTTTCATGAACCGGACCATCCGGACTTATCCGGCATTTTCGGGCTTTTTCGGCATGGAAGAGACGATCGAACGCATCGTCGCCTTCTTTCGACATGCGGCCCAGGGGCTGGAGGAGCGCAAGCAGATCCTCTATCTGCTCGGGCCTGTCGGCGGCGGCAAGTCATCGCTTGCCGAGCGGCTGAAATCATTGATGGAAGTTCATCCCATCTATGTGCTGAAGGCCGGAAACGAGCTGAGCCCGGTCTTCGAAAGCCCGCTCAGCCTGTTCGATCCCGTCACCATGGGGCCGATGATCGAGGAGCGCTATGGCATTCCGCGCCGGCGTCTGACCGGGCTCATGAGCCCCTGGTGCCTCAAGCGGCTGGAAGAGTTCGAAGGCGATATTTCCCGCTTTCGCGTCGTCAGGATACAGCCCTCGAGGCTGCGGCAAATCGCCGTCGCCAAGACGGAACCGGGCGACGAGAACAACCAGGACATCTCCTCGCTGGTTGGCAAGGTGGATATCCGCAAGCTCGAAAGTCTCGCGCAGAACGATCCGGATGCCTATAGCTACTCCGGGGCATTGAACCGTGCCAACCAGGGCATTCTCGAATTCGTCGAAATGTTCAAGGCGCCCATCAAGATGCTGCACCCGCTGCTGACGGCGACGCAGGAAGGCAATTACATCGGTACGGAAAATATCGGTGCGATACCCTTCTCCGGCATTATCCTGGCGCACTCAAACGAGTCGGAATGGCAGACTTTCAAGGCCAACAAGAACAATGAGGCATTCATCGACCGTATCTGCGTGGTGAAAGTGCCTTATTGCCTCAGGGTCACCGAAGAGCAGAAGATCTATGAGAAGCTGATCGAGGAATCCGAGCTCAGCGACGCGCCCTGCGCGCCGTCGACATTGGAGACGCTCGCCCGCTTCACGGTTCTGACGCGGCTTTCCAAGCACGAGAATTCGACCGCCTTCTCTAAGCTTCGGGTCTATGACGGCGAGAGCCTGAAGGAGACCGATCCGAGAGCACGCAGCGTGCAGGAATATCGCGATACGGCGGGTGTCGACGAAGGCATGGATGGAGCTTCCACCCGTTTTGCCTTCAAAGTGCTGGCGGCGACCTTCAACTACGATACGACGGAAGTCGGTGCCGATCCGGTGCATCTGATGTATATGCTGGAGCAGGCAATCCGCCGTGAACAGCTGCCGCTTGAAACCGAAAAGCTCTATATCGAGTTTATCAAGAGCGAACTCGGACCACGCTATGCGGAGTTCATCGGCAACGAGATCCAGAAGGCCTATCTGGAATCCTATGCGGATTACGGCCAGAACCTCTTCGATCGCTATGTCGACTATGCTGACGCCTGGATCGAGGATGTGGACTTCAAGGATCCGGATACCGGCCAGCTTCTCGACCGCGAGCTTCTGAACCAGGAGCTCACCAAGATCGAAAAGCCGGCGGGCATCGCCAATCCGAAGGATTTCCGCAATGAGGTGGTCAAGTTCTGCCTGCGGGCGCGAGCGAGCCATGGCGGCAAGAACCCGTCCTGGACCAGCTACGAGAAGATCCGTGAAGTCATCGAAAAGCGGATGTTCTCGCAGGTCGAGGACCTTCTGCCCGTCATCTCGTTCGGTTCCAAGAAGGATGGCGAGACAGAGAAGAAACATGGCGAATTCGTCGAGCGGATGGTCGCGCGGGGTTACACCGAACGGCAGGTCCGGCGCCTTGTGGAATGGTACATGCGTGTGAAACAGGCGGGATGAGCCACCAAGGAAGAAGGAATGCACATTGTTGACAGACGCCTGAACCCAGGCGGAAAAAGTCTGGAAAATCGTCAACGATTTTTGCGAAGAGCAAAAGCGCTGGTGCAGAGAGCGGTCTATGAATCCTCTCAAAATCGCGACATTCAGGACATTCTGAAGGGTGGCGAAGTCAGCATTCCCCTGGATGGAACCGAGGAACCTCGGTTCCATCGTGGCCCCGAGGGCCTCAAGGAACATATTCTTCCCGGTAATAAGGACTTCATCGAAGGCGATATTCTGCCGCGGCCAGAAGGTGGCGGCGGCAAGGGTCGCGCGGGTGGTGACGGTTCCGGTGAGGATGCCTTCCGCTTCATCCTGACGCGGGATGAGTTCCTCGATCTCTTCCTCGATGATCTCGAATTGCCCGATCTTGCCAAGCGCCGCCTGATGTCGGCGGATCAGATCAACCCGGTGCGCTCAGGCTATTCGGTGACGGGATCTCCCGCCAATCTCGCCATCAACCGCACGATGCGGCTTGCGATGATGCGCCGCGTCGCGCTGCATCGCCCGAAGCCGGAAACGGTCGAGAAGCTCATCGAGGAGGCCGAGGAGTGCACGGACGAGAAGCGCCGCGCACAGCTCGAAGAAGAGATCAAGAGGCTGGAATCGAAGGTCCGGCGCATTCCCTATATCGACCCGATCGACATCCGCTATCGCCGTTTCGAGAACGAGCCGAAACCGGTGGCGCAAGCCGTCATGTTCTGCCTGATGGACGTCTCCGGTTCGATGACCGAGCATATGAAGGATCTCGCCAAGCGTTTCTACATGCTGCTCTATATTTTCCTGACCCGGCAGTATCGCCGTGTGGAGATCGTCTTCATCCGCCACACTGATGTTGCCGAGGAAGTGGACGAGGAGACCTTCTTCCGCAGCCCGGCAACCGGCGGTACCCAGGTTTCGAGCGCGCTCGAACAGATGCGGCAGATCGTGCGGGACCGCTTCCCGGCCTCCGACTGGAACATCTACGCCGCGCAGGCGTCGGATGGCGACAATGCCTATTCCGACAATGCGACGACGGCAGCGCTGATGACGAGCGAAATCCTGCCCGTCTGCCAATATTTCGCCTATCTCGAAGTGGGGGAATCGCGCAGCGTCGCAATCTCGTCTGGCTCGGCGATCTGGTCGCTCTACGAACGGCTGCAGGCAGGCTGGCCGGTGCTTTCCATGCGACGTGTCAGCGATCGCAGCCAGATCTATCCGGTCTTCCACGATCTCTTCCAGCGCCGGACGGCGGAAACAAGGAGCGGATGATGGCAAAAAAGGCATCGATGGAGCGGCTTTTCGAAGGCGCGGACTGGGATTTCGCCACCATCCAGCGAATTCACGATGCCTGCGAGAAGATCGCCGTTGGCGAGCTTGGTCTCGATGTCTATCCCAACCAGATCGAGATCATCACAGCCGAGCAGATGCTCGACGTCTATTCCTCGATCGGCATGCCGCTGTTCTACAAGCATTGGTCCTTCGGCAAGCATTTCGCCCATCACGAAGCTTTCTATCGCAAGGGCCTGCGCGGTCTTGCCTATGAGATCGTCATCAACAGTTCGCCCTGTATCTCCTATCTGATGGAGGAGAATAGCGCGACGATGCAGGCGCTCGTCATCGCGCATGCTGCCTTTGGCCATAATCACTTCTTCAAGAACAATTATCTCTTCAAGCTTTGGACCGATGCCGAAGGCATTCTCGATTATCTCAACTTCGCCAAGAGCTATGTGGCTCGCTGCGAGGAGCGCTATGGCCACGCTGCCGTCGAGCGCACGCTGGATGCCGCCCATGCGCTGATGTCGCATGGCGTGCATCGCTATGCGGGCAAGAAGACGCCTGACCTGCGCGACGAGGAGAAGCGCGAGCGTGAGCGGCGCGAATATGACGAGAAGATCTTCAACGATCTCTGGCGCACGGTTCCGGCCGGGCCGGGTAAGAAGACACAGGATCTCGATCTGGAGCGGCGGCGTGCGCTGGCCGGTCTGCCGCAGGAGAACATTCTCTATTTCCTGGAAAAGATGGCGCCGCGGCTGAAACCCTGGCAGCGCGAGATCATCCGCATCGTGCGGCATGTCGCGCAATATTTCTATCCGCAGAGCCAGACCAAGGTGATGAACGAGGGCACGGCGACCTATGTGCACTATCGCATCATGACGCGGCTGCACGAGCTTGGCGGCATTGGCGACGGCGATTTTCTGGAATTCCTGAAATCGCATACCAACGTGGTTTTCCAGCCCACCTTCAACGATCCCCGTTATTCCGGCCTCAATCCTTACGCGATCGGTTTTGCGATGATGCAGGATATCGAGCGTATCGTGACGAAGCCGGAGGAGGAGGATCGCCAATGGTTCCCGGAAATCGCCGGCACCGGCGATGCCATGGCGGTGCTGCGAGATCTCTGGGCCAATTATCGCGACGAGAGTTTCGTCGCGCAGTTCCTCAGCCCGCACCTGATGCGCAAAATGCGCATGTTCCAGCTGACGGATGATCCCGAGGAGGAAGAGGGGCTGAGGGTAGCAGCCATTCATGATGAGCGCGGCTACCGGCGTATCCGCCGCGAGCTGTCGCGGCAATATGATGTCGGCTGGATCGATCCGCATATCGAGATCGTCGATGTCGATCTTGCCGGCGATAGGCGGTTGCTGGTCAAGCATACGGTGCTGAACGGCGCGATGCTCGACGATATGGATGCCAAGCGCGTATTGCAGCACCTAGCCGATCTCTGGAGCTACGATGTGCTGATGCAGGAAGTCGACCGCTCCGGCACGGTGCTTCGCGATCATCTTGTGCATCCACGCGCCTCGGCGCTTGCGGCATAGGAATACAGTCAGCTAAAACGGCTTTTAGCCTGTCGACCCATAATGGTGTAGCTTGACGCTCATGTGGGTGAGCGCGTCCCGAGACGAGCAAACTGATATTGACCTGTCATAATGGGCAGTGATCTATCGATCTTTAGTGCGCGGTACACGTCGCGATCTGCTGGGCAAGACTGCCTCTACAGCTTACCATTCTCAGTTGGCGAGGAAAGCTCAATCAAACTCGAAGTTATTGATTTTGGCGATCCAGTCGGCATCCAAGTTTAATAACGCCTCAGCAACATCGATATGCCCTTTCGCTACAGCTTGTGCCGCTGCTGCCGACAAGAGCATCGACTGGTCCCATGCTTCATTCCGATGAAGGCTTACATTCTCGACCAGTTGCGCGATTGCATGACTGTAATCATCTACATATTCTTTAGGAATATCGGGGCCGCGTCCGGTCCGGCGAGCTATCTCAATGGCTGCGGGCAGTTGAAAAAATGAGAAATCGACCGGAGCCTTCGCTTCACCTGCGATTTTTACGATATGAGGAACCGCGACATACGACGCAGAATAGACGTCACCCTGATGGCAGAGGCTCGACCAGAGGCCGAACCACGGATCATCTCGATAGCTTAGCCTCGGCCCTGTCGATGAGGCCAGTCTTTTTAGCAAGTTCGGGATATCGGCAGCACTGCCGTACGCGTGCTGCAATTCGCTCCAGCGAAGGTCATCAAGGGATAGCATCCTAAGATTGTATCGACTTTCACTACACAGTCAACCTGATGCCATCCAGTCGTTGCCATCACGCTTAACGAGTTTACGGCCGAGACCGACGCTGGTGGCCGCTCACCTGCACGCCGTCTTCGGGCCGCAGCTTGAGGAAGCCGGGTATGCCGAGCAGCGGGATGACTGCCATCAGCAAAAATGCAATGTGGAATTTCTCCGGCGTCAGCGGCGATCCGTCGAGCGTGACCAGCCCCAGCAGCATGGCGGCGACGGAGACGCCGAAGCTGACGCTCAACTGCTGCAGCACACCGCCGAGACTGGTCGCGCGGCTGAGTTGAGCCGCCGGAGTATCGGAATAGGACAGCGTATTGGACGTCATGAACTGTCCGGCCCGCGCCAGCCCGAAGATGAAAACATAGACGATGATGAACCAGTGCGGCGTATCGGGCGTGATCAATGCGAAGCCGGCGACGACGGCGGCACCGAACACGGCGCTCCAGGTGAGCATGCGATCGAAGCCAAAGAGCTTCAGCAGTTTTGCCGAGACCGGCCGCACGGCAAGCGCGCTCAGGGCGCTGACGAAGGTCAGCGTGCCCGATACGATCGGGCTCAAGCCGAAGCCGACCTGCAGCATGAGCGGTAGCAGAAAGGGCACGCCATTTAGCCCGACACGACAGATGCCGCCGGCAAGGGTGCCGATGCGGAAGGTGCGCAGCTTGAAGAGGGTGAGATCCACGGCTGGCGATGCCGCCGTTTTTGCGTAGCGGATGAAACCGAAGAGCAGCAAGCCCGCTGCAGCAAGCGTGAGGACAATAGCCCAGCCGGGGATTGTCGGGCGGCCGATATTTTCGATGCCGTATTGTAGCAGCACGCAGCCGAGGCCGACCATGACGAAGCCGGGAAAATCGAATTTGATCGTCGCGTCGCGTTCGGTATCCTCGACATAGCGCAGCGCCATGACCATGCCGATCAGCCCGAAGGGCAGGTTTACCCAAAAGATCCAGCGCCAGGACAGATAGGTCGTCAGGAAGCCGCCGAGCACCGGGCCGATAACAGGCCCCATGACGGCCGGTAGGGTCATGTAGGTCATGGCAGTCACGAGTTGGCTGCGGGGGAAACTGCGGATGAGGATGAGGCGCCCGACCGGCGTCATCATGGCGCCGCCAAAGCCCTGCAGCGCGCGCGTGGCGATAAGCATCGGCAGGCTGGTCGCCAGCCCGCAGAGGATCGAGCCGATGGTGAAGATGAAGAGGGAAAGCGTGAAGATGCGCCGGGCGCCGAAGCGATCCGCAAACCATCCGCTCACCGGAATGAACATGGCAAGCGTCAGAATATAGGTCGTGACAGCCAGATTCATGCGAAGCGGCGTCGTATCGAGGCTCTTGGCGATATCGGGAACGGCGGTGACGAGGATGGTCGAATCCAGCTGTTCCATCAGGAAGGCGACGGCGACCACGGCGGGGATGATGTAGCGCAGGCGGGGATTGCGTTCGACCGCAAAAGTCTGACCCTGCGGATTGGGATCTATCGAATCCATGGAATGTAACGGCTTTCCAACGCCCGGCTGGGGACCGGCGCGTTTGACGATTTGCATGGATCCCTTCGGAAACCGCCTCGTGCTCTCGGGAAACATGTTGCTGGCGGCCGGTGATCCGCCGGCCATCGGAATCGTCGCCTATATGAGCATCATCCCGGGCGCGGTGCAACAGGAACACGGCTTTTGAATCCCCGGAAATCCATATGATCAATGATCAGTTGGTCGATGGGGGAGAGGGCAATGTCCAGCGTGCCTTGTCGAAGACGATCGCGGTTCGGAGCTGCTCCGGCGAGGTTCTGCGCAATTCCAGCTGCAGATTGAAATTGTTGTTGCTCTGGAATTCCTTGAAAAAGGCAATTTTGGCGCCGAAGGCTTGCAGTGTCACGTCCTGCAGCTTGCCGATCGCCTCGAGCGCGGCCTGAAAGTCCAGCCAATGGGTTTCGTTCAGCAATAGGACGACAGTATCGACAAAAGTGCCGGCAACGGCCTTTCCGTCGTCATTGTCCGGCATGATGACCTTGATGCGGATGGCATCGATTTCGCCTGATGGTTTGCCCCTGGCGATGATGAAGAAGGAAGCCGCCTTGGGATCGCCATAGGCGCCCTTCTGTACAGCATAGCTGCATTCCGAAGTGCCGGCGCCTAGCTCGCTTTGCCGCCATTCGCCCACGGATAGGCCGAATTTCTGGAGATCAGCGCAAAGCGTCTGGCCCGATATCCGCCAGCTTCGCACGAAGGCACTCAGCAGCGCGTCGATAGGCTCGTCCAGCAGATGGGATCTTTTCTTGACGAATGGCTTGGCGGTGGCGGTCGCCGGCTTGACGCGGACGCTGCTTGATGCCGGGGCCGATGTCTTCGGCGCCGCTGCCGGAGGCGGGGCTGCGTGAGATGGCTGCTGTTCCTGGACGGCGGCGGTCGGCGCTGCTGCGTGTTGTTCCGGTTTCGGAAACAGATTGAGATGATAACGATCATCCAGCGCCCGCAGATTGCGCATATCGTTCGCCAGGAGCGCGGTTGCGAGAATGATCGAACCGATGACAACGGCGGCAATCCAAAAGACAGCTCTGCTTTTCTTGCGAGGTGGCGCCACCGACATGGTTCAGATCACAGCTACTCCCGAGGAAACTTACTTGCTGCAATAACTGTATGTTGCGCAGCCATGTTCATGACTACAGCATATGCGTTTATGAACGATTGATCATTCTAATGTTTCTTTGTCAATTCATGATGTTGCTCAAAGCGGACCGCGATCTTGCGCAGCCGGTTTTCCCGGCTTTTTGCGTGTTCTTGTCGCAAAGCTGCTGCACGTCTCGGTGCAGCCTTCTCTAAGCGAAATATGCCTTGAGTGCCTTGACGGTGGCGGCATCCGTGCGGCGGGCCGATGGCGCCGAGAAGCCAAGGGTGATGGCTCGCTCATCCGTCTCGGAGACGGGTGCCGAGCAGGAAGAATGGATCTCGCTGATCTGCAGGCGCGGCCATAACTGGCCGACCGTCGCAAGCGTCACGCCGGAGCCGGGCATGATGGAGATGCGACCGGCGGCGGCTGCAATCGCCTGTTCGAGCATGGCGACCCCTTCCGCCGCGGTCTTTGCGCCGCCGGATGTCAGGATGCGCTCGAAGCCGAGGGCGATCGCGATATCGACGGCTTCCTCGACGTTGGGCACCAGATCGAAGGCGCGGTGCAGGGTCTTGCCGAGGCCTTCCGCATGGGCGGTGAGAGCGGAGAGCGTGTCAACATCAAGTCGCCCATCCGGCATGGAGGCACCGAGTACGACACCCGGCAGCCCGGCAGCGCGAGCCGCATCGATGTCGCGCTTCATGATGTGAAGTTCGTCCGCCGAGTAGACGAAGCCGCCGGCGCGTGGACGGATAATGGCGTAAGCCGGGACGGGCATCCTCGCCGCTGCGGCCATCAGCCCGGCACTCGGCGTCAGCCCTCCAAGAGGAAGCGCGCTGCAAAGCTCGATGCGATCGCCGCCGCCCTCGACGGCGGCCTTGAGGCCGGCAATATCCTCGACGCAGACCTCAAGCAGCATGGGTGCGCTCTCCGACATATTGCAGGCCCAGCAGGGCGGCACCGATGAGGCCCGGTTCCAGTTTGCACTCGCTCGGCACGACGAGAGGCCGACCGAACTTGCGCAAAATGCGGGCACGCACTGCCTCATCTAGTCGTGCCAGGAGCGGTTCGACGTTGGAAAGGCCGCCGCCGACCGGCACGATGGTCGCGCCGGTTATGTTGATGGTCAGCGCCAGCGGTGAGGCGACCAGATCGACCATCACGTCGATCGTGCGTTCCGCGCGGCTTTCGCCCTTCAGCCAGTCGCCGATGATCTCTTCGCTGGAAAGTTCCAGGTCGTGAAGCGTCTTGTGCAGGCGTTCGATACCGCGGGCGCCACCGACCGTGTCGACGCAGCCCTTCTGGCCGCAGCCGCAGGCATAGGCGGGAATGGCAACTGGCGGATTGCCAGCGAAGCAGGCGATGATCGGGCCGTGGCCCCATTCCCCGGCAAAGCCGCCGGCTGCATTGATCAGCCGGCCATCAGCGACAAGGCCACCACCGACGCCGGTGCCGAGAATGGCGCCGAACACGATGCGGTGGCCGCGGCCTGCGCCCGACATGGCTTCCGCCATGGCGAAGCAATCGGCATCGTTGGCAATCAGCACGGGATAGCCGAGTTCCGCTTCGAGGTCAGCGGCAAGGTGCCGGCCGTGAATGCAGGGAATATTGGCGCAGGTGAGCGCCTGCGTATCGGGATCGACCACGCCGGCGATGGAGAAGGAGAGGCAATCCGGCTTGTCTTGCGCCTCCGCGATCACGTCGCGCAGGGCGGCAACGAATTCGGCGAAGTCATGCCTGGGCGTCGGGCGCCGCGCCAGCGGAACGATATCCGTCATGGAGCGGGCGATGCCGCCTTTGATGGCGCTGCCGCCGATGTCGAAGGAAACGATCATGGATATCGACCCGCTGGTAACATGGCGCATTTGCTCGCACCCTTTGCCGGTCTTTGCAAGATCAATCGGGTGGGCCAATCTTTCCGGGGCGGGCAGCCGTCAATCCGTTGTCTTAAGCGGCAAGGTGATTCTCGCTTCGAAGCCATCGGCCCTACCGGTCGCCGGCGAGAGTAGATCGAGATGACCGCCGATCTGGCCAACGATGCGCTCGACGATCGACAATCCCAAGCCTGAGCCCGCCGCTTTCGTCTTGCCGCGCCAGAAACGCTTCTTCAGGCCGGCAAGCTCATGGGCGGATAGCACGGCGCCGCCATTGACGACCCGGACGGTGCGATCGTCGACTCTGACCGTCACTTCCTCATCGGCCGGGCCGTGGATCAAAGCGTTTTCGATCAGATTGCGGATCACGATCGCAAAGGCATCGATATCGACATTGCGGAGCAATTTTCCCGAAGTCTCGTTCTCCAAGAGGACGCGGCCTGCCGTGCCGGTATCGCGGTCGTAGTCGCCGATGACGGTTTCGATGACGGCCGTAAGATCGGCCGGTTTGTCGCCGGTGCCGATACCGGCCTGGGCACGAGAGAGCTGCAGCAGCTTTTCTGCCAGCCGGCCGAGATTGGAGAGAGACGTTTCGATACGGCCGGCGCGTTCCGCCAGTTGCCCTTTCGGCAGTTCGGCGATCAGCCGCTGCGTCTGGGCAAGCGCTCCCGCAATCGGGGTGCGCAGTTCATGGGCGCTGTTGGCGGTGAATTCCCGCTCCGCTTCAAGGGCGAGCCGCAGGCGTTCAAGCAGCAGGTTGACGGAACGGGCGATCGGCTGCAGTTCGAGCGGCAGCGTTTCGCTCTCGAGCGGCGCCATGTTGCCGCCGTCCTTGGTGGCGATCTCGGAGCGCAGACGGTCGATCGGCCGCAGCGATCGGCCAACGATGATGCCGATGGCGATGATGCTCGCCGGAATGAGCGCCAGCAGCGGCCAGAGCAGCGCGACGCCGCTCTCGCGCAATGCCTCGCGGCGATTCTTGAAGGCATCGGCGACATGCAGGAAGATCGTCCCATCGGCCGAGGATTCGGTATAGATCCGGTATCGTGATGTATTGTGGAAGCCGATTGCCAGCGGCACCTCATAGGCGGTTGGAGGCGCATCGTGGGAATGCAGAATGACCTTGCCATTCCCATCGAGCACTTGGTAGGTCAGATATTCGCGGTTCAGCCCCTTGTTGAGCGCTTCCAGGCTCTGGGGATCGCCGGAATGGTCGCGGTTGGCGAGATCGTCGAGCACCAGCGGCAGTAGACGCTCGGCGGTTTCCTGCAATGCGCCGTCGAAGGTTTCCGAGAGTTCTTTGTTGACGACATAAACACCGATGCCGACCGCGATCAGCCAGAAGATGACGACGGTGCCGGTCAGCGCCGTGATCAGACGCCGGGTGATGCTGGCGCGGCTCGCGGTTTTGGCCTCACTCATCGTTCGCCCAGGCAATAGCCGACACCGCGGGCCGTCTTTATGCGATCCTTGCCGATCTTCTTGCGCAGGCGGCTCACATAGACCTCCACCGTATTGCTCTCGATCTCGGAGCCGAAGGCATAGAGCGCTTCCTCTATCTTGTCTTTGGAGACAATGGCGCCCGGTCGCGTGATCAACAGGTCGAGCACGGCCCATTCCCGGCCGGTCAGGATAACATCCTTGCCTGCCAGCTTGACGCGGCGCTGCGGTTGATCGATTTCCAGGTCGTCGAAGCGCAGGGTCGGCTGCGGGCTGCCCGCATACCGTCGGGCAACCGCCAGGATGCGGGCCGTGAGTTCGCCGAGATTGAACGGCTTGACGAGATAATCGTCGGCACCGCTATTCAGTCCCTCTATTCGGTCGGAAATCTGATCGCGTGCCGTCAGGATGATGACGGGGGTTTCATCCGGCCTGCGGCGCAGCCGCTTCAAGAAATCGATGCCGCTGCCGTCCGGAAGTTGCAGATCCAGCAGGACGAGGCCGTATTGCACGGCGCTGGTGACCTCTTCCGCATCGGCCAGGTTCTTGACCCAATCCACGGCGTGAGGCCCTGCCGCGATATGGTCGCGAACCGCACCGCCGATCGTGTCGTCGTCCTCCACCACAAGAATGCGCACCTGCACCTCTCAACCGTTGAACGTACTTCAGTTAATGCCGACGGACCTATCGGGTCAATAACGGCTGAAATAAGCCATGGCTGGATGCACAGTTCATGGCTCGCTAACACAGCGAAAACGTTCCCGGTACCTATGGACAGACAGAAACGCGATGGTTACTTGTGCGGAGAACGAGGCGGCACGGATGCCGCCGGAGGCTATCGGAGGATCTCGGTCATGCTGAAGGGAATTTCACCGCTGTTGAATGCGGATGTGCTCTACGCACTCAAGTCCATGGGGCATGGCGATATGCTCGCTGTCGTCGACACGAATTTCCCCGCCGAATCGGTGGCAAGCCAGACCGTTCTGGGCGAGCTGCTGCGTATCGACAACGTGTCGTCTGCTGAAGCGGTTGCGGCAATCCTGTCGCTGATGCCGCTCGATACTTTCATTGACGACGCGGCGGCCCGTATGGAAGTGGTTGGTGCGCCGGATGAGGTGCCGCAGGTGCAGCATGAAGTCCAAGCCGTGATCGACAAGGCCGAGGGCAAGCATTGGCCGCTGACGCCGGTCGAGCGTTTTGCCTTCTATGAGCGTGCCAAGGATGCCTTTTGCGTCATTCAGACTGGTGAGCGCCGTTTCTACGGTTGTTTTACCTTGACCAAGGGCGTCATCCCGCCGGAAGCTGAGTGATCAGGCACGCTTGATCCGGATGGCGGCAAGGGCGCTGTTTCGATAAAGGAAGGCGATGGCGAGAAAGCTGGATTCCCAGGGACGGCTTGACGATGCGGCGCGAGCCGGTTGGCTCTACTATGTTGCCGGCCGGACGCAGGACGAAATCGCCGTCGCGATGGGAGTATCCAGGCAGTCGGCCCAGCGGCTGGTGTCGCTTGCCGTCGCCGAGCGGCTGATCAAGGTCCGGCTGGACCATCCGATCGCCGCGTGTCTGGAATATGCGGCAGAGCTCAAGAAGAAATTCAATCTGCGGCATGTCGATATCGTGCCGAGCGATTCAGACAGCACATCCTCCACGATCGGCATTGCCGAAGCGGGTGCTGCCGAAATCGAGCGCTGGCTGCGGCGGCCCGACCCGATCGTGCTGGCGATCGGCACGGGGCGCACGCTCAAGGCTGCGGTCGATCAGCTGCCGGCGATCGAATGTCTGCAGCACCGGGTGGTGTCGCTGACGGGCAATATCGGCCCCGACGGTTCGGCCGCCTACTACAACGTCATTTTCAGCATGGCCGACGTCGTCAAGGCGCGGCATTTTCCGATGCCACTGCCAGTGCTGGTGTCTTCCGCCGAGGAGCGCGAACTGCTGCATGCGCAGGCACTGGTGCGCTCGACGCTCGATATCAGCGCGCAGGCCGACGTGACCTTCGTCGGCATCGGCGAGATGGGTGTCGAGGCGCCGCTCTGTCTCGACGGTTTCCTTGAAAGAGATGAGATGCTTGCCCTGATGGATCGAGGCGCTGCCGGCGAGATCTGTGGCTGGGTTTTCGATGGCAATGGCAAGCTCATGCCTGACGATGTCAATGAGCGCGTCGCCAGTGCGCCTTTGCCGTCGCGCGATACCTGCAGCGTCATCGGAATCGCCAAGGGCCGACGCAAATTCGAGGCAATCAAGGCCGCCGTCGTCGGTCAGCAGATCAACGGTTTGATCACGGACGAGGCAGTTGCCGAATTTTTGCTCAGGGTGTGAGCAAAAAATTTAAATCATAAAAACAAAAGGATAGGCTGCTTGCTCGGCAATGCAGCAACGAATCTGCATTGACATTTTGTCGCAAGAGGTGAGTAATTGCCCACGAGCAAAGCGAATGCTCATTTTAATCTTCTGGGAGGAAGATATGAAATTGAAAACTTTACTGCTGGGCGCCTGCTCGGCCCTGATGTTCGCCGGCCTGGCGTCTGCCGAAACCCTCACGATTGCGACGGTCAATAACGGCGACATGGTCCGTATGCAGAAGCTTACGGACGATTTCAAAGCCAAAAACCCCGGCATCGACCTTCAATGGGTCACGCTCGAAGAAAACGTATTGCGCCAGAAGGTTACGACCGACATCGCCACCAAGGCCGGCCAGTACGACGTGCTGACCATCGGCACCTACGAAGTGCCGATCTGGAGCAAGCTCGGCTGGCTTGCCTCGCTCGACAAGCTTTCCGCCGACAAGGACTATGCGGCGGATGACCTTCTCCCGGCCATTCGCAGCGGTCTGACAACCGACGGCAAGCTCTATGCAGCACCGTTCTACGGCGAAAGCTCGATGGTGATGTATCGCAAGGACCTGTTCGAAAAGGCCGGTCTTAAGATGCCGGACGCACCGACCTGGGATTTCGTTGCTGATGCGGCCCGCAAGATCACCGACAAGGACCATGAAGTCTACGGCATCTGCCTTCGCGGCAAGGCTGGCTGGGGCGAGAACATGGCGTTCCTGACGGCGATGTCGAATTCCTTCGGCGCCCGCTGGTTCGATGAAAAGTGGAAGGCACAGTTCGACCAGCCGGAATGGAAGGACACGCTCGACTTCTACGTCAAGCTGATGAAGGATGCCGGCCCTCCGGGCGCTTCTTCCAACGGCTTCAATGAGAACCTGGCCCTGTTCCAGTCCGGCAAGTGCGGCATGTGGATCGACGCCACCGTTGCTGCCTCCTTCGTCTCCGATCCGAAGGAATCCAAGGTTGCCGACAAGGTCGGCTTCGCTCTGGCTCCGGATAAGGGCCTCGGCAAGCGCGGCAACTGGCTCTGGGCATGGAACCTCGCCATCCCGGCTTCGTCGAAGAAGGCTGAAATCGCAGAAAAGTTCATCTCCTGGGCAACCAGCAAGGAATACACCAACCTTGTCGCACAGAAGGAAGGCTGGCTGAATGCCCCTCCCGGCACCCGCACCTCGCTCTATGCGAATGCGGACTACCAGAAGGCAGCGCCTTTCGCCAAGATGACGCTCGACTCGATCAACTCGGCTGATCCGACGCATCCGACCGTCAAGCCTGTTCCCTATGTTGGCGTCCAGTTCGTCGCCATCCCTGAATTCCAGGGCATCGGCACTGCTGTCGGCCAGCAGTTCTCGGCTGCTCTCGCCGGCCAGATCTCGGTCGATCAGGCTCTGAAGGCTGCCCAGCAGCTGACGGAACGCGAAATGAAGAAGGCCGGCTATCCGAAGTAAGGGCCTTCGAAGCTAAGGAAAGCAGCGCCCCCTCTCGAGCACTGCTTTCCTCTAGGCCGCCGAGCGCCGAACTGCCCTTGGCGGCCCTTTTGTTTCAGCCGGTCCGCGGCCACCCCCTCCTTTAAAGATAGGTCGGTACTTGCCATGGCAACGTTGCACACCCGTTCTACCGCACGCGTCATGATGGCGCCTTCGGTTCTGCTCCTCTTTGCGTGGATGATCGTCCCGCTTGTGATGACGATCTATTTCTCGACGCTGAACTACAATCTGCTGAACCCCGGCACGCATGATTTCCTCGGGTTTCTCAACTACGAATATTTCATCACCGATCCGGCCTTCCTCAGCTCGCTGATCGTCACGCTGCTGCTTGTCGGTGGTGCGTTGCTGATCACCGTCGTCGGCGGCATTGCGCTGGCACTCCTTCTTGATCAGCCGATCTTCGGCCAGGGCATCGTGCGCATGCTGGTGCTTGCGCCCTTCTTCGTGATGCCGACGGTCGCAGCCCTCATCTGGAAGCATATGTTCATGAACCCGGTGAACGGGCTCCTGGCACATCTCTTCCGGTTCTTCGGGCTTGATCCGCTGACCTGGCTGGAGACGGTTCCGCTGCTGTCGATCATCATCATCATCGCCTGGCAGTGGCTGCCTTTCGCGACGCTCATCCTGCTGACGGCCCTGCAGTCGCTGGATGAGGAGCAGAAGGAAGCTGCCGAGATGGATGGCGCCGGCCCGGTTTCGAAGTTCATCCATATCATCCTGCCGCATCTGGCGCGGGCCATCACTGTCGTCATTTTGATCGAGACGATCTTCATGCTGTCGGCCTTCGCCGAGATCCTCGTCACCACCAACGGCGGTCCGGGCACGGCGACGACGAACCTGACTTATCTCGTCTATTCGCAGATCGTTCTGTCGCAGGACGTCGGCGGCGCATCGGCGGGCGGCATCATCGCCGTCATCCTCGCCAATATCGTCGCGATCTTCCTGATGCGCGCAGTCGGCAAGAATCTGGAGGCTTGAGATGGCACGCAAAGTCACCACGCAACGCAAGATCGTTGTATCGATCGCCGCCTGGATCGTGGCAATCCTTATCTTCTTCCCGATCCTGTGGACGATCCTGACGAGCTTCAAGACGGAAGGCGATGCGATTGCCTCGCCGCCACAGTTCCTCTTCTTCCACTGGACGCTGGAGAACTATTTCGAGGTGCAGTCGCGCTCGGACTACTTCCTCCACTTTGGCAACTCGGTCATCATCGCCTTCGGTTCGACCATTCTCGGTCTGCTCGTCGCAGTACCCGCCGCCTGGGCCATGGCATTCTCGCCGACCAAGCGGACCAAGGACGTCCTGATGTGGATGCTGTCGACGAAGATGATGCCGCCGGTCGGCGCCTTCATTCCGATCTACCTACTGTTCCAGAGCTTCGGCCTCCTGAACAACCAGTTCGCCAGCCGGGTGGGCATGGTCGTCGTGCTGATGCTCATCAACCTGCCGATCATCGTCTGGATGCTCTACACCTACTTCAAGGAAATTCCCGGCGAAATCCTCGAGGCGGCCCGCATGGACGGTGCGACGCTTGCCAAGGAGATCATCTACGTCCTGACGCCGATGGCGATCCCGGGCCTTGCCTCGACGATGCTGCTCAACATCATCCTCGCCTGGAACGAGGCCTTCTGGACGCTCAACCTCTCCGCGGTTGACGCGGCGCCGTTGAGCACCTTCATCGCCTCCTATTCCAGCCCGGAGGGCCTGTTCTATGCCAAGCTTTCGGCGGCATCGACCATGGCGATCGCTCCGATCCTGATCCTCGGCTGGTTCAGCCAGAAGCAACTCGTTCGCGGCCTGACCTTCGGCGCGGTTAAGTAAGGAAGAGAAACATGGGTAGCATTGTTCTCAAACAAGTCTCCAAGGTCTTCGGCGAAGCCAAGGTCATCCCTTCCATCGACCTCGAGATCGACAACGGCGAGTTCGTCGTCTTCGTCGGCCCGTCGGGCTGTGGCAAGTCCACGCTGCTGCGCCTGATTGCCGGCCTTGAAGACGTCTCCGGCGGTCAGATCATGATCGACGGCAAGGACGGCACCAATCTGAAGCCGTCCGATCGCGGCCTTGCCATGGTGTTCCAGTCCTACGCGCTCTATCCGCATATGAGCGTGCGCAAGAACATCGCCTTTCCGCTGAAGATGGCGAACATGCCGCAGGCGGAAATCGACAAGAAGGTTGCGGATGCCGCACGCGTCCTGAACCTGACGGACTATCTGGAGCGCAAGCCGCGCCAGCTTTCCGGCGGTCAGCGCCAGCGTGTTGCCATCGGCCGCGCCATCGTGCGCCAGCCGGCCGCCTTCCTGTTCGACGAGCCCCTGTCGAACCTCGATGCGGCGCTGCGTGTCAACATGCGCCTTGAGATCAGCGAGCTGCACCAGCAGTTGAAGACGACGATGGTCTATGTGACGCATGACCAGGTCGAGGCCATGACCATGGCCGACAAGATCGTCGTGCTCAACCGCGGCAATATCGAACAGGTCGGCTCGCCGCTGGAGCTCTATCGCAGCCCGCGCAACCTCTTCGTCGCCGGCTTCATCGGCTCGCCGAAGATGAACTTCGTCAAGGGCCCCTACGCCCAGAGCCTCGGCGGCGACACGATCGGCGTCAGGCCGGAACACGTGCTGCTGTCGACCACGTCGGGCGACTGGCAGGGCAAGGTGCTCGTGGCCGAACATCTCGGTTCCGACACCTTCCTGCATATCGACGTTGACGGGATCGGCACGGTGACCGCGCGCGGCTCGGGCGATTTCCCGGCCCGGGCCGGCGATACCGTCTACCTGACACCGGACAAGACGCATATTCACCGGTTCAACGCCGAAGGGCTTGCGATTTCAGCTTAAGAGCCAAGGCCGTGTGCGCTGGGGCGGGCACGGCCGACGCATCTGTTCCGGTTCGCATCATCGATCTGCGTGCACCGGTCAAGCATACCAGCCGGCGCGGGTTTCCCAGCCGCCCGGAGCCAAAGACCTTTCAGAAGGACCAGAGACATGACGTGCAAATTATCGCTCGCAACTCTCCAGCAGGCGGCTGCAAAGGTGGCCATTCCTGCCTATGACCGGAAGTCGCTTTCGGCTGGTATCGTGCATTTCGGTGTCGGCAATTTCCATCGTGCCCATCAGGCAATCTATCTCGACGACCTTTTCAATACCGGCGAGGCGCATGACTGGGCGATCATCGGCGCCGGCGTATTGCCGTCGGATGCAGCCATGCGTGAAAAGCTGGCCGCCCAGGACTTCCTGACGACCGTTGTCGAGCAGGACAACAACCGCACGGCTGCGCGCGTCACCGCGCCCATGATCGACATCCTGCCGGTCGGCGACGCCAAGGCGATCATTGCCAAGCTCGCTGACCCGACAATCCGCATCGTCTCGATGACGATTACCGAGGGTGGCTATTTCATTGATGCCTCGGGCAAGTTCAATCCCGCCCATCCGGCAATCGTGGCCGATGGGCAGAACCCGGATGCGCCGAAGACGGTGTTCGGCCTGATCGTCGCCGGTCTGAAGGCGCGTCGCGCTGCCGGCCTGCCGCCCTTCACCGTCATGTCCTGCGACAATATCCCCCATAATGGCGGCGTTACCAAAGCCGCCGTCGTCGGCACGGCAAAGCTTTCCGACCCGGCCTTTGCCGATTGGATCGCTGCGAACGTCGCCTTCCCGAACGGCATGGTCGACCGTATCACGCCGGCAACTGGCGCGCGCGAGATCGATCTCCTGAAGGACGTTTTCGATATCGAAGACAACTGGCCGGTCTATTGCGAAGAGTTCAAGCAATGGGTGCTGGAGGACAATTTCCCGGCGGGTCGTCCGCCGCTTGAAAAGGTCGGTGTCACCTTCGTGCCCGACGTCACCCCCTATGAGCACATGAAGATCCGCATCCTCAATGGCGGCCATGCGGCGATCGCCTATCCGGCGGCGCTGATGGATATTCATTTCGTGCATGAAGCCATGGAAGCGCCGCTGATCCGCGCCTTTCTGGCCAAGCTCGAAAATGACGAGATCATCCCCGTCATCCCGCCGGTACCAAATACTGTGCTTGCTGACTACTTCAAGCTGATCGAACACCGCTTCGCCAATCCAAAGATCGCCGATACCATCCCGCGCCTGGCGCAGGACGGCTCGAACCGCCAGCCGAAATTCATCCTGCCGTCGACGGCGGATCGTCTCCGCCGCGGCGAGGATATTGTCGGCCTCGCGCTCGTTTCGGCGTTGTGGTGCCGTTACTTCGCCGGCAAGAGCGACAGCGGCAAGGATCTCGTCTTCAACGATGCCAGCGCCGATCGGCTGCATGAGGCGGCCCTCAAGGCGAAGGACGATCCGAATGCCTTCCTCGTCTTCGACGACATCTTCGGCGATGTGGCCAAATCCGATCTTTTCCGCCAGCGCTTTGCGCATGCACTGAAAACGCTGTGGGAAAAGGGTACCCGCGTCACCCTGCAGCTATACTTGGACAACAAACTCGCGGAATAATTTTCGAACGGCCGGACCTCTCCTGTTCCGGCCGTTTTCCATTGTCCCGCCGGTGTTTCGGACATGGCAGGGCTACGAATAGAATTCAGGTTGGATCTGTGATGGCGGATGCGGGAACAGGGCTCGTAATCTTCGATTGCGATGGTGTGCTTGTCGACAGCGAGCCGTTGTCGGTCGGCGTGCTCATCCAGGCGATGCATGATGTCGGCGTCGAGATGAGCGAAGAGGATGTCTATAGCCGCTTCCTCGGCAAGAGCCTGGCGACGCTCGTCGATACGATGCAGACGGAATTCGACGTCTTTATCGATCAGGCATTTCTCGACCGTATCCGCAACGATCTCTATGAACGCTTCAAGCATGAGCTGAAGCCGATCGACGGTATCGGCGCGACGCTGGATGCGCTTTCGCTGCCGCGCTGCGTCGCCTCGTCCAGCCAGCTGGAGCGCATCCGCCTCTCGCTCGGCGTGACCGGACTGCTGGACAGACTGGAGCCGAATATATTCAGTGCCAGCATGGTGAAACGCGGCAAGCCGGCGCCGGATCTCTTCCTCTATGCGGCCGAAAAGATGGGCGTTCTGCCAAAGGATTGCATCGTCGTCGAAGACAGCCCGGCGGGCATCACGGCAGCGCGCGCCGCCGGCATGACGGTCTTTGCCTTCACCGGTGGTTCGCATGCCCATTCGCCGAGTTACCGGGCGGAGTTAGAGCAGCTTTCGCCGGAAGTCGTGTTTGACGCGATGCCGGAATTGATACAACTTGTCCGCAACAAGAGATAAGTGGGCGGGACCTCTTTTGCATGCGTGATCACGTGGTTGCGGTCGATATCGGCACAGGCAGCGCGCGCGCTGGTGTCTTCACCGCGAGCGGTTCACTGCTGGGTAAAAGCGAACATCCGATCCTGATGAATCGCCCGCGTGAAAACCACGCCGAGCATGATTCTGAAGACATATGGACTGCCGTCTGCACCGTCGTTCGCGCAGCGGTAAAGGCTGCCGGCGTCGACTCCTCTGTCATCGGCGCGATTGGCTTCGATGCGACCTGCTCGCTGGTCGTGCGTGACCGCGACGGCGGGCAGCTCACCGTTTCCACCGGCGGCGAGAAAAGGTTCGACACCATCGTCTGGCTCGATCATCGGGCGTTGGCTGAGGCGGATTACTGCACGGCGACGAAGCACGCGGTTCTTGAATATTCCGGCGCGTTCATGTCGCCTGAAATGGAAATGCCGAAGCTGATGTGGCTGAAGGAAAACCTGCCGGAAACCTGGGCTGAGGCCGGCTATTTTTTCGACCTCGCCGATTTCATGACATGGAAGGCGACCGGTTCGCTCGCACGGTCGCGTTCGACGCTGGTGGCGAAATGGAACTATCTTGCGCATCGCGAGCCGGGCTGGCAGGCCGATTTCCTCAATGTGATCGGCCTTGGCGATCTGCGCGAACGCGGCGGCTTGCCCGACGAGAGTGTTGCCGTTGGACGGTCCATCGGCACACTGACGGCCGAGGCGGCGCAAGCGCTGGGTCTCGACCGTAAATGCCATGTCGGTGCGGGCATGATCGACGCCTACGCGGGCGCGCTCGGCGCTCTTGCAGCCCATGCCGGCGATGCCACCACGTTGGAACATCAACTGGCGCTGATTGCGGGAACCTCGAGCTGCGTGGTTTCCTTTGCGCGCGAGCGCAAGCGCAGCACAGGCATGTGGGGACCATATTACGAGGCTGTCTTCCCGGGGATGTGGCTTGCCGAGGCCGGACAGTCGGCGACTGGCGCGCTGCTCGACCATATCGTCAGCATGCATGCGGCCGGTGGGCCGCCGACAGCGGCGTTGCACGACAGTATCGTGCGGCGGATTGCGGAGCTCAGGCGTGCGGAGGGTGATTCCCTTGGGGGGCGTATCCATGTGCTGCCCGATTTTCACGGCAATCGCTCGCCCCTTGCCGATCCCCATGCGTTGGGTGTCATCAGCGGCATGACGCTGGATGCGTCCTTCGATGGCCTCTGCCGGCTGTACTGGCGCACCAGCGTCGGCATTGCGCTCGGCATTCGCCATATCCTGGAGCGGATGCGGGATTACGGCTACGTGCCCGACACGCTGCATGTCGCCGGCGGCCATGTGAAGAATTCGGTGCTGATGGAACTCTACTCGGACGTGACCGGCTGCAAGGTGGTCATCCCGAAGATGAACGAAACCGTGCTGCTCGGCACGGCAATCGCAGCTTCCGTCTCCTGCGGGATTCACGAAAGCCTCGGGGTTGCCGGCGCCGCCATGTATCCGGGCGGTCATGAGCGGCTGCCGAATGCCGAAAAGACGAAACTCTACGATCGCGACTACCGGCGTTTCCTCGCCATGTATCGCCATCGCGCGGAGCTGGACGCCATGGAATAGGCGGCTACCGGAGCGGTGCCTGAGCGAACATGCCCTGAAGCTCTTCTATGCGGCGCGTCCTCGTTTCCGCCGCTTCGCCCGCGGCGTGAGCAACTGAAGTCGCCAGATATTCCAGGAGTGCCATTATGGCTGAAAGATTTTCACGGCTGTTGGCGCGCTGCGGCGGCAGGGACAGCGTGATGTTTGCGAATTCATGCGCCCATTCCGTGAATTGTCCAGTTAACAGCAATACCTTGTAGCCTGCCCGACGAGCCGAGCGAGCCAGAAGCCGTGAGGTGACAAAGCTCGGGGAGTCGATGACGACAAGCAATCCGTCTTCGGCGGGCTCGCCGAACAGCTCGATGTAGCTGCCATTGGCGCCATCGAGGAAAAGGACCTGATCGCGGGCAAAGGTGAGGCGATCGCGAAAATAACGACCGATCCCTGCGAGACTCGGGTGAGAGGTGACAAAGACATGTCCGGAGGACAGAATTGTCGAAACCGCGTCGCGCCATTGCGGCTGGCCGGCGAGGTTGTAGATATGCTGCAGCATCTCGATCTGTTCGGCAATCTGCGTCGCAAGCGGGCGCCCTTCGCTCGCATCTTTCTGCAACTGTTCCAGGATATTGGGCAATTGCGATGTGATACCGGGCGCATTTTCCTTGAGGTGCACCTTTATCCCATCGAGACCGTGGTAGCCGAGCGACCGCAGAAACCTACCTACCGTCATCGGGCTCAATTCCAGCCTGTCGGCAACGGAGGAGGCCGTCTCGAACGGTAGTTCATTCAAATGCTCGGAGAAATACTTAGCAATTCTTCGTTCGGCCGGAGTGCCGATCTTTATATATTGTCTAAGTTTCTGGCTAAGGTCTTCCAAGTTTTGCGCCTCTTTGATGGTCTTTTCGATGTTATGTTGCGCCAATTTCTACGCCCATTGGCTATTCAATTTTGATCGGGCTGTCGTTCTTGTTGCGGTTGTTGTTCTTAATGTGGCGTAC
>NZ_JBXSOV010000021.1:0-60819 GCF_057784355.1 Martinezella sp. CNPSo 3959
GCACCAACAAGGTGCTCTATGGCGACGAGAACCCGATCGGTACGCCGAGCTTCGAGGAGAAGGCAAAGCTCCTGCAGCGGATCGACAGCTATCTGCGCGACAAGGACGACAAGGTCCGGCAGGTGACGGCATCCATCGCCGCCAGCTGGCAGGTGGTCGACATTCTGCGCGCTGACGGTCATCGCGTTCGCGATGTGAGGCCGATGACGCGTGTCAATATCTCCGTGATCGTGGGTGACGGCGACCGGCAGGAATCCGGCTCCTTCGGCACCGGCGGGCGGATCGGCTTCGGAGATTTCGTCACAGAAGACAATTGGCACCACGGCGCCGACGAGGCCCTGCGTCAGGCGCTTGTCAATCTGGAGGCGATCGAGGCGCCTGCCGGTACGATGGATGTCGTGCTCGGCTCCGGCTGGCCGGGTGTCATGCTGCACGAAGCCGTCGGGCATGGGCTCGAAGGCGACTTCAACCGCAAGAAGACATCGGCCTTCGCCGGCCTGCTAGGCCAGATGGTGGCCGCTCCCGGCGTCACGGTCGTCGATGACGGCACGATCGAGAACCGCCGCGGCTCGATTACGGTCGACGACGAAGGCACGCCCTCGGCCTATAACGTGCTGATCGAAAACGGCAAACTGGTCGGCTACATGCAGGACCGGCAGAATGCCCGGCTGATGGGTATGAAGGCGACCGGCAACGGCCGCCGCCAGGGCTATGCCCATACCCCGATGCCGCGCATGACCAACACCTATATGCTCGGGGGCGACAAGACGCCGGAAGAAATCATCGCCTCGGTGAAGAAGGGCATCTATGCCGTTTCCTTCGGCGGCGGTCAGGTGGATATTACTTCAGGCAAGTTCGTCTTCGGCTGCACCGAAGCCTATCTCATCGAGGACGGCAAGGTCGGCGCGCCGATCAAGGGCGCGATGCTGATCGGTAACGGCCCGGATGCGATGAAACGCGTCTCGATGATCGGCAACGACATGAAGCTCGATACCGGCATCGGCAATTGCGGCAAGGCAGGGCAATGGGTTCCTGTCGGCGTCGGTCAGCCGCATCTCAGGATGGACCAGATCACGGTGGGCGGCACCAAGACCTAATCGTTCTTGAGGCGCTTATCACGCTTCGGGACGAAAACGCCATTTGCGCTCCACCGCAGCGGTCAAATCCAGGCCGTTGCGATGCGCGAATAAAAGAATGTGGCCGAGCACATCGGCCGTTTCGTCGGAAAGTGCGGTTGCCAGTTCCGCATCGCTCATGCCCTTGCGCCGTCCACGGCCGGTGACCTTGTTCCAGATCTGGATCAGCTCGCCCATCTCCTCCTGGAGTTTCAGCACGAACCAATCGTCGTCACGCTCCATGCCGTTATCGGCGGCGTAGCGTGCCGAAGCCGTTTCGAATTGCTCCATCAGATCTTTCAGCATCGAAATCGTTCCCTTTATGTTCTAGACATCAATGAACGATTCCCGCCAAAAAGTCGAGCCGGCGGAGATCGCTCCGCCGGCTCGCGTTTATCCAATTCAAGATTATGCTCAGCCCTTGCTTGGCAGCAGCATGCAATCGAAGTCCTTACGCTTCAAAGCAGAGCAGGCGGAATTCGCATCGTCGCGGCTTGCAAAGCCGGTGAAGCGGGCGCGATAGACCGTGCTGGCACCCTTGCCGACGGCCTCGGTATAGGGCGAGGCATTAGCGAGCGCATTGCCGGCCTTGGACTTCGCTTCCGAGAGAATATCCTTGGCAGCCTGGGCGGTCGGCGTCGCCGCGATCTGCACCTGCCAGCTTCCGGATACGACCGGCTTGCTGGCGGTTGCCGTCTGTTTGTTGTCGACCAGGATCTCGTCCATCGCAGCCGGGCGATCCATCGGCACGGTAACGTTCGAGGCGGCAGCGAATGCCATCGGAACGACCTCCGCGCGTTTGCGTGGGGTGGCTGCGGTGGTCTGCGTATCGACATCCACGGCAACATCGTCCGATGCAGACGCCACTTCGACCTGCTTGGCCATCTTGCCGCCGCCGACGCTCGCCATCAGGCGCGATGTCGCGGCGGGGGCTGCCTTGGGCACATAGCGGTCCAGCAGCGACGCCATCATCGCATCGCGGCCACGCGCGGTGGCGCCGCCCATGACGACGCCGATCACGCGGCGATTGCCCTGGCGCACGGCGCTGACGAGGTTGAAGCCGGAGGCATTGGTATAGCCGGTCTTAATACCGTCCATGCCTTCATAGCGATACATCAGATTGTTATGGCCGCGCACGTAATGGCCGCGGTAGTTGAAGCTCGTCTGCGAGAAGAGCCGGTACTCCTGGGGATAGTTGTTGATGAGCGCGACGGCGAGCGTCGACATATCTCGCGCCGTCGTCCACTGCTGCATGTTCGGAAGGCCCGAGGCATTCAGGAAGGTGGTGCGGCGCATGCCGAGTTCGCGCGCCTTCTGCGTCATCATCCGTGCAAAGCCGCTTTCGCTGCCGCCAAGCGCTTCCGCCATGGCGGTGGCGGCGTCGTTGGCGGACTTGATGATCATGCCATCGACGGCTTCACGGACGGTCACCGTGCCGCCGGGCTTGAGGCCCAGCTTGGTGGGCGGCTTGGCAGAGGCGAAGCGCGAAACCGGGATCCGGGTATTCCAGCTCAGCTTGCCGCGGTGGATCGCCTCGAAGGTCATGTACAGCGTCATCATCTTGGTCAGCGATGCCGGATGGTTGAGGTCATCCGCATTGCTGGACGCCAGCACGTTGCCGGTCTTTGCATCCATGATGAAATAGGCGCTGCCAGCGAAGCTCGCCACGGGAGCGCTCAACAGCAAGACGGCCGCAGACAAAGCCATCAGAAGTCGTTTCATAATTGTCCCCAACCGAAAGAATGCCAACACACCGCATCAATCCCTGTATGATTTTGCGACAAAAAGCCTGATACCGGTGCGATATTGAGGCAACAGCCTCGATAGTTCTTCAATTTTGCCTTTCCTGGTAAAATAAGCATTAACGCATTGGAAATTATGACAAAGATTCAGTAAGGTTTAACGGGGATGCGCTACAGCGTTGACATTGGTCAACCGGGTCGAGCCGCATGGAACAGGGCATCAAGGTCCGCCTCAAGCGCACGATGATCTCAAGCGGACTGGAAGCCGCCGCAATCTTGAAGGGTGCGGGGCTGATGCGCGACGTTGCCGGCCTCGGCACTATCTTCACCCTTCATCACGTCCGCCCTGCCCTCCCCCGCCGTTTTGCGCCCAATGCGCATCTGGAGGTCTCGCCCGACTTTCTCGATCAGGCGATCGTCCGGCTGAAACAGGACGGTTACGAGTTCATTGCACTCGACGCTCTTCCGTCACGGGCAAACGAGGCTGCCGGCAGACTACCCTTCGTCGCCTTAACGCTCGACGACGGCAACCGGGACAATCTCGATTATGCCCTGCCGATCTTTGCGCGCCACAATGTGCCTTTCACCGTCTTCGTCGCCCAGGGGCTTTCGGAGCGGACCCATAGCATATGGTGGGAGACGCTGGCTGAACTGCTTGGCCGGCTGGATCGGGTGACATTCGATTTCGGATCAGGAGACGAGTTTCTGCCACTCGGCAAAGACAGCCAGAAGCATGCCGCATTCGCCCGCTTCGCCGCTTTCGTCCACAGCGACGAAGAAAGCGAAGCCGTCGGCCGGATCGATGAGCTTGCCCGGCGTCATGGCCTGGAACCACTCGACATCGTCCGCGCATCGATCATGGATCGGAACGAATTGCGGCAGCTCGCACGCCATCCCCTTGCCTCGCTCGGCGCTCATACGGTGAGCCATCGGGCGTTGGCAAGGCTCCCCGAGGCGGAGGCGGCCGCGGAAATAGCACTCTCGGCCGATTATGTCGCCGACATCACCGGAAAGCGGCCCACCACAATCGCCTACCCCTATGGCACGAACGAAGCCGCCGCGCCGCGCGAAGGTCGGCTTGCGGCAGAGCTCGGCTTTTCCGTCGGCGTCACCACGCGCCCCGGCACGATCACAACGACAAACGGCAATGCACCGCTGCTGCTGCCGCGGCTATCGCTGAACGGCCATTACCAGAAGCCCCGCTATGCGTCGGCACTTGCATCCGGCATCCCCATGCGGCTGATGGGGCGCCGGGAGCCTGCATAAGGTTTACGGATACATCCGCACCTTTTGCCAGGCGCCTTCAGGCATATCGCGACGAAATTCGATACGATCATGCAGGCGGAACTGGCGGTCGTGCCAAAATTCGATCGACAGCGGCCGGATGCGGAATCCGGACCAGTAAGGCGGGCGCGGAATATCGCCGATCGCGTAACGGGCGGTATATTCGGCGACGGCCTTTTCCAGCGCGAAGCGGCCCTCCAGCGGTCGCGACTGCTTTGAGGCCCATGCCCCGATACGGCTGCCGCGAGGCCTTGTCTTATAGTATTCGTCGGCTTCCTTATCGCTCACCACTTCAACCAGGCCACGCAAACGCACCTGGCGGCGCAGCGACTTCCAGTGGAAACACATGGCGGCTTTCTTCTGGGAAAGAATTTCTTGGCCTTTCTGGCTCTCGAAATTTGTATAGAATACGAATCCGTCGCTATCGAAACCTTTCAGAAGAACCATGCGGACATTTGGCAAACCATCCTTATCCACCGTTGCCAGCGCTACCGCATTCGGATCGTTCGGTTCGGTGGTCTCCGCCTCACGCAACCAGGACGCAAAGAGACTGAAAGGTTCATTCTGCTCGGTGAAGTCACCGCTTGTTAACTCGTTTTCCGACATATTAATTCAAAAGCTCCGCAATTCCTAATAACCGCCGGCCTCTCTGGCTGGCCAAGAAGTTCGGGTGGAAGTCATAGCAAAGTCGATCGTTCATACAAAGCGCAAGCTTGCAAAAGGCGTGACGATGGCTGTCGCCCTCATCTCCCTTTTCACCCTTGGCGGCTGCGTCGGCGGCGGCATGGACTACCTGAGCTCGGCCAAAGTGGATCGCAGCGTATCGACGGGCACCGTGCCGACGGCACCGGTGACAGCGGACAGCATCTCCGACGAGACCACAGTGCGCAATGCCGTCACCTCGGCGGATCTCAATAAGCTCAACGGACAGCCCATACCCTGGGCAAACACCTCGACCGGCAGCGCCGGTGTCATCGATACGATTGTCGAAAGCAATGCATCCGGCGTGGTCTGCCGCCAATTCCGCACGAGCCGGCACTCCTATCAGGGCGTTGCCAACTTCTCTGGCAGGACGTGCCTTGTCGGCCTCGGCGAATGGCAGTTGCTGAGCTTCCAGCAGGCGGGCTGATCGCCTTTCTCCTGTTTCCGTCGCCTCCAAAACATCTTTGGTTTCGTACGCGTGATGTTGACATCCGCGCTCTCCGTCCGACTGCGATTTTTGGCACCGCTTGTTAGCGATTGGCTAACCATGCCCCGAAATGGGGATCTGCTGCCCCTCTCCGCCGTAACGCCTGATTAGCAACTCTTCCCGCAGGATCGGCTCATTGGCGCATCACCCTTGCCTCCCATGACAGGAAGCAGGACGGCGAAGCGCTATCAATTGGTTCTTTGCTTGGGGTGCTGCGATGGGGCTGGGCACACCCACGAATGATGGCGGGAAAGATGCGGGATCCGTATAAGGTGCTGGGCGTTAGGAAGGATGCGGGGGCGGACGAAATCAAATCCGCCTGGCGCAATCTGGCAAAGACTGCTCATCCCGATCACAATCCTGGCGATCCGACGGCGTCGGAGCGATTTGCCGAAATCGGCCGTGCTTACGAGACGTTGAAGGATCCCCAGAAGCGCAGCCGCTACGATCAGATCGCGCGCATGGCCGAGGCGAAGGGCCAGAGCCAGGAACAGACGATCATACAGCAGCGGCAGGCGGCACGGGAGGCCGCCGAACGAGCCAAGGCCGCGCGTGCCAATGCCGACAAGATCATGGAAGAGCTCGCCCGGGCCAATGCCCGCAAGGCAGCAGCCTCGGCGGCATCGGGCCAACATAGTAATGCCGCCGAATCGCCGGAAGATATGGTCGAGCGTATTTTCGGAGTGAAGACCGGCCAGGCGCAGCAGGCACAAGCCACGGCCGATGTCGGCGCACAGCAGGCGGAAAAGCCGCGGGAACAGCCCACTACCGCAGCATCGGAAGAGCTGCAGATGGAAGAAGAACAGTTCGCAGCGGTCTCCGCGTCGGCCGGCTCACGCTCGGCCTTCGGCATCCTCGGCTCTCTGGTGCGGCGCATCACGGGCGGCACTGTGCCCGAAAAGCCACCGGAAAAAACCCCGGAGGTCGCTGCCGAAGCGACGGTGACGCTCGACGACATGCTGAAGAGCCGTTGGATCACCGTGCCGCTGCCGGATGGCCGCGAGGCGCGCTTTCAGGCAACGACGGATATCTCCAACGGTCAGGTGCTGCACCTCAAGGGCCAGGGGCTGAAACTGCAGGGCATGCTGCGCGGCGATGTCGCCGTCACTGTGCATCTGTCGACCGACGGGCGCTTCATGCTCGAAGGCAGCGATGTGCGCACCATATTGCCTGTCAGCATCGAAAATGCGGTCCTTGGCTGCGAGACAACCGTCGAGGGATTGAACGGGCCGGTCCAGATCACGGTGCCGGCATGGTCCGGTTCGGATCAGATCATTCGCATTTCCGGTGAGGGATTGCCCGACGGCAATGGCGCAAAAGGCGATCTCATTGTCGAATTGCGGCTGATGCTCTGGGAAAAACCCGACGACAAGGTCACGGATCTCATGCGTAGTATGCGCGAAGGGCTTTTCCTGTGAAATTTTGGTGACAACAGCACCCTTTGTTACGATCCCTAACAGTTGATGATCTTTACGATGCTTGAACCGGGGGTCGGCCTATGCCATAGGCAGGTTCATCTAAAGTTCAAGGGAGCATAATATGGCTCAAGCCACTGGCCTCATGGCAGGCAAACGCGGCGTCATCCTCGGCGTAGCAAACAACCGTTCGATAGCGTGGGGTATTGCCAAGGCCTGTTCGGATGCCGGAGCCGAAATCGCATTGACGTGGCAGGGCGATGCCCTGAAGAAGCGCGTCGAGCCGCTCGCTCAGGAACTCGGCGCCTTCATGGCCGGCCATTGCGACGTGACCGAGCCGGCAACGATCGATGCCGTCATGGACACGCTTGAGGCGAAATGGGGCAAGATCGATTTCGTCGTGCACGCCATTGCGTTTTCCGACAAGGACGAGCTGACCGGCCGTTATCTCGATACCAGCCGTGACAACTTCACGAAGACGATGGACATCTCCGTCTATTCCTTCACCGCGGTTGCACAGCGCGCCGAGCGAATCATGAATGACGGCGGCTCCATGATCACCCTCACCTATTACGGTGCGGAGAAGGTCATGCCGCATTACAACGTCATGGGCGTCGCCAAGGCCGCTCTCGAAGCAAGCGTGCGCTACCTCGCAGTCGATCTCGGCAGCCGCGGCATCCGCGTCAACGCGATCTCGGCAGGCCCGATCAAGACGCTCGCAGCGTCCGGCATCGGCGACTTCCGCTACATCCTGAAGTGGAACGAGTACAACGCGCCGCTGAAGCGGACCGTCACGATCGACGAAGTCGGCAATTCCGCCCTCTACCTGTTGTCGGATCTGTCGACGGCCGTGACCGGCGAAATCCACCACGTCGATTCCGGCTATCACACGGTCGGCATGAAGGCCGTGGACGCGCCCGACATTTCCGTCGCGAAGGACTGACCAACAGGAATCTGACCGTGTCGCCCATCCTCTATGTGATACGCCACGGTCAGACCGACTGGAATGCCGAGCGCCGGCTGCAAGGGCAGAAGGATATCGATCTGAATGCCATCGGCCGCGAACAGGCGCGGCAGAACGGCGTCGATCTTGCGGAAATCCTTGCCTTCGAAAACATCCCCTTCGATTTCGTCGCAAGCCCGTTGCGGCGTACCCGCGAAACCATGGAAATCGTTCGGCAGGCCATGGGGCTGCCGCCCAAGGATTACAGCACCGACGACCGATTGGTCGAAGTGTCCTTCGGGGCCTGGGAAGGCTTTACTCTCAAGGAGTTGAAGGCGACCGAGCCCGACCGTCTTGCCGAGCGCAAGGCCAACAAATGGGATTTCATCCCGCCCGGCGATGATGCCGAAAGCTACGAAATCCTCTCCTGGCGCGTTGGCTCCTGGCTGACGTCCATCGACCGGCCGACGGTCTGCGTTACGCATGGCGGCGTTATACGCACGTTGTTTCGCCTGATCGGAGATGTCGAAAAGGAAGAGGCGGCCGAAATCCCCATCCATCAGGACCAGATCCTGAAAGTCGATCCGGAAATGAAGATTATCGGCTGGATGTAACGCGGTTTGGGATTAGGCCGGGGACCGTTATTTCGGAGAACGCTTAAAATCGATCAATCGAAAGCTCTGGATTTCACCCGCGCCGGGTGAGCGCCTGGCGAAGCTGGGATTTATTGGACGATATCAAGATCATTGACGACGCGCTTGCCGTCGACTTCCGTATAGAAGACCACGACCTTCACACCGGCCTGCAGGCCGCTGAAATCGAAATCCTCCGGCACCTGATAGCTCTTGCCATCATCCAGGGTGATATTGAAGTTCTTCGCATCGACCTTCTTGATGACGGCCTCGACATCTGCGCTCTCAGCAAAACCAGCGACAGGAGCAAGCAGGCTTGCCGTGGCCAAAAGCGTCGCTACAAAGAAGCGCATCGTCGTCACCCTTCAGGTAAATTGATTATGATTTCTTATGATGCCTAGAAAACACGTCGAATATGGCGGAAGTTGCCCCCAATAATGTCTTCGCCCGCCCAATTGGTGAATGCATCGTCACAATCCACAATTCGGATTAATCTTTGTTTACCATGCCGATGCTTGAGGAAGAAAATGGCCGGGCGCCGTTTCCGAGGCAACTGAAAGAAAGATTTTGTCTTGTCGGCATTTTGGCCTATGAGTGGGCCGCAATTGCAAGTGACAAGACGCGGCCTGCCGTCAGGCTGCGCTAATCCGGTCGTTTTACATGTCGCATAATACATTCGGTCACCTCTTCCGCGTCACCACCTGGGGCGAAAGCCACGGCCCGGCGCTCGGCTGCGTCGTCGATGGCTGCCCTCCGGGCCTCCGTTTCAAACTGCAGGACATTCAGATCTGGCTCGACAAGCGCAAGCCGGGGCAATCGCGCTTTGTGACGCAGCGGCGCGAGGACGATCTCGTGAAGGTTCTGTCGGGCGTCATGCTCGATGAGGACGGCGAGACGATGATCTCGACCGGAACGCCGATCTCGATGCTGATTGAGAATACTGACCAGCGCTCGAAGGATTATGGCGAAATCGCCCGACGCTATCGTCCCGGCCATGCCGACTATACCTATGACGTCAAATACGGCATTCGCGACTATCGTGGCGGCGGGCGCTCCTCGGCCCGCGAGACCGCAGCGCGTGTTGCCGCCGGCGGCATCGCCCGTCTCGTCGTGCCCGGCGTGACCATCCGCGGCGCGCTGGTGCAGATCGGCAAGCATAAGATCAACCGTGCCAATTGGGACTGGGCTCAGGTCGACCAAAATCCTTTCTTTGCGCCTGATCCGGACATCGTGCCGGTGTGGGAAGAGTATCTCGACGGCATCCGCAAGGCTGGCTCCTCGATCGGCGCAGTTGTCGAAGTCGTGGCTGAAGGCGTGCCGGCTGGGCTTGGCGCTCCGATCTACGGCAAGCTCGATCAGGATATCGCCTCGCTGCTGATGTCGATCAACGCCGTCAAGGGCGTCGAAATCGGCGAAGGCTTCGCCTCCGCCGAACTCACAGGCGAGGAAAATGCCGACGCGATGCGCATGGGCAATGACGGCAAGCGCATCTTCCTGTCCAATCATGCCGGCGGCATCCTGGGCGGCATTTCCACAGGCGAGCCCATCGTCGCGCGCTTTGCCATCAAGCCGACTTCGTCGATCCTGACGGAACGCCAATCGATCGATGCCGATGGCAACAATGTCGATGTCCGCACCAAGGGCCGCCACGATCCAT
Organism: Martinezella sp. CNPSo 3959; assembly: GCF_057784355.1. NCBI lineage: Bacteria > Pseudomonadati > Pseudomonadota > Alphaproteobacteria > Hyphomicrobiales > Rhizobiaceae > Martinezella > Martinezella sp. CNPSo 3959. The sequence continues at coordinate 9,978 of NZ_JBXSOV010000021.1, forward strand.
GCGTCGGCATTCGTGCGGTGCCGATCGGCGAAGCCATGGTTGCCTGCGCGGTTGCCGACCATTATCTGAGAGATCGCGGCCAGACGGGCCAGCAGAGATAGGAATTTCGAGATGCCGTATGACCAGAAGCGCGTTGTCGATGCCATCCGGGCTTTTGAAGCCGGCGAGATCGTCGTCGTCATGGACGATAACGACCGCGAAAACGAAGGCGACCTGATCGTCGCCGCCGTACACTGCACGCCCGACAAGATGGCTTTCATCGTTCGCCATACCTCCGGTATCGTCTGCACGCCGATGCCGCGCGAAGAAGCCAAGCGGCTCAACCTCAATGCCATGGTCGCAGAAAACGACTCAGCACATACGACGGCCTTCACCGTTTCCGTCGACTTCAAGCATGGGACCACGACCGGTATTTCCGCCGACGACCGTACGCTAACCGTGCGCAACCTCGCCAACCCGAATGTCGGTCCCACAGATTTCGTCCGCCCCGGCCATATTTTCCCGCTCGTTGCCCGCGAAGGCGGCGTGCTGATGCGTTCGGGCCATACCGAAGCTGCGGTCGACCTCTGCAAGCTTGCCGGCCTGCCGCCGATCGGCGTCATCTGCGAACTCGTCAATGACGATGGCACCGTCACCCGCGGTCAGCAGGTGGTGAGCTTCGCCGAGCAGCACGGGCTGAAGCTTGTTTCGGTCGCCGACCTCATCGCCTATCGCCAGCGCAAGGAAACGCTGATCGAACTCGGCGCCAGCTTTGACGTCGAGACTCCGTTCGGCAAGGCGCGCGCCCATACCTATTCGCTGCCCTGGGATCCAATGCAGCACCTTGCCGTTGTCTTCGGCGACATCCGCGACGGTATCGACATTCCGGTCCGCCTGCATCCGGAGAACGTTGCCGAGGATATTTTCGGCAAGAACAGCCCGGTCGATTTCTACATGAAAAAGATCGCCGAAGAGGGCCGCGGCATCATCGTCTATCTGCGAGAGGGCTCTGTCGGCGTCGGCCATTTCGACAACGGCCGCAAATCGCGCCAGGCGGGCCGCGAAGCCCATGCCGAAGCACAGACGCGCGACAGCGAGTGGCTGGAAATCGGCCTCGGTGCGCAGATCCTGAAGGATCTCGGCGTCAGCTCGATCAAGCTGCTCACCAGCCGCGAGCGGCATTATGTCGGCCTGGAAGGTTTCGGGATCAAGATCGCCAAGACGGAAATCTGCTGATCTTTCACCCTCCCCTTGATGGGGAGGGTCGGAGCAACGCTCCGGGGTGGGGTGATCGCGTCGATGTCTGTAGCGAAACAATTGTCATCCCACCCGCCGCTTTGCGGCACCTCCCTTCACGGAGAAGGTGCCGAAAACTCGCGATCGAGCAGCCCCATCATGATGTCATCGTGCCAGCTGCCGTTGACATAGGCCGTCTCCCGCTCCCTTCCCTCGACAACGAAGCCGCATTTCTCATAGGCGCGGATGGCACGCTGGTTGTAGGCGAGCACGCGTATTCCGATGCGGTGCAGCCCCATATCACTGAAGGCATGGCGTAACAGGAGAGTGATCGCTTCCGTGCCAAACCCTTTGCCGAGTAACGCCGGGTTATAGATCCCGATCGCCATCGTCGCGCGCTTGTCCTGAAGATTGACGTTGTCCAATCTGATCACGCCGGCAAAGGCGCCCTTGATCTCGATGACCCATGCGTGAGGGTGATCGGCAATACCCTGAACCCATCTGACCGCAGTCTCCCGAGTGATGGGCTTGATGTCCTCTTTGTTGACGCCATACATCTCCGCGATCTCGGCATTGGTGCCCAAGAGGAGGCGCTCATCGGCGTCGTCAGCACATGGCGGGCGGAGTCTGACATTATGGCCTTTTAGAATCAGCGACGACAACGAACTCTCCTCCTCGGGTGCCCTTCTGCCTATTGGACTTAGTTAGCTATGTCCTCTCAAGGAGGAGGTGACAAAGTTCATGATCGATCCGGCCATGTGAGGCTGAACACGCGAAGCCAATTGTCATACGCGAATTTTCGCAAGGTCAGCTCGTCGAAACCACTTTCGCGCATGGCGTCGAGGAGACGCGGCAAGCCGCTTGCGTCCCCGATCTCGCGAGGCATTACGGCACCATCGAAATCCGATCCCAGAGCGACCCCCTCAGGCCCAACGCGAGCGATGAGGTAATCGATCTGACGAATGACGGCGTCGAGCGGCGTGTCCTCGTCAAGATTGGCATCCGCGCGGATATCGTTGACGGCAAGATTCAACCCGATGACGCCACCTGTATCGCGGATGGCGTCCAATTGCCGATCGGTGAGATTTCGCGTCGACGGACATATAGTATGGGCGCAGGCGTGGGTGGCGACGAGCGGAGCGGTACTCAATGCGGCCACGTCCCAAAATCCGCGCTCGTTCAGATGGGAAACATCGATCATGATCCCCAATTCATTGCATCTTCTGACCAGATTCTTTCCCAAATCCGTGAGGCCGGGTCCCGTGTCGGGCGATCTCGGATAGGCAAACGGAACGCCGTAACCAAAGATATTCGGGCGACTCCAGACGATGCCCAGGGATCGAAGGCCGGCATTGTGCAGGCTATCCAGATAGCCGAGATCGGGGCCGATGGCGTCGGCGCCCTCCATATGGAGCACGATGGCAAAGGCGCCGTCATAGCGTGCCGTCTCGATCTCGCCGACGCTCGTTGCAAGGCGTATTTTATCGCCCGAGCGCCCGATCAGCTTCCTTATGGCCGAGAGCTGCCCGTCGATTTGCCGGCGGGCATGGTCCGGATGCACCGCGTCGGCATAGTGAACTTCGTAGCCATTGTGAGTGATCGTCAGATCATCCACCGGCTCTTGGTCCGGCGCGGCGTACATCGCAAACAACCCACCAGCCAAGCCTCCTTCGAGCGCCCGCGGAAGATCGAGATGCCCTGTCTCGGACCGAGCCAGAAAATCACGGCCGTCGGATCTATAATCCAGCATGAACTGGACCGCATCATTGTGCCCGTCGAAGATCGGAACATTATCCATGCGATCGCTGTCCCCAAAAATCAGCGGCCGTTCCCCGGATGCCGCTCATCACTGATCTCTCGAAAAGCAAGGATCATCCCCGCCAGCCTTCGAGAAACACGACCTTCTCGACGCCGGTGAAACGGGCGATACGCTCCAGCTCCGCTTCCAGCTTCTCCAGCCGGCCGGCCGATGCCTTGACGCCCGGTTCGAGCCAAAGGCGCTTGACGTCAAGCGTTCCCGCCTTGCGATCAGCCTTCATATCGATCCGTCCGATCAGACGGTCTCCTTCGAGGAGCGGAAAAACGTAATAGCCATATTCGCGTTTCGGTTCAGGCACGAAGATCTCGATGCGGTAGAAGAAACCGAACAGGCGTTCGGTGCGGTTGCGATCGCGCAGCGTGGGATCGAAGGGGCTAAGCACACGGATACGCGCCGGCGCTTCGGCGTGACTATCGAGCGTGTCATGAAAGTCGAGGAAAGCAAGCGAAGGTCGAGGCTTGCCGCCACCGGCAGGCTCGATCAGCACTTCGGTCAGTTCGTCGCGATGCGTTTCGACCCAGCTTTTGGCCTCCTGCGGCGTCACCAGATCCCAGAAGGCGGCGATTTCGCCTGAGGTCGCAAAGCCGAGACGCTGCAGCGCGCTGCGGCAGGCCCAGTCGACAAATTCGTCATGCTCCACTTCCGGCTCATGGAAATGGGCCGGCAGCACACGTTCGACGAGGTCATAGACCTTCTGGAAATTGGTGCGGCCGGCGATCGCGAACTTGCCGGTGCGCCAGAAATATTCGAGCGCTGTCTTGTTGGGATGCCAGTTCCACCAGCCGCCTGAGACATGATCCTCCGCCTTGACCTCGCGGGCGGTGATCGCGCCGTTCTTCAGCACGCGCTCGTAGGTTTCCTCGAAAGCCGCCTCGAACCCCTCGCCGCGCCATTTTCGCCAGCGTTCGATGATCGCCACTTCCTCGCGGCGAAAACGGTGCTTCCAGTAGACGAAGAATGCGCTCGGCAGGATGGAGGCGTCGTGCGTCCAGTTCTCGAAGAGCGCGCCGTCCTTTTCCAGAAGTTCCGTCAGGTGCTCGCGCCGATAGGTCTGGTTGCGCGAAAACAGGATCTGGTGATGGGCACGCTCGACGGTGCCTATGCTATCGACCTGCACGAAGCCGATGTCATGGATGAGCTGCAACAGCCCCGCCTTGGTCAAGGCGCGGTTCGGCGGATTGGCAAGCCCCTGCTTGGCAAGGAACACGCGGCGGGCGTCACGATTCGAAAGCAGATTCGTCATGGCGGGATCATAGGCATAAATTCCCATGCTTTCAAAGAGGCCCTGATTTGATAAATAGGCGCGATACGCTATAGCTCCGCGATAGAGCAATTCCAGGAAAAGTGCGTAGCGGTTTTCCGTCCGGGATTGCGAGACAATAAAAGGCTGTAGCGGCTCTGAGGTTCCGTGAAACGCTGAGCCGCTCCAGCTTACCGAACAAGGAAGCCGCTTGGACATCCGCTTCGAAAATGCCGGCGTCGATTACGGCACGCGCACCGCGCTGTTTCCGCTGAGCCTGACGCTGAAGGAGCGCCGTATCGGCGTCATCGGTCTCAATGGCTCCGGCAAGACGACCTTCGCGCGGTTGATTAATGGACTAGTCAAGCCGACGAGCGGGCGGGTCGTGGTCGACGGGCTCGACACGGTCGGCGACGCTGCCAAAGTACTCGGCAAGGTCGGCTATATCTTCCAGTCGCCACAGAACCAGATCATCCTGCCCATCGTGCGCGACGATATTGCCTACGGGCTCAAGGCGCGCGGATATGACAAGGCGCAGATCGAAACCGCGGTCGAGGGCATTCTTGGCCGATTTGGCGTCGGCCATCTCGGCGCACGGCGGGCGCATGAGCTTTCCGGTGGTGAGTTGCAGATGGCTGCGCTCTGCTCGGTACTGGTCACCGGCCCGGATATCCTCATCCTGGACGAACCGACAAACCAGCTCGATCTGAAGAATCGGGCACTCGTGCAGAAGACCATGGCAACGCTTCCAGAAAATGTCATCGTCATTAGCCACGACCTGCCGCTACTTGAGGATTTCGACCGTGTGCTGCTGTTCGACCAGGGCCGGCTTGTTGCAGATGCGCCCGCAATGGAGGCCATCGCCCGCTACCAGGAGATGGCCGGCTGATGCAGACGCTGCATGTGGAAGCGGATACATGGGTGCATCGGCTCTCGCCGCGCGTGAAGCTGCTTGCGCTGACCGCATTCGGCGTATTGCTGTTTCTGACGCAGTCCATCGTGCTGCTCGCCTGCGCAAACCTTGTCGGCGCCGCCCTTTATCTTCGCAGCGGCCTTCCAGTTGCAGAGGCGCTCAAGCGGCTGCGACCTATCCTCGTCTCGATTGCCGTGCTCGCGATATTCGCTGCCCTCGTCGGTCCGCTGCACGCAGCGATCGTTACCGCCCTTCGTCTGACGGCGCTGGCGCTGTTCGCCGCCACAGTGACGGCAACGACATCGATGGCCGACTTCATCGATGAAATCACCGCGCTTGCCATGCCGCTCGAAAAGCTCGGCCTGCTGCAAGCCGCCGATATCGGCCTTGCGATCGGCCTCGTCATCCGTTTTGTGCCTGAAATTCTCGATCGCTACCGCGCGATCCGCGAAGCGCATCAGGCCCGCGGGATCAAGGTTCGCCTCGCAACCACGCTCGCGCCGCTGATCATCCTGACGCTGCGCGATGCGGACAACATCGCCGCGGCGATTGACGCGCGCGGCATTCGGCGTCAATGAACGTAAATCTCTTTCGGAAGGAGCCACCATGAACACCCGCGATCTCGTGCTTTCGGCGCTGTTTGCCGCCATCATCGTGGCTCTGGGCCTCTTGCCGCCGATCCCGATCGGCATCATTCCGGTTCCGATCACCGCCCAGTCGCTCGGCGTTATGCTTGCCGGCGTCGTGCTAGGCGCCAAGCGCGGGACCATCGCGGTGCTGCTCGTGGTCGTTCTTGTCAGCATCGGCCTACCGGTGCTGTCGGGCGGACGCGGCGGCCTTGCGGTCTTTGCCGGCCCGACGGCCGGCTTCTTCGTCGGCTGGATCTTTGCAGCCTTCGTCACCGGCTATCTCTCTGAACGACTGGTGAAGCCGGAGCAGAGCGGCCTATCTCAGGGAATCGGCTTCTTCATCGCTGCTGTTATCGGCGGCGTGGTGGTGCTCTATGCGTTCGGCATTGCCTGGCTGGCGATCAATATCGGTTTGAGCAAGGCATTTATCGGATCTCTGGGCTTCGTGCCGGGCGATATCATCAAGGCTGTGGTTGCAGCTCTTGTCGGCCGCGCCGTCATGGTCGGCTACCCGCTTCTGCCGCAGCGGAGCTAGGGCTCGGCTCAGGCCAGATATTTATAGAGCCAGTCGCGCGTGTCTTCCGGCAGCGGCACGGGATCATGCTCGTCGCCGCGCACCGCAAGCCAGAGGATTTCCACCTCTGCCGCCAGTTCGTTGCCGGTTTCGACCGCCACGACGAAACCGACCGATTTGCCGCCGATCTTGTTGACGCTGATCGAGTAGCGGGCGAGTTCATCATAGTGCAAAGCGCGGTGGAGCGAACAGGATACCTTCTTGGCGATGTAGACGGGCTCATCGTCGACAAGCGGCCGCGTGCGCCAGAAGTTCGAGAGTGCGGTCTCTGCCTGTGAGATATAGGATGCGATAAACATCTGGCCGTGCCTGTCGACATCGCGCGGCGGCACCCTTACCTCGATGACATCGGATCGTTCTACTCTTGCCATGACGCAATAACCCTGGCCGACGCCATACTGACCTTAATGAAAGCTTAACACCACGCTTCGATAAGTAAACGGGCGCCATTCCAAAGTGGTTAAGATGGATTGTTGACATTGTAGTGACATGGTCCATGTCCTGTAATAGGCGTCACACCTCATTTATAGATTGGCCCCATGAGCACACGTCTTTACGAACATCCGATCTTCCTTGAACACATCGTTCCGGCAGGTCACCCCGAACGGCCGGATCGGCTGCGATCGCTGAACATCGCGCTGGAGCATCCAAATTTCGAGCGGCTGGATCGGCGAAAAGCGCCTGCCGCGCATGAGGATGCAGTCCTGCTTGCCCACCCCGAGGAGCATCTGGAGTTCGTGCTGCGCTCGATGCCGGACAGGGGCGACGACGGCGAGATCAACCAGCTGGAAGCCGATACCTATGCCAGCCCGAAGACGTTGCAGGCGATCATGCATGGCGTCGGTGGCGCCATGGCGGCGGTCGATGACGTCTTCTCCGGTGCGGCCGACAATGTCTTTGTCGCGGCCCGTCCACCGGGGCACCACGCCGAGAAGACCAAAGCCATGGGCTTCTGCTTCTTCAACAATGCCGCGATCGCCGCGCGCCATGCACAAAAGGCACATGGTGCAGAGCGTGTCGCCATCGTCGATTGGGACGTGCATCACGGCAACGGCACGCAGGACATTTTCTGGGACGATCCCTCGGTGCTCTTCTGTTCCACCCACCAGATGCCGCTCTATCCCGGCACGGGCAAGAAGGATGAAAGCGGCACGCACAATACCATCGTCAATGCGCCGCTCTCCCCCAACACCGGCGGCGATCATTTCCGCGAGGCCTTCAAGTCGCGCATTCTGCCGGCGCTCGCCGACTTCAGCCCCGATCTCATCATCATCTCGGCCGGCTTCGACGCCCATCACCGCGATCCTCTGGCGCAACTGAACCTGACCGGCGAGGATTTCGACTGGGCGACGGGGCGGCTGCTGGAAGTTGCGGACCGCAGCGCGAAGAACCGGGTCGTCAGCCTGCTCGAAGGCGGCTATGATCTGGAAGGTCTCGCCGAGTCGGCGGGGATGCATATTCTACGCATGATGAGAGGTTGACGATGAGCGAGAGCGCCAAGGCAGATGTTTCGGGCTATTCCTTCGAGAAGGCCGTGGCGGAGCTTGAAAGCATCGTTGCACGGCTTGAGCGCGGCGACGTGGCGCTCGATGAATCCATTTCGATCTATGAGCGCGGCGAAGCGCTGAAGAAGCATTGCGAGGCGCTGCTTTCGGCTGCCGAGAACCGCATCGAGAAGATCCGGCTCGACCGTGCCGGCAAGCCTCAAGGCACAGAAGCGCTGGATGGGGCCTGAGACCCGATAGGAAAATTTGAGTTTGGGTGACATTGCCGGTAGGTTGGCCCGGTAGGTTGCGTTCCGACCGAAAGGAGAGCCGTTATGTCCTTCTTCCCAGGCAACGATCCGCAGGCCGGTGATGCCTTCGCCTGCGACGCGATCGAAAATCTGATTATACCGCGCACCAGCGACCTCGGCGGCTTCTCCGTGCGGCGCGCACTTCCGAGCAGCCGGCGGCGGCTGGTGGGGCCGTTCATCTTCTTCGATCGCATGGGGCCTGCCATTTTACGGCCGGGTCAGGCGCTCGACGTGCGCCCGCATCCGCATATCGGCCTTTCCACCGTCACCTATCTGTTCGACGGCGAAATCCGCCATATGGATAGCCTCGGCACCGCCAAGGTGATCCGCCCCGGCGATATCAACCTGATGACGGCCGGGCGCGGCATCGTGCATTCGGAGCGCACGCCGGAGAACTTGCGCGACCATCCGTTTTCCATGTCCGGCTTGCAGACGTGGCTGGCGCTGCCCGACGACAAGGAAGAGATCGATCCGTCATTCGCCCACACCGAGAAGGACGAGCTGCCTGTCATCGCCGATGGCGGCGTGGCCGGGCGCGTTGTCATCGGCGATTTCGAGGGCCTGAAATCGCCGGTGAAATCCTTCTCGGATACGCTTTATGTCGATCTTCAGCTGCAGCCGAACACGACGTTTCCTTTTGGGGCAGCGCACGAGGAACGCGCAGTCTATATTCTCTCCGGTTCCCTCGTCGTCGCCGGTGACCGTTTCGAACAGGATCAGCTCCTCGTCTTCCGGCCGGGTGATGCGATTACACTGGAGGCCGCTGAAAAAGGCTGTCATCTCATGCTTTTTGGCGGTGCAGCGCTCAATTCGAAGCGCTATATCTGGTGGAATTTCGTCTCGTCATCAAAGGAGCGTATCGAAAAGGCCAAGGAAGAATGGCGCACGGGCCGCTTCGATATCGTGCCGGGTGACGAGGAAGAGTTCATTCCCCTGCCGGAGAGCTAACGGGTTCATAACATTCCCACATGTTTCTTGTTCGGGAACACCTTGAATTCGGCGTCTTTTGTCGCAATCTGTTTTGACGTAAAGGCGGACAACCGCCCAAGAATAGCAAGAAAGAGGCTTCAGCCTTGACACAAATGCCACAGACGCCCCTGCTGGACCGGGTCCAATATCCTTCCGACCTGCGAAAGCTGGAGGACCGGGAATTGCCGCAGCTCGCCCGCGAAGTCCGCGATGAGATGATCGATGCGGTATCGCGCACCGGCGGACATCTTGGCGCCGGCCTCGGCGTGGTCGAGCTGACCATTGCAATCCACAGCGTCTTCAATACGCCGAACGACCGCCTCATCTTCGATGTCGGGCACCAATGTTATCCGCACAAGATCCTGACCGGGCGCCGCGACCGCATTCGCACGCTGCGGCAGGAAGGCGGTCTCTCCGGTTTCACGCGCCGGGCCGAGAGCGAATATGATCCCTTCGGCGCCGCGCATTCCTCGACATCCATTTCGGCCGGTCTGGGCATGGCGGTTGCCGCCGAGCTCGATAATACCGACCGCCGCGTGATCGCCGTCATCGGCGACGGCGCAATGTCCGCCGGCATGGCCTACGAGGCCCTGAACAATGCCGGCGCGCTCGATGCGCGGCTGATCGTCATCCTCAACGACAACGATATGTCGATCGCCCCGCCGACGGGAGCGATGAGCGCTTATCTCGCGCGTCTCGCCTCCGGCCGCACCTATATGGGCTTCCGGGACTTTGGAAAGAAACTGACCGCCTATCTCGGCAAGAAGGTTGACCGCGCCATCACCCGGGCGGTCGAGCACGCACGGGGCTATGTGACCGGCGGCACCATGTTCGAGGAAATGGGCTTCTACCATATCGGCCCGATCGACGGCCATTCCTTCGAACATCTGCTTCCGGTGCTGCGCAATGTACGCGACAATGCACAAGGCCCGGTGCTGATCCATGTCGTGACGCAGAAGGGCAAGGGCTATGCGCCCGCCGAGGCGGCTGTGGACAAATATCATGGCGTCAACAAGTTCGACGTCATTACCGGCGCACAGACGAAAGTGAAGCCGAATGCGCCAAGCTACACAAGCGTCTTTGCGGACGCTTTGGTGCAGGAGGCGACCCTTGACGACAAGATTGTCGGCATCACCGCTGCCATGCCGAACGGCACCGGCCTCGACAAGCTGCAGGAACTCTTTCCCAAGCGCTGTTTCGATGTTGGCATTGCCGAGCAGCACGCCGTGACCTTCGCCGCCGGCCTTGCTGCCGAAGGCTACAAGCCCTTTGCCGCCCTTTACTCGACCTTCCTGCAACGCGCCTATGACCAAGTGGTGCATGATGTGGCGATCCAGGGCCTGCCGGTGCGCTTCCCGATCGACCGCGCCGGCTTCGTCGGCGCCGATGGGCCGACCCATGCTGGCTCCTTTGACACCGCATTCCTCGCCACCCTGCCCGGTTTCGTCGTCATGGCCGCCGCCGACGAGGCGGAACTCAAGCATATGGTGCGCACAGCCGCCGCCTATGATCTCGGCCCCATTTCCTTCCGCTATCCGCGCGGTGAAGGCGTCGGCGTCGATCTGCCGGAGCGCGGCCAGATCCTCGAAATCGGCAAGGGTCGCGTCATCAAACAGGGCACGAAGGTCGCCCTGCTCTCCTTCGGTACGCGCCTTGCCGATAGCCTTGCCGCCGCCGAAGATCTGGACGCTGCCGGGCTTTCGACGACGGTTGCGGACGCACGCTTCGCCAAGCCGCTCGACCACGATCTCATCCGCCAGCTTGCCGCCCATCACGAGATCCTGATCACCATCGAGGAAGGCTCGGTCGGCGGTTTCGGCAGTCAGGTCATGCAGTTCCTTGCCAATGAAGGTCTGCTCGACAGCGGCCTGAAAATCCGCTCGCTGGTCATGCCCGATATTTGGATGGAACAGGCCAAGCCTGAGGCCATGAACGCCATGGCTGGCCTTGACCGTGCCAGCATCGTGCAAACGGTATTCCGTGCGCTCGGCCGCGGCCGCATCGTTGGAGCCGCCGGCTAGGTTTTTCCTTCTCCTCTCGGGGAGAAGGTGCCCGAAGGGCGGACCGGGGGCGTTCCGGCGTACTCTAAGTCGCCTTTCGCTTACCGCTCAAGGCACTCGCGGCCGGTGCTCCGAGACCCCCTCATCCGGTCCCGCGCCATTTCGTTTCACTCAATCGTTCGTGCCCACCTTCTCTCCGCCGGAGAGAAGGTGATCGGCAATCAGAACTCCTCCCAATCGTCGCGGGCAGCGACAGCGGTCGTCGCCGTTGCCTTGCCACCGAAAGCCTTGGCGACGGTGCGCCCAAGAGCACGGGCCGGAGAGGCGGCCGGCCTCGAACGTGCTGTCGCCACGGCCGGACGCGCGGGTGCAGCCTTGCCGGTATTGCCGAGACGGAACTGCTGGAGCAGCTCGTTGAGTGCTGCAGCTTCGCGGGCGAGCGCATGGCTGGCCGCTGTCTGCTCCTCAACCATAGCGGCATTCTTCTGCGTGCCTTGATCCATGTTGTTGACGGCCGTGTTGATCTCCTGCAAGCCAGTCGACTGTTCGCGGGTCGCAGTCACGATTGCGCCGACATGGCGGTTGATCTCCTGCACCTCGGATACGATCAGTTCCAGCGCCTTGCCGGTCTCGCCGACCAGCGACACACCGGTATTGACCTGATCGCTCGACGTCGTGATCAGCGACTTGATTTCCTTGGCGGCATTGGCCGAGCGCTGCGCAAGCTCGCGCACTTCCTGGGCAACGACCGCAAAGCCCTTGCCGGCATCCCCGGCACGCGCTGCCTCGACGCCGGCATTCAGCGCCAGAAGATTGGTCTGGAACGCGATGTCGTCGATGACGCTGATGATGTTGCTGATCTCGCCCGAGGATTTTTCGATCTGCTGCATGGCCGAAACGGCTTTGCGAACCACTTCGCCCGAACGTTCCGCACCGAGGCGGGCGCGCTCGACGAGATGGCCGACATCCTCGGCGCGCTTGGCGGAGTCGCGAACCGTGATCGTGACCTCTTCCAGTGCTGCGGCCGTCTCTTCGACGGCGGCGGCCTGCTGTTCGGTACGGTGTGCCAGATCGTCGGCGGCCGAACGGATTTCGTCAGCACCGGCATTGATGGCGGAGGCATTTTGGCCAACGGACCGCAAGGCCGCTTCGAGCTTTTCGACCGCATTGTTGAAATCGGCGCGGACGCTGTCGAACTGCGGCGCGAAGCCGTCATTGAGACGGGTTGCGACATTGCCCGCCGATAGGGCCGAGAGGCCGCCGGCGAGCGCTTCCATGGCGAAACGGATTTCGCCCTCTTCACGTGCCTTCTGCTCGTCATTCATCAGGCGCTGACGTTCGGCGTCGCCACGCATACGCTCGGTCTCGCCGGCAAGACGCAGCTTCTCGATGCCAGCCTGCTTGAAGACGAGGACGGCATCCGCCATGCGGCCGATTTCATCGCCGCGGCCAACAGCCGGGACTTCGACGTCATGCTCGCCGTTTGCCAGACGGCCCATGGCCGCCGTCATGCCGACGATTGGACGGACAATGATGCGCGAAAGCAGCCAGGCAAGTACAGCGGCGGCGAGCGAGGCGAAGACGCCGCCGATGATGAGGGTCAAGCGCAGATCGCCGTTGGCATCGTCCTGCATGGCTGCGAGACTGCTTGCCTTGGCGCGGGCAGCCTGCTTGATCTTGGCGGCGGCATCGCGAAAGCCGTCAAGCTGGCCCTTGGTTTCGTTCTGACCGATCTTGACGATCTGGTCGAGCGGCATCTCGGTTTCCTTACGCGCCTTGGCCTGCGGCTCCGCGAGCTGGTGGAAATAGAGATCGGCAGCCTTCTGCATGTTGTCGATCGCCTGCAGCAGATCCGGCGAATCGGCAGCCGCCTGCTTTGCAGCAGCGATGCTCTTCAGCATCCGCTCGCGATTGTTGAAGATATCGTCATAGGTGCTGTTGCTGCGCAGAAGCAGAAAGCCCCGCAGATTGACGGCCTGTTCCAGCATGGCCTGCAGCGAATCATCGATCAGGCTGACGAGCTGCTGCGACCTTTCCTGCTCGACGGCAGCACCGGCGGAAACCTCTTGCTTGGAATAGACGAATGCGGAAACGCAGGCGAAAATGGCAATCAGGGCCGTAAATGTGATGGCAAGCTTGCCATTTAAAGAGAGCTTTTTCGCGGACATAAGCGGGCGCCTCCGGAGCGCAGGTCCTGGCGAGCATGTTTAAGGACCGCGCGAGGAAGAGGCGCGGCTATGCTCGAAGAATTCAGGGAGGGGGCATGATTGGGACGCTGACGCGCGAAGCCTTCATGGCAGGCGGCGATCTTGAAACGGATCGCCGCAATCACGGGCATCAATAGAGGCTTCGGCTTTAAATTTATTTAATTTGAGAGGCAGTTAGTGCGCCGCTAGTTCACGGCAGCTGCAACCAGGATCAGGATATCCAGGTCGTGCTCCGGGTAGAAATCCTGCGCCGTCATCTGGAATGTCGTCGCGCCGATCTTCTTTACATTCGTACCGCAAAAGCTGATGTAGTTTTCAGGACTGCCCTTATCGACCGTCAACTCGAAATGCTTGATCGGACCGGACCAGTTGGCTCCGGTCGTCAGCACATAGGAGATCCAGCTCTCCGTATAGCCGCGGCCACCCTTGTCGGCCACCGCGGCAAGTTTCACCGCCGTCTTCAGAAAAGTCTCGTCGAGACAATATTTGCCACGATAGGCCTGGAGTTGTTGCTTCTGGTAATCTTCGTCGCCGGCGAAGGTGATGGCCACGGTGCCGCCGACACTTGGCTTGTAGCGATGCTCGACCGCAATCTTCACCTTGGCCGGAAATTTCGTACGCCACCAATAGGTGGTATGCAGCGTCCACATCGGCGTCGGATGATGCTTCATGCCCTGGCCGTCATTGTCGTATTCGTCGTCGGCGATCAAACCGCGGGCAGTCCAGTCCTCGAGTAGATCGACGGGCAGTTTGGCGACGGCATCCATGGCCGCCTTGCTGAGCGGCAGCAGCGGCACGCCATGAGCCTTCAATTCATCCGTCATGTCGACGCCGGCCACCGATACGCGCTGCTGCAGGGTCGGCGTAATGGCCTTACCATCCTGGGTCACAGTGAAGCCGAGGAAATTGTCGGAATCAACATTTCCCGTATCGACCATGCTGTCTATGTCACCCTTGATATCGGGCATCGGGAAGGCGACGACGCTTTCGACATCCCTGTCGGAAGTGTTTTCGAACACGTAATCGACGCGCACTTCGGTCTGCGAAATGAACAGTTTTTCCTGATCCATGCTGATATCGCCGGTGCGGACATAGGCAAGACCGCCCGTCTTCAGCTCGGCCATCGTATCATTTGCCATAGCCGGAACGGCGATCGTCGCCATCAGCGCTGCATAGCCACAGATCTTTCGCATGGTGCCCCTCACCGTTGATGTCGGCGATTATCGCCTGTCGCAATCCTGCGTCAACGCCGATATCAGCATAAAAGGCTTGCAACACAGCCGATTGCCCGGCATGGACAGCCCATGTCAGAACCACAACGCCTCGACCAGCTTCTCGTCACCCTTTCGCTCTTCGCCAGCCGCTCGCGCGCTCGCGATGCGATCCAGCGTGGCACGGTCACCGTGAACGGCAAGATCGTGACGAAGCCCGGGGCACTCTTCACCGAAGACGCACAGATCCGCATCGACGATCCGGCGCAGGATTATGTTTCACGCGCGGCGCTGAAGCTGGTGGCGGCGCTTGATCATTTCGACCTCGATCCGCGCGGACAGCATTGTCTCGATGTCGGCGCATCGACCGGCGGTTTCACCGAGGTGCTGCTTGAGCGAGGCGCTGCTCATGTCACGGCGATCGACGTCGGTCACGACCAGATGCATCCGCGCGTGGAAGCCGATCCGCGCGTGACCAACATCGAAGGGCTGAATGCGCGCAATCTGACCGCCGAGGACATAGGCGAGCCCTTCTCCTTCATCGTTTCCGATGTCTCGTTCATTTCGCTCAAGCTGGCTCTCGCGCCGGCGCTTGCGCTTGCCGAACCGGGCGCACGAGCGGCACTGCTCGTAAAACCGCAATTCGAGGCGGGCCGCGATGCGATCGGCAAGGCCGGGCTTTTGAAGGACCCCTCCTCCGCTCCGGCGGTGGCGGCCGAACTTGAGCGCTGGTTCACCGAAGACATGGGCTGGCAAAGCCTCGGCCTCATCGCCTCGCCGATTACAGGCGGCGACGGCAACCAGGAATTTCTTCTCGCAGGGATCAAGCCATGAGCACTGAAACCGTCACCATCCAGAAGCTCGGCGCCCAGGGCGACGGCATCGCGCAGGGCGCCGATGGCCCGATCTATGTACCTTTCACGCTGCCGGGCGAAATCGTCGCCATCGCTCGGGTGAAGAGCCAGGGCACGCTGATGTCGGTCGCGTCCGCTTCGCCGGATCGCCAGGAGCCACACTGTCGGCACTTCGGCTCGCATGGCGTCAACGGCGCCTGCGGCGGCTGCACCCTGCAGCATTATGCCGATGCGCCCTACCGCGCCTTCAAGCGCCAGCTTGTCATCGATGCGCTGCGCTCCAAGGGCCTGACGCCCGAAGTGGACAATATCGTCGCTGCGCATCCGGGCGAGCGGCGCAGGGTCGTCTTCGCCGCGCGCAAGACTGAAAAGGATATGCTGATCGGCTTCAATCAGGCCGAAAGTCACCACATCGTTGCCATCAACGAATGTCCCATCGCCTCGACCGGCATCATGGCCCGCCTGCCAGCGATCAAGACGATCGCAGCTGCAATGGCCGTCAATGCCGAAGCCTTCCGCATTTCCGTGTTGGAAACGCAGACCGGCCTCGATCTCGCCGTTGACGGCATCAAGTCGCTTTCGGACAAGCAGCGCCGCAGCACCATCGAAACGGTTCTGTCGCTTCGCGGCATCGCCCGCGTTTCGCTGAACGGCGAGATCCTGGTCGAACCGGTAAAGCCGATGATCGATTTCGGCGGCGTCCAGGTCGCACCGCCGCCTGGGGCCTTCACGCAGGCGACCAAGCAGGCCGAGGACGCCATGGCCGAATTGGTTGCAACTCATGTCGGCAAGGCCAAGCGTATTGCCGATCTCTTTGCCGGCAGCGGCACCTTCTCGCTTCGCCTGGCTCGGATCGGGCGCGTGCATGCGGTGGAAAGCGAGGAAAAGCCGCTCGCGGCACTCGACCAGGCCGCACGCACCACACAGGGGCTGAAGCCGGTCTCCGTCGAACGCCGCGATCTCTTTCGCCGACCGCTGATGACGCAGGAACTGAAGGTCTACGACGCCGTCGTGTTCGACCCGCCGCGCGCCGGCGCGGAATTCCAGAGCAAGGAACTGGCTCGATCGCAGGTCAAGAAGATCGTCGCCGTCTCCTGCAACCCGCTGACCCTCGCCCGTGACCTCGCTATCCTCGTCGAGGGCGGCTACCGCATCACACGCGTGACGCCGATCGACCAGTTCCTATGGACCTCGCATGTCGAGGTGGTTGCGGCGCTGGAGAAGTAAGCCTTCACCGCTTCATGAAAGCTTCGAAAGCCGCGCGAGCTTCGGCGCTTTTCAGCTGGGCGGCGAAATGCTCGGCCTCTTTCTGGATGCGGTCGAGGACGGCATCCGGAGGTCCCCGCATCAGGTCGCGTGCGATCCGAAGGGCCTCGGGCGGCTTGGCGGCGAGTTTTGCGGCCAGAGACAGCGTTTCAGCCTCCACCGCGTCGGGTGACGTCACCTTCCAGATCAGGCCGGCCTCCTTGGCGTCAGCAGCGGAAAGGCCTTCGCCGAGCGCAAGCAGGGCGAAGGCACGCTGATGGCCCATCACGCGTGGGGCAAGCAGGCTTGAAGCAGCCTCGGGAACGAGGGCAAGATCGACGAAGGGTGTCTTGAACAGGCTGCGGTCGGAGGCAACGGTCAGATCGCAATGCAGATGGATCGTGGTGCCGATGCCGATCGCCAGGCCATCGACGCCGGAGACGACCGGCTTCTTCGTGCTCGCCAGCGCGACGAGAAAATCAATGACTTCGCGCCCCATATTGCCGCTCATGGCGAAGGCAAGGAAATCGGCGAGGTCATTGCCGGCAGAGAAGCAGCCTTCCGTGCCCAGGAAGGCATGGACGCGGATATCCGGCGCAGCTTCCGCCGCCTTCAGCGCGTCGGTCATCGTCTGATACATGGCGCGGGTGATGGCGTTCTTCTTTTCCGGCCGGTTGAACCGGATGATCTGGATATGCAGCGCGGACTCGGGGCGTTCGATGAGGATATGGTCAGTCATGGCTTTCCCTTAGGCTAATGCGGCGCGGGCGGCTTCGAGGCTGGATGCGCCGGCGATAACCCGATCGGAGAGAGCGGCAGTCTCGGCTAGGAGGTTTTCGGCAACGAAGCGGCAGAGTGCGATGCGCTTGGCCCCCTCGCCATCGCCTGCATCGGCAAGGCCACCCTTGGCCATATAAGAGCCTGTTAGCACGAGGCCAAAAAGCCGCTGGTAAGGCGTGGCGCCCGCCAGAGCTTCGGCAACGGCGCCTTCTGCCTGTTTCGACAGGAGCCATTCGCTTGTCTTTTCCAGATCGGCAATGGCCGCCTGTAGCCGCGGCGCCGTTTCGCCGAAACCATCCAGATTGGACTTGGCGACGGAATCGGCGATCTCGCGCAGTTCGGCAATGAAACCGCGCACGTGGTCGCCATTGGCGATCGTCAGCTTTCGCGTCACCAGATCGATGGCCTGGATGCCGTTGGTGCCCTCGTAAATCGGTGCGATGCGGGCATCCCGCAGCAGGCGCGCGGCGCCTGTCTCCTCGATAAAGCCCATGCCGCCGTGAACCTGGATGCCAAGCGAAGCGACATCGACGCCGGCATCGGTGGAGAAGGACTTGGCAATCGGCGTCAGCAATGCAGCGCGCTCCTGCCAATATTTTGCTCTCTCGGGATCGCGATGCGACATGTCGATCGCCTGCGCACAGGCGTAGCAGATCGCGCGTGAGCCCTGCGTCAATGCCTTCATCGTCAGCAGCATACGCGCGACATCGGGATGCTCGATGATCGGGCTCATGCCCGAGGATGTCGTACCCGGCGCGCGGCCCTGGGTGCGCGCCCGGGCATAGACGATGGCCTGCTGGGTCGCGGCTTCAGCAATCGCGACACCCTGGATGCCGACAGCCAATCTGGCATTGTTCATCATCGTGAACATGCAGGCGAGGCCCTTGTTTTCCTCGCCCACCAGCCAGCCGACGGCGCCCTTTTCCGCACCATATTTGCCATCGCCATAGATCATCGTGCAGGTCGGTGAACCGTGGATGCCGAGCTTATGTTCCAGCGAATGCACGAAAAGATCGTTGCGGGCACCGAGCGAGCCGTCCTCATTCACAAGGAATTTCGGCACGAGAAACAGCGAAATGCCGCGCGTGCCGGCTGGCGCATCCGGAAGGCGGGCGAGAACGAGATGGATGATGTTCTCGGTCGCCTCATGATCGCCCCAGGTAATGAAAATCTTCTGGCCGAAGATGCGATAGGTACCGTCATCGCGGCGTTCGGCGCGGGAGCGCAGCGCGCCGACATCGGAGCCGGCATGGGGCTCCGTCAGGTTCATGGTTCCCGTCCACTCGCCGGAGACGAGCTTTGCCAGATATGTCTTCTTGAGGTCTTCGCTGCCGTGTGCCCGGAGCGCTTCGACCGCCCCCATGGTCAGCGTCGGCGCCAGGCCGAAGGCCATCGAAGCGGAATTCCACATTTCCAGCGTCGCGATATTCAGCATGTGCGGCAAGTCCTGCCCGCCGAACTCCTCCGGCGCGGTCAAGCCATTCCATCCGCCAGCGATCCAGTCGCGATAGAGCTTCTCCCAGCCATCGGGAAGAACCACCTTGCCATCCACCAGCCTTGCGCCTTGCTTGTCACCATTCTCGGCGAGCGGCTCCACCGCCTCACCGGCGAAACGCCCGGCTTCCGACAGTATAGCGTCGACAAGATCGGTGCCGAGATCGCCCAGAATGCCCTCTTCCATGGCACGCTCCATGCCGGCGACATGTTTCAGCGTGAACGCAATTTCTTCAACGGGCGCCTTGTACATGATGATTTCCTCCGGATCGGTACTGGCAATGACCCGCCTCACCCGGACCATCGACCATTTATGGCTATAGCTAGTTGATTTTTACGTAAACGTCAATTTTTTCAAATGGCAGGAGGTGTCGATTTCCACCGTCTCGCGAACCCAAACGGGACATGCGTCTTACGCGCGCCGAGCGGCTGTGACATCGCCGCCCATATCCGCGATTATTCCGCCAAAGCGTGGACTTGAATAAAAAACCGTCATGAACGAAGACTAAGGCGACTGTTCAGACAAAGCGAACGATGCCCCCATGAATACGCTCACGACAGCCAATACCATACCAGGCTTTATCTGGGCATACCGTCTCCGTCCCGGTGAAACCAAGCCGGAGCGCCTGCCCGACGATACCGATCGCTCGAGGCTGTTCGGCGACGACGGCTTTCTCTGGCTGCATCTCAATCTCGTGGATGCCCGGGTGCCGGCTTTCCTAGAGGATGCACCCGGACTGAACGAAGCCGCCCGCATAGCGCTGACCACGCATGAAACACATGCAACGCTTACGGTCGACGAGCAGATGCTGTTCGGCACGTTGGTCGATTTCCAGCGCGACTTTGCCCACAACACCCACGATATCGGCTGGCTGCATTTCGCGCTGACCGATCGCGTGCTGATAACCACCCGGCTGCAGCCGCTTCGCAGCCTGGACCGAACCCGGGTGCTGATCGAAAAGAACGCCGCACGATTTTCCAATCCCGTGGATATTTTCGAGCTGATCGTCGTCGAGTTCCAACGGACCCTGATCTCCGTCGTCATCGAGATCAGCGAAGAGTTGAATGCCATCGAGGACTTCGTCCACGGCAATACGTCACGCGACGAGCGCGCCAAGCTTCCGCCCATCCGCAGGACGATCGTGCGCCTGCATCGCCATCTGCGCACCGTTCTCTCGCTGATGCGCCATGCCGCCGCCTCGGACGATGAGGAAATGCCGCTCGGCTTCGAGGATGTCGCGGGCCGGCTGACCGGGCGGCTGGAAGCGGTCGAACACGACGTCTATGCGCTGCAGGAACGGGCGAGGCTGTTGCACGAAGAAATCGATTCCAAGCTCGCCTCCGAAATCAATCGGCATCTCTATATCCTGTCGATCATGACCGCATTTCTGCTGCCGCCGACGCTGGTGACCGGCTTCTTCGGCATGAACACATCGGGGTTGCCGTTGGCGGGCGGCGCAAGCGGCACCGGGTATGCAGTAGGGTTCATCATCGCCTCCATGCTGCTGGCATGGTGGCTGCTCAAACGGGTCAATATTCTCTGACGTCGAATCATGCAAAAAGCCGCCCGGCGGGAAACCGGACGGCTGGCATTGGCAGTTCTGGAAGCGCCGCTTAGAGCAATTCCAGGAAAAGTGCGCAGCGGTTTTCCTTCCGGAATTGCGTAAAAAAGAGCTAGAGCGGTTCAGAGATTCCGTGAAAAACTGAACCGCTTTAGAAATACGGCGAGTAGCACTGACGGCGCGGGCCGGAGTTCGGCTGGAACGTATTGTCGTAAGCGCGGTAAGAACGATAGCGTCCCTCGCACCATTCGACATGACGCGGATTGATGCCGGCGCTCGGAGCCGGAGCCGGAGCCGGCTCGTAATAGCGCGGCTGGCTGGCGATTGCGCCGCCAATCAATGCGCCGGCGCCGAAGGCAGCCAGCGGGAACCAATAGCCGTCATGATAGCGATAACCATGACGATAGCCGCCGCGATAACCACGGTAGCCGCCATACCAGCCGCGGCGATAGTAACCACCATGACGCCACTGTACCTGCTCGACATTACCCGGCGCGGCCTGGGTGGGCGCGGACTGTTTTACGACCGGTGCGGTGGGCATCTGCATGGCGAAAGACGGTGTGAAGCTCGTCAGGGCGACGGCAGCCGTTAAGGCGACTGTCGCGATTTTTGCACGGAAACCAAGCATTTTCATCTCCATTCCCTGGTTCGGCTTTGTACTCAAGCCTGTAGGCGTTTCATGTCGGGAATGCTTCCCGAGCAAGGTTTCGCTGCCTGCTTCGTCGTATATCCGAATAGACGACAAGAAACGCGGCGGCGCGTTATTTAGTTCCTCAAATCCCTACCGATTTAAGGAGTTACAAGGGGCTCCACGATGAATTTATAGTGATTGCTTTCTTAACCCAAGATTAACCAGCAATCCTTACTATTATTTCATGAAAGGATACCGAAAGAGTAACCTCCTCATTTACAGCTTGCTGACGATCCTGGCCCTGATGGGGCCGGTCTCCAAGTCTTCGGCCGGTGAGAGCCAGCCCTGGGGCGATCCGAAAAACGCCCTGATTGTCGATGCTTACGAGCTGAACACCATCGACTGGGCCGCATTCCTGCAGGACAAGCGGATTGCCGGTTTCATCTCAAAGGCGTCCGACGGACTTCCTGAAAGCTTCAGTTGCACCGGCGACCATGGCGGCGATACCGTGGCTCATTGCAGGACGATGTGGCGCAAATACGCCGTCAGCCGTGAGCTGTTTCAAACGCGCCGCATGCTGGCAAAATCGAATGGCCTGTTATGGGGCGCCTATCATCTGGGGCGGCCCGGCAATCCGATCGACCAGGCCAATCATTTTCTCGATTATGCCGATCCGCAACCCGATGAGCTGATGGTGCTCGATATCGACGGCATGGATGCGACGCAATTCATGTCGCTCGACGATGCGCAGATCTATGTCGCCCACATCAAGGTCAGAACCGGCCGCTATCCTATTCTCTACGTCAATCATAATACGGCACGCTATATCGCCGATCACCGAGGTACCTATCCGCTGCTGTCGCGGCTGCCCTTGTGGTATGCGCGCTACAAGCCTGATGTCAAAGGCACTTTCCCGCTCGGCAATTGGGACAATTATGCCATCTGGCAGTTTGCTTCGTCGGACAATTGTTCGGAGAAAAGCTGCCCCTATCGGGTCCCGGGCACGCTTACCGATATCGACGTCAACGTCGTGCCGATGACAAAGGTCCAGCTCGCTAGGATCTGGCCGCAGGGCGACCTCCTGCCGGCGAAACCGCTGCCCGCGCCGGATCTGACGATCGCGCTCGCACAGATGTGCAGCGGGCCGCGGCAGATGCTCGTTTCCCTCATGCTCGAGATCGACCCCGTCGTCACGGCCTCGACCCCGCAAACAAAGCCGGTCGAGATCAACGAGCTGAACTACCAGGATTTCTAGAGCGTGATGCCGAAAAGTGTGGGCGGTTTTCGGACGACATCACGCTCGACTTCTTTGAAGTTGGAGCGGATTCAGATTTTAGGTCGAATAGACCTAAAATCATCCGGCTCTAGGCCTCGATCTGCACATCCGTCTTCGGGCGCGAGCAGCAGGCGAGGATGTAACCCTCGTCTATCTCATCATCGAGGATGCCGCCATTGTGGCTCATCTCGACTTCGCCCGAAAGCTTCATGACCCGGCATGTGCCGCAGAGGCCGGATTCGCAGGCGGCGCCGATGCGCACGCCGGCGCCGCGCGCCGCCTGAAGCACGGTCTGGCCCGCTGCACAGGCCACATCCTTGCCCGCCATCGTGAAGCGGATCGTGGTCGCCGCCTCGCCGGAAGCATCGTCGGAGACTTCCGCAAGCGGTGTCGCCGCATTGGCCGGCTGGAAGCTTTCCTGATGGTAGCGTGACATGTCGAAGCCGTGCGCTTCCAGCATGGAGCGCACGGCATCCATGAAGACTTCCGGGCCGCAGCAGAAGATGGTGCGATCCATGAAATCGGGCGCCAGCAGGCCGATCTTCGCCTTGTCGATGCGGCCCTTCAGCCCCGACCAGAGATCGGTGCGGCCGCAGCCTTCGACGATGAAGCCGAGATCGAGGTTCGGCATGAAGCGGGCGAGATATTCGAGCTCGGAGCGGAAGATGATGTCCGTCGGGCTGCGCGAGCAATTAACGAAAGTAATGTCAGACAGTGGTGCTATGTCCGACATATACCGCGTCATCGACATCATCGGCGTGATGCCGGAGCCGGCCGAGACGAAGAGATATTTCTCGCCCGGATGACGGATGTGGCTGAAATCGCCCAGCGGGCCGAAAGCCTTGATGCGCATACCCGGCTTCAGGTTCTCGAACATCCAGCGCGTGCCGATGCTATCTTTCTGCGCCTTCACCGTCACGGCGACAGAGAAGGGCCGCGACGGCGTGGATGATAGCGTATAGGTGCGCATGACCGGCTCCGGAGCCGTCGGCAGCTCCAGCGTCACGAACTGGCCCGGCAGATAGCGGAACCAGTTGTCCTTGTCGGACCCGAAGGTGAAGGTCATCACGTCGGGCGCTTCGGGCGTGACCGAGAGACATTCAAGCAAATGCTGCCTGTCGTTCCAGGGCTGCATCTGGTCGAGGTGTCGATGCGGATGGGAGACGGCCATGTTCATACTCAGGCTACCGCCGACAGCTTGGCCTGGTCGCCCTGCAGCCGGTTGATCATGAAAGTCGTGTACCATTCGACGAACTGCATGACGCCGCCTTCATGGATTTCCGAATAGGGACCGGGCTCATAGGCCGGCGAGCGGATGCCGAAGGCATTTTCCTCAACGATGCGGCGGTCCTGGTCGTTGGTTTCAGTCCAGACGTGTGTCAGTTCCTCGAGATTGTAGTCGACACCTTCGACCGCATCCTTGTGAACGAGCCACTTCGTGGTCACGGCGGTTTCCTCGGCGCTGATCGGCAGGACGCGGAAGGAGATCGCGTGGTCGCCAAGGATGTGGTTCCATGTCGTCGGATAATGGAAGAGCAGCATGGTGCCGATGCCATTGATCGTAACGTCGGGCGAGAGTGGCCGCCTGACGGCGTTCTGGCCGGACATGGTGTAGCTTTCGGCGCCTTCGATCAACGGCATACGGGCGGTGCGGAACTGTCCGTCAGGAGAGATCTTGAATTCGCTCGGCAGGCCGGCGGCTTCGCAGCGCGCCCAGTGCTCGGTAATGACGGGATCGCTCATCGCGCCCTGCACGCCGGTAACCGTCGGAGCTTCCGGGAAGGTGCGGCAGAGTTCGGGGTGATTGGCCGCGCAATGGTAGCATTCGCGGTTGTTTTCCCAGACGAGCTTCCAGTTGCCCTTTTCGATGATCGTGCTCTGGAAGGCGACCTTGGCTTCGCTGATATGATGCGGGGCCATGTAGGGCTCGATCGTGGCGCGAACCGGTGCGAAATCCGGAGCGTTCTGTGCCAGGCAGATGAAGATGTAGCCAGCGACGCTTTCGCAGTGAACCGGCTTCAGCGAATGCTGGCTCTTGTCAAAATCCTCAGCCATCTGACGGGCAAAGAGCAGGGAGCCGTCAAGCTCGTAGGTCCATTGGTGATAGGGGCAGACGAGCTTTGCCGACGATCCGCGCTCGGTCGTACAGACGCGCGAGCCGCGGTGGCGGCAGCTATTGTGGAAGGCGCGGATGACCTGATCGCGACCACGGACGATCACGACGGGATAATCGCCGATCTGGACGGTGAAGTAATTGCCCGCCCGCGGCACTTCGCAATCATGGCCGATGAACAGCCAGTCGCGATAGTAGATCGTCTCCATGTCGAGCTTGAAGTAATCCGGATCGGTGTAGAAGGGTTGCTCCAGGCTCAAACCTGCCCGGTGGTTCTTCAATTGCCGCAGAACTTTGCTGCCGATATCCATTTGCCTATCCTTGCGCAATACCGGAAGACGAGCAGAGGACATGCAAGGCCGTTGGGGACGGCCGAAAGCAATGCCCCGACCGCCCGCCGCGGTCAGTAAACCATATGTGCCCAAGGCTGGTTTCCGGGCTCTGGAGCGGCCCTGTTGCCAGGACCCCATGGCACCTTCCCAGACCAATCGGCCCAGTGGCTTTATCCGCCATGCCTCACTCCACCACCGTTGCGGGGGCAGCGCCGGATTTTGACCGGCTTCCCAATTCTCCGTCTCCCTAGCAGACGGCACCTTGAGATTGATATCATCATAGCTCTCGGCCGCGTCTGCCGCTGCGCTGCAATGCGACATCGGCTTCGAATTTGACGACAGGCGAAACAGGGCGATGAGACGGTTGCATATCCTGAGAATATTGACAGGTAATTCAATTGCTTGAGCGCATGCATCGGAGATGGTCAAAGCATCGCATATCCATTCCACCAATGACGCTTTATCCTGATTGCGACAGGTCGGCGAACGGCCGGTAATCAGGGGAATAATTGGGCGGCAGAAAGCGCCAACGGAGCCGCTATCGGGGCGCCTTCAATCCGGCGCGATCAAGCTCGGCTCAAGCTCCGTGGTTCATCATGTCACCAAAGAGTTTTATAGCGAGATCCGGCATGGCCAAACTCAGATATTTCGACGCTGGGAAGCCCGCCGAGCCCGAACCGGCGCAGCCGGTATCGACGACGGGGTACACCGAATTCCTGCGCACCGGCCGCATCAACCGCAGCAGGCCGCATTGGCTGGCGGAAGAGCGGGAATACCTCACCCACGAACAGGTGGCCGAACGCACGGCGCTGAAGCTCAGGGACGCCGGCGAGAAGACCCACGACCGGCTCAACAATTTCCATAGGTCCATCCGCTTCCCGAAGCTCATCTTTCATCACACGCTGAAGGACACGCCGCATCTCGGCTATTGCCACGTTACCGCGGCGCGGACACAATTCGCGCATTATGAGGACGTGAACTGGGCTTTCTATATCGCCAACTTCTTCGCCCGGATCGGCCAGGAGGAAAACTTCTTCGAAGACATCAGCCTCAAATATTCGCGGATGTATTTCGCTGTCGCCATCCATCCGGACAAGGAGGCCGAAGACAAGAAACTGACGATCAACCGCGACGTCAGAGGCAACGGCGTACTGTTCCACACCCACGATCCGCAGATCGCCATCCGCAATGTTCTTCTCCTCGGCGCCCGCAACGAGCAGCTCCGCGACATCATTCGACAGCTTTGACGATTGATCCGAAAACTCGAAGAGCATAAGAAACGGCCTGAACTGCAAGCAGGCAGGCCATGGCACGACACATAGACATTCTCGAACATCCGCAAACGGCGATCGAAGTTGCGACAGCGACTCTCACCGAGGGTCTACCGATCGGGCTGCCGACGGAGACGGTCTATGGCCTTGCCGCCGATGCCACCAATCCCGCCGCCATTACCCGGATCTATGAGACGAAGGGGCGGCCGCGCTTCAATCCGCTGATCTGCCATATGAGCGACCTCGCCATGGCCGAGCGCTATGCGGTCTTCGACCCCATCTCGCGCAAGCTCGCCGAAGCCTTCTGGCCCGGTCCGCTGACGCTGGTGCTGCCGCTCAAGCCCGATAGCGGCATCCATCCGCTGGCAACCGCCGGCCTCGACACGGTCGGCATCCGCGTGCCGCAGGGCTTTGCCGGCGAGCTGATCCGCGCCTTCGACCGACCGCTTGCAGCACCCAGCGCCAATACCTCGGGCAAGATCAGCGCCACCAGCGCAGATCATGTGGACGACGACCTTGGAGAGCGGATTTCTCTTATTCTCGACGCCGGATCATCGGTTGTCGGCGTGGAGTCGACGATCGTCAAGGTTGAGGATGGCGAGATGCGCCTGCTGCGACCTGGTGGGCTGGCGGCGAGCGAGATCGAGCGGGTAGCCGGTAAGGCACTGAAGCGCAAGAAGAAGGCTTCCGCTGCCATCGAGGCGCCAGGCATGCTTGCTTCGCATTATGCGCCGGGAGCGGCGGTGCGGCTCGACGCCACGGAGGTTTCCGCAAGCGAGGCGCTGATTCGCTTCGGCACGCCAGACATTCCCGGCAGCGAGAACGCCGTTGCCGTGCTGGATCTGAGCGCCACCGGCGATCTCTCGGAAGCAGCGGCAAACCTCTTCGATTTCATGAAGCGCGCCGATGCCACCGGCGCTGCGACCATTGCTTTTTCGCATATTCCCGACGAGGGCCTCGGCGAGGCTATCAACGACCGGCTGCGCCGCGCGGCCGCGCCCAGAGACTAAAACCATCAGGCAAAGGAAACGCCATGAGCAGCTCCGCCTCCTCTTCCGACCTCCTCGATCGCTTCGCCGTCATCGTCGGCGAAAAACATGCCGTGCGGGATCCGGTGGAAATTGCGCCGCATCTGGTGGAAAACCGTGGGCTCTATCATGGCGCTTCGCCCATGCTGCTGAAGCCCGGCTCGGTGGAAGAGGTTTCGGCCATCCTCAAGCTTGCCAGCGAGACCGGAACGGCCATCGTGCCCCAGACCGGCAATACAGGGCTTGTCGGCGGCCAGACGCCGCGCGAGGGCGGCTCGGACATCATCCTGTCGCTAGAACGCATGAACCGCGTGCGCGATATCGATCCCGTCGGCAATACGATGATCGTTGACGGCGGCTGCATCCTGGCCGATGTCCACAAGGCGGCAGCCGAGCATGGCCGCATGTTTCCGCTCTCGCTCGGCTCGGAAGGCTCCTGCCGCATCGCCGGCAATCTTTCCACCAATGCCGGCGGCACGGCCGTTCTTGCCTATGGCAACATGCGCCAGCTCTGCCTCGGCCTTGAAGTCGTTCTGCCCACGGGCGAGATCTGGAACGGATTGCGCCGCCTGAAGAAGGACAATACCGGCTACGACCTGCGCGATCTCTTCATCGGCGCCGAAGGTACGCTCGGCGTCATCACCGGCGCGGTGCTGAAGCTCTTTCCGCAGCCACTCGGCCATCAGGTCGCCTTTGCCGGCCTGCGATCGGTCGATGACGCGCTGACTCTGTTCAAGAATGCCTCCAGCCTCTGCGGCACGGCGCTGACCGGCTTCGAGCTGATGCCGCGCATCGGCGTCGAATTCACCACGCGGCATATTCCGGGCGTGCGCGATCCGCTGGAGACGGTACATCCCTGGTATGTGCTGATCGACATCTCCACCTCCGATTCGGCCGAAACGGCCGAGCGGATGATGTCGGCTCTGCTCGAACAGGGCTACGAGGCCGGCCTCATTCAGGATGCGACCATCGCCAGCTCGGAAGCACAACAAAAGGCCATCTGGCATATGCGCGAGAGCATGTCGGACGCGCAGAAGCCGGAAGGCGGCTCGATCAAGCACGACGTTTCCGTGCCGGTGGCGCAGATTCCGCAATTCATGGCCGAAGCCGAAAAGGCCGTTGTCGCCGCCATGCCTGGCGCCCGCGTCTGCGCCTTCGGCCACATGGGCGACGGCAATATCCACTACAACATCTCGCAGCCCGTCGGCGCCGACAAGGCCGAGTTCATCGGACGCTGGCGCGAGATCAACAAGATCGTGCACGGGCTTGTGCTGCAGCATGGCGGCTCGATCTCCGCCGAACATGGCATCGGCCAGCTGAAGCGCGACGAGCTGGCTTCCATCCGCTCCGATATCGAGATGGACCTGATGCGCCGCATCAAGACGGCCTTCGACCCGGCAGGGATCATGAATCCGGGCAAGGTGTTGAAGGTCTGAAGTTTAGACCGTCACGACGACCCGCTCGGAAGCGAAGCAGCCGATCTGGCAGGAAATGACTGTGCCATTGGCATCGATGTCTTCGCCGGCATAGGCAAGCACCGGCACGAGGCGCGATTGCTGCAGAAGCCGTGCCTCTACTTCCGTCGGCATCCGAGCCGCGATGTCGGTTGAGCGCCGCCAATAATCCATCACGCCATACTCCCTCAGGGCTGCCGTGAACGAGTTCATTGCTGCGAACTTCTCCGCCAAGCCCGGAAAACGCTTCGCCGAGCAGCTGCGCGTGACGACGGATACGGGAAGCGCGTCGGCATAGGCGATCACGCACATGTCCAACACAGCCTCGCCCGGCTCGAGATTGAGCCTTGCAGCTATATCGACGCTTGCCGGAACTTCCCTGACCGAAAAAACCTTGCGCGCGAGGTTCGCATCCGTCGCGGTCAGATCCTTGCTAAACCGCACCTTGTCGCCCAGTTGGAAACGAACGGGGATGTCGGCGCGGACATAGGCGCCGCTGCCGCGCGCGACGCGTAGCAAGCCCTCCCCTTCCAGCTCTGCGATCGCACGCCGCACCGTCACCCTGGAGACGCCGAATTGTTCGGACAAGGCGCGCTCGCTTGGCAGGCGGCTGCCGGGCGCATGCCTGCCCGTATCGATGGCAGTTCGCAACTCCGCAGCAACGCTCGCCCAGCCTCTGGCAGCTTTTGCGCCTTCGGCCTTTCGATTTTTCTCTTCCATCACAAATCTGTCGCCTTGAAATTGGTATATACCAATTTATAAAGATCCAGATCGTTTATGGAAGGGTTCGGCATGGGCGACAAGCGCATATATGTGACAACGGTCAGCAGCAGCGGCGTGCACGAGTTCAGCAAGCAGACCAAGGATCATATCCAACTGCTGACAGGGCTTGGCGTCGAAGGCGATGCGCATATGGGGGTGACGGTGAAGCATCGCTCGCGCGTCGCGGTCGATCCGACCCAGCCCAATCTGCGCCAGGTGCATATCATCCACGAAGAGCTGTTCGACGAACTCACCGAAAAGGGATTTTCCGTTTCGCCGGGCGACATGGGCGAGAATATTGCCACCCGAGGGATAGACCTGCTTTCGCTGCCGCAAGGCACGCGCCTGCATATCGGCGCGGAAGCGATCGTCGAGGTGACGGGCTTACGCAATCCCTGCAAGCAGATCGACGATTTTCAGAAGGGACTGCTGCATGCGGTGCTCGACAAGGATGCCGATGGCGGTCTGGTTCGCAAGGCAGGGATCATGGGCATTGTCTCAAGGGGCGGTCGGGTGCAGCGAGATGACACCATTCGCGTCGAGCTGCCGCCGCTGCCGCATATCAAGCTTGAGCGGGTTTGATGCGCTCCGTATGAAGAGAAACTAGCCTTGAGCATGCTGAGCGTCTGATACCCCCCTCTGTCACTTACGTGACATCTCCCCCACAAGGGGGGAGATTGGTGGGAGTTTGACGCCCGCCCTCGTTAAGGCGGAAACGTCGATTTCAACAAATGAGCTATCAGCTTGAGGCGAAAGAGGGCTGCAAGCTAACAATCTCCCCCCTTGTGGGGAAGATGTCCCGAAAGGGACAGAGGGGGGTGCACACTCTCCACGACGATCGCAGCCAGCGTCATCCCCCAAATTGGATCAATCGAAATCCTCATTGCCCGAATTGCCGCCGCCATTGCGGTTGCCGGAGATGATCTCGCGTTTGCCGACGTGGTTGGCGGGGCCGACCAGGCCGTCTTTTTCCATGCGCTCGACGAGCGAGGCAGCGCGGTTGTAGCCGATGCCGAGGCGGCGCTGGATGTAGGAGGTCGAGCACTTCTTGTCGCGCATGACTACCTTGATCGCCTGTTCGTAGAGATCGTCGCCGTCTTCCGAGGCAATCGCGCCCTTGTCGAAGACGGCCGTATCTTCTTCCTCGTCTTCTTCGTCCTCGTCGGCGGTGACCGTATCGAGATATTCCGGACGGCCCTGCAGCTTCAGGTGTGCTACGACCTTCTCGACTTCCTCGTCGGACACGAAGGGGCCGTGAACGCGGGAGATGCGGCCGCCGCCGGCCATGTGCAGCATGTCGCCCTGGCCGAGGAGCTGTTCGGCACCCTGTTCACCGAGAATGGTGCGGCTGTCGATCTTCGAGGTCACCTGGAAGGAGATGCGCGTCGGGAAGTTCGCCTTGATCGTGCCGGTGATGACGTCGACGGACGGACGCTGCGTCGCCATGATCAGGTGGATGCCGGCGGCGCGCGCCATCTGTGCCAGACGCTGAATCGCACCTTCGATCTCCTTGCCGGCGACCATCATCAGGTCGGCCATTTCGTCGACGATGACGACGATATACGGCATCGGCGTCAGGTCCATTTCCTGTTGCTCTTCGATCGGGGCACCCGTGCCCTTGTCGAAGCCGGTCTGGACCATGACGTGGATCGTCTCACCCTTTTCCTTGGCGGAGGCAACGCGGCTGTTATAGCCGTCGATGTTGCGAACGCCGAGGCGCGACATCTTCTTGTAGCGATCCTCCATCTCGCGCACCGCCCATTTCAGCGCCATAACGGCCTTCTTCGGATCGGTGACGACAGGGGTCAGCAGATGCGGGATACCGTCATAGACAGAGAGTTCTAGCATCTTCGGATCGACCATGATCAGGCGGCACTGTTCCGGGGTCATGCGGTAGAGCAGCGACAGGATCATGGTGTTGATCGCGACCGACTTGCCCGAGCCGGTCGTACCAGCGACGAGCAGATGCGGCATCTTGGCGAGCTCGGCGATAACGGGTTCGCCGCCGATGGTCTTGCCGAGGCCGAGCGCCAGCTTGTAGCCGCTCTTCTCGAAATCGGGCGAATCGATCATCTCGCGGAAATAGACGGTCTCGCGGTTGACGTTCGGCAGTTCGATGCCGATGACGTTGCGGCCGGGAACGACGGCGACGCGCGCCGAGAGAGCCGACATCGAGCGGGCGATATCGTCGGCAAGGTTGATGACGCGCGAGGATTTGACGCCTGGCGCGGGCTCAAACTCATAAAGGGTGACGACCGGGCCGGGACGGACATGGATGATCTCGCCCTTGACGCCGAAGTCCTCCAGCACGCTTTCCAGAAGGCCGGCATTCTGCTCCAGCGTTTCCTGCGTCATGATCACGCCGGAACGAACGGCAGGTTCCTGTAGCAGTTCGCGCGGCGGCAGCTCGTATTCGCCGTCAGCGGAGCGGGCGATCGGCCGCCATTCGGGCGGCGTCAGCGATGCGGGCCGGCGCGGCGAGATCCGCGATGGCGGTGCGTCGATCAAACGCTGAGCGGCGGCTTCGACCGCGGGGATCGTCGGCGCAGCCTTGGCGACCGGTTGGGCAGCAGCCGGCGCGGCGGCCTTCGTCGGCATCGGCGCCACGACCATGACAGGCGCGGGCCGGGTTTCAGCTTCGGCACCATAGACGGCGGTTACGAAAGCGGGCGGCACGAATGTTTCGGCTGGCACCACCACAGTCTGCGGCTCGGCAGCAAGTGCTTCGACGATGACGGGGGCCGCCTCGACGGGGGCCAGAACGGCAGCCTCAAGCGCGGCAAGCTCGTCCATGGCCGGCGTGCTGATATCTGCTGCTGACGGTCTGGAAACGGTTTCGACGTGAGCTGCGATCTCGACTGCCGGAGGCTGCACGACAACGGGCTGCGGCTCGACCGCCGCTGCCGGGCGGCGGCACTCGACGACGCGGAACTTGGCGATGATCGATTCGGCATCGACTTCCGGCTTGGGCGTCGCCGGCTGCTTCGGCTCCCCCTTGAGGGCAGAGACGAATTCGCCATCGAACGGCATCGCATCCCAGAAGGCAAAATCGGAAAGATGGACAAGACGCGACTCGACCACAGGCGCGGCTAGGGACTCGGGAACACTTGACTGAACAGGGGAAGCATCCAGCGCGATCGCAGGAGCTTTCGAGAATGCGGTAGCGATAACGGTCATCTCCAATGCGTCCGGCTCGGTTGCCGGGGAATTCTGAATTACTGTCGGAATATAGCCTTCCACCACCAGCGGCATGTCTTCGAGCGCTGGCAGATGGAACTCTGATGATTGCATCGGCTGCTGAATGGCGGCGGCGATCGGAGCCTCGACGGCGGGCGGCTCCATGACCCGCATCGCGGCGTGCGCGGAAGCCTGCGGCCGGATCTCAGCCTTCGGCTCGACAGGCGGACGGCGGCTGATAATTTCATTTTCACGGGTGCGGGTGAAGCGCACGTTCGGCCCCATCAGGAAGGCATTCTGCCAGCCGGGCGATGCGAGATCTTCCGCGGAGATTCCCTGCGGCAGAACCGGCATTTCCTGCTCGCTCGTAACGGCGGCGGCCTGAAGCGCCTCCACAACAGGCGGCGGGGCCGCGGCGGTGCGCTTCCTCACCTCTTCGGCAAGGCGCTTTTCCTCGGCGTGACGCTGCTCTTCAGCCTTGCGCTTGGCTTCGCGGGCGTTGCGGATCTTCTCTTCCAGGAACGCGCGGCGAGCCGCGATCTGCTCGGCGCGGCGCGCCTCTTCGGCCGCCTGCTCCGGGTCGAGATCGCCCTCCGGCTGGACGCCTTGCGAGGCATTGGAAAGTGTCGTTCGGGAAAGACGCATGAGACCTGCAACCCAGTCATTGATATTGCCGTTGGCTTCTCAAATCGAATAGGGCAAGGATGGTTAATAAGTTCCTTCCTGCGCTTGTGGAAAGCAGCCATTCCGCACTCGGAAAATAGGTCCGAATATTCTCGGAATCTCTGTGGAAACAAGGGCATGACGCAGCTCAGCCGCACGGAAGTGCGGCAATGAGACAGGTTAAATTTTTTGTCGAGCCCGTTAGCGCGATGAGGACAGCTGCGCGATGGAAAGCAGCGTGTCGGCGCTGATACCCACGCCCGGGGAGGAACTCGTCAGAATCGAAAGCGCAGGGGATGTCGAGGAGGTCGTATTGTTCTGCAGGTCGTACATGGCCGAGAATCGCTGCAGCAGCCGATTGAGCTTGTCGGGATCGTGCAGGTCGCTCACATTGATGAAATTGCCGAGCATCTTGGCCTGGGTATCGACGTCCATATTGGAGATCGAGCTCGGCAGACTGAAGCTGGTCGTGACGACCTCATAAAGGGCGGCATCCCCCATGATGTCGTAGATCGAATTGATATCAGGCGCCTTGCGCTGGAAATAAAGCGCCAGGCGCACGCCGGGATTGCTGTCACCTTGCTGATCTTCCAGCGTCTGATGCAGGAAGAGATCATTGGTCGCTGAAAGCGCGCCCTGATTTTGCGCCGTGCCGAGCTTGCTGTCGGTCAGGTTGCCGTCGGTACCGAAATTGAACGCCTCGACGATACTCTTGAACTTGGCACCGTCAGCCGTGTTGACGAAGCTCTTCGCATCGGACGGATCGGAGGCAAAAGCTTTCTTCAGCGTCGCCGAATCGACCGTCTTCGGATCGATACCGTTAGCCGTCAGGATGAAATTCGTAAGTTTGCTGTCGGCGAGCAGATCCGTGGCGCTGGTCACCTTGACGATATTGGTGGCGAAATAAGTAGCGGCTGTCTTGGCGTCGTTGTTGGCCTTGGTCAGTTCGGCACCCGACAGCCCCGCCGTGCTATGGCGGGAATATTGCGAGATATAGCTGTTGATCTGCGTCTGCGACAGAGCCTGCACCGGCGCCTTCAGATTGCCTTTGCTGTCGAAATTGAAGGCCTTGGCAAGTGCAGTGAACCGCGGATCCTTGAGCGAGTTGACGTAGCTCTTCGGATCATAGGGATCGCTTTCGAGAATCCTGGTCAGCTGTGACTTCGTGACTTCGTTTTCGCCGATACCATAGGCGCGCAGCGCCATCTGATAGAGCTCCGGCGCGCTGTCATTGGCGGCGCTGCTGTCGGAGGTGTTGCTCGCAAAGAAATCCTTGATGGTCTTCACGTCAGCGATGCGGTTCTTGTAGTTGTTGACCGCATCCGTATTCAGGTTCGACTGCGACGACTGGTAGTTGCTCATATAAGCCTTGGAGGCCGCGTCGATCTCGCTTTGGGACTGCGCCGTCTGGCCGGAAGCAAGCGTCCCGTCCGACTGGAAATTGA
This sequence comes from Martinezella sp. CNPSo 3959, assembly GCF_057784355.1. NCBI lineage: Bacteria > Pseudomonadati > Pseudomonadota > Alphaproteobacteria > Hyphomicrobiales > Rhizobiaceae > Martinezella > Martinezella sp. CNPSo 3959. The sequence continues at coordinate 44,637 of NZ_JBXSOV010000021.1, forward strand.
ACTGGGAGACGGCGTAAGTCAGGCCGAAGATGGCAGCGGTCGTCGGATCGGCGAAGGCATTCTTGAAGACGGCGGCGGGTGTCGTCGGATCGATGCCATAGGCCGTCTTGACGTAATCGAAGAGACGCGTGTCCGATGTCAGCTGATCGACCGACGTGATGGAGCCGATATGATTCTTGTAATAGAGATCGTTATCGGCCGCGCCGACGCTCGTAACGAACGAGGGCACGGTGAAATTATAGGCGCTCATCACATCGGCCTGCTGGCTGAGCGTCTGCGGCCCCCCCGGATAGTTCGCGGTATAGCCTGCCGTGGTGGCGCTTATCTGGCCGGACGTCTGCGCCTGCGAGCCGGATGCGACCGTGCCGTCGCTCTGGAAATTGAACTCGGCCATGACGGCGGTCAGTCCGTTCGAACTCGCGGTCGCGGCATCCTTGGCCGATGCATTGAACTGATCCGCGGTGATGTAGGACGGAATATTGAAAGCCGTCTTGACGTATTGGAACAGTTGCGGATTGGACGTCAGCTGGTCGACCGACGTGATGTTGCCGATATTGGCCTGGTAATAGGCCGTGTCGCCGTCCGGCGTCGATGTCTTGACCGTGCCGTCGGCATTGAAATTGAATTCCGCCACCAGAGCCTTGTCGGCGGCGCTGCCATTCTGATTGACGTAGCTGTTCGGATCGCTGGGATCGCTCGTCAGCATCTGCTTCAGAGCCGAATTCGATACATAGGTCGGATCGATGCCGTAGGCCTGCAGCACGTAATTGCGCAGGCGGGTATTGCCGAGCAGGTCATCAACCGTCTTAACCGAGGCAATGTTCTGGCTGTAATAGCTCGTTTCGGTCGCCGCCGACGTCTCCTCATTCGTAAACGACTGTTGGTAAAGCCCGATGAGGTCGTCTTCCTGCGTGCTGGTTTGCGCGGTATTCGTCGAGCCTGTCGCGCTCGTGCCGAAATTGAACGCCGCAGCGAATTCCTTATAGCGCGGATCGGTGAGCTTATTGGCGAAACTGCTGGAATCGCTGAGGTCGCTGGTCAAGACCTGTTTCATAAAGGCCTTGGCATAGGTCATGTCGGAAAGCCCGTAGGCTTCCATCGCATAACTGTATAATTGATAGTCATTCAGGAAGCTGTCGACGTCTTTTACTTTGCCGATATTGGCATTGTAATAGTCGATCGAACGCTTGTTTTGCGACTGCTGCGCCACCTGATTGAGCGACGTCGTCATATCTCTGGTTGCGATCGTATAACCAAGATAAGTGGAAATCATCAGCAGAATCCCAATAGATCTCTAATAAAAGCGGCGAATCTGGCTGACATTATTTCATATAAACCTTACCTGAGACTTACAGGCACTCATCCAATGCGTGCACCGTATCGATGCACCACCCTGCCCTGTATTCACCTTATGGAAACCCTGATGCATTCAACTTTGCTAACCATTTGAGGACGCAAAGTTTTCTTAACCTCGATTTTTAAGCTGTCTGGAAGGGACGGCGCCTAATCTGCCCAACAACGAGAGGACAAAAGTTCTCCGAGAGAAGACCGGAACAACCGGCTCTCAGGTAAAGCAAGGGTAGAGAAATCGATGACTAATACCGTCCTGAAGCCCGACTGGGCTGGAACCACACTGCGGCTTGATCCGGCGCGCTTCCCGCAACAGGTCAGCTATGCCATGCGAGGTGCCGAGGGTGACGTCACCATTACGATCGATGAGCGCGGCGCAGTGCTGCGCAAGATCCTGCCGTCCAGCGGCCTGCCGCTGTCCGTCGCCTTGCCCAAGCGTGCATTCAAGGGTGTTGCAGCCCGTGCCATCGACCATGGCGATGGCGAAGTCACTGTCACGCTGGAACTGCATCACTCCGATCCGGATCTCTGCATCCCCCTTCTCGTCGCTCATGACCTGAGCGATATCGCCGCCGACTGGCGCTCCTGGTCGGAAGCCTTCCGTATTCCGATGCTGATGATCGAAGCCGACGGCGTGGCCCGTCCGCTGGAAGAACATCTCGGCGGCGTCCGCTCGCAGGACAGCCAGCCGCGTCGTCGCCATTCCTACTTCGCAAATCGCCGCCCCCGCTTCCTCGTGCGCCGCACGACGGGCAAGCTCGGCATCAAGATGAAGATCCAGGGTCGCGAGATCATCGCAAGGCATTGAGCCGATAGGGCTCGAAAACCGAATATCGCCAAAAACCGGCCGTGGGAGAACCGATCCCGCGGCCGAAATCTTTGCGTTTTCAGGGAGCAAGAAGCAGGAACGACAGGAAGAGGCCGACGAAGATGATCAGCCCGACCCGATTGTTCGATTTGAATAGCGCAAGGCATTGGGCACCGTCGTTGATATCGAGCACGGCGATCTGATAGGCGAACATGCCGCCGGCGACGATAAGGCCAAGATAGGCCAGCCAGCTTGTACCCGCGAGCGCAAAGGACAGCAGCATCAAGAGCAGCGCCACCCCATAGAGCCCGACCAGCCAAAGGCGCGTTTGATCGCCGAAAAGCCGGGCAGTCGAGCGCACGCCGATCAGCTCGTCATCCTCCTTGTCCTGATGCGCATAGATCGTGTCGTAGCCGATGGTCCAGAGGATGGCTGCGAGATAGAGCACGATCGAGGCAAGCGACAGGCTTCCGAAGAGACCCGCCCAGCCCATCAGGGCGCCCCAGGAAAAGGCAAGGCCGAGGAAGAATTGCGGCCAGTCCGTGAAGCGCTTGGCAAAGGGATAGAGCGCGACGATGCCGAGCGACAGGACACCGAGCACGACGGCAAACCAGTTGAACTGCAGCAGTACCAGCAGGCCGACCAGAGCCTGCAATGCGATGAATACCTTGGCCTGCAGGCGCGTTACGCGGCCCGATGGCAGCGGGCGCGAGCGCGTGCGCGCCACGGACATGTCGATCTCGTGGTCGACGAGGTCATTATAGGCACAGCCGGCACCGCGCATGGCAACGGCGCCGACGAAATAGAGGAAGAGGTGATAGATCACCACGAATCCGGGAGAGCCCTGCCCCGAGGCGACGGAGGCATTGGCCGCAAGCGCCACGGACCAGAAGCATGGCCACATCAGCAGCTGCCAGCCGATCGGCCTGTCCCAGCGTGCAAGCTGGGCGTATGGCCAGAGCGTCGGGGGCAGAACGCGGTAGACCCAGTTGCCGGATGGCGCGTCAGCGACGCGCCCGTTGATGTCGCCAGTGTTTTGCATAGGCGAGTAGTAGTGACATCCGGCACCGGAGGTCAAGCGGCGAGGCCATAACGAAACATGACCTCGCCCGTTGCTCAGTTCATCGTGAAATTGAACTTGTAGCTCGCGGAAACGCCGATCAGCAGCTGGTTGCGATCGCCGCGCTCGCGCACGAGGCTGCTGTCGGCGGCGGGACCGGTGAGCCGGGTATATTCGAGGAAGGTGCTGGTCGTCCAGTTCTGCGAGGCCTTCCAGGTCAGTGCGCCGCCGAAGCCGACGGATTTGACACCGCCGCCGGGCTTGTAGCCGCTGAGGCCGGAGGCAGCCGATTGGCGCGCATTGACGCCGTAATAGGTGTCGAAATAATCGCTGCTGGCGAGTGTCACGCGTGGACCTGCGGAGGCGCGAAGCTCCGGCGTGATGTCGGTAAAGGCATCGACCGCGGCATCGGCGACGACGCCGCTATGGGCACGAATACCCTGGCGAACTTCGACGCGAGCGCGCAACCAGTCCGTGGGGTAGGCTTCGGCAAAGCCGCCGGCTTCCACACCCCACTTGACCTTTTTCAATCCCCTCAGCTCGCGGCCATCGCTGCTGTCGCGGCTCGGCACGAATTTGCCGACGATGCCGATGCGAAATGCATCGCTTTCGATCAGGGCAAAGGACGGATTGTCGTTACGCGAGGAAAAGCGCGGGCCTGGGCCTTGCCGGCCGATAGATACCAGCGGCGACCATTGCAGCTTGTTGTGCTTGCCGCCTTCGAACTTCGGTGCCGAGAAACCGGCCGCACCGACGCTTAAGTACCAGTCACCCGACCATAAATGCTGGCCATCGCCCGCCTCGGCAGCGCCGGCATAAGCGACGACGGAGAGGCCACCAATGAAAAGGAACCTTAATTTTGCAAACACAACGAAACTCCATGATACGCAATACAAAGGGCCGTCCGACCCAAGAGTTGCTGCAAATTATGCTGATCGCGTTACCGCTCCCTTAACCACAAGGCGGCGAATTCGGTCGGAACATCAAATTCAGGTTGCTCCAATCCGAACGCCATTCGACATGCGATGACCTATCGCGCTGATTTAATTTCTGTATAAATGCTCAATCGTGGGTAATGGCTGCAATTGCCAAGTGCCCGCCATCTCATAGCCCCCCATTTCAAAAGATGAGAAACGAATGAAGAGCATATCTCTAATCTCCCTAGCTCTGATCCTGACTGCCGGCATGGCGCTTTCCGGCTGCGTCGGCACTCCGATCAGCGGGGCGAAACAAAGCCATTTTTCGGGAAATGCTGCCCCCGGCAAGAAGACGAAGATTACGAGTACTTCACTCGTGAAACAGGACTGCACCTTTGCAGGATTTCCCTACACAGGCGTCATCAAACAGCCTGCCCACGGCAAGGTTGACGTCGAGCATGGCCCGGTCGCGGCAAAGTTTCCGAAAGACAGCAATGCCTATCTATGCTCGGGCAAGACGGTCCAGGGGAACATCGTCTACTACACGCCGAACCCCGGTTTCTCGGGCACCGACCAATTCACCCTGCGCCTTACGGGACTGAATACGGATGGTACGGTGCAAGACGGCACCTTCACCGTCCATGTCGGCAGATAGCAAGTTTGGCGACGTGCAGGCGTGAATAAAAATGGCCGGACCGTAGCTTTCCACGGTCCGGCCCCGTCAAACGGCGGCATTAGAGCGGTTCAGCTTTTCGCGGAATCCCTGAACCACTCCATCTCCTTGTTTTCACGCAATTCCGGACGGAAAACCGCTGCGCACTTTTCCTGGAATTGCTCCAGGCTCAGAACGTCACCTTCTCCAAAGGCGCGCGCCCTGCCTCGAATTCCTTCAGCTTCGCCTCGCGCTCCGCGATGTAATTGCGATTATCCGGTACGGCGAACTGGTTTTTGGTGATCTGGAGCTGCATAATGAACAGCTCATCCCAGCGGAAGCCCATTTCGGAACCGGCCAGATAGAACTCCCACATGCGGAAGAACTTTTCGTCGTAGAGCGCGACGGCGTCGGCCTTGCGCGCCACGAAGCGGTTGCGCCAATGCCTCAGCGTATAGGCGTAGTGCATCGGCAGGGTTTCGACGTCCCTGGTGAGCAAACCTGCCTTTTCCAGTGGCGGCGTGGTCTCGCCGATGGAGGGGATGTAGCCGCCGGGGAAAATATACTTTTCGATGAAGGCGTTGGTGGCAAAGCTCGGCTTCGGACGGGCAATCGAATGCAGCAGCATGACGCCGTTGTCATCCAGAAGTTCAGAAACCTTGCGGAAGAACTTGCCATAGTCGCCGATGCCGACATGTTCGAACATGCCGACCGAGACGATGCGGTCGAACGTCTTGCCCGTCAGGTAGCGATAGTCCTGCAGCTCGAAGCGCACGCGATCGGAGAGGCCGCGCTTGGCTGCCCGCTCGCGCGATACCTTCAGCTGCTCTTCACTGAGCGTGATGCCTGTCACGTCGAGGCCTGGATAGGCTTCGGCAAGATACATGGCCATGCCGCCCCAGCCGGAGCCGATCTCCAACACCTTCTGACCGGGCTCGACCAGCAGCTTGGCGGCGATGTGACGCTTCTTGGCCAGCTGCGCTTCGAAGAGGCTGATGCCAGGCGGATTGAAATAGGCGCAGGAATATTGCCAGTCCTCATCGAGGAAGAGATCGAAGAGCTTCGCCGAGAGATCGTAGTGATGCGCAACATTGTATTTGTTGCGATTGATCGGCGAGCGGCTCTTGATCTGCTGCCAGGCGATGCGGCCGAGCAGCAGCGCCGCCATGCGGAAATCGAAAATCTCGTTGGTGGTATTCTGCTTCACCAGCGACAGGAACTCGTAGATGTCCCCCTGCTCGAGGATGAAGCGACCCTCCATATACATTTCGCCAAGCTTGAGCGTCGGATCGCGGGCAACCGCATCTTCAGCCTGCTGATCGGCAAAACGGACGGCCACCGTCTCTCCGGTTCCGTCGCCGACCATATGGGTCTCGCCGGATGCGAGCGTAAGCCTGAGTGAACCTTTACGGATGATTTTCTTGACGAGAGAAAAGAGTGTCGACGCCATGGACGCCCCGAATGTTATGACATGACATTAAGGCAACTTTAACGCCTCACAGCATTGTGGCAAGCGCACCTTTTCACAGTCATTGGCACTCTGACAACAACGCTGCCAGAGTGTGACATTCTTGCACGAAGTTCCGCTAAGTCCTTATTTTCGTTTGAATGCGTCCGCCAACGCTGCCCCAAAACTACCCTGTTGTTCGGCCTTCGGACGGGTATTTCCCGTAACGCCAGCGCTGCGCGGACCACCCTGTTCGCGTGTGTCCCGGCCGGACGGGGCTGCCACAGTGCTGCCATCTTTGCGCATGGAGAGGCCGATTCGCTTACGCTTCGCGTCGACTTCGACGACCCTGACCTTGACGACGTCGCCGGCTTTCACGACCTCATGCGGGTCCTTGATGAAGCGATCCGCCAGCTGCGAGACATGCACCAAACCGTCCTGATGGACGCCGATATCGACAAAGGCGCCGAAGGCGGCGACGTTGGTGACAGTTCCTTCCAGCAGCATTCCCGGCTTGAGGTCACCGATCTCGTTGACGCCTTCGGCAAAGGTTGCGGTCTTGAAGCTCGGGCGCGGATCGCGCCCCGGCTTTTCCAGTTCGGCGATGATGTCGCGCACGGTCGGCAGGCCGAACTTGTCGTCGATGAACTGACGGGGATCGACCGCCTTCAGCGCTGCCGTATCGCCCATCAGCGTGCGCAGGTCGCGGCCGCAGGCGGCTACGATCTTCTTGGCGACGCCATAGGCTTCCGGATGTACCGAGGAAGCGTCGAGCGGCTCCTTGCCGTTCGGAATGCGCAGGAAGCCGGCGCATTGCTCGAAGGTGCGCTGGCCGAGACGGGCGACCTTCAGGAGATCGCGCCGCGTCTCGAAGGCCCCTTCGCCATCGCGATGCCGAACGATCGCTTCGGCAATCGAAGGCCCAAGGCCCGAAACGCGGGCAAGCAGCGGCACAGACGCCGTGTTCAAGTCGACACCGACGGCATTCACCGCGTCTTCGACCACGGCGTCCAGCGAGCGCGATAGCTTCTGCTGGTCGACATCGTGCTGGTACTGGCCCACGCCGATCGACTTCGGCTCGATCTTCACCAGCTCGGCCAGCGGATCCTGCAGGCGGCGGGCGATGGAGACGGCGCCGCGCAACGAGACGTCGAGCCCGGGGAATTCCAGCGCCGCCGTTTCCGAGGCGGAATAGACCGATGCGCCGGCTTCGGAAACAATGACCTTGGTCGGCTTCGGCGCCGGCAGTTCGGCCAGCATGTCGGCCACCAGCTTTTCGGTTTCGCGGCTGCCTGTGCCGTTGCCGATCGCGATCAGTTCAACCTTGTGCTTGCGGATAAGTGCGGCCAGCGTCGCCTGCGTGCCACGCACGTCGTTCTTCGGCGGGAAGGGATAGACGGTCGTCGTCTCCAGCAGCTTGCCCGTGCCATCGACCACGGCAACCTTGACGCCGGTGCGGATGCCCGGATCGAGGCCCATCGTGGCGCGCGAACCCGCAGGCGCTGCCAGCAGCAGATCCTTCAGATTGCGGGCGAAAACATGGATCGCTTCTTCTTCTGCGCGTTCGCGCAGCTCCCGCATTAGATCGAGCGACAGCGACATCGAAAGCTTCACACGCCAGGTCCAGCTTGCGACCTCCGTCAGCCAGCGGTCGCCGGGCCGGTTTGCGCCGATATCATAGGCCGCAGTGATCATGCGTTCGACCGGCTTGTTGGGTGAGACGGCGTCGGTATCGATTTCGATGTTCAGTGTCAGGACTTCCTCGTTCCAGCCGCGCAGCATGGCAAGCGCGCGATGACCGGGAGCCGTCGCCCAGCGCTCCTGATGGGCGAAATAATCCGAGAACTTGGCGCCTGCCTCCTGCTTGCCATCGACGACTGCAGCCTTAAGCGTCGCGTTGGTCTTCATGTAATTGCGCAGCTTGCCAAGCAGATCGGCATTTTCGGCAATGCCTTCGGCGATGATATCGCGCGCCCCCTCCAGCGCCGTTTTCACGTCAGGCACATCGGCCGTGATAAAGCCTTCGGCGAGAACCGCGGGCTCTTTGGAGCGATCCGCAAGGATCGTGTCGGCCAATGGGCCGAGGCCGCGTTCCCTCGCAATTTCGGCGCGCGTGCGGCGCTTCGGCTTGTAGGGCAGATAAAGGTCTTCCAGCTCAGCCTTTGTGCCGACGGTTGCAACCTTGCTCATCAGCTCGTCGGTCATCTTGCCCTGGCTGGTGATGGATTCGATGATAGCGGCGCGGCGGGCTTCCAGCTCACGCAGATAGACCAGACGTTCCGACAGAGTACGAAGCTGCGTATCGTCGAGGCCACCGGTCACTTCCTTGCGGTAGCGGGCGATAAAGGGCACCGTTGCACCTTCGTCCAAGAGCTCGATGGCGGCCTTGGCCTGATCCGGGCGGGAGTTGATCTCGGCGGCGATGGTAGCAGCAAGGGAACGGATATCGGCGGACATGTGTCTCTCTGAACTGGACAATCGTAAAGGGGACCATAAGCATGATCCCGCGGACATAAGAAGCGGTTTTCGTCGCGGAACACGCCAATCCGTGCGCGGAGATGGCGTGGAGGGCGAAGCCGCTTCCGCTTTAACGGGATAAAAAGGCATGGCAATGTTGCCAGCCCTGCCTCCACAGGATTTGCCGCTTGACCTTTGGCTCAAGCCCCCTTAACCGCGCAAAAGGACGCAACGAAAGGGCAAGCCATGAGAGTTCTGTTGATCGGATCGGGCGGACGCGAGCACGCATTGGCCTGGAAACTGGCGCAATCGCCTCTCATGACGGAATTCTATGCCGCACCCGGCAATCCCGGCATTGCTGAACATGCGATGCTTGCGCCGATCGATATCGACAACCATGACGCTGTTGTCGCCTTCTGCAAGGACAAGGCCATCGACTTCGTCGTCGTCGGCCCCGAGGCACCCTTGGTCGCCGGCATCGCCGACAAGCTGCGCGCCGCCGACATTGCCGTTTTTGGCCCTTCTGCAGCCGCCGCCCAGCTCGAAGGGTCGAAGGGTTTCACCAAGGATATCTGCGCCCGCTACAATATTCCCACCGGCGCCTATCAACGCTTCAACAATGCACCGAAGGCGAAAGCCTATGTCCGCGCTCAAGGCGCGCCGATCGTCGTCAAGGCGGACGGCCTTGCGGCGGGCAAGGGCGTCACCGTCGCCATGACCATCGACGAAGCGCTGGCCGCAATCGACGATTGCTTCGAGGGTGCATTCGGCGAGGCTGGCGCGGAAGTGGTGATCGAAGCCTATCTCGATGGCGAAGAGGCAAGCTTCTTCTGCCTTTGCGACGGCAAGCATGCGCTGGCGCTTGCGACCGCACAGGACCACAAACGCGTCGGCGACGGCGATACCGGCCCGAACACCGGCGGCATGGGCGCCTATTCCCCTGCCCCCGTGATGACGCCCGAATTGGTTGAGCGCACCATGAAGGAAATCATCGAGCCGACGATGCGCGGCATGGCCGAAAGCGGCCATCCCTTCAGCGGCGTATTCTTCGCTGGGCTGATGATCACCGCCAAGGGTCCTGAACTCATCGAATACAATGTCCGCTTCGGCGATCCGGAATGCCAGGTGCTGATGATGCGGCTGAAGAGCGACCTCCTGCCGATGCTCTATGCCTGCGCCAAGGGTACGCTGGATCAGGTGACGGCCGAATGGAGCGAGGATCCGGCGCTAACCGTCGTCATGGCCTCCAAGGGCTATCCCGGCTCCTACGCCAAGAACACACCAATCGCGGCGCTGCCGGCCGACAGCGAAGGCGAGAAAGTGTTTCATGCCGGCACAGCCTTGAAGGACGGCGCGCTCGTTGCGACGGGTGGGCGAGTCCTCAACATCACTGCGACAGGCAAGACTGTGGGCGAAGCAAAAGAACGCGCCTATGCCCTTGCCGGCGAAGTGAAATGGGACAACGGCTTCTATCGCAATGATATCGGATGGCGTGCAGTGGAGCGCGAAAAGTAAACATCACTTCGGTTCCGCAATCGCAAGTCCATTAAATTTTTACCTAATCTCCTGACGGGATGGAAATAAAGCCACACTAATGTCTTCGTCACTATAGGCGGAGTTCTTGGTTATGCGTTCCTTCTTTGTGACCTTGGCGTGCGTACTGGCCGGCGGTTCCGCCATGGCCTCGTCGATCCAGCCGATCGACGGCACGATGATCGGCGGCAGGGGCAGCATTATCAACAAGAGCTGCGCCGAATGTCCTCCGCTGAAGCCTCCCGTCACGGAAAAAGAATACACCGTGCCGACGCTGGAACCCGGCACGCAATCCGTCGTCGTGCGTGATATCGATGGTCAGAAAAAGGTCGTCCGCACCGAAGCTTGGATGGGTGGCTCGCCTGTTAACTTCGTCAGCAAGCCTACGCCAGAAGCGCTTGCCGCCGCCGGTGAGCCCGTCGACGGCATCGACATGACGGCTCGAACGGCGGCCTTGCCGAACTCATCCACAACTCGCGAACCTGCGCCGCTCGATATCTCCGCCTTCCAGCTTCGCCAATAAGCCCCGCAAGCCGCCTTGGTAACGCTTGGCCGCTTGCGGGATGCCGACTATATTCATACTTATAAATATATCCTCACAATATTCGATAGGCCTAAATAACTGCCGCAAATCTCAAAGTCTCCTCGACGGCATAACCAAGTAAAATTTCGTATTACTTACAATTCCCGCACGTATCTCCGGTTTAATTCCAAATTAAATACAACCAAATCCCTACAATTAAAGCTTTCTTAGACATAAACAGCGATTTTACTGCCACCGGACAGCAGCATGTCATTTAAGCGGCGGCAAACGTATTGAGTATCTCTCAGGCGATCGCACAGGCGGTAGGATACCGCACCGGTATTCACCCCTGTGGGAGGCACCATGAAGAATCTCAAGATTTCGCATCAACTATTTGCCCTGCTCGGCGTCCTGATGGCCGCCTTCGCCGTGGCGACCTATTTCCAGATCCGGTCGCAGGCCGATTCTATCTATAGCGACCGTTTCGACATGCTGCGCACGCAGGTCGAATCCGGCATCTCCATTTTGGACCAGTATTATCAGCGCGAAAAATCCGGCGAGATGACTCATGAGGCGGCTCAAGCCGAGGCCTTCAAGGTATTGTCGCATGTCAGCTTCGCGCCGGCGGGCTATTTCTTCGGCTTCGACTATAACGTCATACAGCGCATTCACCCGAGCCCGGTCAATATCGGCAAGGACATGTCCGGCCAAGTCGACAAGAACGGCACCCATTTCAGCAAGGAAATGGTCGAGAAGGCGATCAAGGGCGGCGGTCGCACGATCTATTACTGGAACAAGCCCGGCCATCCCGGCACCGACTTCTTCCTGAAGGGTAGCTATTCGGCCGCCTTCGCGCCCTGGCAGATCGTGCTCGGCTGCGGCGTCTACATGGACGACCTGGATGCGCAGATCAATGCAACGATGTGGCGCGCCCTGCTCATCTGCGGCATCGTCTTCGTCATCGGCATCGGCGCCGCGATCTACTTCATCCGCGGCATCACGAAGCCGCTCGCCGACGTCCATGCCGCACTGAAGGCCGTGGCCGACGAAGATGTGAAGATGGCCATTCCGCATGCCGAGATGCGCAACGAAATCGGCCTGATGGCGAAAGCGACCCAGGCGCTGCAGGAAAAGATCCGCGAGCGCCACATGCTGGCCGACCGCCAGGCTGCACAGGAACTCGAAATCAGCAATGAGCGCGAACAGAACCTGCGCCAGCAGCAGGACGAGGCCCACGAACAGGCGCGCGTCGTCTCTGTCATCGGTCGGGCGCTTGAAGATCTTGCCCAGGGGAACCTGACGATACGGTGCGGCGATCTCGGCACCAGCTATGCCGGCCTTCGCAACAACTTCAACGAAGCGCTGTCGCATCTCGAAGCCGCGATGGGCCGCGTCAATGCCAAGGGCAACGACATTGGCCTTAGCAAGGAAGAAATCCGTCGCGCCTCCAACGAACTGTCGCAGCGCACCGAGCGTCAGGCCGCCAGCCTGGAAGAAACCTCGGCGGCACTCGACGAGCTGACCGTCGCTGTCCGCCAGACCGCGGAAGGCGCCGACGAGGCCAGCAAGCGCGTTCATGCCGTCAGCGCCGAAGCATCGCGCAGCGATGCCGTGGTTGCCCAGGCAATCGAGGCGATGAGCGGCATCGAGAAGTCCTCGGCCGAAATCGGCAAGATCATCGGCGTCATCGACGAGATCGCCTTCCAGACCAACCTTCTGGCGCTGAATGCCGGCGTCGAGGCGGCTCGCGCCGGCGAATCCGGCAAGGGCTTTGCCGTCGTCGCCCAGGAAGTGCGTGAACTCGCCCAGCGCTCCGCCGCAGCCGCCAAGGAGATCAAGGACCAGATCGCCCGCTCCTCCGGTCAAGTCGACCAGGGTGTCCGTCTCGTCGGCGAGGCTGGCGAAGCGCTGAAGCGCATCTCCGGTCAGATCAAAGCTGCCAACGAGATCGTCTCGAAGATCGCCCACAGCGCCTCCGAGCAGGATACGACGCTGCGCTCGATCTCCTCTTCGATGAACCAGCTCGATGCCGCCACGCAGCAGAACGCCGCCATGGCCGAAGAGACCACCGCATCGGCCGAGACACTCGCCGCCGACACGGAAGATCTCCTCGCCCTCATTCGCGGTTTCCGTGTCAACGAAGGCCAACCGGCTGCGGATCATCGTCGCCGCGCCGCCTGATCAGTACAGTTGTAAAAATGGGAGACCGCCGGGCTCGCATCCGGCGGTTTTCTTTTGAGTAAAGCTTTTGCTGCGTTAGTCTGCGACCTTCAGACGCTCAACGAGCAGGTCGATCTCGCGATCGGAATAGACCTCGATGCCGGCCTGTTTAAGCAGCGCCGCCGTAACGCCCCGGCCACTCTGCCGGTCACCCGAAAATGAGCCGTCATAGACGAAGCCCGAGCCGCAGGACGGGCTTCCGTCGATCAGGAGGGCATAGCGGCAGCCGGTTTCCGTTGCGAGCGCCAGCGCATTTTCCGCCGCCTGACGAAACTCCGCCGTGACATCACCGCCGGTGATCTCCATCACCCTTGCGATGCCGGCAAGCACGTCCTCGCCGGTGGCGCCGCCGGCAATCTCGGCCGGTGGTCTTGGAACCGCCATGCCCGCAGACATTTCCGGGCAGATCGTCACCAACAGCCCCTCTTCGCGCCAGCGATCGATCGCCGGATGGACAAGCGGCTTGGAGCGGCCGTCATAGCGGACGGCATGGCCCATGAGGCAGGCGCTGACGAGGATCTTTCCGGTCATCGCGACCCCATGTCTTATCCCGCGATCTTCGAGAAGTCGGCGACCGTGCCGGTTGCTTCACGGATCATGCGCAGCAGCGCCAGACGATTGGCGCGGATGGCGGCGTCTTCGTCATTGACGAGCACGTCTTCGAAGAAGCGGTCGACCGGTGTGCGCAGCTTGGAAAGGGCTGCCATGGCCGAGCGGAAATCTTCCTTGGCGATCGCGTCGGAGGCCTCGGCAGAGGCGGCCTTGACGGCGGCAAAGAGATCCTTCTCCGCATCGAGCTTCAGCAAGGCGTCCGAAACACCATCGGCAACGACGGTACCCTTCTTCTCCTCGGCGGCAAGAAGCTGGGTGGCACGCTTGGTGCCGGCGAGCAGGTTCTTGCCATCTTCGGAGGTGATGAAGGCCGTCAGCGCCTCGACGCGGCGGGCGACCATCAGCAGGTCGTCAGCTTCCGGCGTCAGCACGGCGTCGATCAGGTCATGGCGGGCGCCGAGATCGCGCAGATAGACCTTGAGGCGATCATGGAAGAAGGCGAGAAGGTCGGCATCCTTGGTGGTCGCAAGCAGCGGCAGGCGCACGCCCCGCTCCAGCAAAATACGGACGACACCTAGGGCCGCGCGGCGCAACGCGTAAGGGTCCTTCGAGCCCGTCGGCTTCTCGTCGATCGCCCAGAAGCCGACGAGCGTATCCAGCTTGTCGGCAAGCGCTACCGTGATCGCAACCTTGTCCTCGGGAACGCGATCGGACGGGCCTTGCGGCTTGTAGTGATCTTCGATCGCCGTCGCCACCGAGACGTTCTCTCCCTGCAGCGATGCGTATTTGCGGCCCATGACGCCCTGCAGTTCGGGGAATTCGCCGACGGCTTCGGTGCGTAGGTCGGCCTTGGCAAGCACGACGGCACGGTCGACCAGAGCGGCATCGGCGCCGGTAATCTTGGCGAGGTCAGCGGCCAGCGCGCGGATGCGGGCGACACGTTCGCCCTGGCTGCCGAGCTTGGCATGGAAGGTGACGTTGAGCGCGTCGAGCTTTGCCATACGCTGGTCGAGCGGCTTCTTCAGATCGAGGTCGAACTTCTTGGCGGAGGCTTCCAGCGTTTCGAGATCGGGCAGATCGCCCTGGTCACGCTTCCAGAAATGCAGCGCGTCGGACAGACGGGCGCGCACGACCTTGCCGTTGCCGTGGATGATTTCCTTGCCGCCGTCCGTCGCCTGGATATTGGCAACGAGAATGAAGCGGTTGGACAGCGTCTCACCGGCCGATGGCCGCGTGACGAAACACTTTTGGTTGGTCTTGATGGTGAGGCGGATGATCTCCGACGGGATCGAGAGATAATCCTCCTCGAAGGAGCCCATCAGCACCTGCGGCCACTCGACGAGGCCGGACACTTCTTCCAGCAGGCCCTCGTCTTCGACCAGCTCGAGGCCGTTGGCGAAAGCGACGTCGCGGGCATCATGCAGGATGATGTCCTTGCGGCGTTCGGCATCGAGAACGACATAGGCCTTTTCCAGGCTCGAGGCATAATCCTCGAAACGCTTGACCGTGATTGGGCCGGGGGCATGGAAGCGATGGCCGTAGGTCACGTTCGATGCGACGATGCCGTCGATCTCGAAGGGGATGACCGTGGTTTCTTCATGTTCGGTGCCGAAGGTGCAGACGATCGACTGCAGCGGGCGCACCCAGCGCAGCGAGCCGGGCTTCACCGAGGCCTTGCCCCAACGCATGGATTTCGGCCAGGGGAAATTTCTTATGATGTCGGGCATCACCGCAGCAACGATTTCCTCCGCGGCACGGCCGGGCTTGGAAATGATCGCAACGTAGAAATCGCCCTTCTTCGGGTCGCTTTGGATCTGGGCTTCCGAAATTGAAGAAAGGCCAGCGCCGCGCAGAAAGCCTTCGATTGCCTTTTCGTTGGCATCGGTACGCGGACCCTTGCGCTCCTCGCGCACATCGGCCGAGCGCGCCGTCAGACCGCGAATATCGAGCGTGAGGCGCCGCGGCGTCCAATATTCCCTGGCACCCTCATAGGAAAGACCTGCTTCGACCAGGGCATCGGTCACCAGCTTCTTCAGGTCGCCGGCAGCCTTGCGCTGCATACGGGCGGGAATTTCCTCGGAGCGGAGTTCGAGAAGGAGATCGGGCATGTCAAGGTTCCTCACCCTCCCCTTGAGAGAGAGGGTCGGCACGGCGTGCCGGAGTGGGGTGAAAACGGTCGGCCTCTGCTAGCAAAATTTGCCGCTGCTGCACAATGGCAAATATCGTATCCAGAACAGCCTCGACCTCATCCATGACCTCGGCATTCCAGAATCGAACGACATGATAGCCTTGGCCTTCAAGAAAGGCCGTCCGCTCGACATCGTAACGCCTTGCCGCATCCTCCGCATGCTGGCTGCCATCAAGCTCGATAATCAGACCGATCTGATGACAGGCGAAATCAGCGAAATAGCGCCCGATCGGAACCTGGCGGCGAAAATGCGTGCCCTCAATCGGAATGCGCCACAGCTGTTTCCAGAGCTTGGCTTCCGCATCGGTTGAACCGGCGCGCAGGCGGCGCGGCTATTAGCGATTTTGAAGCGATCGAGTTTGGAGGGCTTTTGGGGCACTAAAGATCCATATCTCTTGGGTTTACAAAGTCGCTGTTCACACCCTCCCCTTGAGGGGGAGGGTCGGCACAAAGTGCCGGGGTGGGGTGATCATGGC
>NZ_JBXSOV010000022.1:0-40023 GCF_057784355.1 Martinezella sp. CNPSo 3959
GGTTTCTTCGGATACCTTTTCAACCCCTTCATTCTCGGGGGTGTCTTCACCACCATATGGCTGACGGTCGTCTCGCTGAGTGCCGGCTTGATCCTAGGATTTGCCCTGGCATTGATGCGGCGCTCGCGGGCGCGTTTGGTTCAGCTGGCAGCCAAGGCCTATATCTGGTTGTTTCGCGGTACGCCGCTGCTGGTCCAGCTGATCGCCATCTATACGGCATTGCCGCAGTTCGGCATCCGCTTTTCGGTCGTCGAGGCAGCGCTGATCGGGCTTGCGCTCAACGAGGCGGCCTACCTCGCGGAGATTATTCGTGCGGGCATCGAAGCCGTACCTGAAGGACAGGCGAGAGCCGCCAGGGCGCTCGGCATGACCGAGCGGCAGATCATGCGTCATATCGTTATGCCGCAGGCATTCAAGGTGATCATTCCGCCGCTCGGAAATTCAGTCAATGGCCTTCTCAAAACGACGTCGGTGACCTCGGTCATTTCGATGGAAGAACTTCTGCGACGCACTCAGGTCCTCATCCAGGAACGCTTCATGGTGCTGGAGCTCTTTTCGGTCGCGGCCATCTACTACCTCCTTTTGACCACGCTCTGGGATTTTTTCCAGCGCCACATCGAGAAACGCTTCGGTCAGGCAGACGCCCGACTGTCCATGACCGAAAAGCGCTAGAACCAGGATAATCGACATGACCAAGAAATTTCGCGGTGTCTATACCGTGATGATCACGCCGCTGGACGAACATGGCGCGGTGGATCTGAAGGCGCTCGCCGCCTTCACCGACTGGCAGGTTCGTCAGGGCATTCACGGGCTGATACCATTGGGATCGACGGGAGAGTTTCTCTCGCTCAGTGAGGAAGAGCGCGACGGCGTCGCAAGGACGGTTATCGAAACCGTGGCCGACCGTGTACCGGTCCTGATCGGTGCTGGTGCGGAAGACACACGGGAATGTGTTCGTCTGAGCCGCAAGGCAGAAGCGATGGGCGCCGACGGCGTCATGATTATTCCGCCCTTCTATTCGACCCCGACCGACGACGAACTGGTGCATCACTATCGCGCCATCGCATCAGCGATCTCCATTCCGATCATGGTCTACAACAATCCCGCAACGGCCAATGTCGACTTGAGCCCGCAGCTCGTCGAGCGCATCGCCGAAATCGATGGCTGCGACTACATCAAGGAGTCGACGCTGGAGGTGACGCGGGTGCGTGATATCATCCGGCTCGCAGGTGACAATATGACGGTCTTCGGCGGCATTCTCGGCTTCGAATCCTTCGTCATGGGCGCGCAAGGCTGGGTGGCGGTCGCTTCCAACATCGCTCCAGGGCCGATGGCGCGCATTTTCGAGCTTGTGGCCGACGAAAAGAAGTTCGACGAGGCCCGCGCCCTTTATCTGCACTGGCTGCCGATCATTCAGGCGGTCGGCGGGCAGGCCTATGTCGCCGGTTCGAAGTCGCTGTTGCGGCATATGGGTTTTGGCGCCGGTGCGCCGCGCCCGCCGCGTCTGCCACTACCCGCTGAACAGGATGCGGCCATGAAAAAACTGGTTCAGGATTTCGACCTGAAATTCGACGCCTGAGGATATTGTCCGTGTCAATTGCTCCTCGATCCGCGGCTGAATCGACCATCGAATTCTTCGTCGATGGCCGTTCTCTTCATGCCGACCGCGGCATGACGATTGCCGCGGCGATCGAGGCCAGTGGGCAGCACGGTTTCTCGCGCGGATTGAAGGGCGAGGCGCGTGGGCTCTTTTGCGGCATGGGTGCTTGCCATAATTGTCTCGTGACCGTCGACGGCAAAATCAGCCAGCGCGCCTGCATGACCACAGTCGAGGCTGGCATGCATGTGCACAGGCCGTCTTCACGGCCGGCGATCGCGTCAGAGCAAATCGCAGATCTGTGTGAT
Source organism: Martinezella sp. CNPSo 3959 (assembly GCF_057784355.1). Taxonomy (NCBI): domain Bacteria; kingdom Pseudomonadati; phylum Pseudomonadota; class Alphaproteobacteria; order Hyphomicrobiales; family Rhizobiaceae; genus Martinezella; species Martinezella sp. CNPSo 3959. Next base: position 1,906 of record NZ_JBXSOV010000022.1, read on the forward strand.
GTCCCGGCATCTATCGCAACCATCGAGATGGACCTGTTGATCATCGGCGCGGGACCGGCTGGTCTTGCCGCTGCGGAAGCGGCTGCAAGCGCCGGTGCGAAGGTCACGATCGTTGATGAACGCAAAATTGCAGGCGGCCAATACTACAAGCAGCCCGCAACGTCGCCGGCCATGGCACAGTTGGAACACGACACGCAGGCCCTTGAAGGATTGAACTTGATCCGAAGTGCCGGTGAGGCCGGAGCGACCTTGATCGGCGAAACGGTCGTCTGGGGTGCTGAGGACGGCGAAGGCGGCATCGTTATAGCATGCTACAACTCGTCGGGCGCATTCTATTGCAAGCCTCGAATGATCGTGATTGCAACCGGTGCCTACGAGCGGCCATACCCTTTGCCCGGCTGGACGCGTGCAGGCGTCATGATGACCGGGGCCGCACAAACTATGCTTAGAAGCTACGGCACAGTACCACGCGGCAGGATCCTCATCGCCGGGAACGGGCCTCTTAATATCCAAGTCGCCAATGAGATCCGCAGGGCGGGCGGTACTGTAGTCGCGCTGGTTGAAGTCGCAGCGTCGCCATGGTCGAAGCCTTTCGAAGCTTTGAATTTATTGAAGCTTGGTGGCGGCCTCGCCATCCACGGCGCCCGGCAGCTTGCGACCTTGCAGGCAGCCGGTATCCCGCTCTACTGGGAAAGCAGGATTGCCTCCATCGATGGAGCCGCCGGCGTCCACTCCGTCATCATATCCGCCTCGAAAGGTGACAGGAAACTGGATGCCGATACTGTTCTGATCGGTGGCGGCTTTGCTTCCTCGAACGAGCTCGCGCGGCTGCTCGGCTGCGGCCATGCAATCGCCGATGGCGAGCTTACGGTTACGAGCGCCGATGATGGCGAAACCACGCTTTCCCACATTCACGTCGTCGGCGAGGCCGCACGTTTCGGCGGCGCTCATATCGCCAGGGCGCAAGGCCGGCTGGCCGGGCTTGCAGTTGCGCGCAAACTGGGCCTTGGCGGGGCACCTGATCGTGAAGCCGAACGCAGGCTTGCCCGCCATCGCGCCTTCCAGGTCGCTCTCTGGAAGGCGTTCAAGCCGGCAACCACCGATGGAAGCCAGGCACCTGCCGATGAGACGATCATCTGTCGTTGTGAAGGCGTAACAGCCGGTACCTTAAAGGCGATCATGGCAAACGGTGCTGCGGATATCGCCACATTGAAGCGACTTTCGCGCGCCGGCATGGGACGCTGCCAAAGCCGCTACTGTGGTCACACGCTGGCCAAGGCTGCGGATGAGAGACGCAGCGCTGGAGAGATCCATGGATTTCTTGCGCCGCAAATGCCGTTGCGGCCCATTCCCCTGGCCGCCCTTGCAGTCGAAAAGCCCGAATGGGGAGGACACAAGCGGGCAATGCTACCCGAGAAGCCGCCGCTGCAATCGGCTGAGCCTCTGCCGTTCTCGGAAACATCGACCTTGGTGATCGGGGCAGGGATCGCCGGTCTATCGACCGCGCTTTTTCTTGCACGCGAAGGTGAGGACGTTGCAATTGTCGAACGCGCCTTTGCTAATTCGCTTGCCTCCGGAGGCAATGCCGGCAGCTTGCATGCGCAGCTTTTGTCCTTCGATCACGGCGCGCGCGCCGAAGGTGGTGGCGGGCCGGCGGCACAGACGCTACCCTTGCAGCGGGATTCCATCGCCCTTTGGGCCGCCTTGCAGCGGGAGCTCGGCTGCGATTTTGAGATGAAGGTGACCGGCGGCCTGATGGTTGCCGAGAGCGAAGCGCATATGCGTTTCCTTGCCGATAAGGTCGCAGTCGAGCAACGCGCCGGTATCGAGTGTCGCCTGATCGATCGAGGCGAGTTGCGGTCTTTGGAGCCGGCATTGTCACCCGCATTCGTCGGGGCTGCCTATTGCCCGCAGGAAGGCAAGATCAACCCGCTCGTCGCGACGCAGCATATCCTCGAAGCCGCTCGCGCAAGGGGAGCACGCCTCATCGAAAAATGCGAGGTCGTCGCCATTGCCGTGCATGCCTCCGGTTTCGAGGTGACGACGTCGCGTGGGACGATCAGGGCAAAGCGCGTCGTCAACGCGGCCGGCGCCTTTTCGTCGCGTATCGGCGCCATGCTCGGGCTCGATATTCCTGTATTTGGAGCTCCGTTGCAGATGGTGGTCACCGAAGCTGCCGCGCCCCTGATATCCTGCCTCGTCGCCCATGCGGACCGGCATCTGACCCTGAAGCAGGCGAGCAACGGCAACTTCATCATCGGCGGCGGCTGGACTGCGGGCCTTGATCCCGTGCATCAGCATCCTCGCCCGCTGCTATCGAGCCTTGAAGGCAATCTCTGGGTGGCCCAGCATGTTGTGCCGGCGCTGCGTAAACTGCATGTGATCCGTAGCTGGGCGGCGATGAATATCAATATCGACGGCGCGCCCATCCTTGGCGAACATCCGCTGCAGCCCGGCTTCTTCAACGCCGTGACCTCCAACGGCTATACGCTCGGCCCCCTGGTCGGCCAACTTACCGCACAGATCGTCCTTGGCCGCGAGACCGGCAGGGCGCTACAACCCTTCTCCATTACTCGTTTTACGAAAGGCCGCTCATGATTGAGATCAACGGCGTCTCCAAATTCTACGGCACCTCTCAGGTCCTGAAGAACTGCAGCGTCAAGGTCGAGCGCGGCGAGATCGTCGTCGTGTGCGGCCCATCCGGTTCGGGCAAGTCGACCTTGATCAAATGCGTTAATGGCTTGGAGCCCTTCCACGAAGGGTCCATCCAGGTTCATGGGATCGAGGTGGGTGATCCGAAAACGGATTTGCCGAACCTGCGGACGCGCGTCGGCATGGTCTTCCAGAATTTCGAACTCTTCGCGCATCTCAGCATCCTCGACAACATCATGCTGGCTCAGAAGATCGTGCTTGGGCGCAGCCCGACAATGGCCGAAGCCAAGGCCATGCAACTGCTCGATCGTGTCGGCCTGATCGATCATGCGAAGAAATTTCCGAGCCAGCTTTCCGGCGGCCAGCAGCAGCGCGTGGCCATAGCCCGCGCGCTCGCGATGGACCCTTTGGCGATGCTTTTCGACGAGCCGACGTCCGCACTTGACCCGGAAATGGTGTCTGAAGTGCTTGACGTCATGACAGGCCTGGCAAGAGACGGAATGACGATGATGGTGGTGACCCATGAGATGGGCTTTGCCCGCCGCGTGGCCTCCCGCGTCATCTTCATCGATCAAGGCGAGATTGTCGAAGATAGGCCGAGTGAAGAATTCTTCACCGCTAGTCACAATCCGAGAACGGAAGCCTTTCTCGGCAAGATCCTCCGGCATTGATGGATACTCGCGTGCCGCGGAAACCGCATGGCCTCGGCCGGAACCAACCACAACAGAGACAACCAAAGCAAGAGAGAGTGGAATGAAACTGAAGATCACCGCCGGCCCGTTTGAATTCGATGCCATGCTGGAGACGGCAAAGGCGCCTAAGACCTGCGAGGCATTTCTGAAGGAGATGCCTTTCGAAGGAAAAATCGTACACGTACGCTGGTCGGGGGAGGGAGTGTGGATTCCGCTCGGAGAGCGGGATTTTGGTGTCTCTTACGAGAATCATACCAGCCATCCCGCTCCCGGCCACATCATCCTTTATCCGGGCGGCATCAGCGAAACGGAAATCCTGCTTGCCTATGGCGGCGTTGATTTCTCGTCAAAGATGGGGCAGCTCGCCGGAAATCATTTCATCACTGTCACATCCAATCTTGAGAAGCTTGCCGAGCTCGGTCGGCTCACTCTCTGGGAAGGAGCGCAAAAAATTCGGTTCGAAGCGGCCGGCAGCTGATACGCTGAAAATCATTGCGCACAGCCGTAGTTCCAGGTCACAGACATTAGTGGGATTTGGGGAGCGATACTGCCGAAATGGCGTAGCTTGCAACGGAGCTTCTACTTATCCCGAATAACGGTCGAAGGCTTGTTATGGCCTCGCAAGCCCGAGATGGTTCCGCAAGGTTGTGCCGCTGTACTCCGTGCGGAATAGCCCGCGCTCCTGCAGAATCGGCACCACCAACTGCGTGAAATCCTCCAGACCCTCGGGGAAGAAGGGTGGCATGACGTTGAAGCCGTCTGCAGCGCGGCCGTCGAACCATTGCTGCATCCGATCGGCGATTTCGACCGGCGTGCCGAGAACAATGTGATGACCGCGGCCGGCGGCGACTCGCAGCGCCAGCTGGCGGATCGTCAGGTTTTCGCGGCGTGCCAGCGCCGTTAGGAGTTCGGCGCGGCTGCGCAGCTGATCGGAGATCGGCAAGTCCGGCAGCGGGCCATCCGGATCATAGTCGACGAGGCTGTGGCCAATGCGCTCTTCAAGCAGCGGCATAGCACTCTTCAGGTCGGTCCACTGGTCGAGTTCTGCAAGCTTGTCGGCGGCTTCCTTGGCCGTGCGGCCGATCACCGGCAGAAAACCAGGCATGACTGCGACGTCGTCGGCCCGCCGGCCGAACTTGACGACGCGCTCCTTCAGGCTCTTGTAGAAGGCCTGCGCCTCTTCCAGGCTCTGCTGCGCGGTGAAAACCACGTCGGCGGTGCGCGCCGCGAGATCCTGGCCGGGGCCGGACGAACCGGCCTGGATTAGGATCGGATGCCCCTGCGGCGGGCGCGGAATGTTGAGCGGACCCTTAACGGAAAAATACTTGCCCTTGTGATCGAGCACATGCACCTTGGTGGGATCGGCGTAAACGCCTGTCTGCTTGTTCTTGACGAAAGCGTCGTCTTCCCAGCTATCCCAGAGACCGCGCACCACGTCGACGAATTCTTCAGCCACGGCGTAACGTTCGTCATGCTCCGGATGCGACTTCGAAAAATTGTTCGCGGTGCGGGCATAAGACGTTGTAACGATGTTCCAGGCGGCGCGGCCGTGGCTCAAGTGGTCGATCGAGGCGAAGGCGCGAGCGGTGTGATAGGGCTCGCCATAGGTTGTCGACGAAGTGGCGGCCAGCCCGATCTTATCGGTGACCATCGCCAGCGCCGCAAGAAGCGTCAGCGGCTCGAAACGGGCGATCGTTGAAGGATGCGCATCGACGCCGCTGGTGAGGCCATCGGCAAGAAACACCATGTCGAATTTTGCTGCCTCGGCAATCTGCGAGACACGCCGCAGCAGGTCGAAATTCTCGCTGCCGGCCTCGGCATGCGGATGCCGCCAGCCCGATACGTGGTGGCCGGCGCCTTGGAGGAATAGGCCGAGGTGGATTTGTCGCTTGGCACTCATGGGAAGTCTTTCGTCAGTTCAGATTGAGGCGGCGTCCTGATTGAGCAGCGCCAGTAGCCGGTCGAGATCGGCGGCGCTGTGCATTGCGCGAACGAGGGACGGGATTTCGGCGAAGGCGGGATTGCCCGCCGTCGCGTCCTGGAACTTTTCAGTCGGATCCGTCACGCCCGGAAGGCCGTCGAAGCGGCGTGTGATCGTACTGCCGTCGCGAAGCTTGAGGTCGAGGATGACGAAACGTGTCGTTGGATCGCTCGACATGCGCGTCGCGCTTTCGTCATAGCGCCGTCGCGCGAGGCCCGCCAGGCCCATCAGGCGCGGTTCCACCGGTCGCTCGTCGAAATGGTGTAATCGCAGCGCACCGTCGATGAGCGCGGCGGAGAAGACGTATTCCGGACTGAAACGCGCTTCGATGCCGTTGGTCGGTTTCGTTACCACGAGCGCTGCATCGGCGCCGGGCGGATAGGTGAAGGTGATAGCCTCGATCCTGTCGGCGGCGAGCTCTTCGCGGTGAAGCTCGATGCCGAGGGAGGCGACGGGATGGCTCGCCGTACAGCAGGGATAAGCCTTCAGCGTCAGGCCGGGCGTGATGATCTGCCAGGGCCTTCCCCAGTTTTCCGTCAGCGCGGCCGGACGCTCTGCCCCGAACGCATAGGCGGAATGGAAGCCGACAGGATTGTCGAGAAAATCAGGCGCACCACCGAAACCTGCTGCAGCCAAGCGCGCTGCCAAAAGGCCGGAGCGCGCGGCCATGCCGGCATGATAGGGCTTCGCATCAGAACCGAATTGCAGCCGCAGGCCGGCAGACTGGGTTGCCGCCAGCCCTAGCGAAACAGCAGTTTCTTTCACCGAGGCTTTGGTCAGATGCGCGATTGCCGCGGCAACGCCGACAGGTCCGACCGTTGCGGTGGCGTGAAAGCCATTCTCGTAGTGTTTTGAACCCATCGAGAGGCCGAGCCGTGCCATCGTCTCCAGTCCGACAACATAGGAGGCGATCAGGTCGCCGGCAGTGAACTTACGCTCAGCAGCAAGCGCGAGGAGCGCCGGGATGATAACGGTCGTCGGGTGCCCGCGCACGCTGGCATGGACATCGTCATAGTCGAGCACATGGCCCGCATAACCGTTGACTACGCTTGCGACGAGCGGGTCGGCGCGGCGGCTCGTCCCGACGAGGATTGCATTACCCGCCAACTCCGCGCCCACCGCCTGGGCCAGAAGGCTGGTGGTGCGGTCGCCGGCGCCGGCAATGGCGCATGCAAGAAAATCGATGATCGCTGTGCGGGCCGCTTCGATCGCAGCGGGATCGCGATCCGGATCCGAGTGGACGATCGCCTCGGCGAAGGCTGTAGTCAGCGGTGCGGACGTGCCAGTCATGTCAGATTCCTTCGCCGTCGCGCAACGAGCCGCGTCCCACCGATAGGCCCTGGACGAACTGGCGGATGCGGGGATTTTCGGCTTTATGGAAGATCTGTTCCGGCGAACCACGATCGATAATGCGGCCGTTCTCGGTGAAGACGACCGTGTCGCTGATCTCCTCGGCAAAGCGCATCTCATGCGTGACGAGAATGCTGGTCATGCCATCGCGTATCAGGTCGCGTATCACCCACAGGACCTCGCCGACGGTTTCCGGATCCAGCGCCGAGGTCACCTCATCGAACAGAACGAGCTCCGGTTTCATGGCAAGCGCGCGGGCGATGGCGACACGTTGCTGCTGGCCGCCGGAGAGCTGGCCGGGATAGGCATTGGCTTTATCCGCAAGCCGCACCTTTTCCAGCAAGTCGCGAGCCAACTTTTCCGCTGCGTGCGGTTCGATGCCGAGAATGCGGACGGGTGCCAGAACGATGTTGTCCAGCACCGTCAGGTGCGGGAAGAGGTTGTATTGTTGGAAGACGATACCGACGCGCTTGCGCAGGGTGATGCGTTCGCTTTCCCGGGTCAACTGATCGACCCGGGTTCCGCCCACCGTGATCCTGCCGCTCTGCGGCTGGACCAGCGCATTGATGCAGCGCAGGATGGTGGACTTGCCGGAACCGGACGGACCGATGATAGAGACGGCATCGCCCTTGTTGACGGTGAGGTCGATTCCCTTCAACACCTGCGTCTGTCCGAAGGACAGGTGCACGTCTTCCAGTTTGACGATCGCGTTATTGGTGGATGGGCTTGTCATCTCTTGGTCCTCAGGCCGCCTTGAAGCGCCGCGCTTCCAGGCGTCTGGTCAGGCGGGAAATCGGATAGCAGAGCAGGAAGAAGGCGGCCATGACCACGAGATAGGCGATGATCGTGAAATCGAGCCGCCGCACCGCCGTGCTTGCATCGGTCGCTGCATGCAGAAGTTCGTGGACGCCGACTAGAGAGGCCAGCGCCGTTCCCATGGTGATCGAGGCCGCGACATTCATCCAGGGCGGCAACGAGCGGCGCAGGCATTGCGGCAGAATGATCCACCGCAGCGCCCCGCTGCGCGCGAAGCCGAGTCCTTTGGCCGCTTCCCATTGAGCCGTGGGTATGGAGAGGATCGCGCCGCGGGTGATCTCTGCGACATAGGCGCTGGCAGGAATGGCAAGCCCAATCACAGCCTTCACCCAGTCCGGAAAGGGCAGATAATTGCCGAATACGACAATTTCGAAGGGAAAGATGTAGGTGGTCGCGAAGATCAGCACGAGATGCGGCGCATTTCGGAAGATCTGGACATAAGCGACGACGGGATAGCGGACAATACGATAGGGCGCCAGTTCCAGGATACCGAACAGCACCCCAACCAGGGTACCGAGCGCCATCGCGAGCACGGCGATCACGACATTCATCGCGAAGCCCGAGGCGAGATAGGGGATCCATTCTACCACCTCCCGTCCGAGCGTCGGGTCTGCCAGCGACCAGGCAAGAACGATCAGCGGCAGCGTGAGGAAGCCGAGATTGCGCAGCACCCGATGACTGACTGGTTGGTGGAGCGCTACCGTCATAGGCCATATCCCGGAACTGCCAGTCGTCGCTCCACCCATGAGCCGATGCGGGCGATAGTGAAGTTGATCAGGCTGAAGAACAGGAGAATGACGATCATCAGCGAGACGACGTTGTCGCGCTGCGTCCAGACCATGATGGAGGCATATGTGATTTCGCTGACCGCAATTGCGTTTCCTACTGTGGTCAGCTTCACCAGGTTGATGAGGTTGTTGATAATTGCCGGCAGCGACGCACGCAAAGCCAGCGGAATTTCCACATAGCGCAGGATCTCGAACTGGCTGAAGCCGATGGCCCGCGCGGCTTCAATCGTCGATGCCGGTACCGCCTCGATGCCGGCGCGGATCGCTTCCGCATGTAGAGCTGCGATATGTAGGCCGACCACCGCGATGACCCAGAAGAAGGGCGAGAGCGGATTGTTTTGCGTGCCGCCAACCATGTTGGAAATGAGGGTGTTCAGGACAAGGAAACTAAACATCAACTGCACTAGCGTCGGTGTGTTGCGGGTCAGCTCCACAAAGCCGCGCACTGGTGCTGACAGCCACAGCCGCCCGGATGTGAGGCAGGCGGCGAATGCCACGCCGGCAATGAGGCTGACGGGTATAAGGACGGCGATCAGATATAGCGTGGTGACGAAACCGTCGCGCCATATCTGCGCCTCGTAGCCGGATGCCAAGAACTCGTAGTTCAAGCCCATCCTGTTCGTCAGGCTGATGAACAGGTCGGTCAGGCTCATATCCTGCATATCTTTTCCAGTGCGAAGCCCTACTTGGCGGCGGATACAGCCTTCTGCTGTTCTTCAAGATACTTGGTGTTCAGCAGCCGGTTGGCCTTTGCGAATTCCAGGAGCTTGCCGGACGCATGCAACTTCTTGACCGCGTTGTCGAGCGCCGTCTGGGTGTCTTTCTCACCCTTGCGCAACCAGATCACCGAATCCGAAGGAATAAGCTCGCTCGGGAAGGGGATTGCGTAATCCTTCCACTCTTCCGGGCGATCTTCAAGCAGGAGACCAACCGTTGCGCCGACATGAACGGCGGCAACACAGTTGCCGCCCTGAAGGGCGAGCAGCGATTCCGGCTGGCTCGGCAACGCCTTGACCACGGCGCCATAGGTCTCGATCAGCGGCTGGGTGTAGTTGGAGCCTTGAGAAACGCAAACCGTCTTCCCCTTGAGGTCGGTCCAGTCCTTCAGTCCGCTGTCCTTTCGGACTACTGCGGCGCCGCCTGCCCGATCATAGGGTGTGGGCACATAGTCGAGCACTTTGGCGCGTTCTTCTGTGTACTGCATATTGGCGATCAGAATGTCGACCTTACCCTGCTGCAGGAACTGGACACGGTTCGGTGGCGTCACCGTTACCGTTTCGAGCTTCACGCCGAGATCATCGGCAAGCGCTTTCGCTATGTCGAGATTGTAGCCCCTTTGCTCCTGACTCTTCGGATCGATGTAGCCAAACGGCGCGCCCGACAGGATGACCCCTACGGTCAGCTTGTCGCGGCCTTTGATGCGATCGAGCGTGGCATCCGCGGAAGCCTGCGTCGCAGCAAGCGTTGCGATCGCAAAGGCAAGTCCGAAGAGGGTTTTGAGAGACGACGTTGCGAACATCTGGTGGCTCCTTGTGCGCGCCGCAACGTATTTGAGCCTCGTTGCCCCTGCGAGAAAGGCCATTCCATGTGTTGAAGGAGTATTGGAATGTATCTGCGCATAAGCGCGTATGGGAGCAATGATGTTTCAGGCGATAGTTCAGCTACTCCGCGATATTGCTCACGAGCTGTGCGTGACAGCCACTTACCGTGACATCGCCTTCGAGCATATTCAATTAATTGGAAAAGGGCGCGAGAGATTGTTCGCGCCCAGTTTATCATGGCAACTAACTCCAGGCGTGGAGCGGCGGCTTTTCCCCGTTCAGGAAATACTTGCCAAGAATTGCGTATTTCCACCGGACCGGATCGTGCAGTGTATGGGTGCGTGCGTTGCGCCAATGCCGGTCGAGATTGTGTTCGGCGAGCGTCGAGCGGGTGCCAGCCAACTCGAACAGCTTATTGGTGGCGGCAATGGCGATTTCCGTAGAGAGGATCTTCGCTTCGGCGGTTACGATCTGCGCTTCGGCCACGGTTTCGGCAGTCGGATCCGCCACCGCTCGGTCTATCGCATAGCCTGCCTTTTCAAGCAGTGCCTGTGCTGCATGCAAGCGCAGTGTGAGATCGCCGACGGCCTGGATCGTATACGGATCGTCGGAGGCGCGCTCGAGCCCGCTATCCACCCAGGCACGGCTCTTGGTGCGCACGAAGTCGATCGTTTCGTCGATCGCTGCTTGCGCAATGCCGGTATCCACCGCCACCTGGATGATCTGGAAAATGGCGCCGTCCGCGGTTGGTTTGTCATAGCCCTTGTAGCCCGGCACCAGATGCGTCTTGGGCACCTTCACGTCGTCGATGATCACCGTACCGGAAAGCGTCGTGCGTTGGCCGAAGCTCGACCAGTCGTCGATGACTGTGAGCCCCGGTGCGCCGCGATCAGCAATCGCGTACCAGGCACGACCCTCGTCATCGAGCGCGACGATCGGCACCAGATGGGCAAGGAGTGCGCCGGAGGAATAGAACTTCTGCCCCTTGACGATCACGTGGTCGCCGGCGTCGGTAAACTTAGTCTCGAAGTCGACCGCTCGCTTGGAACCGAACTCCGAAAACGCATTGCCGAAACGCGTTCCCTTCAACACCTCGTCGAACAGCAGATTCTGTTGTGCCTCATCGGAGACCGTGCGGATGGCGGCGACGACGCCCAGATGGTTTTGGGCGACCTGGCCGATCGACGAGTCGGCGGCCGAGATGATCTCGATCACCTTTGCGAGCGTGGCGTAGGAAACCTCCGGCCCACCGAATTTTTTCGGGACGTTGATCGACCACAGCCCGCTTTGGGAAAAGGCGTCGAGTTCGGCCGCCGGCCAAATCCGCTCACGGTCGCGCTTGGCGGACTCTTTGATGAATTCCGCCGCCAGTTTCTTGGCGACAGCGATCGCCTCGGCATCGCTCTTGATGATGTGAGCTGGCTCGGTTGACCTTGCAACCGGTGGAACCGCCTTTGCGGCATTGTCGGTCTTCACTTGCGAAATCGTCATGTCAAACTCTCCTCTTCAGCTGTGATGGGTTTATGGATTGGTCGCGGGGACTAGGGGTGCGAGGTGGCCGCTGGCCGCCGTTTTGCGCCCAAGATAGAGGTCTTGCACCTCTTTGCGCTGGCGCAGATCAGCGGCTGTCCCGTTGATGGCCGTTACGCCGTTTTCGAGGATCGTGGCGCGATCTGCATATTTGAGTGCGATGGCGGAGTTCTGCTCCGCCACGAGAATGGAAAGCCCTTCCTCTTCATTCAGGCGCCGCAAGGTCCGAAAAATGTCCTGAACGACAAGCGGTGCCAGACCCATGGAAGGCTCATCGAGGATAAGCAGTCGTGGCCGTGACATCAGCGCACGGCCGATGGCCGTCATCTGCTGTTCGCCGCCGGAGGTAAGCCCTGAGGTCACGCGGCGCTTTTCTTTGAGGCGTGGGAACAAAGCGTAGATCTTTTCGAGATCGACTGTGATTTCAGAGCGCGTCGCGCTGCGGCCAAGCCCGCCGGAGATTAGGTTCTCTTCCACGGTCAAGGTCCGGAAGCAGTGGCGGCCCTCGAGCACTTGCACGAGCCCGGCGCGAACAAGTGCCGCAGGGCTTGCCGTCGTCACGTCGATTGCGCCGAAGTGGATGCGCCCCGCAACGATCTGGCCGCGTTCGGCCGGCAAGAGGTTGGAGACCGCTTTGAGCGTCGTCGTCTTGCCCGCGCCATTGGCGCCGAGCAGGGCGACGATCTCGCCGCGCTTTACGCTCAGGCTTACCTCGTTCAGTGCCCGAATCGTGTGGTTGTAGGTTGCCTTCACGCTTTCGACGCTGAGCAGGATATCCGTATCGACCATATGATTTTCCTCGAACTCGTCGCAGACCAGGCCAAACCCGATGACGGCAGGCGTGCCGCCACCGGGTCTGCCGCCAATCAGTTGATGGCGGCCTCTGCGTCCTGGGAGGTGCGCAGCTTGATGCCCTTTTCCTTGGCGTAGGCCTCTGAGGATTTTTCGATGATGGGACGCAGCAGAGCCCAATCCGGTGCGATCCAATCGGAAACCACCTTCCACTTCTTGCCGTCCCATTGCTGGAAGGTCACGTAACCGTTGCCTTCGTGGTTGTCCCAGGTGACGTTGATGGAGTGGAACAGATCCTTGGCGCCCAGCGCCTCGACGCGGGCCGGGTCAAGCCGTAGATGTTCGAAGCCCCAACGAACCTCATTGCCTGTCAGCGTTCGCTTACCGAACTTCTCCTGTGCGATGCGGATCGCCTCGACGTTCAGGATGCCGTTGACGATGCCGAGGTTGTGATAGACGGAGCCGATGCGGCTCTTGTCCTCGAGATTGCCTTTGCCTTGGTCATAGAGCGTCTTCACGATCTCCTTGACGACCGGATACTCGGCGCCGGAGGCCTGCGTGGTAATCGCGGTGTAGCCCTTTGCCGCCTCGCCGGCGGGAATGACGTCTTCCTCGGAATTCGACCAGACATTGCCGATGATGTGATCGACCGGATAGCCGACCTTGACGGCGGTCTTCAGGGCAACGGGATTCATCACGCCCCAGCCGCGCAGGACGACATAGTCCGGCTTAGCACGACGGATCGTCAGCCATTGCGACTGCTGCTCGTTGCCGGGATGGGGAACTTCGATCTGCTGCAGGTCGAAGCCGTATTTCTTCGACAGGAGTTCGTAGATCGGAATGGTTTCCTTGCCGTAGGGCGAGCCGTGGTAGAGGACCACGATCTTCTTGCCCTTGAGATTGTCGAGACCACCGAGCTTGGAGGCAATGTAGTTCACGATGCCGGAGGTTTCGCTGTAGGGATTGAGGAGCAGCGGGAACACGTAAGGGAAGACGCGGCCATCGGTGGAATCGGTGCGGCCGTGATTGATCGTGATCAGCGGCACCTTATCCTGGCTGATGCGATCGATCATTGCGTAGGCGATGCCGACGGAAAGCGGGTTCCAGGCCGCCGCGTTGGGGTGGCTTTTCTGTCGTTCATAGCATTCGACGCCACGTTCGACCTCGTATTGGGTTTCGCACTCGTTCCAGGTCAGCTTAACGCCGTTCACACCGCCGTCACGTGTGTTGATCAGGTTCAGGTAATCGATGAAGCCGCCGAAGAAGCCGGTGCCGCCGGCCGCGTAGGGGCCGACACGATAGCTTTGCAACGGAAAATATTGCTCGTCGGCATGTGCGGCGGGAAGCGCCACCGAGAAGGCGATCCCGGCAGCGAGCGCCGCGATCTTGAGTTTGCTGAAGATTGTCATTTCTGGATACACTCCGGGTGATGGCCGGCGAGATGACCGGACCTGCATTGATCGAAAATGGATTTCTTGCTTTTGGGAGCGCGCGCTCCGGGTTCAGTTCAGCGCCGTGTCAGAACGCTGCCGATTCGTCTTACGTTTCTGTCCCAGAGGGCGACGAGGCCGTCCGGTTCGAGAATGAGAAACAGGATGATCAGGCTGCCGAGCACGATGCGCTGGCTCATGTCGAGCACGCCGGAATCAAAAATCTCGCCGAGAAAGAAGGCTCCCAATCGCGACAGGACGAGCGGAAACACCACGATCAGTGCTGCCCCCAGAAAGGCGCCGCGAATGGAAGCGAGCCCGCCGATGATGATGATGAACAGCACCTGGAAGGAGCGATCGAGGTTGAACCCCGCCGGCTCCACGGTGCGCAGATAGGTAAAGGCCCAAAGCACGCCGGCAACGCCGATGATGAAAGAGGAAATCGCAAAGGCGAGCAGCTTGGTCTTCAGGACCGGTACACCGATGATGCGGGCGGCCGTCTCGTTGTCGCGCACCGCGATGAAATTCCGTCCTGTCTGGGACGACACGAGCCGCAGCGCCAGAAAGGTCAGGACGGTGACGACCGTCAGCGCGAAAAGATAGCGCCCGATCGCGCCATCGAAAGCGATGCCGCCGATGCGAAGCGGCGGCGCGTCGATCACGCCCGAGGCGGAGTCGTTGGAAAACCAGCTGAACTTGGTCAATGCCCATTGCACGAAAAACTGTGCTGCGAGCGTCGACACTGCAAGATAAAAACCCTTGAGCCTCAGGCTCGGCAGACCGAAGATGATGCCGATCGCCGCTGCCGACAGACCCGCGAGCACGATGCTTGCGATCAGCGGCAGGCCCTCGACGCGCAGATTGAAATTATAGGCACCGAAGGCGCCGACCGCCATGAAGGCGGCACTGCCGAGCGAAACCTGGCCGGCATAGCCGGTCAGGATATTCAAGCCGACGCCGGCAAGGCTGAGTGCCAGGAACGGCAGCAGGATCGCTTCGAAGAGATAGCTGGTGCCGACAAAGGGGACGACGAGATAGGCCACGGCAAGGAGTGCTCCCGGTGCGAGCCAGCGCGGAAGTGTCGGGGTGCGATCAAGATCCTGTGTGATGGACGCCATGGTTCAGACCCTTTCGACAAGTTTCTGGCCGAACAGGCCGGAGGGGCGGATAAGCAGGAAGGCGAGCGCCACGACATAGGCAAACCAGCTTTCGATCCCCCCGCCGAAATAATCGCCGAGATAGACCTCGGCGAGCTTCTCGGTCGCTCCGATGAGCAATCCGCCGACGATAGCGCCGGCAACCGAGTCGAACCCGCCCAGCACGAGGACCGGCAGCGCTTTCAGGACGACGAGCGACAGCGAGAACTGGACGCCAAGGCGAGCGCCCCAGAGGAGCCCTGCCACCAGCGCTACCAGACCGGCGGTTGCCCACACCGTGGCCCAGATCCAGGGCAGGCGCAGGCCGACGGCGAGTGCCGCGAACTGATCGTCGGCGACGGCGCGGAAGGCGAGACCGACGCGGGTATAGCGGAAGAAGATAGACAGCAGCGCCACCATGATGGCCGCCACCGCAGCGGCAAAGATGTCGAACTGGCTGATGAGAACGCCGCCGACGTCGAAGGGAACGTCCTCAATGCCGAGATCCAGTCCATGCACCTGCGTTCCCCAGATCAGCTGGGCGGCGCCCTCGATGACATAGGAGAGGCCTAGCGTCGCCATAAACAGCGTAATAGGCGGCTTGTTGGTGAGCGGCCTCAACACGACACGTTCAATGGCGATGCCGAGGATGATCATCAGTGCGAAGGTGAGCACGAACGCCAGCGCAAAGGGCACGCCTTTCTCGACCAGGCTGACGAAGGAAAGGGCCGCAAAAAGCAGGAGTGCTCCTTGAGAGAAATTGAGCACGCCGGAGGTCTTGTAGATCAGTACGAAGCCGATCGCGACGAGCGAATACATGACGCCCGACAGCAGTCCGCCAACAAGCACCTCTATGAAGAAAAGCCAATCGAAGTCCGCCATCAGATTCCCGCCCCGTCTTCATTTTCCGTCGCGACGCCAAGGTAGGCATCGATGACGCGCTGATCGGCCCGCACCTCTTCCGGCGTGCCGTCGGCGATCTTGCGGCCGTAGTCGAGCACGGCGACCCGATCCGACAGTTCCATTACGAGGCCGATATCGTGTTCGATCAGAATGATCGTGGTGCCATGGGCTTTGCGGGTTGCCTGCACGAAGCCGGCCATTTCCTGCTTTTCAGTCGCGGTCATGCCGGCCATCGGCTCGTCCAGAAGCAGAATATCCGGCTCCGCGACCAGCGCGCGGGCAAGTTCGACCCGCTTCTGCAGGCCATAGGGCAGGGTACCGGCAAGCCGGTCGGCTACATCGTCAAGGTGAAGGAAAGAAAGGATCTGCCGTGCGCGCTCGCGGGCATCCGCTTCCTCCCGGCGCGCAGTGCCGATGCGTGCGATCTGGCCGATGAAGCTTGAGCGGACGCTATGGGCTCGACCGGAGACGACATTGTCGAGGACGCTAAGGCCCTTGAAAAGTGCGAGGTTCTGAAAGGTCCGGGCAATGCCGAGGCGTGCGAGCTTTTCTGTGGGAACATTGCCGTAGCGCTTTCCGCCGATCCGGACATGGCCCCGATCCGGCCGATAGACGCCGCAAATGACGTTGACGAGCGAGCTCTTTCCGGCACCGTTCGGTCCGATAATGGCGCGGATCTCGCCGCGCTCAACACTGAGGTCGACATCGGCGAGAGCCGAGACGCCGCCAAAGGAAAGGCTGACATCATCGAGCGCAAGCAGAACCTCTGCAGAGGCAATCGCCGCATTGGCAACTGAATCCGCTTGAGCTGCAATTTCGATCCGACCGCCTTGAAGTCCCGGCAGAGGAGGGGATGTTTCGTACCCCTCGAGCGCATAGGTCATTGCCTGTATGTCCTTCCCTCTCACTCTGCCTCACAGCATTCGTTGGCTGACGTAGGCACAGGCTCCCGTCGGAGCTGTGAAGGCTCCGTTCTAGTTCGCCAATTGCGGACCACGAATGCGGCCCGCTTCTTTCCGAATGTTTATTCCGCTGCGACTTGTTGCGCGGCCTGCGACGCTTCCAGTTCTCGCACCAGTGGAATGACGTGCTTGCCGAAATACTCCACCTCTTCCTGGAAGTGCAGAAAGCCGAGGAGGATCAGGTCGGCACCGGCCTGCTTCAGCGCGACGACGCGCTCGGCAACCTGCTGCGGCGTGCCGATCAGGTTGGAGCGGAACCCGTCATTGTATTGGACGAGGTCCTCGAAGGAGGATTTCGCCCAGTTGCCTTCGCCTTCCGGCGAGGCTTTGCCGGCATTCTTCACCTCATGCCCAAAGGCATTGACCGCCTCGGGATTGGCCTTCTCGATGATCTCGGCGAGAACGGCCTTGGCTTCCTCTTCCGTCTCGCGCACGATCGCGAAAGCGTTGACGCCGATCCGCACGGAATGGCCGTTTTCCCTGGCTTTCGACTGAATATCGTCGACCTGCTTGCGGATTTCGGCCGGCGTGTTGCCGTTGGTGAAGTACCAGTCGGACACGCGCGCCGCCATATCGCGGGCTGCCCGCGATGAGCCGCCTTGGAAGATTTCCGGCTGAGGATCAATCGGTTTCGGCTTTAGCGAGTAATTGTTGAAGCGATAGAAATCGCCGCGGAATGTGAAATTGTCTTCGGTCCAGATGCCGCGCAGCGCGCGGATGAATTCTTCGGAGCGGCGATAGCGCTCGTCGTGATCGAGCCAGTGTTCGCCGATGGCGGCAAACTCGCCGCGGAACCAGCCGCTGACGATGTTGACGGCGACGCGACCGTTGGTCAGGTGGTTGATGGTGGCGATCTGCTTTGCCGCAAGCGCCGGGTTCCACGGCCCCGGCAAGATCGCCGCAATGACCTTCAAGCTGGTTGTCGATTCCAGCAGGGCATGGCTGAAGGAGACGGATTCATGCTGGAATTCCGCGCCGTAGCCCGCCGTGAAACGGATCTGGCTGAGCGCATAGTCGAAACCACTCGCCTCGGCGATCTGCGCAAGCTTTCTGTTGTATTCGATTGTCCAGCTCGTACGCTGCTCGATGTTCGAGATGACAAGGCCACCCGAGACGTTCGGTACCCAGTAAGCGAATTTTACGGCTTCGTTATTTCTATGCGACATTATGCTCTTCCCTCTCTATAGAATGGTCGCGCTTGCGCCAAGTTCGGACTATCGCTTGCGCGAGATATGACTTGTGATCGCCGCTCTGCCGTGCAGACGGCAACACAGTAGGGGTCTTTTCGACAGCCCACTCGATGCGCGGTGACGCGCCTCCGAGTCCTAGCCTGCCGACGTCAGCGCCAAGATGGGTTCGGACCTCATCTGTGATCGCGTCAACAAGGCCAATTGTCCGCGACGCACGCCGAATGGCGCCAGAAATACCGAGCACACTCATGCAAAAATCCCTCAAATTATATTGATAATAGTCTATAGATTTTATGGATTATCGAACAAACCTATCCCAAAGTTTTCTGATTTTGAGAAAAAGATGATCTGCGAATGCTGTCGGTTGGGGCGAACGACTTACTGATGGATCCGTTCTTGCCGCGAAATTAACTAAAATAGAGCAATGGACAAGCAGCGCTTAAGCCCTATCGCTAAGTCCACTCCCACCCAGTGATCATAGATCGCAACCGAGTGTGGCTAGCTCGTGTATTGAGGCATGCCTGAGGCAGCTGAACATTCACAAGAGGCCGGTAATCGAGCCCTAGTAGGGTGGAATCTTGCCGCGATTAAGTGATGGCTAACGCGATGGGCAATCTAGTATCTCAGGTTCGATTCGTTTCAAGAGCAAAAAGACTACCGCGGTTTGCGCTGGGTCTTTGCTTGTGTAGAGAGAGCCGCCCTGCCTGGCTCCTAGGTTGAGAATACAAGCCCCGACTGAGCCGTTGTCAAAGCTAGTCGCTTTGCAGAAGTTGCTCCACGAAACGCAAGAAGGAAGAGAGGACGGGCAAAGATTGGTCTTTTCGCCACGCCAAGCCTACCTTGTAGGGTATGGGCGTTCCGATGCCATCGAGATGCCGAAAAGCTACTCCCTCACGGCCGGATGACAGGAATGCTTCCGGCACCAATGCCACGCCGAGACCCGCGGCCACGAGGCCTATTATCGTTTCCATCTGTACGGCACGCTGCCCGACACGTGGTGAAAATCCTGCTTCCGAGCATGCCTGCATGATCGTCGAATACAGTCCCGGTCCTTCACTTTCTGGAAAGAGGATCCACGATTCCCCCGCCAAGGCTGCAAGCCTAAGCGACGGCTCAGATGCCAAAGGGTGATCGGCTGGTATCGCGGCGATAAGCCGGCTCTCCATCAGAACGCTCTTCGCTATCAGCGTTTCCGCGCTCGAGGGGATCGGCAGCGCGACAAGGCCAACATCCATCCTGTCGGCCAGGACCGCGCTGATCTGTCGTGCGGATGTCGCCTCTTCCAGTTCCAACACGACCGAGGGATAAGCGCGTCGAAACTCGGCGACGATCCGCGGTATCAGATGATGGATGGAGCTGGCGACGAAACCGATCCGCAACGTTCCGATGGCACCTTCGCCGGCACGCTTTGTCAACGTCACCGCACGCTCGGCTTGAGCGATTGCCCGCCGTGCTTCCTCGCGCAAAACCTCGCCCGCGGGTGTCAAACGGGTAATTCTGTTGGTGCGTTCGAATAGCCGCACGCCGATTTCCTCTTCCATCAGGCGGATGGCGGTCGTCAGTGGCGGCTGCGCCATGTTGAGGCGCTCTGCCGCCCGGCGAAAGTTCATGGTTTCTGCGACAGCGAGAAACTGCTGGAATTGGCGGAGACTGAGCATGCAATATATCTAGCATATCAAACGGCTTGGCAAAGCATATTCGACATATCAAAAATCCTGTCTCATGCTTGGAAAGATCTTTTTCCACGTGAGGTATCGAAATGAGTGAAACTCGGACCGCAATCGTAACCGGGGGTGCAAGTGGCATAGGATTCGGCGTAGCCGCATCGTTAGTGAAGGCCGGCTACAGAGTCGTGATCATTGGACGCAACAAGGACCGGCTGGTCCAGGCCGTGGAGCGTCTCGGCCCGTCCGCGCAATGGCGTCGTGCCGACGTTGGCAAGCGAAGCGAAGTGGAAAGCGCGTTTGCGGATTTCGCCCGTATAGACGTTCTTGTGAATGCCGCGGGCTTCGTTCGCTCGGTCAGCCTTACGAGCCAGGCCGACGAGGCGGAGCAGGGCTGGGATGCCGTTATCGACGCGAATCTGAAGGGGAGTTTCCTCTCCACACTGATTGCTGCGCCAAAACTTGTCGGTCCTGGCGGTCGTGTCATCAATATCAGCTCGATTGGTGCCCAAACGGGAGGAAGTCGGGCCGGCGGCTTGGCCTATGCAGCATCGAAGGCTGGTTTGCACGGCCTGACCTATGCCCTGGCCCGCGAACTGGCGCCGCGTGCCATCACGGCAAATGCGATAGCACCCGGTTTCATCGCAGGCACCGGCTTCACCGAGAGTTGGTCGGATGATCGCGTGTCGGAGATCGTTGCCGCAACGCCGATGGGCCGGGCGGGAACGCCTGACGATATAGCCGGTGCCGTTCTCTGGCTCGTCTCGGAGGCGGGATCATTCGTGACCGGAACCGTGATTTCGGTGAACGGCGGCTGGCGGATCGGATGACGAAATGTGCTCGGCCTCAAGCCGACATGACCGGCATGGCTCCCGTCGGTCACAGCATCACCCATGCGTAAGAGTGAAGTCCATTGCCGGTCGCATAGCCTGCTCGGCAATTCGACAGCAATAGCTGCGCCGTCCGTTATGCCGCTACGGTGAACGGATAGGGCCGGCCATAGCGGGCGCGATGGATATGCGCATTCGCGCCAGTGGGTCAATTAATCCCACGCTCGCTAGCTTCGGCGAGCATTCGTCCGTCTCGGAACGCACTCGCAACTTCAAACCCCGAACGATCCATAATGTGTAAAAATTCTCTACAAAAAAGATGAGGAATAGGACATTTGAGACTTCAGTTTTGAAAACTGAGATGTTAGTTTTACAATATGCTCGACCATCAAAGCCCTTTTCTTGTTCAAGGCCCCAGCGATCTCGTTGCCATCGCCGAGGATAGGATTCGCAACGCAATCAAGCTCGGTGAGTTTTCTCCGGGTGAGCGCCTCTCCGAACAGGTTCTTTGCGATACCTATCGGTTTGGGCGCGGGGTCGTTCGATCCGCGCTCAGCCGTCTGGCGCATAAGGGCTTCGTTTCAGCCCAGCCAAGAAGTGGGTGGCGGGTTTGCTCGATTACGGCGTTGGGTCTACGAGAAATTACGCTAGGTCGAGCTCGGTTGGAGCCGCTTCTGGTGGACGTCGATCTTTCCGGTGACGATATTGCCCGGCTGGAGAGCTTGTGTGACATGCAGGCGGCGTTGCGATTGGGTGGCTCGGCTCATGGATCGCAGCTATCCCTGATTCGGGAATATGAGTGGCAGGTCAGGGGCCTGCTCGCCGCGCGTCTTAGAGCGCCGCTGATTGCCGATTGGCTGGATATCCTGTGGCATAGGGCCGATTATTACCTCAATTTTTTCGAGGCATCCTCCGTCCAGCGTCTCGAGGCTGTCGACTGGACCGATTTCGTTGCGGCCAAGAAGGCACATCGCAATGGCGACGCGGCAGAACTGCTCAGGCTCGCTTGTGATGCCTTTGCCGAATTTACCCAGGCAAGTCTGCTGAAGTCGGAGCTTGCTGCGCCCGTGGGGCGCAAGGCGAGGCGTCCTTCGGTATCAAGTGATGACGCCCATATTTCTCGTCCCGTCCGGGAGCAATCGCTTTTGAAAAAGGATTTTTAGATGCGCGCGATAAGAACTCTTGCGATTGCCGTTTCGGTTGCGACGATGATGTCTGCTGCGGGCCATGCCGCAAAGGACAAGGTCGTGATCGATCTTGTGAGCGAGCCGTCGTCGCTCGACCCGCAGAAGCAATGGAATCCGGATAGCTATTTCGTCTATCGCAACATCTTTGACCAGCTGCTCACGCGCGATGACAATGGCAAGATCGTGCCGGCGATCGCGACATCCTGGACGTATAAATCGGACACGGAAATTGCCTTCATATTGCGCGACGACGCGACTTTCCACGACGGACAGAAACTGACCCCGGACGATGTCGCCTTCAGCGTCAACCGCATCATCGACAAGAAGTTCGCAAGCCCGCAGCTAAGTCAGTTCAACAAAATCCTGTCGGCTGCGGTCACTGGCCCGCATGAAGTGACCATTCGCACCAATGGGCCTTATCCGGTGCTCCTGGCACAGCTCGTCAAGCTTTCGATCATACCGAAGCATGTTGTTGAGACCGTAGGCGACGATGCTTTTAATCTTTCGCCTGTCGGTTCCGGTCCGTACAAATTCGAAAAGTGGCAGCGCGGCGTTGCCGTTTCCCTGGTGCGCAACGATGGTTATTGGGGCAGCAAGGGCTATTTTCATAGTGCCGAATTTCGTGCCGTGCCGGACGCCGCCACCCGAGTCGCGGACTTGAAGGCAGGGAGCGCGGATCTTGCCGTGACGCTCGATCCGGATCTTGCAGCCCAGCTTCAAGGGGCAAGTGGGATCAAGGTGTTGACGGCGGTGACGGAGCGCATTGCCTATCTGAAGCTCAACCCATCTATTCCTCCGTTCAACGATGTCAATTTACGGCGAGCTGTTGCTTATGCCATCGACAAGCAGTCGATCGTCGATGGCCTGCTTGGCGGCTACGACAAGCCCGTCCCGCAATTGGCCTCGCCGGTCTATACGGGATATGTTCCCGGCATCGAGGGCCTTCCCTTCGACCCGAAACGGGCACATGAGCTCGTGGAAAAGGCCGGCGGCGTCGCGACCCAGCCGATCGCTTTCCTGACCTCTCCGACCTTCGATCAACGGATCGTCCAGGCAATCGTCCAGCAGCTCAATGATGTCGGCTTCAAGGTGAATGTCGAGACGGTGGATTTTGCCACCTATCTGCAGCGCGTTCAGAGCGAGAAAGTCAAGCAGCCGGCCATTTCCTTCGGCCGTTGGTCCTGCGCGTGTCAGGATGCGGATGGCATATCCTTCCCCCTGCTGCATAGCAGCAGTTCATTTTCCGCCGTTTCCGACCCGAGCATCGATGCGTTCCTCAACAGCGCGCGAAATACGCTCGACGAGAAAAAGCGGCTTGAGGCCTACAAGGATGTCGCCACGGTCGTTGCAAAGGATGTTCCGATCCTGCCGCTTTATCAGGCAGCCGTTATCTACGGTGCGTCCGACAAGCTTGAATGGAAGCCGACGGCCAATGAGAGCTTCTTCCTCAACAGGGTGAGCTGGCACGACTAGAGCTGACGTGGCGAAGTTCGAACTGCGTTTAACCTGGCTGTTTGTCGAGGCCCGGATTGTCGGGGAAAGGAAAAGGAGATGGCTGCCTTTATCGCCAGACGCTTGATCCAGGCCTTCATCGCTTTGTTCGGCGTTATAACGCTGGTATTCTTTCTGCAACGCCTGACCGGCGATCCGGTGCTGCTGCTGGTGCCGCAGGGTGCCACTCAGGCCGATATCGATGTCATGCGGACCGCTCTCGGCTTCGATAGGCCGCTTTACATCCAGTATTTCCACTTCCTCTCCAGTCTGGCGCAATTCGACCTCGGTCGCTCCTATGTGCAGAACCTGCCAGTGATCGAGATCATCGCCAGCCGCATTCCCTACACGTTGCAGCTTGCGGCCGGCGCCTTGTTGGTCGCCATCGGGTTTGGCGTGCCGATCGGCGTCGTGCTGGCCGTGCGGCGCAAGCGCTGGGAAGCCCGCTGGCTGATCGGTCTCGTGCTGGTCGGCCAATCCATGCCGACCTTCTGGACCTCGGTTCTGCTCATCATGTTCTTCGGGGTCTTTCTGCGCTGGTTGCCGCCATCCGGGGCCAACGGGCTCGAAAGCCTGCTGATGCCGTCCTTTGCTCTCGGTCTTCTGTCGATGGCGACCTTCGCCCGCGTCACGCGCACCTCGGTCCTCGATGAGCTGAGCAAGGATTATGTTCGCACCGCCCACGCCAAGGGCCTGTCGACGTCTCGCCTCGTCTTCCACCATCTCATGCGCAATGCCGCGGTTCCGATCGTGACGATCTCCGCGCTTGAAATCGCAAATCTGCTGACGGGTGCGATCATTATCGAAACGGTCTTTGCCTGGCCAGGCCTCGGCCAGTTGACCATACAGGCCATCAGCGCACGCGATTTCGCCGTGGTTCAGGGCATCGTACTGATTGGTGCGGCGGTGGCGATCCTGCTCAATCTGGCCGCTGACCTGCTCTACAGCCTCATCGACCCGCGCATTCGTCTTGGCGGGAGACCGGCATGATTGCGGCCCTTGCCAAAGCAAGCAGGCTGGCCGGAAAGCCGCCGTTGACGGTCATCCTCTCGGTCCTGATCCTGACGATCATTGTCCTTACGGCCATATTCGCTCCTTTGATCGCTCCCTATGACCCAAATGCACAGAACCTTCTCGGACGCCTGAAGCCGCCAGGCACCGTTATCCGCATGACGCATTTCCTGTTCGGCTCCGATGAGCTGGGACGCGATACGCTGAGCCGTCTGCTCTACGGAGCGCGCGTCTCGCTGCTCGTCGCATTCGCGTCGGTATTGCTCTCAGGCATTGCCGGCTGCATTTTCGGAATGCTCGCGGCCTTTTATCGCGGTTGGGTCGAAACCGTGGTCATGCGCCTCGTCGACATCGTGCTTTCTGTGCCCGCCATTCTGCTTGCCATCATCACCGTGGCAACGCTTGGGCCGGGCCTGCAGAATGTCGTCCTTGTTCTGGCTCTCACACGATGGCCGCGTTACGCGCGCGTTGCCTATGCCCAGACCCTTGTTATCACCAATATGTCCTATCTCCGCCTTTCGCGAGCGATGGGCGCAGGATGGCTGCGGGTGCTGCGCTACCATGTCTTGCCGAATATCGCAGGCGCACTCGTCGTCGTCGCCACCCTTGAATTCGGTCTGATGGTGCTGTTCGAAGCAGGGTTGTCCTTCCTCGGCCTTGGCGTGCAGCCGCCGACCGCAAGCTGGGGAGCAATGCTTTCGGTTGGCCGCAACTATGTCGCCAATGCCTGGTGGCTCTCCGTCATGCCGGGGCTGGCGCTTTTTCTTCTTGTTTTGTCCGTCAATGTCCTGGGCGATTTCCTAAGGGATCGCCTTGACCCAAGGAGTGCGTAAAATGGTCGATTTCTCTGAAGATTTCAAAGGCAAGCGTGTGGTCGTGACAGGGGCTGCCGGCATTTTCGGCGGCTGGATCGCCAAGGCTTTCGCCCATGCCGGGGCCGAGCTTCTCCTGACGGACGCCGATGGTTCCCGCCTTGCTTCGGCAGCGCAGGAGATCGGCGGGGACCATCTGCAGCATGTGGCGGATCTGACCTCCGATGCGGATATCAAGTCGCTCCTTTTCGCCATCGCCGGGCACTGGGGCTCGGCCGACGTTCTCGTCAACAATGCCGGCATCTATCCGTCCGGCTTCCTGCTCGACCTGACTGCCGAGGATTGGGACCGGATCTTCGACATCAATCTTCGTGCGCCGTTCCTATTGTCGCAAGGCGTTGCCCTTCAGATGATCGACAAAGGCGTGAAGGGCTCGATCGTCAATATTTCTTCCGGCGCATCGCGCAAGATGCGCAGCACGGTCGTTCCCTACTGCACCTCGAAGACCGCACTCGACCGTCTGAACAAAGGGCTCGCCCTGGAGCTTGCCGAATTCGGCATCCGGGTCAACATCGTCGAGCCGGGATTTGCGCCGGGCAGCGACGTCAGCCACCTCACGCAGGAGCATATCGATACGGTCGTCGGCAATATTCCCCTTGGCCGGATTTCGTCGCCGGATGATGCTGCGACCGCCGTCCTCTATCTGGCGTCGGATGCAGCTGCCTATGTCACGGGGGCGACGCTGACCGTCGACGGCGGCAATTCGATCGGCTCGCTTGCCGTCTTCCAGGCAAAAAAGAAGCCGCTCTGAGGCAAGGCAGGAGGATAGGAACATGGTCGAGGATCGAGCCAGGGCCTCAAAGGGCTTCTCTCCCTTTCCGGCTTACGAGTGGCCGGAGGGAAAGCAGAGTGCCGTCCTTTTGAGTGTCGATGTCGATGCAACCGCTCCTTATCTCTGGGAGCATCGGGACGGTATTCCGGATCGTCTCGCACGGCTCGAGATCCGCCGTTTCGGGTTGCGTTCGGGGCTTAGTCGTCTTCTCGATCTGTTCGACCGCTATCGTGTGAAGGCAAGCTTCTATGTGCCGGCCATTGTCGCCGAATCCGATCCCGATCTGCTTCCGGCCCTTCTTGCTGCCGGTCATGAGATAGGGCTGCATGGCTATTTCCACGAACTGGTGCGCGACATTCGTGAGGATGAGTTCCGCGCGGCTCTCGACAGCAGCCTCGAACTGTTCGAACGGCAGACAGGAAGATTGCCGGTAGGCTTTCGCTCGCCCGCCTGGGAGATGACCCCGCATATGCTGGCTGAGATCAAGGCGCGGGGCCTCGCCTACGACTCCTCGCTGATGGGCTTTGACCATCCATATGATATCGATGGCGTTGTCGAGATCCCGGTCCAATGGGCCTTGGACGACGCGATCTTTTACAAGTTCGAAGGCAGCGGTAACGAACGCTGGGCGCCAGTCTCAGGCAGTGCCGTGCTCGAGGACTGGCTTGCCGAATGGCGGGCGCTGCACCGCTTCGGAGGTCTCTTCACCCTGACGGTTCATGACTGGATTTCCGGCAGGGCGCAGCGCATTGCCACACTCGAAAAGCTGATGGAGGCCATGACCGCCGAGCCAGGCACTTGGATTGCCACCGCGGCCGAAATTGCGGCCCATCACGCGTCATCCGTAAATTCCGGCCGGTTTTCTGTTGCCTCGGCCATTCCCTCCGCCATAGGCGCGCGGCGTTTCGGGGCAAGGCCATGAACGAGACCTGGTCGATCGGCAAGCAGGAGACACGCAGCGAATACGGTCTGGTCGCCTGCCAGAACTGGCTGGCGGCCGAGGCCGGCGCTCGCGTCCTTTCGGCAGGTGGTAATGCCGTCGATGCAGCCATTGTGACGGCTCTCGTTCTCAGCGTCGTGGAACCATGGCTTTCCGGCATTGGCGGGGGCGGCTTCATGCTACGGGCCGACGGCGGTTCCGGGGTGGTCGACGTGCTCGATTTCAATGTCATTTCGCCGGCGGCTCTCCGGCCTGATGATTACCCCCTGGTCGCCGGTCAGGATGGGGACTGGTTCGAATGGCCCTCCGTCCAGGGCGATCGCAATCTGCTTGGCTACGGATCGATCTGCGTTCCCGGAGCCGTTGCCGGATTTGCCGAGGCGCTCGATCGCTTCGGCACCATTTCCTGGGCCGATGCCCTGGCACCGGCGATCGAGCACGCCCATCGCGGTTTGCAGGTCGATTGGTATGCGGCCCTCGCGCTCGCCATCGACGGCCATAACCTCGCGCAGTTCAAGGGTGCCGCCGACCTCTTTCTTCGCGATGGCCGCGCGCCGCGCGTGCCGGAAGGAGGCCGGTCGCTGTTTTTGCCGTTGAAGGCCAAGGCCGCATCGCTGGAAAGGCTGGCGCGCGAGGGAGCGCGCGATTTCTACGAGGGCCAGATTGCGGATCTGCTGGTCGCAGACCTTTCGAAAGGCGGCTCCGCTCTTTCGCAAGCGGATATGCGCGCCTATGCACCAAAGTGGTTGCAGCCCGCCGTCGGCTCCTACATGGGGCGGCGCATCCACGTGGTGCCTGGTCTTTCCGGCGGCCCAACTTTGCTTGCTGCGCTCGATGAGCTTGAAGAGCTTCCGCGCGATGCCGATCCGCATTCAGGTACGACTGCTCTTGCTTTTGCGCGAGCGTTGCGTCGCGCCAGCGAATATCGCCTCAAGCATATGGGGCACGCCGCTGGCGAAAGCTGTACCAGCCATATCAGCGTGGTCGATGCACATGGGACCATGGTTTCGCTCACCAATACGCTTCTGTCCCGCTTCGGCTCCAAGGTCGTGGTGCCGGAATTGGGATTTGCTCTCAATAATGGCCTGATGTGGTTCGATCCAAGGCGGGGGCATCCGAATTCGATCGCTCCGGCCAAGCAGCCGCTTGCCAATATGTGTCCGATCATTGCGACGCGTGACGGTCTGCCGGAGCTGGCTCTTGGCGCAGCGGGAGGAAGGCAGATCGTACCGGCGGTCGCGCAAATCCTCTCCTACGTCCTGGCTTTCGGCATGTCGTTGGAGAAGGCGCTCTTCAGTCCGCGTATCGATGCCAGCGGCACGACGATCAGGGTGAACCGAACGGCCGGGGCAGAGGTGGCCGCGTCGATTGCCGCCGACTTCGACGTTCAGGTGATCGATGACACGCTCTATCCGGTCAATTTTGCCGTGCCGTCCGTGGTGATGCGACGCGATGGCATCAATACCGGCATGGTCCATCCGCGCAATCCTTGGGCGGCCGTCCGCGAGGCGACTATCTGATGACGGCACCGGTCTTGAGCGTAGAGATGCTGCAGGTCTCCATTGACCGCAAGGCTGTGGTCGATGGCGTCAGCCTGTCGGTCAATGCCGGCGAGATCGTCAGCATCGTCGGCGAGTCGGGGTGCGGCAAATCCATGACGGCTTTCGCCGTCATGGGCCTTCTTCCAGCCGCGGCAACCATGGTCGGCGGCTCGGTACAACTGAACGGACGCAATCTTTCCAGCCTCGATAGGAAGGAGCTGATGCGGCTGCGCGGCAGCGAGCTTGCGATGATCTTTCAAGAGCCCGTCGCATCCCTCAACCCGCTGATGCCGGTCGGCCGCCAGATCGCCGAAAGTCTCATCGTTCATCGCAAGCTGGGCCGCCGGCAGGCATGGCATCAGGCGATCGACATGCTTGCAGACGTCGGAATCCCGGAGGCAGCAATGCGCGCGCGGCAATATCCGTTCGAGCTGTCGGGCGGCATGTGCCAGCGCGTCATGATTGCCATGGCCTTGATCACAAGGCCGCGACTGTTGATCGCCGACGAGCCGACGACGGCACTCGACGTCACCATTCAGGCGCAGATCCTCGATTTGATGAAACGACTGCGCGATGAAACCGGAACCGCGATCCTGATGATTACCCATGACATGGGTGTTGTTGCCGATATCGCCGACCAGGTTGCCGTGATGTATGGCGGCCGAATTGCTGAAGTTGGCGATGTCGATGCGATCTTCAGGGAGCAGAGGCATCCCTATACGAGATTGCTGCTGTCAACCATCCCGCGTTTGGATGGGAGCGATGCCGGGGAGCTTTTGCCGACGATCAGGGGAACGGTGCCCGATGCAGGCGCGTGGCCGGCTGGATGCCGGTTCTCGACGCGTTGTCCGCTTGCGGATGAAGACTGTCGCCAGGTGCCGCGGCTTGGGCCGATGGCGTCGAGCCGTAGTGCTGCCTGCTGGCATCAGGATCGTGTCGGGAGCTTGGTATGACCACGCCACTGCTCTCGATTCGCGATCTGCATGTGCATTTTCCCATCCGTCGCGGCTTCTTCGGGCATTCGACAGGATCGCTGAAGGCCGTCGATGGTGTCGATCTGGATATCGAAGCTGGACAGAGCCTGGCGCTTGTCGGTGAATCCGGGTCTGGCAAGTCGACGCTCGGCGCGGCCGTCGTCGGGATGCAGAAGGTAAGCTCGGGGAAAATTTTCTTTGAGAATAGCGATCTTGCCGCCAAAGGCGTGGATCGATCCGCTGCACGGCTGCGGGATATTCAGATCGTGTTTCAGGACCCGCTCTCCGCACTCAACCCGCGAATGGACATTGGTGACAGCATTGCCGAGCCGCTGGCCATTCATGGTGTCGGAACCGCGCAGGAGCGGCGTCGACGCGTCGCAGAGCTTCTGGAACTGGTCGGGCTCAATCCGGCACATGCTGACCGCAAGCCGAACGCTTTTTCCGGCGGCCAGCGCCAGCGCATCGTCATCGCAAGGGCGATCGCACTTCAACCGAAACTGCTGATTCTGGATGAACCGGTCTCTGCGCTTGATGTGTCGATCCGTTCGCAAATCCTCAATCTGCTCTTCGAGCTGCAGCGTCAGTTCGGTCTTTCCTACCTGTTCATCTCTCACGACCTGTCGGTCGTGCGCCATTTCGCCGATCGGATAGCGGTCATGTATCTCGGCCGCATCGCCGAGGTCGGGGCAACGGCCGACGTCTTTGCGCGACCAACGCATCCCTATACCGAGGCCTTGCTCAGCGCGGTGCCGTTGCCCGATCCCGTCGCCCAGCGAAAGCGGCAGCGTATCCCTCTCGAAGGCGACTTGCCGAGCCCGGCCGATCCGCCGGTCGGTTGCCGTTTTTCGACACGATGTCCGATTGCTGCGACCATTTGCCGGGAACTGTCGCCGGCATTGAACCTCGTGGAGCGAGACCATCAAGCCGCCTGTCACCTGCGGGCTCCTGCGGTCGAGATCAAGGGCACGACATGATTGCCGCCGGTCCTGCCGCGAGGAGCTGACTATCATCAACAATGATCGATCATTTGAGGAACCGGAAAATGAAGTGGCATAAGCGTCTTGTATTGGTGGCGGGCATCGGTCTATCGATGCTGTCCGCCGTGACCGCGGCCCAGGCGGCCGAAAAGCAGCAGATCGTGGTGGACCTCGTCAATGAGCCGTCAACCCTCGATCCGCAACTGCAATGGAATCCCGATAGCTACTTCGTCTATCGCAACATCTTCGACAACCTCGTCACCCGCGACAATGCAGGCAAGATCGTCCCGCAGATCGCCACCGCGTGGAAAAACGTCTCGGATACGGAGATCACGTTTACGCTTCGCGACGACGTTCATTTCCACGACGGAAGCGTTCTGACAGCCGGCGATGTTGCATTCAGTGTCAACCGCATCATCGATCCGAAATTTGCAAGTCCGCAACGCGCGCAATTCGGCAAGATCCTCAAGGCTGCCGTAACAGGCGATCACGAGGTGACGTTGACCTTGAAGACGAGCTCTCCCGCTCTTCTAGCCGCACTGACGAACCTATCCATCGTCCCTGAACGCGTCGTCGAAAAGGTTGGGAATGCAGCCTTCAACCTTCAGCCAGTGGGGAGTGGCCCATACCGTTTCGTAAAATGGGACAAGGGCGTTTCGGTGACGCTTGCGCGCAATGACAGCTACTGGGGAGCGAAAGGGTCATTTGCGACGGCCGTCTTCCGCGCCGTGCCCGATGCATCGACGCGGCTGGCCGACATCCAGTCCGGTACCGTGGATCTGGCAAGGGCGTTGACCTCCGACCAGGCCGGGCAATTGCAGACGTCCCCGAATGCCAAGGCGTTGCCTGTCCTCACCGAGCGGCTTGCCTATATTCGCATCAATCCGAATAAGCCGCCGTTCGACAAGCTTGAGCTTCGTCAGGCATTGGCCTCAGCGATCGACAAGGATGGCATTACGCAGGGTATCCTCGGCGGACTCGACAAGCCGATCGCCGAGATGGTGACGCCGGCGCATTTTGGCTGGAGCGATACGATCAAGGGGATGCCCTTCGATCCGGACAAGGCAAAATCGCTGATCGCGGCTGTCGGTAGACCGGCCAAATTTCAGCTGACGATCGGCGCCTTCTTCGACCAGAGGGTGGCGCAAGCCATTCAGCAGGAGCTGCAGGATGTCGGCTTCGAGGTCGAGATCGCCAATGTCGATACGCCGACCTTCCTGCAATTGATCCAGAAGGGGCCAGCGGACGGTCCCACACTTGCCATCAGCACCTCGTCCTGTGCCTGTCAGGATGCAGACGGGGCTCTCTTTTCACTCTTTCATTCCGGCAGCAGCTGGACCATCACTGCCAAGCCAGAGATCGATGCCCTGCTGGATGAAGCAGCATCATCGCTGGATGAGAAGAAGCGTCTTGCCGACTATGAAAAGGTCGGCAGCTTCATTGCAAGTGAAATACCGACCGCGCCGCTTTACCAGATGGTGTCGATCTACGGGGCGGCCAAAAATTTGGACTTTCAGCCGACGCCGAACGAGAGCTTCTTCCTCAATCGTTTGCAGTGGCGCCAATAATAGCAAGAGCAGCTATGTCCGCATTCTGGAACTATCCCAGATCCCGGCAACACAGCCGGGATCGGAGTTTTGGACGGCGTTGTTCGATCCTACCGCTTACTTGAGCGAGACAATGCCGGCTGCGACATCCGGAAGGGCTGGAGTGATGCCGCTCTTGGCGTACCATTCGGCCACCTTGCCGATCTGCTCAGCGTCTGCCTTGGAAACTGCCGTTGTGGGAACGGCGTTGTTCTCGCCGATTTTCTTCGCTAGGTCGGCCGACACATTCATTTCCTTGGGCCAAATGGCGCCGGCTTCCGCCTTGTTCGCGATGGTTCAGGCATTTTCCGATTGAGCACGTCGAAGACGAGCTGATGTTGGTCGGTCGTGGATTATCCACTGAGATCGATCAAGCGTTCAACGGGAGATCAGGCATCCAGCCGGTTAAGGCGACGCCACCGGCAAAAGACATTCAGCCACTTTAGTGCTTTGCCATCGTTCCTTCCGGTACAACTCGTGGACGACGTAGGTCTCGAGCAAGAGCCTGCCGTTCCGCCGGCGCCAGTTTTTATCAAGATCCTGCTCCGGAACGGTCGCGGTTTGAAAGTTCCGGCAGACATCGAGCAAAAGATGCTTGCATCCTTGATCGCCTGTGTGGAGGCTGCGTAATGATCGGGCTTTCGGGACGTGTGCGGGCCTATTTGGCCTGCTGGGTGACTGATATGCGGCGTGGAATTGATGCTCTGTCGGCACTGGTCGAGGCGGTCATAAAGGAGATGCCGGGTTCCGGCCCCAAGATAGCGCTTACGAGGAAATTCACGCAGCATTGACAACTTATCAAGGTGCAATTTCACCTTGCATGGTGAATTTACATCAGCCACTTGGTCGTCATGGAGTCTGCCAATCCTCCGAATATCGGAGAGTGGGCGGGATCTGACAAAAGATAGCCTTGGACATGGGTCGCCCCAACAGCCCTAGCCAATCCTAGCTGATTGCGAGTTTCAACTCCTTCAACAACAATGGTGGGCGCAACGCAAGAGGCTAATCCCACCATATGGCGCAACAAATGGGATGTCTTTCTCTGTCTGTGTAATCCAAGGAAAAGCGCGTCGATTTTGACGATGTCAACGCTCATCGACAGCAGAACTTCCGGCGTCGAGAAGCCGGTCCCAAAGTCATCTATCGCCACTCTGTAACCTAATTTGCGGATACATTGAATTAGCTCCGTAACACCAGAACGCGGCTGGATCGGGAAACTTTCCGTAATTTCCAAAATCAACCGCGAGGCGACTGCTTGATATTGACAGAGCTGTGCATATAGCAGCGCCCAATTTGCCTCGTTTGAAAAGTTATCAGCAGAGATATTGCATCCGAGCGAAGCAAACGCGTTATTGGACAACCAATCGAATACCAAGCTCAACATATGTCGATCGAAATATGGGGCATACCCAAATGCTTCCAAAGGAGCGATGAATTCACCGGCGGAGATCACGCTTCCATCAAGGCCTATAAGTCGTCCCAGGCATTCGGTATAAAGGACATCATTGCCTTCTCCGACGGCATTTACATGCTGCGTCGAAAAGCCTATCCGGCCCTGCTGTATTGCCTCAAGAACTGTGCTGACGATAAAATCCAATTGTTCGGAATTCATCTCTCTCTCCCTGAGTAATAATTATTCTTAATCAGCATACCAACATTAAGAAATAGAACATGTTTTCTGTTAGAATTCTTTGTCGAAAACTGCGAAATATTGATTGTAGTATGCAATAAGACTTTTTAATCGATTTGAGAAGATAAAATACAGTCGAATATCACGATAACGCTGCCCGTAGACAGAGAACAAACGACTTAAACATCATGCCAGCAACGCTACATTGACGCGACGGGGCTTTATCTCAAAGAAAGGCTGCAGCCCTTGCGATAAATGTTATAGCTGCAGCTGAGGGTGAATGTTCATTTGCGTCGCGATTTCATCCAGTTTTGCATTTCGTCGAGACGCTGTTTCGATATTGATATAGCGGTTTTATCAACGAGTTCCCTGCGGATGAATGGATCAGCGTCAGATGAAAATCCGGATTAAAGCGTCGTGAAACTCGACACAGTGGGGCCTGCAGCTCACCAGGTGACACTGTAAAAACGGCTAAAGCGATCATAGCCAGTCTTCCCGAGCGCCCAGACCGCCAAGGCTCGTCACGGGTAGCGATCCTACAGGGCGATACGCGCTGCACTTTCCAATCGCCTTGCCGAACTGGAGGCGCAAAAGGATCTGGCTGCTTCAACCGATCGCGCTCAAGAGCCTGGGTGCCATTTGTGGCAGGCATCGGGAATGCTTGCGGCGCAGTCAGCTGGCGCGCTAGCTTGCCGCGCGACGCTGAAACACCATTCGGCAGCATCTTTATCGCTTAACGGCCGTGAATAGAGGTAATCTTGCATCAGCGTACCTCCCAACCTCTTAAGCGCGGCAAGCGTTGATTTCCACTGAGAACTGATGGAGTGAATGCCCCTCTCGACGGCATCGCAATGATGGTCCAAGCGATAGGTCTACGAGGTCGCCAGCGACAAGGCATGACAGGAACGCGTCTCAAACTTATGTTCTTAAGTATGATTTAGATTATTATAAAATTTGAACTTTTTCGCCTTGCTGAGCGCGGCGGGATATAGCGAATCGATCACAATTGCTTATTTTAGTCAAAACTAAACAAGAGATGACAAAGAATTCGTGGCGCAAATGTGTCAGCTTAGTGGCCGATCAGCTAAAAACAGGAGGCGGATAGCGATCAGACTTTAGTAGAGCAACCGGGGGGATTTTGAACAAGAACCAGCGCAACTCGAGCAATCGGAGCGCCAATGTTGCGCTATGCGCTGCCCTTCCAAGGCTCCGAAGAAAACAAAGCTCTTGTCGTGTGGCCCGATGCAGCTGCCTGACTAAGTCAGTGTCTGTATAGGCTGATTCGCCTGCTCATTCAAGAAGGAATCTGAGTTCGGTCCGCGGTGGTCGCGGGCCGGAAACGGTATCGCATGCCCCGAATTTCCTGGCACGGAAGACCAAGTGAGATGTCGGATTTGATTGAACTTTCTGAGGCTTTGTCGGGTGAACGACCTACCGGATTGTTAGGTGGCTCGTCGCCCTCGTTTTTGCAGAAACCCAGTAGGAGGGTCTGAGTCATGTCAAAGATTTCCAATCGTTCTCAACTCCTTATCTCCACGGCAACTATTGCGTTGTTGACAGCTGCAGTGGTCCAAACCGGTGGAGGCATTGCTAGAGCGGGTAGTCCCGGTGGTGGTTCGTTGGGCGGTGCATTGGGGGGTATCGGCTCCTCTGTGGGCGGTGCGGTAGGTGGCGTCGGTAAATCCGTTGGTGGCGCCGTTGGCAGCGTAGGTTCTTCGGTCGGCGGTGCCGTTGGAAGCGTAGGCTCCTCTGTGGGCGGTGCGGTAGGCGGCGTCGGTAGATCCGTTGGTGGCGCCGTTGGAAGCGTAGGTTCCTCCGTTGGTGGTGCGGTAGGTGGCGTCGGTTCTTCGGTCGGCGGTGCTGTAGGCGGCATCGGTAGATCTGCTGGAAGCGTGGGTTCGTCCGTGGGTGGATCCGTGGGTGGAGTTGGAAGATCCGCTGGCGGCGTTGCGAGTGGTGCGGGCAGGTCTGTCGGCAGCGCAT
This sequence comes from Martinezella sp. CNPSo 3959, assembly GCF_057784355.1. NCBI lineage: Bacteria > Pseudomonadati > Pseudomonadota > Alphaproteobacteria > Hyphomicrobiales > Rhizobiaceae > Martinezella > Martinezella sp. CNPSo 3959. The sequence goes on from NZ_JBXSOV010000022.1 coordinate 37,130, forward strand.
TAGGCGGCGCTAACTCCTCAGTCGGTGGTGCCGGCAGATCTGTTGGCAACATCGCGGGTGGCGTGAGTTCATCTGTGAGTGGCATGACTAATGGCGTCGGCAAGTCCGTTCACAAGTTCCTCGGTAAAACCGCCAAGAGTGTAGACAAATCCGTACATAAGTCCGTGAAGAGTGTCGCCAAGGCGGCGCAGAAGTCTGCCAAAGGCGTCGCTAAGGCCACGCAAAAGTCCGTAGGCACTACTGTCGGCTCGCTTCAAAAAACCGTGAAGGGAGCTGCTGGCGGTACAGCTAGCTCCCTTGCTAACGCTGTGAATGGTGCAGCCGGCGGTATCGGCGGCTCGCTCGGGGGCGCAGTCGGTTCTCTGGCCAACGCCGTGAATGGTGCCGCTGGTGGCGCAGGTAACGCAGTTGGCTCTGTGGCCGGTGCTCTGAACGGGGCTGTCGGTGGAGCTGGCGGTATCGGTGGCTCGCTCGGTGGTGCGGCCACCGGCGCGGTCGGCGCGCTTGGTGGCGCTGCGAATGGTGCGGTCGGTGTCCTCGGCGGAACTGGTGGTGCAGCCACTGGTCTGGTCGGTGCGCTAGGCGGCGCTGCTGATGGTGCAGGCAATGCAGTTGGCTCTGTAGCCGGTGCTCTGAACGGGGCTGTCGGCGGAGCTGGCGGTATCGGTAGCTCGCTCGGTGGTGCGGCCACCGGCGCGGTTGGCGCCCTTGGCGGTGCTGCGAATGGTGCGGCTGGTGCTCTCGGCGGTACTGGTGGTGCAGCCACTGGTCTGGTTGGCGCCCTCGGTGGCGCTGCGAATGGTGCGGTCGGTACCCTCGGCGGAACTGGTGGCGCAGCCACAGGTCTGGTCGGTGCGCTGGGTGGTGCCGCTGACGGTGCGGCTGGTGCGGTCGGCTCTGTGGCCGGTGCTCTGAACGGGGCTGTTGGCGGAGCCGGCGGTATTGGCGGTGCGCTCGGTGGTGTGGCCACCGGCGCGGTCGGTGCGCTCGGTGGCGCTGCTGACGGCGCAGCTGGTGCGGTCGGCTCTGTGGCCGGTGCTCTGAACGGGGCTGTTGGCGGAGCCAATGGTATCGGCGGCTCGCTCGGTGGTGTGGCTACCGGCGCGGTTGGTGCGCTGGGTGGCGCTGCGAATGGCGCGGTTGGCGCTATCGGCGGAACTGGTGGCGCAGCCACAGGTCTGGTCGGTGCCCTCGGCGGAACCGGTGGTGCAGCCACAGATCTGGTCGGTGCGCTGGGCGGCGCTGCTGACGGCGCAGGCAATGCGGTTGGCTCTGTGGCCGGTGCTCTGAACGGAGCTGTCGGTGGAACCAGCGGTATCGGTGGCTCGCTCGGTGGTGTTGCCACCGGTGTGGTCGGTACCCTCGGCGGAACCGGTGGCGCAGCCACTGGTCTGGTTGGTGCGCTTGGTGGTGCTGCTGATGGCGCAGGCAATGCGGTTGGCTCTGTGGCCGGTGCTCTGACCGGAGCTGTCGGCGGAGCCAGCGGTATCGGCGGCTCGCTCGGTGGCGCTGCTGACGGTGCAGCTGGTGCAGTCGGCTCTGTGGCCGGTGCTCTGAACGGGGCTGTTGGCGGTGCCAATGGTATCGGCGGCTCGCTCGGTGGTGCGGCCACCGGCGCGATCGGTGCGCTGGGTGGCGCTGCTGATGGTGCAGGCAATGCGGTTGGCTCTGTAGCCGGTGCTCTGAACGGAGCTGTCGGTGGAACCAGCGGTATTGGCGGCTCGCTCGGTGGTGCGGCTACCGGCGCGGTCGGCGCGCTTGGTGGCGCTGCGAATGGTGCAGCTGGTGCGGTCGGTTCTCTGGCCAACGCCGTGAATGGCGCTGCGAATGGTGCAGGCAATGCGGTCGGCTCTGTAGCCGGTGCTCTGAATGGAGCTGTCGGCGGAGCCAGCGGTATTGGCGGCTCGCTTGGTGGTGCGGCTACCGGTGTGGTCGGTGCTCTCGGCGGAACTGGTGGTGCAGCCACTGGTCTGGTCGGTGCGCTTGGCGGCGCAGCGAATGGTGCAACTGGTGCGGTCGGCTCCGTGGCCAACGCCGTGAATGGCGCTGCTGACGGTGCAGGCAATGCGGTCGGCTCTGTAGCCGGTGCTCTGAACGGAGCTGTCGGCGGAGCCAGCGGTATTGGCGGCTCGCTCGGTGGTGCGGCCACTGGCGCGGTCGGTGCGCTGGGTGGCGCTGCTGACGGTGCAGCTGGTGCGGTTGGCTCCGTGGCCGGTGCTCTGAACGGAGCTGTCGGTGGAGCTGGCGGTATCGGCAGCTCGCTCGGTGGCGCTGCTGACGGTGCAGCTGGTGCAGTTGGCTCTGTGGCCGGTGCTCTGAACGGGGCTGTCGGCGGAGCCAGCGGTATCGGCGGCTCGCTCGGTGGTGTGGCTACCGGCGCGGTCGGCGCGCTGGGTGGCGCTGCGAATGGTGCGGTCGGTGCTCTCGGCGGAACTGGTGGTGCAGCCACAGGTCTGGCCGGTGCCCTTGGCGGCGCTGCTGATGGCGCAGGCAATGCGGTCGGCTCTGTAGCCGGTGCCCTGAACGGGGCTGTTGGCGGAGCCAGCGGTATCGGCGGCTCGCTCGGTGGTGCTGCTACCGGTGCGGTCGGTGCCCTGGGTGGTGCTGCGAATGGTGCGGTTGGCGCTATCGGCGGAACTGGTGGTGCAGCCACTGGTCTGGTCGGTGCGCTTGGCGGCGCTGCTGATGGCGCAGGCAATGCGGTCGGCTCTGTAGCCGGTGCCCTGAACGGAGCTGTTGGCGGAGCCAGCGGTATCGGTGGCTCGCTCGGCGGTGTGGCTACCGGCGCGGTTGGTGCAGTTGGCTCTGTGGCCGGTGCTCTGAATGGAGCTGTCGGTGGAGCCAGCGGTATTGGCGGCGCGCTCGGTGGTGTGGCTACCGGCGCGGTTGGCGCC
>NZ_JBXSOV010000023.1:0-34808 GCF_057784355.1 Martinezella sp. CNPSo 3959
CAACTTATAATGTAGAAGGTTTGCTTGTGAAGAGATCTACGATTTATCTGAAGTCCCTTTATGCCATGCGAAAGCTCTCGGGACGACTGTTTCTGGATCGGTCGGGCAATTTCGGGATCACAACGGCATTGGTCGCCGTTCCGTTGATCGCGGCTGGGGGACTGGCGCTCGATATCACCAATGCGATGCTCGTGCGAACGGAGCTGCAGAATGCTGCCGATGCGGCCGCGGTCGGCGCAATTGCGGATTCGTCGCCGGCTGTTGCGGCTGCCATGGCCATGACAAGCGATGGGACCGTCACGATCGGTCAAAGCGATGCCAACAAGCTCTTCTATGGCCAGGCGTCCAGCGATATTCAGAACATACCGGTTAACGTCAGCGCCGGGGTAATGCGTACGGGAAATGTCGTTTCATCGACGGTCAATTTTTCGGCGAACGTACCGACGACGTTGAGCCAGATTATCGGAAAAACATCCATTCCCGTCAGCGGCTCGGCATCTGCACAGTATCAGACGGCGAATTTCATGGATTTCTACATGCTGCTGGACAACACGCCATCCATGGGGATCGGTGCTACCATGACCGATATTGATAAAATGGTGGCAAACACGTCAGACAAATGTGCCTTTGCGTGCCACGACAGCACTACGGACAACAATTACTATAATCTTGCAAGCCGCCTTCACGTCCAGACCCGCATCGCCGTCGTCGGGCTGGCAACACAGTCGCTTACGGATACTGCTAAGACGAACCGGGTGACACCCGATCAGTACAGAATGGCCGTCTATACATTTGGTAAAGATACCTCGACAATTGGCTTGACCAACGTATCGGCGCTGTCATCCGATATGGCGCAGGTTAAAAATGCGACTGGCGCAGTGGACCTCATGAGTGTTCGAGGACAGGGTGATAACAGCGACCAGGACACCAGCTTCGATACGATGTTGACGCAGCTCGCGCCGATCATCGGCAATGGCGGCAGCGGAAAAACGAGTTCCGATCGTCAGAAGGTTCTCTTTCTTGTCACTGACGGCGTCGGTGACAGCAACAAACCCACCACCTGCACCAAGCCGACGACGAACGGGCGTTGCCAGGAGCCGCTCGCCACTGCCTTCTGCCAGCCCTTGAAGAACCAGAACATCAAGATCGCTATCCTCTACACCACCTATTTTCCCCTGCCGACAAATGGTTGGTACAACCAGTGGATCGCGCCATTTCAATCGCAAATCGGCACCAATTTGCAGACTTGCGCCTCGCCCGGCCTCTATTTCGAGGTGAGCCCGACGCAAGGCATCACAGACGCGATGAACGCGCTCTTCCTCAAGGTCATTCGTACGCCGCGCATCACAAGCTGACGCCAAGCCGCGCTGACCAGACCGGGAAGGCTAGGCGAAGGCCAATGATTTGAGCAGGCCGACGATCTTCTGGCGCGTTCTGGCATCCTTGATTTTTGTGAAAGCCCGATTGAGTTCCAAACCCTCTTCGGACGACAGGAAGCCGACGAGGTCGTTGCGCGGCGCGTTGGTTGGAACAGGATTGTCAAAGGCTGTATTGTCGAAGAAGTGCGATATCGGGACGCCGAGGCTGTCAGCAACACGTTGCAGACGACTTGCGCCTACGCGGTTGACGCCTTTTTCATATTTCTGGACCTGCTGGAAGGTAAGGTCCAGTTTCTCGGCGAGCGCCGATTGGCTCATGCCAAGCAGGCGCCGTTGCGCGCGGATACGTTTGCCGACTTCGACATCGATCGGGCTCGGCGCCTTCTTTGCTGCGATTTCCTGCATTGGTTCCTCCTCTTGGCGCTTATCGATCTTTGGGACCGGAGGCTGATGGCGGATGCCGCAGCACTTCCGAACGCCTCGCTGGAGAAGCGTTTCGCTATGACTGCCGGGAGTTACGGCAGACGACAACCTCGATTTATTTCGAATAGCGACGGGCGTTCTGTTTCCTGCGCCTTTGGGACCGGCCCCGCGCAATTTGACCATTCGTGGGCGTATCGCTCGCAGTCGATGGAGCTTGCTCCTAGCCGGTGGCTGCCTCGCGATTGATCTGCCGTATCGTGTCGATGAAAGCCCGGAGCTTTGGCGCCAGCTCGGCGCGGCGCGGAAAATAGAGGAAAAGACCTGCTTCCGTCACCGCATAGTCGCCCAGGACCTGAACAAGCCTGCCGGATGCGATCTCTGTCTGCACGAGCGGCTCGAAGACATAAGCCAAGCCGACGCCCGCCAGCGCAAGCTCGACGGCCGAATGCGATTCTGTGACGATCGCCTGGCCGCTGACGGTCACGGCGACATCGCGCCCGTCTTCAATGAATTCCCACTGATAAAGGCCGCCGGAGCGGATAAGGCGATAACCGATGCATATGTGATCTGCGAGATCAGCCAGCGTCTTCGGCCGCCCGAACCGCCCGATATAATCGGGTGATGCTACCACGATCGCGCGGAAAGGCGGCGTCAGGCGGACCGCCACCATATCCTGAGCGATCATCTCTCCGACGCGGATACCGGCGTCGAACCCCTCGGAAATGATATCGGTCAACCGCTCATCGGAGAATATCTCGATCTCGACCTCCGGATAGCGTTCCGCCATGGCCCTGATGACGCGGGTTATCGCAAGCGGCAGGCTGATGCGGGAGGCATTGATGCGCAGCAGGCCGCTCGGCTTTCCCTTGGCCGCCTTGATGCGCTCCATACGATCGTGAATGTCCTGCAGCGCAGGATTAATCGTTCCAATCAGGCTTTTTCCGGCTTCCGTTAGCGCAACACTGCGGGTCGTCCGGGCGAAGAGCGGCTGTCCAAGTCTTTCTTCCACCAGCCGAACGGCATGGCTGACCGCCGATGGGCTCATGCCCAGTTCGCTGGCAGCGGCGGCAAATCCGCCGCGGCGCGCGACGGCGGCGACGATAGGCAAATGTGTGAGCAGATCGCGATCCATTGCTGAGCCATATCGCATAATGAATGCAAATTAAATGACCTTATCGAACGGACGGAAAGCAGCGAAGCTATAAGCACCGAATTGCGGCCGACCGCTTTCGATCATCGAGCTGGTTTGGTGCGCCACAGAGGAGAATAGCGATGAGCATGGAATTTTACGCGCTGGGCAATAGCGGACTGAAGGTGACGCGGCTTGCGCTTGGAACCATGACCTTCGGCACGGAATGGGGATGGGGTGCCGACAAAGAAGCGGCGCGAGCCATCTTCAATGCCTATGTCGATGCCGGCGGCAATTTTTTCGATACTGCCGATGCCTATACCGGTGGTACGTCGGAGACTTGGCTGGGCGAGTTCATTGCTGAGCGCGGATTGCGCGACGATGCCGTCATTGCGACCAAATTCACCATGAACCTTGCGGCCCAGACGCCGAATGCGGCCGGTAATGGCCGCAAGAATATCCTGCGGGCGGTCGAGGGATCGTTGAAGCGGCTCAACACGGACTATATCGACCTCTACCTCATGCATTGCTGGGACCGCCTGACGCCACCGGAAGAGGTAATGCGTACCTTTGACGACCTAGTGCGCTCGGGCAAAGTCCGGCATGTCGGTCTGTCCGATGTTCCGGCTTGGTATGCAAGCCGCGCACAGGTCATTGCCGAATATCGCGGTTATGAGCCGATCTCGGCGCTTCAGCTCGAATATTCCCTGGCCGAGCGCAATATTGAGAATGAATTCGTACCGTTCGGGACGCGTTACGGTGCCGGCATCATGGCCTGGAGCCCGCTTGCGAGCGGTCTGCTTAGCGGCAAATATCGCCCGAGCAGCCAGGGAGAAACGGCCGGCCGCCTCGAAACCGTACGGGGCACGAGCAATCCCGGTTTTCAGAAATTCAACGAGCGCAACTGGGCGATCGTCGCCGAGTTGGAAAAGGTGGCGGGCGAGCTTGGCCGCAGCATGGCACAGGTAGCGGTCAACTGGGCGATGACGCAGCCCGGCATTGCCTCGATCATCGTCGGCGCGACGAAACTGGAGCAGCTAAAGGATAATCTCGGCGCGCTGGAGTTCACGATACCGCACGAGCTGCGCCAACGCCTCGACGATGTGAGTGCCCTGCCATCGACCTTCCCTTACTCATTTTTCGGACCGGAGATCCAGGGCAGCCTGACCGGTGGCCAGACTGTCGGCGGCAAGCCCGTGGGTTACTATCCGGATCTCAACATCTCGGGAAAGTTTGCAGGTGTCAGCTAAAGACGTCACAGCCATCGCAACGCGCTGGGCAACTGACAGCGCGTTGCGATGAAATGAACGATTGCCTTGTTTCCTCCGGTTTCTGCTGCTAGAGACCCCGCCGTGGCTTTGAAAAGCCATGAAATCCGGTCGCAGCCCACCCGGTCAAAACAAGGGATCCTGAATTATGAAGACTATCGTGATCTGCTCCGGCGGATTGGACTCCGTTTCGCTCGCCCATAAGGTCGCAGCCGAACATCAGCTTATCGGCCTCGTCTCCTTTGATTACGGCCAAAGGCACCGCAAGGAGCTGGAATTTGCGAGCGCCTGCGCCGAGCGTCTCGGCGTACCGCATGAGATCATCGACATCACCGCCATCGGCCGGCATCTGACCGGATCGGCTCTGACAGATGATGTCGAGGTGCCGGACGGGCACTATGCCGAGGAAACCATGAAGGCGACGGTCGTACCGAACCGTAACGCGATCATGCTGGCGATCGCCTTCGGGCTTGCGGCGGCGCAGAAGGCGGATGCCGTCGCCGTTGCGGTTCATGGCGGCGATCATTTCATCTATCCCGACTGTCGCCCGGGTTTCATCGAGGCTTTCCAGCAGATGCAGAACCAGGCACTCGACGGCTATGCCAGCGTTTCGCTCTACGCGCCCTATGTGACGATCTCCAAGGCGGATATCGTTGCCGATGGCGCCCGGCATAAGACCCCCTTTGCCGAAACCTGGTCCTGCTACAAGGGCGGAGAGCGCCATTGCGGCCGCTGCGGCACCTGTGTGGAGCGGCGCGAAGCCTTCCATCTCGCTGGTATCGCAGATCCCACGGAATATGACGATGCCGATTTCTGGGTTGCCGCGACATCGGGCTTTTCGGCTGAGGAGGTGAAGTGATGTATCGCATCACCAAGGAGTTTCATTTCTCCGCCTCGCATCAGCTCTCGCATCTTCCCACAGATCACCAGTGCGCGCGCCTGCACGGGCACAATTATATCGTCGTTGTGGAGCTTTCGGCCGGCGAACTGGACGAGAACGGGTTCGTGCGAGATTATCATGAGCTGCAACCTCTGAAGCGCTACATCGACGAAGCGTTCGATCATCGCCATCTCAATGATGTCTTTGGACATGACCGGGTGACCTCGGAGTATCTCGCCAAGCATTTCTATGACTGGTGCAAGGAGCGCTTGCCGCAGACATCTGCCGTGCGAGTCAGCGAAACGCCGAAGACCTGGGCGGAATACCGGCCATGAGCGAAGCGCCCATTCGCGTCAGCGAGATCTTCGGGCCGACGATCCAAGGCGAGGGCATCCTGATCGGCCTTCCGACGATCTTCGTGCGCACCGGCGGCTGCGACTATCGCTGCTCCTGGTGCGATACGCTGCATGCCGTCGATAGTGATTATCGCGATCAATGGCAGCCGATGTCGGTCGACGAGATCTGGCAGGAGGTAACGCGACTTTCAGGCGGCAAACCGCTGACCATCTCGCTCTCCGGCGGCAATCCTGCGATCCAACCGCTCGGCCCGCTGATTGCGCGCGGCCATGCGGAGGGATATCGCTTCGCGCTGGAGACTCAAGGGAGCTTGGCCAGGGAATGGTTCGCCGAACTCGATGTGCTCGTGCTGAGCCCGAAGCCTCCATCGAGCGGCATGGCGACGGACTGGATCGCCTTCGACGACTGTCTGCGCATGGCGGGCAGCGGACCGCAGATCGCCTTGAAGATCGTCATATTCGACGATCTCGACTATGAATATGCGCGAGACGCGGCTGCTCGCTATCCTCAATTGCCCGTCTATCTGCAACCCGGCAATCACACGCCGCCGCCAGCCGATGCAGAAGATGCCATTGTCGATATTGACGGCATCGTCGAGCGGATGCGCTGGCTCGTGGAAAAGGTCAGCAATGATCGATGGTTCGAGGCGAGGGTGCTGCCGCAACTGCACGTGATCATCTGGGGAAACAGGCGCGGCGTTTGATAGATTGCGAACGGGCCGCATTCTGCCTGGCCCGATCGCAATTTACATTTTTGTAGGCCAACCAGCAGAGCCGCATCGGTACTGCGTTACGATTTCTCCTCGCGACTGCCATGCTCGACTGTATTCGACATCGCTGATTTGAGTTCAGCATCGAAAATTCCCGCAAGTGTCTTGAGGATCTGCAACACGCCCGGATGATCGCAGGTATAGTATCTATACTGCGCCTGACGGCGCACTTTGACGATGCCGGAATGATGCAAGCGGGTCAGGTGCTGGCTGAGGGCTGATTGCGATATTCCAAGCTTCTTGGCCAGGCTGTTTACATCCTCCTCACGGCCGGACAGATGAATACAGACCTCAAGGCGTTTGGGATTTGAAAGCTGGCTGAGAAGATCTGCATGGTAGATGAGACGCTCATCTTCTGTGGTGTGATCTGAGGAATACATAGCACGGCCAATCGTCGATAGTTAATCTTAAAATCCCCCTGCAGCGCGTGATGATAAGCGCAAAAGTTGCAAAATTATGGTTTGGATATTCCAAACGTCGCATCCTCGCGGAGCAGGCGGCCCCTCCCAGTTCGGCCGATTTCCAGGAAATCAACCTCTCCCAGCGGTCAACTAGGGTCCTATTGTAATTTTGGAATATGTACCGCTTTGGGTTTTGCAATTATTCTGTAACAAAATCGAACGAAATGCCTTGTTTTTGTCCGGGTTCTGACATCGCACTGCTAATAAAGCGGCTTATCTTCTGCTCCAACGAACAGGAGGTAACCATGACCCAAAGGGACTTGACGATCGCCGAAGTTCTCAAAGATCCGCTGATCCGCCAGGTCATGCGCGCGGATCGCATTTCCGTGACTGGAATGGCAAGCCTGCTGCAGGATGCCGCGAGCCGGCAGGAGCGTGCCGTGTCCGCCAATCTGGCGCCGATCATGCATGCCGCTTCGTGCTCCAGGCCGCAGGCCGATTTGCGCTGAGATCGTCTGTTCCGGGCCGACATGGCAATCGCTCTATGACGAGTGCTTTGCCATTACCTCAGATTTCCGGGCAGGGTGGTCCTAGGCATGATTTAGGGCCGTCTCATTTCGCTCGACGCCTTTGCGCCGCTGTCACAGTGCGCCGCTTCGGTTCAAGGAGATCGCGTAGACGCTTGTCGTTGCCGTCATGAAAAGCTTGTGTTTGCCGCGACCGCCGAAGCAGAGGTTGGATACTGTTTCCGGTACCAGGATCTTGCCCATGAGATGGCCGTCGGGCGCGATGCAATGCACGCCGTCGGCTGCCGACGACCAGAGATTGCCGTCGCTGTCGAAGCGCATGCCGTCAGCACAGCCCGGCGAAATCGCATGAAATACCTCGCCGCCGGAGAGCTGCCAGTTTTGGCCGACGTTGAAGGCCCGGATATGTTGCGGATCGTTGCTATGCATGCGACCGGTATCAGCCACATAAAGCTTCGTCTCGTCAGGATTGAAGGCAAGCCCGTTCGGGCAATTGAAATCCATCAGCACGGCCTGAATGGAGCCGTCTGGATCGACGCGATAGACATTGCATGGCAGCTCCTGCTCGCTCTTATATCCCTCGTAATCCGTCGCGATGCCGTAATGCGGATCGGTAAACCAGATCGCGCCGTCAGAGGCGACGATCACATCATTGGGTGAATTCAGGCGCTTACCCTGATAGCGATCCGCGATGACCGTGATGGAGCCGTCATATTCGGTGCGCGTGACACGCCTGGCGCCATGTTCACAGCTGACGAGCCGGCCCTGCCGGTCACGGGTATGGCCGTTCGAAAAATTCGAAGGTTCGCGAAAGATGCTGGTGCCGAGCCCCGGTATCCAGCGCATGATGCGGTTGTTGGGAATATCCGAAAAGAGCAGGCAGTTCAGATCTCCGAACCAGACTGGGCCTTCCACCCAGTCGAAACCGGTGGCGATTTGCTTGACGGGGGCATTGCCAAGAACAAATTTCCCAAAGGCCGGGTCGATGATTTCGAAGAACGACATTGTGACAATACCTCCCGTAATGCTAGATCGTGCGTTGATCTGTTATCGATAACATAACTCGATGAGTCCGCAATGAGGAGGATAGTGCATGAGCCACGTTCTGACGTCGAGCGTCTTGAGTGACGAAGGTGTGATGACCTTGTTGAACGCCGCCATTTCCGCCGCGACCGCGATGGGCCAGCCGCAATGCATCGTCATCGTCGATCAATCCGGCGTGACGCTCGGCTCCTTCCGCATGCGCGGTTCGCGTTTTCAGTCGCTGAAAAGCGCCGGTGCTAAAGCACAGACGGCGGCCTCCATCGGCGCTCCCAGCCATTCGCTGCCGGACCATGCGCGAGTGCCGCTGGCAATCGCCACCGACGGCGGGATGACGGGGTTGCGCGGCGGTTTGCCAATCCGCGTCGGCGGCGCGCTTCTCGGCGGCATCGGCGTCGGTTCGGGTTCCGGCGAGCAGGACGAACAGGTTGCCCGCGCCGCGCTCGAAGCGATCGGCGCCGACCTAGACTGAACGGGTGAGCGCGAAATCCCTCTTCGGCTTCAATCGAGTGGATTTCGCGCCGCTTTCGTTCAGTTGAAGGCGATCTGCGCCTTCATGGCCTGGCTTCGATCCGACGCGATCTCGAAGGCGCTGATCGCGTCGGCAAGCGGGACTGTGTGTGTGATGAGCGGCCGCACATCGATAAGGCGCTTGCGCATCAGATCGACGCCAACCGCAAACTCTTCATGAAAGCGGAAAGAGCCACGCAGTTCCAACTCCTTTGCCGTAATCGCCAGCATCGGCAGGCTCATGTCGCCGCCGATACCAAGCTGGACGATGATCCCTCGCGGTCTCAGCGCCGCAATGCCGCCGGCGAGGGCAGCAGTAGCGCCCGAGCATTCGTAGAGCACATCGAAAGTGCCCTTGTCGGCTGAATAGGTGGCAAGCGCTTCGGGCTCATTCTTCGTATTGATGACCCTGTCGGCTCCTGCCTGCCTGGCAAGCGACAAGGTGAAATCCGAAAGATCAGTCGCGACGATCTCGACGGCGCCAGCGCGACGGGCCGCCAGGATTGAAAGGACGCCGATCGGACCGCAGCCGGTCACGAGAACGCGTTTGCCGAGCATCTCGCCCGCACGCCGCGTAGCGTGCAAGGTCACGGCCAAAGGTTCCGCCATGGCCGCTTCACCCGGCGTCAGACCATCGGCCGGCACACATTGAATGGCATCGGCCACAAGCGTCTCGCGAAAGGCACCCTGGATGTGCGGGAAGGGCATGGCGCTGCCATAGAAGCGCATGTTGAGGCATTGATTGGGCAGTCCCTGCAGGCAGTAGCGGCAGGTGCGACAGGGGCGGGAGGGGGAAACGGCAACGAGCTGGCCGATCTCGAGCCCCTGCACGCCCGGACCGAGCGCGGTCACGGTCGCGCTGATTTCATGCCCGAGGATCATCGGTTCCTTCAGGCGAACAGTGCCGAAGCCGCCGTGATGATAATAATGTAGGTCGCTGCCGCAGACGCCGCCGGTTGCAAGCCGCAGCTTCACTTCTCCCGCGCCCGGTTCTTCCTCAGGATAATCCTCGATCCGCACATCCTTAGCGGCGTGGGCGATGATGGCCTTCATATCTTTCTCCTCAAAGAACGGGTGTCGGCAGTGCATGGCCGGCGAAATGGGCGGCGAGATTGTCGCGCACCAGCTGACCCATGGCCTTGCGCGTCTCAACCGTGCCGGAGGCATGGTGGGGCTGCAGCAGCACATTGTCGAGTGCCAGGAAGCGCGGATTAAGCTCTGGCTCGCCTTCGAAGACGTCAAGGGCTGCCGATCCGAGCCTGCCGGTCTCCAACGCGTCGAGTAGGGCGTCTTCGTCTATATTGGACGCGCGGGAGATGTTGATCAACATGCCTTCCGGGCCGAGCGCCTCGATCACGTTACGACCGACGATATGGCGGGTGGCGGCGGAAGCGGCGAGCGTGACGAACAGGAAATCCGATTGTGCTGCGAGCTCGACGGGATCGGCGACAAAGGTCATGTCTGACGCGTAAGATTTCGCCTCGACGTCCGAATAGGCAATCTGCATGTCGAAGCCCTTCAGGCGTTTCGCGACTTCGAAGCCGATGCGGCCAAGACCGAGCACGCCGGCACGCCGTCCCCAGACACGGCGTTTGAGGGGATAAAGTCCCTTCTCGGCCCAGCTGCCGTCACGCACCCATGTCTCTGCCCCGATCATGCCGCGCGACAGGCAGAGCATCATCGCGATTCCCAAATCGGCGACGTCACTGGTGAGGACGTCGGGTGTGTTGGTGACACGGATGCCGCGCTCGCGGCAGGCTTGCAAATCGACGGCATCGAAGCCGACGCCATAAACAGAAATGACTTCCAGTTTGGGGCAGGCATCGATCATAGCACGGTTGGCGCCGAGTTCGCCGCGTGTGGCGATGCCTCTGATCAATGGTCCGACCTGGGCGAGCAATGCGTCCTTGTCGGCCGCCTCGAAATAGCGATGAACCTGAAAGGCTGCGTCGAGAGGCTCTTGATCCCATTGCGGGTAGGGGCCAATCTGCAGGATTGGGGGCTTGCTCATCTTGTGTGTCCTCCCTTGACATCAAATGTTATCGATAACATAAACAGGGGAGACGACCATTGTCGAGATGAAAACGGAGGAAACAATGTCTGCTGGTCTTTTTGATCTGAAAGGGCGGCGCGCCCTGGTGACGGGTTCTTCCCAAGGTATCGGGCTTGCGCTCGCGAAAGGGTTGGCCGCCGCCGGCGCTGAGCTGGTGCTCAATGGGCGTGACAAGGAAAAGCTCGCCACGGCGGCTGAGAGTTTCGACAGCAAGGCGTATCAGCTGGCCTTCGACGCCACTGACCATGAGGCTACGCGTCAGGCCGTCGATGCCTTCGAGGCGGAGATCGGCGCGATCGACATTCTCGTCAACAATGCCGGTATGCAGTTTCGCACACCGCTCGAGGATTTTCCCGCCGATGCCTTCGAGCGGCTGCTGCGGACGAATATATCGAGCGTCTTCAATGTCGGCCAGGCGGTCGCCCGTCACATGATCAAGCGCGGTGCAGGAAAGATCATCAATATCGCCAGCGTGCAGACGGCACTGGCGCGGCCCTCGATTGCGCCATACACGGCAACCAAGGGTGCCGTCGGCAATTTGACGAAGGGCATGGCCACGGATTGGGCGAAATACGGGCTGCAATGCAACGCCATTGCGCCGGGCTATTTCGATACGCCATTGAATGCGGCCCTCGTCGCCGATGCAGACTTTTCCGCATGGCTCGAAAAGCGCACGCCGGCCGGCCGCTGGGGCCGTGTCGAAGAACTGGTCGGCGCCTGCATCTTCCTTGCTTCCGATGCCTCCTCCTTCGTCAACGGTCATGTGCTCTATGTTGACGGCGGCATCACGGCTTCGCTCTGATGGCGCTTTGCCGCGCCGCTTCGTCATCATGGGCGTCAGCGGCTGCGGCAAGTCGTCGGTCGGGTCGGCGCTGGCCGATCGCCTTGGAGGCATCTATGCCGATGGTGATGATCTTCACCCTGCGGCAAACGTTGCCAAGATGAGTGCCGGCATACCGTTGACCGACGCCGATCGCTGGCCTTGGCTCGACAAAGTCGGTCAATACCTGGCTTTGGCGCAGGATACGACACTGATCGGGTGTTCGGCGCTGAAGCGCATCTATCGCGACCGGATTCGCGAGGTTGTCGACGCGCCGGTTTGCTTCGTTCACCTTGCCGGAACGAGGCAGACCATTCTTCGGCGGATGCAGGCAAGACGGGATCATTTCATGCCGCCAGCATTGCTCGACAGTCAATTTGCAACCCTCGAGCTGCCTGGATCAGACGAGCAGGCGATTACCGTCGATATCGATCAGCCGCTGGATCAAGTCGTAGCGGCCATCATCATTGCATTGGAGGAGACGCAATCATGAGCAATAAGGTGGCGCTGATCGGCGCCGGCGCTATGGGTGGAGCGATCGGCGCTCGTCTGGCGGAGACCGGCAATCAATTGACGGTCTTCGATCTCGACAAGGAGAAGGTTGCGGTGCTGACCGCAAAAGGCGCTACGGCAGCCCCGAGTGCAGCGGCAGCGGCTGCCGTTTCCGATTTCGTCGTCCTCAGCCTCAATTCGCCGAAGATCGTCCATGCCGCGGTGTTCGGGCCTGAAGGCATTGCCTCAGGTGCAAGAGCGGGCACGCTGATCATCGATATGTCGTCGATCGATCCCGATGCCACCAAGGCACTTGCTACTGAAGCGGCAGAAAAGGGGCTGCGCTGGGTGGATAGCCCACTGTCCGGCGGAGCACCGAAGGCCCTGATAGGGCAGTTGACGCTGATGGCCGGTGGCAGCGAGCAGGACGTCGCGGATGCGCATCAGGTCTTGCAGCATGTGGCATCGAACTACACACATATGGGGCCCGTCGGCGCGGGCCAGACCACGAAGCTCATCAATCAGGTTCTGTGCGCGTTGAATTTCCTCGCCGTCGCGGAAGCGACGCAACTGGCGCTTGATGCCGGTGTCGATGCCGCGAAAATCCCGCAGGCGCTGAAGGGCGGGCGGGCCGACAGCGCCATCCTTCAGGAATATATGCCGCGTTACGTCGCCAGGGATTATCGCCGCACCGGACGGATCGACAACATGGTCAAGGATCTGAACGGCGCTCAGGATCTGGCCCGCAGGACTAATACCGCCATGCCGTTGACGGCGGTCTGCGCCGAGATACACCGCATGCTGACGGCTTCCGGTCTTGGCGGTGAGGATCAGGCGGCGCTGATGGAATTCTTCAAAGGGCCGAACAAGGAGATCGCCGGATGATTACCCGATATGCATTATTCGAAGGCAAGGTCAGGGAAGGAGAGGCAGAGGCGTTTCGAACGGCCGTCATGGAAACCATCCTGCCGAAGTGGAAGCAGTTTCCTGGTGCCCTGGACGTGCGGGTTACCTTTGCCGAGGCACGCGATGAAGGCGCCCCGGAGTTCCCGATGATTTTGGCCGTGAACTATCCGGATATGGCCGCCGTGGAAAAGGCGCTTGCGAGCCCGGTGCGCACCGAGGCGCGTGCAGCGACGGAAGCGGTTCTCTCACGCTTTTTCGAAGGACGCATCCATCATCATGTGACGCTGGCGCATGAGTTCCAGCTCTAGTCGACTGCTGCAAGACGTTTCCGACGCGGGCGCGCTCCTTGCGGTTGCTCGCTTTGCGGGATAGCTGAAAGCGCCTCTTGCCATTCTGGGAAGAGGCATACTACTCTGATGGTAACGATAACATGGGCCATTGATGAGTAACGATCGCAAAACGCCGACCATGGCAGACATAGCCCGCGTCATGGGAGTTTCTCCGATGACCGTATCGCGCGCCTTCAAGGCCGACAGTCTTGTCAGCCCGGAGACGCGCGAGGCGATCCTGCGAACGGCGGAGGAGCTGGGCTATGTCTTCGACAGTACGGCTTCCAACCTGCGTTCGCAAAAGTCCGGCTTTGTCGCCGTTACCATCCCGTCCATCAACAATGCCAACTTCGCCGATACGGTCGGAGGCCTCTCGGACACCTTGTCCAAGCGGGACATGCAGATTCTGCTTGGCTATACAAACTACGATGCCGAAGAGGAGGAGCGGCTGATCGAACAGTTGCTCCGCCGCAAGCCGCAGGCGATCGTCGTGACCGGCGGCACCCACACGGAGCGAGCGCGTAAACTTCTGCAGACCGTAGCAATCCCGGTGATCGAGACCTGGGATATCCCGACCGATCCGATCGGCCACTATGTCGGCTTTTCTAACAGGGCCGTCATGCGCGATATGGTCGATCATTTCGTCGCGCTCGGCTGTCGCCGCATCGCCTTCATCGGTGGTGATGTCCAGCGGGATTCACGCGGCAGCGAACGCAGGCTCGGCTTCATTGCTGCCATGCAGGCGCATGGGCTCGACGCCACCAGGCTGATCGCAGCCGGATCGCCGCCGATCTCGATGCGGGAAGGCGCTAATGCCATGGCGAAGCTGATCGAACTCTATCCCGATACGGAAGCTGTCGTCTGCGTCTCGGATCTTGCCGCCTACGGTGCACTCACCGAATGTCGGCGGCTAGGAATTCCCGTGCCCGAGCGCTTTTCCATCGGCGGTTTCGGCAATTATGAAATCGGCGAGGTCTGCGTGCCGACTTTGACTACCATCAACGCCTTTGCGCGTGAGATCGGCGAGCGGACAGCACAATTGATCCTGGATATTCTCGATGGCACGCAGCCGGTTCCCGATGTCAGGATATTGCCTGAACTGATTGCGCGCGATAGCAGCCGCCAAGCATAGTCTTGTTGTCGAATGGAGTGGCCCAGCCTTTAAGCTAGGCCATCTCCCGTTACTGGAATCACTTGCCCCAGATTTTCTTGTATTGGTCCTTGTAGCCGTTGTCCGGATCGAAGGTGTTCTTCGGACCGCCATCGGATTGGATATTATCTGCCGTCACGACATGCAGCGGCGAGAGATAGCCGGACCATTTTTCGCCGGCAAAAGCGCGATTGAGTTCATCGACCAGTTGCCAGCCCTGGAGATTGAGGGGTTCGGCCACCGTGACTTTCTGGAATTGGCCGGCACGGATGCGCTCATAGGCCGATTGCGAGCCGTCGCCGGCAGCGACATTGATCGGCGCATCGGTGCCGCCCTTGCCAGCGGAGGCAAGCGAAGGACCCATGAAGTCGAAATAGAGGTCGTTGATAGCAAGCGAATGCGTCCAGCTGTCACCGTATTTCTGCAGCAGCGAGGTGGTCAGCTGCGGCATGCGCTGAGACGTCTCGGCGATCGGGGTATCGACATATTCGAGCACCTTGCCGCCCAATCGTTCGATCTCCTGCTTCATCCTGTCCGCCTTGGCGATGGCGATCGCATAGGTGGAGTCGGTGAAGATGATGACGCCCGGCTTGCCCTTTGCATCGACGAAGGCCCAATCGGCAGCGGCTTTCGAGACTTCCATGGCGTCGGTGCTGACATTGGCAAAAAGACCGTTCTTGTCGTCCGGGCCGATGGTCGGGCCGGCATGCCAGGCGACCAACGGGATCTTGGCGGCCTTCGCCTGTTCCAGCGCCGGAGCCTGTTCGACGGCGTCGAAGCCGTCAATGATGATGCCGGCGGGCTGTAGCGCTATCGCCTGGCCGAAGGCCGCCGTGCGCCCGCCGATCGAGCCTGCGCCATCGAGAACCTTCACCTCCCAGCCGATCGCCTTTGCTGCTTCCTCGACACCGTTGCTGACGCCGAGAATGCCGCCATTCTTGAGATCACCCGCGAGTACGACGATTGTCTTGCCGGCCTGCGCCTTCGGGCCTGTCGTCGGGCCATCCCACTTAGTGACCGGGGTTGCGTATTTGTCGACGACGGCCTTCGCATCCGCCAACGGATCGGCATAGGCCTGCCCGGCACATAGCATCAGGACCGCTGTCGTGACCTGTAGGAATTGTCTACGGTTCATATCTTCTCCTCCCTTTGGACATTCGAACTTCAGATGATCTTCATTTCTCCGCCGGCTTGGCGGAAAGTTGCGGTGCCTGGGCCGGTGCCATGCGCCCTGCATGGCTGCGGCGGCGCTGCGCGTAACCGGCAATGCCGATGGCAACGAGCAGGGTCACACCATTGAACAGAGGCTCGACATAGAAGGAGCCACCGAACTGCTGGATGCCGGCAATGCCGACGGCGAGGATGATGACGCCGATCATCGTGCCCCAGACGTTGACGCGGCCCGGCTTGATGGTGGTTGATCCGAGGAATGCGCCGACCAATGCAGGCAGCAGATATTCAAGCCCGACGCTTGCCTGGCCGATGCGCAGCTTGGAGGCGAGCAGCACGCCGGCGATGGCGGCAAGCGTTCCCGAGGTGACGAAGGCGCCGATGACGAAGCGGCGGACGGGAATACCGTTGAGCGCGGCCGCTTTCGGATTAGCGCCGATCGCATAGATGTAGCGGCCGATCGGCAGATATTCGAGGACGATCCACATGACGAAAGCAAGTGCCAGAACATAGATGCCGGTGATCGGCAAGCCGAAGACCATGGTGCCGTTCAGCGCATAAAATCCTTGCGGCAGCATGCCCACCACCTGCCGTCCGCCTGTATGCCAGAGCGCGATGGCGTAGAGGACCGTGCCCGTGCCAAGCGTTGCGATGAAGCTGTCGATCTTGGCGATCTCCACCAGGAGGCCGTTCAGGAAGCCGGTCAGCGCGCCAAGGGCAATGACGATCAGGACGGCAACCGGCCAGGGCAGTCCGAACATGGTCTGAAGGCTGATCGCCAGCACATGCCAGAGAACGATGCCATAGCCGATCGTCAGATCGATGCGGCCTGCCGCCATCGGGATCATTGCAGCCAGCGACAGGATGGCGATGATCGTCTTGTCGGAAACGATCGAACGCAGGTTGAGCATCGTCGGGAACGTCTGCGGCAGCAGAATGGAGAAAAGCAGGATCAGCAGCGCGGTCAGGATGACGAGGCCATAGACGGGCAGCAGGCGCTGGATCTTCTGGCCGAAGCTCATGGCCGAAAGCTCGGCGCGGGTCGGCTCGAGCGCGTTGGATTCGATCGATTGCATGGTGTTCTCCTCCGGTTCAGGCCGCTTCGGATGCTGATGCGGCAGCGATGACCGCCGGTGTTGTGAGGTCGGCACCGCTGAGTTCGCGCACGATCCTGCCGCGCGAAAACACCAGGGCACGATGGCAGATGTGAGCGATTTCCTCGAAATCCGTGGAGACGACGAGCACGGCAAGGCCTGCCTCGACCGCCTCGGCGATCAGGCGATAGATGTCAGCCTTGGCGCCGACATCGACACCGGCGGTCGGATCTTCGGCGATCAGCAATTTGCGCCCCGTCGCCAGCCATCGTCCCACGACGACCTTCTGCTGATTGCCGCCGGATAATGCCTCGATAGCGAGGCTCTGATCGTTAGGCCGGAGGCCGACGCGGCTGCCGAGAGAATGGGCGATTTCCGCCTCCCGTCGCGGAGGCAGGAACGAAAACAGGCTTCGTCCCGAAGCGCCGGGATTGAGAAAGGTGTTTTCGCGCAGGCTGAGCGACATGGCGACGGACTCTTCGGTCCGATCCCGGGCGATCAGCCCGATACCCGAAGCCATGGCGGCCACAGTGCTGGAAAGGTCAGGTACCTCCCCGTTCAAGCGAACGCTGCCCTGCGACGGCTCGCAGCCGAAGAGGGCGCGTCCGATCAGTTCCTGGCCGGCACCGCGCAAGCCGACGAGACCAAGCAATTCGCCCTGTCGGATATCGAAGGATACGGGTCCCGCGCCGCGGCAGGAAAGCTCCTTTACGGAAACGATGGCGGGGCCAGCGCTTCTTTCTGCCTTGACGAAAAGCTGGTCCGCCTTGCGCCCGACGATCATGCGGATGAGTTCATCCGGTGTCGTCTCGGAGACTGGCTTCTGGCCGACCAGCTGACCATCACGCAAGACGGCAACGCGGTCGGCGATACGGAAGATCTCGTCGAGGCGATGAGACACATAGATCATAGCCACGCCGCGCTCTTTCAGTGGGCGGATGGCGGCAAAGAGTTTCTCGACCTCGTCGGCGGGCAGGCTGGCCGTAGGTTCGTCAAGCACCAGCACGTCGGCTTCGACGGCGAGCGCCCGAGCGATTGCGACCAGCGATTTCTCGGTGCGGGTCAGCTCCTGTACGCGGGTCGACGGATCGAAATCGCAGCCGACGAGCTTCAGAGCCTCGGCGGTACGCCGCTCCGTGGCGCGCCAGTCTATCAATTTACCGCGCAGGGAATAGCCCTGCGCAAGCCCGACATTCTCGCCCACCGTCATCCATTCGATCAGTCCGAGATCCTGATGGATGAAGGCGACCGGCTGGCGTTGATTGGGTTGTGGCGGGCGGTGATGATAGGGTTTGCCGCGAAACAGGATCTGCCCGCCATCCGGCTTGTAGATGCCAGCCAATGTCTTGATGAGGGTCGATTTACCCGCGCCGTTTTCCCCGAGAAGCGCGAGGATTTCGCCGCGCTGCAAGTCGAGCGACACGTTCGACAGGGCTCGTGTTCCGCCAAATTCCTTGGTGATGTCGGAAAATGCGAGCAGCTTTTCGTCGTCCATCCTGCTCCTCCCAAAGCTTCGATAGGAGGAGGCTATGTTATCGATAACATTCCGTCAAGAGGCTCGGATGCGTGCCTGTATATTCAGGCATCATGTGCGACCCCGGCTGAAAAGTTAACGTATTAACGAGAGGCATTCTTTAAATATGAAATATATCTCAACGCGTCCGATCATATTATGAAATGATATAAGCAGGAAGAAAATATATACTCGCGCTGCGATGCATCCGCATGGTTGTAATTATCATACTTATTCGATGAGGCATTGATTTTTCTAGTTTTATGGCGTTACTTTCTCCGGGGGCGTAAGCGAGGATGTATTTTCAAGGCAGATGACCGAAAGCTAAAAAGGTAATCTGCAGACGCAGCGCAATGAGGGGAACATTTGACTTACGCAACGTGCTCGGTGTCCCAAATCGAGAAAGCCGATGCCGAGGAGATGACCGCGCATTACGCGAGAACCCTGTTTCCCGCGATTGTCGAACCTCTCCATCGCCGCGGTGCGATTTCGGTGGAAGACCGCCACTATACGATCGGCTCCTGCAGCGTCTGGCGCGGCAAATGTCATTCTGGCATGAGCGTTATGCTGCCCGGTGGCCCCGAAGCCTACGGCCTTTATCTGCCGACCGCCGGCAAGATGCTTGTCGACGCCGCTGGGCGGCAATTGGAATCGGAGCCGGGCAGGGGACTTGTGGCCGATATGTCTTCTTTCAGCCGGCTCACGTTTTTCGAGCAGCGGAGCCATATGGGCATCGCATTCGAAAAGGCGGCCATGATACGACAGCTCAGCACGCTGCTGGACGCACCGGTGCGCTCTGATCTGGAATTCGCTGGCCCGGTCGATTTGACATCGGGGCGAGGGATGCAGATCGCCGCGCTTGGAAACTTGATCTGGCAGGACCTCACAGCTCCCGGCCAACAAAGATCCTCCGCTTCATTCAGCGAATGCCTTTTACAGGCAATGATGATTGCTCTGCTTGAGACTGTGCCGCACAATTATACGCTGCAGTTGCAAGGGCCGGCATCGCCGGCAATCCCGAGGCAGATGAAGCGTGCAATGGAATATATGCACGTAAATGCAAGTGCGGACATCAAGATCGCCGATATTGCGCGCGAGAGCGGAACAAGCGTGCGGTCCTTACAGACCGCATTTCAGCAGTTCAAGAACATGACGCCCCTCGGCTATCTGCGCGAGATACGCCTGCAAGGCGCGCGCAAAGCCTTGATGGAATCGAACCGTTCCCGGGTGGTGGCCGACATCGCGCGCGATTGGGGATTTTCCCATATGGGGCGGTTCGCAGCGCTATATTATCAATCCTTCGGAGAAATGCCCTCCGAGACTGTCAGGCAAGCGCGGTAGGGCGGCAGCGTCGCCCGCGTGATCAATACCTTGCCAGACCTCAGATCTATTCACCAACTTCCGCTACGATGCTGCCGTTCCTGTCATGCGGACAACTTTGCACAGGTTGGTCAAAAGGGAAGTAGCCCGTTCACGGCGCCCCAAGGAATCTGAGGCTCTCTGGCCGCGTTAGCGCAACGACGGGCGCCGCATTGCCATTTTCAGGATCATATTCATAGACTGCCTAGCCGGTAGGATTTTGGTGAGGGTGGCCGTCTCGCCGTCGTGACGCATACTTAAAACCTCTTCTCGCAACGATGATGCTGGAGTGAATAGGCAATGGATCCTCTGAAGATCACCATCCTTTCATGCAGCCTTGATCCGAAAAGCAGGAGCCGTCGCATGGCTCGCGAGGCTGAAAACTTGTTGCGAGAGAGGCGATGCGAAGTCGAGTTTATCGATCTTCAGCATCTGGAGTTGCCCGCTTTCGACAATTTGAAATGCTATGAACATCCTTCATACGACCAGCTGTATCGTGCAATTCATGACGCGGATGGTGTCTTGCTTGCGGTACCCATTTACAATTGGTCGGTGGGCAGTGCTGCCAAGAGCCTGATCGAACTTACCGGTGCGACAGGCGCCGGCGAACGAAAATCGGCCTGGTTCGATCAGATCGTCACTTTCATCTGCTCCGGCGGGCTTCCGCACAGCTATATGGCCTATGGAAGTCTGGCCACGTCGCTGATGCTCGATTTCAAATGCGTGATCAATCCCTATGTCGTTTACGCCACGGACAGGGATTGGGTAGATGGTCCCACCCCGTCCGACACCCTTGCGACACGGTTGCAAAAGACGATCGAGGTGCAGCTGGAATTGTCGTCGAGATTGAGATCCAGGGCATATAGTTCTGACTGGGAAATCTGATGGGCCTGCCTGGCCCAATTGCATTCGACGCGCCTGATGTTAAGACTATTCGTATGATGACTTGCTGCCGATGAGAAACGATTGCGGTTGAAGGCCAACAAAAAGGGTCGGGATTGGGAATGACGACAAATGCCCGGACACGGCAAAGGCTGGCACAAAGGGTCATCGACGAATTGCGCTTGCAGATTGAGAGCGGCAAGCTTCGGGCAGGCGACCAGCTTCCGACCGAGCCGCAGCTTGAGGCTGCATTCGATGTCAGCCGGACCGTCGTGCGCGAGGCGATTGCAGATCTTCGTGCGGCAGGTCTCGTCACGCCGGTTCAAGGCAAGGGCGTATTCGTTTCCGACACGCCCACGCGATCTGGGCTGCTGCTGACGTCGGTCGAGGTCAAGAGCATCCCCGAAACGCTGGAACTGCTGGAATTCCGCATGGCAGCGGAAGGCGAGGCGGCGGCCATCGCCGCCTATCGCAGGACGGCCGAACAGGAGGCCGCGATTGCAGCGGCCAACCGTAAGATGGCGCAGCTGATAGAGCAGGGGCTGTCGACCGTCGAAGCGGACTATGAGTTTCATATGGCGATCGCGGCTGCGACGAATAACCGGTTCTATGTCGACGTGCTTCGGCATTTTGGTACACGAACCATTCCGCGCCGACAGTTTCCGACATTGCCCGAGGCGAATGACCGCGCCTATCTGCAGAAGGTTCATGCAGAGCACGCGGAGATTTTAGCGGCCATCGCCGATCAAGATCCAGAACGCGCGCGACAAGCGATGCGGGCGCATATGATGGCGAGCCAGCGTCGCTATCGCCGTCTCGCCGAGCTACAGGAGCAATAATGCTCGACAGGGTACTGCTGTCATATTATGTCACATGATAGCGGTCGATTCTTCGAAAGAGATGTTCCGTCTGTTTGGCCAGCCGGATCGAGGTGCTATGGCGACCATCCGGTTTTCGCGCATTCGATGGATAGCAGTATCTATTTTCCAGATGATCCGCATCGCCGCCGATGGAACCGGCTCTGATGCTCGGACGAGGTGATCCGTGATTCAGCCTTCCTCCAGTGTGCATCCAACGTTCGTCTATGTCTCTACGGCAATTGCCGGAACGATCGATGCCTATCGAATGGATGGGACGACAGGTGCGCTTACGGCGATATCCAGCATGAATGTCGGCGCGATGGTCATGCCGATGGCTGTCAGCCCTGACAGGCGGCATCTTTACGCCGTTATCCGTGCGCAGCCTTACCGGGTGCTGACGCTGGCGATCGACCCCGAAAGCGGCAGATTAAGGCAAGAGGCGGCCGCAGCGCTGCCCGATAGCATGGCCTATGTTGCCCTCGACCCGACAGGCGGCCTTCTATTGGCTGCCTCTTATGGCGGCAACAAGATCGCCGTGCTGCTCATCGATAAAAATGGGCTCGTCACCGCGCGAGCCCAACAGGTGATCGCAACCGGCCGCAACGCCCATTCGATCGTCACTGATCGGACAGGCAAATATGTCTTTGTCACCAATCTCGGCTCCGATGCCGTGCAGCAATTCATCCTACACCCGGAGACCGGGATACTGAAGCCGAACGATCCTCCCGAGGTCATGACCGGCGCCGGCTTTGGCCCGCGGCATATCGTCGTGTCGCCGGATAACAAGGCCGTCTACGTTCTGACGGAGCTGACGGGCCATGTCATCCACTACGCGCTCGATACCGATAAGGGCACATTGAGAGAGGTCGAGAGCGTCGCTTCCGTTCCCAAGGATGCGGGCCTGTCGCCAGGCCTGGCACCGGCTGCAGTTTCACCAGACAACGGCGAGCCGAAAATCTGGGCCGCAGATATCGGCATCACACCGGACGGCAGATTTCTTTATACGACGGAAAGAACCACCAGCCGGATCGCGCTATTGAAAATCGATGCGGATAACGGAAGGCTGACTTACGTCACGAATTATCCGACCGAGCAGCAGCCGCGCGGCATCCGCATCGCCCCATCAGGCCGGTTCCTCGTTGCATCGGGAGAGAAATCCGACCGGCTGTCCGTCTACGCCATCGACCAATCCGATGGCGGTCTCGCATTGGTGGGGCGATATCCGGTCAATGCAGGTGCGAACTGGATCGAGATGGTGACATTTCCTTGAGACGCATCCGCGTGCGGCGAGCTGCCCCGTGCGAATATCTACCCGGCTTTCGCAACGGTCCCGGCAATCAGGCCTTCGATCTCAGAGGAGGGAAGGGGCCGGGCAAACAGATAGCCTTGAAGCAATTCGCATCCGGCGCCCTCGAGAAAACGGGCCTGTTCCTCGGTCTCGACGCCTTCCGCCACGACTTCCAGATCGAGTGTTCTGCCGAGCGATACGATGGCGGAGGTGATTGCCATATCGCCCGGCTTTTCGGGAATATCGGCAATGAAGGATCTGTCGATCTTCAGCCGGGAAAGCGGAAAGCGCCTGAGGGTGCTCAGGCTTGAATATCCGGTGCCGAAATCATCCATCGCAAGGCTGACACCCAGCTCTTTCAGCTCATGCATCCGCTCGATGGCGCCTTCGACGTCACGCATGATCAAGCTTTCCGTCAGTTCGAGCTCAAGCCATTGCGGATCGAGATCAGCCGATTGCAGTGCGGATGCCACATGGCTTGTCAGTGAACTCTCCAGGAATTGCCGCGCAGATACGTTGACGCCCATGCGCAGTGCGGGCAGGCCGCGATCTTGCCACAGACGGGCCTGCTGGCAGGCTTTTCGCAGAACGATTTCGCCGAGCGGGACAATGAGCCCTGTTTCTTCCGCGAGCGGAATGAAGACACCGGGTAACAACAAGCCCTCGACCGGGTGCTGCCACCGCACGAGGGCCTCGACGCCAATGATCTTGCCGCTGCGAACTTCCTTTTGCGGCTGATAATGGAGAACGAATTCGTCCCGCTCCACAGCGCGTCGCAATTCTTCGATACGGATCAGCTTGTTGCGGGCGTCCTCCGCCATGGCTGGCGTGAACAAGCGAATGGCATTGCGCCCCGCTTCCTTGGCACGATAGAGCGCCATATCGGCATTCGCGAAGAGTTCCGAAGCCGTCGTGCCATGCTCCATGGCGCAAGCCACACCGATGCTGCAGCCTACCCGGATTTCAACGCCTTGTACGATCATCGGCTTGGAAATGTCTGCCAAGACGGCCGCGAGCCTCTCATATATTGGCTCAGCCGGATCTTCCAGGACGATGATGAATTCGTCGCCGCCGATTCTCGCCACGATGCCGCCATTGCCGACATGGGTCGATATGCGCCGCGCGACCACCGTCAGCAATTCATCGCCGGCCGCGTGGCCGAGGGTGTCATTTACGAGTTTGAAATTATCGAGGTCGACAAAGGCCACGGCGAGTGACCTTTGTTGTCGGGACGCTTTTTCCAAGAGGGCGCTGAGCTTGCGGTCGAGCAGCATGCGGTTCGGCAGGCCGGTGAGCGCGTCATGTTCGGCCAGATAGGCGATATGGGCGATGTCGCGATGGCGGTCGATGGCGATGCCGACGGTCTGCGCTATGCCGGCGAAGAATTCCATAAGCCCGGCCTCGTCACCATCGGTTTGCACCGTCACCAGGGCTCCATGCCGGCCGCCGTCCCGCGAAAAAATGGGAAATTCCAGGATATCGCCGGCAAGCGGTTCGGCTTGCTCGCCATTGAGGACGAAGCTAACGCGTCTGCCGTTGAGCAAGTCCTCAAGAAGGACCTGAGACTCTCTGAGAAATACGTCGAGATCAACGCCGCGCGCCACATCCTGCAGAAGCTTCGTCTGGGCACTCATCAGTTTTTCTGCCCGTTTTCGAGCGGAAATGTCGCGCGATGCGCCGACGACGCCGATGATGTTGCCGTTTCTGTCGCGTAGCGGCACCCGCGACATCATGAGCCAGCCTTCGCCCTTGAGGCGCCGCTCTTCGACGCCGAGATCGGCCTTACCGCTCTCCATTACCTGCCGTTCGACTTCCTCGATCTTGTGGGCATCGGCCATCGGGTGAATTTCGGCATCGGTAAGGCCGATCAGCTCATCGACATGCGTGAAGCCATTGTTGAGGACGATCGCCATGTTGGCGAAAAGGAACCGACCGTTCCTGTCCTTGGCATAAATATAGTCCGGCACGTAGTTGATCATGGCTTCGAGCCATTCGTAACGCTCGGCGAGAGATAGGTATCGGGCCTGGAGCAATTCAAATGGCTTAAGGACCTGCTCGTCTTCGACGTCTTGGTCCCGATGAGTAGGATCTGGCGCTCCATCCGGCGGCTGCATCATGTATCTTCTCTCACCCGGCAAGCGGACAATATCGGCAGGCTGTTATGCAACAATGAAAAGCATGTAGGCATATCGAGCGTCTCCCTTTGGCGAGGTTCGGCTCGTCGCTTCCATAAACGTTATCATATAACCGAATTTATAAACATCCGCTCAAGTTTTAGAGGAAGATCGCGTCTGCCGACGGTGAGCGCTCCGATGCTTCCAGGGCTGGAAGCCGATAGATTTTGGGAATAACTGCCCACGAGGAAATCCATTGCGGGTAGGGGGCAAAACCGGCTAAAGCGCAGGTGGTAAAATGCAGGATTCGCAAGGATAGTTAGCATGCGCATGGGCAAAGCCGTAACAAGCGGCAATCTTGTACTTGCCGGCATGCTGCTGATGCTTCTCGGCGACTTCCTGTTTTCGCTGAACGATGCCATGGGCAAGTGGCTGGTCGCGAGTTTCTCCGTCGGCCAGATTCTGGTGATCCGCTCATTCGGTTCGTTCATTATTCTGGCGCCTATGATCGCGCGACAAGGCAGTGACGCGCTTTTTCGCCTCGAACGGCCGCCGCTGCAGCTTCTGCGTGTCGTCATGGCGACGCTCGACGTCGCTCTCTTTTACGCCGCGGTCGCCTATCTGCCGCTTGCCGATGTCATGACCTTCTACATGGCCGGCCCGATCTATGTGGCGGCGATCTCGCATTTCTTCCTTGACGAGAGGATCGGCTGGCGGCGCTGGCTTGCGGTTTTCGTCGGCTTTATCGGCGTATTGATCGCGCTCAGACCTTCGGCCGCAATGTTTTCCTGGCCATCGCTTTTCGGCGTCGGCGGGAGCCTCGCATTCGCATTGACCCTGGTGCTCGGGCGGCGGTTGCGGCAGACGCGCGATGCCACCCTCGTTGCGTGGCAGACGGTCGGCGCGCTCATCGCCGGCTTGGCGCTCAGCGTCGGCGACTGGCGTTTCGCATCAGCACTCGATCTCGGCGCGATGCTCGCCCTCGGCATTGTCGCCGGTAGCGCTCATATGCTGATAACGAGATCCTTGAAGCTCGCGCCAGCTTCGCTGCTGGCTCCGCTCCAATATAGCCTGCTTGTCTGGGCAATCGTCCTGGGCTTCGTTTTCTTCGGCGATATTCCGGACACCCAGATTATCGTCGGCTCCGCCATCATCGTCCTTGCCGGACTCTTCATTTTCCATCGGAAGAATCTGGTGGATACGGTCCCGAAAGACGACGTTGCCCGGGACGGGCATTGACGCGGGGAGAGTGGTATTCCTGCTTGCAGGATCAGGACACTTTAACTTTGCGGCCGCAAACCAAAAATCAGATAATCTATCTTATGGAACTTAAAGCCGCAGTCATTTGCATGATCTCCATGCTCTGAAATGCAAATGATGAACCATCGGTGCGAAAAGCATCTTGATGCGGATAAACGGGCTTTTCGTCAGGAGCGCAGCGAATTGAAGTGCTGCATCATACGGTCCGCATCCGGACGCATGCCCGTGAACAGTTCGAAAGCTTTCACGGCCTGAAATACCGCCATTCCACCTCCATCGAGAACGCGGCATCCTGCCTGCTTCGCCCGCTTCACCAATTCGGTTTCTATCGGGAAGTAAACAATTTCGGCAACCCAAAGGCGCTCCGTTAAAAGCCGGCCGTCGAGCGGCAGACCCGGATGCGCATCCATGCCGGTTGGGGTTGCGTGGACCAGGCCGTCCGCGGCATCAAGCGCGGCGACAAGATCATGACCGATCGAGAAACGACAGGCATCGTGTGCCGGCTGAAGCTGCTCCACGAGAGCCTGTGCACGCTTGGGATCCAGATCGAATATCTCTATGGAGCGCGCGCCCATCTCGGCCGTTGCATGCGCGACGGCAACACCTGCGCCACCTGCTCCTAGCTGTACGACATGACCAAGCGCAACGCCGGTCAGCCCGCGACGGAAGCTTTCAGCAAAGCCCCACCAATCGGTATTATGGCCGATCCTACTCTTTCCATGAAAGGTGATCGTATTGATGGATCTCAGCGTCTGGGCATCAGGCGATAACTCATCCACGAGTGCAACCGCCGCCTGCTTGCAAGGGTGCGTGATGTTAAGACCGGCAAAACCCTGCGCTTCGGCTTCATCGATAAGTGCAGGCAAATCCGAGACCGATAGACCGCGGGCATCCAGGTCGATGAGGTCGTAGCGATAGGACAGTCCGCAATGCTCGCCTTCGCGCATATGCATGGCCGGCGTGAGCGACCGGCCAATGCCGGCGCCGATCAATCCCACACGAAGCTGACGCGGAACGATTGCGGTTTGGGTGTTCAATTTTTCCTCCCGAGCAGCGAAATAAGGCCATGCTATATGGCTCTATGAGAAAATGTACGAACTAGTACGTAAAGTCAATGTGAGGCGCAGTTTTGCATGCCGGCTGGAGCCGCCGACGGAACTCAGACAGTTTGACGTGAATTCAGATCAGGTCGGGGACGGATTTTTTAGAAAGGCAAGAATGGCGTCTATTATCAAAGTCTTGTGCCGTTTCTTCAATTCTTCTGATGAAAGGTCGCGCTCGAAGATCGCTCCGAAAGTATGCCGATTGGAAACGCGAAAAAAGCACTGCGCGCTGATCATCATATGTAAATCGACGGGATCGACGCGGCGCACGAAGCTGCCATCGGCATAACCCCTTTCGAGAATTTGTGAGATGATGTCGATGACCGCGATGTTCATTTGCGACAGGACGACCGAACGTTTCATATGCTCCGCGCGATGAATGTTCTCGATGCTGACCAGGCGGACGAAGTCCGGATTTTGATCATCGTGATCAAAGGTGCTTGCAATCAATTGCGCCATGGCCTGAACGGGCGGCATGTTTTCGAGATCGAGTTCGCTCTCGAGCGTGCGGATCTTCGTGTAAGCCTGCTCCAGGACAGCGAGATAGAGCCCTTCCTTGCTACCGAAATAGTAGTAAATCATGCGCTTGGACGTCTTGGTGCGCTCGGCAATCTCGTCGACGCGCGCACCGGAGAAGCCGGCCGCGACGAATTCCTCGGTTGCGATCTTGAGGATATTTTCTTTGGTCGCGTCTGGATCGTTCTTTCGCGCAATACGCTCTATCTTCGCCGCTTGCGATTTGGTCATGCCCTCTGCCCGTCTTCCTGGGCGCTCCGGCCCATCATTGAAGATCAAAGCTTTAACATAGGCTTCGCGCTTATGGGGAGAGCCTAAAGTTTCGGTACACCAATTGGCCGCAGATGCCGCCGGAGCGCCGCGATGCGAAAGATGGCGTTTGCCGCACCATAGCCGCGATAGCCGCTGCGCTGAACGATTTCGAAGAAGAAGCCTTCGCCATAGGTCGGGCTATAGAGCTGGAAATATTCGCCGTAATCGTCTCGATCGTAGAGAATATTATGTGCCTTCAGACGATCGGTGAAGGTCGGCTCCAGGCCGAATCTCGCCTCGAGATCGTCGTAATAATTGGGCGAGATCATCAACGTCGCAAAACCATTTTTCGACAAAGCTACCGCCGTCGCGAAAATATCGTCGGTAGAAAAGGCCAGGTGTTGAATCCCGGAGCCGAAAGTCTCGGCAATGAAATGTCCCGCCAAGGTATTGCGATTTTCCGCACCGTTCAAAGTAATACGCAGAGTTCCCGGCTCGTTTTCGACCACCTGGCTGCGGACGACTCCAGCGGGATCGATAATGTCGACCATTGGTGTCTTATGCGCCTTCAAGATCGCGGTGTAAAAGAGCAGCCAGGTCAACAGCTCCTCGTATTTCATCGTTTGCGCGACGTGATCGATTCCAGTCAATCCGACAGGACGCAGATCGGTATCGTCGTCGATCGGATCGAATTCGGTCTCCCATATGCGAGCGAGCGCGCTCCCCCGATCCAGGAAATAAAGAATGCCGCCGCCGACGCCCCTTATGGCCGGCATTTTTATTTCGCCGGGCTTCAGGGGCTGCTCAAAGCGTTCGGCGCCGAGGGCGACAGCCCGCGCGACGGCAGCCTCGGCATCATCCACCCACAATCCCATCGCATAGGCCGACTGCCCATGCAGGGCATAGGACACGCCGGCAAACCCATCCGGATCGGTATTGACGACGAGATTGATATTACCTTGCCGGAAGACGTCAACGCGCTTGCTCTTATGGTGCCCGACATGGCGAAAGCCCAGGGCACGCAACCGATCCGAGAGGGCGGATGTCTCCGCTTCATCGACGGTAAATTCGATAAAGGCAACGCCTTCCACCTCGGCACGCGCCGGCATCGGCGGCAGGGTGAGGCCGCTGCTTTCCGCGCGGCGCACTTGGTCGCCGAGATAAATGAGCGAACGCCGGCCATCGACGGCAATGGCGGTCGACGAGCCGCCACGAAACTGGTCGTTGAAAATTTCGAGAGAGAGATAGCCGTCATAGCCTGTCGCCGCGACGGCTTTCATGAAGTCAAGCACGGGAAGGTCGCCCTCGCCCGGCATGTTGCGGAAATGACGACTCCAATAGAGAAGATCCATGTCGATCAATGGCGCATCGGCAAGCTGGATGATGAAGATCTTCTCTTTCGGTATTGATCGGATCGAATTGACGTCGATCTTGCGCGAGAGCGTATGGAAGCTGTCGAGAATGAGGCCGATATTCGGATGATCGGCCCGGCGAACGATTTCCCAGGCGTCGCGATGGTCATGAATGTGCCGGCCCCAGGCAAGTGCTTCATAGCCAACGCGCAAGCCGCGCTTGGCTGCCCTCTCCCCGAGTTCGAAGAAGTCGGCCGCTGCGCGATCGATACCGCCCATCGCGACCGACGAAACATTCGAGCAGACAAGCACGAGATCTGTGCCCATCTCCTGCATCAGATCGAACTTGCGTTCGGCACGGTCGAAGGTCCGGCTACGCAAAGGCTCCGGCATGCCTTCGAAATCTCTGAAGGGCTGAAAGAGCGTGATCTCCAGCCCATGGTCGCGAACCATTTGACCGACCTGGCGTGGCGATTCATCGAAAGCGAGGAAATCGTTCTCGAAGATCTCGACACCATCGAAACCAGCTTTGGCGATGGCGTGAAGCTTTTCCTTCAGGTCTCCGCTGATCGAAACGGTCGCAATCGAGGTTTTCATTGTTTCATCCCATTCACGTGGTGGTTTTCAACAAGCTTGTCCGCGATCACGACACGTCATCGTCCAGATCGGATTCTGACGTCTAGACCGTCCGATCGGCGTGGTTCATCGAGCCTGCGAAGCGCCGCGCATCCTTGCCGAGTTGATCGATCGGCGTTTTATAAGTCTCCGTCGCGGTTGCGGCGGAAATGGCGGCAATCAAGGCTGTGATCGAGGTAAACAAGGCAACCGGCACCCATCCCATAGGACCGCTGCCCATAAGGGCGGCGCTGATCGTCGGAGCAAAGCCGCCAAGCGCGAAACCGATCTGGGTGCCGACGGCCATGCCGGACAGACGCACGCGGGTGTCGAACATTTCCGCGTAGAGCGCCGGCCAGATGCCGTTGGATGCACTATAAACAACGCCCGAAAGCAGAATGCCGAGGATGAAGACGAGTGTGAGGTTATTCTGGCTGATTGCCCAGATATAGGGCCATATCAAAAGTGCGCAGCCGATGGCACCGAAAATGAAGACCGGTTTGCGGCCGATTCGATCCGCCAGAATGGCCCAAGCCGGAATGGCGCCAAGCGCCACGATGTTGGCGAGCACCAGAACGGTTAGCATCGTCGAGCGATCGATATGCATAGTGTTGACAGCATAGGAGAGCGTGAAGACGCTGAAGATCGTGCTGACGACGGAAATCAAGGCGGCAAAGATAATGCGCAGGACATCGGCCCAATAATTGGCAAATAGCGAGACCAAGGGCAATCTGACCACATCGCCCTTCTTCGTCTCCTCAAGGAAAGCGGGCGTTTCCGCCAGCGTCCGACGAACCCAGAAGCCGACGATAACGACAGCGAAACTCAGGAAAAATGGGATGCGCCAGCCCCATGAGAGCAAAGCGGCTTCGTCCAGCCTTCCCAATGGAATGAAGACGAGGGTCGCAAGGATCAGGCCCGCTTGTGTCCCACTCAGCGTAAAGCTTGTAAAGAAGGCCCGGCGATTCTCGGGAGCATGCTCGAGGGTCATGGAACTTGCTCCGGCCTGCTCTCCCGCGGCCGAAATACCCTGCAGCAATCGCGCGAAAACCAGGAGGATCGGAGCCAGGATGCCAGCTTGGCCATAGGTCGGCAGGCAACCGATAATAAAGGTCGAGAATCCCATGAGAAGTAGCGTGAAGGTCAGAACTTTTTTGCGACCGAACTTGTCGCCGACGTGGCCGAGGATCACCGCGCCCAATGGCCGCATGATGTAGGCAACGCCGAAGGTTGCAAAAGAAGCGATTGCCGCTGTCTGCGGATCTTCCGCTGAAAAGAATATTTTCGGAAAGATCAGCGCCGCGGCCGTCCCATACACAAAGAAATCGTAATATTCGACGGCACTTCCCAGCCAGCTGGCAAAAGCGGCGCGCCTAGGCGTCTTATGATCCGTTGATATCGTCATCGTTATTCCTCCCCAGACAATTCCAATTTCAAGGAAATGCAGCGAGCGGCAACGCCGAATCTACCTTCCGCGCCCCCTTCGCATGGCATTCAAGCCGATCTTGGCAGTCACCGTGCCGCTTCGGGCAGCAGGTACTCCTCCTCTGAGGAAATAATGTACGAACTAGTTCGTTTTGTAAAGAGACGTGCTTAGATGATCATGGGCGTGTTCATGCGCCTCAATTCTGCTGTCAAAGGCTACTATCGCTGCTGCCGTTTTCCGAGCTCACCAGCAGCTTGTCGATCCGGCGGCCGTCGAGATCCACGACCTCGAAGCGCCAGCCGTTTTTCGTGAAGCTTTCGCCCACATCCGGAAGATGGCGCAGCTCCTGCAGCACGAAGCCTGCAACCGTCTGGTAGTCGCGATCGTCTTCGATCTGGAGGTTCATGAAATCAGCGAACTCGTCGATGGGCATCCAACCGGACACGAGATAGCTGCCGTCGTGGCGACGGACGATCGCCTGTTCGCCCCCGGCATCCTCTTCCTCTTGAATGGCTCCCAAGATGGCTTCCAGGATATCGCCCGACGTGATGACGCCTTCGAAATGTCCGTATTCGTCGTAGACGAGCACCATGTGCGAAGAGGAGCGACGCAGGGCCTTGACGACGTCAAGCGCGCTTGAAAGATCTGAAACAATCGGCACCTGCTTGGCGAGCTTCAGAATGTCAGGCTGACCGCCGGAAGCCAGTGCGTCGAAGAAATCCCTGGTTGTCAGTACCCCAACGATTTCGTCGGAGCTGTCCTTGCGCAGCGGCAACCGCGCTTTTTCGGTGCGGCGAATCTGTTCGCGCACCTCGTCGAAGCTATCTTCGATATCGATAACCTCCACGTCGCGGCGTGGCGTCATCAACGCCCTTGCGGTTCGGTCGGCCAATCGCATGACGCCCGAGATCATCGCCTGCTCTTCCGTCGCGATGACGCCGGCGCTCTGTGCCTCCGCCAGAACCGTTTTGATTTCCTCGTCGCTGACGCCATCGGCAACCTTGCCGGATTGACCCAGTGCCCTCAGAACCAGCCGTCCCGAGAGGTCGAGCAACCAGACGAGCGGGGCTGCAGCTCGGGAAAGGAACACCATGGCCGGCGCGACTTTGCTGGCGACCAATTCCGGCGCCCGGAGAGCGACCTGCTTCGGTACGAGTTCGCCGATGATCAACGATAGATAGGTGATGGCCATTACAACGGAACCAACGCCGATGGCATCGGCGGCTGCGACCGAAAGACCTTGCGCGGCAAGCCAGCCCGACAGCCGAGCGCCGAGTGTGGCGCCCGAGAAGGCGCCGGACAGGACGCCGACGAGCGTGATGCCGATCTGTACCGTTGAGAGGAAGCGGCCCGGTTCCTCGGCCAACCTTATCGCCATGGTCGCGCCTCTGCTGCCTTGATCCGATAGCACTTTCAGACGGGCAGGACGGGAGGAGACGATCGCCAATTCCGACATGGCAAGCACGCCATTCAGGAGGGTGAGGACGATGACGATAGAAATTTCGAGAAGCAAAATCGGCCCTTTTTGGTTGCAACGGAAAGATAGGTGGCAAGGGCTGCAAAAGCCAGGGTCACGGGGATAGGATTTCCACGACGCTACCATCGAGGGCAATTGGCGAAGCTACCGCATAGCCGGCAAAATATCCGCTGCGATCTCTTCCAAGACGTCGCCGGCCGGTCTGCCCTGGGTAACGAGATTGAAGGCGACGTGATGAATGCCGGCTTCACGCATTGCCGACAAGGCGTCGATAAGCCCTCGCCTGCCGGTTCTGCCGCCAAGATTGATTTCCTCATAGGAGGCTTGCGGGTTGTCGAGCAATTCCAGCACCATGGACTGGCCGAAGCCGCGAAAATCCGTGGTTACCTTACCTTGGGCATTATGCCAAAGCGCCAACCGGTCTTTCTGAACGGGTAGCGGCCGGTAATAAGTCATCCAGGCAGCTGCGTGACGGGCAATCCATTCCAAGGATTGCGACGATGAACCGACCGCCACCAGGGGGATGGAGGGTTGTCGCAGCGCGGGCCTGATGGCGAACTCGTTTCGCACGCGGCCGCCTTCATCGACGACCTTCTGTTCCGGACTGAGCGCAGCGGCGAGCCGCTCCCAATGCGATTGAAAGAGCGCTTTGCGGTTCGCAATACTCTCTCCGAAAACGTCATATTCGCTCGGTCGGTCTCCCGAACCGAGACCGAGGAGGAGCCGGCCTTTCGAAAGGGAGGCGACGGACAGCGCGGCCTTGGCGATATGGAGCGGATGCCGCAAAGGCAGGACGATTGCGCCGGTCGCCAGATGGATATTGGAGGTGACAGCCGCCAAAGCTCCGAGGAAAACCCAGGGATCGGCATGTCCGATCGGGTCGGGGTAGCTTTCGCTATTGAGGGGAACATCCCTCACCCACAGCGCATCGAAACCCAATTTGTCGGCATGGGTTGCAATGCCGAGCTGGGTATCGAACTGAACGTCGGCCGCAGTTCGCGGCTGCGCCGGCAGTACTATGCCGAATGAAAGTCGGTCTGGATGGAAAAGCACGCCACGCCCTGAAGTTTATATCGTTGCTTAAGGAGATAAGGCGACTTGCCTGCGGGAAAAAGGGGCGACGCGACGTGCGCGGTGATTGTGCGAGGTAGTGGTCCGCCCCGTAAAGCGGACTGTTACGATGAGCAGTTCCGGCGAGAGGCCGCGATTGCAGGTCGCTGTTCAGCTCGCGGCAATGCACTGCTTGACGTAATCGTGCAGCGCCTTCTTCTGCAAGCCTTTACCCGTACCTTCGTCATGGCAGGTCTTGCGTTTTGCCAGGACTGGATACTTTTGCTGCAGGCAGCTTTTGATTGCGTCCTTGCGTGCCTGACCCTTGAGGCCCTGCCCTGTCGCATCCTGCCGGCAGGCTTGCCGCGCTGTCTTGATCTCATCCTTCGACGGCATGGTGGACGATGGCGTCGATGTGGAAGACGGCGTGGCGGGAGCTGGCGTCGCAGGTGCCGTCGTTTGGGCGAAGACGACGGTTGTGGAAGATAGAGCGAAGAGAGCGGCGGCGGTCGCACCTAGCAACTTGCTGGTCATGGGCATATCCTTTTGCCTGAAGGTCATTCATGTTCAAGCCGCCGACCCCATCACGAGGCCGGCGTTCTTCTTGAACGATGGCGATCGGCTTATCCGTCGCTCTGACCGCCAAAAACTTCCGGCGAGGACGCCTGTACCGTCAGTAGATGACGACGCCGCGAACACTCTTTCCCGAATGCATGAGCTCGAAGCCCTTGTTGATATCTTCGAGCGGCATGGTGTGGGTGATCATCGGATCGATCTCGATCTTGCCTTCCATGTACCAGTCGACGATCTTGGGAACATCGGTGCGGCCGCGGGCGCCGCCGAAGGCCGTGCCCATCCACGAGCGGCCCGTCACCAGCTGGAACGGACGCGTGGAAATCTCCTGGCCGGCGCCGGCAACGCCGATGACCACCGACTTGCCCCAGCCGCGATGGCTGGCTTCCAGAGCCTGGCGCATCACCTTGGTGTTGCCGGTGCAGTCGAAGGTGTAGTCGGCGCCGCCGATCTGATCGGCCCCGCGCTTC
>NZ_JBXSOV010000024.1:0-23629 GCF_057784355.1 Martinezella sp. CNPSo 3959
ACATCGGGTCGAAAACGGTGACCGGGCCGGCGCCGGTCTCGATCTTGGCCGGGAAGGTCACGGCCTTAGCCCGGCGTACCAGGGTGATGCTATCCTCGTTGACGGGCAGGCCATACCAGGCCGGGCCGTTCAGCGACGCAAAAGCCTCAAGCCTGTCCAATGCACTTTCCTGCTCGAAGACATGGGCAAGGCAGCTCATGGTGTTGATGGACGTATAGATGCCGGCGCAGCCGCAGGCGCATTCCTTCAGCGGATCGACATGCGGAGCCGAATCCGTGCCGAGGAAGAACCTGGCATCGCCGCTGGTTGCGGCCCCACGCAAGGCCAGACGATGGTTTTCGCGCTTGGCGACGGGCAGGCAATAATAATGCGGGCGAATACCGCCGACCAGAATGGCATTGCGGTTGATGATCAGGTGATGCGTCGTGATCGAACCGGCGAGATTTGCCTTTGCCGACTTAATGTAGTCCACGCCGTCCGCGGTGGTCACATGCTCCATCGTGACCTTCAGTTCAGGCAGGCGTTGGCGCAACGGATCGAGCACGGTCTCGATGAACACGGCCTCGCGATCGAAAATATCCACCTCGGGCGTCGTGACCTCGCCATGAACACAGAGCGGCAGGCCTATCTTCGCCATGCGCTCCAGCACCGGCATTGCCTTGTTCAGATCGCGCACGCCGCCATGCGAGTTGGTCGTCGCACCCGCCGGATAGAGTTTGACGGCTGATATAAGGCCGCTCTTCTTGCCTTCTTCGACGTCGTCGGGATTGGTGTGTTCGGTGAGATAAAGCGTCATCAGCGGTTCGAACCGATCGCCCGCCGGCAGCGCTTTCAGGATGCGCTCGCGATAGGCGGTCGCATCCGCCGTGGTCACGACCGGCGGCACGAGATTGGGCATGATGATGGCGCGGGCGAAATGCCTGGAGGTATCGGCTATTACGCCTTCCAGCATGGCTCCGTCCCGCAAATGCAGATGCCAGTCGTCAGGACGGCGGATGGTGAGCTTTTGCATGGGCGCGACCTCTGGGAATGTGTGCGCGATCCTACCCGAAAGCTGCTTCAGCCTTTTCGGGATCGCACTTTCTGCTATCGCGCTTCGATAGCACCATCCGCCCTCGCAAAACAATCCGCGACGGCGGTTAAATGATGGGCGAGGTCAATCCTGCACGATATCTATGGTGACGTCCGCGCGGCGCCGGTTCTCCAGAATCAGCCGGCCGTTCGGCAGATCGTTGCCGTAAACCTTGGCCCGGGCGGTTTCTTCATCGAGATCGTAGCCCCTCCAGCGCTCCCAAAGCCGCTCTTCCAGCACTTCCATCGGCGGCGCGAGCATGATCGAATAGTCGAACATGCCTTCCAGCTCCGCCCATTTGCCCTGGTTGAACAGCAGATAATTGCCCTCGATGACGATGAAGCGATGATCTGCCGAGACGATGCGGGCCGAGGCGATGGCAATCTCTCGCGAGCGGTCGAAGACCGGCACGAGGACCTCCTGGTCGGCGGCGCGCACGGCCTTGACGATATCGAGGAAGGCGCGCACATCGAAACTGTCAGGCACGCCCTTCCGCTTTAAGAGTCCCTTCTCGATGAGGACGGCGTCATCCATGTGGAAGCCGTCCATGGGCAGGACTTCGGCGCTTTCGCCCCTCGCCTTCAACGCCTTAGCGACATTATCGGCCAGGGTGGATTTGCCGGCACCAGGCGGGCCGGCAATCGCGACCAGAAAGCGTTTCGCGTTGCCGGCGCGTGCGATAATCTCGCCGGCAACATCGTCAAGAGAAGCACTCATGCAGCGACGTTCTCGACCGGCGGAGCCTTGGCGCCGGTCATGAAGGCAACCGCGTCTGACATGGTGTATTCCTTCGGATTGATGACGGTTAGGCGTCGTCCAAGGCGATGGATATGGATACGGTCCGCAACCTCAAAGACGTGCGGCATATTGTGCGAGATCAGAACGATCGGCAAGCCGCGCGCACGGACATCGAGGATGAGTTCAAGGACCTTGCGGCTTTCCTTGACGCCTAGGGCTGCCGTCGGCTCGTCCATGATGACGACCTTGGAACCGAAGGCGGCGGCGCGTGCCACGGCAACGCCCTGGCGCTGACCGCCGGAGAGCGTTTCCACCGCCTGGTTGATGTTCTGGATCGTCATCAGGCCGAGCTCGCTGAGCTTGTCGCGGGCGCGCTTTTCCATGGCCGGCCGGTCGAGCATGCGGAAGACGGAACCGAGGAAACCGGGCTTGCGGATCTCGCGACCGAGGAACATGTTGTCAGCGATGGAGAGCGCCGGCGACAGCGCCAGGTTCTGGTAGACCGTTTCGATGCCGGCATCGCGCGCTTCCATCGGCGACCTGAAATGAACAGGTTTGCCTTCCAGCTTGATCTCGCCTTCATCGGGTGTCACTGCGCCGGAAATCGCCTTGATCAGCGAGGATTTTCCGGCGCCGTTGTCACCGATGACCGCAAGGATTTCGCCGGGATAGAGATCGAAATCAGCGTTGTCGAGCGCGGTGACGCGTCCATAGCGCTTGACGAGACCGCGGGCAGTGAGGATGGGTTCGACGGTCGTGGTCATGCCGATACCTTTCTGATCCATTGATCGATCGCGACGGCGCCGATGATGAGCACGCCGGTCAGAAGCACCTTCCACTGCGGATCGGCGCCGAGCATGTTGAGGCCCATGGAGACGACGCCGACGATCATGGCGCCAAAGAGCGTGCCGAGGATCGAGCCGCGGCCGCCGAAGAGCGAGATGCCGCCGATCACGGTTGCGGTAATCGCCTGAAGATTGAAGTCCGTCACGGCCGAAGACGGTGAGACAGAGCCGTTGCGGCCGATCGAAACCCAGGCGGCAAAGGCCGCGATCAGTCCCGAAACGCCATAGACCGCAAGCAGTACCTTCTTGGTCTGGATGCCCGACAATTTCGCCGCTTCCGGATCATCGCCGACAGCATAGACATGCCGGCCCCAGGCAGTGTGATTGAGAATATACCATAGGCCCAGCACCAGCAACACCATGGCGATGACGCCGAGGGTCAGCACCGCGCCGCCAAGCCGGAAGCTGATCGCGAAGAGATGCAGGAGCGGCGCCTTTTCATCGACATCGGTGTCGCGGATGGTTTCATTGGCGGAATAGATGA
The DNA here is from genome assembly GCF_057784355.1 of Martinezella sp. CNPSo 3959. Taxonomy (NCBI): domain Bacteria; kingdom Pseudomonadati; phylum Pseudomonadota; class Alphaproteobacteria; order Hyphomicrobiales; family Rhizobiaceae; genus Martinezella; species Martinezella sp. CNPSo 3959. The sequence continues at coordinate 3,140 of NZ_JBXSOV010000024.1, forward strand.
AGTTCGTCGCCATGACGATGTTCCAGGTGCCGAGCGTCACGATGAACGGCGGCAGCTTCATGTTGGCGACGAGGAAACCGTTGAGCAACCCGCAGATGCCGCCAGCGGCCATGCCGGCGATGATGGCGACCGGCGCCGGCAGACCGTAAGTGACGGCGACGTTGCCCATGACGACGGAGGAAATGACCATGATCACGCCAATCGAAAGATCGATGCCGGCGGTCAGGATGACCAGCGTCTGGGCAGCACCGAGAATGCCGACGATCGCGATCTGCTGCAGGATCAGTGTCAGCGTATAGGCGGAAAAGAACCGCCCACCGATCGCGATGCCGAAGATCACGATCGCCATTACCAATACGATCAACGGCACGGCGGCCGGCGTCGAATGCAGAAAGTGCTGCACGCGCTTGAGAAAAGAGACATCGTGCTGCTCGAACGACGCGACGTTCTTGTCGCTGCCGTCGAGAACACGTTCGAATTCCTGTGCTCCGGACATAATTATTCCTCCGCCACCGCGCTCATGCGCGGAAACCGCCGGCTTTTAAGGGGCCAGCCGAGGGGATGAACCCCGGCCGACGTGACTGTTGTGATGGTCTGCTCCCTAGTGAGGAGAGCCGCGCCAGCAGGCGCATGACGCGGCTCCCGAAGGGATTATATCACATTTCGTAAGGGGCTTAGCCCCAGCACTTTGCCGTGCCTTCCTTGGTGTCGATCGACTTCAGGCCGGAAACCGGCTTGTCGGTGACGAGGGAGACGCCGGTGTCGAAGAAGGACTTGCCTTCGGTCGGCTTCGGCTTCTCGCCGCTATCGGCGAACTTCTTGATCGCCTCGACGCCGAGGGCGGCCATCATCAGCGGATACTGCTGCGACGTAGCGCCGATTACGCCTTCCTTGACGGACTTGACGCCCGGGCAACCGCCGTCAACAGACACGATCAGAACCTGCTTTTCCAAGCCGACGGCCTTCAGGGCCTGATAGGCGCCGACAGCGGCCGGTTCGTTGATCGTGTGGATGACGTTGATGCTGGAATCCTTCTGCAGGAGGTTTTCCATGGCCTTGCGGCCACCTTCCTCGTTGCCGTTGGTGACATCATGACCAACGATGCGCGGATCGGTTTCGTCGCCGATCTTGTTCGGATCCTTCGGGTCGATGCCGAAGCCGATCATGAAGCCCTGGTCGCGCAGGACGTCGACGGAAGGCTGCGACGGCGTCAGGTCGAGGAAGCCGATCTTGGCACTCTTGGCCTTGTCGCCCAGCGTCTTGTTGGCCCATTCGCCGATCAGCTTGCCGGCAAGAAGGTTGTCGGTGGCGAAGGTCGCGTCGGCGGCGTCAGCCGGTTCCAGAGGCGTATCGAGGGCAATGACCAGCAGGCCGGCATCGCGTGCCTTCTTGACGGAGGAAACGATACCCTTCGTGTCGGAAGCTGTGATCAGAATACCCTTGGCGCCGCTGGCGATGCAGCTTTCGATCGCGGCAACCTGGCTTTCGCTGTCGCCATCGATCTTGCCGGCATAGGACTTCAGCGTGACGCCGAGTTCCTTGGCCTTGGCGGTGGCGCCTTCCTTCATCTTGACGAAGAAGGGATTGGTATCGGTCTTGGTGATGAGGCAGGCGGATACGCCGGCGGCCTTGGCCGGAGCGGCAAATGCAACGCCGAGCGCCAGGGCGGCAACGGCTGCGGAAATAACGGATTTCTTCATTCAATCCTCCCGATGTTTAAAAGCCGGACCCTCCGGCCGTCGCGGGCTCACTTCGAACCCGGTTAAAGATGCGTCAAGCCTGTCGGATTGTTTTCGGTGGACCTCCTCCAAGGCTATGCGCGCATCCTCGACGGTCAATATCAGACCCTAAAGAAATCCACCTGTCAATAAATAAATCCGATTGAATTATTAATTCGATATGGCATTCTGCGGAAAAATAGGGCATGGCCATGATGGAAGGAGCAGGCCCATGTCTCTCGTGCATGACCCGGAGGACACACCCACAACACCGGCGATTCTCGACCCCACCGGGGGTGCGAACCAGCTTGGCGTGCGTGCTCACAATGAGCGGCTCGTGCTTTCGCTCGTTCGCCGCCACGGTGCCCTCTCCAAGGCCGATATCGCGCGGCGAAGCGGGCTTTCGGCACAGACTGTGTCCGTCATCATGCGGGAACTGGAAAAGGACGGGCTGCTATCCCGCGATGCGCCGGTTCGCGGGCGCGTCGGCCAACCATCCACTCCGATGCGGCTCAATCCGGACGCCGTACTTTCCTTTGGCGTCAAGATCGGCCGACGCAGCGCCGACCTCGTGCTGATGGATTTCGTCGGCAGCATCCGGATGCAGCTCCATCAGATCTACCCCTACCCGCTGCCGGAAGACATCATCACCTTCGTCGCGGCCGGCATCAAGGAACTGGAAGGGCGCCTCAGCGAAGAGCAGCGCCGCAAGATCGCGGGAATGGGCGTTGCCGCACCTTTCGAACTCTGGAACTGGGCCGAGCAGGTAGGCGCGCCGCCGGGAGCGATGGATGCCTGGCGAGGCTTCGATCTCAGGTCGGAAATCGCCTCGCGCGTGGCTTACCCGGTCTTTCTGCAAAACGATGCTACCAGCGCCTGCGGTGCCGAACTGGTCTTCGGGATCGGCCCGCATTATCCGGATTTCGTCTATTTCTTCATAGGCTCATTCCTCGGCGGCGGCATCGTCCTGAATTCGTCCGTCTTCGTTGGCCGAACGGGTACCGCGGGCGCACTCGGCCCCCTGCCCGTGCGCGGCCGCAACGGCGAGAATCGCCAGCTTCTCGAGATCGCTTCGATCTTCGTGCTGGAAAATCTATTGCGGGATCATGGTTTCGATCCACGCCCTCTTTGGTATTCGGCGGATAATTGGATCGACTTCGGCGAACCGCTGGAGATCTGGATCCAGGATACGGCCAAGGCTCTCGCACAGGCGATTGTCGCCTCCGCCTCCGTTCTTGATTTCAGTGCCGCCGTCATCGATGGCGGCTTTCCGGGTTGGGTGCGGGAACGCGTGGTGCGCGCAACCATCAAGGCAGCGGCGGAACTGGATCTTCAGGGCGTTGTCATGCCCGAGATCATCGAGGGCGCCGTGGGGCCGCAGGCACGCGCCATCGGCGGCGCCAGCCTGCCGATCTTCGCGCGCTACCTCATCGACCAGAACGTTCTTTTCAAGGAGATAGAGCATGCTGAAGGGCATTGACCCGCTGTTGAGCCCGGAGCTTCTGGCGACGCTACGCGCCATGGGCCACGGCGACGAGATCGCCCTCGTAGACGGCAATTATCCCGGTCTCGAACATGGCCGCCGTCTCATCCGCCTCGACGGCCACGGCGTCATTCGCGTCCTCGATGCCGTGCTGAGCGTGCTGCCGATCGACGATTTCGTGCCGCAGGCGATATTCCGGGCGACCGTCAAGCAGGACCGCGATGCCATCGACCCCGTTCATGCGGAGATGATCGAATGCTGCGCCCGGCATGTGCCCGAAATCAAGGTCGTGCCGCTGCTGCCGTCGGAATTCTACGAGCGGGTGCAGCGTGCGCATGCACTGATACAGACGAGCGAGCCGCGGCTCTATGGGAACATCATTTTGCGCAAGGGTGTGATTTATCCAGCAAAATAGCATGCCCGCCCCTCATCCGGCCTTCGGCTACCTTCTCCCGCTTGCGGGGCGAAGGAGATGGGCGCACCTGCAGCCTTCCCTCCGGCAAGTTGCCCAGACGAGAATGCGGAGCTAGTCCCCTCTCCCCGCCTGCGGGGAGAGGGTTAGGGTGAGGGTCAAACTCTCAAGATGGCAGAAGCCAGTCATCCGCCTACCCCTCAAATATCCCCAGCCGACGGCCCCCAGACATCCGTCATGGCAAAACCTTCCGCCATCGGATCGAACGGATCGAGCGCCACTTGGCTAAGACCGAATGTGAAGCCGCGGCCGGTGATGGTCGGGATAATCGCCGGCCTGCCGGCAACCTCCGTCTCCGCCTGCAGCCCTACCTCGAACTCCGAACCGATGATCGAGCGGGACTTGAAGATATCGCCGACCTTGGCCTTGCCGCGAGCATGCAGCGTCGCCAGATTGGCGGAATTGCCGGTGCCGCAGGGCGAGCGGTCGGCGCGGCCGGGCCACATGGTCGTGCAGGTGCGGATGGCGCCATCGGCATCGATATCGCGGAACATGACATAGGCAACGCCCGAGATCGCCGGGATTTCCGGATGAACCACGGACATGGTGCGGTTGATCGCATCCTTGAGGATCATGCCGGCCTGGACAAGGGCGGCCGCATTCGCCTTTTCGATCTTCAAGCCGATCTGGCCAACATCGACGAGTGCATAGAAAATCCCGCCATAGCAGAGATCGAGCTTGATCCTACCCCACTGCGGCGTGTCGAGCCCGACATCCAGCTCATGCACGAAGGACGGCACCATGGTCAGCCGCACTTTTTCGCAGCGGCCGTCGCGGCAGGTCGCAGTGGCGCGTACGAGGCCGGCGGCCGTGTCGAGCGTCACGACCGTTTCCGGCTCCTTCATCTCGACGATGCCGGATTCCAGCAGCGCCGTGGTCACGCAGATGGAGTTCGAGCCGGAGCTTGCATGCGCTTGATCGGGCTGCAGAATGATGAAACCGGCATCGGCCTCGGGATGCTTGGTCGGCAGCAGCAGATTCACCGATCCGATCGGCGCGCCGCGTGGCTCCAGCACGAGGAAACGACGCAGCTCCTGGCCCTTTGGATCCGTGTTCAGCCAATGGAGCTGCTCGGCAATGCTGTTGCCGGGGATCTTCGGCACGCCGCCGATGGCAACCTTGCCGATCTCACCCTCGCAGTGAACATCCAGCAACTGGATCGTGCGCTTCCATCTCATCTCATCCACTCCAATCACACATGCCAGATGGTGCAGCCATCTGACTGCTTGCATCTCTGATATATCAGATGGCGAAACATGACTATCGCGTTTCGCAGCAACGATGAATGCGGCGGCTCCGGATCGCATCATGATAGCATTATTGACGCAATGCTTCGCCGACATTGCTGCCGGTCGCCTCGACGCTATCGCCCAGAGATCCCACCGTATTGCCGGCTGATGCGCCAACGCGACGCCATTGCTCGCCGTAATTCGCGCGGGTGCGAGGATCGAAAATGGCAATCGGAGCGCTGACGGCAGCACCCGCCACGCTACCGACCGTCTGGGCAGCACCCATAGCAACTGCTCCGACGGCATCGCCGATACCGACATCGGAGTCCGTGATCGTCTGGCCGGCAATCAACCGCGCACCGATCAGCTTCACCACTTCCGGGCTTTCGGCGAACTTGCCGTGATTAAGACCATCGCCGGTCTTGAGCTTCGTGAGATCGAGTACGGTGATCCCGTGCTTTTCCAGCTCACTGCGATAGGGCTCAGCTGTCGGGTCGATCTGTCCGAGCCGGTCGATATTGCCGGAAATGCGACGCGAGAGTGAAAGCGCGCGGTCATCCCGCGAGACGAACAGCGTGAAATGCGGCTTGTCCTTGCCGAGTGCTGCGAACTGTCTTCCGAAGACATCGACGTCTAGATCGGGCGAGGCTAGGATGACATTGTTGATCTTCGGCGCGACGCGGCCGTTGCGAATCGCCATCTGCCGCAGCGATTCGACTGCGAGCCAGCTGCCCATCGAATGCGCCATGACGGTGATATCGCCGACGGCCGGATCAGCGGCGACGCGGCGCAGCAATTCCTCGAGCGAGTCACGGGAATAGTTCGTGCTCTCCTTGTCATAGGCATAGTCGAAAATGCTAGCGCGCGACGGCCAGGTAAACACGATCGGTACGACGTCGGCATGCGAATCGTGAACGATCTGCGCAAAGCGGTAGACGGCATCCTCATAGCGGTTGTTGAAACCGTGCACGAAGATCAGCACCCGCCTGTTCTTCGGCAATTCCGCATGCACCCAGGCCCGCCCATCCGCCTCCGTCGCCAAAGGCTTGACCGCGGTAGTGACGAAATTTTTCAGCGGATCGCCTGGCAAGCGGCTCGGCCACTGCACCTGGCCGACCTTGCGATTGGCCTCTGGCGGAATGGAGACACTGACGGCATCCACCTTGAGCCCCGGCCCGCGCTCACCCGAAAACAGGATGGCCGGATCCTTGTCCGGCAGGCGCGTTGTGGCGACAAGCAGATCGACCTTGGATGTGCCAGGCACGTTTTCACTGATGGGCTGCATAACCCCGATAGGGCGACCGCATGCGGCGAGCGACAATGTCGCAACAACGGTCATAGTCCGGAGAAACAGCTTTCCCCGCCGGTCCGAACCCGCCATGCGCTGCATCATGCAACCCTTCCATACCGCCATAACGTCGCGCCACTCTACGCATGGATACCTGCGGTGCAAGCCGCTCCCGCGGCTTATGGCCACATGACGCGACGCTAATTCGCGGCGGCATTGCAAAGGCGCAACGCATTCTGACAAGTCACTCACGATGGGAAGATAAAAAAAGAGCCCGACGCGGGAGGAGGATGCATCGGGCTCTTGATCCGGATTGGCAACTGGGAGGAGGAGGAGTGTTGCCAATCATTGAAGGAGCGCTGGGAGGAGGAGTGCGCTGCCTTCGAGGGATTAGATATAACGAGCGAATGGGGATGAACAGATCGGCTTTCGCAATGCAGCAATGCGCTGAGCGCATTGCTCTCTCCTCAGATGCCGAAAATATCGCATACCGCCGGCGTTCTGAACGTTTTACCGCCTATTTTGCAGTCGTTATCGATCCTAATCCTAAGATTCACATGATTGTGATCGGCGTTTCTGCATGGGAAGCCCCCTCGACCGCTTGTCCGATCAGCAACCGCCGATCGAACAAGCGAATTTCGGTTCAGGCGGCCTTGAAGGCTTTCTTGCCTTCAGCATCGAGCGCAGCAAACTCCTCGTCGGACAGAACGATATCGACCGCGGCGGTGTTTTCCTCGAGGTGCTTAACCTTGCCCGTTCCGGGGATCGGCAGCATCACGGGGCTGCGCTTCAGCACCCATGCAAGCGCGATCTGGCTCGGAGCGGCATTGTGCTTCTTCGCGATGGTATCGAGCAGCGAGCCCTCCTTGGCGAGATCGCCGGCGGCCAGCGGGAACCAGGGAATGAAACCGATGCCGTACTTTTCGCAATAGTCGAGCACGTCCTCGCTGGTGCGATCGACCAGGTTGTAGCGGTTCTGCACCGTCACCACCTTGAAATGCTTCGACGCCGCCTCGATGTCGGCAACGGAGACCTCGCTCAAGCCCGCATGACGGATGATGCCGTCGCTCTGCAGCGACTTCACGGCATCGAACTGCTCGGCCGCCGGCACCTTGGAATCGATCCGATGCAGTTGCCAGAGATCGATGCGATCAACGCCGAGGTTGCGCAGGCTCTTGTGCGCCTGCTGGATCAGGTATTCGGGACGCCCCACAGGCACCCAGGCATTCGGCCCGGTTCGGGTAAGACCACCCTTGGTCGCTACCACGAGACCGTGGCCATAGGGATGAAGCGCCTCCTTGATAAGACGTTCGGAAACGTCCGGGCCATAGGAATCGGCGGTATCGATGAAATTGATGCCGAGTTCCGGCAGGCGCCTCAGCGTACGCACGGCTTCGTCATGATCCTCCGGCTCACCCCATATACCGGCGCCGGTGATACGCATGGCACCGAAACCGAGACGATGGACGGGGAGATCGCCGCCGATCTTGAACTGACCGGATTTGGCTGCGTCGAATTCTGACATGGTTATAGTCCCTTTTGCTGATCTGAAATGTATCTGGCGTTTCCGGCATCCGCGGAGGAGCCGAGACTTGAAGGGCAAATCGAGGGTTTCGCGAGAGATGCAGTCGCGACCCGATACTACATGGGTCTGCATCGCGGCATATGCAATGCATCGCGATGCACGATGCGTCGCGGCCGATCAGGGCGGCTTCCCTGGGTTAGCCCGGCGCAGTCATGGGCGCCGTTGCACCTGCTCGCCGAGATCGGCAAGCGCTGCCCAAAGCTCATCGAACATGGTGCGAGCGAACTGCTCCACCGAAGCATTCTGCGGAGATTGCGTCCAGCGCTCACCGCCGATGCGCAGCATTGCCACGACCGCCGCCGCAAGCATGCCGAGGCGCAGACGCTCCCCCTGGCTGCCGCTGCGGGCAAACAGCGCGTCCGCGAGCTTCCTCTCCAGCTTGGCATATTTCAGCTGATCGCGGGCTTGAAGAGTTGGCGTATTGCGGATCAGGGCGACGAGAGCAAGGCTTTGCGGATCGGCGATAGCAATCTGAAGGGCGGAATTGACGGCGGCCTCGATGACCTCGACGATCGAAGCATCTTCGGGCTGTGCGGCGACCGCTGCGATCAACTCGCGGGCAAAACCATCCTGCCAGGCGGCAACGACCTCTTCCTTGCTGGGGAAATAATCGAAGAAGCTACGCTTGGAAACGTCGGCCGCCTCTGTGATATCTTCGATCGTGGTAGCGTCAAAGCCGCGCTCGAGGAAAAGCTTCAGTGCGGCGGCTTCGATGCGTTCGCGGGTTTGACGGCGCTTGCGCTCGCGCCGGCCTTCCTTTACCGCGCTGTCGACATCCGGCTTTTTCGCCATCCTCTACCCCCGGCATTCACTTCAGGCCGCCCAAATCGGCCTTACCGGCTTCAGGCGCTGATTCCGGCATTCTCTCCGGTGCTACGATATTTGGAGCCGATGATCGAGAGCTCCAGAGGATTTTGCCGCGATATCCTGTAGACGCCGGCCGGCGGAATGTTGCGCACGGTGCCGCCGATGCGCTTTGCAGTGAGCCCGAGGCTTTCAAGGATCGGTTTCTGCACCGGACAGCGCGGGCCGTAGGTGAACTGATAGAAAGCTCCTCCCGGCTTCATCGTTTCGAAGGCACCCCCGACGATGCCCGCGACTTTGGCGGGCGGCATGGATAGCAGCGGCAGGCCGCTAATGACGGCACCGAACGGCGCGTCATCGAAAAGACCGCATTGGCCGAGCTGCGCCGCATCCATATGCACGACCTTCGCCGCCGGAAAACGCCCACGCAGGCGGACAGCAAATTCCTCGCCGAATTCGACGAGCGTCAGCGCGCTCTCGGGAATGCCTCGCGCCAGCAGCGCCCGCGTGAATACGCCAGTGCCCGGACCGAGTTCCAGGATTGGACCATCGAAGGGCTCGATCTCCTGGGTCATCAGTCTTGCCAGCCTCTCCCCGGAGGGCGCCACTGCCGCAACGCGCAGGGGATTGCTGACCCAGGAGCGGAAGAACTGCACGAAATCAGCGTAAGAGGTCTTTGTCGTCATTCCGCAAATCCAATCTTCGGCCACAAAGCATGATGAGGGCCGAACAGCATGGCAATTCAAAGGCGTGCCACGCCATTCGACTGTTGAAACTCCCTGATACGCAAGCGTTGTCGCGGATTTTCTGCTTATTAATTTTCATTCAATGCAAACTTGCATTTAGTATAATAATTACCAGATACGATGGGCATTGCCAAATCTCTTCACAGGAGCCCGCAATGCCAGACTGGACAGTGAAAGATATTCCGCCGCAGACAGGTCGTATCGCAGTCGTTACCGGCGCCAACAGCGGTATCGGCTACGAGGCGGCAAAGGCTCTGGCAGCGGCCGGCGCCAAGGTCGTCATCGCATCGCGCAACGAGGCCAGGGCCCAAGAGGCGATCGCCAAGATCCGTGCAGCAACACCGGGCGCAGACGTGACCTTCGAGGCGCTCGATCTTGCCAGCCTCGATTCCGTCGCGCGCACGGCGACCCGCATCGCCGATAGGCTGCCGCATATCGACCTGCTCATCAACAATGCCGGCGTCATGGCCATTCCGGACCGGCACGAGACCGAGGATGGTCTCGAGATGCAGATGGGAGCCAATTATATCGGCCATTTCGCCTGGACGATGCGGCTGCTGCCGAAGGTTTCTGCGGCCGAGAATCCGCGCGTGATCACGGTCAGCAGCCTGGCGCATCGCAGCGGCAGGATCAATTTCGACGATCTGCAGTGGCGCAAGCACTATCGGCCCTGGCCCGCCTATTGCCAATCGAAGCTGGCAACGCTGCTCTTCAGCCTGGAGCTCGATCGCATCGCACGCGCCGAAGGCTGGAAGCTGAAAAGCATTGCCGCCCATCCCGGCTATGCCGCGACCGGCCTGCAGACCACAGGTCCGCGCATGGGCCGCGATCGGGCCGGCAGCCTCGAAATCGCGACAAGATTGCTGGGGCCGTTTCTATCGCATACGGCAGCAGCCGGCGCCCTCCCGACCCTCTTTGCGGCGACCGCGCCGGAGGCGGAAGGCGGCGCCATGTATGGCCCGAACGGTTTCTATGAACTCAAAGGCCCGCCGGTGCGAGCCAAGATTGCCGCTCATGCCCGCGATCAGGCCATCTGGCGACGGTTGTGGGATGTTTCCGAACAGTTGACCGGCTGAGACAGCCCTTGCCGCAGCGGTCTGAAAGAAATCCCCCTCCATAGAACGGAGAGGGATTTCGATCTGTTTCACATTACGGGCTGACGCACTGACGCCGCGGACCATTGGTCGGCTGATAGGTATTGTCCGATGCACGATAGGTCTTGTAGCGGCTTGCGCACCAGCGGACATGCGCGCTGCCGCGCGGCGGCTGTGATACGGCCCCGCCGATGATTGCTCCGGCTGTGAATGCAGCCATCGGATACCACCAGCCGTCATGACGCCGATAGCCGGGGCGATGATAGCGATAGCCGCGATGGCCGTGCCAGTAGCCGGGGCGATAATGGGGGCGATGCCGCCCGCGATAGTGCCTGTTGTGATGACGGTATTGAACTTCCGTCAGGCCCGGGGGGCGGCTCACTCGTCTGTTGGATGGCCGGCTGGGTTAGCGGCTGAATTGGGACGGCTGCCACCGGATCGAAAGACGTAACGGCAAGCAGGGCACTCAAGGTAGTTACCGTTACGGTTGTCAGAAATCGTTTCACAGCTCTTCTCCTCCCGTCGAGTCGCAATACTGATGAACAACGCGCAATGGTTGAAAACCTTTCATAATATTATTGCTTGCGCAAGTACATGCCGCGCGATAGGCCTATAGATAGGAAGCCTATCTATCTATCAGTGAGAGACGTAATGGGTAAAGCCGACCCCCATCAGGGCCGCGAGGATGCCTACGCGCTGGCGGAGGCTTTGCGCCCTGCACTCCATCGACTCTATCGACAGTTGCGGCGCGAGAGCGACGAGGCCGATCTGTCGCCGCTGCATGCCCTGCTGCTCGTCGCCATCATCCAACAGCCAGGCATCGGCGTTGCCGAACTAGCTCGGCTAGAGAGACTGAGAGGACCGACGATTTCAGGCCACGTGAAGGCGATGGAGCGGGATGGCCTCATTGCCCGTTCGGAACGGGACCCGAGCGACCGTCGCCGCAATGGCCTGGTGGCGACCGAGAAAGGTGAGGAAATCATCCGCAGCCTGAAACGGCGGAGAACGGACTGGCTCGCCTCAGAACTCGCCAAACTGTCGCCGCAGCAGCGCGACGCCATTCGCGCCGCCATCGAACCGCTCATGGAGATCGGGCAATGAATGCGACTCTTCCGGATAGTGCCACGCCATTGGCTTCGGCAGCAGACATCCCGCCCGATCGCCGCGAAATCCGCGCCGTGATCTTCGGGCTGATGATCGTACTCGGCCTCGGCGCCATCGACCAGAGCATCGTCGCGACGGCGCTGCCACGCATCGTCAGCGATCTCGGCGGCCTGACGCATCTCTCCTGGGTGGTAAGCGCCTATGTGCTCGCCTCGACCAGCACCATGCCGCTCTACGGCAAGCTCAGTGACCAATACGGCCGCAAGCCGATGATCTATGCGGCAATCCTCATCTTTCTTCTCGGCTCGGTGCTGAGCGGCATGGCGCAAACGCTGATGCAGCTCATCATCTTCCGAGCGATCCAGGGGATCGGCGCAGGCGGATTGCTGCCGCTGGCGCAGATCATCATCGGCGACATCGTGCCGCCGGCGAGACGCGGGCGCAATCAGGGTTCGATCGCGGCCGTCTTCGCCGTCTGCAGCGTCATCGGCCCGATCGCCGGCGGCGTCATCACCGATCTCCTGTCATGGCACTGGATCTTCTACGTCAACCTGCCGATCGGCGCGGTCGCCCTCGTCATGATCGGCCGAGCACTCAAGCGGCCGCATCATGCGCGTAGCCGCCGCATCGACTATCTCGGCGCGGCGCTGCTGACGAGCTGCACGACGAGCTTCCTGCTGGTGCTGGCCCTCGGCGGCAATGAATGGGCCTGGAACTCGCCCGAGATTTTCGGGCTTTCTGCGCTTGCACTCGTTCTTTTCGTCTTTTTCATCCTGCATATCCGGCGTGAGCCCGAGCCGGTGCTGCCGCCCGATCTCTTCCGCAACCGGCTCTTCGTTGTCGCCTGCATCGTGCTCGCCCTCACCTTCATGGGCATGCTGGGAGCAAGCCTCTTCTTTCCGCTGTTCTTCCAGATGGTCATGGGGGTCAGCCCCTCGCATTCCGGCCTGCTCACCGGTCCGCTGATGATCGGCGTCGTCATCTCCTCCATGGTCAACGGGCGTGTGCTGCTGCATCGCTTTGGGCGCTACAAGCCGGCGCAGCTCTGCGGCCTCAGCCTCGCAACGACAGCCTTTGCCGTGCTCGCCTGGGCTGCCGCCACCAGCCAGGGCTTCTCGATCATAGAGCCGACGGTCTTTGCGCTCGGCCTCGGTCTTGGCCTCGTCATGCCCACAATGACGATCGCGGTGCAGAATGCCCTGCCCCCGGCCCATCGTGGCGTGGGGACGGCGACGCTCGCCTTCTTCCGCTCGCTCGGAGGCCTCATCGGCGTCACCGGCTCGGGGGCCATTCTCGCCTATCGCGTACAGAATGCCGGCGGCGTCCTCGACGGGATGCATGGTTCCTCACTGACCGAAGCCGGCATGAAGCAGCTCGCCACCGCCTCCCCCGAAGCACATGACGCCGCGATAGCGCTCTATCGACATGCGATCGCCATGACCTTTGCGACTGGCACTGCGATTGTGGCCTTGGCGCTGATCGCGCTGTTGTTCTTGCCGGAATTGCCGCTAAGAGCGGATCATGGGAAGCAGGCCACGCAACGAAACTGAATTGGCGGGAAAATAGCCCGGTGTTCAGACCGCTTACATTAGCCGAGGAACCGAAGTTTCTTCGGCAATCGCGGACTGGACCACTTCAAAGCGCTCGGTGAAGCGGCTATCGGGTTTGATATTCTCTGGGGAAAATTGTGCATAAGCCGCGAAGCTCAATTCTATAAAATGCTCGAGCGAAATTAGACGATATTGCTGATATCGCTTGAACATGTAAGAGCCCTCCACGCCCAGTACTTCGCCGATTTCGGGATAAACCGGAAAGCAAGAGCCGATCATGATCGTATCCGCCGGCACGATATCGGTTTGGTGGGGCTCGATCCCACATGTCTGCAGAAACACATGCGCAATATCATGGATCGGGCGCGCTTTTGAATGGTCGATGCCATACATGAAGCACTCGCGGCGCGACCAGGCTCTGAACGACGCGGTTATATCCAGTCCGTATTCGGCAAAATGGTCCAGCAGCTGCTTGCGCTCACCCTCCCAGCGATCGAGGAATCCGCACCGCTCGAAAATCTCGCGGCGAAATAAAGCCCTTGTCTTCTCAATGCCCAAGCCTGCCTTATATGCCGCCAAGACAAGCATCGAATGGTAGGCACCCATAGCGCCGTCGAACGGGAGATCATTTGCGAGCACGAAGCAAACATCTGGATGATAAGCGTCGAACTTGATCGAGGGAATTCTACTCAATTGCCTGACTGCAGAGAAATCACAATAACCGCGCTCTACGTGGGGATGGATGATTACCCTGTCATAATTGGGAAGCAGTTCGCGGTATTGGGCCACATTAGCGCCAAACGTCCATACATCGGCGTGATCGATGCGAATGTCATTGCTCAGCAGACGAAGCGAATTCGCCAAATTATGCGTCTGCGCGTTCGAAATGACCAACCATGCTTCCACAAAGAAACTCCCATTCTATTGGGTCGAACCCAGAGAACTTCACTCAAACGCATTCGATGATCCGCGGGCTTGGGATCATCGCAATCTGGATCAGCACGCAGTTATGGGCGAAGCATTTCGATTTCGCGTTCGTCGCAAACCACGTGCTGATATTCTTCCTGAGGCGGAGCCAATGGCGCAAATTTCTCGGTCGGCGCCTCAACATGGGCCACATAGTTTCTTACGAAGCAGCGCATCACATGGGCGACGCCGAGATGATTGACCTCTCGATAATCGTCTTCATAATAGAGGCCGCCGGCGTAGCTGCCGGTAATGATCTCATAGGACGGAAAGTAATCGACCCAGTCAAAACGGGGTAGCATCTGCTCAGCTACAACTCGCAGGACAGATTTACTATAGGTTGTCGAAACCAAAACACTCCTATCCTCATATGTAGCCACCAGCGGGACAGGCGAGACGGTTAACAACACCCTGACGCGAGGGTTGATCTCTTTCAGCCTGCGCAAGACAAAGGTGAGGTCGAGCTCGATTTCCTCAACGTTGAAATTGACGAACTCATGCGCGTCGGGATCGAATGAACCCGCGCTGACGCCAGGCGCAAGCGGAAAGACAGATCTATCGGCCTTCGACCTCCAAGCTTCGGTTAAGCCTAGCGTGAACACCAGGACGTCACATTCGAGAAAGACAGAGCGTACCGCTGCGAGATGTGCCCGCCGCGCTTCTATAACGTCCTCCTCGGTGTCGTAGCCGTCGGGCTCTATCTGCGGACGATAGGGATCTACAAACTTGCCATCCTTTCGCCGCCATGCCTTTTCGACGGGACGACGCGCATCGAAGACCTCCTCGAAGAGCTGTCGCAATTGCCGTGCCGTATAGATATTCCCGTAGCGAGCCGAAAAGACACCGAAATTGCGCCTGGCTCTTTCCGCCTCGTTCAAATGATCCGCGCGCTCCGTGATAAAATAATGGAAGCCGATGCGTTGAATCTGGCGTGATATATGCTGCGCAAAACAACTGCCAGCGGTTGCGACCTTGGAATTTCTGTCGATCTTAAACCGTGGCTTGACCACTGGATCAAATAGATGGGTTTCGACTCGAGCGACCGATCGACGCCATAATTGATAGTCCTTGATCCCAGAATACGGATTGGTCATGCTTCTGCCTCCGATATGACTTGTTTCACGCGGTCGAAGCGACTGCGAAAGCCAGGTTCAACCAAGATCTCACTCGGGTTGTAGGCCCGATAGACCTCGAAGCTCATCTCGATAAACCTCTCCAGCGAGATCAACTTATATTCTCCTGGCAACTTGAACGCGTAAGAACCACGGACGCCTATCGTCTCGCCGATCTCCGGATAGACGGGCAAACACGCGCCATCCACAATCGTGTCGGAAGGCACCAGATCCGTCACATTGGTTTCGGCGACGTGATTTTTGAGAAAAATGCGCGCAATGTCGAAAATTGGACGCGCCTTTGGATGTCCCAAGCCATGCATGAAGCATTCGCCGCGTGTCCAGCGGCGGAAGGCGTTTGATAGATCCATTCCCATCACCGAAAAGGATGAGATGAGTCTGTCCCTTGCAAGTTCCCAACGCGCAAAGAAGCCGCATTGCTCGTAAATTTCACGCCGAAACAGCTTTCGGGTTTTCTCAGGACTCCTCCCCGCCTGGAATGCGGCGAGGACAATCATGGAATGACAAGCTGCAAGTGGCTTGTAGAGGCGCACACCATCTACGCCGACAAAGCAAAAATCCGGATGATATGCATCGAATTCGACGTTCGGAATCTCATTTACGTTCTTCAAGCTCCGAAAATCATAACTAGCAAGTCTGACTTCTGGATTTATGATCACTCGATCGTAGGTCGGGATTTCCTTCTCATAATCCTGCACGTTCTTCTTGAAATGCCATACGTCGATGCAATCAAGATGAAAGCTATTGCCTTGCAACTGCAATGAGCGTGCGAGGCCATAGGTATTGCAATTAGAAATCAGCAACCAACGATCCATGGCACATCCTGACATAAGCGCATTGCCACCAAAATCGCCCACGAACCAACTGACAGAACGAACTCCTCCGTTCCGATTGTGTGATTTCGGTTATATGGCTTGTCTATCTTCGGACTTGTCTATCTTCGGAAATGAGGAAGTATTTATTATACAACCGAGCAAAAACGGAGCTATAAGACCTTACCGACGCCCCCAAGACGATTAAGTGATGCATCAAGTAAACTTGCTGTATCCTCGTAATTCTATACCCATAGCGTCAAATCCGGTCGAATCGCGTCAGACGTCTAAAATGGTTAGGATTTTGAGGGCGCAATCGGGAAGGGAGAGACGTGTAAAGAAGGCATAGTGTTGCGCCTTTCAGATGGACGTCCAAACTTTATTGATCATTGGCGCGAACTGCCCGCCACATCACGCAAACGCTGTTCGGTCGATGGCGTAAGATCTCGATAGGCAGCTGATTACACGCTGCTCGGACTAAGCCGGTCCGCTCAATGAGCCTTCAACTTACACATAACTAGAGAAAAATGGCGCACCCGAAGAGATTCGAACTCCTGACCCCCAGATTCGTAGTCTGGTGCTCTATCCAGCTGAGCTACGGGTGCGTGGCCGAAACGGAAGAAACCGTTGGCGTGGGCGGTTCTCTAAAGCCTCCCTTGAGGGAATGCAAGTGGATTTCTGAAAAAGATCGCAATTTTCGTGCATAGCGACATCAAATAACTGAAAACAATCAGTTTTCTTGCAGGCTTCTGCTGCGGTAATCATCGAGGGATACCGGGCGGTCGGGAATTTCGATGCGGAACTGCGTGCCGGCCGCCGGTTTTTCGACGAGCGCGATCGTGCCGCCATGGGCAAGAACGAGCTCACGGGCAATCGCCAGACCAAGGCCGGTGCCGCCGGAGCGGGCGGAACCGCGGAAGGCCGTAAACAGGTTCTCCCGCGCCTTCTGCGGCATGCCCGGGCCGGTATCGTCGACGGTGATGCTGACGACACTGCCAATCCGATGTGCCGAAACCGTGATTCGCCTGACACTATCGGGTTCCGCTTCGCCGAAAGCGATCAGCGCCTGATAGGCATTGCGGCAGAGATTATGAATGACGCGGAAGAGCTGCTCGCTGTCGGCATCGACTTCCAGATCCGGACTGAGCTGCACGATGAACTCGATGCCGCTGTCCGGATCGATCGCCAGGATATCACGCACCTCTTCAATGAGTTCGAATATGCGAATCTTGCGTCGGCGCGGGGCCGACTCGGAGGTCTGGCCAAAGGAGAGAACCTCGGTCGTATAGCCGACGGCGCGATCGATGGTGCGCAACAGCTTCGGAGCAAAGCGCTTGACCATCGGGTCGTCGACATCGACCAGACGGTCCGACATCAGCTGCGCAGCCGAAAGGATATTGCGCATGTCATGATTGATCTTCGACACCGCCAATCCGAGCGCAGCCAGGTTCTTCTGCTGCTTGAGGGTCTTCTGCAATTGCGACTGCATCGCGGCGAGATGCCGGCCGGCCACGGCCAGCTCGTCCCGCCCCTTCTCCGGCACAAGAATATGGCCGGGATCCTCCGGATCATCGGAATAGGCCTGCATGCTGTCGGTCAGGCGGCGGATGGGACGGATCATCATGCGATTGATCGCAAAGAAGATCAGCGTTGCGGTGAACAGCGAGATGAGGATGGAGACGAAGAAGACGCTGGTCGAATAGGCAAGCATCGCATTGCGCAGCCGGGTATCCTTCAGCACCACCTCGATGCCCGTATTGGCATCGCCGCCAACCGGGCCGAACACGCGAATGATGCGATTGCCGCCGAAGAGCAGCGTATCGAGCGCGTCCTTGATGGCGGTGAGCTGGGACACGTCGCTGAGATCGTATTTTTCATCGACGGCGGCCGGCATCTCGGCTGTGGCCAGCAGGCGCGACGTGCCGTCCTTGCGCAGAACGATGGCCCGCGTGCCCGTCGCCATCAGCGTCTCCTTTTGCAGAGCACGCGGCAGTTCAGCCGGCTGCAGACCATCGATGACGATGGCAGCGGCAGCGGCGGTGTTCAGCCGATCCTGCAGCCATCGCAGCCGCATATTGGCGACCGAAGGCACGAAAATCAGCACTTCCGCCAACGAAATGAAAACGACGGTGAGGATGAGGAGCTTGCCGGAAAGGCCGCCGAAAATACCTGTGGGACGGCAAAGCTGGGACAGGCGGCCTTTCTCGACCTTGCCGTCTTTTACGGCATCCTTGTCCTGCCCACTGTCCATTTCAATTGTCCCGCTTCGCTTAAAAAGCGATCTGATGCGACCTGATCGAAACTAGATAATAGGCGATTGTGGAGCTTTTTCCAATCGGCTTGGGATTTTGACAGAGGGCGAAAGCCGGCAGCGACGCTCAGGCGCCGCAGCCGGCCTCATATCTGACGGATCAGAACTCTTCCCAGCCTGGCGCCGCTGCAGCCGGAGCAAGCGCCCCGCCGCCAAAGGCGGTCGCGACCCTGTCGATCATGCGGCGTGCCGGTGAGGCAGCCGGACGATGCGTCTCGGCGCGTGCGGGAACGGGAGCGGAAACATTGGCTGCGTCCACCTTGAAGCGCGAGACGAGCTGGACAAGGCCATCCGCTTCGGCCGCCAGCCGATGGGTCGCGGCCGAAGTCTCCTCGACCATGGCGGCATTGCGCTGCGTGACCTCATCCATCTGATTGACGGCCTTGTTCACCTCCGACAGGCCCGTTGCCTGTTCGCGTGCCGCTGTCGCTATCGAGTGAATGTGATCATTGATCTTCAGCACGCGGGCCTCGATGGAGGACAGCGCCTCACCGGTTGCCTGTACGAGCTTGACGCCGACCTGCACCTCGTTACCGGACTTGCCGATCAGCGCCTTGATATCCTTGGCCGCGGTGGCGGAGCGCTGGGCGAGCTCACGCACTTCCTGGGCAACGACGGCAAAGCCCTTGCCCGCATCGCCGGCGCGTGCGGCCTCTACGCCGGCATTCAGCGCCAGTAGATTGGTCTGGAAGGCGATGTCGTCGATCACACCGATGATCTGGCTGATCTCGCCCGATGCCTGCTCGATGCGTCCCATGGCGTCGATCGCGTTGCGAACCACCGTGCCGGAGCGAGCCGCGTCGTCCTTGGCTTCGCTCACCATGACGCTCGCCTCGCGCGCCCGTTCCGTCGAATTCTGAACGACGGAGGTGATCTCGTCGAGCGCTGCCGAAGTCTCCTCCAGAGCAGCCGCCTGCTGTTCGGTGCGCTTGGAAAGATCGTCGCTGGCGTGACGGAGCTCGTTCGTATTGGAATTGATCGAACCAGTGGTGCCGCGCACTTCGCTCATTGTGCTTTTGAGCGTCTCGAATGTCGCGTTGACGTTCTGCTGCAGCTCGGCGAAGGCGCCCTGGAAATTGCCCTTCATCGCCTGGGTCAAGTCTCCCTCAGCCAAGCTCGCGATGACGCGTCGAACTTCGCCGATACCCGTGTCGACGCTCACAAGCAGCTCGTTCACATTGCCGGCGAAACGATTGAGGTTGACGTCGCCATAGTCCTTCTCGATGCGGTGGCTGAAATCGCCGGCCGCGGCGGCAGAGACTGCGAGAGACATGCTCGACTGAAGCTCGTCGCTTTTTGCGCGCAAGGCCGCCTCCTCGGCATTCATGCGGCGCACGGCCTTGCCGTTTTCCTTGAAGACGTCGACGGCCGCCGCCATCTCGCCGATTTCGTCCTTCCGGCCGGCAAATGGCACTTCGATGTCGAAATGGCCGTCGGCGACATCCTTTATCGCATCGGTCACCCTGCGGATCGGGCGGCTCAGATGGACGGTTCCAATATAGGCGCCGAGGCCGACGCCGGCTACGATACCGGCGAACATGATGCCGAGCACGACCCACAAGACGCTGCTGTGAAAGTCTGCAATCTCGGTCTCTGCCTTTGCAAGCTCCGCTTTGTCGGTCTGAACAATCGCATCGATCTCAGCCTGAAAAGCCTTGCGGTTGGCGCGGTTCGCCTCGTTGTTGCCCTGCTTGCCGGCGGCATCCGGGCCATCGGTCACGCCGAGCCTGGCCGTTTCGGTGCGAAAGGCGCGAAACTCCTGGGCACGGGCCTGCAGCTTGGTGAATTCCGGCTGCTGCATCTCCGGCACCAGGGGCGCCCAGCTTGCAAGCACCTTGTCGATCTCGTCGAGATCGGCCATCAGCCCACCGGCAAAGGGTTTGACATCCTTTGCGGCAGCAGCGGCATAAATGCCCCGCGCTTCCATGACGACCGCGGTCACGTAACGATTCAAGCGCTCGCCCATGTAAGCGCGGCTCGCCGTCTGCTCGTAGCTCTGTAATTTCTGGTCATATTGATGCAACGCATAGAGCGCAGTGACGCCGATCATTAGCGCCGCCCCGGCCATGACAGATACAAGCAGATTAATTTTGCCGCGAATTTTCACAATACCCCTCCGGCGCAGATCCCACCCCCCACAAACCGATGGGTTTTACCGCACAAAGCTAGATATCGGCTAAAATCATTAATGTTAT
>NZ_JBXSOV010000025.1:0-20914 GCF_057784355.1 Martinezella sp. CNPSo 3959
ACCGATGTTAACGTGCGGCTTATTGCGCTCAAACTTACTCTTTGCCATTTTCGGCTCTCCGTTTTCCTGTCCCCTGAGGGATCAATTCTTGTTATCGGTCAATTGGTATTCCGGTCACTTCTGACCGGAATACTTTGCCTGGATTTCCTGTGCGACGTTCGACGGAACCGGCGCGTAATGATCGAAGGTCATCGTGTACTGTGCACGGCCCTGAGACATCGAACGCAGGTTATCGACGTACTTGAACATGTTCGCCAGCGGGACGTTCGCGTTGATGACAACAGCGATACCGCGGCTTTCCTGGCCCTGGATCTGGCCACGACGCGAGTTCAGGTCGCCGATGACGTCGCCGACGTAATCTTCCGGCGTCACGACTTCGACCTTCATCATCGGCTCGAGGAGCTGGGCACCAGCTTCGCGGGCTGCTTCACGGAAGCAAGCGCGGGAAGCGATTTCGAAGGCCAGAACCGACGAGTCAACATCGTGGAAGGCGCCGTCGATGAGCGTCGCCTTGACGCCGAGCATCGGGAAGCCAGCCAGCGGACCCGAAGAGAGAACGCTTTCGATACCCTTCTGAACGCCCGGGATGTATTCCTTCGGAACGGAACCGCCGACAATCTTGGACTCGAACTTGAAGTCGTCGCCATCCGGGTTCGGTTCGAACACGATCTTGACGCGAGCGAACTGACCGGTACCACCCGACTGCTTCTTGTGGGTGTAGTCCTTTTCCGTCTGACGCGTGATGGTTTCGCGGTAAGCAACCTGCGGCGCGCCGACAGTCGCTTCAACCTTGAATTCACGACGCATGCGGTCGACGATGATGTCGAGGTGAAGTTCACCCATGCCGGCGATGATCGTCTGACCCGATTCCTGGTCCGTCTTCACGCGGAAGGACGGATCTTCAGCAGCCAGGCGGTTGAGCGCGAGGCCCATCTTTTCCTGGTCGCCCTTGGTCTTCGGCTCGATCGCGATCTGGATGACCGGCTCGGGGAATTCCATGCGCTCAAGGATAACCGGCTTCAGCGGATCGCAGAGCGTATCGCCAGTCGTGGTTTCCTTGAGGCCGGCGAGAGCAACGATGTCGCCAGCAAAGGCTTCTTCGATGTCTTCACGCGAGTTCGAGTGCATCTGCAGCATGCGGCCGACGCGCTCGCGCTTGTCCTTGACCGTGTTGATGACCGATGCGCCCTTTTCGAGCTTGCCGGAGTAGATGCGGGCGAAGGTGAGCGAACCGACGAAGGGGTCGTTCATGATCTTGAATGCCAGCATGGACAACGGCTCGCTGTCGTCAGCGTGGCGTTCGATTTCGGCTTCCGTCTTGAAGTCGATGCCCTTGATCGCCGGAATGTCGAGCGGCGACGGCAGGTAATCGACAACGGCGTCGAGCAGCGGCTGAACACCCTTGTTCTTGAAGGCGGTGCCACAGAACATCGGATGGAACTTGACGTCGATCGTGCCGCGACGGACCAGCGCGCGGATCTGATCGTTATCAGGCAGATTGCCTTCGAGGTAGGCTTCTGTCGCGGCTTCGTCGATCTCGACAACGGTCTCGATCAGCTTTTCACGGTATTCAGCAGCCTTGGCCTTCATGTCTTCCGGGATTTCGACGACGTCCCACTGAGCGCCGAGCGATTCGTCGCGCCAGATGAGAGCATTCATCTCGATCAGGTCGACGACGCCCTTGAATTCGGTTTCAGCACCGATCGGCAGCTGCATGACAACAGCCGTCGCGCCGAGGCGGGTCTTGATCATCTCGACCGAGCGATAGAAGTCAGCGCCGGTCTTGTCCATCTTGTTACAGAAGATCATGCGCGGAACATGATACTTCTCAGCCTGACGCCATACGGTTTCCGTCTGCGGCTCAACGCCGGCGTTGGCGTCGAGCAGAGCGATGGCACCGTCGAGAACGCGCAGCGAACGCTCGACTTCGATGGTGAAGTCGACGTGGCCGGGGGTGTCGATGATGTTGAAGCGGCGGGTCTTGCCGTCGCGGCCCTTCCAGAAGGTGGTCGTGGCAGCGGAGGTGATCGTGATGCCACGCTCCTGCTCCTGCTCCATCCAGTCCATGGTGGCTGCGCCGTCGTGCACTTCGCCGATCTTGTGCGACTTGCCGGTGTAGTAAAGAATACGCTCGGTCGTCGTGGTCTTGCCGGCGTCGATGTGCGCCATGATACCGAAATTGCGGTAGTCTTCGATTTTATATTCGCGAGCCATAATGGACTGCCTTTCCGAAACCGTTCGGGATTACCAGCGATAATGCGAGAACGCACGGTTGGCATCAGCCATCTTGTGCGTGTCTTCGCGCTTCTTGACGGCAGCGCCGCGGTTGTTGGAGGCATCGAGAAGTTCGCCGCAGAGACGATCGACCATGGTCGTCTCGTTACGCTTACGAGCAGCGGTGATCAGCCAGCGAATGGCCAGAGCCTGACGGCGCTCAGGACGCACATCGACCGGAACCTGGTACGTAGCACCACCAACGCGGCGCGAGCGGACTTCAACGTGCGGAGCGATGTTATCCAAAGCCTGATGGAACACGCCGAGCGGCTCCTGCTTTGCCTTGCCCTGCACGGCGTCAAACGCGCCATATACGATGTTTTCAGCTACGGACTTCTTGCCGTCGAGCATGATGGCATTCATGAACTTGGTAACGACCAGATCGCCGAACTTCGGGTCCGGGTTGATCTCGCGCTTTTCTGCTCTGTGACGTCTGGACATATAACTTCTCGTCTCTCAACTTTTGCGACGCTTCACCACGCGGAGAACCTCGCGCAGCGCCGGATTATTTAAAAATCCGAATTACTTCGGACGCTTTGCACCGTACTTCGAACGGCGCTGCTTACGGTTCTTGACACCCTGGGTATCGAGAACGCCGCGGATGATGTGGTAGCGAACACCCGGAAGATCCTTAACGCGGCCGCCACGGATCATGACGACAGAGTGTTCCTGAAGGTTGTGACCTTCACCGGGGATGTAACCAATGACTTCGAAGCCGTTGGTCAGGCGGATCTTTGCGACCTTACGCAGAGCCGAGTTCGGCTTCTTCGGCGTCGTGGTGTAGACGCGGGTGCAAACGCCGCGCTTCTGCGGGTTCTCCTGAAGAGCGGGAACCTTGTTACGCTTTACCTGCGCCTGGCGAGGCTTGCGGATCAGCTGGTTTACGGTAGGCATTCAACCATCCCTTGTAAATCTATCTCGACACCCTTACGGGCATGACTTTCGCCGTCACCGGCACCGACACACGTTCGTCTCAATGCGCAAAACGTGGCCCGATCCGCTCTCGCAGATGGACCACAGAAAAGCAGAGGACACCAAAAGTGGCGTCGTGCGTGCAGCATTCGTGTCTTCAACGTGCGTTTAGAACCTTGTTTGAGGTGAACTCCAGGGCGCGTCGCCCCGAATAGCCATGCCTCACATGGGTTCCGATGGCGGCGGTACTACTGGTTTCCCGCCCGTTCGTCAAGGCCGGTTAAGAAATTATCTTTGTCATAAAGCCCGGAAACCCCGGGCAAACCAGCCATTTGGCGCATTGGATACGGAAATGCCGCCCCTTCCGCAAGATGGACTTTGGTATTTCGACAAAATCCCTATAAGGAATCACGGAAGAACATTTCCATCCGACGGACCCGCGCGGCGAAAAGGAATCGCCGGGTCGATTCGATACTCCCGAAGGAAGATCCATGATTACTGCGCCAGACAATGACAACAATTCAGACGGTCCCATGGTCTTCATCATCATCGGCAAGGGCTACGAGACCGATGGCGGCGAAGGCATCGACTTGCATGTCATGCTGAAAGCGCCTGACGACGATACCGCCGTGCGCGAGGCGCTGAACGCGCTGGCCGAGGAAGGCTTCATCGAGGCCGATCTCGACCAGATCGGGCTCCTGACGGATATACCGGACGAAGAGCCGCATGCCTCCGCCTATCAAGGCGCGCTCGAAGGTGAAGTCGCGATCATCCGCTTCCGCTGATTGGACGACCGCCAGCGGAGGCTGCCTCCCCTCGCCCCATCGATTTTATCATCGCATAAAAAGAAACCGCCCGGATCGCTCCGGGCGGTTTTGATTTTTCACATTCGCTACCGGCTTACTCGGCCGGGCTGTTCTCGCTGGCGAGATCCTGCAGCATCGGCGTTGCGACGCCGGCATCCGTGCCCTTGCGGCGCTCTTCGAGGATGAGCTCGTCGCGGGCCGTAGCGATACGGCGGATCTGCGTCATGGTACCGCCCGTCCCGGCCGGGATGAGGCGGCCGACGATGACGTTTTCCTTCAGGCCCTGCAGACCGTCGGTCTTGCCGGCGATTGCAGCTTCGGTGAGCACCTTCGTCGTTTCCTGGAAGGATGCAGCCGAGATGAAGGACGGCGTCTGCAGCGATGCCTTGGTGATCCCAAGCAGAACCGGATCGCCATAAGCAGGCTTCTTGCCTTCTTCGATCAGGCGATCGTTGTTGTCGTCCAGCTCGATACGGTCGACGTTGTCGCCGACGATGTACTGGCTGTCGCCCGCATCGGTGATTTCCACCTTCTGCAGCATCTGACGGACAATCACTTCGATGTGCTTGTCGTTGATGACAACGCCCTGCAAGCGGTAGACTTCCTGGATTTCGTTGACCAGGTAGGAAGCCAGAGCTTCCACGCCCTTGATCGCCAGGATGTCGTGCGGAGCCGGGTTACCGTCGAGGATGTAATCACCCTTTTCGATATAGTCGCCTTCCTGAAGGTGGAAGGGCTTGCCCTTCGGGATCAGGTATTCGACCGGCTCGACACCGTCTTCCGCCGGCTCGATGATGACGCGACGCTTGTTCTTGTAGTCGCGGCCGAGGCGGATCGTACCATCGATCTCTGCGATGATGGCGTGGTCCTTCGGACGACGAGCTTCGAACAGTTCGGCAACGCGCGGCAGACCACCGGTAATGTCCTTGGTCTTGGCGCTTTCCAGCGGCGAACGGGCGAGAACGTCACCCTGCGACACCTTCGTACCCGGCTCGACCGACAGGATCGCGTCGACCGAGAGAAGGAAGCGGGCTTCGCCACCACGCGACAGCTTGGCAATATTGCCGCTGGCGTCCTTGATGACGATCGCCGGCTTCAGATCGGAGCCGCGCGGCGTCGAGCGCCAGTCGATAACCTGACGCTTGGTGATACCGGTGGATTCGTCCGTCGCTTCGAGAACCGAGAGACCGTCGACGACATCTTCGAAGTGAACCGTACCGGCCACTTCCGTCATCATCGGACGGGTATAGGGGTCCCACTCCGCCAGACGCTGACCGCGCTTCACCTTGTCGCCGTCGTCGACATACAGCTTCGAGCCGTAAGCGACGCGCTGCGAGGAGCGTTCGACACCACGTTCGTCCAGGATCTGGACCGTCATGTTGCGGCCCATGGCAACCAGGTTACCATCGGAGTTGCGCAGCATGTTGCGGTTCTTGATCTGAACCGTGCCTTCATACGAAGCTTCCAGGAACGACTGGTCGACCACGGTCGCCGTGCCGCCCAAGTGGAAGGTACGCATGGTCAGCTGGGTGCCCGGCTCACCGATCGACTGAGCGGCGATGACGCCGACAGCTTCACCGATGTTGACAGGCGTACCGCGAGCAAGGTCACGACCGTAGCAGACCGAGCATACGCCCGTCTGGATTTCGCAGGTCAGGGCCGAACGGATACGGATCGACTGGATACCAGCCTTCTCGATCTCGATGACATCCGGTTCCAGGATCATCTTGCCGGCGTCGACGATGCGCTCACCCGTGACCGGATGATCGATGTCGTCCAGGGCCGTACGGCCGAGGATGCGGGCGCCGAGCGAGGCGACGACCTGACCGGCATCGACGATGGCGGTCATGGTGAGGCCGTTTTCGGTACCGCAATCCACGTGCGTGACGATGCAATCCTGCGCGACGTCGACGAGACGGCGGGTCAGGTAACCGGAGTTCGCGGTCTTCAAGGCGGTGTCGGCCAGACCCTTACGGGCACCGTGCGTCGAGTTGAAGTACTCGTTAACGGTTAGGCCTTCCTTGAAGTTCGAGATGATCGGCGTCTCGATGATTTCGCCCGACGGCTTGGCCATGAGGCCGCGCATGCCGCCCAGCTGGCGCATCTGGTTCGGCGAACCACGGGCACCAGAGTGGCTCATCATGTAGATCGAGTTCATCGGCTTCTGACGACCGGTCTTCTCGTCGAATTCAACGGCCTTAATGCGGGCCATCATTTCTTCGGCGACCTTCTCCGTGGCCTTACCCCAGGCGTCGACAACCTTGTTGTACTTTTCGCCCTGGGTGATGAGACCGTCGTTGTACTGCTGCTCGTATTCCTTCACGAGCGCTTCGGTATCGCCGACGATCTTAACCTTGGTATCCGGAATGACCATGTCGTCCTTGCCGAACGAAATGCCGGCGCGGCAGGCATGCGAGAAGCCGAGCTGCATGATGCGGTCGCAGAAAATGACCGTGTCCTTCTGGCCGCAATGGCGGTAGACCGTGTCGATCATCTTCGAGATGTTCTTCTTGGTCATTTCCTGGTTGCAGATGTCGAAGGTCACTTTGCCATGCTTCGGCAGGAGTTCGCCGATCAGCAGACGGCCGGGGGTCGTTTCATAGATCTTCGAATAGGGCTTGCCATCTTCGCCGATCGACTTGAAGCGGCCACGGATCTTCGAATGCAGCGTCACGACCTTGTTTTCAAGCGCGTGATGCAGCTCGCCGAGATCCGAGAAGGCCATGCCTTCGCCCGGTTCGTTCTGATTCAGGATCGACAGATAGTACAGACCGAGAACCATGTCCTGCGAGGGAACGATGATCGGCGCGCCGTTTGCCGGGTGCAGAATGTTGTTGGTCGACATCATCAGCACGCGGGCTTCCAGCTGGGCTTCCAGCGAGAGCGGCACGTGAACGGCCATCTGGTCACCGTCGAAGTCGGCGTTGAAGGCCGTGCAGACGAGCGGGTGCAGCTGGATGGCCTTGCCTTCGACCAGCGTGGGTTCGAAGGCCTGGATGCCCAGGCGGTGCAGCGTCGGTGCGCGGTTCAAGAGAACCGGATGCTCGCGGATGACCTCGTCCAGGATATCCCAGACTTCCGGCTTTTCCTTTTCGACCAGCTTCTTGGCCTGCTTGACGGTCGAGGAATAACCCTTCGCGTCGAGGCGGGCATAGATGAACGGCTTGAACAGCTCGAGCGCCATCTTCTTCGGCAGACCGCACTGGTGCAGCTTCAGTTCCGGACCGGTCACGATAACCGAACGGCCGGAATAGTCGACGCGCTTGCCGAGCAGGTTCTGGCGGAAGCGGCCCTGCTTGCCCTTGAGCATGTCGGACAGCGACTTCAGCGGACGCTTGTTGGCGCCGGTGATGACGCGGCCACGACGGCCGTTGTCGAACAGCGCATCGACAGATTCCTGCAGCATGCGCTTTTCGTTGCGGATGATGATGCCCGGAGCGCGCAGTTCGATGAGGCGCTTCAGACGGTTGTTACGGTTGATGACGCGGCGATACAGATCATTCAGATCCGAGGTCGCGAAACGGCCGCCATCCAGAGGAACCAGCGGACGCAGGTCCGGCGGGATGACCGGGACGACCTTCATGATCATCCATTCCGGACGGTTGCCTGACTCCATGAAGTTCTCGACGATCTTCAGGCGCTTCATCAGCTTCTTCTGCTTGAGATCCGACGTGGTGTCGGCAAGCTCGGAACGCAGGTCGCCGGCGATCTTTTCGAGGTTCATGCTGGCCAGCATCTCGTAGATCGCTTCAGCGCCGATCATGGCGGTGAACTGGTCTTCGCCATACTCGTCGACGGCGAGCATATACTCTTCTTCCGAGAGAAGCTGGTGCTCCTTAAGAGCAGTCAGGCCCGGCTCGGTGACGATGTAGTTTTCGAAGTAGAGCACGCGCTCCACATCCTTCAGCGTCATGTCGAGCAGCGTCGAAATGCGCGAAGGCAGCGACTTCAGGAACCAGATGTGGGCAACGGGAGCAGCGAGCTCGATATGGCCCATGCGCTCACGGCGAACGCGCGACAGCGTGACTTCAACGCCGCACTTTTCGCAGATGATGCCCTTGTACTTCATGCGCTTGTACTTGCCGCACAAGCATTCGTAGTCCTTGATCGGTCCAAAGATTCGTGCGCAGAAAAGACCATCGCGTTCCGGCTTGAACGTACGATAGTTGATCGTTTCCGGCTTCTTGATCTCGCCATAAGACCAGGAAAGAATCTTCTCCGGCGACGCAATCGAAATCCGGATGGAATCGAAATTCTGCGCAGGCACCTGCGGATTGAAAAGATTCATGACCTCTTGGTTCATGCCTATCTCCTTTAGGGGCGAAACGCCCTCGAATTGCGAACAGTGCCGGCAAATCCCGGGAACCGGACTGACGCTTTAAAACCGCCTTGCGGCGCCATGCATCCAAAGGGACGCCAACGGCGCTGCAATATTCCAAGCGGTGCGCGCTGACTGGCAGCGCGCACCCGCAGGCTATTACTCGGCTGCGTCCGGAAGCTGGCTTGCCGTCTGCAGATCGTCGACCTTGGAGTTTTCCAGTTCGACGCTGAGGCCCAGCGAGCGCATTTCCTTGACGAGAACGTTGAAGCTTTCCGGAATGCCCGCCTCGAAGGTGTCGTCGCCACGAACGATGGCTTCGTAGACCTTGGTGCGGCCGGCCACGTCGTCCGACTTGACCGTGAGCATTTCCTGCAGCGTGTAGGCTGCACCGTAAGCTTCGAGCGCCCAGACTTCCATTTCGCCGAAGCGCTGGCCGCCGAACTGCGCCTTGCCGCCCAGCGGCTGCTGAGTAACGAGCGAGTACGGACCGATCGAACGGGCATGGATCTTGTCGTCGACAAGGTGGTTCAGCTTCAGCATGTAGATGTAGCCAACCGTGACCTGGCGGTCGAACTGCTCGCCGGTACGACCGTCGTACAGCGTCGACTGACCGGTCTGCTTGAGACCTGCCATTGCCAGCATGTGGTTGACGTCAGCTTCGCCAGCGCCGTCGAAGACCGGGGTCGCGATGGACACGCCACGCTTCCATTGATCGGCCAGACGCAGCACCGACGCATCGTCATACTCGTGAACGTCGTCGCTCTTCGGACCGTCGCCGACGACCAGATCGATCGTCTTGCGCAGAGGCTCGATGTTGCCGCTCGCCTTGTAGGCTTCGATCAGTTCGCCGATCTGACGACCCATGCCGGCGCAAGCCCAGCCAAGGTGCGTCTCGAGAATCTGACCGACGTTCATACGCGAGGGAACGCCCAGCGGGTTCAGCACGATATCGACATGCGTACCGTCTTCCAGGAACGGCATGTCCTCGACCGGAACAATGCGCGAGACCACGCCCTTGTTCCCGTGACGGCCTGCCATCTTGTCGCCCGGCTGGATCTTGCGCTTCACAGCGACGAAGACCTTGACCATCTTCATGACGCCCGGAGGCATTTCGTCGCCGCGCTGGACCTTTTCGACCTTGTCCATGAAGCGCTGTTCGAGACGGGACTTGGATTCGTCGTACTGGCCACGCAGGGCTTCGAGCTCGCTCTGGACCTTTTCGTCCTCGACGGCAAACATCCACCACTGCGAACGCGGATACTCGGAAACGACGGCGTTCGACAGTTCCGTGCCCTTCTTGAAGCCCTTCGGACCAGCAAGAGCAACCTGACCGCGCAGCATCTCGACCAGACGGCCGTAGACGTTACGGTCGAGGATCGCCTGTTCGTCGTCGCGGTCCTTGGCAAGGCGTTCGATCTCTTCGCGCTCGATTGCCATGGCACGTTCGTCCTTTTCGACGCCGTGACGGTTGAAGACGCGAACTTCGACGACCGTACCGTAGGTGCCGGGCGGCATGCGCATGGAGGTATCGCGAACGTCCGATGCCTTTTCACCGAAAATGGCGCGCAGGAGCTTTTCTTCCGGCGTCATCGGGCTTTCACCCTTCGGCGTGATCTTGCCGACGAGGATATCGCCCGGCTGAACTTCGGCGCCGATGTAAACGATGCCGGCTTCGTCCAGGTTCTTCAGCGCTTCTTCCGAAACGTTCGGAATGTCGCGGGTGATTTCTTCCGGACCAAGCTTGGTGTCGCGCGCCATCACTTCGAATTCTTCGATGTGGATGGAGGTGAACACGTCGTCGGCAACGATACGCTCGGAGAGCAGGATCGAGTCTTCGTAGTTATAGCCGTTCCACGGCATGAACGCGACGAGCACGTTGCGGCCGAGAGCCAGATCGCCGAGGTCGGTCGACGGACCGTCTGCCAGGATGTCGCCCTTGTTGACCACGTCACCGACGGTGACCAGCGGACGCTGGTTGACGCAGGTGTTCTGGTTCGAACGCTGGAACTTCATCAGGCGGTAGATATCAACGCCGGACTTCGACGGATCGAGGTCTTCGGTGGCGCGGATAACGATACGCGTTGCGTCGACCTGGTCGACCACGCCGCCGCGGCGGGCGCCGATAGCGGCACCGGAGTCACGCGCGACGACCGGCTCCATGCCGGTGCCGACGAACGGAGCTTCGGCACGCAGAAGCGGCACGGCCTGACGCTGCATGTTCGAGCCCATGAGAGCGCGGTTGGCGTCGTCGTTTTCCAGGAACGGGATCAGAGCGGCAGCAACCGAAACCAGCTGCTTCGGCGAGACGTCCATCAGGTTGATGTTGTCGCGCGGAGCGAGCATGACTTCGCCGGCATGGCGGCAAACGACGAATTCCTCAATGAAGGAGCCGTCGGCGTCGAGCTCGGCATTGGCCTGAGCAACGTAGTACTTCGCCTCTTCCATGGCGGAGAGGTAGAGCACGTCGTTGGTCACCTTACCGTCGATGATACGGCGATAAGGGCTTTCGATGAAGCCGTACTTGTTGACGCGGGCAAAGGTCGCCAGCGAGTTGATAAGACCGATGTTCGGACCTTCCGGCGTTTCGATCGGGCAAATACGACCGTAGTGCGTCGGATGAACGTCGCGGACTTCGAAGCCGGCGCGCTCGCGGGTCAGACCGCCCGGGCCGAGAGCCGAAAGACGGCGCTTGTGGGTGATTTCCGAAAGCGGGTTCACCTGGTCCATGAACTGCGACAGCTGCGAGGAGCCGAAGAATTCGCGGACGGCAGCAGCGGCCGGCTTTGCGTTGATCAGATCCTGCGGCATGACCGTGTCGATTTCGATCGAGGACATACGTTCCTTGATCGCACGCTCCATGCGCAGCAGACCCAGACGATACTGATTTTCCATCAGCTCGCCGACCGAACGGACTCGGCGGTTGCCGAGGTTGTCGATGTCGTCGATCTCGCCCTTGCCGTCACGCAGCTCGACAAGCATCTTGACCACGGCCAGGATGTCGTCCTTGCGCAGGATGCGGACGGTGTCTTCGACATCGAGGTCGAGGCGCATGTTCATCTTCACGCGGCCAACGGCGGAGAGATCGTAACGCTCTGCATCGAAGAACAGCGAGTTGAACATGGCTTCGGCCGATTCCATGGTCGGCGGCTCACCCGGACGCATGACACGGTAAATGTCGAACAGAGCGTCCTGGCGGTTCTCGTTCTTGTCAGCCGACAGCGTATTACGGATGTAGGCGCCGACATTGATGTGGTCGATGCCGAGGATCGGGATCTCGTCGAAGCCGGCCTTCAGGATGACAGGCAGGGTCTTCTCGTCGATTTCGTCGCCGGCTTCGAGATAGATCTCACCGGTCTGGAAGTTGACGATGTCTTCTGCCAGGAACAGGCCGTACAGCTCTTCGTCGGTCGCCTTCAGAGCCTTGAGGCCCTTGTCCTGCAACTGACGCAGCAGGCGCGGCGTGAGCTTCTTACCGCCTTCGACCACGACTTCACCGGTGTCGGCGTCGATCATGTCTGTAACGGTCTTGGCGCCCTTCAGCGTTTCCGCCTTGAAGGGGATGCGCCAGCCATCGCCGGAGCGCTCATAAAGCGACTTCGTGTAGAAGGTCGACAGGATTTCTTCGCCGTCCATGCCGAGTGCCATCAGCAGCGACGTCACCGGAATCTTGCGGCGACGATCGATACGGGCGTAGACGATGTCCTTGGCGTCGAATTCGATGTCAAGCCAGGAACCGCGATACGGGATGACGCGAGCGGCAAAGAGCAGCTTGCCGGAAGAATGGCTCTTGCCCTTGTCGTGGTCAAAGAAGACGCCCGGCGAACGGTGCATCTGCGACACGATCACGCGCTCGGTGCCGTTCACGATGAACGTACCGTTGTTCGTCATGAGCGGCATGTCGCCCATGTAGACACTCTGTTCCTTGATGTCCTTGATGGACTTCGCGCCCGTATCCTCGTCGATATCGAATACGATCAGACGGAGGGTCACCTTCAGCGGCGCGGCATAAGTCAGGTCGCGCTGGCGGCACTCGTCGACGTCGAACTTCGGCGGCTCGAATTCATAGGATACGAACTCCAGCATGGAAGCGCCGGAGAAGTCGGTGATCGGGAAAACCGACTTGAAGACGGCCTGAAGACCTTCGTCCGGGCGGCCGCCCTTGGGTTCTTCGACCATGAGAAACTGATCGTAGGACGCCTTTTGAACCTCGATGAGGTTCGGCATCTCTGCGACTTCGGGAATCTTACCAAAAAACTTGCGTACGCGCCTGCGACCGTTGAACGAAAGGGTCTGAGCCATCGTCGCTCCTTTAAAATCCTGCACCCGGGCCTGCAACGGACGGGAATCGCTGGCCAGGCGACCCCATCAATCAATGAGTAGTTCAATCTCGTCTATTTAACCGAAAACCGCTCAGCCGGATTGCGTCGCGGTTCGGTTTGAGACCATCCTCTTGAAGAACCCATTACCCAAAAGCCGTTTTGCCCGCGGCTTTTGGGTAATTCGTTCAGAAAAACGGCAAATGGGAGGTAGCAAAAAGCCACCTCCCAAAGCAGTTTCAAGCTTACTTAACGTCGACCTTAGCGCCGGCGTCTTCGAGCTTCTTCTTGATGTCAGCAGCTTCAGCCTTGGAAACAGCTTCCTTGACAGCCTTCGGAGCGGCTTCAACGAGGTCCTTGGCTTCCTTGAGGCCCAGGCCGGTGATGGCGCGGACTTCCTTGATGACGTTGATCTTGTTCGCGCCGGCATCCGTGAGGATGACGTCGAACTCGGTCTTTTCTTCTTCAGCAGCTGCAGCAGCGCCGCCAGCACCACCGGCAACGGCAGCAACAGCTACCGGAGCAGCGGCGGAAACGCCCCACTTTTCTTCGAGAAGCTTGGACAGTTCTGCAGCTTCGAGAACGGTCAGCGAGGAGAGGTCGTCTACGATCTTTGCGAGATCAGCCATTTTTGTAGTTCCTTTTGTTCGGTTCGAACTGGTTGGTTATGAACAGCGAAAAACCGCCTTACGCGGCTTCGTCCTTCTTGGCGTAGGCCGAGAACACGCGAGCAAGCTGACTTGCCGGCGCTGCAACAACACCTGCGATGCGGGTAGCCGGAGTCTGGATCATGCCCAGCAGCTTCGCGCGCAGCTCGTCCAGCGAAGGCAGGGTCGCGAGCGACTTTACACCTTCGGCGTTGAGCGTTGTTGTTCCCATGGCGCCGCCCAAGACAACGATCTTGTCGTTGCCCTTGGCGAAATCCACGACGACCTTCGGAGCGGTAATCGGATCAGTGCTGTATGCGATCAGCGTCTGACCGGTGAAGAGATTGGAAATCCCTTCCGCATCCGTGCCCTGAAGAGCAATTTTGGCCAGGCGGTTCTTCGCGACTTTGACGGTGCCGCCAGCAGCGCGCATCTTGGAACGAAAATCGTTCATCTGAGCGACTGTAGCACCAGCATAGTGGGCCACGACAACCGAACCAGAAGCCTTGAAGACTTCGTTCAGTTCCGTGACGAATTCGCGTTTTTCCGCTCTTTCCACTGCTTTTCTCCAGTTGACAGGACCGGATTAACGGGCCTGCCGGGTTGCCTTTTGCCTCCTGGGATCAATGAGATCCCAAGCGACGCTTGAGGATCCTGTCCCCTCGCGCTCGAGCCTGACGGCTCCAAGGCACAAGGCATCCAAGGCTCGAACCGAGTTCATCGAAGCAAAGCTTCTTCAAAATTCGGGTCTTACCCGTCTCATGCAGGCTTGAGTGATTAAGGGATAACCACCTGCAATCTCGGACAGGAATTCCGGATTTCTCCGGAATTCCCGGCCCCGAAGGACCGGGAATTCTTAAACGCCGGGCACAAAGCCCGGCACAATTATTAGGCGCTAGGCGCCGTAACCGTCGACGGCTCGATCTTGACGCCCGGACCCATGGTCGAGGAGATCGCTACGCGCTTGACGTAGTTGCCCTTGGCACCAGCCGGCTTCGCCTTGATGACCGCATCAGCGAACGCGCGGATGTTTTCCTCCAGAGCCTTGGCGTCGAACGAAGCCTTGCCGATACCGGCATGGACGATACCAGCCTTCTCAACGCGGAACTCGACAGCGCCGCCCTTGGAAGCTTCAACAGCACCCTTGACGTCCATCGTAACGGTGCCAACCTTCGGGTTCGGCATCATGCCGCGCGGGCCGAGAACCTTACCGAGACGGCCGACGAGCGGCATCATGTCCGGGGTGGCGATGCAGCGATCGAAATCGATCTTGCCGCCCTGAACGATTTCAACCAGGTCTTCAGCACCGACGACGTCTGCACCAGCAGCCTTGGCTTCATCAGCCTTGGCGCCGCGAGCGAAAACGGCAACGCGAACCGTACGGCCGGTGCCGTTCGGCAGGTTGACGACGCCGCGAACCATCTGGTCGGCGTGACGCGGGTCAACGCCGAGGTTCATCGAGATTTCGACAGTTTCGTCGAACTTGGCGACGGCACGTTCCTTGACCATGTTGATGGCCAGATCCAGAGCATAAAGCTTGGTCGGATCAACGCCTTCACGAATCTTCTGAATACGCTTTGCTACCATGATCTTAGCCCACCACTTCCAGGCCCATCGCGCGGGCGGAGCCCTCGATCATGGCCATTGCGCCTTCGATATCGGCCGCATTCAGATCCTTCATCTTGGCTTCGGCGATCGACTTGATCTGAGCCTTGGTGAGCGAACCAGCCTTGGAACCCTTACCCGGGGTCTTCGAACCGGACTGGATCTTGGCTTCCTTCTTCAGGAAGTAGCTGACTGGCGGCTGCTTCATGATGAAGGTGAAGGACTTGTCCTGGTAGTAGGTGATGACGACCGGGATCGGCATACCCTTTTCCATTTCCTGCGTAGCGGCATTGAACGCCTTGCAGAATTCCATGATGTTAATGCCACGCTGACCAAGCGCAGGACCGATCGGCGGCGACGGATTCGCCGAGCCGGCCTTGACCTGCAGCTTGAGCTGGCCTGCAACTTTCTTAGCCATTTCTCTCTGCCTTTCTATATGACCGGTTGCCCGGCCCATTATGCCGGATCGCTCCGGCGGCTGCGGTTGCGTGGTGCGGATCACCAGGTCCGGCTAAGACCCTACCCTTCCACGCGGATTGCGGCTTGGCCGCGAGACATAAGCAAGCATTTGCTTATATCCAAACTCGAACGAAAGGCTAGCCGCCAGGCCAACCTTTCGTAGAAATCGCAATCAGACCTTCTCGACCTGGCTGTATTCCAGCTCGACCGGCGTAGCACGGCCGAAAATCGACACTTCCACCTTCAGGCGCGAACGCTCTTCGTCCACATCCTGAACCGTGCCGTTGAACGAAGCGAACGGGCCATCGGAGACGCGGACCTGCTCGCCGATCTCGAAGGATACGGAAGCCTTCGGCCGCTCGACGCCTTCCTGGACCTGACCGAGAATACGCTCGGCTTCATAATCCGGAATCGGAACGGGCTTATTGTCGGAGCCGAGGAAACCAGTGACCTTCGGCGTATTCTTGATCAGGTGGTAAGCTTCATCCGTCAGGTTGGCGCGCACAAGCACGTAACCCGGGAAAAACTTGCGCTCGCTATCGACCTTGCGGCCGCGACGAACTTCAACAACCTTTTCAGTTGGCACAAGGATCTTTTCGAACAGATGCTCGAGCCCCTTCTGCCTGGCCTTCTCCTCAATGGATTCAGCCACCTTCTTTTCGAAATTAGAATAAGCGTGGACGATGTACCAACGTGCCGCCATGTTCATCTCCACCCGATATCAGTTGCCGGTATTCAGCACATAGCTGAGAATCCAGCCAATAAGCTGGTCGGCAGCAAAGAAAAACAGCGAGGCGAAAACGACCATGACGAGCACCATCACCGTCGAGATCATCGTCTCGCGACGCGAGGGCCAAGTGATTTTCGACGTCTCGGAGCGCACCTGCCGCAGAAACGCTAGTGGATTCGTTTTGGATGCCATTGACTGCCCACGCAATTACGGCGCGTAAAGCTGAAACTATCAGCCCCACGCACCGCGTGTCTGTTGAACCCTACATAAACACCGATTCCCAATTTAACAAGAGGCAATACGGTGCTTTCTAAAATTTGCCGACAATCCGGCATAACCCTCAACCAGAGAAGCTGCGAAACGACGCGCCAGTCAAATCAAGGAAAATGGCAGGGGCAGCAGGGCTCGAACCTACGACCTGCGGTTTTGGAGACCGCCGCTCTACCAACTGAGCTATACCCCTTCTTCCTTCGAATATTCACTTCAAGCGGTGGACCGCTTGAGCAGTTCGAAGACTTGGCGCTCCCTTTAAGGCGGGACGAAACGATTGGCAAGAGCGTTTTTTGCTTTTTCCCAATCGGACCTGCAACTTCACATGGACATGCCCGTGCGGACAGACCTGCCGGACAGGCAAAGCCGCCGCGAACGCTACGGAAAGGATGCCCCTCACCCTCGTTACTCTCCGGGAGAACCTTTCGGCTTGCGCTTGAGAAATTTCGGCCGGAGGCGGCGCATGAAGTTATCCGCGGAGCGAATCACATTGGTCAGGGAGATCAGCTTGTCTATTTCGGCATCGGTATTGCCGAGCCGCTCCGACAAGACTTCGGCCGCGGCCAAGGCAATCTCGGCCGGAGGTACTTCCGTGAAGCGCTGGGCAAGGCTGATATAGGGGTTCAGCGCGACCCCGCCATGGATGGTGATCTTTCCAAGGCGGGCAAAGAGACGAAGGAAGGTTTGCTCGAAACTCCAATCATGGGCGGAAACCACCCTCCACTTCTGGCTGCGCCTGGCCGAGAAGCCGGCAAGCACGATCGCGCCGGGCAGTTTCAGATCGCTAAGCCAAAGCGCCATGGCAAAGCCGCTCGTCGGCGTCTTGCCTTCCGTATAGAAATCGGAGCAGAAGCCAACAAGGTCGAGATGGCCGGTCGGTGCGCCTTGAAAATCGGCGGCTGGATTGAGCTTCTCTTCCAGTCCAAGGCGTATGTTCATGATGCCGAGGAAATATTCCTTCGGAAAGAATTTGACCACCTCGCCCACTTCGCCGCGATAGACGATATTGGCGCCGCGCGGCTGGCCGCGCGAGATTAGCAGCGAGTGCCCATGAAATGGGCGATCCAAAACCTTGTAGACCTTGTTGAAGAAGACGAAGAGCGCCGTCTCAGGAAACTGCGTCTGCAGGCTTGCGATATCGACAGTGTCGCTGTTGGCGACCAAGACGATATGCGAGAAACCCGCCAGCACCCTGCGCCATTCGTCGGTGCCATTCAGGCCGGCTGCGGAACCCGCAGCCGGAAGGCCGGCATCAATGGCACCTGACGCTCTTTGGTCTAATTCCTTCATTTCTGTTGGACGTGCAGCATCCGGTCGCGCATGGCGAACCATTCTTCAGCATAATCGTCGTTGCGATATTCATCGAAATAGGGGCCGCCGTCGGTGAAATGCACCAGCTTGGCATCGTCGCGGTAATCATATTCGTTGACGAGATAGTTCCAGACGACCGGCACCTCGCCGATCTGATCGTCGTTCTCCAGCCACTTGAACTGATGAAGCTGAAGGCCCGTCGCCGTATTGACGAAATCCTTCGACAAAGCCGTGCACTTGGCGTTGTTGAACAGGATCATGCTCGACCAGTTCTTCTTTTCATACTTCGTCTGCGTCTGCCCTAGGAATTTGGTCTCGATCTTCGGCTGGTAGTCGTGCTTGACGCACATGGCGGCATAGCGATCGTCACGCAGCGCCCATAGCTCGGCAATATCGGCGCGGGCGAGCATGTCGCAATCCATGAAGATGCTCCAGCCCTGGTAATCGCTGAGGTAAGGCACGAGGAAGCGCGAGAAGGAAAACTCGGTCGACTGCAGCGGGTTGCGCTCGCGCGTGAAGATGCTCTCGAGATTATTGAGCACGATCGGCGAGAACACCACCGGAATAGACGAGCGTTCGATGATGCTCTGGGTCAGGACGTGGTAGGCCACGACCTCCTTGGAATCGAACCCGACGAAAATACGTGCAACATTATCCTTCATGATACCTCCGAAACGGCTGGTCTGTTTTGAATCAGCCGGCAAATTATCTTTCGCCGTGACGCAAGCAAGGCTCAATTCATCTCATGAAGCCTATCGGCTGCGGGATGAGGGTTCAACACATGTGCCCGAATACGCCGCACGACGCGCTGCAATCTACAGGAGATGCCGCGAACCTGATCCTACTTAAAGAAACAAGGATATTTGTCGAGTGTTTGCGGAAGCATTTTTGGTTATGCTGCGTAACAAATGGAGAGATTTCCGCTTGCCTCTCTCCCGGGCGCGCCAGAGAGCAGCGCCCGGGGTATTTCTCAGGCTTTACACCTCAGACCTTCACATATTTCCGCCAGTCGTGCTCTTCCTTGAAGCCCAGGACCTCGCGGATCTTGCGATTGGACAGCAAGCCCTCATATTCGCCGATCTCGCGCGTGAACGGGACGTTCGGAAAGTGCTTGGCGGCCAGCTCTCGCGATGGCGTATTGGCCGATACCGTGTCGTTGGCGGCATTGAACACCTGGAAGCCGAGGCCGCTCTTCTCGATGCAGAGATGGACGATCTGGCCGAGGTCGCGGGCGTCGATATAGCTCCAGGCGATACGCTTGCGGATCTCGCTGTTGGCGAAAAACTCGGGGAACCGCTCATATTCATGCGGCTCGATGACATTGCCGATGCGCAGCGCATAGATGTCGATGCCGAAACGCTCGGCGAAAGCCCGAGCCGTCTTCTCGTTTACGACCTTGGACAGACCGTAGGAATCCATCGGGTTGACATCATAGTCTTCTTCCAGCGGGAACTGATGGAAGTCGCGATGGCCTTCGGCAAAGCAGACGCCATAGGTCGTCTCGCTGGAGGCGACGATGATCTTCTTGACGCCAAGCTTCGCGGCCGCCTCGATGACATTGTAGGTGCTCATCGTGTTGATGCGGAATGTCTCGTTATCAGGCTTGATCAGAATGCGCGGTATGGCGGCGAAATGCACCACAGCGTCGAAAGGCTGCACACCTTTGCCCTGCTCGAGATCCGGAAAATCGCGGTGCATGCTAAGGACATTATAAACCTGTCCCGCATCGGTGACATCGGCCTGCAGGTTGGTGACGCCGGGGCTGTTCAGTGGCACGAGATCGACATTGTGGACCTCATAGCCGGCATTGATCAGCCAAGGAACCGTGTGACGTCCAGCTTTGCCGCTGCCGCCCGTGAACAAAATACGTTTCTTCATGAAATCTCCTCCAGATAAAATCGAGCGATACATAGGCCCTTGCTTCCATTTCGCAAGACACGGCTTGGTGAGCTCACACTTTCCCGGCAAAATAATCGAGCCGACTCGGTAAGGCATATGCCGCGTGACGAAAACGGCGAAAGGAGATGAGTGGGATGCGGCCGATCACGCTTGTCGAATATGATCCGCAATGGCCCCTTCTCTTCGAAAACAGAAGCAAGGCGATCGGTCTGATTCTCGGCCAGCCTGCCCAGTTCCATCATATCGGCAGCACTGCCATCGCCGGATTATGCGCCAAACCGAAGCTCGATATCGATGCGGTCCTCTTCTCTGAGAGTGCAAGACACGACGCAACCGAGCGCCTGAAGGAAGGCGGATATCGCTTTCACGGCGATCCGCATGATGCCGGCCGCTGGACCTTCACGAAGGATGAGACGCCTTATGGCACCCGACTTTATCTTTGCCTGCCTGATAACGAGGCCCATCGGGAGCGCCTTCTCTTTCGCGACTATTTGCGCGCCCATCCCGAACGCGCGGCGAATTATGCGACCTTGAAGCGGCGCCTGACTGCAGAGGCCCGTGGCGACTGGGACCACTATACCGGCGGCAAGAGCGATTTCGTTGCCGATATCGTGCGCCGCGCGAAGATAGAGTTCTCGCCGAGCAAAAATATCGCCGCCTGGTGACAGTGCCGTTGGATCAATCGATCAGGTGCCCCAGCACATTATCCACGCTCTGCTTGAGAGAAGAGTGGCTCGTATCGAGAATCTCAAAGCCGGATGCTTGGACTTCACGGCGCAGATAGACGGCCCAGTTCATCATATTCGCATCGGCAAGTTCCGGCTGGCCTCGCTCGACGGACAAACGATGTGTCCTCGTCGCATCATCGCAATCGACCAATATGAGGCGATAGTCATCGATCCTGGCAGCCAAGGCGGCTTCGATGATGAAGGACGGCCGCATCTGCCCTTCGAAAAGAATGGCCCTGCCCTTCCGCACCTGTGGCGCAAGTCGCGCCAGCCATTCCAGGGTCTTATCCCGCTGCCAGCCCTCGGGCGAACCGTGATCGCGGATCATGGCGTCAAGCGACGGCACGCCGATACTGTCGAAATGATGGACGGCTAATGTAGAGGTATGGTCCCTGGCGATCGCCTGCGCGATCGCGGTCTTTCCCGAGCCCGAAGCACCGGTCAGAATGATCAGGCTCATGCAATACCTCCGAATGCGAAAAGGCCCCGCTGTTTCCAGCGGGGCCTCTTATAAAGGAATAATCCGAAGATTACTCGACGATGCTAGCCACGATGCCAGCGCCGACGGTACGGCCGCCTTCGCGGATTGCGAAGCGAAGCTTTTCTTCCATCGCGATCGGAACGATCAGCTCAACC
>NZ_JBXSOV010000026.1:0-2500 GCF_057784355.1 Martinezella sp. CNPSo 3959
ATTGGTTGCGGGGGCAGGATTTGAACCTGCGGCCTTCAGGTTATGAGCCTGACGAGCTACCGGGCTGCTCCACCCCGCGCCATCGACGCAAATCGCGGAGCGATTTGTCGTCTTATCCAGCGTAAACCCTTCGGGTTTATCGCGTCACCAGCGCAAACCCTTTGGGTTTGTCGCGCCCATGGCATCCTATTTCGGGTGCGTAGGGGTAATTTCTTGCTTCCTAGAAGCGGCAAAGGCCGCTTTGGTAGCGGCCTATTGTAACACGGCTAGGCCGTTTTTCAGAGTGTGATGAGAAGATTTCTATTAAACAAAGTTGCGATTAGCAGACCTGGCAGCGACCTACTCTCCCGCGTCTTAAGACGAAGTACCATGGGCGCAGGGGCGTTTCACGGCCGTGTTCGGAAAGGGAACGGGTGCAGCCACCCCGCCATAACCACCAGGTCGGCAAAGCGCAACTTCGGGCTAAACCGCGCCAGCGGTTTATGCCCTTTGAGAAGCTGGTGAAGTTTTCACTTCGTTTTGTCTATTTGAACACGTCGCTGGATGCGTTTCCGGACGAAGTCCGCAAGCGCAGAGCGCGCCGTCCGCAGCGTAGCGA
Source organism: Martinezella sp. CNPSo 3959 (assembly GCF_057784355.1). Classification (NCBI taxonomy): domain Bacteria; kingdom Pseudomonadati; phylum Pseudomonadota; class Alphaproteobacteria; order Hyphomicrobiales; family Rhizobiaceae; genus Martinezella; species Martinezella sp. CNPSo 3959. The sequence continues at coordinate 599 of NZ_JBXSOV010000026.1, forward strand.
TCGAAGATCGCGACAGCGTGAGGACAAAAAGCTCGTCGAATTTATTCGATGAGCACTGGCAATGGGAACGATCAAGCCAATCGAGCTATTAGTACCGGTAAGCTTCATGCGTTGCCGCACTTCCACACCCGGCCTATCAACGTGGTCGTCTTCCACGGCTCTGATAGGGAACACTCGTTTCCAGGTTGGTTTCCCGCTTAGATGCCTTCAGCGGTTATCCATTCCATATATAGCTACCCTGCTATGCCCTTGGCAGGACAACAGGTCCACCAGAGATATGTCCATCCCGGTCCTCTCGTACTAGGGACAGATCCTGTCAATATTCCTACACCCACGGCAGATAGGGACCGAACTGTCTCACGACGTTCTGAACCCAGCTCACGTACCGCTTTAATTGGCGAACAGCCAAACCCTTGGGACCTGCTCCAGCCCCAGGATGCGATGAGCCGACATCGAGGTGCCAAACAACCCCGTCGATATGGACTCTTGGGGGTCATCAGCCTGTTATCCCCGGCGTACCTTTTATCCGTTGAGCGATGGCCCTTCCACACGGGACCACCGGATCACTATGACCGACTTTCGTCTCTGCTCGACTTGTCAGTCTCGCAGTCAGGCGGGCTTATGCCATTGCACTCGACGACCGATTTCCGACCGGTCTGAGCCCACCATCGCGCGCCTCCGTTACTCTTTCGGAGGCGACCGCCCCAGTCAAACTACCCACCATACACTGTCCCGGATCCGGATAACGGACCGCGGTTAGACATCCATGACGATAAGGGTGGTATTTCAAGGATGGCTCCACAAGAACTGGCGTCCCTGCTTCAAAGCCTACCACCTATCCTACACATGCCGACACGAATGCCAGTGTAAAGCTATAGTAAAGGTGCACGGGGTCTTTCCGTCTGACCGCAGGAACCCCGCATCTTCACGGGGAATTCAATTTCACTGAGTCTATGTTGGAGACAGCGGGGAAGTCGTTACGCCATTCGTGCAGGTCGGAACTTACCCGACAAGGAATTTCGCTACCTTAGGACCGTTATAGTTACGGCCGCCGTTTACTGGGGCTTCGATTCAGAGCTTGCACCCCTCCTCTTAACCTTCCAGCACCGGGCAGGCGTCAGACCCTATACGTCGTCTTGCGACTTCGCAGAGCCCTGTGTTTTTGGTAAACAGTCGCTACCCCCTGGTCTGTGCCACCCTCACATACTTGCGTACATAAGGGTCACGCTTCTTCCGAAGTTACGCGTGCAATTTGCCGAGTTCCTTCAACATAGTTCTCTCAAGCGCCTTGGTATACTCTACCTGACCACCTGTGTCGGTTTCGGGTACGGTCTATACGGTGGAGCTATTTCCTGGAACCGCGTCCCCGCCCACACAATCCAATAAGTGTGAACAAGTTAAGCAATCCGTCACTACCACCAGGCCCACGAATATTAACGTGGTTCCCATCGACTACGCGTGTCCGCCTCGTCTTAGGGGCCGGCTAACCCTGCTCAGATTAACTTTAAGCAGGAACCCTTGGTCTTTCGGCGAGAGGGTCTCTCACCCTCTTTATCGTTACTCATGTCAACATTCGCACTTCCGATACCTCCAGGACCCCTCACGGGTATCCCTTCATCAGCTTACGGAACGCTCCGCTACCACTCCTCAAAGAGGAATCCTCAGCTTCGGTGCATGGCTTCAGCCCCGTTACATTTTCGGCGCAAAGACCCTTGACTAGACCAGTGAGCTGTTACGCTTTCTTTAAATGATGGCTGCTTCTAAGCCAACATCCTGGTTGTTTTGGGATCCTCACATCCTTTCCCACTTAGCCATGACTTGGGGACCTTAGCTGGAGGTTAGGGTTGTTGCCCTTTTCACGACGGACGTTAGCACCCGCCGTGTGTCTGCCTGATAGTACTC
>NZ_JBXSOV010000027.1:0-1022 GCF_057784355.1 Martinezella sp. CNPSo 3959
GCAACCGTGACGTTGTCGCCAGGCATAACCATTTCCGTGCCTTCCGGAAGCGTCACGATGCCGGTCACGTCAGTCGTACGGAAGTAGAACTGCGGACGGTAGTTCGTGAAGAACGGCGTATGACGGCCGCCTTCTTCCTTCGTCAGGATGTAGGCTTCAGCCATGAACTTCTTGTGCGGCTTCACCGAACCCGGCTTGCACAGGATCTGACCACGCTCGACGCCGTCACGGTTAACACCGCGAACCAGTGCGCCGATGTTGTCGCCGGCCTGGCCCTGATCGAGCAGCTTGCGGAACATTTCAACGCCGGTCACCGTCGTCTTCGACGTCGGACGGATGCCGACGATCTCGACTTCTTCACCAACCTTGACGATACCGCGCTCGACGCGGCCCGTCACAACCGTACCACGGCCAGAGATCGAGAACACGTCTTCGATCGGCATCAGGAACGGCTGGTCGATCGGACGCTCAGGCGTCGGGATGTAGGCGTCAACCTGAGCCATCAGCTCGCGGATCGCGTCTTCGCCGATCTTCTTGTCCGAATCTTCAAGGGCAGCAAGCGCCGAACCCTTGACGACCGGGATATCGTCGCCCGGGAAGTCGTAGGACGACAGCAGTTCGCGAACTTCGAGCTCGACGAGCTCGAGAAGCTCGGCATCGTCAACCTGGTCGACCTTGTTCAGGAACACGACGATCGCCGGAACGCCAACCTGGCGGGCGAGCAGGATGTGCTCGCGCGTCTGCGGCATCGGGCCGTCAGCAGCCGAGCAAACCAGGATCGCGCCGTCCATCTGAGCGGCACCCGTGATCATGTTCTTGACGTAGTCGGCGTGGCCGGGGCAGTCGACGTGCGCATAGTGACGGTTCGGCGTCTCGTATTCAACGTGGGCCGTCGAGATCGTGATACCACGAGCCTTCTCTTCCGGAGCCGCGTCGATCTGGTCGTACGCCTTGAACTCGCCGAAGTACTTCGTGATCGCTGCCGTCAAGGACGTCTTGCCGTGGTCAACGTGACCGATCGT
>NZ_JBXSOV010000028.1:0-1000 GCF_057784355.1 Martinezella sp. CNPSo 3959
GCCCAAGCTCGTCGTAGTCGGATTGATCGCGCCGCTTGAGGAACTAATGGCGGGATCACCGGCTACATTAGCAAGCAATAGCCCCGGGCTGCCATCAGTGTTGGATTTGCCGGTGCCGCGGCTGAAGTGCCCACCCAACGCACCCATTGACCGAGCCACAGTCTTAGCAAACGAAGCAGGCACCGCAGCAAGTTTGCCGGCCATAGATCTGCTGGGCGCTACATCTTTGGAGGTAAACGGTGTAGCGCCGATACCATCCGAAGCTACGACAGGACGGACGATTGGATGAATGACGGTCATCACAGCATGAGCCGCGGTATCGGCGGGGATGACACTGTCCGGGTCGTTATATGCACTGATCAGGTTGTTATGGGCACTATCAAATGGATCTTCGACCGATTTGAATGACCCCAGGCCCCCCATGTCGGAAACCGGAGTGCCAAGCTTATAATCTGCGAATGCAAGCATGTTGTGGGGGGTAACGCCGCAGCCCATGTAGCTGTTGGTCCAATCTCCGCAACTAACGATATTGGCTGCGGTATAGCCCCACGTACCAGTCGTATGGCTCCAAGTGATGTCACCGGTTGTATTGTTCCCGGTAATACCGCCACCTGAAGTGCCGCCGATAGTACCACCGATAGTGCCACCGCCACCTGCGCCCGTGGCGCCATCGCCGCCACCGTTGCCACCCGAGCCCGTGCCGCCATCGCCACCACCGTTGCCACCGCCGCCACCATTGCCGCCGCTACCACCGTTGCCACCGCCGCCATTTGAGCCACCGATCGATCCAATGATGCCGCCAAGTAAGCCGCCCGCACCGTCGATCACATCGCCCACGGTATTGGTTAGTGAACCGACAGTCCCCGTGAGCGAATTAACGAGGCCACCTGCACTTCCAACGGTCCCGTTCAAAGTGTTGGTCAGGGAGCCGACCGTACTACTGGTTACCCCACCGACAGAGGTCACGATGCCACCGGCACCATCCGTGCCGCCCAGCGAG